>DAOTXR010000052.1:0-298219 GCA_034435375.1 Anaerolineae bacterium
AGGGTGTCCATCTGCACGACCTGGCGCGGCGCCTGACCCCGCCGGGCGGGCTGTCCTCTCGCTGTGCGCGTGTGCTTGCGCAGCTGCCTGTTTTGCCTGAGCAGGCGGTAGACTGTACTCAGGCTCAGCCTGAGCCCTTCCTGACCCAGCAGATACACGATCTTCTGCCCGCAGCAGTCCCGATACTCTCGACGGATACTCAGCACGCGCTGGACGACATAGCCATGCACCTTGCGCCGCCTGCGGCCTTTCTTCGCCGTCCGATAGTGCCTGATATACCCCTCTATCCCCCACTGCCTGATACCTTTCAGCCACCGATACACTGTCGCTGGATGCCGCCCCACCTCCTGCCCGATCTCCTCGACTGGGACCCCCCTCCGACGCAACGCCCATGCCACCCGAATCTGTGCTACACTGTCCATACTGCGACTCCTGTGATCTGGTTGTTTGTTTGTCACTCACAACTTTATCACGGAGTCGCATTTTTATTGAGAATACTGCGCTGCAAGTCAGGCGGGCGGCAGGCAGATCGTCCCGATGAGCCAGGCCGGTCAGTCAGCAGCCTGTGTGAGCGTTTGCACCCCGTTGTAACCTCAAGGTACAATGCAAGTATGATGACGCCACCGCCGCTCATTACCCTCCTCACGGATTATGGCGACAAAGATAGCTATGTTGGTGTGATGAAGGGTGTGGTTCTGAGCATTGCGCCACACGCCCAGCTGGTTGACATTACCCACCAGATCAAACCACAGGACATCCAACAGGCGGCCCTGATTCTGTTGAGCTATTATCGATATTTTCCCTCCTACACTGTGCACGTAGTCGTCGTTGACCCTGGGGTCGGTGGACCGAGGCGGCCTGTGGCGCTTGAGACGCCGCACGGATTTTTCGTCGCACCGGACAATGGCGTGCTGACCTACGTGTGGCTCCAGGAGCCAGCTTCTGAGGTTTTTTTGCTGGATAAGCCAGATTACTGGCTGCCTAATCCCAGCCACACATTCCATGGCCGCGATGTCTTTAGCCCAGTGGCCGCACGGCTGGCGAGTGGCACACCCCTGAAAGAGATGGGGTCGCCAATTGCCGACCTGATTACATTGTCTCTGCCGCCTCTCCAGATCACCCCCACGTCGATCCGTGGCGAGGTGATCCGCATTGACCGTTTCGGCAACGCTCTGACCAATATCATGCAGTTGAGTTGGGTCGATGATCACACCGTCGAGTTCCGGCCTCTGAGCGCCGGATCTGCCGGGGCGGCTGTATATATCGATGCCCGCACGGCTCGTGTGACGTTTGGCTGGCACACTCTGAACGGTCTGCACCAAACCTACAGCCAGATCGCAGCAGGCCAGGGGCTAGCGTTAATAGGCAGCAACGCCGAGTTGGAAGTGGCCGTCAACCAGGGCAGCGCCCACGACAAGCTGGCACTCAAGGTTGGGGACCCCGTCACGCTGTTGTTCAACGTGTGAACAAGCCTGTTTGCAAAGCAGTTGGTAGCCCACTCGTGACATCTTGTGTGGAAGGATGGCCCTATGGATCGCTTTGTTATTCAGGGCAGCACTCCCTTGAACGGTACCGTAACTGCAAGCGGCAACAAGAATGCTGCTCTGAAGTTACTGCCTGCCTGCATCCTGACTGACGAACCGGTCATTCTTCACAATGTGCCGGATATTGCCGATGTGCGCACGATGAGCGAGATCCTCCGCCGGTTGGGGGTCTCAGTGGAGTGTGAGGGCCAGGGAAGCCTGCGCGTTCACGCCCGAGAGATCGCCACCCATGTCGTCGATCACAGACTGGCATCGAACATCCGGGCCAGCATTGTCCTGGCCGGACCGTTGTTGGCTCGCCTGGGCAGGCTTGAACTTCCTCCGCCAGGCGGGGACGTCATCGGACGTCGGCGGGTCGATACGCATGTCCTGGCGCTCAAAAAGCTGGGGGCCGAGTTCGAGCTTGACAACCGTTTTGTGTTCACTGCTAAGGAGCTGAAGGGCACCGATATCCTGCTGGACGAAGCCAGCGTTACGGCCACCGAGAACACGCTGATGGCAGCAGTGCTGGCTAAAGGGACAACGGTCATTCGCAACGCTGCTTGCGAGCCGCACGTCCAGGACCTATGTCACTTTCTGAACGTGCTAGGCGCACAGATCGAGGGCATCGGGTCTAACGTGCTGACTGTCCACGGTGTGGATCGCCTCCATGGTGGTGAATTCTCGATAGGGGCAGACTTCATCGAGGTAGGCAGCTATATTGGTGCAGCCGCTGTGACACATGGTCGGGTGCGGATCAAAAATGCCTCGCCTCAGCACCTGGATATGATCCGGCTAGTATTCAACCGACTAGGTGTCCACTGGGAAGTCGAGAACGAAGACGTGATCGTCCCCGAGTACCAGCCACTCAAAGTCGTTCCTGATCTGGGAGAAATGATCCCAGAGATCAAGGCTCAGCCGTGGCCAGCCTTTCCCAGCGACTTGCTCAGCATTGCATTGGTGATTGCCACCCAGGCTCAGGGCACTGTGCTGTTTCACGAATGGATGTATGAGAACCGCTTCTTCTTCGTTGATAAGCTGATCTACATGGGCGCCCGGGCCGTCCTGTGCGATCCGCACCGATGTCTGATCCAGGGACCGAGCAAGCTACGTGGCGAGATGGAGCGTATCACCAGCCCGGATATACGGGCCGGGATGGCATTGTTGTTAGCGGCGCTGTGTGCCGAAGGTACCACTGTTATCCGTAACGTGGCGCAGATTGACCGGGGATACGAGAGCGTCGATGGCAAGCTGCGCAGTCTGGGGGCGAAAATCGAGCGCTTGCCAGAAGAGTAAGTGCATGGAGAGGCAGTTTGAAGCATCTCTTGCGAGATCCGCTGACCGCGTGTTATTCCTGCTGCTCAGCCTCAGAAGTTGCTCCGTCCAGATCTGTGTCGAAACCCTGGTCGTCCTGCTCAGCCGCCAGCACCTGCGCCTCTAACACCTCCAGGTGTTCAACTGCCTGCTGAAATTCCGGTGATACAGGGGGCAGTTGTACGGGGGCATTGGTTGGTGGGTAGTTGTGGGCAACCTCAGCCAGCGCGGACAGGCTGGCGTCGCTGAAGGTATGCCCGTTGTATTCCTCAGCCAGCGCGCTGTTGACGAAGGCATCAATGGTATAGCGCCATAAGCCAGGGCGTACCTGCCGCAGCACCGAGCGACATGCATCGCACAGCACCGAGCGGGCAATAATCGCGATGCCCAGGGGACGGCGGACATGCTCCTCAAGGATCAGATGTCCTGTCTGACAGGTAGGACAGGTTTGCAGCGAGAAGCCGTTCTTATAGCGTCGCACCTCGCGCTGTCCCAGCGCAAAGCGCCACACGTACAGAATAGCCAGCAGACCCAACCCTCCAATCCCGATCGAGGTTCCAAAGCTCGGCGATGGGAGCCTGGGCAATATTGGCGAAGGAGAGGGTGGCTCGCGGGTGAGTGTGGGTTGCACCGTGGGGACAGAGGTTGGGGCAACAGTGGCTGCCTCGGAGGCAGGCGTTGGCGTTGCGGCGGGGGATGGCTGGGGAGTGTAGGTTGCGGTGAGGGAGGGCCGAGGCGTTGGAGGAAGGGTCGGCGGCGTCACGGATGATACTGTGGGTGTCTCGCCAGGGGTCGCTGAGGCTGTCGCCGAGGCGGGCAGCGTGGAAGTGGAGGGAGGTGTGATCACCGGCAAAGCCTGAAGGTCAAGCGCCGGGTCCCACGTAACCGCCTCAACCCACACCCAACCTACATACTGATCGACAGTGATCGCGATCCACTGGCCGCTGGCGTCGCGCCCGACGGGAAAGACAACCTCGCCATAGAGCAGAATCCTGATCCGCACCCACTGAGTCGAGGGGCCACCCCGCACGTTGAGCACAGCCACATTGACGCGACCGCCTCCAGCAGGTGCCGGCTGAAGTGTTGGTGTAGGGGTGGAATCGACCACTGTGAGGGCCAGAGACATAGGTGCCTTGCCCGAATGCGATGACACTGTCAGCACAACCGGAGTCGATAGTGCTGCCAGCATCCACACCGCAATCAAAGCTCCCCACAGCGACCGTGTTCTCATTCCTGGACTACCCGGTATTACGAAGCGAATAGAGCAATTAGAGTATCGAAGACCTGCCTGTACCCAAAGTACTTTGAAGGCAGGGGCACAGCGCACTGCGATGCTGCGCCCCTGCCTGATGTGTCAGCGCCGAAGTCAGCCCCCGGATTGGCTGGAGGGCTGCTCAGTGGCCGCGCGACTTTCGGTTGGTGGCACAACCGCCTTAATGACACGGTCTACCAATGACCACAACACATTCTGGTTGAAGCCAACAATGATGCACAAGGCATACGTGAACAGCGAGTTGGATGCCGCATCGGCGAAGCCCTCGATTCCTATCAGCCCGCCCCCTGCCAGCAGCAGAAGGTAGGTGATCACGCCCAGAGCAAAACCCAGGAATGGGTTGGTAACATACCAGGGCGTGTGGATCGGATCGAAGTCGCGCTCCTTGGCGATGTGCTTGATCAGAACCCACAGTGCGCCGACCACACCCCCTAGTCCTCCAAACAGGCCGGGCAGGATGGTCTGAGCCATCCACAGGGGGACAAGCTGTGCGGCGATCTCCTGGGCATGATCTGTGACCAGGGACAACACTGAGAGCAGAAGCAGCCAGATGACGAGGTAGAGGGCCAACCAGGTGCCGAGGTTCTTGGACCACTGGCGGACCTTCTCCTCGAGGCGCAGACGCGCCTTGACCATTTTCACAAGTTGCTCGGCGTTGTCGTAGTTTTCAGCGCCTGACAGCAGTAATTCGCGAGCTTTTTTGAGGTCGATGATGGCCTGCTCGGTGGTCTTGAAATAGCCGCGTACGTCGTTGATGGCCAGGTTGTAAGTCTCGTTGATCTCGTCCCACAGCGCGTCGATGCGCTCTTGGGTGATCAGGTGCCCCTTGAGCGCCTCGTCGGGGGGCTTCTCCGGCTCTGTAGGCATAGGGGCAACATACCGCTCGCTCCTAAAAGGATCGTAAATCCGTTCCGCGCCAACATCCATAGCCGAATAGACTCCCGCGGGCTGAACAGGCACGGCCTGCGGGGCAGTCAGCGGGGTTGGTTCCACAGGAACAGAGGGAGCAAGCGGCGGCGGCGCTGCCGGACCGCCAAAGGGCGCAGGGGCAGCGCCAAACGGCATGCCTGCATCTGGGGCTGCTCCAAATGGCGCGCCAAACGGACCGGGAGCGGGCACTTCGGGCACGCTGGGCCCCATATCCACTGTCGATGGCGCTTCAGCCGAGGCAGGTGAGGCAGGCGGCGCGGTCAGCTCCTCGAAGGACAGGGTGGGCACGGGGAATTCTGCCGGTGCCGACGGCGCGGTCTCTGAAACAGACAGGACTTCTGGTGTTGCTGGGGCAGCAGAAGGAGTTTCAATGCCTGGAGGGATCGGCACTGCTCCCAGTTCCTCAGGGCTGAGGTCGCGCGGCGGCGCAGCGACGTTCTCGTCTGTTGGGACAGGTGGCTCCGGTGCACCCGATCCGCGCCCTCGATCCCAGAAGGCTTCTTCGGGCGGCACGCCTGTCGTCTCACCCGGCGGCGTCTCCGACGCGGACATGATCGCGCTGGCCTCAGCGTCATCCGGACTTTGGTCGAAGGGATCGGCCCCACCGAGCTGTGCAGCGTTTTGCTGGCCGCCTACCAGAATATCCCACCCCTTCCCTTCGAGCGATATAGGCTCGCTGTCAGACGAGGAGTGCGCGTCCTGTTCGGGTTGTGCGTTTTCGGTCTCACTCATCATGCACGATAACCTCCGCTAGCTTACAATAGGCCACGGCTCCCTCGTGGTCAGGGGCGTAGTCAACGAGCGTTTGCCTGGCGACCGGCGTCTCAGCAAAAGTGATGCTGTTATGGATCGCGTCATCAAAGACCTTGTGCCCGAATACCTCACGCAGCTCTTTGACGACCTGCCTTGAGTGGCGGCTCTCCGGATCGTACATTGTAGGGAGCAAGCCCAGCAACCGCAATCTGGGGTTGAGCTTGCGCTTCACCCGCCATACTGTCTCCATCAAGGCTCGCACACCGCGCATCGCCAGGTAGTGGCACTGGACCGGAATCAGCACTTCGTCCGCAGCGACCAAGCCATTGAGAGTCAGCATCCCCAGACTGGGAGGAGTATCGATCAGGACGTAATCAAAAGGAACCTGATTGAGCCGTAACGCCGATTCAAGCCGTCTTGCCCGCCCTTCGGCAGTGACGAGCTGCACCTCGGCGGCTGCCAGGTCAATGCTGGCTGGAGCAATGGCCATGTCGCTGTCAGGGCCTGCTGGGCGCAGGATGCGAGACAGGGGGACATTCTCGTAGATCAGGACAGAGTACATGCTGTGTGGGAGGTGATAGGGGTCGATGCCATAGGTGGCTGTCAATGCTGCCTGAGGGTCGAGGTCGACGAGCAGCACACGTCTGTCCAGCATCGCCAGGGCCGCCCCCAGGTTGGCGACCGTGGTGGTCTTCCCCACGCCCCCCTTTTGGTTGGCTACGACGATTGTGCGGGTCAAGAAGCCCTTCCTGCCTTAATCTGTGACGAGCATCCATTCACTCAAGATGGCTTGCTGAACAGAGCCTGTGCAGGCTCGCCCGCATTATAGCACATGTGAACCCTGGCAAACACCCGGTTGATGGGAGGTTGGTTAATCGTTAGGCGTTTGACTAGGAACATGGCTGACCAAGCACCGCAGGTGCCGTGGAGCGTGCCAGACGCAGCTTGACGGGCCTGACCCATCAGGCTATTATCCACACGTGCGTAAGTCAGACATCCTTAACGAGCTGAAGTCAGCGCGTGCGGACCTGCTGGCTGCGATCGATGGCCTGACACCGGAACAGATGATGATCCCTGGCGCTGTAGGGATTTGGTCTGTGAAGGATGTGCTGGCTCATCTTGCTGCCTGGGAATCAGAGCTGGTGACCGCTCTGAACCAGGCGCAGAACCATCAGGTGCCCAACCTTGTGCGTATTGATGACTTCCACAGCTGGAATGAAGAACAGTACCACACCAACGTCCGTCGTCCATTGGAGGCAGTGAAGTCTGATCTGGAGAACGTGCATCGCAGGCTGTGTCGCATGGTTGAGGAGTACGATGGGCAGGCGCTCATGGATAACCGCCGCTTCCGCTGGATGGAAGGTGAGCCGTTGTGGTACCTGATCGAGGAGACTGCTTACCTGCACGAACGTGAGCACGCTGAGGATATTCGAGCGTGGCGCGAGCGGGAGAGCTTATAGCGCTACATCCCTCACCAACGTCAGCCCCTCAAACTGAAACAACACTGGAGCCTTATGAGCCGCGTAATCAATGTTGACAGCCCTGGGAAAACCCGCAGCCAGTTGATGCGCACTGCCGCTGAAGTCCTCCGTCGCCTGGGCCAGAAGGCAGAGGTGGATGATGAGGTTCGCGACATGGCCGCTGTATTGGTGTACTGTTTTCACCAGATCAATGCAGGCATCGATGAATCGGTGCAGGCTTGGGAGAAGCGTGACTACTGGATCAAGGCTGAGCAGTTCAGGATCAAGTGGGCCTGGGTCGGCCAGGCGGCCTGTAACCTGGAGCGCATCGTGCGCGACGGCGCTTGGGAGGAGTTGCCGCCAGTGCTGATCGCGTTGCTGCCGCATTTTGAGGATATCAAAATTTCCAAGTTTACACGCGATCCCGGCCTGTGGCAGGGAACCTATCAGCGCCTGATGCAGGAACAACCCCGGCAGTGAAAGAGTCTGGACGACGAATGCGTGCTTTGCGGCGTTTGCTTGCACTGTTTCCCCTAGCGCTGTTGATGGCCTGTACGGCACAGGTTCATATCACGATGTCGCCGGCGGCCAGCGATGCCACCAGCCCGTCCGCCTCGCCTCCTTCTAGCAGCTCGACCACGGATTACGCGACTCCGGCAGGCCCCCCACCTACCCCAACCTTGGAGTTTCCAGGGGATGGTCCGTGGGACGTGGCATTCGAGACAGAGGACGGCGTCACATTGCAGGGCCGTTTGTTCGGCCAGGGGACCACGGCAGTCGTACTGGCGCCCATGTATCCTGGCCAGCGGGCTGCCTGGTACCCATTTGCAAGGGTTGCTGCCGAGCACGGTTACCGGGTGCTGACCTTCGATTTCCGGGATTATGGCGTCATGGGCGAAGGCGATCACTTTGTCAATGCGCCTGTTGATCTGGCGGCAGCGGTAGCCTTCTTGCGGGAACACGACAGCGAGCGTATCATGCTGATCGGGGCATCTCAAGGTGGGATAGCAGCCATTCGTTTCGCTGCCATTGACAGTACGATCTCTGGCCTGGTCGTGATCTCCAGCGCACGCTCGTTTGGAGGGCTGGAGATTACAGATGCGGACCTCGCTGCGCTGACTGTGCCTAGCCTGTGGCTGGGAACGCGGGTGGATATGAACCAGCGCATCGAAGAGATGGCTGGGTTGGCCGGGGGCAGCGATAAGGAGATGTGGATTTACGAGGGCAGCAGTCTGAGCGGTACATATATTTTCGAAGGTGCCGACAGTGCTGATCTTATGCGGCGTCTTCTTGAGTTTCTGGATCGCGTCAGCGGAATGTAGCACCGGCGCTCGCGCGTTCGGGTCGATCAGAAAGGATCGTCGATGCAGTTCAACGATTTTCTATCATTTGTGGCCCAGGCGCTGTTGATCATTGCCTTGCCGATTGTGATCGCTGCCGCGGTGCAGACGTTCAGGGTGCAGACGCAGCGTCTGCGAGATAACATGGGCGAGGAACGTTTCAATGCGCTTAAGAGCATCGTGCAGACGGCAGTGCATCTGGCCGAGCAGAGTGGCATCGTCGAGCAGCTCACCGGCCCGGAGAAGCGCGAGAAAGCCATCCAGTTTGTCGAGTCATTCCTGGCTCAGCGCGGCATCAAGATCGACGTTGATCAGATTGCAGACCTGATCGAGTCCGAAGTGCATGCCCAGATCGCCAAACCGACGCCGCCAGAAGATACAGCCGAAGCCCGACAGGCGCTCATCGATCGGGCTATTGAGTCGGCGGTTCTGGCTGCCGAGCAGAGTGGTCTGAGTGGCATAATCCAGAACGTCGGTGCGGAGAAAAAGGCCTACGCCATGCAGTTCGTCCGAGACTACTTGGCTCAGCATGGTATTCAAGTTCCTGACGCCCTGGCCAGCGGCTTGATCGAAGCGCAACTACTGCGCTTCACACTGGCTGCGCGCGGCCAGCTTCCGCCACAGTTCATGCCATCGGTGTCGCAACCCACACTGGTTCCGCAGCCACGTCCGGGAATGCCACCACAGGTGATGGCTGCACAGCCACCGCGCATAGCCGCTCAGCCCCCGCCGGCGCGTCCATCGACGCCGCCACAGACCCCGCCTGTTGAGCCTCGCGGCTGACCGGTCAGTGGCTAACCCAGGGCGAGGGTGCGCCATACAACATGGTACAATGAATGCAGGTTCCTGCCGTTTCTGGGAGTAGACTCTTATGGGTGAAAATGCCCGGCAGCCTTCCGCCTTCAACCCGGAGACCACCGCTCGGTTCAAGCGTGAGACGTGGTGGCAGATCACCTTTCCCGTACTGGCAGTGACGTTGCTTGCCGTGGCAGCAGTCGTCCTGGTGATAGTGCTGGGTGGCCCTGCGGGGGCCTCGCTAATCGCTGACTATGCGCTGATCCTGATTGTGATCCCGATCCTGATCGCAGGATTGGTGGTGCTGGGCGTAATCGTACTCCTGATCAGTTTCCTGGCGCGGCTGATCGGCAATGTGCCACCCTATACCTTTGTGGCTCAGGACTTCATGCAGCGGGTCTATCGGTGGGTTGACGATCAAACAAACCGCGTTGCCCGCGTGGCGATCGTGATCCGCAGCACCTTGACTGGCATTACCCTGTACCTCAAACAGCGGGGGTTTATTCCTGACGCCGAACCGGCGGACGCAGCGCAGCAGGCTGCGCCGAAGTCGCAGACTGACTAGTCCGCCGGAAGTTTTATCCGGCCTTCGGCATACCTGGAGGGGTGTGGTCATATGGATGTGGAGGACCAAAGCAAGGCTATTGTTCCACAACAAGAAAGCAGTTGGCGCTCACGCATCTTGCTGCTGGGCGGTGTGATTGGCGCGGTGCTGGGGGTGCTTTCGGCCTACTTTTACGTGCGGGCTGCTGAAGAGCGCTATGGCGGCCACCGACCACCGACCACGCCCGACACGGGTGACGCCGTCCGCTTGGGAGTGTCGCTGCTGTCGATCATCCGCACTATCACCGAATGGGGCAGCCGCTAGGCTTCGTCCGGCGCTCATCTGGCAAATGTCAAATCACATGCCGAGGCGCACACGTGCGTTGGGGTAATGTATGCTACTCCTTTTCTTTGCCACCCCATCGTCTAGCTGGCTACAATCTGGTATATGGACAGATTCCCTGCGCTGCGTCGATTGGCCCGCACAGTCGGTCCCTGGCTGTTGCGGGCTGCGCTGCTGATCGCTGCCCTCCAGTCGTTTAACCCACGGTCTCCTCATGTTGTGGTCGGCCCGCCGCAGACGGTCGAGACGCAACACCCGATTCTGTGTGTTCACACCCGGCTGACAGACGAGGTCGAGGAGTGGAAGATCCAGCGCACACTCCAGATGGTGCGCGAGATGGGGGCGACGACCATTGTGGAGTTTTTTCCCTGGGCCTACATTGAAAACAAGCCGGGGCAATATAGTTGGGATCACTTTGACATCATCGTCAAGCATGCCCGCGCTCAGGGTCTCACCATTATTGCCCGGCTTGGGATGGTGCCGTCGTGGGCGCAACCTGATCCAGATGATGTAGACTTTGAGGTCACGCTGAACTACATCGAGCCACAGCACTTTGCTGACTTCGCCCGCTTCGTTGAATCCTTTACGCGCCACTACAAAGATGACATCGCATACGTCATCATTTGGAACGAACCAAACCTGGCCTTTGAGTGGGGGTATCAGCCGGTAAATCCCGAATGGTACATTGAGATGCTGCGTTTGGCGACCCCAGCGGCCAAGCGTGGCAATCCAGATGTGACCGTGCTGGCCGGCGCTCTGGCTCCCACCTTAGAGCCAGTGGGCAGCCCGCATGGGTTGAACGAGATCGACTACCTGACAGCACTGTATGAGGCTGGCTTTCAGGGGACATTTGACGCGCTGGCTGTACACGCCTACGGGTTTAGATTCCCGCCCGAAGAGCCGCCTGCCCCGGATGTGTTGAACTACCGACGGTTAGAGTTGCTGCGTGCGATCATGACAGCCTACGGCGATGATGATACGCCGATCTTTGTCACCGAGACGGGGTGGAACGATCACCCACGCTGGACGAAAGCTGTACGGCCTGCCCAACGGATTGCCTACACCATCGGAGGGTTAGAGTACGCCGAGGAGCGCTGGCCTTACGTGCAGGCTGTCTGTGTGTGGAATCTGCGCTATCCCAGGCCGACAGGCAGCTACCCGGACTACTTCACGCTGGTGGCGGATGACTTCACGCCCAAGCCGATCTACACGGAGATACAGGCATGGGCGCGGGGGTGGAAGCTCTCTGGGCTGCGGTTGGATTCCTGGACAGATTTACGCCGGAATTAGTAGAGATCGGGCAGTCTGGGCACATTCTACCTGTCGTTGTTCTGCTCTACGCGACCGTCTAACCTGTTCTCGCTGCCCTCATTCTTCGTCCGTGACTGGATGCAACTTGACTCGTTTTGGCATTTGCCCTCCGGCTCCTATTTCGGTACAGGAACCATATGATGAGGTGCCTACTCGTTTTGTAGAACTGACCGAACCGGTTGATTCTGCTTATCGTATCACCACAGAGTTTCTTGCTTTGGACACAAACTTTGTATGATCTTCCCTGCCTGTTCAGTCTTTGGCCCCCGATGTTGAACACTCCCTGAAAGGTTGACAGGGATACTGGCGACTGTTTATACTGCCTGTGACGACTGCTGGTTCGCTGGGCAGGGATATAGCGAAATGGAAGAGATCTCGCGGGAGTGGTTGCAACATCAAGCTGATCAGATCGAGGCGCTGCTGGCTGCCCATCGACTTGAGGGGCTGGTGGTGGGTGTACAGGTGTCCCCACGCTGGGTTCGCTTTGTGATGCAGTTGGGACTGGGTACCAAGATCAACAGCATCCAAAATCTCTCCGAAGAGCTGGCGCTGGCATTGAACGCCCCAGGGGTGCGCATTACCCGTAGCTCTGGATCGCTGGCCCTTGAAGTGCCCTTGCCAAGCCCTCAACCGATCCACCTATTGTCCCTGCTCCAGGACGTGCCTATGCTGCCGCCGGTGACGGCAGTCCTGGGCCTCAGCGCCGAGGGTGAACCGTATCTTTTACCGCTGGTATCCCCTGAAGTCACCCATGTGCTGATCGCCGGGGCGACCGGCTGTGGCAAGACAGAACTGCTGCGTAGCCTGATTCTCTCACTAGCGCTCTACAACCGGCAGGCGCACCTCCAGGTGGTGCTGATCGACCCGAAGCGACGCGGGTTTGCGCCCCTAGCGGACCTCCCGCACCTGCTGGCTCCGGTGGCCAACACACCTGAAGATGCGCAGAAGTTACTAGAGTATGTCGTTGCCGAGATGGAGCGCCGGGACCGCGAGGATGCGCCCCCGGTGCCACGCATCGTCGTAGCGATTGACGAAGTCGGTGACCTGCTGGCCGTAGCCGATAAAGAGGTTGAGCGGCTGCTGATACGTCTTGCCCAGCGTGGGCGTGAATCAGGGCTTCATGTGTTGGTCAGCACCCAACGACCCTCGGCAGAGGCTGTGCCTGGTGCGCTGAAAGCCAACCTGCCTGCGCGGCTGGTCGGCAGGGTAGCCAGCGGCCAGGAAGCCATTACGGCAGCAGGTATTCCGGGCACCAATGCCGAATTGTTAATTGGCAGCGGCGACTTTGTGGCGGTGATTGGCTCACAGATCACGCGCTTTCAGGCTGCCTACAGCGGTGCGCTGGACATCCGGCGAATCATCGACCACCTGAGAGAGACAGCCCCGCAGGTGAGCTACTCTGGTCAGATGCCACCCCTTGGCCCGGACGAGGACTCCTATGCACGCTATGACGAGTTTACCGATGTGGACTGGCCTCGCAGTGGATAGTGCACAGACCATCTTTCTCAAGGTGCTGCAATGAACAGACGTATACTAATACCGCTAGGCGTGGTCGCTTTTGCTGCCGTGCTGGCAGTGGTTGTCGGCAACCGATTGACGACTGTGGGAGCGTTGGCCGTGGCCCTGGGTGTGGCTGTAGGTGTGCTGATCGGAGCGCCAGTGGGTGCAGCAGTTGCCCTGATTGCCGTGCGGGGATCCATTGGCGCACTGGCCGGGCCACAACCGGCAGGCACCACCAGCATTGTGCTGCCCACCGAGGAAGCCGAGAAGCTGATCAAGATGCTGCGCAGCCGCCAGCAGGCCTCTCCTGACGCCTTCCCGCTGGTTGTGGACCGCGAGCGGCAGTTCACTGCAGTGGGGGGAGCCGCCATTGAGCAGGACGACGATCAGTAGGGGGCCATACGACATAGTCCTCTGCGGCTGGTACAACCGGCTCTGGCGGGGCGGCCTGGCTGTGCTGGCTCTGCTGGTCAGTGCAGGGGTCCTCGTTGCCTGTGGTCGATCCGAAGATCAGTCCTGGGAGCAGGTGCAGCAAACCGGCACCCTGCGCGTAGGGATGGATGCCACCTACCCCCCCTTTGAATATGTCGATGAGAACAATCAGATCGTTGGCTTTGATGTGGACTTTGCCCTTGAGATTGGACGGCGGCTGGGCCTGGAACTGACCTTTGTGAATATTCCCTATGACTCGCTGTACGATTCGCTAAGCACACGCCGGGTTGAGGTGCTGATCTCTGCGCTGGTCGCCTCACCGGAACTTGAGGGCAAAGCTGATTTCACTGTGCCATACTTCAATGCTGGTGAGCACCTGGTGGTCCCATTTGGGTCGGACATCCGGGCAATGGATGACCTGGATGGTCTGTCGCTGGCTGTTGAGTATGGGTCAGGAGGAGATGTGGAGGCGCGCCGCTGGCAGCGGCGGCTGGCTGCTCTTGACGTGGTCCGCTACCCTGATCCAGATAGCGCATTGCTGGCCGTGGTGAACGGCGAGACCGATGCCGCGCTGGTCGACGGCATCGCAGCACGACTCGGGGTAGGACAACACGCCGATCTGTCCATTGCCACGCACGTAGACGATGTCCTGTTTGCAGTGGCTGTCGGTGAAGATAGCGCAATCCTGCTGACCCGCCTGAACGGTGTGATCGACGAGATGATGCGCGATGGCACAGTTGGAGCACTGATTGAGAAGTGGTTCGGACCACAACGCTAATCGTATTTTCTCCATCTCCAAATCTGGACTATTCGAGTAAGTCATATCTAGATATCTGTTCCATTCCTGTTGTATTGGCGTGAGAAAGCTGGGTGGGGAGAGGCGATACGATGCCGAAAGCCTTGGTCTGGGGGAATTATCCAGAGGGTCGTCTGGCCGCGTTCCAGAGGAATCAGGGCCGGACAAACAATTGTGGAGAGTTTGCGGTTGCGGCGGCGCTGGGCTTGCTGCGAGGTGCTCCGCTAGATGACTACGCCGAGGTGGTAGATGTTGCCAACCGGTGGACAGTGTTGCACTCTGTTATTGCGGGCGGTCTTTATGGGCTGACGCTGGGGCGCTCCTTTCGACTGTGGCCTGGCGGTCCTACCACTCCCCGCCAACAGGCCAGTCTGGCCCGGTATGTGGGGCGGCGACACGGTCTGAGGGTTAGGGCCAGGGAGCAACGAGGCGAGTCAGCAGCCGAACTGCTCCATCTCTTACAGCAGCCGGACACTGCCGTACTGGTGACCATTGGCTGGGACACTACATTTCGACCCAAGCTCACTTATCCTGACAACAAGGCCAGGCAGCTCACATTGAGTGACATTGTTGGGGACATCGACAGCCCCTTTGAGGCTCATGTGATGGTTTTGGCGGCTTACGATCCCAATCGCGTCATCTCGCAGGGAGATGAGCTACCTCAGGCTGCATGGGGTTTCATTAACTCGTGGGTCGACGCGGAGGATGCCCACGGCAGACTGTTCTGGATGGCGGAAGCAGATTTTCTGAAGACCTGGCGATTCAGGATTCCTCTGACGCCAAACAACTTGGTGGTTGTGACCAGACATGCCAAGCCGACGTAATCTTCTGCATCAACGCTCCTGAGGGAGCCTCTCGAAAGTCAATTGAGTATGAACTCCACCCAGGCCGTCTTCCCGGCTTCGACATATACTTGCGTGCGGTAAACCCTGCCCGTGGCTGAGCTAGTTACGACTTCATACCAGCCTTCAGGCAGATCGCCATAGGTGAAATTTTCCTGGATGTCCTCGTCGGGGACATTCTCGTCCCCGGCGTAGGTCCAGGTGTAGCGAGTCATGTCGTCACCCCGCAGGGTGATCGATACCTCACGCAGCATGGCCCCGCTGGCATCGATGATGCGTCCGGCCAGCGTCCCATAGCCGTAGTACGGCCTAATCCACAGATCAGGGTTGCGGGTGCTGGTGAAATAACTCAGAGGATCTCCAATGCGCACCTCGAAGTGAAGGTGCGAACCGCCGTTAGCTACACCAGTTCCTCCTACTGCGCCGATCACCTCTCCCGCCGAGACATTCTGCCCAGCGGTGACGCCCACTTCGGAAAGGTGTGCGTACAGAACATAGATTGGGCGTTCGTGGAAAGTGTAGTTGGTAAGCTGCAAGACGATCAGATTCCCGTAGAAGTTAGGCTGTGGGCCATACAGCGTCTCGGCGTCGGTGCCTGCATAGGCCACCACAGCATTGGCGGCAGCCACAACGGGCACTCCCACCGGGTTCGGAATGTCAATGGCCGTGTGAGGACGCAGCTTGCCACCTGCGGTCATGCCATAGGCGTAAGTCCGATCGGCGTAGTCGCGGTAGCCCTCAGGGATGGGCCGCAATAGCCAGTAGTGATCGCTGGACAACGCCGACGAACTCTGAGCTGGAGTCAGAGTGGTGGTAGTGGTAGGTGAGGGCGTCTCGGTGGAGGGCTGGGGCGGCGTCGGAGGCGCTGGAGTGGATGTTGCTGTGTGCGTTAGGGGCATCGTCACAGTCGGGCTTGCGACAGAGGGAATCGCCGCAGGTGCGGACGTAAAAGCGGGTGTCTTCGTAGGCGTGGGAAGGTAGGCTGACTGCGGCATACATCCTACAGCAGTCAGCCCCACAGAAATCATCATGGCGGTCAGGACGATCCGACGGTGCATCGTCTCAGCGCAACCCCATACGGCGTTCGGCTAGTTCAATCACCTCGGCGGCCAGCCCCCGCCCCTGCTCGGTCAGGGCCTGCAATTCCTGGCGTGTAATGTCTGAGAAGCCAGCATCTTCAATGCCCATCAGGTTGACCAGCACGTTCAGCCGTGCGGCCTCGAGGGCGGCCACTGCCATATGCGACCCACTAGCAGCATCGGTCACAGCGTTGATATTGCCCTGTCCGGCCACCACCTTCAGCAGCTCTAATGCAGCGACAGACAGCCGTGCTGTACGAAGCGGAATGTCAGCTGCGTGCTTCAGTGCAGACTGGATAGCGGCAAGGCGTGACGGATCGTTTTTGTCCAGACGTTGGGCGGCCATGACTTGCTCGAAGGCTGCGCTGTCAGCGTCAATGAGCTGGCTCAGCTCCGAACGCAAGGAGTCTGCCTTGACCAGGATGTTCTGCATGGCATCCTGAGCGCCTTCGTACTTTTTCCGGCCTATGGTCAGGCGAGCTACCATCTCTGCCAGTGAAGCGGCTAGCGCACCCACTAGCGCAGCCACCGACCCCCCGCCCGGTGTAGGCTCGCCGCTGGCGACAGCGTCTAGGAAAGCTGAGGGGGTTAACGTTGCAGCTTCTGTCTGCTGAATCTTCCACTCCAGAATCTGGTTCTCGTCAAACAGGTCAAGCTGCAAGTACCAGCGCGCGCTGTCGATCAGCGCCTGCTCAGGGATCATGCCTACCACTTCGGAGTGCGTGATGCAGTAACCGTAGCGCGCTGCCTCAGCTTTGATCATCTCCTGAACACGGTGGATGGGTGTGCGGGTATAGTCAGTGAGATTAATAGAGATTTGGGCCTGTCCCTCAACCAACAGACCCAGCGCCTTGACGAAACGCAGCCCGCCATTCGAGTGGCGAATGGCGCGGGCGATTTTGCTAGCCGTCTCGACGTCATCGGTGTTCAGATAAACGTTGTAGGCGATAAGCGGAGCACGCGCTCCGATGACAGTCGCACCGGCGGTTCCTAGCTCACAGGGGCCAAAGTCAGGAGCACGGTCGGGGTCAGTCTTGATCGCATCACGCAGCCCCTCGTACTCGCCCTTACGGAGGTTAGCCAGGTTCTCGCGGTCGGGCCGGGTGGCGGCCTGCTCGTAGAGGTAGACCGGGATGCCAAGCTCTTGGCCCACATGCTGGCCTAACCGCCGAGCCATCTCAATGCATGTAGACATCGTGACTCCCCGGATTGGCACAAAGGGCACCACATCGGTCGCGCCGATACGAGGGTGCTCGCCAGTGTGCTGGGTCATGTCGATCAGTGCAGCGGCAGTTTTGATGGCTCCAAAGGCGGCCTTTTCCACGCTGTCCGGTGTGCCGACAAAGGTCAGCACAGTGCGATTATGGTCTGGATCTGAGCTGCAATCCAATATGGTAGTGCCCGGTACACTACGCACCGCATTGACAATGGCATTGACAACTTCGGGGCGGCGGCCCTCACTGAAATTTGGGACGCACTCGACCATGGGTTTCACAATAGAAGGCTCCTTGTTCGACGGCGGCGCAGCCGGGGCGGATTATAGCGTGCTGAAACACGTGCTACAACAGGGTGCAGGATGGGGAAGAAAGCAGGCCCCTCGCGTGCGAAGGAGGGGCCTGTGGGTTCAGTACGACGGCACAAAATAGACCACCGTCACGCCCTCCCCCCCCTGATCCTGCGAAGCGCTTTTGTATTCCTTGACCAGGGGGTGCCTGCGCAGTGTGTCCCGCACACCCTTGCGCAGGATGCCCGATCCTTTGCCGTGTACAATACGCACCCAGGGCAGGCCAGACATGTAAGCTTGGTCCAGATAGCCGTCAAGCAGGGGGATGGCATCCTCAAGCGTCATGCCGATCAACTGGAGTTCCAGTCCGGGGCTTTCGGCGCTGGGCACCTTGACCGAACCGACGTGCTCGTAGCGGGTGCCGATCTCGTCTTGGGCTTTGCGTTTGCGCTGGGATCGCACCTCCAGTGTGTCTGGGGCCACACGGACTCGGAACTGGCCTACCTGCACTTCAACCTCACCTCCACCATCCATAGCGACAATCTCGCCCTCGGCATTGAGGCGCGACACAAACACGATATCGCCCACGCTCAGGCGGTCGTCGTGTTGTTCATAGTCGGTGGACCCGGCAGCAGAGGCCGGGAGTATTGTCGCTGTCCTCGCCGCTGGCTCACCGATCAGGCTATCCAAGCTTTCGGCATCACTTTCGACAGTTTTGAGTGCATCTGTGATGGCTGACATTGAGGTGAGCTGTGATGGAGGGATCGCCCTCAGACGGCGGCGCAGCTCGCGAATCTCCTCGCGCAGCGCTTCAAGCTCCTGCTGAGCCTCGGCACGCGCCGTCTCGAGAACGGCCTGCCGCTCCTCTTCGATGCCTGCCAGTCGCGCCTCTAACTCGCTGCGCAGCCGATTGACGGTACGTTCGGCGAGATACAGGCGGTTCTGGGTCTCACGAATCTCCTCGCGGGTGCGGTGGATCTCCTCGAGCAGATCATCGGCGTGCAGGTCGTCGGCGGTTACAAAGCTGCGGGCAGCCTCGATGATGGGGCTAGGCAGACCGAGCCGTGTGGCGATGGCAATCGCGTTGGAACGGCCTGGCAGGCCAATCACCAGCCGATAGGTGGGAGACAGCGTCTCAACGTCGAACTCGACGCTAGCATTGCGCACCCCTTCCATGCTATGCGCATATAGCTTCAGTTCAGGGTAGTGCGTGGCAACGAAAGTGGTGATCCCCCGCGCACGCAGATCGTCCAAGATGGCGCGGGCAATGGCTGCACCTTCAGCGGGGTCGGTCCCTGCACCAAGTTCGTCTAACAGCACCAGTGAACGTTCGTCGGCCTTTTCCAGGATGTCAATGATGTGTGTCAGGTGGGCTGAGAACGTACTCAGTGACTGCTCGATGCTCTGCTCGTCACCAATATCGGCATAGACGGCGTCGAACACCGTCAACGTTGATCCCTCGGCTGCCGGAATGTGCAGCCCACACTGGGCCATCAGGATCAGTAGACCAGTTGTCTTGAGGGAGACGGTCTTGCCGCCGGTGTTCGGCCCGGTGATGATGAGCATATAGGTCTTCTCGTCCAACTCAACATCGATAGGGACCACACGCTGCGGGTCGATCAGAGGGTGGCGTGCGTTGTACAGCCGGATGGTGCTGCCCGGTGTGCGCTGCTGGTCAAAGTCGACCAGCACAGGTGGGCTGGCCCGGAGAGCATTGGCATACTTGGCTTTGGCGAATGCTGCGTCGAGTGCTGCCAGCGAGTCTACCGTCCAGCGGATCGCGTCAGCGTGCTGCCCAACTAACTCGCTGACCTCGCGCAGGATGCGCAGAATCTCGTTGTGCTCGGCAATCTGCAGTTCGCGGATCTCGTTGTTGATCTCGACCGTCTCAATCGGTTCAACAAACAGTGTTGCACCAGAAGAGGACTGGTCATGGACAATTCCCCTGATCCGCCCCTTGGCTTCGGACTTGACAGGGATCACATAGCGCCCCTCCCGCATGGTGATCAGTGTCTCCTGGAGATAGGGAGTGTAACGGCTGCTGCCGATGATCGATTGGAGCTTGGACTGCAGACGGTTGTGCGCCACACGGAGATCGTTCCGGATCTGTGCCAGCTTGGGGCTAGCCGAGTCAAGTATCTCGCCGTTGTCGTCAATGACGCGCGTAATCGCGGTCACCACATCCCGACACTCGTCGAGGCCATAGGCAATCTCGGCCAGCAGGGGGAAGCGGTCGGCGGCTTTGTGAATCACTTGCTTGAGTGCTGCTGCTGACTGCAGCGTAGACTTGGTGTCGAGCAGTTGCTCTGGCGTGAGCGTCATACCGCGCTCGGCGTAGCTTGCCTGGGGCCGTACATCGTGCGCCCCGCCGACGCTCACCGTGCTGCGCTCTTCGATCAGGCGGCGCGCCTCAGTGGTTTCTTGAAGGCGGCGCTGTGCGGTTTCCAGATCGCTTGTAGGTTCCAGGCTTTCCAACAGGGCGCGACTGGCCGAGAAAGCGGCATAGCCTGCCAACTGCGCCAATATTTTGGTCAGTTCAAGTTTTGTGTAGGTTTTGGGGTCCATTTCGGTCATATCATGACCATCACCCGTCTTGTTCTAACTCCTCGAAGGGGACGGTCATGCCCATGATATTCCAACCAGCATCGACGTACAGGACTTCGCCAGTGACGGCCCGTGCCATGTCAGAGCACAGGAAAACGGCGGCCTGTCCAATGTCTTCCTGAGTGATCGCCATGCGCAGCGGCGAGACTTCTTCGTGGTAGCGCATCATCTTACGGAAGCCTGCCACCCCTGAGGCTGCCAGCGTCTTGATCGGACCAGCAGAGATGGCATTCACACGAATGCCTTTAGGCCCCAGATCGTGTGCCAGATAGCGAACACATGACTCCAGCGCTGCTTTGGCGACACCCATGACGTTGTAGTGCGGCATTACAGCGACACCGCCATAGTAGGTCATGGTCACGATAGCCCCCCCGCTGGGCATCAGTTTCTCAGCCCGCTGCGCCAGGGCCACCAGCGAGTACGCGCTGATCTCCAGCGCTGTCTTGAAGCCGGCCCGGCTTGTGTCAACGAAGCGGCCATCGAGGTCCTGGCGCTCAGCAAAGGCGACGGAGTGCACCAGCACGTCGAGAGTGCCATAGGTCTGCTTGGCCTTCTCGAACACGCGGTCAATCGCCATGTCGTCAGCAACATTGCACTCCTCGATCAACTTTGCGTCGACGCTCTCTGCCAACGGTCTGACACGTCGTTCTAGCTCGGGAATCCCGTAACTGAAGCCGACCTGGGCGCCCTGGGCATGAAGCGCCTGGGCAATTCCCCACGCAATCGAGTACTTGTTGGCCACGCCGAAGATTAGCGCGGTCTTGCCATCCAGCAGGCCCATGGAAAGTCCCTCCCCCTCACTCTGATATGATCTTCTCGTCTTTCGGTCGACAGGCAGCCTGTGATCTGTAACCCCTCCGCCGGGTTCAGGGAGCGCACCGGTGTCGCTACCAGGACCACCCTCATCGGGAAAACTCGATGCGATGTTTCACATCCAGCACATATGCCATGGTAGGATACACGTAGTCATGTACGAGCGAGCAACCGGCGGGTTCCACAGCGCTTGGCCGAAAGGATTCCCGGCCAGCTCTGAGGTCTCAAGAAGCATCGAGAGCACAATATATCCCCAATTGGTTCGGCAAGGGCATTTAGTCCTGCGATTTGAGGAGTCCGTTCAGGATTGCGGGATTGGTGACAACGAGCACGGTGATCGTACAGCCACGGATGATGTAAGTAGTTCCATCTGTGGTAGTGATCACATCACCGCCGACCGAATCCCGGCCAATGACCTTATCACCTCTCATCGCATCGCCACTGACCTGGATATCAACCACGGGGGGTGTTCCTGGTGAAGAAGCCGCATAAGCTTTCTCCAAGCTCGCAACGAGTGCATCGAGCTTTTCCTGATTCGCCGAGCGCGGTCGGGAAATCTCACGCTCCCATCGTGAGAGTGTGGTGCGAGAGATGTGCAGCATCCTTGCCACTAGAGACTGAGGCCATCCCCACAACTGGCGTAGTTGCTTCAATTTGTCGATCATGTTCGATTACACCTGTTCTCTACAGATCGAGTCAAGGGGATGTGATCACTCAATCATAGCCGCAAAGCGGGGGTCGCGTTCCAGCATAAGCTGTAGGCCATCGAGGAGGGTGATTCTGGGTTCGAAGCCAAGCAGCGCCCGCGCACGGGTCAGATCGGCGCACATGCGATCCACGCCGCCAGACTGTCTTGTGTTGTAGATTGGCTCCAGCCTAGCGCCGATTACCTGAGCAACAGCATCGACCAGATCGATGATGCTGGTCTCTTTCCCGCTGCCGACATTAATCACCTGCCGGTTGACGTTTGAGGCAGTAGAAGCTGCGATCAATGCATCTACCACGTCGTCCAGGTAGACAAAATCACGAGTCTGACGCCCGTCGCCGAAGATAACCAGCGACGCTTTGCCGAGCGCAGCCCTAACGAAGCGTGGGATCACTGGTGCATGGGAAGCGGGCAGCTGCTGGCCGGGACCGTAGGCATTGAAGATACGCAGTGACACTGTCTCGATACCCCACAGCGTGCCAATGGTACGAACATAGGTCTCAGCGGCAAACTTGCTGACCGCATAGGGTGAGTCTGGGTCAGGAGTCATATCTTCGCGCAGGGGCTGTGTCGACTGCCTACCATAGACGGCCCCAGACGAGGCCAGCACCACGCGCTTGACGCCTGCATCACGCATGGCCTCCATCACGCTCACCGTACCGCCCACGTTGACCTGATTGTAGTCGTGGGGATACTGGATCGACTCGGGCACAGAAACCCGCGCTGCCAGGTGGTACACACAATCGATACCCTGCAGGAGCGACCACAGCTTGGGGATGTCAGCCACATCTCCGCGCGTGAATAAGACATGGGGATTCAGCCGTTGGGGATCGCCGGCAGTCAGGTTGTCTAGCACACGGACCTCGTGCCCCTGCTTGGCCAAGCGATTGGCCAAAGCCGAGCCGAGGAAGCCTGCACCGCCTGTTACGAGAAAGTGCATACGAGTTGGCTCCCCTGGTATACAGTTCCGAACGGCCAGCAGCAAACATCGAGGCCAGACCGCACGCGCCAGCAACGCGCACAGTCAACGGACAAATTGGAACCCCCGTCGGTACCTGACCACTTTGAACGAATAGTTGCGGATGAAGGTCTGGAAGCGGGACTCAAGGTCATGCCAGCGCTCGCTTTGCAGCATGTCACGGATGGTGTCGAAGTCTTCGGCAACAAAAGTTGCCATGCGCAAGGGATAGTCGCCGTAGGCAGTGTGCCACGCTTCGGTCATATAGAGGCCCATCTCTTGCAATGTGGGCACCAGTTCGCCCATCACGAACTGGAAGTAATCTTCCTGGCTGGTCGGCTGCAGGTCATAGGACACGATCACCTTATAGCGTGGAATGATGATCTCGCGTTTCTCTTCCATGCCGCCCGCTCCTGCCAGAAGTGGCATCTCCTTGCTAAACATCTCTACCTTTTCACCAACGTAGAGTGTAACCCACCTCAGGACGGCGCTCAACCTTTGATCACGCCCAGATGCCAGCAATGGCAGTACCACACCTCGGACATGTTCCATCTGCCTTGAGGTCGTTAAAGATCACCTGAAAGCCTCGCCGCTTAATGAGAGTTGTCTGGCAGTTCGGACAACGTGTATCTTCCCAATCTTGAGTGCGCCCCGGCAGGTTTCCGGCGTAAACGTAGTGCAGCCCGGCTTCCAAGCCGATCTCGGCAGCCCGCAGCAGCGTGGACACAGGTGTGCCATCTCGGTCGGTCATCTTGTAGTCAGGGTGAAAAGCCGTCACGTGCCAGGGGATGTCAGGAGATACCGAACGTATGAACCGGGCAGCGTCCCATATCTCCTCGTTGCTGTCGTTCATGCCAGGGATGATCAGCGTGACAACCTCGACCCACATGCCGAGCGCATGTGCTCGCTGGATGGTATCGAGTACCGGTTGAAGCACACCGCCGATGATCTTGCGGTAGGTCGAGTCACGCATAGCCTTGAGGTCCACTTTGTATCCGTCAAGCCAAGGGGCCAGGTATTCCAACACCTCTGGCGTGGAATTTCCATTGGATACATACACTGTCCGCATTCCGGCTTGACGAGCCAGCTTGAAAATCTCAACGGCCCACTCGGAGGTGATCAGCGGCTCGTTGTAGGTGCTGGCGATGCTCCGAGATCGGGAGTCAACTGCCAGGTTGACGAGCTGCCGGGCAGTAAGCGGCTGGGGCCTGACGCCTGCCATGTCGTCCCGCAGGGTCTGCGAGGTCAGCCAGTTTTGGCAGAAATCACAGTGAAAGTCGCAGCCCAACATGCCAAAGCTGAAAGCAGCCGTGCCGGGGAGCACGTGGAAGAAAGGCTTCTTTTCGATAGGGTCCACCTGCAATGCCCCAACATAGCCATGCGGAACGTACAAGATACCCTCTCGGTTAAACCGCACCTGGCAGATGCCGCGCCGCCCATCTTTGATCAGACAGCGATGACCACAAGCTGTGCACCGTAGCTTCCTCTCTTCCGCGTCAACGACCTCGTACAGGTCTCCTGGTACAGTCATACTGTCGAGCAGCTCACCCAGAGTCTGTTTACGCACAACCATCTGGCTCTCCAAATTCCCTGACCGAGCATTCATATTCATTCTAGCACATTGTCGGCTCAGTTTCAGAGGCTACAATGTTACAGATATTGGATGATTCTAACGATTTTCAGACCGACTTCTAGCGTCCTATTTATTGTCTCAGGGCCTGGATGAAGCTAGACTGGTGCTTGAGTCGAACAAATGGTCGCCTTTTGTCTTACAGGAGACAATACGCGGTGCTCAACTCCCAAACCCTCTATCCTGCTTTTGCTGTGAATCAGCTTCGCTGCCAGTACGGCCAGCGCTGGGCTGAGCTTGTCGACTGGATAAGCACGCTGCCACACAGGCACCCCTCGGCAATTGCCTTCACGCTGACTGTCCGCCGTCTGGGTCGCATGATCGAAAGACGGGGCCATTCCGACGCATCGTGCGCGGTGTGCATCTCGCACATTGTGGCCGATTTCAAGGGCAGTGAGCAAGAGCTGTTGGACCTTTTCTACAGGAACCTGGATGAGGTTACTGCAACACTCGACACTATGCAGCGGCGTAAGACCACCCGCCAGCAGCAGGCCAGTGTGGCGTGACGCTGATCGGGGGAGATGGTCGAGGCGACTGGCAAAGATCAGCCGCCTTTTTGATTCCCCATCTGGGCCAGCTTATACTTTGGCGTGCACTGATGGATGAGGGGCTTGTCTATCCTGTTATAAGGAGGAGCACCATGTTCCGTGGAAGTAAGTCTGAGGCTGAACTACGTTTTGAGCTATTGACCTGGGGATTGATCCTGATCATCGCTGCGGTCATGTATGTTCTCTTCTACAAACTGTTGCCGTCGCTAATGCTGTTCCTCCCTGGTCTTATCCTCTTGGGATCGGCCATTTTTCAGGACATGCAACCGGATTGGCATGCAGGCTGGCTCACCTATGTACTGGCGATCCTTGTGGTGGCGACAGGACTAGCCGGGATCGTGAACTCGCTGCTAGGTGAGGTAGTGAAGGTCCCCAGCGGGTTGTGGCTAGTGATCGCGGCTGTGGAGTTGGGGGCGGTGTTTATTGCAAAGGCGCTGTACGATCCCTCACCCAAGGGCTGATGGAGTGAGCCAATCGAATCTGAGCGAAAACAAGACGGATGCGCCTCCATTCTCTGTGCATCCATCCGGAGAGATGCCGTTGACAGGCCATAGGGGATAGTGCCGCTCCTATCGCTGGGGTGGTCGTTGCCACGATTGGATGACCAAGCAGGTCATCGTAGCGATGATGCCCTCCATTGCCCGAAGCCGGAGCACTGTCTCATTGATGACATCCAGGTCCTTGCCCTCGATCTCCAGCACGCAGTCATAGGGGCCGTGGATCAGATTGGCCTCCATGACGTGTGCCTCGTCCTTGAGGGCCTGCATCAGATCCGCCGTATTCTGTGGGCTGACCTTCAGCATGACATAGGCACGCATCGTCTATCCCTTTCTGGCCGCTGCTTTTCGCATAGCGGTCTTTGGCTCATGCCCCCGGGTTCTGGCTCAGATAGGACTTGAGGTCGGCCACAATGGCCTCGATCCGGTCGCCCAGGTGGCGGGTATTGGCCAGCTCACGTAACGTTCCCCAATAAGGCTCGCCACACCGTATGCATACGATCCCCTGATCGGCCAGGAACCCCACAGCTCTTGGGTATTCTGTCACCAACTCCTCCACATGAATGTCGGCGTTCAGTTCCATATTGCTTCGCTCCATCCAGCAAAAGTCGTCCTATGGATTTGGATGCACTGACCCGGAAAGGGGATGCATTATTTTTATGGGAAGGCAACGACAACTAGACGATGGGAATTGCCTCGGCGCGGCCAACACGTGACCAACGTCAGGCGGCTGTCCGTGGTCTGGCTGATCCATTGAGCGTTGGCCAGACGCACCTCGATTGGCTGACCTTCCTCTTCCAGGATGAGGACCTCGGAGACAAAATAGGAAAACACACCGTGCTCACCCCAGATTGCGATCTCATCGCCCGGTTCCAGCTTTTCCAGGTTGCCAAACACAGCTCCCCACAGGTTGTTGTGGCCGGTCATGATGACATTGCCCGTGGAACCAGGTTCGGCAGAAGTCTGATCCCAGCCGACCACGTAACCATCAGGGACGGCCAGGCGCTGCACCTTCACACCCTCGACCTCACGTTCGCGCAGATCAAGGGGCATGACCGGAGCCTCGACATCGATAGCGGGGATGCTGATCCAGTACTTGACAACCACCCATTCTGGCAGGCTCGCTTCCTGATCCTGGAGGGGTGCTGCAGGAGGAAGCTCTTCGGTCTCAGAAGGAATGGCGACCAACAGAGTCGGAGTTGGTTGGGCCTGGGCGGGAGATGATAGTGCTGCATCGGACGCTGTGCCTGTTAAAGGAGAAGCAGTCTGCTGAGGCATTCCGGCAAGCTGCGCCTGACGAGTTGCTGCAGCGAGAAACTCGCCGGGCGGCCCGGCCCTGGCTGCCTGGCGTGTGGTGGCGATCAGGAGGGTGTAAGTCAGCAATGCGGTTGAAGCGACAGCAACCAACAACAGCCCCAATGCAGTCAGCGGGTGAATGCTCCGTGTGAAGATCGGCTGTCTGCGAGCCATGAACAGGATTTATGCGGGGCTAGCTTTACTCCGTCGCTGTCCCACAACAACCAGGACAACGCCGACCGCCAGCACCCCGATCAGCCCCACAACCACAACCGAGCCGGAGACAATCCCGCCTGAAGCTGGCAACACCGTGCCTTCTGGTGTGATCCCGAACTCAAGGTTGGTGATGGCATCACCGGCGTTGGCGATGGTCACTTCGACGGTGGCGTTCTGTGGGCTGTTGTAACCAGAGGGGGGTGCGATAGTGATCCGGTAGGTGGCAGGGTTCAGGTTGATGCTAAATGACCCATCAGCCTTCGAGTCGATGGTTGTTTTCCAACCCCCTGACTCGATGGTCAATTGAGCGCCGATCACGCCCTCCTCGCCCTGGTCGCGAATGCCGTTCCCATTCTTGTCGGCATACACAATTCCGGCAATACGGCCCTCACTCTGCGCGGCGGCGGGAAGAATCCCCACAGTCAATGCCAGCACGAGCACGCCTAGAGCGATGATTATTAGAGTGTGTTTCGCCACAGGTCCTCCTGATCGCGCAAGCCCCACAAAAGAGGCGGAATGGCTGTACAGGCATCGATTGTACCGCCAGTCCTAGGGGGTCGCAAAGGGGGTGGAGAAGTGATCAGGGCTTTACAGAGAGCTACAGGGGTTGTTGCAGCTTCGGTGCCGTATGTTACAATTAAGCTAGAAGTAGCGGAGAGATACCGCCGAGGGGATATGTTTACCCTCGGCATACCGCTAATGTCTGGATTGTGGGCTAGATCGGAATAGGAAGACCCAGTAAGGCGCGCTGTGTGACTGAAGTTCGCCCCCTGCGCTTACATGACCTGCCATTTGCCTACCGGCTGGCTGGGCGTGGTATCAGCTTTGATGTCCAACTCAGTTTGACGTCTGGCAATGACGATCTGCTTTATGCCCTCCTGACTGGCACAGGCCGCATTCAAGCCTATGTCTTGCGTCAGCCTGGCGGTGGTGGTTTGGGTCAGCTCCATTACCCAGACAGTCAACAGCACGCCCGGCTGGCGTATATTGCGCCCTCATTGGAGGGTGGTGCCAGTGAGGACCTGTGGTTGAGCCTGCTCGATGGGCTGACCCAGGTGGCTGGCCAACGCGGGGCAGTGACCATCATCGCCGAGGCGGACGAGGGCGCACCTGAGACAGCCCTGCTGCGCCGTGCTGAGTTTGTGCCTTACACCCGACAGGACCTGTGGGTGCGGGCTCCGGCCCCGGCTGAGGCGACAAGTCTCTCGCTGCGGCGAGCCGACGCAGCCACGGTCCCTGCCATGTTGGGTCTCTACGGGGCGCTCGTTCCGGGATTGATCAAACATGTCGAACCGCTCCCCACCGAGGCCAGCGACTGTTACGTGCTGGACGGATCGCGCGGTCTGGCGGCGCTTGTCACCGTCTACAAGGGGGGGCAAGTGACACTGGCTGAAGTCTATCTGCCGCCGGAGATGGCACACAAGGCCGAGGATCTGCTGAACGCCGTGCTGGCTGTGGTGCAGGCAGAACAGGATCGCGTGTATCTCCGAACGCGAGACTACATGGGCTGCCTCGATTCGGCCCTGGCTGCCGTGGGCTTTGAGCATGTAGGAGAGCAGATTGTCATGGCCCGCCACACGGCGGCGCGTGTGATGCATCGGGAATTTAAGTTGGCAACTAAGGTCGACGGCGGTGCACCGGTGCCAACGTCAAGTCTTGAGCTTAAGTAGTGTGTTGGAAAAAGTATGGGACAGCATATCACAGACGATCTGGACAGTTTGCTGGCAATACTGCCACCGGAGATTGCTGAAGTCATTGTGCAAATGGGGCGAGGAGATGAACTTCTCGAGGTCATCCTGGACCTGGGGCGCGTGCCAACGGCACGTTTCACCGATGGCGAATACATGCTGCTCGATCGCGAGGTGACCGAGCAGGATATCGAGTTGGTCGTCATGCAGGTGGGCGACTTCGATGCCGATAACCGGGCTGGCCTGGAGCGCACACTGCACCGTATTTCTGGCATACGCAATCGCCGTGGCGATGTGGTCGGGTTGACCTGCCGTGTTGGGCGGGCTGTGTTCGGCACGATCGATATTGTGCAGGACGTGATCGAGTCGGGCAAGAGTGTCCTGTTCCTCGGCAAGCCTGGTGTTGGCAAGACGACCATGCTGCGCGAGGCGGCACGTGTCCTGGCTGATTCCAAGCGGGTAGTGATCGTCGACACATCGAACGAGATCGGTGGTGATGGTGACATTCCCCACCCGGCAGTGGGCAAGTCGCGTCGTATGCAGGTGCCCACTCCCAGCCTGCAGCACGAGGTGATGATCGAGGCCGTGGAGAACCACAACCCCGAGGTGATCATCATCGACGAGATTGGGCGCGAGCTGGAGGCGCAGGCAGCCCGAACCATTGCTGAACGTGGTGTGCAACTGATCGGCACGGCGCATGGCATCACGCTCGACAACTTGTTGCTTAATCCCACCCTGTCTGACTTGGTGGGGGGGATCGAGAGCGTCACGCTATCCGATGAGGAAGCGCGTCGCCGAGGAACTCAGAAAACAGTGCTTGAGCGCCGCGCTCCACCGACTTTCGATGTGCTGGTCGAGATTCAGGATCGCACTTCGCTGATCCTGCACCCAGATGTCATGGAGGCGGTTGACAACCTGCTGCGTGGACGCCCGCTGAGACCTGAGATCCGCCGCCGCAACCCGGATGGGACCATCAGCATCGAGGTAGCGCCTGAGCCTGAGTCTCAGTTTGGGTGGAATAATGACCGAAAGCCTCGCGAGGGCCAGGGCAAGAGCCGACGGGATGGCAACGGCAGACGGGCCAGTGTGACAGGAAAGCTGCGGGAGTCTGAGACTGCTCCGCCTGCTGCTATGATGACAGAACCAGCAGAGGCCGTCGTCAGCCCACATCGTTCAAATGTAGCCGTCTATCCCTACGGGATCGCGCGGAATCGCCTGATCGATGCCGCCCGGAGTTTCAAGTTGCCGCTGCTCGTGGTCGACTCGCTGAATGAGGCCAACCTGCTGCTCACGCTCAAGAACTTCTACCGACGGCGTCCCCGCCTGATCGCAGATGCAGAGCGGAGGGGCATTCCGATCTACGTGTTGCGCTCCAACACCGTCACCCAGATCGAGAATTTCCTGGTCGACTTCTTTAGCCTGGAGATGGACAACAGCAATCCCCTCGAGCGCGCGATGCGCGAGGTTCAGGAGGCCATTCAGGCAGTACAAGGGGGCGCACCTTCGGTGGACCTTTCTCCGCAGAACGCTGGCATTCGCCGTCAACAGCACGAATTGGTCCGTCGGGCCAGCCTGCACTCCCACAGTTACGGGAAAGAGCCATATCGCCACGTGCGTGTCTACCGCGATGAGGGGCAGATGTAGACATGTTGATTACATTCGAAGGCCCTGACGGCTGTGGGAAAACGACCCAGATCGCCCTGCTGGCCGAGTACTTGACTCAGCAGGGCTATCTTATCCTTCACATCCGGGAACCCGGCGGGACCCCCATCGGCGAGCAAATTCGGGAAGTGCTGCACAATCGGGCCAACCGGGAAATGTCTCCCCGTGCCGAGCTGTTGCTTTACTCTGCTTCGCGGGCGCAATTAGTCGATCAAGTGATCCGCCCCGCGCTGGCCGAGGGTAGGATTGTGTTGTGCGACCGCTTCTATGACAGCTCGCTGGCCTACCAGGGTCATGGGCATGGCTTGGATCTCGACATCCTGCGCGTGATCACGCGATTTGCTACGGGTGGCCTGTCCCCTGATCTCACGATCTACATTGAGATCGATCCACAGGTCGGGCTGCGCCGACGCCAGAGAGATCACGATGCTGAGTGGAATCGACTGGACGCGCTGCCGCTTGATTTCCACCGGCGGGTGCACGAAGGCTATCGCCAGATGATTGCCGCCGAGCCTCAGCGTTGGGTGGTGGTGGAGGGGAATCGTCCGCTGAAGGACGTTCAGGACGATATCCGTGAGATTGTCGTTGGACGTCTGGCGCGGTGCAAAGCAGACACAGAAGCTCGCTGACCAGCCTACAAGTCAGCTTCGCTGCCTAGTTCTGATCCCATTGACTGTTCGATGGATTCCGGGCTTTCCCCTGCCTCCAGCCGTTCGATCACCTGGTTCAACTCAGGCCCAGCGTCCTCGCCCATCTCGGCAGCCATCTCGCGCATGGCACGCCCCATCGCACGTGGATCGTCTTCGTCCAGACCCGAGAAGCGCGAGGGGTCGGCCAGACGTTCCAGGCGTGCCTCTTCGCCAGTCAGAATAGCCACGCGCCGGATCAGGCGGCTGATCCGGGTTGAGTTGCAACGTGGGCATTCTGGTTGGAGCATTTCGGCTTGGGCAATGCTGGCCACTGTCAGCGCAAAGTTACGTTGGCAGTCTTTACAGCGAAATTCATAAACAGGCATAGTGACTACTATCTCACGGGTGCAGTATAATCCCTCTTTGATGAACGTTCGAATGAATATCATAAAACAAGATCAATGAGTAGCCAACAGATACAAGATTCTTCTGCCCATCCCCCTGGCTCGGAGCGACCCGTTCATCCCCTTGAGCAGCGTCCTGCGCCCTTGCCTTCCAAGCCAGCCCTGACAGTTGAGCCACACAGGCTGAAAGTAGATGCCCCGCAGAGCACACCGGTTCTTACCTATGTGTTGCTGGGCGCGAATGTGCTCGTGTTCATGCTGGATTGGCTAACGGAGGTCTTAGGGCTGGGTTACCATGGAATCGGTCTGTTGTCGCTGTGGGGCATGAAGAGCAACGAGGCGATTATCGGTGGACAATACTGGCGGTTGCTTACACCCATGTTTCTGCACGTAGGAATTGTCCATCTGGCATTCAATAGCTATGCACTGTATGTCCTAGGCCCCCGTGTGGAAAGAGCTTTCGGGAACGCACGTTTTGCGGCGGTGTATATTCTGTCAGGCATCAGTGGGGCCATCGCCAGCTTTGCATTTTCGCGTGACCCTTCCGTGGGGGCCAGCGGCGCCCTGTTTGGGCTGACCGGCGTGCTGCTGCCCTTCCTCTATCATAATCGTGGGGTTATTGTGAATGCCCGTTCCTGGATGACAGGGCTTGTACAAACGATTGTCGTCAACTTGCTGATTGGACTGACGCCTGGCATTGACAACTGGGGGCACATCGGTGGGCTGTTGGCTGGTCTGATTCTGGGTTGGGTCATTGCGCCGCGCTACGTTGCACGAGACCCTGTGGCCAATGTGGTTCGCCTTGAGGACCGGACTTCGCAATCGGTGGTGTGGTTGAGTGTGGGAATGTTTGCCATCGCTCTGGGAGCACTCACAGCGTTTCTTCTGTCGCTCAAAGGGTGATCAAGCCCCTGGGAATCCGTGATAGAATGAGAGCAGCGGCAGCAAAGCAAGCCCCTTTGACAAGGTGAACAGTCTATGGCCAAGCAAGTTCTTAGCAATGTGCGCCCCTCGCCCATTGCGGGGCAGTGGTACCCCGGCAGCCCAGACCGACTGGCTGCGTCGGTGGATCAGATGTTGAATGACGCCCCCAAAGCCGACGTGCCAGGCCGTATCGTGGCGTTGATTGCGCCGCACGCCGGGCACATCTACTCCGGCCCAATCGCGGCACGAGCCTTCAAGCTGGTGCAGGGTATGGACTATGAGCGAGTGGCGCTTGTCTCACCTATGCATCATTTTTACCCTTCTCCCATTCTGACTACCCTGCACCAGGCGTACCAGACGCCGCTGGGCCACATCCCCGTCGATCACGCGGCGCTGGACGCTCTACGGCAGCACGTGGCAATTAAGGCCATTGGCAACGACCCAGAGCACTCGCTTGAGATTGAGCTACCTTTCCTCCAGAGGGCGTGGGAGCGCCCGTTTTCGCTCATCCCTCTGATGCTGCGCGACCAGAGCTACGCTGTCGCAGCGGCGCTGGGCGAGGCGCTTGCCCAGGTGATCGATGGCGATGAGAAGACGTTGCTCGTGGCCAGCAGCGATCTGTCGCACTTCTACTCAGATGATATGGCTCGTCAGCTTGACCGCGTTATGCTTGAGAGGATTGAAGCCTTCGATCCCGAAGGTGTGATCCGTGTCGAAGACGAGGGGCGGGCGTTCGCCTGTGGGCGGGCGGCGATCGCAGCGGTGTTGGTTGCTGCGCGTGCGCTGGGAGCTCAGCACTGCCGCGTGGTCGGCTATGGCACCTCGGCGGATGCTACTGGCGACACACAGCGAGTAGTTGGCTACGGCGCAGCCGTGGCTTATCAGGCTGACTGACTCGGCAGACAGGTGTAACTTCGGAAAGATGACAGAAGAAGCAGGCACTTTGGGCAACAGTCTACTAGGTATCCTGGCAATTGTCGTGCTGGTTCTGTTAAATAGTTTTTTCGTCGCGGCAGAATTCTCCCTGGTCAGTGTGCGGCGCACCCGAATCGAGGAGCTGGTGGCGCAGGGCAATCGTATGGCTGCGGTGGTGCGCAAGGCCATTAAGGATCCCGACCGGTTCATCGCGGCGACGCAGTTGGGGATCACACTGGCCAGCCTTGGGTTGGGCTGGGTTGGTGAACCAGCGCTGTCCCACCTCATCGATCCTATCATTGAGCTGATTCCTATACCTGACAACTGGGTTGAGGTCACCTCGCACGGCATTGCGGCGGCGCTTGCCTTTACGTTCATTACGTTTTTGCACGTCGTGGCTGGCGAGCTGGCCCCCAAGTCCATTGCCCTTCAGCGTCCAGAACAGACGGCGCTGCTTGTAGCCCAGCCCATAATCTGGGTCGAGTGGATCTTCAGGCCGGGCATCTGGTTGCTCAACGGGGCAGGCAATGGCATTCTCAGGCTGTTGGGCTTCCAAGCCTCCAGTGGCCATGAGATGGTCCATTCGGTAGAGGAACTCAGGATGCTGCTGGCAGCCAGCGCTCATAGCGGTGTGCTGGACGACAGTCAGCACGACATGATCGACGCGGTATTTGACCTGCGCAAGCAGCTAGTCCGCCAGATCATGATCCCACGCACCGAAATGCTTGCCATAAGCGCCGATGCCACTCTCCGCGATGTGCTGGATCGGATGAAGGAATCTCCGCACTCTAAGTTCCCGGTGTATGAAAAGGACCCCGACCATATTGTCGGGATTCTGTATGTGCGAGACATCATGGACGATCTGGCTGGGGGCAATCTGAATGCATCTGTCCGACGTTTTGTGCGCCCGGCCATCTTTGTGCCGGAGACGGCTCGCATCAGCGCCGCGCTTGAAGCTTTTCGCGACAGCCGGCAACACGTAGCAATCGTCTTGGACGAATACGGCGGAACTGGCGGGCTGATCACGCTGGAGGACATCCTGGAGGAGATCGCCGGGGAAATGCCAGACCAGTTTGAGCCTGATCAGCCCCAGATTATTCGACGCAAAGATGGCAGTTGGGAGGCCAGTGGGTTGGCGCTGATCGAAGAGGTCAACGAAGAACTGGGCCTCCAGCTCATAGATGACCACTACGACACCATTGGTGGCTATGTGATGGGCAGACTGGGGCGCATCCCAGAAACAGGCGACGAGGTCAAAGTGTCTGGGGTGCGGTTTCGCGTCGATCGGGTGGATGGCATGCGTGTGGATCGCTTGCGCATCTTCCCGGACTGAGGCAGCAGTTTACCCGGCGTCGGACGACAGCAGGGGCGAGCGCACCTGTATAATGTGCCTGCCCCTGCTGTACACAAGTTGATGACGAACGACTACTTCAAGCGTAGCCGTCGTACAATGACTACAACAGCCACCAACGCCAGGGCTAAAATCCCGGCTCCTGCCAGACCAGCCCCCCCTGTGAAACCCGTGGTGGGCAAAGCTGTCGCCGCTTGGCTTGCCGTTGGCTCGATCGGGCCGCCCACGCCGGTGGGCTGTGGAGTCTCGCCGCCACCGGGGGTTGCGCCCAACGGCGTCACCTCAATGATGGCTGAGGTTGGCGGCACTGTCACCTCAACCAGCGCAGTGGGTGTCTCGACGCCGATGCCTGCGCCTCCCTCAGCGGGCGTACCTGTAACCTCGGCTACCTCTGTCCCTGCAGCACCCTCCTCCGTAACTGGTGTAACCTCCACCATTGTAGTTGGAGTGGCTGTAGGAGGCTGGGGTGTTTTGGTCGCACGTTGAGGTTCTGGTGTGGCTGTTGGGGTAGGTGCCGACTGGGTTAGGAAACTGGCGGTTTGTGTGGCCATAAACAGGGTCGCGTTGGCTTGGTTGGTCAGCTCATTCTCTGAGATGGCTGGCTGAGAAGGCCTCCCACGCAGCACCAAAAACCCGATGACGGCAAGTCCCAGTATGAAGAACGCACCCAGAATGGCGGCCACGATGACGAAAGTACGATTCGACGTTTCTTCGGCCTCAACCGCAGTGTCAGCTTCTTCAGGCTCCTCTTCGTCTTCAAAACTGAAGTAGAGATCGTCGTCTTTCATTCTCGGCACTCCCCTTTATGGCGGTCGTATGTCCTGCACCCGATCGAGCTACTGCCGATCGAATGCTCAACCCAGATATTCGAAGTTGGCAAAAGGCACAAATACCCGCGCACCCGATGGCATCTCGACTGTTATGCCGGAAGCCCACAGGCCACTTTCGAGCTGGCGGGGATCCTCGGATATGGCAACCACAGTGCCAATCTCTCCCAAATAAGGGGGCTGAAGGATCCGTACCCTTTGGCCTGTGACAATCTTAATGTCTGATGCCCCTTCCTCCGGCAGGCTTGCCTGTTGTTGTGAAGTGAGAGGAATAATAATCTCGGGTCGCCTCTCGCGCCAGTCGCCCACCATGCCTGTATCCAGTGCAATCTCACGGCCATTGTAGGTGTTGATCAGGTTTAACACACGTTCGCTCATTGGCAAGTGGCCAAAGCCCTGGGTTAGCATTACTGGAAAGTCAATATCCGCCAACTGAGAAACCAAGCTGGCATGCATGCTGGCCGCGATCAGGCCCTTTACCCGGATGTCGGCAGCAGCCTTCAAGAAGTCGGCTGTCAGTGGCGAGCCAATAGCCACAATCGCACCGCGATGGTCGATGCTAAAGCGGTCGACCTCTGCGGTGAGGGATGGCTGCTCATCCAACACTTTGAGTGTCCCCCAGGTGAAGGGGCCATGTCCCCATGCCATCCGGATTGCCGCACCGGGAGTCTCAATGATCACATATTCCTCTGGTTCAAGTGCAACGACCTTGCCTGGAATGGATGCCAGAACCTCGCTGCGAACGCGCGGTCCCTCAAGCAACATCTGTCCATTCTCAACCTGGATCACTTGGCCAGCCATAGGCGAAAGCACACGCAGCTTGCGCAGTCCCAGAAAGCCGCGCCGTGTTGCCAGGATATCTCCCTCCTCGACGGGATCGCCTGTGCGCTTGACCAAGTAGGGATCGATGCGCTGTGGGTTGAGGCGCAATCTCTCGGCTAGATTAATAATCCGATGTTCTGCTGCGATCTCAACCACAGCCAGGGGATCAGTCGCCTTGACTGTCTGTCCGATCAGCACGCGGGGCACACTGCCGCGTGGAAGTCTGTGCTCCCGCCGGATGTTGGCGATCGTTGTGACGCGGGCAGTTGCATAGACAGTGCTCAACTTGGCCTCTCCCGTGTTATGGCCTGCTGCCACTCGCGCATCAGACTACGCCGTTCCTCGTCGTCGCGCGGGAAGCGCCAGGGCCGCCCGCGCGCGTCAATGATCAGCCCCAACTCACCCCCTGTAACGTTGAAACGTCTCCTGGACATCCCTTCGATCTCACCGCGGCGTGGCTGCAGAGTTAACTCGGCTTGCTGACCGTAGGCCAGAGGGATGGTCGTAATGGTGCCACAGCGAACCTCAAACGGCTCGCCCTTGACGGTATCCTCAGATCTCAGGCTGCCCCGCAGCACGATCTCGCTCCGGCGTGCCCGACCCGAGATGGAGATCACAGTGCCCAGGTCAATGAACGCGCCTGTCTCGAGCGTCTGGACGAAAGCCTGCGGGCTATGGGGCGCAATCATGCCCAGCGCAGTGGCTATACCCCAGGGATCAAGCAGCACGCGGGATATTCCAACCGGCAGGAGCGCGTCTAGCGCCAGCAGCGCACTCCAGTCCATACTAGGTGTGCATGTCAGCGTGGAGCCGCTCAGCACAATTGTGTCGAAGTGCGGCAGTAGGCCCTGTTGGCGAGCGTTGCGCCAGCTCTGACGGGCGCTTAGCACCGCATGGCGCGTCAACTCACGTGCCAATGCATACTCGATCTCAAGCTCTTGAGGACTACTTGGAATGACATGGGGGTAAAGAGATTTGTTCCAGACGTAGTCAACAATCACCTCTGGCCTTTCCGGCGTGAAAGTCAGCCAGCGGATCAGATTTTCGGGCCGGATATGGTTCAGAGCCTGGTTGGCTGCGTGTCCCATGCCAAGATATCCGAAGACGTTCAGGTAACGCTCTTCACTCAGATAGGCTGCAACAGACGTGGACCCACTGCCCAGATCAACGCCAAGGACACTCTGCCCTCTCAGCACCCCCAGGGCGTGGATGAACCGGCTGAAGCCATGCGCAGTAGGAAAGACTCCATCTTCGGTCCAACTGCCCACCTCGTTGATTCCGGGGGTGTTGCGTGATTTCTGCTGGTGAAACAGCGAGGCCAATTGCGCCTGTGCATCATCAAGGTGCTCAGTATCAAGCGTAGGCCGCACGTTGTCGGCGATCAGAACCCGCATCCCTACTTCATCGCCTTTATCTTCGACTTCTCCGGCCAAATCCCGATTGCCAGCATACAGCACTGTCGGCCTGGCCGTACTGTCCATCAGCGAGAAGGCCAGCGCGATGGTCCCTATCTGCTTGCGCATCGACGCTACAGCGCCGCCATCTGTGCCTCCGACGATCAGCACCAGATCAGCGTCGGCTTTGAGCAGGGCATCGATCTGCTGTTCGGGAGTGCGGGGATCGCCCAGGTGAAAAGTATCGATCAGCGAGATATATGCGCTGGCCGCTGCTCGTCTGCCGCTGATCAGGCTGACATCAGGCATCAGGCCGAACAGGACGGCCCGAATCGGTTTGCCTCCGCTGGAGGTTGCCACGAAGCCGCCCACGCCGGAAAAGGCGTTCTCCTCAGGGATAATCAGCGTCCCCGACTCGTCAAGCAACACTCGGCCTGTGGCCTCGGTGATCTGTCGGATCACGTGTTGTACTCCCACCAAGGCGTTGTTCCAAGGATAGCCCGCCGTTGTGGGAGCCTCTCCACGCGCCACAAAGCGGTACATACCGTCCACCATATCGAGCAGGATGGCGCGAGTGTGGACAGAGCCAATGTCAACTGCTAGGATAGCCCCTGAGAACTGAGGCTGCTCCTGCCTCTGTCCTGATGCCGCCTTTTCTTCTTCGAGCAACTGGCTTAGGAGTGACATGATTGCTCTTCACCCACGCTCAGGGCATAAATGCAATGATCCAATCATACAGGGCCATCAGGCGCTCAGTCAGGACGGCAAGACCTGACAGTATCATCCCTGCGTAAATCGTGGCAAGCGTGACCACAATGAATGCCTGCCCGATACCCGCCACGAAGCGCAGCAACGCTGCACGCTGTGTCTCGCCGCTGGAGGTTCGCCCGCGCAGCCAGAACTGGAAATAGAGCAACGTGGTGATCACCCCCACCACAACAACAGCATTGTTCACGAACGAACCGCCGGCGTCTGGCATCAATGAAAGCCAGGTTGCCTCGATCTGTGGCGTCAACGTGCCTGTGATCGCGCCGCCCATCGCCACAGCCGCCCCTACCCCGATCAGGTATGCAATGCTGAGATTGCCAAGCGCCGCTGTGCGCGGGCTGATCTTCAGCACCAGAAAGATGAATAACACCAGTGGCACGCTAGTCAGTGCGACCAGCTCAACATTGCCACTCAAGAGCGGCGCAATCAGGCGCGGTTTTAATACCTGGTAGATCACCACCAGTGTGGCGTAGCCCACCGCAATGCCTACAAAGAGGCTGAGCGCCAGCCGGTAGAGTGGATTGTCGCCGATCAGGTAGCTGAGCAGCGCCACTGTAAAGAAGAAGCTGAGCGCGCCCGTGAGCAACTCGGCCTGAGAGGATGTCAGGGACAGCGTCATCGGTCTTGCTCCTGCTGGCTGCGGAAGGAAGTCAACCCAAAGATCAACCCTCCTAGCACGATCAGCACGGCGGCGGCTGCCCCACCCAGCGCCTGGGCGTTCCAGATAGCGTTCGGCAGCGGCGCGGGCTGCCTGCCGCTGCGCAGCTGATAAGCGATGGCATCATTGACGCCACTAAGCACAGCTACCACCTGCCCACTTTCCTGGTAAGGCATGATCAGTGGAGCAGATGAGACGCTCATTGCTGCCACCACGGGAATGCCTGTCGGCTGCCCGGCCTGCTCAATCCACATGCGAGCCTCATCGGCGCGGCCCGCGAGGACAACGATTAGATCGAAGTTCTCGCCGAGCAGCCGTACTGGCGTGACCTCGACAAGCTGACCGCGATGGTCAAATTGCCATGGTGAGAGAACAGCCTGAGGGCTACCAACTGTCAGGTTGCTAATGCCATTGGCCCGGCCTGAAATGTAGCCCAGGTTGATCCAGGGGGTCTCATGTGTATCCAGCGCCAAGCGGATGCTCTCTTTACGGAACACATTCTCGGCCATAGCAGGACCGGTGGGCAGGGTGCTGATGGCGTACACCGTCGTACTTGGTTGGTGGGCGAGATGCCAGAGCAAGGCTTCGGCAAGCAACTCCATCTCGGCGGCGGTTCCCGGCTCGTACTCAAACGCGACCAAAACTGTGGCCGGATCCGCTGACAGGCTTTCAAGCGCCTCAAATGCGCGGTTGAAGCCAGGAGTGGTCGTCGTCCTACTTGGCGGCAATGGCGACAGGCCCATGAAGAAGGGAACACTAATCGCCGCGATTAGCACTAGCGCCACCAGCCAGCGCAGCAGCGGAACAACCCTCCGACGGCGAGCCGGGACACCCATATCCTCGCTCTCGCGCGCCATCAGGGTTTTGATCAGGTCTATCTGCCTGGCCTGCGTCTCGGTGACAATCAGTTCTTGAGCTGGCTCGGTGACGGTCAAGGAACTGCCCTCGAAGATCAATTCGGGCTGAATGACTCCCCGGACGTTCTTCAAAGCCCCAACCGTCTCAGCGGCAGCCTTCTCCTCTCCGGTAACCTGCCCGGTGATTGACTCATAACGCAGGTCCTGGATCTGGCTGAGAAGTTCGGGGTTAATCGCAGGGGCAGGTTGCTCGGCCTCTTCAGGTTCGAGACCCAATCTGTGCACCCCTCTGAGCCAATCTGGCAGTTCACCTTCTGCAATTTCCTCAGCTTCGGCAGGCCTAGTCTCAACCGGGGTTGGGGCTATCAGATCACTCGACAGGCCCAACAGGTCCACACCTTCGGCAATAGGCGCGGCCACCGGGGCAGCACTGTCCAGCCCAGCCAGCCAGTCAGGAGCGCCGATCTCTGAGACAGGAAGATCTGCGGGCTGTTCGAGCGGCTTTTCCTCTGCGGCGGCAGAGGGTGCAGGCTCTGGAGCTGGCTCGCCAAGCCCGGCCAGCCAGTCCGGGATTGCGCCTTCGGGGACAACCCCAGGCTCAGAGGGCAGCGCGGCCTGCTGTGACCCCTTGGGAGTTTGCAGCCAGCTTGGTATGCCGGTATCGAGCAAGGGAGGCACAGGGACTGCAGGTGCCTCTCGTGCCTCCGCAGTCATGGGCGGCTGTTCGACCTCATCAGCCGGTGCAGGGGGAGTGGTCAGCGCTTCTGCCGTGGCTACCTTACCCAGATCGCTCAGCCAATCGGGAACCTCGTCTGTGGAAGGGGGCGCTGTACCCGGCGTGGCAGCCGGCTCTGGCTCGCCCAGACCACTCAGCCAATCAGGCACGCCAGCCTCGACCGGCTCAGGGGATGGAGGTGCAGGAGCTTCGAGGTCCTTCAGCCAGTCCAGAGCAGCTTCAGCGCCCGGAGGCTCGAGGGGCGTGGCAGCCGGCTCTGGCTCGCCCAGACCACTCAGCCAATCAGGCACGCCAGCCTCGACCGGCTCAGGGGATGGAGGTGCAGGAGCTTCGAGGTCCTTCAGCCAATCCAGAGCAGCTTCAGCGCCCGGAGGCTCGACGGGCGTGGCAGTAGTAGGCTCTGGCATTTCCTGCTCCGCAGCAGGAAGATCATACTTTCTAAGCCATTCGGGTATCTCATCCTCTGCAGGCCGAGGTGGCTCAGGCCGTGCCGACAGTTCTCGTGCCAGCCAGTCCGGCAGTCCTCCGGCCTCGATCTCGGCAGGCTGGCTGGGTTCGGCAACTTGCCCGGCAGGTGGCTCAGATGGTTCGATCTCGCTCGGCTCAGATGAGGGAACAACTTGCGTTTGGGGAGGTTCTCCGGCCAGCCAGTCCAATGCCTCATGGATGGACGGTTCGACGGTTGGCGCTTCAGGCCTTGCTATTGGTAGAGTTCCTGCTGGAACCTGGGGCGGTGGGGCGGCCTGGATCCAACCAGGCACAGCGCCTGGTGCAGGAGAGACAGGCGGTTTAGCGTGAACGAGCCAGGCTGGCACAGGACCGGGCTGGACCGTGGGCGGTGGTGGCGCTGCACCAGCCAGCCACACCGGAATGCTTCCCGTCGCTTTTGGTTGGGTAGGCTCGGACCGAGGCGCTGGCATCTCCCTAGCTCGACGTCGTGGCTCAGGCTCGCTGTTGAAGCTGTCGGCAGAGGGGCCAAAAGTGAAATCAGGCTCGACCAGCGGACCTGTAGGCTTTTTGCTGCTGTCGAGGTCATCAGGTTGCCAGGCGCTGTCCTGGACTTCATCATTGTCCAATTTATCAGGCGGGGAGACCATCGCATTTTTCCTGCGTAACGCTAATCTTTATATGGACGCTCAGCGCCGGTCAGGATGCGCAGGCCGATCATGAACGTGCCCAGACCCACACCCAGCAGGATGCCACGCGCACCTCCGACCACCGGGACGCTGACCAGCCAGTACCGGGCGCTGTTCAACGGTCCCATCCATGCCAGCGGAACCCATGCAACCAGAACGAACGCTACGACCGCCACAAAGAGTATCGACCACGGATTGGGCTTTGAGCGCAGCATTCGCACTGCTGCCACGACCAAAAAGACCGTCACTAGGCTAGCCAGCGCCGCTTGCGACGCCACAACCACGCCCTGGAATAGAACGTCTGTAACGCTGTCGAGCTGGTACATAGCAGGAGATCCTCTCTGGAGTCCCTCGATCACACCTACCAGCAACGTCAGCAAGGCAGCCAGGATGGTCAGCAGACTATAAAAGGACCCTCGATCTTGGTTTTGGATGCGTCGGCTGTGAACGCGCAGCAGATTCATCACGCCGACTAGGGCAGCCAGCCCGGCCAGGATCACAGCCCAATCTGTGAGCACCAGACGGACGAGTTGAAGCTCTGGGATGGGCAGCAGATAGCCCAGTAACGTGACCACGCCGACGCCGATGGCTATTGCTGCCGGGATTACATACCTCATGTCTCAGCACCCTGCCGATATCAGCGGAGCAAACCAAATGTCTGGACAGCTACCCCAAAAATGATCAGCCCTACGATTAGCCAACGCATGGCATCTTCAACCGCCAGGCTGGCAACTGGCGCAGGTTCTTTGGTGAGGTAGGCGCGCGCCACGTATACCTCTTCACCTACGAGTGCATGATCGGCCATTGCGTATCCCACAGCCTGGGCTTCCAGTCTATCGCTGCCGACTGTCTGGGGGATGCGGTGCCGGGCGCCTGCCTCGGCTATCAGCGCGACTTCGGGCCCGAAGGATCCGACTAGCACATTAGCCCGCACTTGGTCGTCTGCAATGATACCTGTGGCTCCCCCGGCCAGCGCGATGGGGTCAAGGGCAACCAGGCGGGCCGACTTTGCCTCGAACTTGTCGGCCTGGCCCTGGCGGAGGTAAGCTCGCCGGACGGTGTCGTTGAGCACGAGGGCCGCCGTCGGATCGGCGGTGGTGGCAACTGGTGACAGATCGCTGATCGCTGCCGTCTCAGCGACAACTTCGAGCATGGTTAGGCCGGCCAGCGCTACCCCTGCGTCGGAGTCGATGATGCTATTGGGGCCGAGGGACACGTGCACACGGCCCCCGCTCTCCACGGCCTGTCCTACCTGGTTTTTGAGCGACTCATATCCGCCCAGAGATCGCAAAGCGGGCCTGAATCCTTGCCGTGCTAGGAAGTTGAACACGACCAGCAATAATATGGCAAACAGGACAATGATTAGCCCAGGGAAATTGACAATCAACTGCAACATCTCTCACCCTGCTTTCGGGCGTGTCCTTCCGGCCTCCGGATCGTCGAGCAGATCAGCTAGGGCATCGACTGCCTGTGCATAGCCAAACAGGCCAAAGGTTGGCTGCATTACCCACAACAACTGCGCGGCAACGGGTCCCAGAGGACGCAGGACTTCGGTGAGAGGGGCCACGATGCTGTCCAACCCGGCATCGGCCAGACGCGCGTGCCAGGTATCCATCAGTCTCAGCCAGCGGGAGCGCCAACTGGTACCTTGTTCTGCCATCATAGACCGCAGTATAGCATGGAGATCAGGCAAACGAAAGCCTCTCTGTGTGCCAGAGCCAGTATAACACGATGTAGATCGTGGGCAAGTCGGCTGAAGCAGAAGCTGCGCCACTTGTGTATAATGGTCGTGTCGGGACCGTCGACCTAAGGTATTGTCCGGTGTGGAGGACATGGTGGAGGACTATCACGCTCTCTTTCTGGATGCGGTTCAGCGGTTCATCCAGACTTACCAAAGCGGTGGCCTGCGTCTATTGACTGAGGCAGATATGAAGGCTTATCTCTTCCACTACTGTCTTCAAGCGCTCGAAGCAACCCAAGTATCGATGCCCTATCTGGTGTACTGTGACGTGCCCATCTTCTCACCTCGCGAGCGGGCTGACCTGCTGTTGGGAGATAACGAAGTCGTCGTCGAGCTGAAGCTTGAGCCGGACTACCCTGGGCTGCATCCCACTCAAAAACCGCGCGTATTCTCCGATGACATTGAGCGGGACTTTGAACGTGTGCGATCCTATTGCCAGCGTGGCATCCCGCACGGCTATGTCCTGGTGCTCGACGAGGATGGCTGCCATCTGCGTGCCTTCCCCAATGCCGCCTGGCAGAGGATCAACGATGGCCAACGTGACGTCTACCTGCTGGTGCGACATTTTCAAGCAGGGGCCGTATGAGGCTCAACCGTCTTGTTCTGTTTGACATTGATGGAACGCTTCTGTGGCCGGACGGCGCCGGTAGGGCTGCAATGCAGGTAGCCCTGGAACGGGTCTTTGGCGTCACCGGGCCGATTGACAACTACTACTTTGATGGCTGCACTGATCGCCAAGCCATACGCGACCTGATGCTGGCAGCAGGACTCTCGCTGGAGACGATCTGGTCGCAGTATGAAGACGTCAGTGAGGCGATGACTGCAGAGCTTCAGCGGCGGATCGTTGAGGGTCTACATAACATCCGGCCCTGTACTGGTGCTCCAGAGATAGTGGCAGCGTTAGCTGCGCGGGATGATGTCCTGGTTGGCCTGCTGACTGGCAACCTGCCGTCTACTGCGCACATCAAGCTGCGGGCTGCGGGCTACGATCCATCGCTGTTTCGAGTCGGCGCTTATGGCAGCGAGTCGGCTGACCGTACAGAGCTTCCCCCGTTGGCCATCGCACGGGCAGCGGAGTTAACCGGAACGCGCTTGACAGGAAAGCAGGTTGTGATCATCGGCGATACGCCTGCCGATATCGCCTGTGCCCGCGCCGTCGGGGCGCGCAGCATTGCTGTGCTGACTGGTAGGCACAAACGCTCGGACCTGGAAGCAACCTGCCCTGACTTTATCTATGATGATCTCTCAGATGCGGCCTCAATCCTGGCGGCCATTCTGGCCCCCTGATGGCTCCTGGAGAGGAATGTGCACTCACGAGGTTGAGGAGGCCGTTTCAGTTTGGCAGCTCGGAGCCTCTATCCCATGGCCTTGAGATGCACGCAGGTTGAAAACCCGTTTGACACAGGGCCTAAAAGCTCCTATCATAACGAGGCATGTTGATGCAACTCTACCCGCATCAGAGGAGACTTAACACATGCAATCAGGTGCTCGTTTTCGACTGGTCGTTCGTCGCGGACCTCAGCCCAACCAACAGTATGAGTTGAACCGAGACACCATCACGATCGGTCGGGACATCACGAATGACATCGTCATCAATGACCCGGAGGTCTCGCGTCACCACGCCCGCCTGATCGTCACGGCGGGGGGCTACATGATCGAGGACCTGCGTAGCACCAATGGCACCTTCGTCAACCGCCAGCGCCTGACAAGCCCTTATCAGCTTGCCAACGGCGACCTGATTGGCATGGGGGAGACTGTCACACTGGCCTATGAGGCTATCGGTGGGGTTGAAGCGACAGTGGTCGGCGGTGGAGCCAGGTCCGCAGGACAACCCGCCGTCATGCCGGGCCGTCCCCCGGCATCTTATGCCCCCCCTCCTATGCCGGCGGTGCCTGTTGCTGAGGAGTACGGCGAACCCGAAGCTGATCGCAACCGCTGGATCGTGATCGGCTGCGCGGGGTTGACATTACTGTTCTGCTGCGCTCTGGTGGCATTCGTGATTGCAGTCGATTACTTCAACCTGTACTGTGATTTACCCCTGGGCAACCAGATCTTTCCCTGCTCGCCGCAGTCCTCGCTGCCCCACTTGATTGTTCAAATCAGACAGTGGTTGCCTGTATAGGGGTAATCCGCTGCCTTTGGCAAGTGCATCAGCAGGGGCTAGGTTGTGCGCCCCTGCTGACGATTCTCGCCGATAGCACAGAATGATGCCTCACCAGCACGAGTTCAATCGCCGGACTGGTAGGCTGTTTGACCAAACGGCCTCAAGACCTCTCGCCCGTCTGAAACCTTGATGACTATCCGCTACCGCTAAAGGTTACCATGATGGCAACGACGCACGCGCATGCACAGCACAGGAATACCACGATGCCGGCGCCGATCAACACCCATTGCTGCGTCTTACGATCCCTGATGCCTAGCTGCGACAGCAGGCCCCAGACGCCCCCCTCTGATGCTCCGCCCGTCGGTGCTGCTTGGGTGGGAGTTGCCGGTGCAGTAGCCGGTGAAGGGGGAGCAGCAGGGGCTGAAGACCTGCCCGCGGAGGCCCATTCATCAGCAGGTGCAACCTCCGCAGGCTTTTCGGCTGGTTTGGGAGCCTTCGACACCTGAGCTGTGATCCAGGCATCCTCGGCCTTTTCTGTTTTGGGTGGCTCAGGTGCTGGCTGATCGCTGCCCATAGCCACAGTTTTTTCTGATTCATCTGCTTCGGGGGTGGGTTGCTGGTCCCTCTCTTCGTCTGCAAACATTGTGATTTTTCTCCGCCTTGTTGGTGACTGTGCCGACGTTAGCCAACACTATACGTCTGTTTGGTGCTACTGACAACCGCATCAGGCTGTGTCGCGCGGTTGCAGAAACAGCGCGGGGATCACGCCCACGAGGCAGATCACAGCAGCGATCACCAGCATTTCGTTGATGACCTGGGTCGCGGCCCTTTGCACGATCTCACCCAGGACCGAAAGGTCGGTTGTGCCCCCCAGAGCGCTGACCATCTGTTCGGTCAGCGCGGTGTTGCGGCGCAACCCGTAGCTGGTCATGATCGACGTACCAAAGGTCATGCCGATCAACCGCATGATCAGCACCAGTGCAGAGGCGATCCCGCGCTCGTCAGCTTGCACGGCGTTGATCATGGAGGTGCCAATCGGTGCTACTGTCAGCCCCAGCCCGATCCCAGCCAATGCCATGTGCCCCGCCATAACCAGCTTAGGAACTTCAGGGGTCCATGTGTGTCCCAGAGAAAACCCGATAGCCGCCAGAGCCATTCCCACTGCTGTCGGTACGCGATAGCCAAAAAGGCCGGTCAGCAACCCTCCTGGGATGCTGGCCAGCGCCATCGGGACCGTCAGGGTACCAAGCAGTACCCCGCTGAGCAGAGCTGCCTCGTCTGGCGAAGTGGCGACTACCGTGTTGATGAACAATGGCACCGATACCAGCCCTATCATCAGGCAGAAGCCGACCAGCAGGTTGATTGTGGTCGAGAGTGAGACGTTTCGATTGTGGAAGTGCGCCAGGCGAAAGAGGGGGTGGTGGCTGTGTCTCTCGACCAGGATGAAGCCTACCAAAGCCAACACCGCGACGATCAGCATTCCCAGAGCGAACGGCTCTGGCGGTGATATGCCGGAAGACAGATTGCTACTGGCGCTAGGCTCACTCCCCACGCCAATGTTAAGGCCGATCAGCGCCAGAGTGATCAGGGCCGCGCCTGGCCAGTCTGGCCGCCCCACGCCGGAGCGCTGCCCTGCAGCAAGTGTCAGGCCAAGCGCTATCAGCATCAGGAGCGCTATCAACGCAGCCAGCCAATCCATTGAGAGCAGACGGTTGGAAAGCTTCACCAACGCATCTGGAATCCCTGCACGGACGATCTCAAGCAGCGCCAGCAGGTTGATCACACCTGTCCCGATCAGGACCGTCACTAGTCCAGGACGGCTCAGCCCACCTTCGTCGTAGAACTCAGCAACCGGTTTGAGCTGCCGCCACGTGGTCGCGGCCACTGCCGTCGTCAACGGAATGTTGATCCAGAACAGGACGGGCCATGCGACAATCTGGACCATCAGCCCGCCGTAGAGATGTCCCAGCACCCAGCCTGCCGTGTCGACGGCGCCGACCACCCCCAACGGCAGGGCGCGTTTCCCGGGGGGGTATAGGTCACCGACCAGCGCCATACTGACCGGCACCATCGCCCCCGCGCCGAGGGCCTGCACCACGCGGCCCCCGATTAGCGCATAGAGAGCCATGTATGCCCGGTCTGGCCGCCCGCCAGCGATCAAACGAACGGCAGTGCGCATCCAATCCGTGGGGGCAAAGGTTGCGATGGCAACCAACCACGAGCCGAGGATGAAAATCAACAGCGCCACGAAATACGCCCGACGACGTCCTACCAGGTCCGATATGCGGCCCATGATCGCCACGCTGACGGTATAGGCCAGCAGGTAACCGCTAACTACCCAGGCAGCATCGTCAGCCCCGGTCTGAAACGGAATTTGCAGATCAAGGATGACCTGAGGCAGAAAAGCCGATACAATGGTCAGGTCGAGTGCGCCGATGAACACTGGCAGGCAGATCAGGGCTAGAATTGCTCCCGGACGTGTAATCGGCGGTTGCGCCGTGGCTGGCTCCATATTCGATGTCTCCTCTTTAGGATGAGAGCCACTGGGTTATGGGTGATGAGAATAGCGCCAGTTCAAGACTCTGAAACCTTGGACGAGCTAAGGCATCTAATCCACAGAGCATCCTGGGTGAGTTAAGGACTCTTTATGGCACGCCCTGCTCATTCACGACGGTCGAAGCGGAAATATGGCACACAGAAGGTCAGTATTCCCCTGGGATTGGTTAGCCTAGGTGGCGTCCTGATCATCGTGGCCCTGCTCATTGCTGTAACTGCTGATGGCGGCACGCGACAGAGCCTGGAGATTGCGCTGCTGGATGGAACATCAGTGAACCTGGCTGATTATCGCGGGCATGTCGTGCTGCTGAACTTCTGGGCTACCTGGTGTCCGCCCTGCCGCGCCGAGATGCCTGAACTGAATGCCTACTATCAGGAACACCGCAACGAAGGTTTTGTTCTGATCGCGATCAACGCTGGAGAATCGGCAGAGACTGTTCGCTCGTTCATTGCAGCGAACGGCTTCAGTTTTGGAGTTGGCCTGGACCTTGACGGTGCGCTGTCTGACGAGCTTGGCATCACAGGTCTGCCAGTCTCGATTGTGTACGACAGCACTGGACAGGTCCAGTACCGGCACAGTGGGCTGATCACCCGCGAAGTGCTTGATGCCCGGGTGACGCCTTTGCTCGCTGGCCATTGAGGTTGGGCGTCAGGATGCCGTTCCTTTAGGCCGGGTGCGGGATCACGCAGATAAAGCGCAGCGCTTCGCTGCCCCGATTGAAGAAGCCGTGCTCCTCATCCGGCGGGACGTAGACCACGGTCCCCGGACTGAGAGGCTTCTCGACGCCGTCGGGACCGCGCACCATGCCAGTGCCAGCCAGCACATAGACCTCGTGCTCAAAGGTGTGGCTGTGGTAGGGTGTGTGGTGTCCCGCTGCGACCTCAATCACGCGCATGGCGAAGTTCGGCGCGCCGTCCTTCTGACTGATGACCCAACGTATACTGACCCCCTCTATCTCGCCATAGGTTTCGGCGGGTGTCTCTGTGTAATCCTGCACCTTCATGCGCTTTCCTCCTACTAGACAGGATGATATGGCAGGGGATCAGGCCCCCAGCCGGGCCAGTTCCGACTCAACGACCGACTCATCCAGCTTCTTGAACAACGCCACCGGCTCGCGGAGGGCCTGTCCCGGAGGCAGAGCCTCAGGCTGCCAGCGGCCTATGGCCTGTGAACCATCGTAGATCAGGGCCTCGTGTGAGCGTGCTGATTCCTGATAGGTCGCGATGAGCTGCTCACCAAACAACCGTCCCTCGAATCCGAGCATCTCGTGTAGACGCTGGGCTGAGAATGGAAGGAACGGCGCCAGCAGCACCTTGAGGTAGTTGATCGCTTGCAGCGCTGTGTAGACTGTTGTTGCGGCGGCCTGCCGATCCTCTTTGATCGCGCTGAACCATGGGGCGCTATCCAGGTACACATTAACCTCGCGGGCCAGCGACATAGCCTCACCCAGTGCAGCGCGTAGCTTCACAGCATTGAGCAAACTGCCCACTGTCTCAAAGCCGCCTTCGATCTTTTTAAGCAGCGCTTGGTCGTCTGAGCGCAGCTCACCAGGGTGGGGCACCTGGCCGTCCCAGTGCTTGTAGGCGAACTTCAGTACGCGGTTGACCAGATTTCCCCACCAGGCTACCAGCTCGCTGTTGTTACGGGCCACGAAGTCTCCCCACTCAAAGTCGCTGTCGCGTGTCTCGGGCAGCACGGCGGCTATATAGTAACGGATTGCGTCCGGGTCGTAGCGTTCCAGGATGTCTGGCAGCCAGATGGCCCAGTTACGGCTCTTGGAGAACTGCGCCCCTTGAATGTTCATATACTCGTTGGCAGGCACGTCGTAGGGCAGCACCAATGGCTGTGGACCATCGTGATAGATGCCCGACACCCCGATCAACTCGGCTTGCCAGATCACGGTGTGGAATGGAATATTATCCTTCCCAATGAAGCAGTACATCTTGCAGGCGGGGTTGTACCACCAATCCTTCCACGCATCGGGCTGTCCGATGTTGGTCGCCCACTCCACCGAGGCGCTGAAGTAGCCGATCACGGCCTCGAACCATACATACAGGCATTTGCCCTCCCAGCCTTCGAGCGGCACTGGGATGCCCCAGTCAATATCACGGGTAATCGGGCGGCCTCTCAGGTCCTCGACCATGTTGCGGGCAAAGTTGATGACATTCGGACGCCAATAGTCTTTGGTGCTGAGGTATTGCCTGAGCTGATCTTTGAATTGGGCGAGGTCCAGGAAATAGTGCAAGGTCTCACGGACCACCGGCGCAGTCCCGGTCAACTTGCTGCGCGGGTTGATGAGCTGCACAGCATCGAGCAGGTGGCCACAGTTATCACACTGATCGCCGCGAGCCTCAGTGTAGCCACAAAGGTAGCACGTTCCCTCAACCAACCGATCGGGGAGGAAGCGGGCTGCTTTCTCGTCGTACAGGAGCTGCTGGGGTTCTTGGTAAAGATAGCCGCCTTCCAGCAGCCGCAGGAAGAAGTCCTGTGCGATGCGATGGTGATTCTCCGTGTCGGTGTGGGTGAACAAGTCATAACTGATGCCGATCTGCTGCTGCGTCTCGAGGAAGCGGTGGTGGTATTTCTCGAACACTTTACGCGGTGGCAGCCCTTCTCGTTCGGCAGTGACGGTGATTGGCGTTCCATGCGAGTCCGAACCGGACACCATCAGGACGCGATTGCCTCTGAGCCGCTGGTAGCGAGCGAAGATGTCGGCGGGCAGGTAGGCCCCGGCCAGATGACCGGCGTGCAGGTCGCCGTTGGCATAGGGCCAGGCTACGGAGATATGGATGGTTTCGCTCATGATGTGGCCTTCTCCCCATCTGAACTGAAGGTATATTGTAGATGACCAGAAAGAAAAACTAAAAGCCGCCGGTGCGGAACTGGCGGCCTAGTGTCTTGAGGCCCTCTTGCCGTGGGCGCTGCGCTGGCATCAGGCAGTCATGCGCAGACAGCCATGTCGCGGGGAGTTCCGTCGCCCCGCGACCACGGCCTGCTACACATGGACATCACCTGACACATCCGCACCAGCCTTGCACAGCCCTGATCCACGACCTACTACCTTCCTGATTCTCTGTCCCCATTGTCGATACTCATTATAGCGCACTTTGTCAAGAAACGATTCGTGACTCGGTGCCGAATACGGTATACTTGCCCGCCGTTCAAATTATCGATGATGAGGTGCGACTTGACCGAACAGATCGGATTTACCTTGTGGCTTACCGGCCTATCAGGCGCTGGTAAGACAACCATTGCCAGGATTGTTGAAGCAGAGCTTAAGCGCCGTGGCGTCAAGATTGAACGGCTGGACGGTGATACGGTGCGTCAGTCGCTCACCCGTGACCTGGGGTTCAGTAAAGAGGATCGTGACAAGAACATCGAGCGTGTGATGTTTGTCGCCAAGCTTCTTTCGCGCAACGACGTGGGCGTGATCTGTAGCTTCATCTCGCCTTATCAGTCTGTGCGTGACATGGTGCGGCGCGAGACAACCAATTTCATCGAAGTGTATGTCCACGCGCCCCTGGATGTGTGCATCCAACGCGATGTGAAGGGAATGTATGCCAAGGCGCTTGCCGGGGAAATCCCGAACTTCACCGGCGTCTCCGATCCTTATGAGGAACCCCTGAACCCTGAGATTGTGGTCCATACTCACGAGGAAACGCCCGAGGAGAGTGCTGGCAAGCTGATTGCCTATCTGGAGGAGCGCGGCTTCATTCCGAACGCCGAAAAGGTTTCGCAAGCCTGATCGACCATTGAACAGAGTGTGACGCACAGGGCGCACCGTTTGGAGTCTCAGTGTGCCCTGCTATTCCCCTGGCTGGCGCTGCTACCCTATCCAGCCAGATATTGCTTCGCCAGCGTCTGTACCATGGCGACCATGCCTGTCAGACCCTGCCCCTTGCCCATCGATATATCCTTGCCGAAGATAGTGAGCACTATATCTGGCTGCACACGGGCGACCTGCTCCGGCGGCAGGCCGGAGAGCGTCTGGTCTAGGATGGCGGCCATAGCCTTGGCCGAAAGCCCTTGGGGATTCTCAACCGCGAAGTAGAACCTAAGTGTGTTATCTGGCTGCTGATCAGCCCATACATAGACCTCGGACTCGCAGGCCGGAACGCGGTGTGCTTCGTCAAAGGGGCGTGTAGCAACCTGCTCTGGCACCGGCCTGAATCGGTCGGCGTACTCGATCAGCAGCTCGGTGCGCTCCTGTCGGTCGATCACCTTGCTGAAATCCTCCAGCAGGTCGGCGAGCGCCTGTGGGTACTCTGACATGTCCACTATGCGTCCTGCTGCTACTTCTCTATCGGCACCCCGACTAGATTGCCCCACTCGGTCCAACTGCCGTCATAGTTGCGAACCTGCTCAAAGCCGAGCAAGTACTTCAGCACAAACCAAGTATGGCTGCTGCGCTCACCGATGCGACAGTAGACGATCACATCATCGGAGGGTTTGAGGCCCTGCTCCTGTTCGTAGATAGCACGCAGGTCGGCGGCTGGCTTGAAGGTGCCGTCTTCGTTGACTGCACGCGCCCAGGGAACGTTTCTCGCGCCGGGGATGTGCCCGCCGCGCAATGCTCCTTCGTTGGGATAGCCTTCCATATGGAGGCGCTGGCCCGTGTACTCTGCTGGGCTGCGCACATCGACCAGCGGCAGCCCTGCTTGGATGTGTGCCAGGACAGCGTCACGGAAGGCCCGCGCTTTGCTGTCATCTCGCTCTGGGGCCTGATAGAGCGTAGGCGGGTAGACAGGCTCCTCGCGAGTCAACTCGCGGCCCTCCTGTTCCCACTTGAGGCGACCTCCATCCATAATCCTGGCGTGGGTGTGTCCAAACAACTGGAACACCCAGAAGGCATAACAAGCCCACCAGTTGTTCTTGTCACCATAAAAGACAACCGTCATGTCAGGGGTCACGCCGATGCGGGACATCAGCGCCTCAAACCCCTGACGACCCAGATAATCGCGGCGAATGGGGTCGTTCAGGTCAGCGATCCAATCGACCTCAACTGCCCCTGGGATGTGACCCGACGCATACAGCAACTGATCCTCATTGGACTCGACGATACGGATGTTTGGGTCGCTCAGGTGTTGTGCAACCCATTCCGTCGATACGAGCACATCAGGGTGGGCATAGCCGCGGCTGTGAATATCGTTCACGACACTTCCTCCTCCCAGAGCAGCGCTGAGCGGGTTAATAAAACAGATAAAAAGCGATTCTATTGGATATTAGCGTGTCGGGGTGGCAAAAACAACAGCCTTCACGTTGTCAGAAGGCCATTGGCTTCGGGGGATTCTACTCTGTCATCGCGGATGTTTTTGTTCAACTTTTAACACAACATCGCTATAATAGAGCCATGAAGATGATACTGGCCGTCGTTCAGAGTATTGATGCCGACTCTGCCATGACTGCACTGGTCAGGGCAGGGTATCATGTTACGCGCATGGCCTCAACCGGGGGCTTCTTTCGTCAGGGCAATACCACGCTGCTAATTGGGGTCGAGGATGATCAGGTCGATCCTGTGATCGAGGTGCTGAAAGGTGTGTGCCACCAACGCACTCGTCTGTTGCCCGTCAGTATGGACCCCGTCGAACCAATGTCGGCCATTGGTGGCTATGTTGAGGTGCCGGTGGGTGGAGCGACGATCTTCGTCTTCCCCGTGGAACGCTTCGAGCACATCTAGATTTGTTGAGCGCTGCTTTCTGTTCTGATCCACACACGCTCGCCACCAACCTGGCTTAGGTGGCGACGCAGGGCGTTGGACATGGCCTCCGGGCTTTTCCAGAAGGTGCTGATCTGCGACTCATAAGCAGCCACGGCGCGAATCTTGGCTGCAAGCGCAACCTCATCTAGCGCAGTAACGATCGACTTCCAGCCGTGCCGGTCGCCCAGCGCCGCCTCGACAGTCCTGGCGTCGGCAGCATAGGGGTAATCCTCGTAGTAGCAGATCCTCTCTGGAGCAAGTTTCCAGCTCTCGACGGCTTGCCGCACAATTTGGTGGTCGACATGATGGCCTGCGCCCAGTGGCACGACCAGCCTTGCGCCAGCAGGCAGAGGGGGCACACGGCTCAATGCTGCGAGAGCTGGATCGGCAGGATGAATAGCGCCAAAGATGGCTGCCTCGCTGTCGTAGAGTGCTTGATCTGTGCTAGGTTCTGTGCGGTAGATACAGTCAGGCAGGTCAAAATGGATGACTCGGATAGCCGGGCTAAGCGCGGCGATGGCCTGCAGGTCTTCGGCACGGCGCATGGCAGGCGGGTCGGAGAAATCCAAGCCAGGCGGCGCGGACGCCCGCCAACGGTCATGGAGCCTCTGTGCAAACCGTGAGAGCCTATGATCAGAGGGTGGGCTGGCAGCAAAGATGGTGAGTATGGCCACTGCCTCGCCATGCTGCGCCTGCTGGTAGATCATCCCACCACAGCTCAGAACTGCGTCATCTAGGTGTGGTGAGAGGTAGATATATCGTACATCAGGCCAGGTCAGCATAGACCACCGGGCGTGGGCGGGGTCACGCGCTGGCTTGCTGAAGCCGCTCCGCCTGGTCGCGGGTGGCCAGCTCGTCGATAAACTCGTCGAGGCTTCCATCCATGAACGCGGGCAGATTGTACGTGCTGAGATTGATGCGGTGGTCGGTGACGCGGTTCTGGGGATAGTTGTAGGTCCGGATCTTTTCCGCGCGGTCGCCGCTGCCCACCATCGACCGACGGGCAGCGTCCTGCTCCTCGTGCACGCGACGCTGCTCCATGTCATACAGCCGGGCGCGCAGGATGCTCATGGCGCGCAGCAGGTTCTGCGTCTTGCTGCGTTCGTCCTGACACTGCACGATAATCCCAGTGGGCTTGTGGTGGATTCGGATGGCGGTCTCGTTCTTCTGCACATGCTGGCCGCCCGCGCCACTGGAGCGAAAGGTGTCGATCTCGAGGTCTTTTTCGTCGATCTTAACCTCGACCTCATCCATTTCGGCCAGCACGGCTACTGTGGCCGTGCTGGTGTGGATGCGTCCCTGGCTCTCGGTGACAGGCACCCGCTGCACGCGATGCACGCCGCTCTCGTACTTAAGGCGCGAATAAGCCCCACGCCCCTTGATCTCAAAGATGACCTCTTTAAAGCCCCCCACGCCAGTTTCGTGGCTGTCGAGGACTTCCACCTTCCAGCCTTGCTGCTCGGCGTAGCGGGTGTACATGCGGAACAGGTCAGCCGCGAAGATTCCGGCCTCGTCGCCGCCCGCCCCTGCCCGGATCTCCACAATCACGCTTTTCTCGTCGCGCGGGTCTCTGGGTAGGAGCAAAAGACGCAGCTCCTGCTCAAGCTGGTCGCGGCGCTCGCGAAGGCTGGCCAGTTCCTCACGAGCCAGATCGCGCAACTCGGCGTCGTCGGACTCGATCAGCTCTTCAGCTTGAGCAATCTGCTCCTGGATGGCCCGATACTTGTAGTATCCCTCGGCGATGGGCTGGAGGGTGCTGCGCTCTTGGGCATATTCGGCTACTTTCTCGTAGTCAGCAGTCACCTTCGGATCGGCCAGCAGGCGCTCAATCTCTTCATAGCGGGCAGCGACGCCCGCAAGCTTGTCCAACATATTCAGTTCGGCTCCCACAAGAGTCACGCCCCGCAATGGCGTCGGGGCGTGGTGCCCAAACCAACAGGCAGTGGAGATTATAGCAGGCGCTTACAGGGGCAACAAGGAGCTACAACGTTTCAGCCCTCCAACGCGCGGCGTAGCACCACCTCATCGAGTGGGCCGGAGCGCACAACCTTCAGCGCTCCACCGCTCACGTCAACCACGGTAGATGGCACCCCTCCGGGGCACCGGCCACCGTCGAGTATCAAGTCGGCAGCCTTGCCCAGTGCAGCGGCAGCTTCCCATGCTGTGAGGGCGCTGGGCTGATTGGATAGATTGGCGCTGGTGACAGCCAGCGCACCCCCGCAGGCGCGGATTGTTGCCCGAGCAGAAGCATGATCGGGGACTCGCACTCCGACTGTTGGCAGCGACGAGACGATAGCCGGTATCTCTGGAAGCTTCGGCACAGCGATAGTTAGCGGCCCTGGCCAGAAGGCTGCGGCCAACTGGCGGGCGATCGGCGGCACTTCAGACGCCACACTGACCATGTAGCCAGAATCGGCCAGCAAGATCGGGATGGCGCGGTCGGGAGGGCGACGTTTGGCAGCATACAGTGCTGCAACGGCATCTGGCTGCCACAGGTCGGCGGCGATGCCGTAGACAGTGTCGGTAGGCAGGATCACCAGCCCTCCGGAACGGATCACCTGGGCAGCCAGGGCTGGGGCGCGGGGATCGTCAGCGGACAGCCACTCAGTCACGTCGTTTCTACCACCACGATCCGGTCCAGCCCAGCCAGGTCAGGCAGCACGCTGATCTGAGCTTGAGGAAAGGCCATGTGGCATAGGTCGGTCACACGCAGGCCCTGATCCTGCCCAACCTCTAGCACTAACAACCCACCTGGAACCAGGCGGGCGGGAGCTTGAGCAAGGAGCCTGCGCACCAGGACGAGTCCATCATCCCCGCCGTCAAGTGCGACACGTGGCTCCCAGCGGCCCACCTCCAGCGCAGCAAGCTCCTCGCGGTTGATGTACGGCAGGTTGGCGGCGATCGCGTCAAATGGCCCAACCAACGCGCCGAGCAGGTCGCCCACCACAAGACCCACCCGATCGATCACACCATGTCTGGTGGCGTTGTAAGCGGCGATCAAGATGGCATCCCAAGAGATTTCGACGGCTGCCACCTGTGCACTGGGCAGCTTGACAGCCAACGTGATCGCAATGGCCCCACTCCCCGTGCCCACATCCACCAGTCGCGGCACAGGCAGATTGCGCTCCCGTATCCAGTCCAGCACGGTGTCGACCACAGCTTCAGTTTCGGGACGAGGAACCAACACGTCAGGTGTGACACTGAAGGCCAGGCCGCAGAACTCGCGTTCGCCAAGGAGATATGCTAGTGGCTCACCTACCGATGCACGCTCCAGAAGCGTGACGAAGCGTGCCGCTTCACTGGCACTCAACGCGGATTCGCGGTGGGCCAGCAACCAGGCACGACCACGTCCTACCACGTGTGCCAGCAGTGCCTGCACGACGGTGGGGGTCAACCCGGTGTGGCTGCCAACGCTCCACTGCTGGGCGTGGGCCAATGCCTCGCCAACAGTACTCGGCAGCGCCATGTCAACCTCCAACAGTGCCAGCATCGCGGCGAGCTTGTTCGAGCGCTGCCTGCACCTCAGCGAAGCTTGTCATGCCGCGCACTGTAGCAATGAACTCGTGGAGTGAGGCGCTGTAGTAGCGCAGTTCACGCAGCGCCGGGCCGATGGGATCCGATCCAGTCGCGCCAGGTTCGTCAGCATACGAGCCATAGAAAGCAAAGTAAGCCTGATTCAGTTTGCGGATGCGGTAACCGTTCTGAACGAACAGCGCCCGCCGCTCCTCCATATACTGCTCAGCCTCTTCGATTCGTCCGGCAGCCAGGAGTTCATCGACATGCACTCGTGTCTCATGCATCTCGGCGCGAAAGTCGAAGGCAGCTGGCTCAGACGGCTGCGGCGCAGGTTCCTCAAGAGGGCGTGGTGTGTAGTCTGGGGGCGGTCCGGCCAGGTCGGGGTAATAGCGATTCAACACTGCCCAGCCTAATTCCCTGCCGACGATGCTTGCCACTGTCTCATTTATTGTGTAGAGATCGGGTGTCGTGCCGTAACGGATGCCCAGCGGATAGAAGCTCAGGTAGTGGTGAGTCCACTCGTGGGCGCTGATCTCAAACACGTGCGGCAAGTAGCCGGTCTCGATCAGCATGGCAGGCCATACAGCCAACCCACCGAGTGGAACGATCAGCGACGAGACATCCAGCTCATCATCCACACTGGCTTCAACCCTCTCCTGTTGGTCAACGGTCAGGCCGTGTTCCAGCGGGTAAGCGCCTAAGCGTTCGATCCGGTCGCGGGGAGAGATGATGAGCATCGATGGTAGCTCGGTGAAACGGATCTGGACTGGTGGAAAGACCTCACCCCCTGCGCCGAAACCATATTCGACTAGCAATTCCGAGACCTGGGCCTGAATGATTGCTTCGGCCAGAGCCTGTTGAGAGTGCTGCTCCAGACGTAGAATGTCACGCCTGGCTCGTAAGTCGGCGCTGGCAGCTTCGGGGTCGGCAACAGTGGGGTCGGTGTAGATGTCCTGAACCTGGCTCTCAAGTTGGTGGATGTCATAGACAAGTAGGATGTAGTTGCGGACAAATTGGAGGCGTTCCTCCTCGGCCATATAGCGCTGCGATCCCACGGCAGCGTTAAGCGCCTTGTCTGCCAGGGCGTTTGTCTCCCACTGTACAAAGTCAAAAAGGTGATCGCGTGCTATACCCAGCGCCTGGAAGGAGCGATCAGACAAGTCAGGGCGCACGCCTGGCACAGCCACTAGAAACAACCCGGCCAGGACGGCCATCCCTAAACCGCGTCCGAAGGAGTGCCAGTCCCATCTCGTGAGCGTCTGTGTGAAACGCTTAAGCCGCGCGATCACGCAGCGAAGTTCCATAGCTTACCCGCCTGCCAGCTTCTCAGCATGTGCAGTGAGTATATCCATCCAGATTACAAACCTGCTACCCGGCCAGCACAGCGATGCCTCTGATCAAACTGATCAGGAGCAGGAGGACATCCAGCGCAGCGATGGCTGCAAACACGCCCACTCGCATCGAGAGCACCCCCTCTTTTGGCGTGTCAACCTCAAGGACAAGGCCAACAAGAAAAACAGGCAGGAGGGTGATCACGTAAATGATGCCGAAGACCAGCCCAAAGCTTAGGCCAAAAGCCGCGATTCCAGGAAGACTCGCAGCCAGGTAGCTTCCGGCCGCAGCCAGTTGCTGCCCCCAACCGGCCGCGATCAGTGGGAAAGCTAGGCTGCGCAGCTGAACAACGGCAAACGCCAGTGTGACTGTGGCTGGGACTATGGCCACCCCTGCGGCGGTGCTGCCCACAGCCCTGTCGATGTCCGCTTTGACCAGGATGATGCCTGTCCCAGCGTTGAGCGCCAGGGCCGCGATCAGCAGAACTGGCATGCCAGTCCACAACATACCCGCTGTGAAGAATCCAAGGATACTTGTCATGCTACCAGCGAGAACAAGGGCTATCTCAGGGACGTCGTTAGCTGATGCCCATCCGAGGAGCACCCAAGAGACAAGCACCACGAGGGTGGGCATCCAGGCCAGCAGTGATAGCGGCTTGCCTGCCGCCAGGCCCAGGCCCAGCGTGGCGGCGAGAAGGGGCAGGAGCAGCAACGTGCCCAGGGCGCCGCCACCAACACTAGCTACCTCTTTCTCACTGGCCAGTGCTCGATAGGCTGCAAAACGGGTGGGTGAGAAGAACAGCCATTGGAGCAGCCTCCACTGGTCGAGTGGATTCCAGGCAGAGAGAATTGCTGCCTGAGCCATCTCTCCCTCTGCTGGGGATGATAGGCTCTCGGTGGTGATCGCCGCAGGTGTTGAGGGCTGTTGCAATGGCTGTATCTCAAGCGGCGGTAGAGCCTCCGGTGTTCTCATTCCGATCAGGTTGCTGCCTCTGGCAATGGCAGCAGGAGCATCGACATTATTGGCTGTGGATGGTAGCGGATCGGGGGGTGGCGACGTCCCGGCAGCGATCAGCGCCCACACATAGGCTTGGAGCGCGTTGACCTGCTGGGGATCGGGTGGATGAGAGCGCGAGATCTCCTCAGCTAGCGCCAACAGCCCGCGCGCCTGCGGGTAGTCAGGCACCAGTGCCAGTGTTCCATGCAGCGAGGCGACGGCGTCCTCCCAGTGACTGTCCTCGATAAAGTCCAGGGCGGCCTCAAAGAGGTGGTCGGCGCGCTGCCGATCCTGTGGGCTGAGACGTCGTCCTTGCCTGCCCCCAAGCTGGGGTTCCTGCCCGCCGGGTTGCGTCTCGCTGGATGGTTGATCTGAAGATGTCACTGGACTTCCTCATGCGCGACCGTGTCTGCCATTCATTATACCCACTTGTCTCGTGAAGGCAGCGGATGAAGGGTTGCAAACCGGCCTGGACGACATTATAGTCATGGCGAGCTGCCCCGGCGTGTGAGCGGCGTGTTCGGGGCGCTGTTTTGCTTGAGGGATGGGTGTTGATCCGTCGCGGGGTGGACTGGTTGAATCGGGGTGTTCTACGCCTCCGGCTGGCGTTGGTAATCGCTGCATTGCTTGCTGTTGGGGTGCTGTACGCGGCCTCCAGGGCGTTCTACCGGCTGCGTCAGCTCAACGACCCGCGTTTCCAGGCTCTGATGGAATGGGGCAGCAGTGACAGCGAGGCCCGCCGACAGATGATCACTGTTCAGCGAGAGCCATGTCCTGGGGCGCCATTTATTCTGCCCGCTGAGGGTTACATTGGCCTGCTGTATGCCGATCCACGTCCGCCATACTCAGAGGCCCATCCCCATCAGGGAATCGACATCTTCAGCCTAGGCGATGCTGGTGAGACTCCAGTCTATGCGGCCTATGATGGCTACCTGACGCGCGAGCCTGGCTGGAAAAGTGCGCTAATTGTTCGGGTGCCAGAGGATCCACTGCAGCCAGGGCGGCAAATCTGGTTGTACTACACCCACATGGCCGACGAGTCGGGCGAGAACGACTACATTGTGGATGCCTTCCCGCCTGGGACGCGAGAGGTTTTTGTCGAGCGAGGCACACTGTTAGGCTATACCGGCAACTACAGCGGCAGTCCAACGCGCCGGGTATGGGTCCATCTGCACTTCTCAATTGTGCTTGACAATGGCGCCGGGGGGTATGCCAACGAACTAGAGTTCGACAACACCATCGATCCGTCCCGTTACCTGGGGATGGCCGTCAACGTTGGATGCGCCGATGAAATCCCGGCTTGCACGCTCCACCCTCTTTGCCCAGAAGCGGTGCTAGGTTTAGGCGGCGGTTGATCCTCAGCGCCGCAGTGTGGCGATCAGACGTTTGGGCTTCAAGAGCAGGTCGAGCGCGTCGAGGATGGATGTACAGACCACATCCGCAGACATCAGCGCCTCGGTGTTCAACCCCTCTGCGCCGATCACAGCGATGCCAATCGCTGCTTCCCTCAGCATACCCACATCATTGCTGCCATTGCCTACGGCGACGGTCACTGTCGCTCCCAACCGGTTGACGAAGTCGGCCTTCTGCTCGCGCTCCGAGCCGCGTTGGAGCCGTTCGGCAGCCATGCCAAGCTGCGCATCGATGGCGGCTTGTCTGCCATGAGTGTCGGCGGTGAGCAGGTAGATGCTCAAGTGTTCGCGCAGCGCCTGCAACCGCTCTGCCACGCCCTCGATCAGCACGCCGTCTGTAGCCAGCGTGCCATTCACGTCAAGCACTACATTTCTTAGAACGACATCTCCCCGACCAGGGATTGACAGCTCAATCATAGCCGTAGTCCCTTCGAATGCTTGCTTATCAGTATTCTCGGTCGAACGCGGAACTTTGTTAGTAAAGAAACACAGAACTTCAGGAATTCCCTCGACGAGACACTTGAGGCAACAGACTGGGCAAGGCCGAGAGATCGGAGGGTGGGTTGATGATGCGAGCGCCAGGCATCTGCTGGTTGCTGACCAGCACACAGTCGCCAGGCTTACTCCCTGCCTTCTGGGACAATTCTGACCACGACAGACCATCCGTGCCTGCCTGGTCCAACTCGTCTGGGCCAAGCACCACACTCACCATGCGGTCCAGCCCGATTGCATCGATCAGACCCCACACCAGTGAGCTGCTGAGAAAGGGCGCGAGGATACCCAGCCGAACATTCCCCTCGGCTAGCACCCGCATTACATCGACGACTCCTCCCTGCCATGCCATTGCACAGCGACGCCCCACATCTCGTGGAAGCACATCGAGATAAAGCGATATCTGATCAATTGTGGGGACAGTCTGGCCTGCCAGGCGAAAGTGGGCGCGAACGATGCGCCAGCGACCTTCACGCCACTGTTGCAGCGAATTGTCCCCACTCAGATCGAGATCGATCCAATAGCTGTCCCAGTCAAGGGCCACTTGTTCATAGGCACGCCGCCATAGGTCGATGCCACCTCCGTATCGGTCAGCCATTACGTGGGCCAGGGCGAGGGGCATAGCTTCAGCCAGAGCACGATGGTCGATCAAGATGGCACTGTGCAGCAAGATGGTGCACATGCTCTCAGGCTACTCCAACCCAATGACAAGTGAGTCGCGACTGAAACTCGTGAGGCACTCGTGCCCATCGGGTGTAATGAGCACGTTGTCCTCGATGCGCACGCCAATCTCGCCGGGAATGTAGATGCCTGGCTCGACAGTAAAGGTCATGCCTGGTTGCAACTCTGTCTGGTTACCCTCGACGATGTAAGGAGACTCGTGACCATCCAGTCCGATGCCATGCCCGGTGCGGTGGATGAAGTACTGCCCGAATCCAGCCTCCTCGATCACCTGGCGTGCAGCCCGGTCGACATCCTGGCAGGTGACGCCGGGCTTGGCGGCTGCGACCCCAGCGGCATTGGCAGCCTTGACCGTCTCGTAGACCTTTTGGTGCTTGCCTGTGAGAGGTCTGCCGACCGCGAACGTGCGGGTAATGTCTGAGACGTAGCCCCCTTTGCGCGTTCCGAAATCGATCAGCAACACCTCACCAGGCTCAAGTTGCCGGTCGGTGGGTGAGCCATGTGGCAAGGCTGCTCTCGGCCCAGCCAGCACAATCGGCTCAAAGGGCAATGTCCCACCACCCGCCTCGAACAGCGCCATCATAAGGCGACTAGCGACCTGGTGCTCTGTCATACCGGGCCTGATCTGCGCGATCACTGCCTGAAGGGCCTGCTCAGCGATTCCGATGGAGCCTCGCATCAGTGCGATCTCGTTCTCGTCCTTGAACTGGCGGAGTGTGTCCATGATCGGGTTGGCATTCTCAAGGATGGCGTTGGGCAGGTGCCGCTGCACCAGCTTCAACTCGAGGATGCGCATCTGTAAATGCTCGACGGCCAGGGTGTGGATCTCTGGCAATGCAGCAATTGCGTTGCGGAAGGCGTCTGTTGGACCGGCTTCATCGGTGTAAGGGAAGAGCGATACTTCGAAAGCCAGGCTGCGATCAAATTTGGCCGCTTCGAGCGCCGGAATGGCGAACACCGGGTGGCCCACCGCTGGGACAAACCCCACTGTTGGGCGTTCCATTAAGTGGAACTCAAGGCCAGTGACGTAATAGAGGTTGGTTCCGGGAACCAAGGCCAGGCAGTCGATCTGCCGATTCTGGAGCTCGCGTTGCAGCCGTTCCAGGCGTCCTCGCCACATAGCTCTCCCACCTCCTGCGCGTCAGTGCTTGATACCGATCAACTCCACGGCGTCGATCTGATCCCACCCGCCGAGGCTCGTTCGTTGATCGACCTCAATCGTGATCATGTTACCCTTGAAGTCAGCATCCACAATGGCGACGACGAGCACAAATGGGCACAGCGCCTGTGGCCCTGGCGGGGCCTCGTAGACCAGATGGACTTTGCCGTAGATGTCAGTGAAGGTGATGCGTGTGATGAAGCCAGGATTATAGCTCTCATAGACACGGAGGCCAGTCGGTGTCACTAGCTCCGGGAAAAGCAAGGTCAGCGCTGCCACTTCGTTCGGAGTAGCGGATGCCCAGGCAGTGCGAAAGTCGCCACACTCTGAAGTGTTAGGCGGGCCGGCAGCCTGGATCGCGCCCTGATTCAGGGTGTCGCGCTCTGAAGTGGCGCCCGCCGACGCTGCAAACTGGCGCACCTCCTGCCGACCAGACAGGGCCAGCGTGGGCGCAGCTTCGGTCAAGGCTACTATGACAGGGGTCTGCGTCAGGCTGGCAGCCAGGGTGGGCAGGTAGACATTTTCCTGCGTGCTGGCCGCATTCAGAGTGAGATCGAGCACGCGGGGATCGGGGACATCCTCTGGCCGCATGGAGAACACGAGCAGAGCAACTGCAATGACCAAGCCCAGGATCACCAGCCACAGGTTGTCCATGAGAAAGCGGCCAAGTCTGCGTACAGAACGTCGATACCAGGCCAGCATGGAAGGGTAGCTCCTTGAATGTCTCAAGCAGTATAACCATGACTGCCCAACCTGCCAACCAAGCCTTCTCCGTTTGATGGCAGCCGGCAGACCTTTGGCCACTGTCTGGCGGAGGCGCTCCTTGTGACGCATGCCCAGGTGCTGTACAATGGCTTTAACACAGGCGTATTTGAGGAAGGCTGCCATGACATGGCCGAAATTTCAGCTGCCTGATTCGCCGCCGCCGCTCACCGAGCGTGTCACGCTATCCAGGAAGCAAACCGAAAAGGCCGAGGAGCTTCTCTCCGATCTGGCAGTTGCTCTGGAGACCTTCCCAGTCGTGCTGTGCCAGCAGGGCGAAGTGGTGTGCTACGCTGGGACGCCGGACGAGAAGATAGCCGAGCGCATCGCTCGGCTGGCAGATCGTGTTTGGCGCGAGGGGGCGACGCGCGTGGCGCGAGAGGTGATTCGCTTCAACGAAGAGGTGATCGACGAACAAACAGAGCGCACCAGCTTTATGTTGTATTCCGCCCACGTCAGTGGAGCCTTGACGCTGGCCGTCGGCTGGCGACTGACACTCTCCCTGACTCAGCTCCGGGCTGAGGTCGGCGACACGATCCAGGAGCTGAAGCAGGTGCTCAGGGTCTGACAGCGAGCACATCCGCCACGGTGCCCAAGGAGGAGGATAAGATAGCACCCTTGCCAGACGAAAAGACGCAGCCGTCTCTCCCCTCTCATCTGTACACGGAAGAATACTTTCTCACAGCATGTGAAGGTTACGAAGAATGGCTTGCCAGCGAGGGTGAGAACCTGTCACGCAGGCTGGCGTCGGCCTTTGCCGTGGCTGCGGTTGGGCCGGGGATGTCCGTGTTGGATATTGGCTGTGGACGTGGCGAGATCGTCCGTCACTGTGCCCGGCTGGGGGCAGATGCCTTCGGCATTGACTATGCTCCTGTAGCGATCCGCATGACGCGCGACCTGATCCACGCCGAAGGGCAAGCTACACTTGGCAGGATGGGCGTCGCGCTGGCTGATACTAAGCACTTGCCCTTTCCTTCGGCACATTTCGATCGAGTTCTGCTATTTGATGTGGTCGAGCACTTGTTTCCCTGGGAGTTGCACCAGGCGCTTGTGGAGATTCGCCGCGTGCTCAAACTGGATGGCCGTCTGATCATTCACACAGCACCCAACCTCTGGTACGATCGGTATGCTTATCCTGTCGTCCGTCTGATGCGGATCGCCATGGGGGAAGGCAATCGGTACCCTCGGAACCCACGCCAGTTCGGTGTAGCGGCCAATGAGCATGTCCACGTTAATGAGCAGAGTTTGTTCAGCCTGCGTCGTGTGCTGTCACGCGCTGGATTCGAGAGCCAGGTGTGGCTAGATAGCCCTCCCCAGGCCCGCGATGAGGGGCCGATTCTGGCGGCGCTGCGATATGTTGCCTTCACCTGGGCGCCATTCCGGTGGTTCTTTGAACGCGAGGTTTTCGCAGTCGCACAAATCAAAGGCTGATCGACGCAAGGGGACTTCGATGCAGATGATCCCCGACATGCCGGTTAGGGATTAGCTGACCTCATTTTTTCCTAGGCTCGTCAGGAGGAATTTTATATGACTTCACAGCCAGAAGCGCCTCAATCTGACCAGTCGCCCCTGGATTACGCCGCCAAAAGTTACTGGCTTGAGCGAGCTGGCCCGTACATTGAGAGTCCACCGCTGACCGCATCCATACAGGCCGATGTTGCCGTCATTGGTGGGGGGTTTACAGGTCTTTCGGCAGCCTACCATGTCAAGAAATCGCAGCCCGGCCTGCGCGTGGCGCTGATCGAGTCGGCGGTGATTGGCTACGGGGCCAGTGGGCGCAACGCAGGCTTTGCTATGACTCTCTTTGGGCTGACGCTCAGCTTGACCCAGTCCTTCTTTGGCCCGGACAGGGCTGTCCAGGCGCACCGCTACATGGAGCGCGCCGTTGATTTCATTGGAGAGCTGGTCCACGAGCACAACCTTGACTGTGACTACGAGCGGCCCGGTTTCCTGCGCGTCGCCACGACTCCAGGCTATGCCAGGCGCATTCAACACGAGATCGACCTGGCCCACCGATTAGGAATCGAAGGCATCAGTTGGATGACGAAGGAAGAACTGGCGGAGCAGGTGCGCTCGCCGCTCTATAGGGGAGCATGGTGGGAGCCGCGTTGTGCACTTGTCGACCCGGCCAAGTTGGCTCGCGAGATGAAGCGTGTCTGCCTACAGGTTGGCGTCGAGGTCTACGAGCGGACGCCAGCGATTGAGGTCCAGCGTGGAGAGACGATCACCGTCACAACGCCCCAGGGAAACCTCCGGACCGAGCGCTTAGTGCTGGCCACCAATGCTTGGTCGCACCTGATTCCTGCCCTGCGGAGCCGGCAGGTGCCGGCGTGGACGTATATCGTCCTGACCGAGCCGCTCAGGCCGGAGCATTTCGCCGAGATCGGGTGGCAGGGTCGTCAGGGGATTGAAGACGCTCGCAACCTAGTGCACTACTACCGTCTGACGCCGGATGGCCGACTACTGATGGGGGGTGGTGACGTCGCCATTGCCTATGGCAAGGACATGGATCGCGACAGCCACGAGCGGACCTGGCGCGCCTTGGCTGAGCACATTGCCCAAGTGTTCCCGGCGCTCAGCGATGTGCACATTACCCACCGCTGGGGTGGGCCTGTCTCCGTGCCGGTGGACATGATACCTGCCATAGGCACCCTGGGGGACGAGCGTGTGGTGTGGAGCCTGGGCTGCATGGGACATGGCGTCTCGCTGACTCACCTGAACGGCTTGACAATCGCTCAGTTGCTGCGCGGCGAGCAGACGGAACTGACTGAGACGTTTTTTGTCAACCGGAAGACCATTCCCTGGCCGCCGGAGCCGTTACGCTGGGTGACCAGCGTTGCCATCCGAGGCTATATGCGGGTTGAAGATGCGGTGTTCGAGCGGGGGATGTCGAAGGCGGGCAGAGGTCTGACCTATGATCCTGAAAGGGGCCAGTGACGAGTCTCGCGTTGGCGGCCGTAACCTGATCCGGAGTATGATCAAAAACATCAGACCACTGCTGGGTCAGAGTCGGGGAGCTATCCACGCCAGAGGTGACGACCTATGCGTGATCGCCGATCGGTGGACGATCTCACCATTGAGGAACTTGAGCAAATACTGCGCATCAGGAAACGCCAGGCCCGCTTGGAGCGCCTCCAGCGTTTCGAGAGCGTGGGCCGTCGGCGTGGAGATGTGCCTACTCCTGCTGATGGTCCATCTTCATCACCTGACGACCATGACGGCGCTCAGGCCATTCCCTACGAGTCGTTCGTATACTCACCCACGGGGGCTAGGCAAGAACTGCGGGACAGGCTGCTTCTGGCGATTGAATTGCTGGCTGCCGTGGGTCTGGTCGCGGTGCTGATTCTGGCAGTGATAAGCCTCAGACACATCAACCGGGAAGCGGCAGCGACCCAGGCAGAGGAAGTCGCAGCCCTGCCCACCCCCAGTCCGACACCGTTGATCACCGCTGTGGTGCTCCCCGGAGGCCACACGCCTCCGACAGCGCCGGGTGGGGCCAGACCTAATTATGAGGAGGTACCGTCACAGCTCAGGCCGCTGGTCGAGCAACAGTTTGCCGGGCCGGCGCTTATCCCTACAGCCAGCCCTTCCACCGCGGTGGTGATCCGTATCCCGGCGATCGATGTCGATGCCCCCATTGTTCAGGGCGACGGCTGGGAGCAACTGATCAAAGGGGTGGGACAGCACATTGGGTCGGCTAATCCCGGCGAGCCGGGCAACTTGGTGCTCTCAGCCCATAACGATATCCATGGCCAGATATTCCGCCATCTAGACCTCTTGGAGGAAGGTGACGAGATTATCATCGAGACCACGACCCGGCGGTTTGTGTACCGGGTGGTTGATAAGCGGATTGTGCCTCCAACGGCGGTTGAGGTGATGGAACCGACCCGGGAGCCGATCGTAACGCTGATCTCGTGCTATCCCTACTTGGTCAATTCTGATCGAATTGTGGTCATTGGCGAACTATCGGAGTAAAGTAGGCAGGCTGGCTCCGGCCAGATCATACCCAGAATTGAGAGGAGCAGTAACGTCGTGGGCAAACAGTCATCTCGTAGGAGAAACGCGCGACGCCCAACCCCGGCTCGGATGGTCGGGAGTGACACCACGCCACGCCGGGAGGTCGATTTGGCCGAGGAATACCGGTATGTCCTTGATGACCTCAAGCGTGTCGGCATCCTGGCTGCGGTCCTGGTTGGTGCGTTGGTTGGGCTGTCGTTTGTGCTTCCGCTTCTTCTGCCATAAAGGATGACCGTAAGCGCAAAACCGGCCGGGGCTCTAGCCTGGCCGGTTTTGTAACTGGTCAGTCGGGGCGGCCGGACTTGAACCGGCGACCTCTGCGTCCCAAACGCAGCGCGCTGGCCGACTGCGCTACGCCCCGGATGCGAGGGGAAGTATACCGTTCTCCCACAGAAACATCAAGGCTCGGAAGTCGGTGGCGCTGGAGTTGGGATGGTGCCCGGCTCCAGTGTGGGTGTTGGGATGCCAGGGAGAGGCGTCGGCGAGGGGGTGGGAGAGGGGTTCAGGCAGGCCTCCCTAGCCAGGTTGTACTTCTCTGCCACAGCACTGTCATTCCGCATAGCCTGCGCTGCCTGATACTGCTCTGCACCGTCACAGGGTTGTCCCTGCGTGGTGAGCAGGTCTCCATATGCGATGTAGGCTTCGCGCAGACGATCGGTCACGTCTCGATAGGCAGGGGCCAGTTGGTGAATAGCCTCAAAGTTGTCGATGACCACTGGCCAATTGAGACCCCAATAGGTTTTCCCGGTGACATAAAGGATGGCAAAGTAGCGCTCACCAGCAGTCTGATCATCCAATGGCTGGATCTTCTCGGCTTGGTCGAATAGGATGATCCCTTCCTCAATGCGGTCGCCGCGCACGTAGATCAGCCCCAGCGTCTTGAGGGCCTCATAGAGCATCTGCTGGACTTCCACCTCGCGGAAACGCGGGTCAATGGCCTGGATCTCCTGCAGACGGGCAATAGCGACTTCCCATTGCTGGCTGTCAAAGAGGGCTTTAGCCTCGGCGAAGCGCTCATCGAGCGTGACCGCGCTGCTGGATGGCATGGCCGTCGGTTGGGGGACATTTGTCCCATTCAGTATCCGCTCTGCTACTCCCAGCCAGTCGACTGCCCCGGGATAGTTGGGATCGCGTTCGAGGATCCAGCGGAAGCGCAGGGCAGCCAGCTCGTAGTTCCCCTGGTTCATGTCAGCGATGCCCAGTTGGAACTGGAGGCCAATGTCAGCGGCGGTGGTCTGTGTGGCCCGCAGCCGACGTTCGCTCTGCCCAGCGACCACCCCGCCCGTCGTGGCGACTACTAGCGCAGTGCCCAGCACGCAGACAATGATTCCCACCAACAAGGCAGAGGCGGTGATGGTACGCCCAGCAATCTGCCACCTGCCGGGCGCTAGGCTTTGGCCAGCAGATGATACGCTGCCAGATTCAGGGTGGTCGAACGAAGGTGTCTGACTCATCACGGTTGTGGATACCTTTGCCGGGTCTATGCGACATTCTGCACCTGCCGCCGACCGCGCCGCATTATAGCGATTCCCCTGAGGCTTGTCCACCCACGACGTTTGCGGCATATAAGCGATGTACCTATAATGAGGCGAACTGCCATAGTTCGAAGCGCTAAAAATAGATGGAGGAGTTTGCAATGGACTTCACGCGTGCATTGACCTACCCATTCGACGATCCCGACTGGCTCAAGAAGCTGGGCATCGGCGTTCTGCTGACTGTTGGTGGAGCGATCCTGAGCTTCCTGCTTCTGATCCCGACCATTGTCGTGGGCATTCTGTTCGCTGGCTGGCAGCTTGAGATCATGAAGCGAGTCAGGAACAACGATCCGATGCCCCTGCCAGGTTGGGATGACTTCAGTGGGCTGCTCAAGCAAGGCTTCACACTGTTCCTCGCTGGCGTCGTCTACCAGATCCCGACCATTATCTATGCCTGCGTCATATCCGCGATCTGGCTCCTGCCAGCCTTGAGCGGCGGCGATGAGGATGCAGCAGCAGCCCTGGCTGGCACAGCTGGGTTCATCGCGATCTGCTGCTCCTGCATCATTGTCCTCTATGCCATTGCTGCTGCGGTCGTCTACTGGGGTGGCATGGTCCGGTTTGTGGATCGCCCAGAGTTGAACACCTTCTTCCAGGTCGGTGAGAACTTCGCCATTGTCCGCGACAACCTGGGCGACTTTGGCATGGCCTTGCTGTACTTTATCCTGGCGGGAGCCATTGTCAGCGTGGCGTCGAGCGTCACATTTGGCCTCGCCGGCTTGGTCTCTCAGGTCTTCATCACGTACTTTGGTGGACACATCCTCGGCCAGCTCGCAGCCAAGGTCGGCAGTGGTGCAGCGCCTCGGGTCTAGGCGCTCAGCCCAAAGCGCCTTCGAGCAGGCGAGCAGCTCTGAGGCGATTCAACAATTCAGTAGTTGGCTGCCAAAACACGGAGCGTGGCTCAAAAGGCCACGCTCTCCCCTTGGTGCCGTCAAACAGAAGGCTTAATGGCTTCCCGACAGCTTATTAAGAATCTGTTCAAGCCGGTCAACATCCACAGGCTTGACTAGATAATCCATAGCGCCAACTTCATGTGCCTTCTCCATAGTGCCGGGATCGTCCTCTGCCGTCACAAACACAACTTCAGTACTGTGGGCCAGGGGATCGCGCTTGATGTAGCGACAGACTTCCATGCCATCGACCCCGGGCATGTTCAGATCGAGCAGGATCAGGGCTGGCGGGTCTTGCTGAAGCGCCTGGATGGCAGCCCGTGGACCGTGCACGATCTTGCTTTGCCAGTCAAACAGGCCAACCAGATCGGCAATGGCCTGGGCCATGGCGGGATCATCATCAACGATCAACACGTAGGACATATGCGTTTGCCTTGCTTGTAGCGCATCATGTGCACATGTTTTCATTATATCTGCGATCCCGTCGGGGGGAAAAGCGGGATCGGCGATTCTCATGGGGCTGAGTCTAGGGCTGTTTGGGCATGGCCCGCACTGCCTCAAACGCTGGGCGCGGCGTACCATCGGGCATCAGGAGGCTGTACATGGCGTCCTGCACTCCGCCGATGCGCTTGGGCGCTGAGTCCAGGTTAAACACGAAGGCCATCCACACGAAACCCCAGTCGTGCATCATCTGAAAGGCTTGCACGATATAGTTGGCCTGACCCAGAGGCGTGTTGTCTTCGGCAAACGCGAAGGCTGGCTCAGTCTCTCCCTCTACTTCCGATGCACTGGCCCATCCGAAGGCGGTCACGCATAGGGGTACGGTCTGGCCCCTGGTGACGATAAAATCGTTGTACCCGCGCAACGTCGAGTAGAATGACCAGCTGTGGTGTGGGTTTTCAAAGGGGGCTTGGAAGCGTGCAGCAGGGTTAGGGGTGATTGCATCATAGGCGACATCCGGCGCGAGGTTGTATCCTTTGTGGTGTACACCGATGCAGTCGACATAGTCAAGCACACCGGCGTTAATCATCTCTTGCATATAGCGGAAGTCATCTATGGCAACTACACCGTCGTCGATCCCAGTAGGGTTCAATCCACCGCTGATCACGATGATGCCAGGATCGAGTGTGTGGATCGCCCGCGCAGTTGGGATCAACAGGTTCATATAGTCTGCCGAGTTGATCCCCCCCGCTGTGTACCACTGCTGCTCCAGATTCATCTCGCTCCAAATCTCGATGGCATGGATTGCACCTCGATAGCGCTGAACCAGAGAGGTCACAAAGTTGACATAGGGTTGTGCGTTGTTGGGCGGGCCATCCAGTCCAGGGGCAGTCACTGATCGCGCCCAGTCGGGCGCAGCGGTGACCGTCACCAGCACCTTGAGCCGCCGGGCAGATGAGGCTGCAAATAAGGCGTCCAGCAGCGCCCAGTCGAGGTTCCCCGGTTGAGGCTCCACATCGGTCCATCGGATGGTCTGCTTGATCCAACCCATACCCAACTGTTGAGCTAAGTCAAGGGTCCGATCAGGATCGATCAGCCCATTGACCTCGATGCCATAGCCAAAGTTACGATCCTCTACTGGGAGCGCCGTTGGCTCCAAAGTTAGCTCGGCAGTGGCTGTCGGGACCGGCGGCATGCCTGGCGCACCAGTGACGGCCAGCGCCAGAGTGGACGAGGAGGTGGAAAGAACATCCTGTGGCGTGCCAGATATCTCCTGGGGAGTGCTTGGGAGACGGGCGGCGCTCTGCCCCTGGCTTTCGGTGTCCCACCGTATTGCCAACAAGATGCAAATTCCCACCAGCATCACAATCCCGATCCAGACAATAGCCAGAACATGCCCTATCTCTTGTGTCTTCTGGCCTCTGTCCGGCCCCGACTCGGTCATGTTGATGAGTCTCCTTGCCAAATCTTTGGCTGCGGGATCATCCGCCTATGGCTGCCTTCAAGGGGGCACAGGCTGGGCAGGTCCCGTCGGGGCGGAGGATGGCAAATCCGGCATAGGGGTCGTTTTCTCCCCAGTTGGTGAAGTCCACATTCCAAATGATCACCAGCCGCACATACCCCAGATTCCTGGCGATGGTGACCCCTTCGGCTAACCATGCAGCCTGCTGAGCGACGGTTGTGTTGGCTCCCCAGGCAAAGTTGGCGGGGAGTGGCTGGCCAATGCCTTCCGGCGTCAGGTACCCGAACTCGGTGATGCATACCGGCAATGCACCGTTCATCCCATTGTAGTACACCTCGATGGTTGGCAAGAAGTACCAGCTATAGTGATCGCCTTCTGGGCGGCCTGACCGCACGGAAGGCGAGGTTGTGCCTGAGTTGTGATGCACGCCGATACAATCGGCGTAGCTGGCGGCCCCTGCAGCCGCCAGGCCCGCCACGTAGCGGTCATCGCTCCAGATATTGTTGCCGTCATTGACGCCAGTGGGAGCTAGTGCACCAATGATTACGGCTGTATTCGGGCTGACTGACTTGATGGCGTTGTAGGCTGGGGCCAGCATATTGGCGACGTAAGATGCGGGGTCAACCTGTCCACGAGGCCATTCGCGGTCAAGATTCATTTCGTTCCAGACCTCAATGGCGTCTGGCTGTAGGGCAGCGACTTCACTGAGGTACGCAATGTAGCCTGCATAGTCGATAGTCTGCTGGGGGTAAGGGTCGCCAGAAATGCTGAGCAAGACCTTAAAACCTCTCTCGTGTCCACCCGTGACAAGGGCTTCGGCCAGCTCAGGGTCTAGGCTAGGATTCCACTTGATCTGATATTTGACCCACGTCATGCCCGCCGAGCGCATCACATCCTCGTTTGAAATGAAACCCGGCACCTGACCGCCTAAGGCCATGCTGCTATCGAGGCCCACAGTGGCAGGGGTGGGCACACCAGGCGTGCCAGCCGCAGGGGTGCTTGAGGAGGTGGGCACCTGTACCGGTGTAGGCAGCGGGATCTGTGTGGGCACAGGGGGAGAGAGCGTCGGGGTGGTCTGGGCAGATATGCGCTCAGCGCGGTTGTTGAGTGTGACCAGGAGCACCACAAAGGTCAGGATTCCGGCGCCCACGACAAGCCCGATCCAGGCAAAAGCCAGGGTGCGCACCATCTTCGGAGAAAGTGAGGTCTTGCTGGACCTTCTCATGCTGAGTTCCTTTGTTTTGTATCGGTGTTCTGCTCTGAGCCCTCGACCGTGTTCGTCGAACAAACACTTGGCGGCTTGGCTTCATCGAACCAGCCTGGGCATCCGATTAGTGCATGGCATTCGCCAGGGTGCTGCAGGCCGGGCAAGAGCCATCAGGGCGAACAATAGCATAGCCAGCCTGAGGATCGTCACTCGCCCAGTAGGTGAAATCAACATTCCACACGATCATCAGGCGCACATAGCCCAGGCTGCGGGCGATCTGAACACCCTCCGCAAGCCAGGCAGCCTGCTCCGCGACGGTATTATCGGCGCCCCAGGCAAAATTGGCAGGGAGCGCCCCGTAGCCTTCTGGACTGACATAGCCGTACTCAGTGAAGCAGACGGGCAGTGCTCCGCCTATGCCACCGTAGTAAACATCGATGGTCGGCTTGAAGTACCAACTGTAGTGTCCGCCGCCGGGATGCCCGGTGCTGGCAGAAGGAGGAGTTGCTCCGGCATTGTGGTGCACACCGATACAGTTGGCGTACCGAGCAGCTCCGGCGGCAGCCAGACCCTGGACGTACCGCTGGTCGCTCCAGACGTTGACCCCATCGTCCACGCCAGTGGGGGCCAACGCGCCAATGATCACCATCGTGCCCGGACTTACTGACTTGATGGCATTGAAGGCCGGGGCCAGCATGTTGTTGACGTAATTGGCGGGGTCAATCTGGCCCGTAGGCCATTCACGGTTGAGGTTCATCTCATTCCAGACTTCTATGGCATCCGGCTGGTAGGCGGCTACTGCCTTGACGTAGTCGGTGTAGGCTCCGAAGTCAATGCTGGCAGGATATAGCGGCCCCTTGATGCTTAACAGCACTTTGAAGCCGCTCGACTTGCCCGCACTGATCAGGCCGGAAGCTGCAGCAGGATCGGCGCCGGGCTGCCACACGATCTGGAACTTGACCCACGTCATGCCCGCCGAACGCATTATGTCCGGGTGAGCGATAAAACCGGGCACCTGCCCACCCAGCGCGAAAGCGCCACCATCACCTCCTGCACCACCCTGAGGCGGCGGAGGGGGAGGCGGCGGTGTAGTCGGCACAGGAGTACTGCCTGGCGCAGCCGTCGGCGGCGGCGATGTGCGGCGCGGCGGCGGTGGAGTTGTCGGCGTGGGAGTGGGCGTGGGGGTAGGCTCGATCTGACCGATCTGCACATCTACCGAACCCCGGCCAAATGGCTGGACGCCGATGATGGCAGCGCTGACCGAGTATTCTCCTTCCGTATCCGCACGCCAGACCCACGGCGTGCCCAGGCCGGTGCTCTCGGTCAATAGAGCGCCGCTGGCGTCGGAGACCGTCCACTGCAAGGTAAGCTGACTGGGGATAGTCGAGGCTGCCCTAGCCTTGAACTCATTAATGGCGGTCGCCAGCCCTGGCGGGTTCCCCGGTGATCCCAGGCCGTAGAGCACCATTCCGCCAATATGGTAGTTGGCAGCCATGTCGAGCCTTGCTCGGATAGTGTTGGCCGTGACAATCCAGATTCGATGCTCACCGTGCTCGTCAAGCACAGTGAAAACATAGGCGCCGCTGTTCTGGTCGGCAACGACTTCGGTCAGGCTGCTGTTCAGACGGAAGGCAAGCTCGGTGCCTGGCTCGAAGACCAGGGGGTCAGCGGCCTCAGCCGAGTCATCAGGCGATGGCGATTCAAGCATTATGCCACCAAGCTTGCTGAGCGCATCTTCGTAGCGCATTGAGTTGACAAGTGTTTCATCATAGCTCAGCGACATTGAGGCAAGATACAGCTTATAGCGGCTCACTTCGCCCACGGCCCAGCCGAGCAGATCCATAGCCAGGCCGTTGATGCCGTAGTCTGACGGTTGAGGGCTTGGAAATACGATCAATGCATCAGCCGTTGCGCCGATGGCACGCCAGTCGTAGCCGCCGGTATCCCAGGCGCCGGGGTTCCCCGTCGGGCGGCTCACGACGACCACCAAAACCTTGTTAGATGCGTGCAGGGCTTCTGCCAAGTCACTGATATACTGTGAAAAAAGGGCACGGTCTGCCGTGTTGATGGCCCCACAATTGATGGCGATGCCGTTGTAACCCCCGTTCACTGCGACAGCAGCCAGGTCCTGCACGTGCAGGGCCAAACTGGCCGGGTTATTGAGCAGGCTGCTTAGTGCTGTGGCGTCGGCGCAGCCAACTGCTGGGATCACCGCATATCCGGCGCCCTGGGGCCATCCGCTGGCCGGAGTGCCTTGTAGCGTGCCATCGGGCTGTAGAGTCAATCCAGCAAGCATGATGAAATTGAGGCCAGACACGACCGCGGGATCAAGCACCTGGCCCTCTGTCAGCATAGTCCCGATCAGCGACGTGACGGCTTTGGCCTGGAACACGGCTACATTGTCCGGAAGCTCATCGGTGCGGATCACTCCAGCTGCCACATCAACATGGCCGGGGACGAAAACCCAGGCTCCTGTCTGTCTATCCCAGCGATACAAATCCAATGTCTGGTATGCCTGAGCATCATTAGGAATCACTATCTCGATGCTGGTCTGTGAGCTGCTCTGCGGGTCGAGGATGTAGAATGGGCTTTTCATCTCCAGGTAAGACGGCAGGGCAGCCCGCGCACCCGGAAAGGATCGATCGGCCTCCCCCTGGAGAAATGCCTCGCGCGGAACAGAGGCCAGGCGCAGACGCAGATTCTCACCTGCCTGCCATGTCACTGTGATGCCATCCGGGTGACTGATGGTCGGGTTTTGGGCGCTGAGGGTCTTGTATCCCCCCAGCCGGGTTGCCAGGTTAAAAGGCGGCATGAATAACACTGCCAGCACCAGAAGTAGAAGGCCCAGCGTGCCCAGCATGGCAAAACCCACCACGAAAACCCGTTGATCGAGGCCCATGATCTTCGAGCCTCCCCGCAACGGCATATTCTGCTGATCAGACATAACCTCACCTCACTCTGTTCATTATGGCATCACGTTGTCCAGCGCCACGCAAGCTGGACAGCCTCCGTCGGGGCGGACGATGGCGTAACCTGCTTTCGGGTCGTCGGCCCCCCAGTAGTCGAAGTCGACATTCCACACGATCATCAAACGCACCTGGCCACTCTGGCGGCTGATCTGCGCAGCTTCCGCCAACCAGGCGGCTTGGTGTGCGACGGTCGTGTCAGATGCCCACCTAAACTGGTTGGGAAGCCCACCATAGCCTTCCGGACTCAGGTAACCCAACTCGGTAAAGCATACCGGATGTCCAAACGTACCGCCATATAATTGCAGCATGCTGCCGAAGTACCAGCTGTAATGTTGGTATCCTGGATCGGCAGGATGACCGCTGACCGCCGAGGGGGGTGTTGCGCCTGCATTATAGTGGACGCCCACGCAATCCATGTAGTTCCCTGCTCCCATCTCAGCCATTTGCCGCAAGTAAAACCAGTCGTCGCAGCCATAGCCTTGAGAGGAGCATCCTCCTTCGCTGTAGTACAGGCCCGTTGGAAGAAGCGCCCCAGAGATGACGATGATGTTTGGATTGACTTCCTTAATCGCGTTGTAGGCCGGGGCCAGCATGTCGCGCACGTAGGTTTTGCCGTCGATTTGCCCCCGAGGCCACTCGAAATAGTAGTTTGGCTCGTTCCATATTTCGATGGCATCTGGCCCATAGTAAGCTACATCGCGCAGAAACTGGATATATTCCGGGATATGGATCTCGGTGGGGTACTTCTCGCCGCCTGCGATGCTCAGTAGCACTTTGAACCCCATGTTGCGCCCTTGTTCAATGTAATTCCAGGCAGTGTCAAGCGACTGCCCTGGCCCCCATGTCAACTGAAATTTGACCCACCGCATGCCGGCTTGTCTCATCTGGTCGGGATGGAGGATAATTTGATTGACCTGTCCCCCCAGCTCGAAGTTGCCGAACGCTGCCACGCCTGGCTGGAAGACCGGTACAGGCATCCCCGCTGGGATGACGGGTGGGGGCAGTGCCGCAGGCGCTCCGACGTTGCTACCTATAGAGATATCAGTATGCTCGCTGACTAGGATTGAAGCAGCGCCACGCCGCAAAATGCCTTCACCGGTCAGGTCTGCGCTGACGACAAACTCGCCCTCCTGGTCAGGCGTCCAGGCCAGAGGTGCGCCTAGATCGCTTGTCGTCTCAAGCAGAACGACTCCGCTGGAGTCGCGGATCTGCCAGTTTACGGTCAATGTGGCGGGTAGAGAAGAGGGCTGGCCATCTCTGAATTGCTGGATGGCCTCCAGTGCCCCTGGGCTGAGGCTGTCTAGCGCGAAATCCTGTAATACAATTCCCCTGATGCCATACCCGGCGGCCCAGTCCAGCCGGGTGCGCAGCGCTGAGGCCGTCATGATCCACACACTGTGCTGACCATCACCTACGAAGACTTGGTAGTGGTACATGCCCGTCAAATCGTCGCGCCGTAAATTGTTGGCCTGACCAACCAGGCTGAAAGTGAGCGGTTGACCGGGCTGTGGATGCAGCGCCGTCCCTGCCTCCCTCTGGCTCAAACCGACAGTCCCTAGAGGTGCAAGCGCGTAATTGTAGCTGATGGGAGAGAACCGGCCATTCCACTCGTCGGCGCTGAGGACAGAGAACGCGAGATAGAGCCGGGTGCGGCTGACCTGTGTGGTTGCCCATGCTAGAAGTGCATCTACCGGCCCACCTGGATAGTAATCACTCGGCGCTGGCGACGGTGAGACGATCAGCGCGTCGACCAACATGCCTACCCGGCTCCAGTCGTAACCGTGGGTGTCCCAGCCGGCAGCGCTGCTGGTAGGGGGAGGAATCCATAGTGCCAGCAGCTTGTTTCCTTGGCTGGCCTGGTCTGCCAGCTCATCGATCAGCGACATCAGCGCATCCGTGCGCCGGGAGTCGATTGCGCCGTAGTCGAGCACCACTCCGGCCCACGGCTGCTCGTCAAAGAACTGGGTCATGCTCTGATGATGTGCTCTCCGGACGTTATTGTCTGAGAGCAGTGCGGCTACAGCCTCGGAATCAGGGGCATGGATCAGAGCGAGAGCGGTGTGCTGGTCTGTGAACTCCGGCAGTTGCGCCGTGATGTCGAGAGTGCCGTCACGCCTGATCGTCCCGGCTTCCACCAGCAGCAGGTCGAGTGCTACAAGCTCACCAGGGTCGGACATCTGCCCAGGCTCGATGACTGCTCCAAGGTGCGGCACGGCTGGCTCCGGCGTAAACAGTGCCACTGGCCCCTCGACCCATCCACAGACAAGCTCGCCGGGTGTGCTGCTGGCGTTAGCTGGCACAAAGGACCACTGCTGCTCATCCTCATCCCAGCGGTAAAGCTCTGGCTGTACGGCAGACTGATCGCTGGGAAGTTTGAAATGCAGCTGGATCGCGCCCTCACCCTGCACAGAGACCACATAGATCGGGCTGTAAGGCTCTAGGGCGGGAGGCAGAGCATCGAGAGCGTCTGCCCAAGCGTATAAACCTCCTTCACCCAATCTCTTTGAAGCCAAGAGAGTCTCCACCCTCACCCGCGCTTCTTCGCTGCCCTCCAGCGTCACAGTGAGAATGTTGTCTACCTGCTGGGATGGGTGTTCGGCTGACAGACGTCTGAACTGTCCGGCCCGTGCAAAGGCGATCCCCAGCATCCCCCCTGCTCCGATCAGCACACCGAGGGCCAGCAATGCCTGTCCAACGGTCAGCCGAGCACTGCCCAGCGCTGCCAGACGTGCGAGCCATGCCTGCCAGCCCGGTGCAGTGACAGGCTCGGACCCATGGGGTGGAGACTCGTCTGGCGGGACCTGATGGGACATGGTTGCGTGCAGTTATACCTCTCTCTACGTAGAGCGGCGATTGTCAGCGTGCGCCAGCCAGCGCATCGCAGGCTGGGCAGGTCCCGTTTGGACGGAGCATGGCGTAGCCTGCCTGTGGATCATTAGGCTCCCACACGGTGAAGTCTACGTTGAAGATGATCATCAGGCGCACCTTGCCGCTCTGTGAGGCCAGGACGGCTGCCTCAGCCAACCAGGCAGCCTGCTCGGCAACAGACGTATTGGCCCCCCACGAGAAGTTGCTCGGCAGCGCCCCGTAGCCTTCTGGCGAGAGATAGCCCAGTTCGGTGAAACACAGCGGTTTTCCGAGCGTGCCATAGTACAGGTTCAGCATGCCAAAGAAGTAACGGGTGTAGTGCTCACTGCGAGGGTCGCCAGAGGTCTGCGAGGGTGGGATGATGCCCTCATTGTAGTGAATGCCTACGCAGTCCAGATAATTCGCCGCTCCAGCGTCGCGCATCTGGGCCAGATATGCCCAATCGTCGCAGCCCTCCGGAGCACAGCCACCCCAGTACCCTGTAGGCGATGGCGCCCCTGAGATGACCATGATGTTGGGGTTGACAGCCTTGATTGCCTGATAGGCCGGAGCCAGCATGTTGGCTACGTAACTAGCCCCATTGATCTGCCCCGTGGGCCATTCGCGGTTGAGATTCATCTCGTTCCAGACTTCAATGGCATCTGGCCCCAGCGCAGCAAGCCCTGTCAGGTAGCTGATATAGGCCGAGTAGTTGATCGTGGTAGGGTATGCAGGGCCAGGGACACTCAGCAGCACCTTAAAGCCTTTGGCATGTCCATCTTGGATTCGCCCAGCCACAGCGTTGGGATCGTCGCCCTCATTCCACTTCTGCTGAAATTTGACCCACGTCATCCCCGCCAAGCGCATCAGGTCGGGGTGGGCTAGTGTGTGTGTCTGCCCACCCAGTTCAAAGCCGCCGCTGACAATTTTGTCGCTGTTTGTAGCCTGTGTAGGCGGTTGTGGTGTCGGCGCGGATGTCCGGTTGGGATTGGGGGCGGCAGCTGTCGGGGGTGCATTTGGCGTGGGTTGGGCCGTCGGCGTCGGTGTGGGCGTGGGCAGGGCTTCCACGACTTCGACCGCCACTTCGCCACGCTGGCTCTCCTGAGCCTGTCCACGTACAGCAGCGCTGATCACATACTGGCCTGGATCGACCAGCGCCTGCCAGATGTATTGCATGAATGAAAGGTCTCCCTCTGACTCGCTGAGCTGCGTGCCGGAATTCGACTGTACTCTCCAGGCAATGGCTAGTGGCTGCGGTGCGCCCATTGGCTGTTGACTCAGGAACGCGCTCAGGCCATCGGCCAGATTAGGCGGTGCATCAAAGTGTGCGATCCCATCCACAGCCACAGCGCCCAGCCCATACTGGCGTGCCCACGCCAGTCTGCGGCTCACACTCTCTGCCGAGATGAGATAAGTGTGGTGCAGGCGACCTGCCTCGTCGTAGTAGGTCAGATAATTCATGCCCAGCGATTCGTCAAAACCCATCGATTCGACCTGGCCAGTCAGCGTGAGTGGCAAGGAACTGCCCACTACAAGGATGGGGTTCTGAGGATCGAGGTAGCCCGGCACAACTTCTGCGATGCCAAAATGGCTTGCCATCTCCTCGAAACTGATGGGCGTCACTGTGTCGCCTACGATGTCCACGCTTCGCGCGCTGATCAGCAGCCCTACTTTCCTGCGCTCGACCAGACCAACCATCTGAATCAAGTGGTTCTCAAGCGCACCTCCAGGCAGATAATCTGCCGGGCGATCTCCGGCTGCCAACCAGAGACGGTCGGCGTGCTGCGATAGCCCGCCCAGATCGTAGTCGGCCAACGAGGAGCTATGGATTATGACATCAAGTCGTTTGCCCTGGTCGTGCAGCGGACTGGCAAGTGCAGCTATGAAGTCAGTGTAACCCGCGCCCCCTGCAAAATCGAGCGCCAAGCCGCTATAAGAACTCGCCAATGAAACAAGCTGTTGAACTATCGAAGCCCACTGACCTGCATCATTGTAGGAGGTCAAACCACCCTGGCGGTTGACGATCAGGGGCAGCACAGTGGATGCAGATGTAGTCGCCGGCGTGCCAGTAAGCTTCCCTGTGGCATCAATGGAGACGCCTTCGGGCAGCGCTAACCCATAAGTTGCCCCCAGGTCGGGGCCATCTTCACTGATCACCACGCCTGCGGCGAGCGCCCGCGGTGCGGCGTGGGCCGCCATCACATGGGCAGGAAAAGCCCTAATCTGAAACACAATCACCTGCCGTGCTAAGTCCAACTCGCTTGGAACGAATGTCCACTGCCCGGAAGTAACATCCCAGGCGTAGAGAGTCAGCAGAGAGAGCGGTTCCGCGCCATTGGGTATAGCCATCTCGCCGATAAGCTGGCCATCGTTGTGCGCCTCGATAGTGTAGATCGGACTGAGTGGTGTCAGTTCGGTGGGCAGCGCTGCCCGGGCCTCAGCCCAGTTCTTTCCAACGCTGTCGTCAAGGAAAGCTTCACGCGGGATGGCGCTGATGTCGACTTGCATCTGTTCCACCTCGCCGGCCAGGTGGATGGACAACCCGTCGGGGTGATAATAGGAGGGGGTACTGTGACTGAGCGTCACACGGAAACTGCCGGTCGGCTGAAACAGTGCAGACGATAACACAAACAGAACGACAGCCACAGTGATGATCAACCCTGTTGCACCTGCGGCAGCGATCCATACCCAGGCAGGGATTCGCCTGGTGTTGGTCTGGTCTTGTTTCTCGGTCATGGTTGTTGAACCTGCTAAGCAACGAAAAGGCGGCCTGCCCGTTCCTGCCGCCACCCGATTTTGCCAACCCTATAGAATGGCCATCAGTGCCGCATTCTACCGTGTGGGATTCGAAACTGCAATACCTGGCTATACGGCTGATTCCCGCTAGAAGCTGGGGACACAATGCTTGCCGGTGGATCGAAGGCGTGGTACTGTCTACGCTGCTTCTCATGAGGGAGGGTATGGCCTATGACATCCCCGCAGACCCCTGAGGTCATCGACTACGAAGGCTCAAACTATCGCACGGATTTCTGGGAAGGCAAGGGCCGCGAGTACGAAGACCGTGTCGAGCGGATCGCCATCCGCCGTCTGCTGCCGCCTGTTGGAGGGCGTTTGATCGAGTTTGGGGCTGGATATGGGCGGTTGGCGCCGCTGTATGCAGGTTATGACCAGGTGGTGCTGTTCGATTACTCCCGTTCGCAGCTTGAGCATGCCTGCCAGACCTACGGTGACGAGAGATTTTTGTACGTTGCAGGCAATATCTATCAGATGCCCTTCGCGCCTGGGCAATTCGACACAGCTCTTATGGTACGTGTGCTGCACCATATGCAGGATGCCCCGGCAGCATTGCAAGCCGTGCGCTACACCATGAAAGCGGGAGGCGTCTTCCTGTTGGAGTACGCCAACAAGCGCAACCTGAAGGCCATTGCACGCTGGCTGCTGCGCCGGCAAGCGTGGAACCCGTTTTTGCCAGAGCCAGTGGAGTTTGTGAAGCTTCACTATGACTTTCATCCGCGCTACGTGCGCAAGACCCTCCAGACCGTCGGCTTTGAGCCAGGGCAGGTGCTGACGGTCTCGCACTTCCGGGTTGGCCTGCTCAAACGTACAGTGCCGACGGCCATGCTTGTGGCGCTCGATTCGCTTGTCCAATGGACTGGCGGCCTATGGCAACTTTCGCCGAGCGTGTTTGTGCGTAGCGCTGCCGTCGGCAGCAATGTTCCTGCCCCGCCCGGAGCGTTCTGGCGTTGCCCGTCGTGCGGATCGTTTGACCTTGCAGAGACTGAGGTCGGGCTGATTTGTCAGGGCTGCGACGTGACATGGCGCAAATACAATGGAGTCTACGACTTTAAGCAACCCGCCGAGTCCTCGTGAAATCTCATCCGGAGCTGCAGCAGGGGCGCTCCTAGCCGTGCCCCTGCTGCAGGGCATATCTCGGTCGTTGCCCTCAGCCGTCAGGTCAATCCCAGCAGCCGTGCAACTGTCGCCACGGACAACGTCGTCATGAAGCCCAACATCAACGGCAGCGCTGTTGCGACAGCCGTCCACTTGAGGCTCTTGGTTTCACGATAGATGGTCAGGATAGTGGTACTGCACGGGTTGTGCAGCAGGCTAAACAGCATCAGATTGATGCCCGTCAGCAGCGTCCATCCGCCCATGCCGACCAGCACCTGAGCTGTCTGTTGCGCCGTGTCGAACTCAACCATCTTGCCTGGGCCGATCCCGTTGCCTGCTACCGTCAACGTCAACATTAGGATAGTTGGAATCACGATCTCATTGGCCGGGATAGCGGCTATGTAGGCCAGCAAGATGACGCCATTCAGCCCTACCCACAGCCCGATTGGATCGAGGGTGTTCACCAGGATATGGGCCAGGCTTGCCCCGTCGATGTGAATGTTGCCCAACAGCCAAATGATCCCTCCTGCCGGGGCAGCCATAACCACGGCACGCCACAGCACGATCAGCGTGCGGTCAATCACCGAGGTGTAGAGCGTCTGCAGTAAGCGCGGTGGGCGATAGGGTGGCAGTTCCAGGCTGAAAGTTGAGGCCGTGCCCCTGAGCATAGTCCGTGACAGAAACCACGATACGGCAAAGGTGAGAGCCACGCCCGTCACGGCTACACCGACCACTGCTGCCGCCGAGACCATGCCAGCTAGTGCCGGAGGCGCCAGCGCCCCAACGAAAATTGTCGCGATCAGGATCTGAGTCGGCCAGCGTCCGTTGCACAGCGAGAAATTGTTGGTGATGATCGCGATCAGCCGCTCACGTGGGCTGTCAATGATGCGTGTGGCGACCACTCCAGCGGCGTTGCAACCAAAGCCCATCGTCATGCTCAGGGCTTGTTTGCCATGCGCGCCAGCCTTGGCGAATAGCCGATCCAGGTTGAAAGCGACCCGTGGCAGGTAGCCGAAGTCCTCGGCCAGCGTGAAGAGTGGGAAGAAAATAGCCATGGGGGGCAACATCACGCTGACCACCCAGGCCAGTCCCAAGTACACGCCATCGACCAGAAAGCCGGTCAGCCACCAGGGGACACTGGCGGCCTCGAACAGGTGATGCAGTAGATTATAAATCGTGACCAGCAGCAGGTCGGCCAGCATCTGCGAAGGAATGTTGGCGCCTGAGATTGTGATCCACATGACCAGAGCCAGGATCAGCAACATGATGGGAAAACCCCAAACCCGGCTGGTCAGGACTCGGTCCAAGAAGCGATCCAGATCAAAGCCAGAGCTTTCACCCTCACGCGTGACAACCCGATCGGCGATACGGGCGGCGTCAGAGTATGTCGCTTCGACCAACCGGTCATGAAAATCGCCAACCTTTTCCCTCAGCGCCGCTGCGGCTGAGATTAGATCATCGGGTTGATGGGTGATTGATGATTCGCTCATGACACAGGCTCCGGCACCAATGGGTCAACCTGGGCAATCGTGCTACCCGGCAGAAAGCCATTGAATTCACCTTGCTGTACTGCTTTGAGGATGCGCTGGTCGCCGTCCAGAAGGCGCATGGCCACCCACCGCGCATTCGGCAGACCGGGGAACTGTTCTTCGACCTTGTCTGCGAGCGCCTCGATGGCTTGGTTCAGAACTGGGTCATGGCTGCGGATGCGGCGTGGCTGCGACTTGATGGTCCCGCTAGCCACGTCTGCAATAGCGTCAACCAGGTCGCCGAGGCCCTCCTGCTGGCGGGCTGCGGTTGGTACTACAGGCACGCCAAGCTCGCGCGCCAGCCGGCGATGGTTGACGTGCAGGTTGTGGCGGCGGGCCTCGTCCATCAAGTTCAGGCACACCACTGCCTTGTCGGTGATCTCCAGCACCTGGAGCACCAAGTTCAGATTGCGCTCAAGGCGGGTTGCATCAACCACTATGACAGTCACATCTGGCTGACCGAATAGGATAAAGTTGCGGGCAACCTCTTCGTCTTCGCTGGTCGAGAGCAGCGAGTATGTGCCAGGCAGGTCAACAACCTTATATCGTTTATTGCCGTAGCTGTATAATCCCTCGGCGCGGGAGACGGTCTTGCCAGGCCAATTGCCAGTGTGTTGGCGTAATCCAGTCAGAGCATTGAAGACAGTGCTCTTGCCAGTGTTGGGATTGCCTGCCAGAGCAATCACATAGTCCCAATTCCCTGGCTTGATGCCAAGCTGTACAAGTCGAGCATGTGGGCAGCCTGCACAGTTGACGTGGGTGGTTTGGAGTGTGACAGTCATGCCTTATCGCTCCCTGTGTCTATTTGAATTTCGATCTGTTCTGCCTGCTGTCTGCGCAGCGCGATCATCGAACCTCGGATGCGGTAGGCAATCGGCTCCCCTAGAGGGCTGGCCATCACAGCCTCGATGCGCGTACCGGGTAGGATACCCAGATCCATAAGACGCCAGCGTTCTGCGCCCTGGGCAAGCAGATCGACAACAGTTGCCGCAGATCCGATCTTGAGGTCCGACAGGCGCAAAGCAGGCTCATCATGAGAGGAATGGATGCGTCGATTGTTAGCCATGTTTGCCTAAATTGTCTACTTTTTATCTCGCAAACGAAACACGCTGACGTATTTAGGTATGCCTAAATTATAATTCGTGACTTTAAAATTGTCAACACCTGTCGCCTAAAACGGTTGCGAAGAATGCCTTGCGCGAATCAAAAAGGCGGCCTCTGGTGACAAAGCCGCCTTTGGGCGCTCAGGTCTCGATGATTGGCTCTCGTTGCTCTCTCAGCTCAGTTCTGGGATCATGCCCTCGAGGATACGCTCCAGGGCCATGGTGTGGCTGCAAACACCCCGCGTCTTAAAGAAGTCACAGTCACACTGCCATCGGCCATGTTGAAAGTGCACAGTGTGTGGATTGTTGTCACCGTCGAATGTTACTGTAAACTGCTTAAAGCTGATACGACCACGCTCCTCAGCGTAGCGCTTGGCCTTCTCGATCTTGCCGATCATCCCATAATCCATATAGTGTGCCTCCTGGATGCGCTATGGCCCACGCGGGGAACAGCCGTGCTTAAAATACGCGCAAGGCACGCGGGATTCCCTGCGTGCCTTGAAGCACCCTCTGATTCAATTGGGTGTGCGTTTCTGCCCTCATATTGGTTACAGTATAGGATGGAATCCATCCAAAAGTCAACCTCTCTTTAAGATGTATGGGCTACGCTTATCTGACGTTATCTGCATGATATCTCGTCGCTGATAGGGTATTCCACGGTACTGGGGGGTTAACCCAGGCATGCCAATTGTCTCCCCTGTGCTGTGACATGAGCGGTGGAGTTAAGACGAATGACGATAAACTAATCTTTACGTTGTTGGATTATCTCCTCAGGCATCTGTTCGAGATCGACTTCGCTATCCGTAGCGATCCCATGGGCATCAGGATCGACAGTATATACTCTGACCGCCTGCTGTCGGCCCTTAACGGTGGCAGATGTCACATAGCGGGTTTTGACTTCTGGGGTGAGCTGTTGCTGGGTCGACTCGCTGAACAAGATCTGCACGCCGATCTCTTTGGTCAGTGCTTCGAGCCGCGCCGCCAGGTTGACGGTATCGCCAATCACTGTATAGTCCATCCGCCGGACCGATCCAATGTTCCCAACGAAACACATCCCCGTATTGATACCGATCCCGTTCTTCAAAACAATGTGGCCGGTGGCAGCCCAACGCTTCTGCATCTCGGATAACGTTTTGGCCATCTCGATGGCACATAGAACAGCCTGGGTTGGATGGTTCTCTACTGGCAGCGGCGCATTCCAGATAGCCAGGATGGCATCACCTTCGAACTTGTCGATAGTGCCGTTATATTTGAAGATGATTTCCGTCATGGCTGTCAGATACTCGTTCAGGATCTCGACCACTTGATCCGGCGACAGCTTCTCAGACAGCGACGTGAAACCACGGATGTCGCTGAACATGATGGTCATTTCGCGGCGGTCGCCCTGGACTGCGTAGATGTTCGGTGCAGCGAGCATCTGGTCGATGGCGGCGGGCGACACGTAACGCTCGAACAAGCCACGCACGCGCGCCCGCTGACGTTGCTCCTCGTAAAGTTGAATACTGGTGCTGGCCACAAAGGTGATCCCCAGCGCCAAGAGCGGTGCAGTGATCGGCATGATCACCCGCGCCTGCATAAACGCGATGGCAGCGGCCAGTCCGTATACAATGGACAGCCCGATAACCGTGGGCAGGCCCACCAGCGGGCGCAGCCGCAAAGACAGCGCAGTACCAACCAGCGCTGCCAGAACGGCTAGAGAGATCTGGACAATGCTGCCGGTCGGCGTCAGAAAGCGCCCCTCGAGAATGGCCTCAACCGCCTGCGCGTTGATCTCAGCGCCAGGCATGGGTGGATTGGCCCCGAAAGGGGTGTGGTAACTGTCATGGAACAACACACTGGTTGCGCCCAAAATGACGATCTTGCCCTCGAAATTGCTTGGGTCGACCAACTCTTCAGCCACTTGGTAGGCTGAATAAGTGGGAATGCTGCCTGTTGGGCCACGGAAGTCAACACGCAGGAACTGATCCTCCAGCTTGACGACATGCTCGCCGATTCGGACTTCATCTCTCGACACGGCATTGAAACTCTCCTCACCTAAGTAGAGGCGGGCAAGCTGCATGGACCATGAGTAGTAGAGCTGGTCGTTGTGCGCCTGGAAGGCCAACAGCCGCCGCACAGCGCCGTCGGCATCGAACGGGATGCTGGGAAATCCCTGTGCTGCTGCTGCCTGTCCCAACTCTGAAATGGGAACGCTCAGTTGGCGTCTTACATCACCGCTCATTTCTTCTTCTGTGATGATGTTATTGAGCAGAACAACGTTTCCGGCACGGGCAACTGAGTCGGCCAACGCCAAGTCCTGTTGCTCAGTGGTCGGCTCAAAAAATGTGACATCTATGGCGATAGCCTTGGGATGACCCGCTGCGATGTTATCTATGATTCGGGCAATATAGTCACGTGGCCAGGGCCACTGCAAATCGCTCGCTGCGAAGGAAGTCTCATCGATAGCAACTAGCACCGTCAGATGCTCTGTCTCCAGCGGCCCTCGGATGAGAAACAGAACATCTTGAGCAAGCAGCTCTAGAGGAGCCAGCACACTGCCTGCCAACCAGTAAGCTAGCAGGCCAATCGCCAGAGCTAGGCCAGCGGCTCGTCCAATTGTCAGAGCACCGGAAATCTTTGGCTGCATGCTCATTCGATTATCTCTCCCTCGGCCTGCACCGGCCGGACTTCACTACCAAGAGTTGTGACGCTTGACTGTAGAATCAAAGGCGGTTTCGTGCAAGGCGCCGATCAGAGAGAGCGCGATAGGGGGATCAGGACGCTATAAATGTTGAAAGAGTGTTGAAAACTTGTTGAAAGAGTGTTGAAAACTTGTTGAAAAGCATCCTTCTAGTGTTGAAAAATTGTTCAAACTTTGTTGAAAAAGGGGAGTAAAATGTTGAAAACCGTGCCTAAAATGCAACCTACTTTCAACACTTGGCGCCGACTTTCAACATTCTTTCAACATTCTTTCAACAATCTTTCAACATCTCGGCAATCCCAACTTGCCCAAATTTCGGGCCGATTGGCGTTATATCAAGCCCGCCGTGGTCACTTTCAAGGCCAACTAGGCGCGGTTTTCAACAGTTTCAACAATCCCTACTATGACGACTATATGAATCATGGTCAGGAAGAGTTACTAAGGACTCAGGAAATTCGCTGTTTTGTAGTCCTACTCTATGAGTAGGTAATATGGTCCCTCCTTGAGCAGGTGCTAATCAGCCACCCAGGGCAGCAGTAGAACCTAACACTCCTATCTGCTACGCAGCCAACTCTCAGTGAGCGGCCTGTCAGGCCAGAGCCGCTCACTGGAGTGTCCCAGCCACAGCTCTGGAGGGCTTCAGTCAATGCGTGCGGTGGAGAAACCCGCCCTACTCTGCGCCGGTCTGCCAGAACTCCGGGTTGTAGGCCGGTAGCTCACAACGCACAGGGCTGTCCTGGCGCTCTCCGAGCACATAGTCTGCTTGCATCAACTGATGGATCTCGCTTGTCCCCTCGTAGATCACTGCACCCTTGCTGTTGCGCAGATACCGTTCTACGTTGTACTCATCTGAATATCCGTAAGCGCCATGGATCTGCACCGCTTCCAGAGCCGCCCGGACGCTGTGATCCGTGGCGTACCACTTTGCCTGACTGGTCTCGCGAGTGTTTCGTCGTCCCTGGTTCTTCATCCAGCCCGCTCGTAGGTACAGCAACCGCGCCGCATCGTACCACAGCGCCATGTGGGCGATCTTCTGTTTGATCAACTGGTGTTCAGCAATTGGCTTGCCGAAAGTCTCGCGCTGGCGGGCGTAGGCAACCGACTCCTCCAAGCAGGCGCGGATCAGCCCTGTGGCTCCGGCGGCAACTGTGTAGCGCCCATTGTCGAGTGCGCTCATGGCGATCTTAAAACCCTCCCCTTCCTCGCCGATACGGTTCTCTACTGGGACTTCTACATCTTGCAACGCGATCCAGCCCGTGGAACCGGCCCGCACCCCTAGCTTGCCGTGGATGTCGCCTGTGGTCACGCCCTGCATGTCAGTTGTGATCATGAATGCGCTCAGCCCGGCAGCAGGGCGGGGCGCATGGGGGTCGGTGCGCGCGATGACCAGGAAGTGGTGGGCTTTTGTCGCCAGGCTGATCCACATCTTTTCACCGTTCAGCACATACACATCCCCTTCGCGCCTGGCGGTGGTGTGTAGGTTGGCAGCATCTGACCCGTGGCCCGGCTCGGTGAGGCCGAATCCTGCATATCGCTCCCCCCGCGCCTGGGGGATGAGGAAACGCTGCTTCTGATCCTCGTTGCCCCATTGGAACAGCGCCAGGCTGCACAATCCTACATGCACTGACATCACCACACGCAGCGTGGTGTCGACCCGCTCCAACTCCTCGCACACCAACCCCAGCGTCACATAGTCAAAGCCCTGCCCACCGTACCGCACCGGGAGGCAGATGCCTAGAAGACCCAGCTCGGCCATGCGTGGCAGCACCATTGGGTTCATTTCCTGACGGCGATCCCATTCTTTGATCGTCGGCGCGACCTCAAATTGGGCAAAGCGGCGCACCATATCGGCGGCCTGGCGTTGTTCGTCATTAAGCGTGAAGTCCAAAATGACGCCTCCTTGTGTCAGAAACCGGCCTGTGCTGGTCAGTGTTTTGCCTGTGTGGCGGCCTCTTTGCGCTCCGCGACACGGAATAGCAACCACAAGACCAGCAGGTTAATCCCATTGACAGCGGCCAGTCCCCAGAAGACCGGGCTGAAGCCAATATCATCCGTCAGGCCGGTGGCCACGCCTTCGCCAATGGCCGTACCGAGGTTAGACACGGCCATCATGATGGCGAACATCGAGGCGGCAATGCGTGTGTCAGCGAGGCCCATGGCCAGTGAGACGAAGATCGTCTCCTGAAAGCCCCACGCGATCCCCCACAGGATGCCCAACGCGAGGAGCAGTGGAATGCCGGTGGCGAATCCGATCAGGGCTGCTCCCACCGAAATAGCAACCATCGCACCAAAGGCGCTGGTCCGTCGACCGATGCGGTCGACAAGCAGGCCGCCTGCCAGCGCACCGACAGCCGCGCCCACCCCGCGCAGCGCCCCGTAGGTTCCGATCACTGTCTCGGCAGCGCTGAAATCCTGGCGCAAGAAGAGCGTTACCAGTCCATCAACGCCAAACGATACGAATGAATACAGAATGGCATAGCCAGCGAAGATCAGGAAATATGGCTTGGCCAGTGCGCCAAAAGCCCGCCATTCAAAGCGCTGTCCTTCAAGGCGCTCGGCAGGCTCCTTCACCTGGAGTACCCACACGAGGGGAATCAACATACTGAAAGCGATAATCACAAACACGGCGCGGTAGCCCTGACTTTGCACCAGGAAGCCGAACACCAGCGACAGGATGATGAATCCTATAGCCCGCCCACTGACCATCACTCCCTGCACAGTGCCTTGCTCATGTAGGGGGGTTGTATCAATGGCCAACCCATCGGTTGTCGAGTCGAACAGCGCCACGCTGAACGATGCCAGCACCATTAAGGTCGCAAATAACGTGAAGCTCTTATCTGGGAGCGCAAAACTAGCCCCCAGGAATGCCACAGCAGCCAACGTGAGACCAATCAGCATGTAGGGTTTGCGGTGGCCCGCGCCCAGCAAGTTCACCCGGTCACTCAACACGCCGATAAAAATCTTGAGGATGAATGGCAGCAGCAAGATGCTGGTTAGCAAGCCGATAACATCAGCATCAATGTGGAAACTGTCCAGGTAGGGTTTCTGGAAGTTGTTGAAGTAAGCCAGCGCCGATCCTTGGACGAAGTACAGCAGCCCAAACATGGCGAAGCGAAAACGTCGCGGACGAGAAGTGAACATTGTGGGAACCTCCTGAGTGCAATATGGGCGGAATGACGTGCCTGACGAGCTGTATATTTTGAATGATAGTCGGGCGGGACAGGAGGTCAATTCACATACAACATTGACAGCCGCACCGAAGGTGTTACAGTTGAGGTAGGATGTGGGCCATGCAGAGATGGTTCTGCGAGGATGGTGGAAGATGAAGCAGGTTGCCAGAGTTGTCAAGGTGGTGGTGGTAGCTCTAACTGTGCTGGGAGGGGCGCGATCTCCAGTGCAGGCTCAGGGTGATGGCTCCTTAGAATTCGTGGTTTTGGAAGCCACGGGCACGGTCGTACCACCGTTTGGGAGCTACATCTCACGCGGCATCGCTGAAGCTGACTCGCGCGATGCAGAGGCTGTCATCCTGGTGCTCGACACGCCGGGAGGCAGCGTTGGTGTCACACTTGACATTATTCAAGACATCCGCACCAGCGATGTGCCAGTGATCGTCTTCGTCGGGCCGCGAGGAGCTAAGGCAGCTTCCGCCGGGCTGCTGATCACGCTGGCTGGCCATGCTGCGGCGATGGCCCCCGACACGGCCATCGGAGCCACCAGCCCTGTCGGGCCGCAGGGCGAGAACCTGGATAGCACTTCTCAGCAGAAGGCTGAGCAGTATCTCAGCGCTCAGGCCCGCAGCTTGGCCGAGCGGCGTGGCAGAGATGCCATCGAGATCGCGACCGAGGCTGTCACCGAGGCCCGCGCTGTAAGCGCCAGCGAGGCGCTGGAGGCTCACCTTGTCGACTTTGTCGCTGAGGATGTGGGCGATCTGCTGGAACAGCTAGACGGTTATCAGTTAGAGGTCAATGGCCGAATGCAAACTCTGAGCACACAGGGCGCAACGCTTTATTATATCCCGATGAACCAGCTTGAGCGTGTTCTGATGTTGCTCACCGATCCGAACATCGTCTTCATCCTGATGTCTATTGGTACTACTGCGATCATCGTCGAGATCAGGACGCCTGGAGGTTGGGCTGCTGGGACGATAGGTGTGATCTGCGTGGGGCTGGCGTTGTATGGCCTGGGTGTGATGCCAGTCAACTGGCTGGGGATTGTGTTCGTGATTTTGGCATTTGTGCTGTTCGTCCTGGAGATCAAAGCGCCCACACACGGTGCACTGACAGCCGCCGGCATTGCCAGTCTGGCTGCGGGCGGGATCATCCTCTTCAGCCAGCCGGAGATTGCACCGTTTGGCACGCTGTCCATCCCGCTGGTGGTAGGGCAGTCAGTGTTCCTGGGTGCGCTCTTCTTCTTCCTGGTCGTCATGGCGCTGCGCGCACAGCGACTCCGCCCGACAACTGGCTACCAGGGGTTGGTAGGCCAGATCGGACGGGTGACACAGGACATCGACCCAATCGGCATGGTGCAGGTCTTTGGCGAGCGTTGGCGAGCTGTGGCGGTGGACCAGCAGCCGATCCCGGCAGGCAGCGAGGTCGAGGTGGTTGAGGCAGAGAAGATGCGGCTGCGGGTACGACGTTGGCGGCCAGGCCAGTAGAGGCAGAATCGAAAGCAGAAACGCCTGCGGAGAAAGCTCCTCCGCAGGCGTTGGCATGTTAACTGCGTCTTTCGATAGGCACCCAGGCCAGATTCTCCGGTCCGACGTACTGAACCTGAGGGCGGATCAGCCGATTATCTGACCACTGCTCGATCACGTTGGCCGTCCAGCCTGCGATGCGGCTGATGGCAAACAAGGGAGTGAACAGGTCGATCGGAATACCGACCTCGTACAGCACGAGGGCTGAGTAGTAATCGACGTTGGCATGCAGGTCCCGTTCAATAAAGTGGGGATGGGCGCGGGCCTTCTGTTCCAACCTCGACGCAATTTCGAAGTACCGGGTGTCGCCCCGCTGCTCACCGAGCTTCCTAGCCCACTCTCGAAGAATCTTGGCGCGTGGGTCATCCGTCTTGTAGACACGGTGTCCGATCCCCATGATACGCCGCCCACTCGACATAGCCTGGTCAAACCAAGCCTCGGTGTTGTCTGGGCTACCAACCTCGATGAACTGCTCCATGGCCTTCTCACCTGCGCCACCGTGGGCGGGGCCTTTCAGCGTGCCGATGGCAGTGGTGATCGCCGAGTATAGGTCGGACTGGGTGCTGGTTGTCACACGGGCCGAGAATGTCGAGGCATTCATGCCGTGATCGGCCAGCAGCACCAGGTAGGTATTGATCGCTTCAACCGCGATCTGCTCCGGCTCGGTCCCTTTGAGCATGTATAGGAAGTTGGCTGCAATGCTGAGATTCTTGCGAGACGCCACCGGCTCTTGACCATTGCGCAGCCGGTCCCACGCGGCGACGACGGTCGGCATGACGGCAGTCAGGCGGAGTGCCTTTTTGATGTTGCCTTTGGGGCTGGTGTCCTCCGACTCGGGATCGAAAGTTCCGACTGCTGAGACGAACGTCCGCAGCACATTCATCGGATGGCTGTCTTTGGGAAACACACGCATCAGATCAACGAGCTGCGGCGGCAGATCGCTATTGGCGGCGAGATCGGATCTCAGATCATCTAGTTCGGCCTGTGTCGGCAGCTTATCATGCCACAGCAGGTAGATCACTTCCTCGAACGTGGCCTTGGCAGCCAAATCGACGATGTCATAGCCGTTGTAGATAAGTCTACCGCCTGTGCCATCGACCTTGCTCTTGCGGGTCTGGGCTACGATAATTCCCTCAAGCCCTTTAGCAATAGGGACAGATTGAACTGTCATGCGCTTCCATCCTTTACTGGAACAGAAACCAAGAGGTGAATGTCAAACTGCCACAGGTTACGAGAGTTCAACGCCCTCTGAGCAGACGATCCTGTTTTAGATTGGATGCACAGCCTGCTCGATGGTTGTATATAATCAGACGCGATTTCGTTAGAATGGGTCTTCAAACCTTTCAGTGAAGCTCTCAGCTCTTCCAGGAGTGTATCGGTCGGACATCTTTTAAGGGAGTATACGGGGACGTTTTGCCAACGTCAATCGTGATCGCCGGAGTTGATGGTTAAATGGCGGCAGACAGTGCCACCCTGACAATCACACTAACCACCCATTCTGCTGAGGAGACCGAACTTCTAGGCCAGCGGCTGGGCGCCTGTCTGCGCAGCGGCGATCTGGTGTGCCTGGCTGGCGACCTGGGCGCTGGCAAGACATGCCTAGCGCGTGGCCTGGCCCGTGGCTGGGGGGCGCTGGAGCGGGCCACCAGCCCCACTTTTACGCTGGTGAACGAGTATCGCCGCGCGGTGGACTCTCAGCGGTTCTTCCACATGGATTGCTATCGCCTCTCCGATGTCGCCGAGGCGCAGACGACCGCCCTCGACGACATTCTGGACGCATCAGGGGTGGTGGTTATCGAATGGCCGGAACGCATCGAGAGTGCGCTGCCGCCCGAACGGTTGTGGATACGTATCGTGGACATAGGCGGCAGCAGCCGTGAGCTTATCTTGCAGGCCAGCGGCGAGCGGGCTGCTGCATTTCTGCGAGCAGTTCGGTAGGGACACGAAGGCTTGCTCCATCAGGACGGGCGGTTGTGGGAAGCCAGCCTTGCCATGAGCCTCCTACTCACCTGGTGGGATGTTGGCCTGCCAGGATGTCGGCGATCCGCTCGGCAGCATGACCATCGCCATAGGGTGAGATGGCGGTGGCCATTCTCTCATAGGCAGCAGGATTGTGCAGCAGTTCCTCTGTGGCAGCGGCGATGGTCTCGGTGTCCGTCCCCACCAACCGGGCTGTTCCTGCTTCGACGGCCTCCGGGCGCTCGGTTGTCTTGCGCATGACCAGCACTGGCTTGCCCAGCGCTGGGGCTTCTTCCTGTAGACCTCCCGAGTCGGTGAGCACCAGTGTGGAGCGTTTCATCAGGTGCGCAAAGTCGGGATAGGGCAACGGATCGATCAGGTGTATACGCTCGACACCGTTGAGGATTCGGTAGACTGGCGCCTGCACGTTGGGATTCAGATGCACGGGATAAATCAAACGCACGTCAGAGTTGCGCACTGCAATCTGGCGCAGCGCGAGGCAGATGGCCTCGAAATCAGGGCCGAAACTCTCGCGCCGGTGGGCTGTGACTAGGATCAGGCGTTCGCTGGGGTTGTCGAGCGGGATACCCAGGCGGAGCGTGTGAGGCTGGGCCACTGTCCACTGAAGCGCATCAATGACAGTATTGCCAGTAACGTGGATCGAACCAGGATCGGCGCCTTCGGCCAGCAGCGCCTCACGGGCTGTTTTGGTCGGGGCGAAGTTGTAGGTCGCCATTACACTGATCAGGTGACGGTTGATCTCCTCCGGGAAAGGGTTGTACATGTTGCGAGTCCGCAGTCCGGCTTCGACATGCCCCACTGGAGTGCGTAGGTAAAAGGCGGCCATGGCTGAAGCCATGGCTGTGGTGGTGTCGCCCTGAACCAGCACCACATCCGGTCCGACCTCCTCGATCACTTTGGAGACGCTCTGCAGTGCACGAGCAGTCAAGTCGGCCAGAGTCTGGCTGGGCTGCATCAGGTTGAGATCGTGATCGGGGTGAATGTGGAACCAGTCCAGCACTTGATCGAGCATCTGGCGATGCTGGGCTGTGACACATGTCACCAGGTCAAATTCGCTGCGTTCACTCAGCACTCGCACCAGCGGGGCCATCTTGATCGCCTCAGGGCGCGTGCCAAAAATCAGCAAAACTCGGCGCACGGAGTTCCCTCAAGTCATGTGTGGCCAGGCGGCCATGATAGATGGGTGAGTCACGAGTTGGCCGCAGGGCATCGTAGGCGGCTTGTCGGCTTCTGGCCTACGAAGAGGCGGGCGTATATGCCTGCCTGGCAGCATAGGCCCGCGCTGTGGCCACCCGCTCACCGATGGGAGGATGGCTATAGAGCAGGATCACAACCCATGGATCGGGATCGGCTTCACCGAGGTTCTGGTTAGCTAGGCGCGTCATAGCATCGGCGAAGGCGAGCGGTTTGCCTGTCTTCTCAATCGCATAGCGGTCAGCCATGCGTTCGCGCCAGCGCGAGAAGGCGTTGCCCACTGGCATCGCAATGAGGCCGATCATACCCAATACCAGCCCAAAGACTGGCATCCCGGCGGGGTCGGCGATGCCGTCCAACGCGAGCATGCCCACACTCCAGTTCAGCGCTAGGTGAGCGGCCAGGAAGCTGGCCAGTGTCAGAATGGCGTTGGTGGCAACCAGGAGCAGCATGTCATGGTGCACAACATGGGCTAGTTCGTGCGCCAGGATAGTTTCGATCTCATCGGCAGTGAACTGGTCCAGCAATGTGTCTCCCACGACGATCCGGCGCGTCGCACCCAACCCCAGGACGGCGGCGTTGGCGCTGCGGGTCTTGGTGCTCATGTCGAAACGAAACACGCCCTGGGCCTTCGTCCCAGCGCGTTCGACGAGCGACATCAGTCTCTGCGAAAGTTCCTCGTCTTCCAGGGGAGTGAACTTGTAGAACAGCGGTGCGATCAGGATGGGAGCCAGTGTGGAAAGGACAACGGTGAAGACCAACATCACACCGCCTGCATAGAGCCACCACAGGTCCGGCGCAACACGCAGCAGCCAGTAGACGATCTCCAGCACGGCCACCCCCAGCACTCCTGAGATCGCCAGTCCCTTGACTTCGTCGCCGATCCAGTTGATGAGAGTCTGAGTGCTCTGTTCGTAACGATGAGGCAGCACATAGCCGCTGTAGAACGAAAGTGGCAGGTCGATCAGAAAGTAAGGAAACCCGAAGCCCAGGGCGTAGAGAAGGATGCTTACAAATGAGCTGCGCGTGACATCGCCCAGCCAGTCCCGCAGACCCAGGTTCCAGCCAGTCACCACCCATGTCGCCAGATATGCGGCACCTAGCAGCAGATCCACCAGCAGCAGCCGTCGGTGGATGCGTGCATATTCTTTAGCTTTCTGCTGCCGTTCTTTGTCCAATACAACAGAGCTTGGTTGGTCACTCATCACAGTGCACCTGAACTATCCTCAGCAGTCGAGGTCCCAAAGGGACAGTGTCAACTTTGTTCGGGTTATTTTGCCCTGGCAACTTTCACGTAGCGGATTGTAGCCTACCGCTGGCTGTGGTACAAACCATCTGAAGGACTGTGGGCAAAATGGAGGGGACATGTACGTCGATGCAATAACGGTTGCTGCGTTATCCGATGAGCTAAACGAGAAACTTGTGGGCGGGCGAGTCCAATCGGTAGTTGAGGTGGACGATCAGTCTCTTGGGATGGAAATTTATGCCAATAGACAACGGCATTACCTGCTGATGAGCATTGATCCGCGAACCTCGCGCTGCCACCTGGTGCCGGACAAGCTGCGCCGGGGCACATCGCACGCCTCACCTCTGGGTCTGCTGATGCGCAAGTATGTGGAGGGGGCGCGGCTGAATGCAGTGCGACAGCCTGCCTGGGAGCGCATCCTGCATCTGGATTTCTCTGGCGACAATGGCGACACGCGGCTGATTGTCGAGATGATGGACCGCCGCAGCAACATTGTCCTCACCGTCGAGGGCGACATCTTGGATTGTTTCAAGCGTGTAGGCGCCTATCAGAATCGCTACCGGGTTCTTTTGCCTGGCAAGCCCTATGTACCCCCTCCACTGCAACCTAAGGTGCGGCCCGAAGATGTCACACTGTCTATGCTCAGCACCCTCCTCAGGCAAGGTCAGAATATGTCGGTGTGGCGCATCCTAGTCGACAACATCAATGGGATCAGTCCACTGTTTGCTCGTGAGATCGTGTACTTTGCGTCCGGCGACACCGAGGCGCCTGCCTTTGACGTGTCGGCAGCTATGATCCACGCGGCATTCGTGCAGCGCTTGGCTGAAGTGCGATCCCGCCGATGGTCGCCATGTGTTGTTCCGACAGAAGGGGGCAAGGGTTATATAGCCTTCGCTGCTTATTGCCTGACTCATCTGGAGGGCTGGCGTCCGGTGAGCAGCATCAGCGAGGCAATGTGGACCTACTTCGGCGCACCGGTGGGGCCGCAGGCATATGACTCTGGCAAGCAGCACGTGCAGGCACAGATCGACAGAATGCTGGACCGAATGCAGCGTAAGCTGGCATCGCTGAAACGGCAGACGGCAGACAATGAGGAGCTTGAGCGCCTACGTCAGCAGGGGGAGCTGTTGCTGGCCTATGGCTCCACACTCAGGCCAGGGCAGACAGTCCTCCACGCCCAGTACGACCCGGAGGGACCGATGCTGGAAATCGGGATCGATCCTCGGTTATCTTACAGCGAGAATGCACAGAAATACTTTGAAAGGTACGAGAAGGGGAAACGGGCTGCCGCCGACGTCCCCAGGCGCATAGCAGACGTGCGGCGCGAGGTCGAATACTTGAAGCAACTTGCCACCGACCTGGCTCTGGCCGAGAGCTGGCCGGAGATCGATGCGGTGCGCGAGGCGCTTCAGGTTGCAGGTTACTGGCAAGGAAGTCCTCATAAGACTCCTCGCAGCGGCAAGCCGGGCATCCGACGCTTTACGACCGAGGATGGGTTCTTAATCCTGGTAGGACGCAACGCTGAACAGAATCACTTGTTGCTCACCGAGCGATCGGTTGGGGAAGATCTGTGGGTACACGCCCGCGATGTTGCGGGGAGCCATGTAATTATCAAAAACGATGGTCGCCCGATCCCAGATTCGGTGATCCAGCGTGCTGCTGAACTTGCCGCCTACTACTCGGCGGGGCAAGGCAATGCTCTGGTCGACGTAGATGTCACGGAACGCCGTCATGTGCGTCCGATCAAAGGAGGGCGGCCTGGTATGGTGACATACAAAAACGAGCGGACGGTGCGCGTCCGGCCCCGCAAGTAACCAATGCGGGCCATGCGTTTACCTGGAATAGATCGCATCAACCTTAGGGATGATCACCGACCAGTCGTAGTACTCATGGACCAGCGACGCTGCAGCGGCCCCCAGTGCTCTGCGGCGTGCTTCGTCTCTAAGCAGGTTCACTACCGCTGTGGCGAAATCAGCAGCTGAGTCGGCCAGGATCAGGTGTTTCTCCTCTTGCACATCAAAACCTTCAGCCCCCACCCGCGTGCTGACAATCGCCCGACCCATAGCCATAGCCTCAAGCAGCTTGAGGCGCGTCCCGCTGCCCATACGTAGCGGCGCGACGTATACATCTGTCGCATCGAGGTAGGGTTGGATATCGGGGACTTCGCCGGTCAAAGTGACACCTGGCTGCCCTGTCAGCACATCCAACCGAGCGTGGGGATTCTTGCCGACGACAGTGAAATGAGCCTCAGGTACAATCTCGCGGATACGCGGCAGAATGTCCTGGGCGAACCACAGCACCGCGTCAATGTTGGGGCGAAAGTCCATCTTGCCGGTGAACACAAGTGAGGGGCGCAGAATATTGGCTGCGACTTGGCGGCCAGGCTGGTAGGCAGCGGTGTCAATAGCGTTAGGAGCAACCGTGATGGGAGTTTCCTGCCGCAGTTGAGCCAGCTTATAGGCATCTGTAGTGGAGCAAGCCAGGATGTGATCGACGGATAGGCAGATGAGCGACTCCAGACGCTCCAGGCGGTTGGCCTGGATAAACGAGTAAATTGCCTGCGGCAGTCTGTTGAGGCTGCGTATGTCTTGCTGGGCGATGCGCCGCTGTAGTGCATATTCGGCGTTGTGCGCGTCGTAGATCAACAGCGTGTCGGGGGTGTGGTCCAAAATGAACTGCCACACAGGTTGCAGGTAAGTCGCCATCTCGATGCCCTCGAAATGGATCACGTCAAAGGAGTGCTGGGTCAGCAACCTGCGCAGTGCTTCCAGGAATGTCGGGGACCACAACCTACGAGCCATGTCGGCGCGGCCCACGCACAGGTCGAACAGTCGCTGTCCCATCGAACGAGCCGGTACAGGGATGGCGACAATTGGGTCGCACAGGGCAGCGAGCGGCGTCTGCTGGTAGGCCGGCTGGCCTGGCTCTGCGAAAGACAACAAAGCGATCTGATGGCCACGGTGTGCCAGCCCATTGATCAGTCCAAAGTTGCGCAGGGCTGTGCCTTGATGAGGCGGGTAGGGCAGCTGAGGGGTCAGAAAGAGAATGCGCTTGCTCATTGCCTCTCCAGTGTATAGTGGTAAATGGCGAGTGTCTGATAGGCTGTCTTGTGCCAGCTAAACTGTGCAGCCTGCTCCAGCCCGCGTTGACGCAGGTTGGCTGCCAGCGCCGTATCGGTCAGCACATGGTATAGCGCATCAGCAATGCTGGCAGGATCATCGGGGTTGACCAACAGGCCGGCATCGCCCACCACTTCGGGCAGCGACGCCCGGTTAGCGACGACCACTGGCGTGCCGCAGGCCATTGCTTCGAGCGGTGGCAGCCCGAAACCTTCATAAAACGAGGGCAGGCAGAAAACCATCGCGCCACTATAGAGGGGCGGCAGCTCATCGTGGGGGATATCCTCCAGCCACATGACGTGATCGTCCAGCCCGAGCTGTGCACTCAGCGCAAAGGTCTCTTCGAAGAGCCAGCCCCGTCTTCCGGCCAGAATCAGAGGAGGGGCATCGGGCAGGTCCACACGCAGCAATGCATAAGCTCTCAGTAGACCACCGATATTCTTGCGTGGCTCGAAGGTGCTCACGAAAAGGATGTATTCAGCAGGCAGCCCGTATCTTGCGCGGGTACGGGCCACATCGTCAGCTGAGGCCGGGCGAAAATGCTCACTGGCTGCCTCTAACACCGTGCTGACCTTGTCGGCAGGCACATCAAGTTTGGCGATCACGTCGGCGCGGGTGGCCTCTGACACAGCAATGATGTGGTCAGCTCGCCTCACAGCAGCCTGAATCTGACCGTGGTAGTAATGACGGCTGTCTGCTGTCAGGAACTCAGGATAGTATAGGAACGCCAGGTCGTGGATGGTGATCACCGCACGGTGAACTCCATCCCACGGTGGGATGAAGTCTGGGCTGTGCAGCAGATCGAGCCGCAGCGGCGCGATCTCAACGGCTAGGGCCAGCCGTTCCAGACGGTGATGGGCGGGAGTCCAGCATGCAACGCGCCGTTGATGGGGCGCTGATGCCAGAGTGCGTCGATCTTTGCGGCTGTGCAGGATGAGGAATTCGTCGTCCGTGCCGATCTGGGCAAGCTCGCGGATCAGGTGCTGAGTATATTGGGCGATGCCGGCCTGCGAGTAATAAGTCAGGCGGGCATCAATGCCGATGCGAGCCATAGGTTCCCTCTGAACCTCACTGTCTAGTGCTGCACGGTCAGTATACCGTTGCGTAGCAGGGAGTCCAAGCGAGGATAACCGTCTGCTTTCCGTCTGCGATGTGTAAATTGCCCGCTTAGGCAAACCACACGATTTAGGGTACACTACGCGCCGCACGCTGGCAGGATGTGCCTGCAAGGGTGTATCCCCTTTGAAAACCCATAAGTGAGGTCTTGAGCACCATGAAGAACATCGCTGTCATCGGTGTTGGCTACGTCGGTCTGGTGACTGGCACATGCTTTGCCGATCTGGGGAACAAGGTAGTGGCGCTGGACATCAGTGAGACGAAGGTCGAGAACCTGAAGCGAGGCGTCATGCCCATCTTCGAACCTGGCCTAGCGGAAGTGGTATCCCGCAATGTCGCTGCTGGGCGGCTAAGCTTCACCACCTCGTACCAGGAGGCGCTCCAGGATGCCGAGTTTGTCTTTATCTGCGTGGGCACTCCCTCCGGTGTGGATGGCGAGGCTGATCTCCAGTATGTGCGCCAGACTGCCGAGTCGATTGCTGAGGTGATGGATCACGATTTGATCATCGTCAACAAATCCACGGTTCCGGTGGGCACTGGGGACTGGGTGGCCGAGATTGTCAAGGAGGCGCAGCCCAAGCCAATCCCATTCTCAGTTGTCTCCTGTCCCGAGTTTCTGCGTGAAGGTTCGGCGCTGCGTGACTTCATGAACCCCGACCGGATCGTGCTCGGATCGTTGAGCCAGGAAGCTGCCGACAGAGTCGCTCAGCTTCACTTGCCTTTGCGTGCACCGATCATTGTCACCGACCTGCGCACAGCAGAGATGATCAAGTACGCCTCGAATGCTTTTCTGGCGACCAAAATCTCCTTTATCAACGAGATTGCCAACATCTGCGAGGCCCTGGGCGCGGATGTAAAAGAAGTAGCCGTCGGCATGGGCGCTGACCGCCGCATCGGCCCCATGTTCCTCGACGCGGGGGTCGGCTTCGGCGGCTCGTGCTTTCCCAAGGACGTGTTGGCGCTTAAGCACATGGCAACCGTCCAGGGCAAACACCCCCAACTACTCCAGGCCGTGATGGACATCAACAGCTTCCAACGTCGGCAGGTGATCATTAAGCTGCGCGAGTTGCTTGGTGATGATCTTTCGGGCAAGACAATCGGTCTGTTGGGACTGGCTTTCAAACCCAACACAGACGATATGCGCGATGCTCCTTCGATTAGCATCTATGAGATGTTGACCCAGGCTGGCGCACACGTTAAGGGCTACGACCCTGTCTCAATGGAGGTAGCCAAACAAGTGATCCCAGGCATCGAGCTTTGCCGCAATGCCTACGAGGTTGCGGATGGCTGTGATGCCTTGGTGATTGTGACCGAATGGAACGAGTTCAAACAACTGGATATGATTCGTATCAGGCAGCTCATGCGCCAGCCGATGATCGTCGATGGCCGGAATATCTACGACCCAGTGGCGATGACGGGGTATGGCTTTCGGTATCGCGGCTTTGGCCGTGGCTACGATGGGGTGACTGTGGAAGAGGTCTGATGATCGAGTCGTGGCAAAAAGGGGTGGAGGCAGAATTGCAGAACGGCGTCCTGAGGACAAAACTGTCGAACGGCCTGACGGTCCTGGTCAGGCCGATGCACCACGCGCCAGTGGCGACCTTCTGGGTGTGGTACCGTGTTGGCAGCCGCAACGAGGTGCCGGGCATCACCGGGGCATCGCATTGGGTTGAACACATGCAGTTCAAGGGCACGCCCAAGTATCCGGCATCGATGCTCGATCAGTTAATTTCGCGTGAGGGTGGGGCGTGGAACGCCATGACCTCCCACGATTGGACAACATACTACGAAGTCATGCCCGCCAGCAAGATCGACCTTGGGCTGGACCTGGAGGCCGATCGGATGGTCAATTCAGCCTTTGACCCAGAGGCAGTCGAATCGGAGCGCACGGTGATTCTCTCGGAACGCAGCGGCTCGGAGAACTCCCCTGTTTGGCTTCTCTACGAAGAGATGCTGGGCGTGTCCTTCCGTGTGCATCCTTATCGTACAGTGGTCATTGGTGAGCGTGTCGATCTTGAGACGATGTCGCGCTCCGACCTGTACAGTCACTACCGACGTTACTATGTCCCTAATAACGCGACGGTGGTCCTGGTGGGTGACGTGGATGCAGATCAGGCGCTTGGCAAGATCGAGGCGCTGTTCGGCAACATTCCTGCCGGCGATCCGCTGCCCGATGTCCATCGCCCTGAACCACCTCAATATGGGGAGCGCCGGGTGACAGTCCACCGCGAGGGCCATACGGCGTTTGTGAGCATGGCGTACCGGGCTTACGAGGTCACTCATCCTGACTTTTTTGCATTGGGGATACTGGATAGCATTCTGGCCGGGGCCACCAGTCTGAACTTCATGGGGACTGCCCATACCTCGAACAAGACTTCGCGTCTGTACCGGGCGCTGGTCGAGCGTGAACTGGCTGCTGGAATCGATGCTGACCTGGCCGCAACTATTGATCCTTACCTGTATAGTATCACTGCGACAGTGCGCGAGGGTCATACACCCCAAGAGGTCGAGGATGCACTTACCGCTGAGTTTGAGCGTGTTGCCAGAGGGGATATCACTGAAGAAGAGTTTGAGAAAGCTCGTAAACAGGCCAAGGCGCTCTTTGCTTATGACAGCGAGAGTGTCTCCAGCCAGGGGTTTTGGTTGGGCTTTGCCGAGACATTGGTAGGCGATTATAGGTGGTTTGGTGACTACCTGGGTCGGATGATGGCGGTAACCCTGGACGACGTGCGGCGTGTGGCGGCTGACGTTTTTCAGCCGACGCGGCGTGTAGTTGGCTGGTATATTCCCACTGGGGGTGGCCCTCAGGATAGCGAAGAGATGGAGTGATGATGCGAACAGAGAAAGCCAATCGCAGCGCTGCACTCCCCGGCCCCGATGACGTTTTGCGGGTGGAGTTGAAGAACGGCATCACAGTGCTGGCACGTGAGAACTTCACCAGCCCAGCGGTGGTGGTCGATGGGCTGCTGCATGGCGGAGCGCTGCAGGAGCCGGATGGCAAGACTGGCCTGGCCAACTTCCACAGTATGGTGCTCATGCGTGGTACGCGGCGGCATACTTTTGGCGAGCTGTACGAGGAGATCGAAAGCAATGGGGCCAGCCTGGACTTTTCGAGTGGTGGTCATACCTATCGCTTTGGCAGCAAGAGCCTGGCCGAAGACTTGCCTCTGATGCTCAACCTAGCGGCAGAGGTGCTGTGCGAGCCGACTTTTCCCCCTGAGCACGTTGAGAAAGTGCGGGGACAGATCCTCACTGCGCTTCAGCTTCGCGCGCACGACACACGCTGGATGGCTTCGCTGGCTTTCAGCGAGCTGGCTTACCCGCCAGGCCATCCTTATGGGCGGAGCGTAGGCGGCTACATTGAGACCATTTCTTCCATCACCCGTGACGAGATTGTGGCGTTTCATCGCAATTTGGGGCCGCGTGGGGCTATCGTCGTGGTCGTTGGGGCGGTCAAGGCCGTGGATGCGGTTCGCATGGTCGAGGATGCTCTGGGAGGCTGGCACAACCCAGAACAACCGGCCATCCCTCAAGCTCCCCCTGCGCCACGTTTGGAGGAGATCCGCCGCAAAACAGTGACGATCCCCGGCAAGTCACAGGCAGACCTCGTGCTGGGCTACCCTGGCCCAGCACGCAGTTCCCCTGACTTTCAGGCAGCCCGCATGGCGAACAGCATTCTAGGGGTCTTTGGGATGATGGGCCGGCTGGGAGACAGCATCCGCGAACAGGAGGGTCTGGCCTACTACTCGTACAGCCAACTGGCGGGTGGATTCGGTCCAGGTCCCTGGACTGTAATTGCTGGCGTCGCCCCCGACAAGATAGAGGCGACGGTCGAGATCATCCGTCAGCAGATCAGGCGTATGGTCGAGGAACCCGTTACTGCTGAGGAGTTGTCTGACAACAAGAACTTCTTCAACGGCCAGCTTGTGCTGGCTCTGGAGACCAACGAGGGTGTCGCTGGTAGCATCATGATGATGGAGATGTACCAGCTTGGGTTAGACTATCTACGCCGCTACGCTGACATTGTGAACGCGCTGAGCGTGGAAGACGTTCAAGCGGCGGCAGCGCGCTACCTGAACCCGGATGCCTTTGCGCTGGGCGTCGCAGGTCCGTAAGGACGAGGTGTGTCTGTGTTGCGTGCCGGTGTTGACATCATTGAGGTAGAGCGTGTGCGGCGTGCCGCCCAGCGGCACGGTGATCGCTTCTTTGGCCGTTTCTTCACTGAAGACGAGCGTTCCCGTTGCGAGGGGCACTTCCCGGCGCTGGCGGCGCGCTTTGCGGCCAAGGAAGCGGTCGCAAAGGCTCTGGGTACTGGGATTGGAGACGTGCAGTGGGTGGACATCGAGATCGTCAATGATGAACGCGGCAGGCCCGATGTCGTGCTGCATGGTACTGCGGCCAAAATCGCTGCCGAACTAGGTTTGACCGAGTGGTCGATCAGCCTGTCGCATACCAGCGAGCAGGCTGTGGCGTTCGTGATCGCACGGGGTTAACGTAGCATGTTGTTGCGAAACGTTCTGCTCATAGTTATTTCGGCGGTGTTGTTGGCCGCTTGCTTGGGAACGGCGACACCTCAGACTGTAGCCTCGACACCCACAGGCGCCTCTGCACCCCCGCCCAGTCTTGCGACGCCGCCTGCCGAGACTGTCTTTCCCCCTGATGAAGTGCAGAGCAGCCCGTTGCCTACACCGACCCTCAGCGTGCCTGAGAGTCTGACCACCGCCGAATTGCATCGACGCCTCGACCCCTTTGGCACCACAGATCGCTCCTGTGTTCTACCCTGCTATAATGGGCTGCGGGTAGGGCAATCAGGGCAGCAGGATGTGTTGAACTTCTACGCTTGGCTCGGCATTGGAGTGCAGGACCTGATCCCCGGCGACTACGAAGCTGTGCAGGATGGCTCTGGTCGGTTAGGGGCGTGGCTCACCAAAACCTCTGACCTGTTGAGCGCAGCCGAGTCCGGCCTCACCCCTCCCTTGGTTGACATTTACCTTGAGTCTGGCCTGGTGCAATCGATCTATGTTGGATGGCAATACTATCCACCCTATGTCACGGTTTCTCGCACGCTAGAGGTGCTTGGCCAGCCAGCCCAGGTTGACTTGGCGTTGGTGTTCAGCCAAGACCCGCCCACTTATATGTTGCGCCTACTGTACCCGACTCAGCAGACGGGTTTCGCCTTCTATGGACAGACGATAGGTGATGCTACTGTGCGGCAGGTTTGCTTTTCCGCCGAACAGGTCACGAGTGCTTTCTTTGGAGTCTTTGCGCCGGGAATTCCACCGATGGCAGGCTTGACCTACAGCGATTACTTGCTGCCAGTGGAGCAGACGCTCTCGATCACCCAGGCTCAGTTTGCTGCACTGGCCACTCAGGAGCAATGCCTCAACATTGCGGCCAGCCTATGGACTCCCTGGCAGGCGCTACAGGTTCCCTAGTTCGGTAGAACTGGCTGCAATCCGGCGCGGCGGTCTGACTCAGACCTCGTTGATGAAGGCAAAGATCATCGGGCGGCGTTTGGTTTCACTGTAGAAAAAGTCAGACAGCTGATCCTCGATCTCGCTGCGTAGACTGCGCAGGGAGGACTTGCCGTTGTCTTTGAGCATCCTGCAGATGGTTAGCTGGGCCTTGCTGATCAGGTCTTTGGACTCGGGCAAGTAGACGAAACCCCGTGAGATGATCTCTGGCTCACCAAGCATCTGGCGTGTATCGCGATCCAGCCGCACGTTGGCAATCACGATCCCATCGCGACCCAGCATCTCACGCTCGTGCATCACTGCTGGGCCAATGTCTCCCACACCGGAACCGTCCACATACACGTATCCGCCGGGCACGCGCTCGCCGACGGTCATGCTGTCGGGCGTGAAGGTGAGCACGGTTCCATTTTCTACTACGGCGATGTTCTCTGCTGGAATGCCCAGGCTGCATGCGATCTTGCCGTGCATCTGTAGGTGGCGTAATTCGCCATGAATGGGCACGAAAAAGCGCGGTCTGATCAGGTTGATCAGCAGCTTAAGCTCCTCCTGGGCCGCGTGGCCAGAGACATGCACTGGCGCAATTGGCTCGTAAATCACGTCCGCGCCCCGCTGGATCAGCTTGTTGATCGTGCGGTGGACCATCTCCTCATTGCCTGGGATGGGATGTGAGGACATGATAATTGTATCGTCGGACCTCACTTCCAGATGCTTATGACGACCGTAGGCCAGCCGACCCAACCCGGCCATTGGCTCACCCTGGCTGCCAGTGGTCATGATGACGACCTGGTGATTGGGTAAGCGGATCGCCTCGTTGATGTCGATCAGCATTTGTTCGGGGATTTTAAGGTAGCCTAGCTTGACGGCGATCTTGACGTTCTCGTTCATGCTAAAGCCAGAGATAGCCATCTTGCGCCCATGCCGTTGAGCGGCGTTAGCTACCTGCTGGATGCGCGAGATCAGCGACGCAAATGTGGCAACCAGGATTCGCCCTGATGCCTTCTGGAACACACTGTCGAACGCGGCATCGATCACTGTCTCAGAAGGCGTCCAGCCGGGCACCGTGGCATTGGTGCTGTCTGAAAACAGGGCCAGCACTCCTCGCCGAGAGAACTCGGCCAGCTTGCCAAAATCAGGGGCCCAGCCATCGACAGGGGTGTGGTCAAACTTAAAATCGCCGGAATGGACGATCAGTCCCACTGGTGTGGTGATTCCCACACCGATGCTGTCGGGAATGCTGTGGCACACATGGAAGAACTCGACGATGAATGGCCCCATGCGGACCGTGTCACCAGCCTGGATCGTCACCAACGTGACTTCGTCGATCAGGCGTGCAGCCTTCAGCTTGACTTCCAACAAGCCGCGTGTCAATGGCGTGGCGTAGACGGGCGACTTCACATGCTCCATCAGGTGCCCAATCGCCCCTGTGTGATCCTCGTGGCCATGGGTGATGATCACTCCCCGGATTGTCTCCAGCCGATCCATGATATAGCCATAGTCTGGGATGATATAGTCGATGCCAAGCATGTCGTTCTCGGGGAACATGATGCCAGCGTCAAGGATGATCGAGTCGAGTGTGTCCGCTGTCTCATACTCGATGATCATCATGTTCTTGCCGATCTCGCCTAACCCCCCCAGCGGAACTACGCGCACGATGCCGTCGTGGCGATAGTTACTGTCCTGTCTTTTTGATCGTTTATCCTTACTCACTCAAATTACCTCATTCATAAAAACCCACTTAGCGGTGGGTTGATTGTTTATAGCAAGAAGGGCCGAGATATCCCCCTCAAGCCCTCTGGTCGTCATCCTCGTGTGCAGTTGTACGACGAGCCACATGAACTTGACCAGCGAAGGTTCGCAGCGGTCAGCTGACGTTCTCTGAGGGTGCACAGATTACTCCACGGTGCCCAATTACGATTATAAGTGTAGCACATAGTGGAGTGCTATCACAATGTCTAAGAGGCAAAAGACCGCCAGTTGGCAGGGTTTTCTTGCCTTTTGCATCCTGTCGACTAAGATAAGGAGTTGCAGGCTGCTTCCCCGGTTGAGGTGTAAGATGGCTTCCCAAAGATTCGAACTGTGCTCGGCAGTCCATCTCTTCCTGCCGCAATGCGATCATATGGCATGGTTTCCTCTCAATGCGCTGCCGCAGAATGCTATCCCCTATGTCAGGCGCGCTCTGGCGAATTTCTTCGCGGGTCGATGGTTTGACAGTTATGGCTGGCATGGTGAGAAGTGACTGATCAGGTGTCGGGAAAGGTACATTGACGATGAATCAGTGGCTAGAGGAGCACCGCGTGGCGGCCCTGACAGTTGTAGGTTTGCTGCTTGCGGCGAGCGTGGCCGCGTTCGCGCTGCGCTGGCGGCCTGCTGCGGAGATCGTCATTGAACCCCCTGCTACTCCGGAGCCGACGCCTACCCCCAGCCCAATCCTGGTGTATGTCAGTGGGGCGGTGGTCCAGGCGGATGTGTACACGCTGCCGCCAGGGTCGATTGTACGTGATGCGGTAGCTGCTGCTGGTGGTGCTGCGCCAGATGCTGATCTGAACCACGTCAATCTGGCATTGCGCCTCGAAGATGGCGATCATGTGTATGTCCCACGTGTCGGTGAGTTGCCCACGCCCATGCCGACCAGCGGCGGCAAGCCAGTGATTTCGGGACCGATCAACATCAATACAGCTACCCAAGCCGAGCTTGAAACACTGCCTGGCATTGGCCCCACACTGGCCGCTGCCATTGTCGAGTATCGCGAGAAGAATGGGCCTTTTGCTACTATCGAGGACATCCAAGATGTACCCGGCATTGGCCCGTCCAAGTATGAGGCCATCCGTGACCTGATCACGGCCAACTGACTGCCAAAGGCGGGTTTCGGCGCTGATGGGGTGTTTGGGGTTCCCTGGAGCGCGTGTTACACTCTGCTGCATGATCACCAGCGTTGACAACGAGCGAGTCAGACAAGTACGCGCACTTCAGTCGCGACGGCAGGCGCGGCGTAAGGCGGGCCGCTTCGTGATCGAGGGTGTGCGCCTTGTCCGCGAGGCTGCGCTGGCCGGGATTGCGGTTGAGGAGGTGTTCTACACTGACACCTTCGCCGTCGATTCAGATGGTGTGGCTCTCCTTGATAGCTTGAGCTGCCTCGGCGCTCGGCTGCTGGCAGTTGATGAGACGGTGATGTCTGCTATGAGCGATACTCGGACGCCGCAGGGCATTCTGGCCGTCCTTCCGACTGTCGACCTGCCGATACCCGCTGAAGCAACCTTTATCTTGGTGATCGACGGTGTGTCCGATCCAGGCAACATGGGCACTGTCATGCGTACAGCAGCTTCTGCGGGGGTCCCTTTGATGATCACAACTGCCGGGACAGTCGACCTGACCAACCCCAAAGTGGTCCGCAGCGCCATGGGTGCTCACTTCCGACTCCCGACCCAGCCACTGAGCTGGGAAGGGATTGGCCACAAGCTGACCGGCCATGCCGTCTTTCTGGCGAGCGCCAGCGGTGGTGCGCCTTACTACCGTGTGAACTGGACCCAGCCCTGTGCGTTGATTGTCAGTGAGGAGGCGCACGGCCCCAGCCATCAGGCGCTCCGTCTGGCCCATGCTCATGTCACCATCCCCATGCCAGGTGGGACGGAGTCGTTGAATGTGGCCGTGGCGGCCGGCATCCTGATCTTTGAGATGGTTCGCCAGCGCACTGAGCAGGGATTACTGAAGGTGTGACCTGGCTCTGCTCTTGGCAGGAGGAGCTTCGTGAAGATTCGTTCGGTGACTGCCTTTGCTGAGATGTCCTATCCGGTGGAGACCGGGCCTCGCTTTCAGGATGTGGTTGAGGCGCTTCATATAGCTCGTGCAGCCCTGGTTGACACCGGCTATGAGGTGGAGACCACCCGGTTGGCTACTCAGCCTTTCCCTGCAGCCTGTCTCAGGTCGGGCGGACCCGGAAAAGCTGTCGATTTTGCCAAAGATCTTGAAGCACTAGCCTTCGTCCACGAGATCGACTATGTAGCTCTTGGCCCTGTCCTGCTAGAAGACCCTGTGGCCTACGCCGAGGTCGTGGCTGATCTGCTGGCCCAGACCGAGAGTGTCTTTGTCAGCCTCGAGATTGCGAACCACGAAGTCGGCTTGAGCCTATCGCGCATCCGTCGCACGGCTGACATCGTGCGGCGGGTGTCGACGTTACGAGATGATGGGTTCGCCAATCTGCGGCTGGCGGCCCTGGCCAATGTCCTGCCCTGGGTGCCGTTCTTTCCAGCGGCTTATCATGGCAGTGGTGCGCCTCGTCTGGCCATCGCCACGGAGAGCGCCGACCTCGCCGTGGCAGCTATAAGCAGTGCGACATCGCTCAGCGATGCTCGCACGGCGCTGCTTAAGTCAATTGAAGCTGAAGCTGGTCGCATTGAGGGCGTGGTCCGGCAGGCGCTGGGACATTCTAATGTGTCTTTTCAAGGTATTGACTTCTCGCTGGCCCCCTACCCCGACGAGATCCGCAGCATTGGCGCAGCGCTGGAGCGATTGGGCCTGGAAGCCTTTGGAGGGCACGGGTCGTTGTTGGCTGCTGCCTTCCTAACCGACGTGCTGGATGAGGCTCGTTTTACACGGACCGGTTTTTGCGGGCTAATGTTGCCCATCATGGAAGATAAGGTCTTGGCCGGACGCGCAGCCGAAGGATGGCTCCACGTGACTGATCTGCTGGCGTATTCGGCAGTGTGCGGTACTGGTCTGGATACGATCCCGTTGCCTGGCGAGGTCGATGAAAGCACTCTGGCAGCCATTCTCGCCGATGTGGCTGCGCTGGCCCTCCGGCTTGACAAACCCCTGACCGCCCGCTTGATGCCGCTGCCGGGCAAGCGGGTTGGCGATGAGACTGGTTTCGAATTCGAGTACTTTGCCAACAGCCGCGTGATGGGCGCTCGTGGCAGACTGGTCAGTGGGCTGCTGGCAGGGAACGAGAGCGTAGCGATTCAGCCCTGCCAGCCCCGCCGATCGTGACCGTCTTTCTGTGGCGTGTTGCCAGACGTTCAAGCCGCAGTGCGCTTCCTCTTCTCGTCTTCCTTGCCCAGCCAGAAATGGTGGGGAAGCACCGTGTTCGACGTATGTAGGATCACTCCGGCTAGGCGCTTAGGCCCGCCGAGAAGCATGGAGGGATGTAGATAACACACGGTGGGGCGCTCGCCATACTTAGCTTCATAATAAGCAATGGCCCGCTGGATTTTGGCCTCCAGGTCGCGCTGATCGTTGTTGTCGAACCACAACATTCCTGTCTTCATAGCTGGCTCGCTCCGTTTTGGCTCTTAAATAGAATGTATGTTCTAATAGCGTGCGATAAAACAAGGCGTGTCTGTAGGCCCAAACACGCCATCTACTTGGCCCCTACGCTACGCTCTAAGACCCCCTGCCCCCTGATAGTTGTGTGTCATATGAGGCTTCTTTTACCACATTAAGAACATAAGTTCTATTACTATAGGGAGTATATCAGAAGGCAGGCTTCTCGTCAAGTCTGCTTTGCGATCTTTTAAGGTTATGGCCCTTACAGCAACGATAGGGGATCGATGTCGATGCACAGTCCCTGCATAGGGGGTAAGTCCCGGAGGATAGAGATGGGGTCTGGGCCGCGCACAATGATGTGCCATCGGTACAGGCCCTCGTGGCGTGGGTAGAAGCAGGGCGCCGGGCCGATAAGCGAGGTCTGGACCAGCTTGCGCTCGGCAATGCGCTGGGCGAGGATGCTGCGCAGCCGTTCTCCTTCTCGGCGGGCGCGTTCTGCGCTCTCGGCGCGGATTTCCAGCCGGGCTAACCTGGAGTAAGGGGGATAGCCAAGTTCGGCGCGGTAGCGCATCTCCTGCTGATAGAAGGCAAAAAAGTCGTGCTCCGAAGCGGCGCGGATCGAGTAATGGTCCGGCGCATAGGTCTGTAAGATCACCCGCCCACCCAGCAGACCACGCCCGGCTCGCCCCGCCACCTGCGTCAGCAACTGAAATGTGCGCTCCCCGCTTCGATAGTCTGGCAGGTAAAGCGCAGTGTCGGCGCTGATCACGCCCACTAGCGTCACCAGTGGCAGGTCAAGCCCTTTGGCCACCATCTGCGTGCCAATCAACACATCAGCTTGGTGATCGACGAACTGTTGGAGAATCTGATCGTGGATGTCCCTGCCGCCGGTCGTGTCGCGGTCCCAGCGAACAACGTGTGCCTGCGGGAACTGTCTGCTCACTTCCTTCTCGATCCGTTCGGTACCTCCGCCGAAGAACTTAATCTGGCTGGAATCGCAGGCTGGACACTTCTCAGGATGTGACGTTTGGTAGCCACAATGGTGGCAGACCAGCGCGCTCTGCTGTCCTTCCTGTAAATCGCCGTGCGTGTGCCAGGTGAACGGCACGTCACAGCGTGGGCAGGTCAGCACGTATCCGCATGCCCGACAGAACACGTAGGTTGCCGTGCCTCGCCGGTTGAGAAACAGAATCGCCTGTTCGCGGCGTGCCAACGTCTCGGTGAGGGCTGCCGTCAGTGCACGGCTAAAAATTGAGCGGTTGCCTGCACGCAGCTCCTGACGCATGTCCACAATTTGGACGGGCGGCAGGTCGATCATGACAGCCTCATCGGGGTCTTCGGGCTGATGGGTGTAGCACGTGCGCGAGACGTGATAATGGATAGCCTGTGCCTCAATTGCTTGGCGGTGTCCCATGATGCGAGATGGCAGGTCCAGCAGCGTGTAGTCGCCTGGCTGTTCGGCATCAGGTGGTGCAGCACGGGCATAGGTGGTGATATCCGGTGTAGCGCTGCCCATGATGACCAGCGCGCAGTGTAAACGAGCCAGCTCAATGGCTGTCGGCAAGGCATGGTAGTAAGGGGGCACGAGCGGAGGTGACTGCTTATAGCTATCATCATGGCATTCATCGATGATGATCACCCCCAGATTTTCGAGCGGTGCAAACAGCGCCGAGCGCGGCCCGATGACTACATCGATCTGACCATTACGGATCCGCCGCCACGTGTCATAGCGCTCACCGGTGGAAAGGCCACTGTGGATCAATCCTAGACGCCCTGGGAATCGCGCCCCAAAGCGCCGCACCGTCTGCGGCGTCAGCGCGATCTCCGGCACCAGCACCATGGCCCTCTTCCCCAGTTCAAGTGCCTGGGCGACAGCCCGCAGGTACAGTTCGGTCTTGCCAGAGCCAGTCACGCCGTGCAGCAAGATGGGTCGGGCCGCTTGATCGGCCTCCAATGCCTGACGGATGAAGTCCCAGGCTGCTGTCTGGTGGGGTGTCAGGCAAGGTGGAGTGTCAGGCACAAACAGGCGGCCTGCGAGTGGGTCGCGCCAGGCGTGTTGCTCGCGCAGCACGATCAAATCGTCCTCAGCCAATGCCCTCAGGTCAGTCAGGCTACTCCCTTCGACCGCTGCGTAAATGGCTCCCAATTCCAGCGGCTCGCGCGCCTCGGCCAGCCGTCGCAGGATGGCTGCCCGGCGATGGGCAGCAGCTCGCCGGTTGGCTGGAAGACGGTTTGGGTCAAAATGCTGGGCGATGATTGTCTCAATCATCTCAGGCGGAAATCCCAGCTCGGCCATCTTCACTTGCTTCTCACGAATGGAGGGCGGATCGAGCACAGGCTCGCGCAACACCAGACCACGCTCGACCAAGTTGGCCACGGCCCTGCGCCAGTTGCGGCGTGGCAACGACCAGGCAATCTGGCGTCCCCGCAGAGGGCCACGCTGCTGGAGCAACTTCAAAAGGCGTGCCTGGGTGTCGTCCGCCGGTTCAACTTGATTCGGGTCGAGGATGGGTGTAATCAGTACATCGCCGCGCTTGGCCAGCCCTGGTGGGATGAACAGCCGAATACAGTCGGCCAACGGGGCCAGATAGGTCTCGCTCAACCAGCGGGCCAGCGCCAGCTGTATGGCGCTGACTACCGGATCGCGGTCGAGCAGTCCATCGACCGGTTTGGTCTCAGGGACCGGCGCGTGCAGGTCGAAACCCAGGATAACACCCTGGGCTTTCTGCATGCCAAACGACACACTGACCAGGTGACCAACCTGTAGACGCCCGGCCAGTTGCGCGGGGATATGATAGTGGAATGTGCCCTCCACGGGCAGGTTAACCACGATCTCGGCAAACATATTGCTGGCTGCCCTGCTGATTTGCACAGTTGTGGGCATTATATCCCACTTTCCACCCTGTCGGTGGGCGCCCATCTGGTGAAGTCGGGCGTTCCTGGCCATCTGTAAGGTGAGTGTCAGCCGGGTGGTAGTATTCCATTGAGACTATTGCCGCACTACTACGTATACTGATAATCAGTGCAATAGTTGCTTGTAGGGTGGGCTGGCGGGAATGTATGTGTATCTTCTTCAACAGTGAAACTGTACAATTGCTGTTCGCCTTCCCAGGTGTTATGACCACCCGTACCCGGCAAGGGCATCTTTGGGCTGCCAGAGCATCAGGAGTGTGTCGTTTATGGTAGAGCAGCTTGCTATTCGCCTCTTTGTCATCGAGGGCGATATCTATGCACGACAGGCCATTGTCAGCTATCTGAGCTGGGATCGGCGTACTCGCGTAGTTGGTAAGGCTGCATCTCCTCACGAGATGATCGCGGCTATGAGGGAAGACCCTAGCCTTACCCGTCTCGATGCCGTCATCCTAGATAGTGGCCTGGCTGCTGACAGTCAGGGGTTGGCCGCGCTGGTCCGGTTGATTCTGAACCATGTGCCCAAAGCAGCTGTGATCTGCCTGGCGCATGTGGCTGATGCCGACATGGCTCTAGCCGCTGGACAGGCGGGAGCTGCTGCTTACCTACTGCGCGAGGAGGTCGGGGTTGGGCTTGCTGGTGCAGTGAATTTCGTGGTGGACTGTCGTTACGTTGTTTCCCAGTCGGTGGCATGCCTCCTGGAACACGCCGACCTGGGCAGCCTGCAGATTGTGACCCTGCCAGAGCGCCGACAGTACCCGCGCCTGACTCAGCGCATTGAGGAGGCTTTGTGGCTATGCGTGATCGAAGGACTGCCTGCTGAGCTGGCTGCTGAAGCTATGGGAGTCAGCACCAACACTGTGCGCAGTTATGTCAAGGAAGGTTATCGTATCTTGGAAGCCTGCGACGACACGGTCTATCCGGCCAACATGTCCCCGGCAGAACGGGCATTCCTACGTTTCAGTGCATTGAATATGCCTGAAACTTCAGATGACGATCATTGGATGCTGCCTGCAGCCTAATTAAGGATGGGATGGCCAAAAGCGCCTTCGGTCAGATTGCGGGATAGTCAAGTCAGCTACATCTGATGTTGATTGAAAATGGACAGCCCAGGGTTGGAGTAGGAGGAGGCTACACGACTACTCAAGGCTGTCCCAAATGGAGGAGTATTTCTCGGTGGGGCAGGACCCCCGCGGGGGCGCGAGGGCGGCGCTGCACCTCACCCCCTGCCGGGCCGCCCCCGGCGGCTTTCCCTCAACTCAAATAGAGAGGGGGAAGACCGACCACAGGTCGGTCGGGGGGTGAGGCTGTCCCCAAGTTGAAATGCACCCGAATCGGTAGCCCCTCAATGGGAATGCCTTGACGGACTACATTGAGCACGTTACCATAAACAGTGTAGATATCCCACGCTCTTGACGGTCAGGACGCGCCGCTCCTGGCCGTTTGGCTGTGTGAGGCGTACAGTGATGGATCGCACCAATCGCGGGTTTGTCCCACGGACAAGCGGGTTGGCAAGCGGTGTAGCCTTGTTCAACCGGTTCCTGACCCCAATTTCCGTTGCCGTCGGCTTTCTAGGCACGCTGCTGGTACTGCTTGGCCCCGTCAGGGGCTTGCTGAACAGCCAGACCGGTCTGCTTGAAGTCGGAACTACACCCGCCACCGTGGCTGAAATCAGCCCGGCTGCCTCCAACATGGTTATGTCGTCCGAGGGTGAGGTGCTTGGCCGTGGCCTAGTGCCCTACACCATCATCCCCGATCGTCCTCGCAACAAGGTTTTGACCTACACTGTTCAGCCAGGTGACACATTGATGGGCATCGCAGCCCATTTCAACATTGATCGCAATACGGTGTTCTGGTCCAATGCCGATGCACTCTACAGTGATGTCCATATGCTGGTGCCTGGCATGGACCTCTACATTCTGCCTGTGGATGGCGTGTACTACCGCTCGGATGGCCGGAGCAGCCTACAGTCAATCGCCGACAAGTACTCAGTGGATGTAAACGCCATCATCAACTCAGAGTTCAACGACTTGCAGGGGGCCGCTCCCACCGACATTCCACCCTGGGGTGTACGGATCGTGATTCCAGGGGGCACTGGCGAGTCAATCAATTGGTGGCGTGCCACCGAAGTTGAGACTGTCGATCAGTCCACAGGTGCCATCTCGCGATCATTCATGCCTAACATGCCTGGTTCGTGTGCGCCGGGGATTATGGGGGCTGGTGGCACTGGTGCGTGGATCGTGCCGCTGGCAGGCCCGTTCTCGTTCACGCAGGGTTTTTACCCTGGCCACTCTGGCATCGATCTGGCTGCGCCGGTGGGAACGCAAGTGGTGGCAGCCGACTCAGGTGTAGTGGTCTTCTCTGGCTGGGTGGCGGATAGCTGGGGGTATGGCATCCTGGTAGTGCTTGATCATGGCAATGGGTGGCGTAGCTATTATGCCCACCTCAACTCAAATGGCGTAGGCTGCGGCCAGTCTGTGCCACGCGGGGGGTATATTGGACAGGTAGGGACGACGGGCAACAGCAGCGGACCGCACCTACACTTTGAAATGCGCTGGGGTGACACACCCGACAATCCAGCTAATTACATTGGTTTCTAGGGCTCTGTTAAGTTGATTTTGCGTAAGCTCGATTGTTGAAAGGCGAATCACGGGGTACGAAATTTTCAGCCTGTCTTGTTCTGTCAGCGTCTGTCTCACTTGCTCCAATTTTCCCCTCTCTCTCAGTTGAAACAGGCCCATTGAGACGGGACAGCCCTGCACTGCGTTGTAGCATTTTTGTGGGCTGGTGTACAATTGAACGATGTCGCCTTGTGGAATGTGGGTTGAGGGACTATGAGCGAGAACCTGCAAGACCTCCTACAGCGTGCTATCGCCACCGCCCGGGCTGGCCAGAAGGAAGAAGCTCGTTTATTGCTAGTACAGGTCTTGAAGGCCAATCCGCGCAGCGAGACCGCATGGCTGTGGATGAGCGCTGTGGTGGAAAAGCCTGCCGAACGTATCCATTGCCTGAAACAAGTCCTCGCCATCAATCCTCAGAATGAAACAGCTCTTAAGGGTCTACGGGCCTTGGGCGTAGCTCCTGCGGAGCAGCCACCTGGGGCGCCCCAGCCTGCCCCCGGTGCTGCTGCGGTGCCCCAGCCTGCACCAATCGCGTCAGCTCCGCCTCCGCCTGCTCCAGGAGGCGTTCCGCTCGTCAGCGAAGAGGCCATACGTCAGGCCCAACTCCAGGCAGAGGCTATCCTGGGTTGGATGCGGGCGGCTGAGGAGCGTGTCGACCTAAACATCTCGTGGGGTCTGCCAGAGGTGCTGCGCACGCGACCCCGCACCGGCATCGACCTGCGCCCTAGTCCGATGATGATCGCTGTCGGCGCAGGGGTGGTTCTCGTGATCATGGTCGTCCTGTTGGTGTCAAACATCACCAGGATGATCCGCGCGGCTCAGATGGCAGCCCACGCCACTCCAGCAGCAACGGCAACGGTCGCCCAAACGTCTATAAGCACACCTACACCACGCCCCACCCGCACGCCGACTCCCGAAGGCCAGGTTGTGCCAGAGGAACCAATACTGCCCATCCAGGACGTGGCTCGGGGCGACTTGCGCTTTGGCATCACTCCGACTCCGCCTTACGTCATCACTCCCCATCCCTCTAGCCCGCTCATGAATGATGCAATCCAGGCCTTCTACGAAAGACGCTACCGCGACTCCCTTGAGCTGATCGCGCAGGCACGCGGCTTCGGCTACGACTCTATCGATAGCTACTACTTCGAGGGGATGGCGCTCGCGTATCTGGGCGAGTACGATCAGGCCCTTCAAGCCTTGGAGCAAGGCTTCGACAGCGGTGGTGAGGACTTCGCGCCGTTGTATGCCGGCCTGGGTTATGTTTACGCCCGCCAGGGAGCCATCGAGCGCGCCCGCAATGCAAACGAGCGAGCCAAGTCTCTCGATCCTCGCCTGATCATGGCTTATGTCAACCTGGCCCAGCTTTACCTAGATCAACGCCAGTTCGATGCGGCCCTCAGCGAGGTCTCGGCTGGCCGCGAGATCAGAAAATATGACGTTAACCTGATGGTGATGGCCAGCAAAATCTACTTGGCTAGCGGCGATGCTCAGAATGCGGCGGCCTATGCCAACTTGGCACATTACATGGATCCCATCTCAGAGGAAGTCGTGCTGGCCCAAGCACGCGGCAGGTTGGCGCTTGGATTCGATATGCTGGCCGCCATTGGGCTGGAGGATTACCTTGAACAGGTAAATCCGGGCAGCTATCAGGCCTGGGCATTGCTTGGGCAGGCCTATGGCAAGCTGAACCGTGAGCAGGATGCCATGCTGGCCTTCTCGCGCGCCTTGCAGTTGAGCACCGACGTGGCTCCGGCGCTGATCGGGCGTGGCTTGTACTATTTTGACCAAGAGCAGTACGACCTAGCCTACCAGGACCTGAGCGCAGCCGTCGAAGTGGCCCCCGACGATCTAGACCTCCGTTATGCGCGGGCCAGAGCAGCCTTTGCACTTCGTGACTTTGAGATAGCAGTCGAAGACTTGGCCTTCATCCGCGACAAAACCCCTGGCCGACCCGACATCGAGATCCTGTATGTACAGGCGTTGGCCGAGACCGGGGAGAATGAAGAGGCCCTCGAAGCAGCCAATGCTGCACTTAGCACCCTGTCGTTGGATCGGTCACAGCGCGGCTACCTGCTCGAGACGCGTGCAAGAGCCTATTACAGCGAAGGGGATTACAGCGCTGCCCAGCAGAACATTGCCGAGGCGCTCCAGATCGAGGAGACAGGCACTCGTCATTACTACAATGCTCTGATCCTGTCCGATCTGGGCCAGACTGCACAAGCCATCCGTGAATTGGAATGGGTGCTGTTCTGGAATCAGGTGTTTGCCTATCCGTTTGCTGAAGATGCTGCCACTATCTTGGACAAGCTATACGTGAGACTGACTGAGGAATATCTCGCCCTCACGCCATCACCCACACCCACCCCGACGCTGACCCCTACCCGAACGCCGACACCCACGTTGACACCCAGACCATCGGCTACACCCAGACCATCAGTTACGCCAAGTCCATCAGCTACGCCGCTTCCATCGGAAACGCCTCGCCCTTCGGTGACGCCTACCACGACGCTGACATTGACCCTGACCCGGACCCCCCGGCCTACGGCCACGCCGATGGCCACCAGTACCCCCTGACTGGTCGCGGAGGTCGGCAACGGCGGTGATGGAACTCGCGACCCTGGAAGGGACTGTCGAGCGGATCACTTATTACAGCCCAGAAGATGGCTACACGGTGATCCGGCTGGCCCCATCCACGCCACTTGGCTTCTGGAGTGGGCTGGATGAGAATGGTCTGCTGACGGTGGTCGGCAATTTGCCCGATGTGGCGCCTGGTGAGAGCCTGAAGATCGAGGGCACATGGCAAACCCATGCCAACTACGGCAGGCAGTTTCGCGCCCTCAGTGTGCAGCGAGTCGCGCCTGCCACAGTGGAGGGTATTCGCCGCTATCTCGGCTCCGGCCTGATCAAAGGCATTGGCCCTGGCATCGCTGGGCGCATTGTCGACCACTTTGGCCTGGATACGCTCGACATCCTGGACCACGATATCGAGCAGCTGTACAAAGTGGACGGTATCGGGCCACATCGTGTTCGACTGATCGCAGAGGCATGGGCCGAGCAGCAGGAAATTAGGAACGTCATGCTGTTCCTGCAGGGCCACGGTATCTCAACCACCCTGGCGGTCAAGATCTACAAAGCTTACGGTGACGAATCGATCCATCAGGTCGAATCAGACCCCTACCGGCTGGCCCGCGACATTCGCGGCGTGGGCTTTAAGACAGCAGACAAGATTGCCCAGGGTCTTGGTCTTCCGCACGACCATCCTGCGCGCCTGGAAGCGGGCATCGTCTATACTCTGAACGAGAGAGTCGAAGATGGACACATGTACATGCCCGAGGCCCAGCTGGCCGAGGCAGCTGCTGAGTTGCTGGGTGTGCCTGTCGAGCAGGCTCAGGCTGCCATCGAGCGAGCACAGGCCGCAGGACAGGTTAAAGTCGAGGTTGTGCCCGCCAGTGGCGAGGATAAGCCACACCGAGCTGTTTATTTACCCCCGCTGTATCACGCCGAGGTCGGTACCGCACGTTGCGTGCGACGCTTGCTCGATACGCCCAGCTCGCGATTGGGTTATTCTCTGTTCACCGATTGGCCTGCACTGATCGCAGATGCAGCGGCAGCCTCTAGCGTGCCGCTCTCCGACCAACAGCAGGCAGCCATCCACTCTGCGCTTACCAACAAAGTCAGTATCCTGACAGGCGGCCCTGGCACCGGCAAGACGACCACATTGCGAGCGCTGATCCATGTGTTGGAGCGCCAGCGCCTCCGATTTGCGCTGGCCTCGCCAACAGGGCGAGCTGCCAAACGCCTCAGCGAGGCTACCGATCAACCGGCATGCACTATCCATCGCCTGCTGGGTTACTCCATGGCACAGGGCTTTCTGCACGACGAAGAAAACCCTCTGCCAGTGGATATGGTGGTCGTTGACGAAGCCTCTATGCTCGACAACGTGTTGGCTTACGCCTTGTTTCGTGCCATTGACCCTCGCTCACACCTGCTGCTTGTTGGCGATGTGGACCAGCTTCCCAGCGTGGGAGCGGGTGACGTGCTGCGCGAGCTGATCGCCTCTGGCACAGTACCTGTCACGCGGCTGGACGCAATTTTCCGGCAAAGTGCGGGAAGCACCATCATCCAGAACGCACACCGAGTCAACCAGGGTAAGATGCCCACTTTTCCGGATGGGGTGGAGGATTTCTTCCTGTTCAAGATCTCTGATGACCCGGACCGCGCTGCGGACCTGGTCGTGGACATTGTGAAGAACCGTATTCCAAGCCGTTTCGGGCTGCATCCGCTGGACGATGTCCAGATCGTTGTCCCAATGTACCGGGGACCGGCAGGCGTGCTGGCTCTCAACCGCAGGCTTCAAGCTGCCCTCAACCCGCCGGGCCGCCCTGCCGAGCGACTTCTCAATGGGCATATGTTCCGTGTGGGCGACAAGGTGCTACAGACGAGTAACAACTACGACAAAGAGGTCTTCAACGGCGATATTGGACGTATCCGTTCGTTTGACTTCACCAACCAGCTAATGACTGTCAACTTCGATGGACGACTGGTGAACTATGACTGGTCTGAGGCTTATGAACTGACACATGCCTACGCCATCAGTGTGCACCGCGCTCAGGGGAGCGAATATCCGGCGGTGGTGATGCCCATTGTGACACAACATTACATGCTACTTCAACGGAACCTGCTTTACACCGCGATTACCCGCGCCAGACAACTGGTGGTGCTGGTCGGATCGAGCAAGGCAATTGCCATCGCGGTGCGCAACGACAAGGTATCGCGGCGGTTCACGGCGCTGTCGGCGCGTCTGCGAGAGGCCATATAGCCGAAACAGGGTCCCCGACGATCTGTCCGGCTGAACCCCGATCGGTCAGTGCTATCCACTAAGCAGGTTATGGAGCAAATCTGGCGCAATGCGCGAGGTCATATCGAGGCTGATGGGTGTCACGGCGACGAAGCCGTGCCGCACGGCGCCAGCATCGGTATCCACTTCCAGGTGATCGCGGTCAGCCAGCTTATAGCCGATGCGTCCTTCGTCCTGTAGCTTGCTGCGCAGAGGTGGCATAGGGACAAAGTAAGGTTTCCGTTCCAGGCGAGTAATGCGCCAGGGTGTATCAGGCGTGGCATGGGCCGGGATGTCGATCTTCAGCACATCCACGTCGGGAAGGCGTTCAGCATTGAGCCACCGGCGGGCAAACAGGCGTGTGAAGTAGATCGCAGTGCTGAAGTCCACCGAGTCGTCGTAGCTGACATGCAGCGCTAGGTCCACTTCTAGCGACACAGCCAGAGCGGGGATTCCGTGCGCGGCAGCTTCGAGCGCTGCGCCTACAGTGCCTGAGATGGTGATCGCGGTGCCAACGTTCTCGCCAAAGTTAATGCCCGACACTGCCAGGGCCACAGGTCGTCTGGCCAGTTCGAGCACGGCATGCTGTACCGACTGGGCCGGCGAGGCATTGGCCCCGTAGGCCATCCATGAACGACCGTTGGCGCTGATGGTCGTCTCAGACAGGCGGCCATTGTGGTGTAGAGGCATGCTGCGCCCTGTGCCTGACTGCTGCTCACACGGAGCCACGATCAGCAGGTCACCCAGCGGATCGAGCGCAGCGGCAGAGGCCGCCAGCCCTGGGGATTGGATTCCATCATCGTTTGTGAGCAAAATGAGTGGTCGTGCCACGGCAACCTCTCTATAAAAACCAATACGCCTTAAGTCTAACCTTTGTGCCACGGAGTTTCAAAGAATCCTTGATCTACTCGCTCCTCGCATGCTGGCATCTGATCTGTGGGGTGCTCCGGGTTTGGGATAGTACAAGCCAATGCGGTATTGTATCTCTTGAGGAGGGTTGCCTTTGCCAATTCGAGTCCTAGTCGCCACACACAACCGAGGCAAGCTGCGCGAGTACGCCAACCTGCTCACAGACCTGGTGGTCGAGTGGGTCTTGCTGACCGATTTAGGGATCGACGCCAAGGTGGATGAGACTGGCGCAACGTTTGAAGCCAATGCCCGGCTGAAGGCAGCTACCTATGCGCACCTTTCCGGCCTGCTCACCCTCGCTGACGACTCGGGGCTGGAAGTCGACGCGCTGGGGGGTGGGCCGGGGGTACAGTCGGCACGCTACGCTGGCGTAGGAGCCAGCGACTCGGATCGCTATCGCAAGTTGCTCCACGAGTTAGAAGGGGTGCCTGTGGCGAAGCGTGGAGCGCGATTCGTATGCGCGGTTGCAGTCAGCACGCCGGAAGGAGAAATGACCACCGTCCGGGGAACCTGTGAGGGACGTATTGCCTATGGGCCACGTGGTGCGCATGGCTTCGGTTACGATCCAGTGTTCTACATTCCGGAGCTGCGCATGACAATGGCTGAGATTGGGCCAGACATCAAGAACCGCATCAGCCATCGTGCACGGGCCGTAGCGGCAATCAAGCCGGTACTTGAGAGACTGATCGCCAAGTCATCAAAGTAGTGACCATGCTCAGCAGCCAGTGGCCGTATCCTACTTGGACAGATCGTCTTCCTCGTCCAGCGGTTCGCCCTGAGCAAAGCCCACGCCCTGGACAAATCCACGGGCGCGTTCGGTAAGCGGATACGCAGCTGATAAGTATGCCCAGAACTCCGGGCTGTGATTAGGATGCACGCGGTGGGCCAGTTCGTGTGCGATCACGTAGTCGATTACCCACGGCGGCCAGTTGCGGATGCGCTCACTGATGCGTATGTGGCCATCAGTTGGGCCACCGTGGGTGCAGCTTCCCAGCCGATGCCGCATGTTTTCTACCCAACGGATGGCTGTCCACCGAATTTCACCGGCAAAATGCTTTTGATTGATGTGTTCGGCGCGGACTTGTAAATCAGCGTCGGTGCGGCGGGCAACCTGCCGCTGCTGTTCATTGAGCTGCCTCTCGATGTCCCTCAGCATCCGGTCGATCTGATGACTCGGCGTGCGATATGGCACCCGCAGCAGGATTGAGCCATCCGGTCGGCGCTGCCAACGTGCTGACTTCTTAAGCCGCCGGTCGTGGCACACATGGACGGTGATGACATTGCCCATCGAGTCAGTCAGCGTGTGGAATCCACGACTCATATGCCCTCAAAACGGCGGCTCAGCCAGTTGTGCAAGATGTCTGCTATGCGATCTGGGAACTCGACCGGAATCATGTGGCCTGCTGTCTCGATCAGGTGCAACTCTGCATCCGGTATGTGATCGGACAGGTGTTGAGCATATTTGGCAGGCGTCATCTGATCTGCCGTGCCGCCGATCACCAGCGCCGGGACCGTGATTTGATCCAGCCGTTCAAGCACGTCGAAGGCATGGCAGGCCAGATAGTCACCGTGCACAACCTCAGGGCCGGTTTCCCGCAGAGAGCGGCGGGTTAACCGCTTGAGGTCGTCGCTCGCTGATGGCCCGTAGGCGTAGGTCGTCACGAAGTCGATCACTGTGTCGAAGTTTGTGAGCACATTGTCGAGAATGTGAGAGGCCACACGCAACCGCGCCCCCGTCGCCACCAGCACCACTCCGGCCAAACGTTCCGGCTCGTCGAGTGCCATCTGGAGAGCGATAGCCCCACCCATCGAGTGCCCGACCGGGATGAAGCGTGCGATGCCCAGTGTGTCTATCAGTGCCAACAAGTCAGCAACGTAGGCAGCTACAGTCGAGCGGCCTGATCCTTCCGACCGCCCATGACCAGGCAGATCAGGGGCCAGGGTCCATACTCCCTTCAGCCGTCGCACCTGTGGCGGCCAGTGTATGTGCTGTCCTCCTGCTCCATGGATCAGCAACAGCGGTGGAATGGCCGAGTCCGCAATCCTATGTTCGAAGTAGAACAACGACTGGTCGCCGAGCTGTATGGTAGGCATTGATTACATCCTCTTGCAGTCGTAGCCTCTACGGAGGCACAGCATGCCATCCAAAGCACAATGGCTGTACTGACCAAACCATCCATCACTTCGCTGGGATCGGGGCAGCCTGGTTGCTGCCAGTGTTGCCGTTGACCGGCGACTTGAACTTGATCCACATGATGGGGAGCATGACGATCATCGCTATGAGTGGCACGTAGAACGGCGTCAATGGAGAGAAGGTCTCCCACAGTTTTGCACCGATCCACGGTGCAGGCAACGAGATCACCCCCAAGCTGGTGGAAAGCAGTCCAAATGCCGTGCCGCGCAGGTTCTCCGGCACCGCCTTGGAGATCAGCGCACTGTAGGATGGAACGATCAGCGCCTCACCTATGCCAAAGACCACCCAAGCTATCACAAAGGCCAGGAGGCTACGGGCGGTCATGAACCCGATCCAACCCAGCGCAAGGACGGCGAAGCCGCTCACGATCCCTACACGCTCGCCCTTCTTATCCGACAACCAGCCGGACAGGGGCATCAGCGCCATCGTGGCAACCGAGGCAATCGAGTTCAACCCTCCGATCTGGACCAACGTCAGACCGCGAATATCCTTCATATAGATTGGGAAAAGCTGCCCAACGAGGCTGAATCCCACATCACGTACACCATCTGAGATGAAAATCCAGGTGATCACGCCTCCGGCAGCGACCAGCCCTACCATTGCCGTCAGGCTGCTTTTGAGCCCGGACCAGGACGGCCTCTCGCGTGGCATAGTCTGCTGACGGGCAGCTGAACGGGCCATCAGAATGCGGATCACAGCCGCAGTGGTGTAAAGAATCCCTGCGACCAGGAACATGGCCCTGAAGCTCAGCCCTTGCGCTAGATACCCTCCCAACAGCGGTCCGATGACCCCGACGACCCTAAACATAGTCTCTGTTAGGCCGTAGACTCGCCCTCGTGTCTCCTCAGTGGATTGCTCGGCAATAAAAGCCTGGAAACTGGGGCCGACAAAGGCTCGCGCCATTGAGAAACCCATGGTTGAGATTAGCAGCCATTCCCAAGATGGCGCTACGAGATACACTATGTAAGCTACTACGCCGCCCAGGCTGCCAATGGCGATGGCTTGCAGCCGTCCGAGGGAGTCTGACAGCCACCCACCGAAAATCTGGAACAACAGCGGAGCGACGGCCCCTAGCGTGAAGAACAATCCCACCTGTCCGACATTGGCGCCAAGCTCCTGCAAGTATAGCGGCACAAATGGGTCCTGCATGTGTGAAGCAATGTTCGCCAGGATCATCGTGCCCATGAACAGCAGGAGCACAGGGGTGAGGAGTGAAAACAGCGACAGTGGCCTTTTTGTCATGCTTCTCCTCGGTCTGAGTGTACCGTAGGATTATATCTACTGACATATACGAAAGATGCTGCTCTACGGCTGCATCTTGATCGAAAAGCCGCGCCCGGTGCCACGAGTGCACCGGGCGTGCTGATCAGCGTAGTCAGACAATGTTTCTGTCAGCTATCGACTACTGCCTCGGCCAATTCCTCTTCATGCTCCTCCAGCCAGCGAGTGCAGGCCATGGCCGCAGCCGTGCCCTGCCCGACTGAGGTTGCCACCTGCCGCCACATGGGGTCCTGAATCTCCCCGGCAGCGAAAACACCTGGCACACTGGTCATCATATGCTTGTCAGTGAGCAGGTAGCCTCCTTCGTCCATGGCAAGCTGGCCCTGAAAGATGGCGCTGTTCGGGCGGTGGCCAATAAAGATGAACACGCCATCCGTGTTTAGCAAAGAAGTCTCGCCCGTCTTCACGTTGCGGACCTTCACACCTTTCACCACGCTATCTCCGACGATCTCATCCACCACTGTGTTCCAGATGAACGAGAGTTTGTCATTTTTGTTGGCGCGGTTCTGCAGGATATATCCTGCCCTCAGCTCGTCTCGGCGGTGAATGATGCGCACGCGGGTAGCGAACTTGGTCAGGAAAAGCCCTTCCTCCAGTGCGCTGTCCCCTCCACCGACTACGACCACGTCCTTATCGCGGAAGAAGAAGCCATCGCAGGTAGCACAGTAGCTCACCCCTCGACCGGTGTATTTTTCTTCGCCCGCGACTCCCAGCTTCTTTGGCGATGCGCCCATCGTGATGATCAATGACCATGTCTGATAAGCCTTGCTGTACGTCTCAATGGTAAACGGAGGCCCATTGGTGAGGTCCACGCGAGTCACCAGATCGTATTCCAGCCGGGCGCCAAAGCGCTCAGCGTGCTGCTTGAATTTTTCCACCAGCTCCGATCCTGTCAACCCTTCCACGAACCCCGGATAGTTCTCAACCTCGCTGGTGAGCGATACCTGCCCTCCAACCTGATCGCCAGCAATGACCAACGGGTTCAGGTTGGCGCGTGCGGTATAGAGCGCGGCAGTTAGGCCTGCTGGCCCAGAGCCGATGATGATCACTTTCTCCTGCTGCATCGAGTTATCCTCCAGTGTCCGGCATATTATTGCATACCATTAGATGACTCTGTGTGTGGCTGGTTTCACATTACTGCGACTGCGCCTCACCTTCAAGAATGGCTATCAGCGCTCCGAGTTCATACTCGCAGCAGCGACACTGTTCCAGATGGCGCCGCACTTGCGGCAACACCGTCGCTGGGTCCTCACCAGCACGCAACAATTCCACGTACCGGTCGATGTGGTCAAAACACTCATCACAGGTGATATCTGCATCCTGTGTTGTGTAGATCATGTGGACAAGGTTTCTGAGTCTGGCCTGCGAGTCGTCCAAAACACACCTCCGGACATTCGCTATATTCAAGACGTGTCCTGACGCTGGTCTCTTACGGGTTGCCAAATAGCCCCAGCATGTAATCCAGAGACAGCTCTTGTGCCTCCAGGTATCGTCGCAGCTTCAGCCGGGCGTCATGGACCAACTTGTACAGCGCGTTGCGATTGGTTCCTAGCCGCCGAGCGATCTCTTCAATCGGCACCTCGTCGATGACATAAGCCGTCATGACCAGGCGCTGGCGTTCGGTGAGCGCCGTTCTGAACGCCTCGTCGATGATCTGGAATACAGCCTGGCGCTCAGTGTGCCTCTCTGGCTGTGGCGTGGTATCCAGTTTGGCAGCCAGTGACCCCATGACTGGGATTGTCTCGCCGTCCGATGTCAGGTACTCTAGGGAGTAATCTCTGTAGCGAGCACGTCGTAGCTCGCTGATCGCCACCCGCGCCGCGATCTTGGAAGCCCAGGTGGTGAACTGGCTCTCACCCCGGAACGAGTCCAGGTTGTCAAGGATCTTAATCAGCGCCTCCTGAACGAAGTCCTGGGACATCTGTCTGATCTCCTCAGTGGCGCGGCTGTCTAGGTCGCTGCGCTCGTTCCGGAGGTAGAAGTACACTCCTCGCTCAAGAAGCTGTCTCAGGTCGTCAAGCGCCTGGGCGCGTCGAGCTCCTCCGGACTGGAGGTCGGCCAGCCAGTCGGCGTTGGTTCGTTCGATCGTGCTCACAGATGTCTCCTCATCCAACAGCCTGTATGGTTCTCAAATTGTACACGGGCAGGATGGTTCGCCAAAGCGGGCAAGTTGTCCACCAGATCGATGCCCAGACGCGTTATAATCCCTGACGAGCATCTGCATAACTCAGCCATTAAGGAGAGCGCAACCTCATGAAGTATCGTCGTCTGGGAAACTCTGGGCTTAAAGTCAGCGAATTGAGTCTAGGAGGATGGCTGACTTTTGGCGGGAGCGTGAAAGATTACCGCATCGCTCGCGAGATGATCGTCAAAGCCTATGATAGTGGCATCAATTTCTTTGACATGGCCGACATTTACGCTCATGGCGAGTCCGAGCGTATGATGGGCCAGATTCTGGCCCAATTTCCCCGGCACACGCTGGTCCTGTCGTCCAAGCTGTTCTGGCCAATGAGCAACGATGTCAACGACCAGGGACTGTCACGTAAACATATCATGGAGTCAATTGACAAGTCGCTCCAGCGCATCGGCACCGACTACCTGGACATGTACTTCTGCCATCGCTGGGATGAGAACACGCCCTTGCTTGAGACGATCCGCGCCATGGATGATCTGATCCACCAGGGCAAGGTCCTCTACTGGGGCACTAGTGAGTGGACTGCCGAGCAAATCCAGCAGGCCGTCGATCTCGCCAACAAGCACAACCTGTACCCACCGCAGGTTGAGCAACCGCAATACAACATGTTGGTTCGCCAGCGCTTTGAGCAGGAGATTATGCCGACTGCCGTCAAGAACGGTATGGGGCTAGTAACATTCAGCCCGCTGGCCAGCGGCCTGCTCACTGGCAAGTACGATGATGGGATTCCTGAAGATGCTCGCCTGGCCAATGTCGACTGGCTGCGCAACAGTGTTATGAATGAGGAGCGGCTGGAGAAGGTGCGTCGCCTCAAGCCCATCGCCGATGATCTAGGCATTACCCGCGCCGATCTGGCTCTGGCCTGGGCGCTGCGCCAAGAGGCCATCAGCAGCGTCATCACGGGCGCAACACGTCCTTCTCAGCTCGAGAGCAACCTGAAGGCAGCTGAGGTCAGACTGAGTGAGGATGTGCTGGCCGCCATCGAGGCCGTTCTGGAATCTGCTTAGTCCGCGTTGCCAGAGGATGCCTCTTGCCGACTCTCAGGGTCAATGACCTCGATATGTACTATACTGAGCGCGGCGATGGACCGACCATCGTCGCGCTCCATGCGGCTACCTCTAGCAGTGTAGAGATGGGCTGGCTGGTGCAGGCCACCGTCCATGAGGGTTTCAACGTTGTCACGCCCGATCTGCGCGGCCATGGCTACACCCAAAACCCATCCGCCGACATGCACCTCACCCGGTTGGTCGATGACCTCCTGGAGTTTGTCTACCTGCTGGGGCGCACCCCCCTCCACGCTATGGGATACAGCCTAGGGGGAGCAGTTGCCCTCTACGCGGTGCAGCGCCGGCCTGAGCTGTTTCGCTCGCTAGTGCTGCTGGGGACGAACTATCGTGCTCCCACACAGGAGCGGCTCCACCAAATTCTAGGGCCAGCCGGGCAGCGTCCTGCGATCCAGCAACAGGTGTTCGATCCACACACAGGTGTGGTCGTGGGTTGGAATCGATCTCCAGATGCGTTCAGCGCCATTCTGTGCCCCACACTGCTGATTGCCGGCGACCGTGATGAGTTCAACGATGTGGAGGATACCCTGACCCTGTACCGCATTATGCCCAATGCCGAGGTTTTGGTCATTCCAAGAGCTGACCACCTGGGTCTGGTCCGTCATCCGATGGTCTTCCAGGCGCTGTTTGGCTTCTATGGGCGCGTGCCGCGTTAATGGGCTACTTGAGAACGTTGCTGGGGGATGCGCTCAATAGTCCAGGAGGGTCTTGAAGGAATCGCAGAGGTCTCTATACTTGTCGCTAGACCTTTATCCCATCCTCGGCTGTTCACAAATTCGCCGCCAAGGTAGGAGAGGAAGAAAAGCATGTCTTCGACGAAGGGCCAGATGCTGACCTTTACACGTTCGGTCGACGCATCTTGTGCAGCAGTCTATCGGGCATTCACCAGCCTCACGGCGCTACGTGAGTGGCTGTGTGACGGATCAGCCGGCAATGTGCGAGTGGGAGGCAACCTCCACCTGTGGTGGAATGGCGGTTATTATGTGACAGGGGAATACATCGCCCTGGAACAAGACAAGGCCGTTGGCTTTACCTGGTATGGGCGCGGTGAGCCTGACGTGACGCAGGTCAATGTTGCGCTCGATCCTCAGGATGGCCAGACACTCATTACGCTGACTCACAGCCAGCTCGGCGCTGGCAGTGCATGGGTTACAGTTGGCGAAGAGTTCAAGAAGGGGTGGAACTTCGGGTTGGAGAACCTCCAATCGGTGTTAGAGACAGGCATTGACCTCCGGGTTGCCCGTCGACCTATGTTGGGGATTACGGTCGCCGCTGTTATCAATGCTGAGTTGGCTGAGAAGCTTGGCCTGCCTGTGTCACAAGGGGTACAGATCGATAGCGCACTGGAGGGAATGGGAGCAGCGGAAGCGGGGCTACAAAAGGGCGATGTGATCGTCAGCCTCGGCCAGACTCCTATTGAGAACTTCCAGTCGTTTGCAGTAGCAGTATCGCCCTACAAAGCAGGGGACAAAGTCAATGTGGCATTTTATCGAGGCGGCAAGAAACATACTGTAAAAATGACGCTCTCGCCGCGGCCCATGCCTGAGGTGCCACCTCGTGCTCCGGCCCTGGCCGCCAGAGTCAAGGAGATTTACGACCCGGTGCTGGCCGAGATTGCCGAAATTGTGAAGGGCATCTCAGACGAAGAGGCTGCTCACCACCCAGCCGAAGGTGAATGGAGTGTCAAGCAGGTGCTTTCGCATCTGATCCTGTCGGAACGTGACACGCAGATGTACATCGCGTCCCTGGCGTCGGACAACGAAGTCCAGAACTTCCCTAACAACCTCAACGCTCGCGTAGATGCGCTGATTGCCGCCCATCCCACCCTGGCAGCTCTGATGGACGAACTGCACCGCGCCACAACCGAAACCCTCTCCCTGCTGACAGCGCTGCCGGACGAATTTGTGGCTAACAAAGCCTCCTATGTGCGCATGGGCATGGGCCTGCTCCAGTCAGACTTGCACCCTCGCGGCCATTACGACCAGCTTCGCGAGGCCATCGCGTCGGCCCGCCATAAGTAAAAGACTCTGCGGCCTAATACCATCCTTGGGGCAACCACCACTTTGGTCAGTCTGGGTTGCCCCTTACGGTTCCAGCACTCTGCTATATATCCGGTGCCGCTTGTAAATGTTCACCGGCACCACCTCATTCATGTCTGCCAACATGCGGGTGTTGGTCTCTTGAACCTGCACCAAGTCTGCCCGCTGGTAGCGTGATGCCTGCAGGGTCCTGATCACTTCGTCGTATAGCACGGCATTGGCGCCCGATCCCTGGTACTGTGGCAGAATGGCGTTGCCGTTGATATTTAGCCATTCAGTACGGTGCCTCTCCAACAATAAGGCAATCCAGCCAAACGGCCACACTCGCCCTTTGATGCGCTGGATCGCTGCCGAGATGTCAGGATATGCGAATGTAAACCCGATCAGATCGTCGTCTTTGAAAATTAGCTTCATCAGCGATGGGTCGGCGATCAGAATCAGCCGGTCAACGATCGCTTCCAACTCCTCGTCTGGGATCGGCGTATAAGCCCACACTGTCACAAAAGCGCTGTTATATGCCTTCTGGATCGTCTTGGCATACCGGCGCAACTCGGCCTTGGTCCGGATGTTCGGCACGTAGAAATTACGCCGCTCTTTGATCTTCTGGACCAATCGCCCCATGCGCTCTGGATAGGTGAACATCTGACGATCGATGTAGCCTGAGAGGTAATCGACTTCCTTCTGCATTCCACCGATCTGTTCCCACTGGCGTGGGTAGTACGGCGGATTATACGGGACTCCTATCGCTGGGCGGTGCTCGAATCCCTCGACGAGCAGCCCTAGCCCTTCACCGCTCAGGAACCCTTTCGGCCCAACCAGACGAGTCAGGCCGCGTCTCCTGGCCCATCTTTCGGCAGCATCAAACAGAAGGTGAGCTACTTGGTCGTCGTCGATAGACTCGTAAAGATACAACAACGCATCTTTGCTGCCGCGATAATTATTGTGAGGGCGGTGATCGAGCACGGCTATTCTCCCAACAGCCCTCTGAGTATCGTCCTGGACCAAGTAAAAGGCCGCCTCGGAGTGCTTGTAGAAAGCGTAGTCTGACCTGAAACGCGCTCGTTCGCCGGGCATCAGAGGCGGAACCCACTGGGGAATATCACGGTAGATCGAAAACGGCAGGTTGATAAAAGCGCGTATTGCTCTCCGGTCGGATCGTTCAACTTCGACGATATGCATGGGACTCCATCCAAACTGAGGATATTGAAACAGGGTTATGCTTCGTCCAGGCCAGGAATCCATACCTCCACCAGCAGGGCGATCTCATTCTCCTGGTCGGTCGTGTGTATAGGGTGGCATGAGGCGGTCCAGTGCGCGGACCGTGGCGTAGGGAATAAATCCTCGCTCTGTGGCTTCCTCATAGTACCGCGCCACTTTGTTGGGCTGCGTCACGTAATCTACTGACAGGATCGGCAATTCAGCAGGTTGGTAGTACTTAGCCAACAGGTCAAGCACATCCTCCTGGGGGTTATAAGGTGCATTCTCGCTGGTCTCGCTGCTGGTTGGGAAGAAGAATGTATCCTCGATCGCAATCCCATCAATTATCTCTAAGTAGGTCCCACGCTGAGGTTCATCCAAATACTCAACGATCTCCACTGCGTTCTGTGGCACGACGACAAAGTTTGGATCCACAGTGCGTGCTCTAGCGGCGATCTGACTCACAAAGTCTGCCATTTGGGCTGGAGCCTGTTCATTGATCGATGGTGCGCCCAAGTCTTCCTCGCCCAGCCAGTAGTAAAAGATGTCTACTTTGTCTAGGTATACGCCGTCGAAGCCAGCGGCCAGGATCTTGTCCAGATGATCCATGATGATGGCTTGCCACTCCGGCAACCAGAACCGCACCGAATAGTTGCCGCACCAATCTGGGTTGACCGGGCCGAGCCAGGAGGGTGCTGCTTCGGATGGCTCAGCGCTGCACTCGTCGTCGCCTTGTATCCAGGTCGGATTCCAATATGAACGGTAGGTCTCCGCCTCGCCGATGCTCAGGTAGCTCAGCACGACTTTGCCACTGTCTCGCAGACGGGCGATCTCACTCGCCGCAAACGGCTGCCCTGCGTCGTCGGCATAGTCAATGACAATCAGGGTGATGTCAGAGACGGCCAACTCGCTCAAGTTGATATTTTGAAGCTGGTAAGCCCAGCTTTCAACCTCTGCCAGCGGCCCGATGACCGTCTGCCCAGGACGTTGGACAGCGGGCAATGTCTCTTGCATGCCGCTGTTGGCGCAGGCAGACAGCAGCATGATCAGAAACCCGGCCAGGGCCAATGAAGGCGGGATATGTCTTGTGCTTCCAGGGCTTCTTCTCACTGGTTTGCCTCTTGAACATGCGCTGTGAAGCAGCCCTCGCCTAGTCGGTGGTCACTTCGATGGTGATCCGCTCGCTCACGGTGGTGTTTCCCGCTGCATCATATGCGCGTAGCTCGATGAAGTGTGTGCCTGCCTCAGTGATGACCCATCGTTCGTTGAACGGCGCTATCGTGCTGATGGCGATCAACTGCCCGTCCACGTAGAACTCGACACGGTCCATCGAAATGTTATCTACCACGTTGGGCTGAATCGTGACGAATTCGTCCGAAAGCTTATATGTCTGGTGATCAGCCGGATATAACACCTCAACGCTAGGGGGGACGTTGTCCACCGTCACCGGGATTACAAACTCCAAGAGGGTATTGTCGCCGCGCACCACTGTCAGCCGCAGGCTGTACAGCCCATCCAGCATGTGCGCGTCCCAAACGTCCAGGTCAGCATTGTAACGCGGCGCGAAGTGGTTCGTCCCAATCTGAACCCACTCGGTAGGGTTGATCCCCTTGCCATAATCCAGACGGTAAAGTTGGAAGTTGGAATCGCGGGCGTTCCCCCGGATAGTCACCGCGCCGCGCACGTAGCTAAACGGCTCTGGCTGGACAATTGCCACATCGCCGAAGACATTGGGCATGCCCACCGTGTCATACTCAGCAGGCGGTTGAGGAATCCCCGCCTCTCGCACCCAGTCGGCGGCCTCAGGCGGCAATACCATGAACACCCGCTCTTCAACTAGGTCGGCAGGCGTGTAGACTGTCGCCAGCAGGCCAGTCTGACGGTTCACCAGGAATGGCTGATAGACTGTGTCATAGGCCGTCGGTTCGGTGCCGAGCTTGAAGATTTCGCGCCGTGTGGGGCAGTAGGGTGTAGGCAGCATCCCGGAAGTCTGACACACCGTCAACTCGACGATGTCTGCTGGTCGCGGCCACGTCTCAACAGGCAGGTCGCGCAGGGCATATTCCATAATCGCGTGCCACAGGGGAGCCGCACCCACAATGGCCGGCAGATCGACCATCGCTGAGTAGTCCGTGTTGCCTACCCATACTCCAGTGACGATCTGGGGAGTATAGCCGATAGTCAGCGTGTCACGGTAGTCGTTGGTTGTGCCCGTCTTCACCGCTGATGGACGACTGAGCTGTAGCACGCTGTCTGGCCCCACACTTGGGCGGCGCGACATGTTGTCGGAGAGGATATCGTTGATCAGGTACGCCAGCGACGGCTCGACGATGGCATTCTGTCCGAAAGTGGTTCCCTTGCCATACTCCCACAGGATATTGCCGTTGCGATCCTCGATACGCAGGATCAGTGTCGGGTCAAGCGTACGGAAACCAGGACGGCGCTGATCGACAGGAGTGGGCGTGCCCGCCATAGTGCCCAGGTTGGCGAAAACGCTGTAGGCATAGGTCATGTCGTACAACGTTGTCTCGCCACCTCCCAGGGTCAGCGACAGGCCATAGTAATCCAGGCCGCGATCGAGCGTGTTGATTCCCATGGCATGTGCTGTGCGGATTGCATTGTCAATCCCCACCCAGTCAAGCACCTGTACCGCTGGAACGTTGTAGGAGTTCGCCAGAGCGCTGCGGATGCTCTGCGGGCCGTGGAACTCACGATCGAAGTTCTCGGGGACGTAGGGCTGATTGCTGCCCGTGTCGAAGGCTGTACGCACGTCGAGCGTCATCGTAGCTGGGGTATACCCCTGCTCAAAGGCTGCCAGATAGGTGAATGGCTTGAAAGCCGACCCAGGCTGGCGCTCGGCAAAAGCCACGTTAAAGTTGCCATCAATGGCTGTATTGTAGTAGTCCAGGCTCCCCATCATAGCCAGCACTTCGCCCGTTGGCGCGTTGATCACTACCACTGATGCATTGCTGACGTGATGATCGCGCCACTGGTGCTCAGTCGGCAACACAGCCAGGTCATTGGCTGCCGTGCATGGCGAGCCGTCTGAGGCTGGGATCACTGTCACGGGGTCCGCTCCCGTCAACCTCGCGACGTGCGTGCGTGCCGCACACTCGACCTGGAGATAGAGGTCATAGTCCAGTGTGGTGTACACCGTCAGCCCGCCCCGGTAGACCAGATCGGGGCCCACGATCTGTTCGAGCTGCTTACGTGCAGCAATCGAGAAGTGAGGGGCCAAAAGGTTAAAGCGCTGCTCAGGAGGTTGGATAGTCAGTGCGGTCTCGTAGGCCAGGTCAGCCTGCTCCTGAGTGATGTAACCCTGGGCCACCATCTGGTCAAGCACCAAACGCTGGCGCTCCTTGGCTAGCGGGAAGTTGTCGATGGGATTCAAGGCCGGAGACTGTGGAACAGCCGCTAGCATAGCTGCCTCGGCCAATGTCAGCTCGCGTGCTGGCTTGCCAAAATACACCTGTGCGGCTGCCTCGACACCGTAGGCCAAGTTGCCATAGAAGTTGGTATTCAGATACCATTCGAGTATTTGGTCTTTACTGAACTCGTTGCTGATGCGGATCGCCAGGATCAGCTCCTTGATCTTGCGATCGAGGGTGATCTGGGTACGTTCCTCCGGGTCGATAAGTACGTTCTTGACAACCTGTTGGGTGATGGACGAACCGCCCTGAGTAGAGCCTCCAAGCACGTTGTTCCACGCCGCACGCAGGATGCCCTCCAGATCATAGCCAGGGTTCTGGTAGAACGTCTTGTCTTCGATGGCAATGGTCGCATTGCGCAGGTCGGCGGGGATGTCAGAAAGGACAGCCCAGGTGCGATCCCCCTGGAGCGGATCGATCACCTCGTACAGCAGATGCTGCCCGGTACGGTCGTAGATCTTGGTTGTTTCTGAAGCCTGTTCAACGACTCGAATTGCCCCTGGTTCAGGCAACTGCTGAGCATAAAAGGCGTAGACGCTGACCACCGTGCCGAAGCCAGTCAGCGCAGCTAGCAGATTCAGCCCAACAAGGATCAAGACCAGGATGACAAGCCAGCGAACCGCCAGACGAACTCCAGTACGAGCCTGTTGCCGCCGCTGCTGCCTCCGCTGAACGACTCGCCGCGTCGTGCTCACGGATGTTGCTCCCCATCACTCCATCTTCTTGCCGATCATCGACACGTTCAACACCTTATCACATGTCTTCTCGATTTGCCATCATTCGTCTCATGAAGGGGGACGCTGCCCAATGGGGAAAGAATTACAGAAGCTGCCTGGCTGTAATCGACCTGCCCAAAACAGCGTTGCGCAAAGCGCCTCTGGCAAAAGGGGGGGCTGTTCCGAGATGGCGGCCTATCAGCCTCCTGAGCTTAACGAACAGTGAAGGTGGCCAGGACTATGTGGTCCCCGTTCACAGCGCCGTCGGCGGCGATCACGGGCAAGCGTTCCAAAGAGGGCCAGGTGTAGGCCAGTACCCACACCTGATAATGTCCGGTAGGTAGACCCTCTGGTAGAATGAAACCATAGTTGTCACGTATCCGATCCCCTGTCTCCCAGGTGCTGGTTGGCTCAAATCCCCCCACCGGCCAGCGATCATGCTGCAGCACGGGCACGCCGTCAGGCCCTACCAGGAAGACGGCCACTGTGTAGTCCGTGTCCATAGATGCAGTTGCCTCCCATAGCAACGAGATGCCTAGCTTGTCGCCAGCGTGCAGGCTGTCGAAGTCACCCTTGCCCTGGGAAGTCACCGTCTCGAACTCGACCAGCCGCATTCCGTCGCCAAGCTGCACGCCGACAGGATTGCCTTCCCCCTCAGACAACCGGTATCCTCCCAACCCCAGATACTTGATCACTCGTGTGTATGGGCTGAGGTCAGTCACGCTAACCGGGTAGTCATATCTGTTCATGTACCATTCCATAGGCAGAGTAGCCCATGCCAGCCACGGTCCGCGATCCGTTACCAGCCAGAGCGGCTGGCCTTCGGAAAACGGTCCTCCGTAGCTAAACAGCGCGATCTCGCCCTTGACTTCCTCAGGAACCGCGTCTTCCACCCGATCGGGCGTGATCTCGATGTTCTGTGGTGGGTCAGCATTCTCGTCGGTCAGGAAGGGCACGGCATACCATGTGGCCCGTCCTTTATAATAATTGGTCAGGTACGGGACGTATGTATAGGGAGCCACCAGGATCGGTTCATCTGGCTTGACATTTTCGGTCAGGAAGGCCACCAGGCTGCCCATGGTCTCGTCGCCCCCCTTAAAACGAGGGTCATCGTAACCTCGCCACAACGCAAACAATGTTACCCCTGTGACTATCAGCGGAGCGCCGATCACAGTCACAGACGCCAAACGTCTGGGCAGGGTCTCTTGGAGATGCAGCCAGATGCTTAATGCTCCGAGCAGTACTATCGCACCCGCGATCGTGGCAATCACGGCCCAGTCCGGCGTACCAATCAGCCACAGCACATCGGTCTGGGCCTGTCCAATGAACAATAAGCTGCCGATAGCCTGCGACCAGCGGAAGCTCCACACCGCAGGGCCGATCCACGGCGGCAGGTCAATGTGCTCGCCCAGATAACCATAGTAGCTGTATAGGTCCACATAAGCGCCAGCAATCTGGATCGCCAAGCCCCACAGAGCCAGCACAGCCAGAATCAGCTTCGGCCACAGCCGCGTGCTTTGGATCGCCTGGTCGATCAGCGGCAGCGCGGCCACCATCAAGAATGGAATCAGTGGCAACATGTAGCGCACGCCCCACCCTGCTCCACCATGCCATACCGGTCCTCGCACAGCGGCGTAGATCAACGCGACCCACAACGTTGACCCCACCATCAGCCACGACTCACGCCACCTGCTACGTGGCAATACCACTGGCGCACCGAGTGCCAGGAGCAGCACAGGCGAGTACCACCAGATTCCCTTGCCAGGGCTGATCAGATAGCCGGCCAGCCCTTCACCGGCCTGTGGAAGCCCATCTAGGAAGCTCGACAATCGGGTCGAGATGTCATACCGAGATACCGCAAGCTGAAGCCTCTCCCGGAAAATGACCAGTGCCAGCCCAAAGAGAATGGCGATCGCCAGTATCCCGATGACAATACCAATGACCTGATGACGGTGCTGCTGAATGGCCATTCTGCCGGGATAGGCGATCAAGAATAACACCGGCAGAACAACCAACGTGGCTTCTTTGCCGAGCAACGCGACCAAGGTCACAGCGATTCCTAGGCTCAGGTAGAGCCAATGACGGCGTTCCCTGGCCGAAAACAGCTCCCGCCAGCGTCTAAACAGAAAAGCTGCCAAGAAGAGATTCAAAGTGGTGAGCGGCTCTCGGAAGTAGGTCTCTGCATAGGGCCATGCCATCGTCGTCAGACCGAACAAGAACGCCGATGCCAGCGCCGTCCGTTCCCCGTAACCCAGGTCGAGTGCATAGCAGAACAGAACAATGGCCGTCAGCACGGTGACGATGGGAGAAAACAGGAAGAGAGCATGGACATTGCCCACCCAGGGAGTGTGATAAGCCAGCCAATACAACGGGATCGACAACACAGGCTGTGCAGGCTCTACACCGCTGGTTTGCAGAGGGCGTAGGTAAGCTGTCTGGTTCATGCGAAGATGGCCACGCACGGCCATGCTGTCTGTGGTATCAACAATATAACTTTCGTCGGTTGTTTTCGGGACACCGGAGAAGGTAAGTAGGTATACCAAAAATAGTGCCCCGCCGATGGCTAGGGCAATAGCAACGCGGCGGGCGCGTGGTGTGGCGGCAGGCAACGTGAGCATAGGAGGACTAGCCAGAAAGTGTATCTTCTGGGGAGGAGGCTGGCTTGAAGCGTATCTCAAGCCAGAGCAGTGCGCCGATCAGCACACCCACCAATCCAACTAGCCACAGCCAGGCTTGCTGCTGCGTCACCTCGCGCAACATAATAGCCACCAGGCCCAGCGCTATCGCAATCAGGTACATGGTCATGACCGACCGGGCAGGAGTCATGCCCAGGATCGAAACTAAGCGGTGCGAAGTATGATCCTTGCCGCCCTGGTAGATATGCTTGCCTCGCCGCAGCCGTGAAATGACCACCAGCGTGGTGTCAAAGATCGGGACGCCCATAATCAGTATGGGGATCATCCAGGTGGCGGCTAAGGGCCGTCCGGCAAACTTCAACTCGATTCCGATGACTGCCAACATAAATCCGATCAGGAGACTGCCAGCGTCACCCATGAATAGGCTAGCTGGGTTAAAGTTGTAGTACAGAAACCCAATGCTCGCGCCCAGCAAGGCTGCTGCCAGCATCGCTACCAGTCCCAGTTGCTCCATCACTGCCAGCAGAAGAAAGAAGCCGCTAGCCACCGTTGCCAGCCCGGCAGCTAACCCATCCATGTTGTCTTGGAAGTTGATAGCATTGCAGATGCCTACAACCCAGAACAACGTCAGACCGATGTTGAGCGCCTGCGAAGGAAACAGCCTGACCTGGATGCCTGACCCGATCAGCACGGCTCCTGCCACGAGCTGGCCTATTAACTTGGCCAGAGGGCTGAGGCCGACTCGGTCATCCCATAGGCCAAACAGCGTCATCACAGTCGCACCAATGATCACTCCCAAGATTTCCTTGGACGAGTCGCTATATGAATTGCTGACACCGCTGATAGCAATTGCGCCGACCACTGCCAGGTAGATCGCTACGCCACCGAGCATGGGCATGGGGGTGATGTGCACCTTACGCGAGGAGGGCTTGTCAACAAAATTGGTTGTCTGCGCCAACAAACGCATCAGCGGTGTGGCAAGGAATGAAATGAAGCCAGAAGCCAGAATGATGAGGATGAACCTACTCATACAGACCCTTCGCTTGTTGGGCGTGTATCATCCACCTGGCCGACGAGAATGCCCTTCTGTCGCAGAAGCTCACAGTAGAGCTGACGCATGTCAGCCAGCAGGCGAGCGGCATCGTACATCTTCAACACCTGCTGCCGGGCGCGAAGCGTCTGTGCGCCTGGTCCGGTGAGCAACACCGCAAGGATAGCCTGGGCCAGCGCCTCTGGGTCGTCAGGGGGGACTAACATGCCCAGGTCTCCCCCCAGCAGCAGATCGGGCACTCCGCCCACCGCCGTTGAGATTACAGGCACTCCGGCAGCCATAGCTTCGATGATCGAGACAGGTGTGCCCTCATTGCGCGAGGAAATCACTACGGCGTTCAGATCGGCGTAGATTGTGGGGAGGTCGGTGCGCCAACCTGTGAAGCGCACCACATTAGCCAACCCCTGGTGAACAGTCAATGTCTCCAGTTCAGCTCGCCGCTCGCCATCGCCCACAATTAAAAAACGTGCCTGAGGCATCGCATCGTACACGCGCCGGGCAGCTGCCAGAAATAATTCATGATTTTTGATGGGCACCAGCCGTCCGATGATACCCACAAGTCGTTCGTCTGTCGAATAGCCCAGCTCGTGTCGCAACCTGCCACGCAGGTGCTCCAGGTCTTCGAACTGTTGAAGCTGCAAACCGAGTGGCACCACGCGGATGCGCTCCGGTGAGGCAATGCGAAACGCGATCAGGTCCTCTCGCAGCTTATCACTGATGGTCAAGATTACGTCAGACAGCAGTGCACACAGTCGCTCCAGCCAAATGAACACCTGTGTCTTAAGCCAGCCGAAGTATCCCTGGAAGAAATGTCCGTGGAACGTGTGCACCACCACTGGAACGCCGGTCAGAAAGGCGGCAAGCCGCCCAACAAAGCCCGCCTTGCCTGTATGTGTGTGGACCACATGCGGACGCAGCCTGCGCATCAGACGAACCAGGGCTACCAGTGTTTTGAGATCGTCAAGCAGAGATACCTCACGCTGCATGCTGGAGATAACCACTGGTTCAACTCCCAGCTCACGCGCCTGGTAGCTCATATCGCCTTCAGATTCAGCGACCTTCCCCGTCACCAGGGTGCTTTGGAATTGGGCGTCATTTAACCCAGCGCTTAGCAGTGCGACGTGGATGGCGGGGCCACCAATGTTCAAGCGGGCAATGACACGCATCACCCGGATCGGCTCCCCCACAAGCGCAGAATACTCAACGTGTGATGCGGTGTTCATACTGCTGGCGATACCAATCAAGCGTCAAACGCAGGCCCTCAGGCAAACTGATTTCTGGGTCAAAGCCCATACGAGCGCGAGCCTTGCTGATGTCTGCCCGCGAGTGCCGGATGTCCCCTGCGCGTGGGTCAGTGTAGACCGGGGTGAGGTTACAGTTGCCAATCTCTTGCAGCATCTCTAACAGCTCATTAAGCGAGGTCTGGCCGCCAGCAGCCAGGTTGAAGACTTCTCCCGCTACCTGTTTTGCCGGGGCCGTGGCAGCTAGCAGGTTTCCTTTGACAACATTCCCAACATAGGTGAAGTCGCGTGTCTGCTCCCCGTCGCCATAAACTGTGGGGGATTGACCATTGAGCAGCGCAGTAATGAACCTTGGAACGACCGCTGCATACATACTATCGGGGTCCTGGTGTGGGCCAAATACATTGAAGTATCGCAGCGCTACCGTCTCCAGATCGTAGACTCTGTGGAATACCCGACAGTACTGTTCAGCAGCCAGCTTGGCTACCCCATATGGCGAGATGGGTTGTGGCGTCATCGTCTCTGTTTTGGCCAGGTCTGGGTTCTGATCGCCATAGACAGATGAGGATGAGGCATAGACCACCCGCCGCACCCCGGCATCGCGGGCGGCCACTAACAGATACAGCGTCCCTGTAACGTTGGCCTCATTTGTTCCAATGGGGTCCCGAATTGATTTAGGGACCGACGGCACGGCAGCCTGATGTAACACAATTTCGATGTCTTGTGTTGCCCGTCGAACATCCTCCTGATTAGTCAGATCGCCCACGATCAGGTCGATACGGTTGAGGAAAGGGGCCAGATTGTCGCGTTTACCGGTTGAGAAGTTGTCCAGCACACGCACAGCATGGCCCTGTGCGAGCAGGGCCTCGACTAGGTTTGATCCGATGAAACCGGCCCCACCAGTGACCAAGTAGTTCGCCAAGCGTTGCACTCCTCAAGTGTCTCATCGAAAGAGTTCTGGAAACTCTTTCCATGGATCCCTCAGGTTTGACCGAAAAGCCTTTCGGCCAAGCCCCTAGGGCGCTGGGCACGCCGTTTCAATCTCGTCTGGTGAAGCGATGCGCCACTCGTGTAGGTTGCGGAAGCGATCGGCGGGATCGACGAAGAGCATCACCTGGACACCCTGGACCTGGCAACTGACGGCGTAATGGTAGACTGGATTGTAGAGCAGCACTGCCGCCGCTTTGTCAACGAACCACCGCTGGAAGCTATGATACAACTCGGCCCGACGCACGCCGTTGGGGTCCTTTCGGGCAACCTCAAGTGCCTCGCTAATGTCTCGATCCACGAAGCCGCTGTAATTCTGACCTTCGCCTATCTGCGACTCGTGCCAGAAGGGATAGGGATCGGGATCGGCCAGGCGGCCTTGCCCAAGCTGGATCAGCGCCGCATCAAAATTGTGGCCTTGATCGGTCGGGGTCTGAAGATGAGTGATGATTTCCGCTGGCGGAAGTGTTTGCAATGTGGTCCTGATCCCCACAGCCCGCCACTGCTCAGCAATGAACTCGCCGATCTGGCGGTCAGTGGGACGGTTCGCCACCAGCAGCGTGAAAGCAAGCGGAACCCCATCCCGCGAGCGGGTATCGCCCTGGAGCAGCCAGCCAGCTTGGTCAAGGAGCTGGGCTGCTAAGAGGGGATTGTAGGTCACCGCCTGGATGTCCGGACTATAGGCCCATGTGCCCGGCAAGAGCGGTGACTCGGTTACCAGCGCCTGGCGGGGGAGAGAAGTGCTCACAAGCGAGGTGCGGTCCAGCGCAGCGACCAGCGCTCGCCGCACCTCTTCCTGCTGGAAGAAGGGCAGCCGATCAGGGGCCTGCTGGTTGAAGAGAATCATCGCAGTGGCAGGCAGGCGTGCCGAGTAGACATTCAGGTTAGGGCTGGCAAGGACGGCATCAAGCTGGCCAGAAGTCAACCCTCCGAAAGCCTGGGTTGGTGGGTCTTGTCGGGCGAGCGCACGAAACGCCTGCCCAGAATCGAGGTAGAAACGCAGCACCATGCCCTCAAACTGCACTCTACGTCCCCGATCATAATAGCCCTGATAGGGTGCCAGATTGACGGTCACCACACGGTTATCGTCATCGGCGGAAATCCACTGCATCTGTCCGGTGCCAACTGGCGCCAGGTTGAAAGAGTCTGTGGCAAGGCGTCCAGGAGCGATGCCAGCCAGCAGGTGCGCAGGCAGGATGCCGATGCCGGCGTACTCCGGGAAGGCGCTGAGAGGCTGAGTGAGCACAAAACGGACAGTGTAGTCGTCGATGACGTAGGTCTCAACAGTGCGCCAGAAGACGGCCAAGTCTGTCGGACCAGGAAAGTCCGGAGCACGCAGCAGACTCATCGTGAAATCGACATCACGAGCCGTGAAAGGCTGGCCATCATGCCAAGTAACGTCGTCACGCAGATGAAAAGTGTACGTCAGCCCATCTGCGCTGACATCCCAGCTACGGGCGAGGTCAGGGATAGGCTGACCGTAGTTGTCCAAGCGTGTCAGGCCAGAGTAGATCAGAGCCACGAGATCCCGGTCGGCTTGAGAGGTCGCCAGCAGTGGATTGACGAACCTTGGTTCACCGACGATGGCTTCACTAAAAACCTGCGTGGTGACCATTTGGATGGTCTGGACATCTGGCGCCGGACTCTCGCCGGTTCCTGGGCTGCGGTTCAGCAGGAAGAACAGCCCTGCGCCGACCGACATTAAAAGGCCGGCGGCCAGGATAACAAACTGCCAGCGCAGTCGCTTGCTGTGGCTCCTGCCTGGCGCAATGCTCGAAAGGTGGGGGTCAAGACCCATAGCAGCTTTGACGTACTGATTTGGTGACCGGGCCATAAAGAGGTGTCATGGTAGACATCCAAACCTCTGGATCGCCCGGTGCTTGCATCGGGGTCCGGTTGATCGGACTGCTCAGCCGAACAGGAAGGCATCCAAGATCACGAGCACGAAGAAAGCAGCCGATAGGCCGATGGTGACCTGAAACAGTGTCTTTTCCAGACCACGGCGGGTCTTGTACTGTCCACCTGCCAGGCCTTCCCCGCCGAACAGACTACCCAGACCACCCCCTCTGCTCTGAAGTAGTATGGCGGCGATCAGCGCCGCAGATAGAATGAACAACGCAATATGGATATAGACTCGCACCGCATCCGTCCTGATCGGTCAGTTTATCATTATCAAGCGCGGGGGATTATAGCGCAGGTAAAGTGGGCCATCAAACCACCGAAACTCGACTCAAATTGGGTGGTTGGCCTACGAAGTAGCTCATCCGCCAATCTCAGACATATTCCGATTCATGGCGATGACATCCTGGACCAAGCCATGTCCCCACGGCTTGACCCAGATGCTGTCGCGGATGATCGCCTTGAGGTCTTCGACTGTCGCGCCGCCACGCAGTGCGGTCAGCAGATCGATCTCCTTCTCACGCAGCAGGCACAGGCGCAGACGCCCATCGGCAGTCAGACGGGCCCGGTTGCACGCTGCGCAGAAGGGTGTTGTGACGGAACTAATGAAACCCAGCGTCCCACGCGCCCCTCTGATTTGATAGACGCGGGCCTCGCCATCAAGTTTGCCTCCATTGAGCAGCACCAGTGGGCCATATTCCATCTCAAGAGTGGCCCGCAGTTCCTGTTCGGTGACGACCTGTGACCGCTGAAAGTCGGATACCTCGCCCAGCGGCATCATCTCAATGTATCGCACCTGCCAGCTGTGCTCGAGTGTCAGCCTGGCCAGGTCAACTGCATCTTGCCCATCGTTAAAGCCACGCACGATGACGCTATTGAGCTTGATGGGCAGCAAGCCAGCTTCTTCGGCGGCACGGATGCCTTGGAGCACATCTTCCAGCCTGCCCCAGCGGGTGATGCGCTGGAAGTGTTGTGTGTCGAGCGTGTCAAGGCTGATGTTGCAGCGCTTGAGACCCGCTTTGGCCAGCGGGTGCGCCAGCTTTGCGAGCAGAACGCCATTGGTTGTCATCGAGACCTCGCGCACACCAGGCGTATGAGCCATCTGGTACACCAGGTCCACAATGTTGGCACGCACCGTCGGTTCACCGCCTGTCAACCTGAATTTGCTGAAACCAAGCTCAACAAACAAGCGGAACAGCGCGATCAGTTCATCATCCTGCAGCAGGTCTGCCGACGGATGAAAGGTCATATGCTCCGGCATGCAGTATACGCAGCGCAAATTGCAGCGGTCGGTGAGGGAAATGCGTAGATAGTTGATGTTGCGGCCAAAGCGGTCTATTGACACGGCATCTCCTGCATCCTAGTTGGGCGAGAGTCAAGGTACAATACATGGAGATCGATGAGCTAATTATAGCAGACAATGGTCTTGTTTATCATGATCTACCATATTTCAGATGCCAGAGCCTGAAATGAGGAACCATGACCACTCTCAACGAGGCACACCGGAGCTGGGAAGAGAATACACTCAAACCGACGCTTGAGCGCTTTCCGGAACGGAAAGGCAAGTTTCTCACTTCGTCCGGCATCGATCTAGAGCGGGTATATCTCCCAACCGACGGCGATGCGGATCGCTATCTCAAGCTGCTCGGTTTTCCCGGCGACTATCCCTACACGCGCGGCATCCAACCTACCATGTACCGGGGTCGCTTCTGGACGATGCGCCAGTACGCTGGCTACGCCACGGCTGAGGAAAGCAACCGGCGCTATAAATTCCTGCTGGAACAGGGCCAGAGCGGCCTGAGCGTTGCCTTTGACCTGCCTACACAGATCGGCTACGATGCCGATGATCCCATGTCATTGGGAGAAGTTGGCAAGGTGGGTGTGAGCATCTCATCCCTGCGCGACATGGCGGCACTGTTTGATGGCATCCCGTTGAACCAGGTCAGTACGTCGATGACGATCAATGCCCCAGCCGCTATTCTGTTGGCAATGTACATCGCGGTGGGCAAGCGACAGGGTGTGGAGCTGAGGGAGCTGCGTGGCACAGTACAGAACGACATCTTGAAGGAGTACATCGCACGTGGGACGTACATCTTTCCCCCCCAGCCATCGATGCGACTGATCACCGACCTGTTTGCTTACTGCCACCGGCACATGCCCAAGTGGAATACGATCAGCATCAGCGGCTATCATATTCGCGAGGCAGGGAGCACTGCCGCCCAGGAGATCGCCTTCACGCTAGCCAATGGCATTGCCTATGTGCAGGCGGCCATGGATACTGGGTTGAAGATAGATGAGTTTGGTGAACAACTGTCATTTTTCTTCAACGCTCACAATAACTTCCTAGAGGAAGTCGCCAAGTTTCGGGCCGCGCGGCGGCTGTGGGCGCGCATCATGCGCGAGCGATTCGGCGCCACTAATCCCAAAGCCTGGATGCTGCGCTTTCACACCCAGACAGGCGGCAGCACACTGACAGCCCAGCAACCAGAGAACAACATTGTGCGCGTGGCGTTCCAGGCCCTGGCCGCCGTGATGGGCGGGACCCAATCGCTGCATACCAACAGTATGGACGAGGCGCTGGCTTTGCCCACTGAACAGGCAGTTCAGGTTGCGCTGCGCACGCAGCAGATCATTGCCTACGAGTCGGGCGTAGCCGATACTATCGATCCGCTAGCTGGTTCCTATGTGATTGAGGCACTGACTGATGCGCTGGAGGCGCGAGCCGCGGACTACATCCGACAGATCGATGACATGGGTGGCATGTTGGCAGCCATTGAGCAAGGATTCGTCAACCGCGAGATTCAGGAGGCGGCTTACCAATATCAACAGGCTATCGAGAGGGGAGAGCAGATCATCGTGGGTGTCAATGCCTTCCACGTGAATGAGCAGCACCCTGTGGACATTATGCGGGTTGACCCAGCGATTGAGACCTGGCAGCGGGCACGGCTGGCTGAATTGCGGGCATCCCGCGATGGCGAGCGGGTGAGTGCGTTGCTGGGTCGGCTGGAAGGCGCTGCACGCGGCACAGACAACTTGCTGCCCCTATTTGTCGAGTGCGTGGAGAACGACGTGACGCTCGGCGAGATTTGCCGCGTGCTGCGGGGTGTGTTCGGAGAATATCATCCACCACAGTTCATCTAGATGTTTCGCTGAAGGTATTCTGGTCAAACGCCTGAACAGACGATACGCCACGTTTCTTGATCAAGTCTACCATTTTGGGCGGGTTGTGCTTGCCCGCTGTCAACCAGGAGTATCACATTGTCCGTCAAACGCATTGACCACATTGCCATCGTTGTACCAGATATTGATGAGGCGCAGGTTTTCTATCGCGACGTACTGGGGTTAGAACTAGCACACATTGAACAGATAGATGGGCAGGAAGTGATTGTGGCCTTCTTCCCTGTCGGAGGCAGCGAGGTTGAGCTGCTCAAGCCGACCAGCGAGACCAGCGGGGTGGCTCGCTACCTAGCAAATCGTGGCCCTGGCATCCATCACCTCTGCCTTGAGGTGGATGATCTCCAGGCTATGATCGACAACTTGAAGGAGAGGGGAGTACAGCTCATTAACGAGCAGCCAACCATTGGCAACGGTGGGAAAAAGGTTGTCTTTGTCCATCCCAAGAGCACCTTCGGCGTGTTGATCGAACTGGTCGAGTCGACCCGCGAAAAGGACTGACAGAGGTCGCCCCCAGGATGGGCAGTGGTCTCATCTCTGTTCAGAGAGGGGCTGGAGCAAACGCATCCGCCAGGTCTCTTCAATATCTTGGGTGTGGATGCCCAAGCTCCGATACAGCCAGTCGTCTACGTTGCTGGCCCGGCTCAGGTTACGGAGCAATGGATGGAGCGCTTCCACACCGTAGGTATCGACCAGAAGATCGATCAGAATGAAAGCAGCTGTGTATCTAGCTTGGGAGTCGGCGCCTGCGTAGATCGGATCATCCGACCACAGGCTTTCAAGGGTGGGCAGCTCATCGATATTGTCCACCTGAGACGACGCAGAGGACGCTGCTTCCAGAACGCCGTTTCTCTCAAGCTCCCAGCGCACAAAAGCCCGGGCCAGTGGATGGCTTTGCGGGAACTCCTCTATCTGGCTTGTGACCAGGTTCTGAACCAGCAGGTGGGCAGTGTGTAGGCGAATGTAGTCTCTGGGGTTGACATCCGTCTGGTGGACTGCGGCGTAGGGTGAGAGCACCGGGATGAAAATGCCTTCTTGGGAAACGGACTGCTCAGCAAGGTACTCCAGCGGATCGAGCGGTGTCACGGAAACGTAGTAGGTGGGCATCCCCTCGAACTCGATGGCTAAGTCAGCAGTGGCTTGTTCGAACACACTCTCCAGAAAAGAAAGGAGATCCTGAGTAAGCGGCGCATCCAGATCGTAGCAGGTGAGCGTAAAATGCTGGCTGGATGTCTCGGACGATTCACCCCAATCGGCCAGCGACAGGGCAGTATGCACCCAGCGGTCGCCCGCTAATCGGAACGGCTCATACACGATCAGGTCGGTGCCTGTTCCTTCCAGGAGATCAGAGCTTGTAAAGTGCACCTTGGCCAGGAAAATATCCCCAACTCGCTGCACCCCAAGTACGCGGATCGACTCTGCAACGGCACGACGCTCGGTGGGGAAATCATCGACAGGGGAGCTCCAGCGGAAGCTCTCTGGGTCCCGGAACAGCAGATTGGCTTCCATGACCAGACCCTGGCTGAAAAGTCGCGATTCGGCACGCAGACGGTACTCAAAATAGTTGTCCCACGCTACCGCCAAATCGCGGGCAGAAATGCCCGTCAGGGACTGAACCACAGGCACGATCTGATTGTTGTGGCAGATGGCCTCACTCAGGGTGGGCACAAAGCCCAGCCCATATGATGCGGCCAGAGGCTTTAGGAAGCCTGATGGCGGGGCCGAGTAGTCCAGGTGAGAACGAAGCCAGGTTGCCAGCTCATCCTGCATCCAGAGCAGATCGGAGTCTGGACGGGCGGAGCTGTCACAGCCAGCCAGCTTCGTTTCGGCCATCCGTTCGGCGATCAGGCCAGCGACGTCGCGTAGCAGTCCAGCATCCACGCTACCATCCTCAGGCACCCGATTCAGCAGCGGCGATGGGATGAGGAGCGTCCATGAGTCGTAGGCTGCCCAGCCCAATGGAACCAGGGGGTTGTAGACGATCTGGATGCGGGGTCGGGGCAGCAGGCCCGGATCAGAGTCAGTGAGATGCCAGGCTATCTCCCACCATGCATCCATCTGCGGCACTAGATGGTCAATCAGCGGTTGGTCTACGGTGCGGTAAGCTATATCAAGATGAGTCGACCTGACACTGAGCTGCTCCCCCCAGAAGTCTGGACGCGATGGGATGTGAACCCAAATGCCATCACGCCGTTCGTAGAACCACACCACTCGATATGGCTGCTCATCGAGCGTCTCGCGCAGTGTGACACGGGCCAGGTCACCCTCAATAGACCAGTCGAGAACCTCACCGCTGGTCGTAATACGCTCGCCCAGAGCCTGATATTCATCGAAGGTATCGCTCTGTATTCGTAGCCATTCACCCTCGTCAGCCTGGGCGGCAAGGAACGCCTGCCGATCGCCAATACGTAAGGCAAGCGTCTCAGCAGCGACTGCAACTTCCAGGTCAGAAGTAATCTGCTCGTCAACCTGTTGGAGGCGGTGGGTGATTCCCCCACTTGCAAGTGCAATGAGCAGCAGGACAACACCCAGCGCATAGAGCCAATACCGCCGAACTTGCACCCGACTTGCGCGGGCTTGTGGGTCTTCACCGACTTCGGCCTGGTCGTTCTCTGACTCAATATCCCAATCCAGCCGGATGCCCATGCTGAAACCATCCACCTCAATCTCAATCCAGCCATCCGTGATCCGGGCGGAGTTCACGTGTATACTAGAGTATTGTATCACGTTTATGAAACGCACCCCGCAGCACCGAGTAGCAGGCGCGCCTATGGTTGAGACCGAGCACATCAAGACCTACCACGCGATTGAGCGGCGGCATATCCATGTCGATGGCGTGGTGCAGGGGGTAGGATTCCGGCCTTTCATCTACGGGTTGGCTGTGCGACACGGCCTGTCGGGGTGGGTGTTGAACTCGTCATCCGGGGTAGACATTGAGGTACAGGGTCAGCACAGCGCAGTTGAGGCGTTTCAGGCTGCACTTGTGGTCGAGGCCCCCCCTCTGGCGCGGATTGACCAGGTGACCAGCATCAGCATTCCCTCAGATGGTGAAGAGTCTGTGTTTGTCATCCGGCACAGTGAGGCCGACTCTGGCACGTCCTTGGTCTCTCCAGATGTAGCTACCTGCGCTGATTGTCTGGCCGAGATATTCGATCCGGCAAACCGTCGTTATCGCTATCCGTTCACTAACTGCACCAACTGTGGGCCGCGTTACACCATCATCCAGGCCATGCCTTATGACCGCCCCATGACGACTATGCGGCAGTTCGTCATGTGCCCGGAATGTCAGGCTGAGTACACTGATCCACTTAACCGCCGTTTCCACGCTCAGCCCAACGCCTGCCCGGTATGCGGCCCTCAGGTCAGGTTGATAGGCAGTCAGGCGGTGCTCTCCAGCATCGACTCTGGCCGGTATCAAGATGACGTGGCCCGGGCAGCGGCATTGTTGCAGGCGGGTCACATTGTGGCGATCAAAGGGCTGGGCGGCTTCCATCTGGCATGCGATGCCACTAACTGCGAGGCAGTCGCGAAGCTGCGTGAGCGCAAGGCACGTCCAGATAAGCCTTTCGCTGTCATGATGGCTGTGCTCGACGATGTCCGGAGACATTGCGAGGTCAACCCGGATGAGGAAGCCCTGCTTGCAGGCGCTAGCGCGCCGATTGTGCTTCTTTATCGCCGTGAGGGGTCGACCGTTGCCCCCAATGTCGCGCCCAATAATCCCATGCTTGGCGTTATGTTGCCTTGCACTCCACTGCACCACATTCTCCTACGAGATGTGGGGGTGCCGCTCGTCATGACGAGTGGCAATCTTAGTGAGATGCCAGTGATTGCCGACGATCATGAAGCGCTGACGAGGCTAGGGGCAATCGCGGATGCCTTCCTGCTAAATAACAGGCCGATCCATATGCGCTGCGACGACGCTGTGTGGTGGGTCGATCGTTTTGCTGGCGAACGGGATGCCGCCCGGCAGCCGCTCCGGCGCTCCCGCGGCGATGCGCCTTATCCTGTCCGGCTGCCCTGGCGAACTGAGCAGCACATTCTTGGGATCGGCGCGGAGATGAAGAGCACGCTCTGCCTGCTGCGCGATAACGATGCCTTTCTAAGTCAGCACATCGGCGAAGTGGACTCGCTTGAGACGCTGGATTATGTCCGGCAGGTACTCGATCATCTCACAGGGCTATTCAAAGTCACACCGCAGGTCGTCGTTCACGATATGCATCCAGCCTACCTGACCACCCGCCTTGCCCAAGAATTGGCAGCTGAACGCAACTTGCGGCGGGTTGCCGTGCAGCATCACCATGCCCACGTTGCGGCGTGCTTGGCCGAGCATGGGCGCGTCGGTCCGGTGATCGGCGTGGTGCTGGACGGCACTGGCTACGGGGAAGATGGCGCTATCTGGGGTGGAGAAGTGCTGATCGCCAGCGTGGAGGGCTACAGGCGGGCAGCACATCTTGAGTATCTGCCGTTGCCCGGCGGCGAAACCGCAATCCGGCGGCCATACCGCATCGCGTGGGGGTATCTGCTATCGACCCTTGGCTCTATTCCCGATGTGCCCACGCTAACCTGCTTCCCCTTGCAGGAGCGTCGGATTGTTGAACAGCAGGTGAGGCAGTCGATCAACACACCTCTGACTTCCAGTTGCGGACGCCTGTTCGATGCCGTATCAGCTCTGGTGGGCGTGTGCCCGGTTGTCACATTTGAGGCGCAGGCTGCCATCGCGCTGGAGTTGGCGGCGCGTCGGGCTGATGTGGCCAGGTCTTCACCTTATCCATTCACAATCGATACTGGCGGCGTGATTCGGATCGGTGATATGCTGGCAGCCATCGTGGACGATATGGAGGCAGGACGCCCCATCGAGGAAATCGCAGGGGCATTCCACGTGACAGTAGCCGAGATAGTTGTACAGGCAGCACGGCAGGCTCGTGACCGCACTGGCCTGCACGCCGTGGTCCTTTCTGGGGGAGTGTTTCAGAATCGGTTGATGCTACGTTTGGCGCGGGAGAGGCTGCGAGCAGCAGGCTTCGAAGTATTGTCGCACAGACTGGTGCCGGCGAATGACGGGGGCCTCAGCCTGGGGCAGGTCGTGATCGGGATGCACCATATTTGAGTAAACCCTCATTCCTCTCGATAGCACTGGCCGCTGCAACCAACGCCAGTCTGATTGCATCTCAGATAGAAGTGCTTGTTTTGCTCCTCTACAGCGGCAACCATTCAGAGTGTTCCCAGGAGAGATACTGTGGCCCAAGCAACAGTCAAATGGCTTGATGAGAAGCGTTTTGTAGGCATTGACAGCACCAACCACTCTGTCGTGATCTCGGTGCCTGGTGAAGATGGGAAGATTGGCGTTAAACCATCCGAATTGCTTCTGTTGGCGCTCGGTAGCTGCACAGCTGTTGATGTGGTTGGCATCTTGCAAAAGAAGCGGCAAAAGCTAACCAGTCTGGAAGTTCGCGTGACGGCTGAGCAACACCCTGAACCTCCCTGGACGTTCCAGCATTTCCATGTGCACTACATCGTCAGAGGACAGGGTCTGTCTGAGAAGGCTGTGTCGGATGCCATTGCACTGTCTGACGAGAAATATTGTTCAGTGTCGGCCACGCTGAAGCTGGGTGTGCCTGTCACACATGGTTACGAGATCATTGAGGAGACCTAAGTCAAGCGGTCATTCAACGCGGTTGTCACACGCCACCTCAGGCCCGGATACGATTGCCTCGGCGTGCCAATGGGGATTTTGACAACCCTTATTCTCCAGCGTTAAGATACCGCGCGCGTCCGGCATGGATTGCGCGACTCTGCTGGTGAGGAGCATGTTTGTGGACCTGTTCCTGATAATTTGGATCGCAGCGACCTTTCTGGGATTGGCGCTGCTCGTCATTCTGCGGCCCAGCCGCCACGTGACCTGGCTGGTGATCATTGCGTTGCTCACAGCCCTGGCCATATGGGTTAGCCTGCCGAGTAACCCAGGCATCCATCTCGATTTAAATGGAGATGGCGTAGACGACATCAAGCGGCAGATTGAGATTCGGCAGGGTCTTGACCTGGCAGGAGGCGTCAAAATACTGCTTGAGGCTGACCTCCCCGATGGGCAAGACCCGGCGCCGGGCGCAATGGACGAAGTGCGGCGCATCATTGAGAGCCGCATCGACAGCCTGGGAGCGCTGGAGCCAGTTGTCCAGCTTCAAGGGGAGCGCCGCCTGATCGTCGAGCTGCCCGGATACGAGGATCCGGACAGCGCCGTCAGCCTGATCCGGCAGACGGCGCTGTTGGAATTTGTCGAGTTTGGCATGTCTTTGCCGCCACAGCCTGGCACTCTGATCCTTACTGATTACCAACAGCCGTCAGCAGAAGAGACTGGCAACGGGGAAGCTACCTCTGGGGAAACGCCATCTGAGGTAGTTTATCACACCGTATTCACTGGCGAGATTCTAGAAACTGCAGACGTTACACGCGATCCACAGACAGGTAGTGCGGTCGTGTCGTTTACGCTGACGGATGCAGGGAAGCAGCTATTTTCTGACTACACGACGGCCCACGTGAATGAGGTTCTGGGCATTGTGCTGGATGGCGTGCTTCTTTCCGCGCCTCAGATCGAGGAGCCAATTACGACGGGTGGAGGCATCATCCGCGGTAGGTTCACGTTTGAGGAGGCTTCACGTCTGGCGACGCAACTCCGATATGGAGCGCTGCCTGTTCCGCTCAAGGTCGACTCGACCAGCACAGTGGGGCCGACTCTGGGCCAGATCTCGATCGAGAAGAGCATCCGTGCTGGGATCATTGGCATTGCGGTTGTGCTGATTTTCATGCTGGTCTACTACCGCATTCCTGGAATCGCTGCCACACTGGCGCTCATCATCTTTGCGCTACTGAACCTGATGGTCTTTAAGCTAGTGCCAGTGACAATGACGCTGCCTGCTATTACTGGTTTCCTGATCTCAGTTGGCACAGCGGTCGATGGCAACATTCTGATCTTTGAGCGCATGAAGGAAGAGATTCGGGCTGGACGGCGCATCAACCTGGCAGTGGAAGCTGGGTTTGATCGTGCCTGGACCTCGATCAGTCTCTCGAATCTCTCGACCCTGATTCTGTGTGCCATTCTGTTTCTGTTTGGGACGAGCTTTGGGGCCAACGCAGTGCGCGGCTTCGCGGTGACGCTGGCACTTGGCCTGCTGCTCAACCTCTTTACTGCAGTGACGGTCACCCGCACTTTCTTACACTTTATCCTGATACCTGTAAGCGACGAGGTGGTTGCCAAGCGGCGCTGGCTGTTGGGGTTATAGAGGGAGAGCGACATGTTTTCCAACTTTGTGCAACGACGCAAACTATACTACCTGATCTCGGCTGCGGTCATCCTCCCAGGAATCGCTGCCATGATCTATTCGGTCATTGCGTTCGGCAGCCCAGTCCAGCTCAGTATTGACTTCCGGGGGGGCAGCCTATATGTAGTGACGTTCGAGGGCCAGGCCACCGAGACAGCTATCCGCGAGGTTTACACCGAGTTTGGACAGGATGATCCGATCATCCAGCAACTCGGCAACCCTGCTGACAATCGCTGGCAAATACGCGCTGGGAACCTCACCGCAGATGAGCAGGTGGCGCTCAAGGCTGCGCTGGCAGCCAACGTTGCGCCAATTGACGAGAGCCAGTCCATTCTGGACGTGGTAGCGCCCAGCATCGGCAGCGAAGTAACCCAAGCTGCGATCTTTGCTGTGCTGGCTGCTGGTGTCGCCATCCTGATCTTCATCTGGGTTGCTTTCCGCAAGGTCCCGCACGCCATTCGCTACGGAGCCAGTGCCATCCTGGCCATGATTCATGACGTGCTGGTGGTGATGGGGGTAATGTCGATCTTGGGCCTGATCTTCAAGTGGGAAGTCGATGCCCTGTTCCTGACCGCCGTGCTGACGGTGGTAGGTTACTCTGTCCAGGACAAGATCGTCGTGTTCGACCGCATTCGCGAGAATCTGCCCAAGTACCGTCACGAGCCTTACGAGCTGGTGGTCAACCGCTCGGTGTTGGAAACGTTGCACCGTTCGCTGGCTACGCAGCTCAACGCTGTGTTTGTGATGATCGCCATCTTGCTGTTTGGTGGAGAGACAATTCGTCAGTTCATTACGATCTTGCTGATAGGATTGATCACTGGAACGTATTCATCGATCTTCAACGCGGTGCCGTTATTAGTGTCATGGGAGAGAGGGGAACTGCCGTTCACGCGCAGGCGTGCGGCGGCTGTCTGAAACAGATCGCCCAGTCTCAGGTGGGACAATCTAGCTATTCCACTCCAGTAGCAGGTCTGCCAGCTTGCTCCCTGGCAGTCAGACAAAGAGGAGCAGCCACTTAATCAGGGAAGCCCACGCAGGCACTCGGCGTGGCAGACTATCTTGACGGAGCAGAGGCACATGGCCACGACTCAGGTACAGACTATCAGAGGCCCTGTGGATATCCACAGCTTGGGGCTGATTTTACCCCACGAACACCTTTTCACCGATCTGCGCGGGCCGCATGTCCCTGACTACGCCCGCTCGGATGCTGAGGCGGTCGCCCAGGTGATGGGGGCTTACCTGGAGGCAGCCTACGCGGTCGGCGTCATGGCCCTTGTGGAGTGCTCGACGGTTGGCGTAGGACGGAATGTTGAAGTGCTCAGGCGTTTGGCGGGGATCACGCCTATCCATCTGATCGCACCAACAGGGGTGTATCGCGATGCGTTTATCCCCGATTCTCTGCGCCAGATGGACGCCGGGGAGCTTTCTGACCGGTGGATTCGTGACCTCACAGAGGGCATGGACGGCACAGACCTCCGCGCAGGCTTTATCAAGATCGCCTTGAGCGATGATGGTCCCTCACCGCTCGAAGTCCGGAACCTTGAAGCAGCAGCATTGGCCAGTCGCCAGACTGGCGCAGTGGTCGCCAGCCACACTGTCGGCGGAGCGCTTGCCCGGCGCGAGATGGACATTCTGGAGGGTGCGGGCCTCGACCTGAGGCGATTTATCTGGGTGCATGCCCACACTGAGCCTGACGCATCCATCCACCTCGAAGCGGCACAGCGCGGAGCTTACGTAGAGTTTGATGCGGTGGGCGCGGGGGGACAGGATCAGAATGCGCTGGCCGATTATACCTTAGCGCTGATCGAAGCGGGTTTTGCGGAGCATATCTTGCTGTCCCACGATGCCGGCTACTACCAACCAGGCCGAGCTGGTGGTCGGCCCGAAGGTGGTTTCAGGGGCTTCACGGCCCTGGTAGAGGAATTTCTGCCCGCTCTGCGCGAACGGGGAGTACCAGAGAGCACCCTGCACCTCATCACCGTTACCAATCCTGCCCGTGCTTTTGCATTTTTGACAGCCTGATTGGGGAAGGTGCTGTTGGATGACCTGGAACGTCGTCCATGAATGGCTTCGATGCATCTACTTTGGCATGTTATCCCGGACCAATAGGAATAACGCCGTGACGAGATGGTTGGCACTCACCGGAAAGGTTGAGCCATGAGACTGGGCATCCCTCTCGATGCGCCCACCGATGATCCTGAGGCTGTCGCACGGGCCTACGCCGAGGCCGGGTACTCGGCAGCGATCTGCCCGCCGGTCTCCCTCAGTCAGCCAGAGCGCATTCGGGCCATCCGTGAGGCTTTTGCTCAGTATGATGTGGCGCTGGCGGAGGTGGGTGTATGGAACAACCTGCTCGATCCCGAGCCAGATCGCCGGGCAGCCCACCTGGAGGCCAACGTCCAAGCGCTGGCGCTGGCCGATGAGATAGGTGCGCTGTGTTGTGTGAACATCGCCGGGTCGTTTCACCCAACAAACTGGGCCGGTCCGCACCCTCACAATCTATCTGAAGAAGCCTTCGAGTTGACAGTGTACAACGTGCGCCACATCATCGATGCTGTCAAGCCGAGAAGAGCGCGATACACCCTTGAACCGATGCCTTGGGCGATCCCCGACAGCCCTGCATGCTACTTACGGCTGATCGACGCTATCGACCGGCCCATGTTCGGCGTTCATCTGGATCCAGTGAACATGATCCATTGCCCAGCACGCTACTACGATAATGCTGGATTTCTGCGAGAGTGCTTCTCACGGCTGGGACCGTGGATTGTTTCCTGTCACGGCAAGGATATCCTGATGCGCGAGCAACTCACGGTCCATCTGGAGGAAGTGCGACCCGGCCTGGGTGCGTTGGACTACAGAGTCTTTCTTGAAGAACTCAGCCGTCTGCCTGGCAATGTGCCACTGATCCTGGAGCACTTGCCGCAAGAGGACTACCCTGCGGCTCGTGACTACGTGCTGAAGGTGGCGGCTGAAAGCGGATTGACCTTTCACATGCCCCAGCGGAATAGCGGCTGACGGGTGGTTGCTCGTATGGCTATTTGATTGCTGCCCGCACCTCACTGCCAACATTTCCTTTTAACTCACGAACTCTTGCTGGAGCGTCAGCGCAGCTTGTGCTTTCTACGTGGGAACCAGGGCACGAAAGCACTGGTACGGGCTATGTAATCCTCATAGCCGGGTTTGGTCTGAGACAGCGTTTTCTCCAGCATATTGACACCTGACACGCGCGCCAGCAGAAAAGTCATCAGAATCGGACTGAAGATCAACCAAAACCCGCCGCCTGCTGCAGCGATCAGGTAATGCCCCCACCATACGACTGCATCGCCAAAATAATTGGGATGGCGGGTGGTGGCCCACAGCCCTGTCGTCAAAAGCTTGCCTGCGTTGGCCGGATCGCTCTTGAAGCGGGTGAGCTGCCAATCACCGACTGCCTCAAAGAAGAAACCTACAGCCCAAACCATGGTTCCGACCACATCCAAGATCGTCAGGCGGGAGGGATCGCCGAGCAGTTGGGCCCCCAGTATTGGAGCCGACACAACCAGCATAATCGCGCCTTGCAGCCAGAAAACCTGGAACAGACTCCGCCACCACCAGCGTGCTCCGTGCTCCTCACGCCACTGGCGGTAGCGGAAGTCCTCCCCACGGCCCCAATTGCGGATCAGAATGTGGATCGATAGCCGCAATCCCCATACCGTAACCAGGCTGACGATCAGCACTTTACGCAGTAAAAAGCCATCACTCAGCAGGAACGATAGCCAGCCAACCAAGACAAATCCCAGCCCCCAGAAAATGTCGGCGATGCTGGAATCCTTCCTGATCAGGCTAACGACCCACAACGCGGTCATATAGATCAGGATTAGAAGCGCCGAGAAACCGACAGTTTGCAGAAAGGCTATCAACTTACACCTCCAGGTTGATCGGCAAAGATAGGCAACACGCTCAACAGGACATGCTTATGGATTGTACCGCCTGGCGTGGTTCGATCCACCGGACGTAGGTCAGTTGCCCATTGTGTTTGCCCGATGTTCTGTGGCATGATCAGTGGCAAGCAGACTACCAGAGAACATCCCTGAGTTAAGGAGGACAACGCCTTGGCCGAAATTACGGAGAAGCGACGTATCGTCGCCAAGGACCTGTATCGCATTGCCTATGTTGAAGATGTTCGTGTCAGCCCCGACGGGCGGTGGGTAGCCTATGTCCATCAGACCGTTGATGCGTTGGAGAACGGCTACAAGCGCAACATCTGGCTGGCCCCCACCGATGGCGGGAAGCCCATCCAACTGACCCGTGGTGGGAAGGATTCCCAGCCTCGTTGGTCACCAGATGGACAAACGTTGGCCTTTGTGTCGGCTCGCAATGAGAAACCGCAGGTCTACCTGCTGCCGATCGGCACGCCCGGCGGGGAAGCTCGCGCCTTGACCAATCTACCCAATGGCGCAACTAACCCTGCCTGGTCGCCAGATGGGAAGTTTGTGGCTTTCCTGGCCCCTATGAGTGCTGAAGAACGTGCCCAAGAAGATCGGGGCGAAAAGGAAGAGCCGCCCACCGACCAGTTCGAGAGCAAACAACGCAAGGAGCGCAAAGAGTATGAGGAGAAAAAGCGCTGGGACCCGCGCCCACTGCTGCGAATTCCTTACCGTGAGGGGACCAGCTATCGCGATGACCGCTACACCCAGGTGTACCTCATATCGGTCGCCGAGGGCCTTGAGGAAGGCGAGGCCAAGCCGCGCCGCCTGACGGACATTGATGCCGACCACACAGCAGTCGAGTGGATGCCCGATGGCCAGTACATCCTCACTGCACGCACTCTCGATCCAGAGCACGATGAGCCGTGGCGCTTGAGCACTTTGTATCGCATCCGCCTTGCCGATGGCGTCATCGAGCAGCTCACTGACGAGAGCCACTCTGATATACACCCCTTGCCGTCACCCGATGGCCGCTGGATTGCCTATCTGCGCACGCCGGTTGAGAATATGGCTGCTGCCCAGGCGCTCCTGGCTGTCATTCCAGCAGACGGCGGCGAGCCGCGCGACCTGACACGTGAGTTTGACCGCTCGCTGGTCAGCTTTGAGTGGGCGCGGGATGGCAACACCCTGGTTTTTAGCGCCAACAGTTGGGGCGCCTGCGAGATTTACGCCGTCTCACCTCAGGGCGGGCCAGTCGAAAGAGTCGTGTCTGGCAAGATGGATATCCAGTACATGGACACTGGGCCAGATGGAGGAATTGCCTTTGCCGCCAGCACACCGCTCAGCCCACCTGAACTGTTCTGGCAGGCCCCCGGCGCCGATGAGCCAATTCCACTCACCAGTGTCAATACAAAGTTTCTGAACGAAGTCATTGTCCAACCCACCCATGAGCTGCGTTATACCGCTCCAGATGGACAGCAACTACAAGGGTGGTACATCCTACCTGTAGGATATGAAGAGGGTAAGACCTATCCGCTGGCTTTCAATATCCACGGTGGGCCGCATGTCATGTGGGGGCCAGCCACGCGGTCTATGTGGCACGAATGGCAGTTCCATGCTGCCTGCGGCTACGTCGTCTTTTATGCCAATCCGCGCGGCGCTGATGGCTATGGCCAGCAGTTCCGTGACGATCTGCATGGAGCCTGGGGTGATGTGGCTTTCGCTGACCTCATGACCGGGATCGATGCCTTGTTGGACAAAGGTTTCGTCGATAAGGAACGCATGGCTGTCACTGGCGGGTCCTACGGTGGTTACATGACAGCCTGGATAGTCGGTCACACCGATCGCTTCAAGTGCGCCGTGGCCCAGCGCGGCGTCTACAACCTGATCAGCTTCTACGGCACCAGCGATGTTCCCTCGCTGATCAGCTATGAGTACGATGTCGAGCCGTGGGAGGACCCACAGCGCCTGTGGGAGCACTCGCCGTTGGCTCACGCCCACAAAATCACCACTCCGCTGCTTATCCTGGCCAGTGACAACGACTTCCGCGTCCCTATCGAGCAGGCAGAGCAGCTATTCGCCTTCGTGCGACGCAGCGGCAAAGCCCCGGTCAAGATGCTTCGTTTTCCCCGCGATGGGCACGAACTGTCACGCAGTGGCGAGCCAGAACACCGTATTGTCCGTCTCACTGAGATGGTGAAGTGGTTTGACAGTTACTGTCAGCCTGAGCGCTTGTCTGGGGATTCTTTGCAAAGTGAGGGTGTGTGATCTTTTCCACAGCGACCCAAAAGCATTGGGGCAGGCATGTTGCCTGCCCCAACCGTGCCTGCTCTGGAAGGGCAGTTCGGAGATAATTCTCCCCCAATAGCTTCACGCTGATTGCACCAGACCCGGACAAGCCAGGGAGTCTGGATTCACCTCTGCGCTTGGCAACCAATGTCTGGTTATATCAGGTGGTCCATAGTAGGCCTGCCAGCGTTCCACATATCTGGCGACCTCTTCCTCCCAGCGGACATCGTCCCAGCCCAGTTCCTCCTGAACCAGGACGCGGATACGCGGCAGGAATCGCTGCCCGCCACCCGGCGCGATCAGGCCCAGCCGCACCCTACGCAGCAACAGATCGTCTAGGTGGATCACCGCTTCTTGCCGGGCAGCCCAGCGTAGTTCCAGCCCGTGGATCGGCAGGCCACCGAGGGTATCCCGCTCGAACTCCGGCCTCTCACGTGCGAAGTCCAGAATCTCGACTCCATAGCGCGCTGACAGTCGAAGCGCCTCGCGCGGTGTGAAGCCGTGCAGCGGCTCATCGATGGGGGGAGTCGGGTCGAGTGCACTGAGGTTCGCATCCACTGGGGCCATTCTGGGAAGCTGTCCACGGAGCGCTTTCAGCGCGTCCAGCGCGATGCACCGGAAGGTCGTCAGCTTGCCGCCCGTCACGCTCAGCAGCCCTGCCTCATTCCATAGGACGTGCTCGCGGCTTTCCTTGGAGGGATCCGTTTTCTCATGCTTGCTGCGCACCACGGGGCGCACCCCGGCGAACGTCGCCAGCACATCCTTCTCACTCAAGTTCAGGCTGGGGAAATGCGCCTGCACTGCGCGCAGCAGATAAGCGCTCTCCTCTGTGGTGATGGTCGGCTCCTCGTCCAGACTTTGCAAGTGATCGAGGTCAGTTGTACCCAGCAGAGTGATTCCCTCCCAGGGGAAGGCGAATACCGGACGCCCGTCGTCAGGGTGTGGAAAAGTCACCGCCTGGAAGGTTGGAAAGCGATGCTGGGCAAAGATCAGGTGACTCCCGCGCAACGGTCGGATACGCGGCCCGGCCCCGACCTCCTCCCGCAGACGATCGACCCAAGCTCCGGTTGCATTGACCACTGCCGACGCCCGGGTTTCGTGTATACGACCCGTGGTATGGTCACGCACTACCACGCCGCATACCTGGCCCTGTTCATCTCTTAATAGCCGCTCAGCTTGGGCGTAGTTGATCGCTATCGCACGTCCGGTTGCCACGCCCTCGCGCAGCACCCGCAGGACCAGCCGGGCATCGTCAGTCTGGGCATCGTAGAAGCGAAAGCCGCCTGTTAATTGGTCCCCCGACAGCCCAGGAGACATCATCTGAACCTGCATGGGGTCCAACGTCTCGTACATGTGCCACCGGCCGCCCATCCAACTGTACATCCTCAGCCCGGTTTCCATCATCCAACCAGGTATTCTGTCGTGTTGATAGGTTGGGAAGATGAACGGTAGTGGTTCAATCAGCCCTGAGCCTTCCTTCAGCAGCGTCTGACGTTCACGGACCGATTGCCAAGTCAGCCGAAACTGCAAGTTGTTCAGGTAGCGCAACCCACCGTGAACCATCTTGGACGAGCGACTGGATGTGCCGGAGGCAAAGTCATTCTGCTCCAGCAACAGCACACGCAGGCCAACCCGCACACCCTCGCGCAAAATTCCTGCCCCGGTAATCCCGCCCCCTATGATAATCAAATCCCAGGCATCGCTAAGACGGGACCAGGCTGTGTTCCGATCTGGCGCGCCATATAACATAGCCCCCGCTCCTTGCTGATTACTCCTGCTTGCCACCCTCCCCAAGCGCATACCGAGGCGGGGCGGCATCGAACAGCTTGCCAGGGTTCAGAATGCCATCTGGATCGCAGCGTCTGGCAACGTCGCGAATCAGCGCCATACCGAGTGCTCCTTTCTCGGCCTCCAAAAATGGCGCATGGTCGGTGCCCACGCCATGCTGGTGGCTGATCGTGCCGCCGTGCGCCACAATCACCTCACTGGCTGCGCGTTTCATCCGCCACCATAGGTCGATCATCTGGTCAGGGTCGGTCAGCACTCGGCCCAGGTAGGTTACATAGATGCTGGCTCCAGTTGGATACAGGTGGGAGAGGTGAGCAAAGGCATAGACTCGCCCACCTGTGCGGGCCAGGGCATTTGGAATACTGTCAAGTATGGCCCTGGCCGTGCGGATCACGTCATCCCAGGGAACGATAGTCTCTAGGGTATCGACCGTGTAGCCGTGCTCCCACAGCGTGTTGCGGAGGTAGGGCGATAGAAAGCGACTCTTGCGCCACATCTTGCCCATATACTGTCCAACATATACCCCACCATGCCGTCGGGCGATCCCGATCGCGGCCCGCCGATTACTATGGACCGTTTCCTGGCTGCCTGTTGCGCCGAAGATCAACATACACTTGTCCGGGCGCCGATAGCCGAGCGCACTTAGTCCTTGGTGTGCCAAGTTGACCAAACCCTCGTGTCCGGCCAATGTCAGCGTTGCCTCAGTCTCTGCGCCATTGCTCAGCCGCAGCATAGACAGCACCAGCCGCGCCTGGACCATCTCGCGGGCAGCCTGGACAGCCTGCTCCCAGCCTGGGAAGAAGACTCCGTAGAACTGTTCGCACTCCGGCAAGGGGGAAATGCGCACCGTTGCCCGGCTGATGATGCCCATGCGCCCTTCCGACCCCAAGACCATCTCTCGCAGATCGGGGCCAGCGGCGCTGGCCGGGTGACACGGCAGGTCGAGCGTGCCCGCTGGCGCGACCAGTCGCCCGCCAGCGAACAGATGCTCAATGCGCCCATAATAGAGCGACTGCTGCCCACTGGACCGTGTGGCGACCCAGCCGCCCAACGTCGAGTATTCCCACGACTGTGGGAAGTGGCCCAGCGTAACGCCGTGTGCCCGCAACGCGGCTTCCAGATGCGGCCCGCGAATGCCTGCCCCAAACGTCGCTAGGTGGCTGGTCCGATCTAGGTCAAACAGCTGGCACATGCGAGACAGATCGACCGTCACCGCTGGTCGTCCTGCCTCCGGATTGACATGCCCCACAACACTCGTCCCCCCACCGTAGGGGATCAGTGCAACGCTGTGCTGACGAGCGTAGTCGAACAACGCTTGCAGGTCTTCTTCGCTTGAAGGATAGGCCACGCCTGCCGGAAACGTTCCGATCCGCCCCCAACGCATTGCTACCCAGTCAGGCAGTGATTGACCGCGGGCGTGTCGTACTCTATCCTCGGCGTCAGTGCTGATCAGTGGGTGGGCAGGGATGCCAGCTTCTGGCACTGATCGCACTACCTGTTCTAGCATTGCGTCCGAGGGTGGCTGCCCCTCTCCGATCTCGTTGGCCAGCCACGCCAGCGCTCCTGCTGGCACAGGATATGTGATGCTGTCGTCGCCCCAGCCGTTCCACCGTCGCATTCGATGTCCCCTTTCAGCGGTCCAGAGTCGTCTGACTGGTTGCCTTGTGCCACAAGGCGATGCTGTGCTGCATCACCCTGTCGACGACTTTGCCCGCTGCCTGTGTGTCCCCTGCCGCTGCTGCCATGCGCAGATCGGCATAGAACTCGCGGGAGTTTTGCCGCGACTCTGCTAGGCTGAAGTACATGCGGGCCATGTCCTCGTAAAAACCTGCAAAGCTGTTGATCATCAGCGTATAGACAGGATTGGTGGATAGAATGGTCAGACCATGATGCAGCAACCAATCGACATGAGCGAAGGATTCGGGCGTGTCTTCCAGGTCGGCCACCAACGCATCGATCAGAGCCACCACCCGTGCTGCATTGTGCTGGACCGCGGCGCGAGTGTATGCTGGGGCCAACGCTCCGCGCACATCGAGCAACTGGGGAACAAAGGTGTCGGGCAGCACTGCCTGGTGCTCCACCAATGCAGCCAGCACGTTCAGGTTCCCTTCAATCCAGATATCGCGTACACGGGTGCGCCGACCCTGCTGAATCTCGATCCACCCGTCAGTGGCCAGCCGCTGTAGCGCTTCGCGCAGCGTCGAACGTGTCACACCCAGCATCTCGGCGAGCTGGCGCTCGGCAGGAAGGGCGCTGTTAGCAGGGAAAGTGCCCTCCAAGATAGCATCAATCAAGCGAGAGTAAGTCAGTTCGGCAGGTTTGGCTGGTACAGTCCATTCGGGCAACTCAGGCATAGCATCTCCTTCGCGCTACTGGTCGGACCACCGACCAGTTGAGTCCATTGTAGGATGTTTGCGTGTGGGAGTCAAGGGAGTGTGCGGTCCCCTTGTCCGCTTTGTTCTGGCTTGGTCCATCAGTGCTCCTGATCTACAATACCATTGTCAGGCTGAAACTGCCTTGTAACATTCGGTGGAGTGCCTATTCAGGAGAATCTTCGATGAACTGCATTCGCTGCGAGATGCCGGCTCAGGCCATTTGCCGCTTTTGCGGGCGGGCGGTATGCCAGGAACATATCCAGAAGATGAACTACATCGTCACGGTTTACGTTAGCAAGGACCAGGTGCCTAAGTCAATCGTGGTGGCCGACGCGGTGTGGTGTGGCATTTGCAAACCGCAGCCCGAGCCGATTGAGATGCCTTACCTGGCTTGAGAAGGAGTGGGGGATGGTCGCCACAGACGAAAAACCAATCCGCGCCATGCTGTGGTGGACAGATACCAATGGCAAACAGCGCATCACCCTGAGAGAAGGCGATACTGCCCAGGTCGGGCGCGATCCGGGAAATAAGGTCCATGTAGCCAGCGAGCACGTCTCACGCCGTCACGCACTGCTCGAATGGCGCGAAGGCCACTTTGTCATCTCGGACCTGGGCAGCCTAAACGGCACCAAGGTTAATGGAACCCTGATTGAAGGCCCCACCGAGCTCAGGGATAGTGATGTTATCACCCTCTACAAAGTAGATCTGACCTTTCGCCTCACAGATAGGAATGTCGACCTGGATGTGGGTGAGGCGGAGGACCTGAAAGATACCTTTATCGTCCCGGTTACCGCTCAAGGCGATCGCCTGATCGTCAGCAGCGGCCCTCAGGAAGGTCGCGTCATCCCTCTCACGGTGGACAAAGCCGTGATTGGGCGGGCAACAGCTCGCGCCTCGTGGGATATTGCTCTTCAGGATCGGTCTGTCTCGCGCCCCCACGCCCAGATCGAGAAGACCAGCCAGGGTTACGTGCTCACCGATCTGGGCAGCGCCAACGGTACGCTTGTCAACGGCGATCCGATTTTGGAGGCGAGGCTGCTCGAAGATGGCGATTTAATCCTTATCGGTGAGACGGCGCTGCTGTTCCGCGCCAAGTAGTCAGGTGGGGGTATAGACATGGCCCTGTGGAATAATCTGGTGCTGAAGGCCAGGCGTGTAGTTAGCGATGACATGTGGGAGCTTCTGGAGCGGGACCTGCGCGACCCGGCCGATCTGCCTCCTGATCAGGGCCTTTTTGGTCAGGTCGCCCTCCCACCGGGCGGTATGTGGGGCGCACTTCGCGAGGAGACCCTTATTCTGCCCCGTCCCTGGCGCAATGATATCTGGGTCGAAGCCAACGACGAGACACTGATTTTGGATCGTGGCGATGTCCAGAACCTGTGGAGGGCTGTCGCCACGGAGGGAGAGCAAACTTCACAAACTCCGTCGGGTGTCTCATCTGACTTGCCGTCTCTACCTGATGAGGATATAGACCTGTGGGACAGACTCGACGAGGAGACTATTGTCTTAGCGCAGCCCATTGGCCAGATCTGGTCGATCCCTGGCACGCGCGACATGGCAGACTACAGACCTCGCCGGGCCGCGGGCTGGGCCATCAAGAAGCTTGAAACTGCCCGGGGCGAGGTCTATTACGTTCTGAAGAATCTGCGCGATAGCACCTATCTCAAGCTCGATGAACAGCAGGTCTACCTGTGGGAACTGATGGACGGCTCGGAGAGCGTTCAAGACCTGGCCGTGGCTTGCTTCGTGAAATACCAATCCCTGTCTATTGATTGGCTGATGGGTTTCCTGACGCAGCTGCACGCTAAGGGATTCCTGGTCGAAGATCAGGTAGACGTTTACCAGGCTGCCGAGAGAGAGGTTGAGCGCCGCTCGCTGGATTACTGGCTCGGACAGATCGGCACCTTCCTGTTCCACTCTGAGCTTGCCCTGAAAAACGTGGACGGTTTCTTTGCCGCGGTTTACCGTCTGGGGGGCAAGCTCTTGTATACCCGGCCAGCGCTCATCATGCTGATCCTGGTCAGCCTGATCGGGATTCCTGCCTTCTTTTACCTCTCGCTGAGGACAGATCTCTCGATCATCACTGGCGCGACCGGCTCGGTTGGCTGGGGAGTGCTCTCTCTGGTTGCAGCTCAGATTGTCACCATCTTCATCCACGAGAGCGCTCACGCCTTGACCACCAAACACTACGGTAGGACAATCCGGCGTGCAGGCGTCGGGCTGTACTTTGGAATGCCTGCCTTTTTCGTTGATACCTCCGACATCTGGATGGAACCGCGTGGGCCACGTCTGGCTGTTACATGGGCTGGCCCGTTCTCTGGCTTTTTCCTGGGAGGTGCAGTTAGCCTTGTGATCCTTCTCAACCCTACGACCATCTGGGCCGGGATCGCCTACCAGTTCGCGTCGTGGTGTTACCTGATCTCGTTCGTCAACCTTAACCCACTGCTCAAGCTCGATGGTTACTATATCCTCATGGACTGGCTGGAGCTTCCCAGCTTGCGTGAGCGATCGCTGGCCTTTGTGCGCACCGAACTCATTCCCCGCCTACGCCAAAAGGCGCCTCTCAGTCACGAGGAGAGAATCTTCGCTATATTTGGTATGCTGGCGTTGCTTTGGTCGGGGGTTGCCATCTACCTGATGATGCAGCTTTACGGGGGAAAACTCTACGAGCTGTCCGTTCACTTCCTTGGCCCGCAGTATGGCTGGGTGGCCGTTGTGGTGGTTGGAGCAGCAGTGGGAGTCGTGTTGATCCGCCAGTTTACAGCTGGGCAGCACAAGAAGCAGGTCGATGAACAGACTGCGACCGATCAGGCATCCTAGATAAGAATGAGCCGGGGTCTCCTTGATGTCCTCAGGGTTTGCCTAGCAACGACTCCGTGGTCTGGCCAAGCAGCAAAGGAGTGAGCTTAGGGTTACTACACGATTGTTGGCGGCTCATGCTTCAGGGCGACCTCAGTGCGTTAACCCGCTCTAGAATGAATTCATAGTAATATTCGTTGCCTGTCGCAAGCTCTAGAAATTTATCGTAGTCGGCCAACGCCGACTCGACGTTGCCCATCTGGTCATAAGCCCAGCCTCGACCCGCGTAGTAGGCGCCATTTTCCGGATCAAGCTCAATGGCGCGGTCATAGTCGGCAATGGCCCTCTCGTGGTCGCCCATGGCGTCATAGGCGGATGCGCGGTTGTTGTAAGCCAACCCATTTTCTGGATCAAGCTCAATTGACCTGCTTGAGTCAGCGATGGCTGACTCGTTGTCCCCTAGGCTCAGGTAGGTATTGGCACGATTATTGTAGGCGCGCACAAGAACACTCACGGATTTGGGCCTTAGTTCGATTGCCCTGGTGAAATCTGCCAGCGCCGCATTCAGATCGCCCAGACGAGCATGTACGTAACCACGGTTGTTGTAGATCTCAGCCATGTCAGGAAAGATCTCAGCAGCCTGGTTGTAGTCCTCAAGCGCTCCATTCAGGTCGCCAAGAAAATCGTGGCCGAGGCCCAGGTAGAAATACAGCAGCGCCCGGCTCTCCAGCGACGCAGCATCGCTCAGCTCCAGTGCGGCGGCCTCTTCTAGCAGCGGAACGGCTTGCTCGGCTCGTTCGCTGAGCAGCAAAATTTGCCCTATGCTGAACAACATCAGGTACTGGAAATCATTGGGGGCGCCTTCAACCACATAAGCTGTGAATGCAGGCAAGTCAGTGTTTAGCGTGGTGCCCAGCGTGGGAAGCAGGGTGCCATCGGGGGCCCTGACATACTCTGGCATCTTGATCTCATAGAACGGCTCAAAGGCATACTCATCTGCTGTGCCCCAGATTACCAGTGTAGCCCCGAATTCATCAGCGACGGCACGGGCATCTTGGCGCACCTCAGGAGCGGTACCCTCTAGCCTCTCGACCCGCACGCTTTGTAACGCCTGCTCCGACACGCGGTTGCTCAAGGCACGGTAGATCCGTGTAGCTGCTGTTACTCCTTCGGTGCCAGTGAAGTCCGGCACCACGATCAGGATCTCGCCAGGCTGAGCGGCCTCAAAAGGTGGCGGCAGTGTCGGCGTGGGTGCAGCGATGGTGCTCAACACTTCGCCCACCTGATCTATGCCCTCGCCCACTTCTTCGATCTCTTGGCTGACGCTCTCACCGACTGCGCTGACCTCGGTCGCGACTTGTTCGGCAGACTGATCAGCCGCCTGCTGCTGGCCCCGCAGTAGCACCACCACAACGATCACCAGCCCGGCGACCAGCACACCTAACACGCCTAGCAAGACAGGCAGCGGCAGTCTCTGGATGATAGTCTTCTGCTCGTACTTGTGAGTGACGATGTCTCGACCGGCGACGAGCAATTCGCCTTCGACATCGCCTTTGACATCAACACTGATCTCCTGCTTCGGCTGCTCATCTACCATGGTCTGGCTCCTCCTGCCAGGGCGGGCAGGCTCGATCGCGCTCTTCTGCCGGAGAGTGTAGGCTGGATCGCAGCGGTTGGCAACACGGCAGCCCGTGCAAGCAGGTTACCCCCGTGCTCCCGGCTCGTGGTATGATTCGTCTACCCCAGGTCAGACCTCCCTACTACTGTCATTCTGGCTTGGACAACCTGAGGACTATCCTGCGTGATTACAGGCATCCCTCACCGTTGGGACCTCACACCCCACGAGGCCATTGAGCTGCAAAAGCTTCTCGCTATGCAAGTCGACACTCACACGCCGCTCGATCTTGAGCACCTGGAGCTAGTTGCCGGGGTAGACGTGAGTGTAAAAAACGACGAGAGCTATGCTGCCATTGCTGTGCTCACCTTCCCTCACCTGAAGATGATCGAGGCAGCCATGGCCCATATGCCAACCCCATTCCCGTATATCAGCGGGCTGCTTGGCTTTCGCGAAGGGGCGGTGATTCTGGAGGCGCACCGCACATTAAAACATCAACCTGATGTCTATATCTTCGACGGCCAGGGAGTTGCTCACCCTCGTCGGTTGGGGATTGCCAGCCATCTCGGCCTGTGGTGGGATGCGCCCACCGTCGGTTGCGGCAAGACTCGCCTGTTTGGCCGCCACGCCGAGCCAGCCCAAGAGCGGGGCGCGTACACGTCGCTACAACACTGTGGAGAGGAAATAGGCATAGTGCTCCGCACCCGCGCCAACGTGAAGCCGGTGTATGTGTCAGTAGGCCACCGAGCCACGCTCGACACAGCCCGTGAGCTGGTGCTGCGCTGTACCACCCGTTACCGCCTGCCTGAACCGGTCCGCGCAGCCCACAATGTTGCTGGCAACTTCGCTCGCCGCTCAGAGGGTGAGTAGAAGTTTCCTTGACATCCGAAATATCCTTGTGAGCCGCGGGCAGAACGACATGCAGGTTCTCCCCATTTAGGATGACTGTTTTTTAAGCCTTTGACTTTCAGAGGGCATTCTCGAAAGGTAGCTTCTATGCCAGACCTTCACTTTGATCGCTACTACCGTTACGACAGCCTGACGAACATTTTGCATGGCTTTGCTCAGGAATACCCTCATCTTGTGCATGTCGAGAGCATTGGCAAGAGTTATGAGGGACGTGATATCTGGTTAGCGACCGTCACCAACTTCTCTGCTGGGCCGGATGCCGAGAAGCCCGCCTTGTGGGTGGACGGCAACATCCACGCTTCCGAAGTCTCGCCGTCGAGCGCCTGTCTGTACTTGATCAACCGATTGGTCAGCGCCTATGGCGCCGATGAGAGCATTACCCATTGTCTGGATACTCGCACCTTTTACATCTGCCCGCGTCTCAACCCCGATGGAGCTGAGCTGGCCCTGGCCGACAAACCACGCATCATCCGTTCCGGTACGCGCCCCTACCCTTATGATGAAGAGCCGCTCGATGGTCTGGTCGAGGAGGACATAGACAACGATGGGCGTGTTCTGCAAATGCGCATTCCCGATCCAAATGGTCCCTGGAAGCCACATCCTGACGAGCCACGCCTGATGATCCGTCGCGATCCAACGGAGGTTGGTGGGCAGTATTACCGCATCTTGCCTGAGGGCCGCTTGGAGAACTATGATGGAGTCACTATTCGGCCCCAGAAGCAAAAGGAGGGCCTGGACTTCAACCGCAACTTTCCGGTGGATTGGCGGCAGGAGTACCAACAGACCGGTGCAGGGCCATTTCCGCTGTCCGAATCTGAGACATATGCCGCAGCCCGTTTTGTTGCTGCCCACAACAATATTATTGGTGGACTGCTTTTCCACACCTATAGTGGCGTGATCCTGCGTCCCTACGATGGTAAACCCGATGACGCCTTTCCACCAGAGGATTTGTGGACCTACAACAAAATCGGCCAGAAGGGCACCGAATTGAGCGGCTATCCCGCTGTATCGGTGTTTCATGAATTCCTGTACCATCCTAAGGAGATTACCACTGGCGGATTCGATAACTGGTTGTACGAACACTTGGGTATGTTTGGCTGGACGATTGAAATCTGGTCGCCTCAGATGCAGGCGGGCATTGAGAAATATAAATTCATTGACTGGTATCGGGAACATCCAGTGGAGGATGATCTCAAGCTGCTCCGGTGGAGCGACGAGAAGCTGGATGGACAGGGTTTCGTTGACTGGTATTCCTACGATCACCCGCAATTGGGCCATGTTGAGCTGGGCGGCTGGAATTCCCAGTATGCTTGGCGCAATCCTCCTCCTCAGTTCCTGGAAAAGGAGATTGCTCCCTTTGCCGAGTGGGCCATCTGGCACCTGCTGATCTCTCCTCGGCTAGAGCTATTCGATGTCACTCTCACTCCTTTGGGGGCCGATACCTACCATGTTCGGCTGGTTGTACACAATACCGGTTGGCTGCCCAGCTACGTCACCAAAAAGGCGCTGGAAAAGAAGGTCGTGCGCGGGGTGATCTGCGAAATCGATCTGCCAGGAGGGGCGACACTCAAGACCGGCAAACAACGCGAGGAAATTGGCCAGCTTGAGGGTCGAGCCTACGTCAGCTTCTCAGCCACCCCTTGGGCAGCCGAGAATTCTGCTAGCACCACTGACCGCGCCAAAGTAGAGTGGGTGGTGTATGCCCCCCAGGGGGGTACGCTGAAGCTTACAGCCCGCCACGAGCGTGCTGGAGTGGTCCGTACTGAGGTTCCCCTGGGGTGATTCCATCGACAAGGAAAGGTGTTGCTCCATTGAGGGAGCAGCAGCGGTCGATTTTGTCATAGATTGGCCGTATGATCACATCAATGCCAGCTGTTCCAGGTGGCTGACCACGTCTACCTGCATGGCGAATCCCATGCCCGACTCCTCTGGAGTGCGCATCCCCTTCCGAGAGTTGCATGCCCGACATGCGGGTACAATGTTGCTGAGCACATTGCGCCCGCCACGCGACAGTGGGACAACATGATCCGGTGTCAGGTAGTCACTGGGCTGGCCGCAGTAGGCACAGCGGTGCCCGAAGAGGTCAAGCAGCCACTTCCACTCCATGCTATCTAGCGCATTAACTGCCACGCGAGCCGCACTGGCCCGCCGGGCCTGACGTTGCACTGTGGGTATCTCCGGCGAGTCCTGATACCAGACGCGGCTGGCCTCGCGATGCTGGACATGCCACCGGCGCAGATAGCTCGAAAGGTAGGCCTGGCGGCGGGTCTGACTCTTTTGGCACCACCGGCGAAAGCCTGGCGTCCGGTCGAGCCGCACCCGCCGTGATGCCTTGCGCATCCACAGTTGCATGTAGATGCGGCGCAGGCGTGCATACCTCTGTGCCCGCCGCCGTGTACGATACTGAAGCTTATAGCGATTCTGGCAGTCTTTACACTGCGACTTCAGGCCACTGAGTTTGGTCCGGTCACGGTGGAATTCGGAGGGTTCTTTCCATTGGAGACACTTGCTGCACCGTCTGGCCATGGAACGTCTCAACAGGAAGGGCGATCTATCAAACACTTATCTAACTCTACATGAACTATTATCAAATGTAAAGAGGCTCTACTGACGCTCGTTCAACCCATGTGGGGCTTAATGGTCTGTCTCACAGGCAACTCGGCCCGCCCAGCGTGGGGATTGCTGGCAACAGACAGCCCGCTCAGGCGCAACATCGATTGCATCACACACTGACGCTAGGCTCACCTTGAATCTTCCCCCGTTCGGTGATACAACAGTGCGGGTTTATTCGCTCTTCAAGGAGTCACAGCATGGCTAATTTTGACCTGATACAACGGCTTGCCAAAGATGGGGGAGGCAAAATCATCTTTCTTGTGTTGGATGGCCTAGGCGGTCTACCTCTTGAACCAGAGGGCCTGACTGAGCTTGAGACGGCTAGCACCCCCAACCTGGATCGGTTGGCTCGCGAGGGCAGCACGGGGTTGAGCATCCCCATCGGACGCGGCATTGAACCAGGCAGCGGGCCGGGGCATTTAGCATTGTTCGGGTACGATCCACTGGTCTTCGACATCGGACGTGGCGCACTGGAGGCATGTGGCGTCGGCCTCGACCTCCTGCCTGGCGATGTGGCGGCCCGAGGCAACTTCTGTACTATTGATGAGAACGGCCTGATTACCGACCGGCGGGCAGGGCGCATCTCTACCGAGAAGTGCGCTGAGGCTGTCGCAGCCCTGCGCGATATTAAGTTGCCAGGCGTCGCTCTGATCTTACAGGAGGTTAAGGAGCATCGCTTTGCGCTGATCCTGCGTGGTCAGGGCCTCGACCCAAGTCTGCACGATACCGATCCCCTGAGCGTCGGCAAGGCTCCATTGCCTGCCCAGCCCACTGTCGACTCGCCGGAGGCGCGCTACACTGCCGATCTGGTCAACCAGTTCGTGGCTCAGGCCAAACCTCGCCTGGCGGCTCATCATCCTGCCAATATGCTGACGCTACGTGGTTTTGCGGGCGATCCCGCACTGCCGAAGTTCCAAAACGTGTACAGGCTGAAGGCAGCCTGCGTGGCTGTATATCCCATGTACAAAGGCGTTTGCCGCCTGGTAGGTATGGAAGTGATCGAGACCGATCCCCACGATACGCCGCTCGACGAGTTCCAGCATGTAGCTGACGTGTGGAATCAGTACGATTTCTTCTTCGTCCACATCAAGTATGCCGACAGTCGAGGCGAGGACGGCAACTTTAGCGCCAAAGTAGCTGTGATCGAGGAGGTCGACGCGGCGCTGCCTGCATTGCTCGACCTGCAACCTGACGTGCTGGTGGTGACCGGCGATCACTCCACTCCCGCCAAGCTGAGATCGCACTCTTTCCATCCGGTCCCGACGCTGCTTTGGGCGCCTGCCACGCACATGCCAGGCCGTGCTAGAGGCTTTGGCGAACATGAATGTATGGTAGGGCCGCTGGGCCAGTTCCCCGCTACTGATCTGATGCCGCTGGCCATGGCCCACGCTGGCCGACTAAGCCGTTATGGGGCATAACATTATCGTTGCCTGACCGATTAGGGACACGGCTCCTTACCAGGGCCTGCCGTGTCCCTATTTCGTCAGAAGCCAAGTGATCGCGCCAAGGATCAGAGCCTCAATGAGCGCCCCGCCGAACATAAGCGCAAAGGCATCGGTCCAGAACTCAACAGGAAACAGGCGAATCAGCGTATCTGAGTAGAGGAAAATCCAACTGTCGCCCTCGAAAAATAGGGCGTGGAACTGTGTGAACAGCCAATCAAACGAGGTAGCCACCGCGATCAGCCCCAGCACAATCAGAGCAGCGGTCAGGGCACTACCTCGGAACAAGGCGCGAAACAGCGCTGGGCGTGTGTCGGGTGGGATTGCCAGGGCAGCCACGCACAGCGCAAACACTCCCATCAGCCCCAAACCGAAGAATGACAGCCTGCGTGTGACATTCTTGACGTCGAGCATGTGGGCCAACTCACGCTGGTTGTATAACGGCGCCCCATTGGGAAACGTCTGATCGCCGAGAAAATCGACGCCCTCGTTGTTGAAAAGATAAGCCAGCGCCAGCGGGGCATAGGTCAGACGTTCTTCCCTGGTCATGCCAAAAGGGTCCTCGGGGAACGAGGGGCGATTATATTCCCAGTTCAGGTAGGCATTGCTCATCAGCAGCCGGGCGTTGATCAGCACCAGCAGCAGAGGCAGTGTAGCAATCACGGCGACCTGCATCCCAGTCGCCAGCCAGTGAGGCAGCACAAGGGTTGGAGTGGATGGAGTTTCAGCCATAGTACAGACTCCTTACTGGCAGGGCAGCTCGGTGCTTCCACTCATTACGAAGCTCATGAGCACCATATCGGTCAGCAGTTCAATGGCAGCGCGGTCGTCGGTGAGCACCATGCCGCCAGTCGGTGTGGGGCGGATTTGTTGATAGGCTTGTTCAATCACCTTTGCCAGCAGAGGATCGACCTCCGGGCCAAGCAGCTCGCGGTTGGTAAGCAGATTTTCTGGAGTGGTCGGCTGAACAGTAGCCACCAGGATGCTGTTGCATGTGCCTGGCACGTCGATGACATGCACGGAGGGGTAGATGGCACTCAGAGTGGTCGCAAAGACTTCGATTAAACGGCGATCCCAAGTTGTGCGCCCGACATTAATCGCTAGGACGCCGCGCTCACTCAAGTGGTCGCGCACGCTCTGAAAAAACTCGACCGTGGTAAGCTGCCAGGGAATGTAGGGCAGCTTGTAAGCATCAATCCCGATCACGTCGTAGGTGCGTTCACTGACCGCCAACGCATAACGGCCATCCTGAATGATAACGTTGAGGTTAGGTTCGTTCATGGCAAAGTAGTCGCGGCCCACCTGGACGATCTGTGGGTCGATCTCGATGCCATCGATAGGGATAGGACCGAAGATATGGGTGTACTGTTTGGGAACTGTCCCTGCTGCTAGACCTACCATGGCCATGCTGGTCACGTCACCCGGCAGGAAGGGCGGCTCGTTGAAGAATGGCGCTGCCAGGTAATAATCCCACGTGCCGCCCGTCTCAACAAAGTCCGGATAGGCTGGGTAGTATATCGAGTGAATCCCCTGCCCCTCGTTGAGCAGCAGCACATTAGCCTCGCCCCAGCGGGCGACCTGGATGTAGTTGTAGGCCGACTCGCCTTCGTAGATCAGCATAGCCCCCGGCGGAGGTGGGCGGAGTGCGCCTCGCAGCGCCATCACGGCCAGCACAATCAACACGATGGGCATCCACAGGAATCGCAGCATCCGCCGCCAATCAACCCCTGCTAGCCCAACCAAAGCTATCCCCAGCAACACCCCAGCCAACAACAGGAAGGTCAGGTTTGTGCCGATGGTTGGAATCAGCACCAGCACAGGCAGAAACGTCCCGATAATGCTGCCAACGGTCGAAATGGCGTACATGCGGCCCGATACACGCCCGGCGCTGACCGTGTCCTGAATGGCAAGCCGGATGGCAAAGGGCGATACGGCTCCAAGCAATGTCACTGGCACGGAAAACAAGATCAACATCACACCGAAGGACCCAACCAACACCGCGGGGCTGATGTTCAGCACGGCCTGCGCGGCCAATCGCAACACCGGGCGAGCCACAATCGGGATCAACCCCGCTGTGAAGGCCCCCCAGGCAATAACCCGGTAGAAAGTCTCCGGGCGCGGTGAGTAGTCAGCCAGGCGGCCCCCTAGGAAGTAGCCTGCTGTCAGGTAGATCAGAATCAGGCCGATGATGTTAGCCCATACCACGTTGCTGGTTCCGAAAACCGTCCCCAACAGCCGCGATGCGCTCAGTTCAATGCCTAACGTGACCATGCCAGAGGTAAAGACAACCACGTACAGATAGTACTGCTGCGATGGTCTCAAACGGCTATCCTCCTTTCCCCCAACCAACTGATTATAGCCTGGCGCAGGTTGTCCGTGCGACTGGGGGGTTCGGTGCACGATCCGGCCCATGCGCTATAATCTCCACTGTCGCACTGAATTTATTGTCACAAAGGGACCGGCATGTCCGATGACGTTCATGATGACCGCCTAGTCTCCGGCAGGAAGCAGGTGGGAGAGATCACCAACATCGACGCTGCCCTACGACCCCGCTCGCTTGATGACATCTATGGCCAGGAAGCACTTGTCGAGCGGCTGCGCATCTTGATCGAGGCGGCCAAGTCGCGCGGGGAAGCGCTAGATCACATCCTGTTCTATGGACCACCCGGCCTGGGCAAGACCTCCCTGAGCCATGTGATAGCCTACGAGATGGGCGCTAACATCCGTGTGACCGCCGGTCCGGTAATCGAGCGAGCCGGAGACTTGGCCGCGATCCTGACCAACATGCATAAAGGCGACATTCTCTTCATCGACGAAGTCCACCGGCTGGGGAGGGCTGTAGAGGAGGTGATGTACCCGGCCATGGAGGACTTTGCACTGGACATCGTGATCGGCAAAGGACCAAGTGCACGCAGCATCCGGCTTAAGCTGCCACGCTTCACTGTGATTGGCGCCACGACGCGCCTAGCTCTGATGACTGCCCCGTTGCGAGCACGTTTTGGGGCAGTATACCGCATCGACTTTTACAGCCAGGAGGCGCTGAGCAACATTGTTTGGCGGGCTGCCGGGCTGCTGAACGTGCCTATCGAACCGGAAGGCATCCAGGAGATCGCACGCCGGGCGCGCGGCACACCGCGTGTAGCGTTGCGCCTGCTGCGGCGCGTGCGGGACTATGCCCAGGTGCGAGCCGGCGGCGTGATCACGGGTGAGGTAGCCCGTGACGCCCTGAATTTGATGGAGATCGACCTGCTGGGTCTGGACGACGTGGATCGCCGCGTGCTGCACACGATCATTGATAAGTTCGGAGGTGGCCCGGTGGGGTTGGAGACCATTGCAGCGGCCATCAGCGAGGAGGCCGACACCATCATGGATGTGGTCGAGCCGTACCTGCTTCAGCTTGGCTTTATCGAGCGTACACCACGTGGGCGCGTGGCAACCAGCCATGCCTACGAGCATCTGGGTTACCAGGACAATCGCGCCGACCAGCCTCGGCTGTTTTGAGGACTATTGTCGTGCAGGTAGGCTGGGCAGAGATATGTTTCAACTTGACTCGGTTGGCAAGTGGTTGATGGCAGTCGGCCTGGGGATCGTGGCCCTGGGTGGTCTGCTATTCCTGCTGGGCAAAATCCCCGGACTAGATCGCCTCGGCAACCTGCCGGGGGACATCCGCTGGCAGAGCGCCGATGGGCGTGTCTCATGCTTTGTGCCCATCGTCAGCATGATCGTGATCAGTGTGATCCTGACCATTGTGCTGAACATTGTTGTTCGGTGGTTGAACCGGTAGGAGTAAGGCATATCTTGCCCTCGTCAAACAGTGTCATGAGAACCTCCGACTTCGACTATGAACTTCCACCCGAACAGATTGCACAGACGCCGGTAGAGCCACGTGATGCCTCACGTTTGTTGGTGCTGAACCGTGCAGATGGAACCATCGCCCATCGCCATTTTCGCGATGTGGGTGAATACCTCAGCCCTGGAGACGTGTTGGTGTTCAATCAGACGCGGGTCATCCCCGCACGGCTGCGTGGGCGCAAGCTTCCTTCTGGGGGGAAGGTTGAGCTGTTGTTGCTGCGGCGGGAAGGCGATCAGACCTGGCGCGGCCTCGTGGGCGGAAAACACATCGATCCAGGCGTGCGTCTGGCCTTCACTGGCGCAGACGGTGTGACTATCGAGGGAGTGGTGATCGACGCGGGCGAGCGGTCGGAGCGGATAGTACGCTTCGATCAGCCCATCTCTCCATTGCTCGAATCGTTGGGCGAGGTGCCGCTGCCGCCCTACATTCACCATCCGTTGGCTGACCCAGAGCGCTACCAGACAGTGTATGCACGTGTGCCTGGTTCCGCTGCCGCGCCGACGGCAGGACTGCACTTTACGCCTAGCCTGCTGACCGATCTGCGACGCAAAGGTGTGCAGATGGCTTACTGCACGCTTCACATCGGGTTGGACACGTTTCAGCCGGTCCGTGAGGAGCACATCGAGAGCCATCGCATGCACACCGAGTGGGCGATCCTGTCTGCTGACGATGCTCGGATGATCAATGAGGCCCGGCTGGCAGGTGGCCGGATTGTGGCGGTGGGCACAACGAGCGTGCGTACGCTGGAGACAGCGGCCCTGCGCAGCGCTGGCATTACAGACAACCCCTATGCGGCTCAGGGCAATCTCTGCTCCTGGCGTTCTGTGGTTGCGATTGACGGACCGACTGATCTGTTCATCCGACCCGGTTACCATTTCCGGGCGGTGGATGTGATGATCACGAACTTTCACCTGCCGCGCTCGACGCTGTTGATGCTGGTGGCAGCCTTCGCTGGGCGTGAGACGATTCTGGATGCCTATCGTATCGCCTGTCAGGAAGGCTACCGCTTCTATTCGTTCGGCGATGCCATGCTGATCGTGTGATGGTCAACAACCTGATTCTGCGCCCAGCCCGGATTGAAGATGCTGCTGACCTGCACTTGGCCTGCTGGCCAGGGCAGTCGCTTGCTTCAGTGGAGGAACGTCTGGCCTACGTGATCGCCCGCCAGGAGTACGAGAACATGTGGGGGCTGGTTGCGGTGGTAGATGGGCAGGCCGTCGGGTATGGGCAGCTCGCGCGGTGGGGGCGGCTGGCTGAGATCAGTGACTTGATAGTCAATGAAGGTTGGCGGGGGCGAGGTATTGGTGCAGCCATCATCCGTGCGTTGCTGAAGATTGCCTGCCAGAACCACTTCGAGGAGGTTGAGATCGGTGTGGCTGTGGCCAATTCGCGCGCCGAAAGGCTCTACCAGCGACTGGGATTTACTGAAAAGCGCCGGGCTATGCTTGTCCTGAACGATGGCCCAGAGCCAGTGATCTATCTTAGCATGAGGCTGGAGCAGTATGCCTGTGACCAGAAGGAGTGAGATCTGCTTCACTGCGTCAGAGGCAGGCACTCTGTGAGCCGAGTCCACTGGATCGCACTGGCAGTAGGGGCCGGGGTTGGTGGAAGGACAGTCACACGCCTGCTCGCCTGCTTTGGCAGCCTGGAGGCGGTCTTTGCAGCCACTCCGGACGAGTTGATGCAGGTGCCGCAGGTAGGGCCACACACCGCGCAAGCCATTGCCTGTGTGGATCTGGCGGCAATCGAAATGGAGGTGTCGCAGCTTGCGGCGCAGGGTATTCAGGCCATCACCTGGGAAGACCCTCACTATCCCACTAACCTGCTCCTGAGCAACGATGCGCCGCCAGTGCTATTTGTGCGCGGCGTCATCAGATCGGAGGATGCCCGTGCGGTGGCCGTTGTCGGTACCCGCACGCCCACGCCGCCCAGCCGTGAGCTGGCCCGTCATATAGGGCGCAATCTGGCCATGCGTGGCTGGACGGTGGTCAGTGGGCTGGCCGTCGGGATCGACACTGCTGCACACCAAGGGGCGCTCGACGTTGGAGGGCGCACGCTGGCGGTGCTGGGATCAGGTGTGGCAAATGTCTACCCGCCGCAGAACCGGGCGCTGGCTGAAGCTATTGAGCAGTGTGGTGCTGTGATATGTGAGGTGCACCCTCTGGCTGCTGTCAGCCGGCAACACCTGAGCGCCCGCAACCGCATCACGAGCGGGCTAAGCCGGGCGGTAATCGTGGTCCAATCTGGGGAAGACAGCGGCAGCATCAACACCGCGCGGCGGGCACAATCGCAAGGGCGCACGGTATTCGCGGTGATAGGGGGCGACGCGGGGTGTAAGAGCCTGCTTGCCGAGGGTGCAGTAGCGCTCCGGCCCGATGCCGTGGATTGGGGCGCGCTCTCAGCACAGCTCGACGCCATCACCCTTAGGCCGGCCCGGCGCAGCGCGGACTCCGAGGGCCACTTCAGCCTGTTCTAAGGCTCAACCGGCGGCAGGTCGAACAGCCACAGAGCCTGATCCTCGGCGCTGAGAAACACAACGTAGTCGCCAGTGGGAGAGACGCTCCACTCGCCCGCTGAGACGCGGAACGGAAATGTAGACGGATCGGTCAGAGAGTCTACCATACCCGTTGAGATGTCAAACTGGATCAAGCGGTGGGCGGGGGCGCTGGGTTCTATTGGAATGATGAGCAGGTGGCTGACATCGCGCCAACGTGCACTGCCGACCACCGGCAAATGGTGGCGGATCGCGCCGTCGTTAGTCTTGACGATCCATAGCCCATCTTCCTGCGGTCCGAGAGGGCTGAACATGGCAACATATGAAACCCACTCGCCACCTGGAGCGATTCGTACAGCCGACAGACGCTGCTTTTGCACCAGGTCCACCCGCGATCCATCTACAACCGAGAGACTAAACAATCCGCTGTACATAGGGGCGCCTGGCTCGCGCCCTAGCAGCAGAAGGCGATCGTCATCCAGCCAACCCATGATCCTGCCCTCGTTCAGCTCCACAAGCTCACGGGCATCTCTGCCATCTATACCTGAGATGTAGATCGTCGTCCGTTCATTGCCATAGACACCTGTCCGAGCCACCTCGCTCCAAGCCAGCCATCGGCTGCTCGGCGAGAAGAATACCTCCCTCCCACCGTTAGGTATGATCCATGAACGATCCTCACCTATGTCCACCACGACTGTCAGATAGTCACGGTTGAGGTAAGCCAGATAGCGGCCATCAGGGCTGAGGATGCCCACTCGCTGGCTGACTAGGCGCAGCTCGCCGCTCACGAGGTCGACGCCATAGATGCCTGTCTGCCCCGTTGCATCAGGCCGGTCGATGAAACGCACCTCGCTGCCGTCCGGTGACCAGAACGCCCCGACACAGCATCCGGGATCGGTCAGAGGAACCAAAGTGGGAATGTTGGGTGTGGGTGACGGCTCGATGATGGGTTCCAGCGGGGAAGGAGCAGAGACTGTCAGCGGGGAGTTGCTATGCAGCGCAGGATAGGGTGATGACTCTACGGGCGTCACCGCTGGCATAGGTAAAGGTGAAGCGCAAGCAGTCAGTATTGCACCGATTAAGGCGAAAATCGAGAAAAGAGCTGTTCGCCTCACTGTGACCAGTCCGGGGGCCAGGGATTCAGATAGTCGTTAAGCATGGGTTCCCAAAAGTCAACCGTTGGCTGATCGGTGGGCGTCATCCAGCGGCGCGGATGGTCGAGGTCACGCTCAAAACTGCCTGCCGGGCCGAGTAGCGCGAGCATGTCCCAATCGGCCTCAATGAACAGAACCGGGTTATAGGCGTAGTGATAGGTGTCATCGCGGATCTCAAGATGCAGATGGGGGCGTGAGAGGCAAGTCAGGTCGGGATCGCCTGACAGGCCAATTCGCTGGCCGCGCGTGACGGACTGGCCAACTTCCAACGCAGGCTTCTCCGCCAGGTGGCCGTAGAGCGAAGCAAAGCCGTTCCGATGATCAATGAGCAAATTGTGAGGGCCGGAACCGTAACGTGATGCATCGACGAACGTCACCACACCGTCGCCAATAGCCACCACTGGGGTCCCGCATGGTGCAGCAAAGTCGAGGCCAAAGTGCAGTCCCTGCCCAGCCTCGTACCATTTGTCACGCCAGTGATAGGCTACCTGGGTATTGCCATACCATTGCACAATGGTCCATGTGCTGGGTCCAATTGGCAGGTCAAAGGGCAGGGCAAAAGGTGGCTCCACCGGCACAGGTGGCGGCTCAGGCGGGACAGGCCCGGCATGCACTGACCGGCTGACGGCCATTGCCATTGCCAGCCCTCCTAGCAGCAGAGCAAACCGCCTGGCAGGCAGGCAACGAAGATCATGATGTCTCATGACCTGTAGTTTACCAGAGACTCTCTGTCTTTGCGCCAGGCGTCTTTGTTTATCTTGGGGTTCTGGCCTAGTTATCCGGCCTCTGGCCTGACGAAATGTACCGTAACGTTGAACATCCCCAGACTGATGGTGTCGCCATCGCGGAGCTGCTGCAGCGTGCCCGCTGTGATACGCTCACCATTGATGAATGTCCCGTTGGTACTTTCTAGGTCGATCAGGAATAGATTGTCACCCGAACGGCGGATGACCGCATGCAGGCGTGATACGCCGCGCTCCCAGCCGCCAAGCTGGGCCAAGCTGATGTCCGGCACGATGCCAGTGTACTTTCCAGCACGCCCGATGATGACAGCATCACCGTGGTTGATCTCCAGCGTCCGACGCTCTGGCTGCCCCTCACACTCGCCAAAGTCGAGGATCAGGCGGGTACCACTTAGAAAGCTCCGTGTACCCCGCTCGATGGGCAATACCCTGGCTCTCCCATCACCTGCCCTGGTTGGGCGTGTTTTCCGTCCCCGAGATGGCCGGGACACCACTATAGCTTCGCAATGGTTGCAGGTTAGCGCATTAGGTGGGACTTCAGCCTTACACTTTGGACAGGTTTTCATCCTGAGCACACCTCAGCCACTCCACTAGTGCGGTATCTCTCCCAGATACGGCAATAGGCCAACCCGTGGATGGCCCATTCCCGTTTGTGGCCGGGGAACATGTCTTTTACTGCAATCCACTACACAGGTAGCGATCTTGATGGGCGTTTCTCCCCGCTCCAATCACACCATTGACCTTGGCCAGTAACGTCCTATTTGAGACAGGCTTGGCCAGATGATCCGTCGCCCCGGCCTCAAATCCCTTTTCGACCACATGAAAGTCACTTAGCGCTGACAGGAAGAGCACTGGTGTCTCTGCGGTCAGAGGGTTTGCACGGATGCGCTGGCATAGTTCGATACCGTCCATTCCAGGCATCATGATGTCCAGGATGAACAGATCGGGTGGCGAGCTGTTGAGCAGCTCCAGGGCTTCGAGACCACTCTTGGCCTTCTGTACAACAAAGCCTGCTTGCTCCAGAATGAGGCCAACCAGGGTCAACATGGCCTGATCGTCGTCGACTACCATGATTCGCTTACCCATAACTGGTTTAGCCTTTGACCTGTTGACCCTTCCTCCGCGTAGTGCACGCCATTAGGAGTGGTAGGCGATTGCCTGGGCCAGCTCCGTCAGCGAGGTGACTTTAATGCCGCACAGCCAGGTTTGGGTCTCTTCTGAGAGCGAGAAGGCTCTGAACAACGAAAGGTCGCGGTCGCGCAGAAGACGTTGGCGAACATCGGAGTTGACCAGCGCTGCTCCCAGCAAGGTGTCCAGTCGCTCGCGCTCCTCTTTGTTCAGCCAATGGCCCTCCAATGCCCTGTCCGCGAACACGGCCTTGGGTGCAGTCGGCCAGGGAAACAAGTCAGTTGCAGAATAATGGGCGAAGTCCGACACAGCATCCTCTCCGTAGTTTCCAGCAAATGCTGACGAGAAGAAAAAGGATCCCATGAGGCGGAGAGCATACTTTTGCTAGGAACCACCGGACCCACTGAACGCATTACCTGCTAGAGCTACCTGCACGGGGGACAGCCCCAGCGCAAGCGCCACCGCGATTGCCACTGCAATCCCCAACACCTTGACCCGCCATGGCTCGGCAGCGAACCAAGTCCCTACAGCAATGAGTTTGGCCTTCATTTCTCTGTTCTCCTTTTCTTTTCGGACATAGTGTTGATTTTGAGTATTGCCGACATCATAGCACTCAGCGCTCAACAAACTGCTTACCAGCCCAACAAAAAGCCGCCCCAAGGGGCGGCAAAACCCGAAATCTGTAGCTCTAGGAGTTTGTCTGGAAATGGCTTCGTGGCCTGTCAACTCAATGCAAGACACATCCTCAGTAGGGGTCGCCAGTTATCCACAAGGGTAATGGTTCAGCTCAAGAGGAGCGAAGCGAGGCCAAGGGTCTCCTCGGAAGGCGCGGTAGAGAGCTCCTGGGCAAGTAGCCTGCGCAGCTTCTCCAGGTGGGCCCGGATACGCTGCTTTTCGCCCATCCGAGCGTAGCAGATCATGATAGCCCGGTGCACGTCCTCGCGGAAGGGATCAATGTCGAGTGCATGGCGCAGTGACCGTAGCGCTCCAGTGAAGTCATTGCGTGCGCGGGCACACTCGCTCAGCCCCATCAGTGTTTCAAGGTACGTTTCGAGCAGCATCTCGCGGTGCGGGTAGACCCACTCCGACTCAAACGAAGGCAGAAAATCGCCCTGATACAGTTCAGACGCCTTGTGCCACAGGTCCTCGGCCCGGGCATCACGGGCCGGGAGCAAGCGTGCCTGGTTGACTAGCGCCTCGAGTTCGAGAGCGTCGCACCACAGGTCGATCTCAGGATTGATCAAGTAGCGATTGTCGTGGAAGTTAATGACATCCTCCCCCAGCGCCTGACGCGCCCGGTAAAGCGTGGTGTGAAAGCTAGATCGGACCCGCTGAGTGGAGCTGTCTGGCCAGAAGACCAGGCTGATCCGTTCACGGGTCTCCGGGCCATGAAACAGCAGGTAGAGAAAAAGCTCTCTGGCGGCGACCGCCCGCCATTCTGAGAGCGGAACCAGTCTGCCGTCCCGTTCGATGCGCTCCTGGCCAAGTGTCCATACTCGCAGGCTGTAAGTGGCATCGGTCATGCTGTGGCTGCGCCCCTGCGCCGCGTGAGTCAGCCTCTTCTGGACGGCACGCAGCAGATCGAGGTCACGGATGATCTCCTGGTACTTCTTTCGCCGCGCGATGACGAAGGTCTCCAGGAAAGGTGTATGGGCCACTTCGGCAGCCAGGGGCTGTGCACTGCCCACCTCCCGTGCCAGACTCAGGGCTGCATCGAGGGCGGCCTCAGCGGTCGCTTCGTCGGATAGTAACAGAGCAACCTCTGCCTGGACGCCCAGAATGCCCAGCATTTCAAATCGTGCCCCCTGCTTTTCAAGGTCGCCAACCGCCTCGGCCATACGGCTCATGATAGAGTCCGCCTTGTCCATTCTGGCACGTGCAGCCCACATGGCTACCCGAGCAATCGCCCCTTCAGAAGGTAAACTGTGCTTCTCAGCCAGCTTCAGGGCTTCCTGCGCCAGCGACAGCGCCTCTTGCCAGTGCCCCTGCCAACGCTGGAGCACCGACGCGCTGATCAGAATGGACAGACGCAACAATGGTTCACTCTCGCCATGCAGTTCGAGCGCCCTGGTGTACAATTGGATAGCCTGATCAAAGTCACCCAGGTCGCGTTGAAGATCCCCCATGCTCCACAACAGGTAGCTCTCTGCCCGCCGGTCGGAGACGCGCGTCACTACACTCAGACCCTCTCGGAAGGTTGCCATAGCCTGGGTGTAGTCACCGCGCTGGTGATAGTAATACCCCAGGTTGTTGAGGGCTAGGGTGAGAGTGCCAGCCCCACCCAGCGACCGCCTGAGAGCGACCATCTCCTGGAGGCAGGCTCCCGACTCGTCAAGGCGGCCCAATCGTCCGTAAGCAGCTTGAAGATCCTGCAGAAGAAATGACAAGGCAGAACGGTCGCCGTCGTTCCGGTATAAGGGGAGCGCCTGCTCAAGATAGGTCACGCCAGACTCGGCATCGCCCAGCAGCAGCAATGCGACCCCCAAAATGCGCATAGCTCGGCCCCGCAGGTTGGCCGCATCGGGCAGGAACTGCATCAGGTGAGTAACCCGCGCAACGGCTTCCTGGTACTGGCCCTGTTGTAGGGTGATCACCGCCCGCTGGAGCTGTACATCCGCGATGCCTATCTCATCCTCTCGCTCCATGAATCCGGTCTCAGCTTCGGCCAACTCGGACTCGGCTGCCTCGTACTCGTAGTGGTCGATGTGAAAACGGGCACACATGTACGACAGTCTGGGGGTCACAACCCCGACCTGGCGAAGCAAGGTCCCCCAGCTTAGCAGGGTCTGCATTTTACCTTGCGCAAAGTAAGCTGCCGCAACACGTTCGGCCAGCGCTGCCGCCCGGTCGGGGAGGTCGGCGGCCATATAGTGGGCGAACGCTTCATCAATTTCACCCTTGTCCTCAAACCAACGACCTGCCCGCGTATGCAGTTCAGCGAAATGTTCAGGGTCTCTGGATTGAAGCTGCTGCTGCAAAAAAGTGCGGAATAACGAGTGGTACATCAGTCCACCGGGCACTTTCGACAGGAACAGGTTACGCATCTGGGCTTCCGCCAACCGATTGGCGCTGTCCGACAGGCCCAGTGCAGCAGAGCACAGCTCAGGCGTCATGCGGGTGAGGGTGGATGAGGCCAACAGAAAGTCGCGCAGGCCAGACGGCTGAGCACCCAACATCGACTCGGCCAGAGCATCGAACAGCGCTTCCGGGCCTTCTCCACCGCCCAGCATGGCGCGCTCCAGATCGGGCGGCAGGGGTTGCAGGGCCAGTACAATCCCGGCAGGCCACCCTTCCAGCCGTGTGACGAACTCCTCGACCTTCTCCGGCGAAGGCGCATCCCCAGGCATCTTGAAGGCCAGGCTGTTAGCCTCGTCGACGGTCATGCGAAGCTCTTCCTGACCGATGGCAAGCACCTCGCGGCGGGCGAGCATCTCGGCATATGACAGACGGGGAAACACACGGCTGATCAGAATCAAGTGGCAGTTGGAGGGTAACAGCGCCACCAAGCTGCGCAGCCACGCCTCGGCAGCTGCAGAGCCTGTCAGGTGTTGGGCATCGTCGAGGACATACACAATCTTGCGAGGCGAGACAGCCCGCAAGTGGTCAGCGATTACAGCTGCCAGTTCAGCTGGCGTGTAATTTTGGACCTCGCGAGGTGACTGTGTGATGGGCACCACTTGTTCAAGGGCAGCCAGAGCATGGTGATACAGGTTGGGAACATCTCGCTCACGTTCCTCAATGATGTGCCAGACTACCGGGTGAGGAATCTGGTAGGCGAACTGCGAGGCAATGGTTGTTTTGCCATAGCCCGGTGGCGCACTGACCAGAGTTAGCTTATGTTCAAGCGCGGCAGACATTCGCTGCAAGAGACGTGGCCGCTCGATAGCCCCTGGTGTGTGAGGAATGTGTGTCTTATATTGGCTGTCTGCGCTGGGCATGTAGCGATTCCCTCGCCAGACCTCTTAGACAATTGCCCCCAGGCTCGCATGTGCTAACAAACACCCACCGCTATCGGTCCGCTGATGCAGGTCGGGACATAAACGTTGATGAGGCGCAAGTGAAACTGGAGACGGTACCGGGTTCAGCGTCTGCAAAAGAGGATGTTGTGATCGCAGCCCGCCCCATAAGCCGCGATCCCACCTCTCGCTCCACACCCGGGAGCGAGGGCTTATGGTATTCCTGGCACTATGTATGCACTATCCTAAATTATAACCCTCAGCCCACCGTCGTGCAGTGTTGGGGAATACTGTTGTGTAAAATTATACACCACAGACTTTCAGAAGCAGCCAGCAGAAATCAGTTAGATGGGGCATTAGCCCGGCTTCCGCGACTCCCCTCATTGCTCCGCAGAGATGATCTCTTCATCCTGCCACGTCACAGCCTGAACCTGCCCTCTTGAGATGGGATCGTTCATCAGACGCCGGGCCAGCATGTAGAAGCCATCGGAATCGCCGCTGGTGTAATACGTTACCTGCCCGACGTGGTCCAGATGGTTGCGCCTATCGGCGATCACGCGGCCTGTCTGGCGAGCAATGGCCGGACTGGGATCGACGATGGTTACTCCTGGCCCTATGATCTCGGCCAGGATAGGCGTGAGGAACGGAAAGTGAGTGCAGCCCAACACCAGCTGGTCGATCCCGGCCTCGATCAGTGGTTGGAGATAGCTACGTGCAGCCTGCCAGACCGCTGGCGTGTCAAGCTGTCCATCTTCTACCAGCGTCACAAACTGCGGACATACCTGGGTCACAACTTTTACATCCTGTGCAAAGCGATCTACTACGCTGGCGAACAATTCTCCCTGGTAGGTCGCCTTGGTCGTGATGACGCCAATCACGCCGCTGCGCGTGTCCTGGGCGGCTGGTTTTACGGCAGGTTCCATGCCCACAAATGGTATGTCCGGAAACGTCTCTCGCAGATGCCGAAGGCTGGCTGCTGAAGCTGCATTACAGGCAATAACGATAGCTTTGGCATGGCGGGCCAGGAAAAAGCGTGTAATGGCGCGAGTAAATGCACGTATCTGTTCCAGGGGGCGGGGTCCATAAGGTACATGGCCCTGATCAGCCAGGTAGAGGACATCCTCATTTGGAAGCTGGCGGCGTACCTCGCGCAGGATCGACAAACCGCCGACCCCTGAATCGAGCATTGCGATAGGACGCGCGTCTATAGACACAGCCATGCTTACCGGCCCCCGTTCTGAGGGACACACAGAGCGTCTATATGTTCATGGGTGGAGTTCGTGCGCTAGCTGCCTGCCGCCGCTCGGACCAATGCCTCGAATAGGCGGTGCATCGGGGGATGCTCGTCTACTAGTGCCTCAGGATGCCATTGCACACCGATAACAAACCGTTTTTCGGGCAGCTCAAGCCCTTCGATGATCCCATCATCTGCATGCGCCACCACTTGTAGACCAGGCGCGATAGTACCAACGGCTTGGTGGTGTAGGCTGTTCACCGCCAGCCGATGGTCGGCAAGACCTAGCGCCATGCCCAGCCGGCTATCTGGTGCCACCGTGACCATGTGTGTGGGGATCACAAACCACTTGTCAGTGGGAGCTTCGTGTCTCAGGGAGTGGATGACCTCTTCACGGATGTCCTGGATCAGCGTGCCACCGAGTGCCACATTCAGTACCTGAATGCCCCGGCAGATAGCCAGCAAGGGTCGGTCATCCTCAACTGCCCAGCGCACCAACTGTATCTCGGCTTCATCCCGGCCAGAGTCGATGCCCTCAGTGTAAGGCGAGACGCTTTCCGCGCTGTAGCGGGCAGGATCAACATCTCCGCCGCCGCTGAGCACGATCCCATCCAGGCGCTCATAGATGCGACGCAGGGTTGGCATCTCCAGTGGGAAGGGGATCATCACTGGCGCGCCTCCCGCTACCTGGATAGCGTGTGTGTAGGTGGGTCTGACGGCCAGATATGGCGCTCCCGAAGCGGGCGAGCGCAGAATACCAACTGAGACACCGATCAGAGGAGGATGGGCAGCCAAAGCATCTCCCCACAGACGCTCAGACAGGCTTACCGCTTCTCTTTGAGCACAGCCCGCTTACCCGTCCGCCCTCGCATAAAATACAGCCGGGCGCGGCGAACCTTGGCATGGCGCGTGACCTCGACTTTCTCGATGCGTGGTGAGCGCAGCAGGAAGGTTCTTTCCACGCCAATGCCATGCGATGCCGTGCGGCGGACTGTAAACGAGGCATTGTTACCGCCTTTTTTGGTGCGGATCACAGTGCCAGGGAAGACCTGCACGCGCTCGCGGTCACCCTCGACGATCAGCACATGTACGCGGACGCTGTCGCCGGGGAGCAAATCAGGTATGTTGGGATTATCCTTGGCTTCCAATGACTTCATCAGCTCGTTCATGTCAGCTTGCCCGGCGCGAAATCGCCGTATCGTGCCCTGAGCACGCCGGGCTTCCTCCTCTCAATCAGCAACTGATTACGACCCCGTGGAGGTTCGTGCTTTGGCTTGATTACAAAGCTGTCGGGCCGGTACATGGTGAGAATAATGGGCTGTAATCAGCCCATCAATGCCGGCTCTTGGGCCTGACAGCAAGTGAAGATTATATCCATGGGGCCACAGCATGGTCAAATGGAAGTTGGCCTCGGCATGCCTGAAGTCATGCGCCCGTGGCTAGGTCGTCGTAGAGATGGATGACCTGCTGGTGATAGGCCTCCCACGTAAATTGCTGCACATACTCGCAGGCAGAGCGTCCCATATCTCGCCGCAGCTCCTGATCACGGTACAGCCGCAGCAGCCGGTCGGCCAGCGCGTCAGGGTCGCGGATCGGAACGATGTATCCATCCTGATGATCGCGAATGGCTGCGCCGACGTTCTCGGTAATGATCACCGGCAGACCACAGGCCGCTGCCTCGTACACCACCATCCCGAAGCCGTCCTGAAGCGAAGGGAGCACAAACACCGATGCAGAGTTGTAGATTGCTGCCAGTTCTGGCTGGGCCACAAAGGGGATGTGGCGATACAAACCTTTGTACTTGGGCAGAAAGGTCCTGCTGTCTGGAAACTTGCCGCCAGCCAGCACCAGCTCGGCGTCAGGCAGATTCAGGCGGCTGAAAGCTTCAAGCAGGTATTGCACACCTTTCTGCAGGCTGATCGCCCCAACGAACAGCACCCGAAAGGTGCGGTCGGTCTTCACTTCCGGCATCGGCTTGAAGCGCTCTGGTGCAAACCCGAAGTGTACCCTCCGTAGCTTCGTTTCTGGCACTCCCTGCGAGATCATGGTACGCCATACAAACTCAGACGGCACCACAATAGCGTCGGCCTCGGCATACTCCTGATTATGTTTGCGGAATAACAACTTGTTGGCCTCTGAGAAGCGTAGCCCATGACGGGCGTATTCCTCTCTGAGGATCCGATCATGGATAACAGGATGGGCTGACGAACGCTGAACGATCGTCTTCATGCCCATCTGCTTGGCTTTGCGCATCGAGAACAGCCCAAAGTGGTTGAAGACATCGAAGATGTCCCCGCCGTCGATATAGCGTCGGGCTAGCCAGTCAAACAGGTTGTCGCGAACCAGATATGAGTAGTAGATGCTGCTTGCCCCCGGCAGCCTCTGAATGCCCATGCTCAGCAGTTCTGGCAGCACAATCTGGCGTACCTTGCGCTGGTCGATCTCGGTGTCGTGCCGGTCAAAGATCGTTGTGATGAAGCGCTTCAGGTAACCTGCCCGTTGAACTCCATGCACCAGGTGATAGGCGTGAAAAGGCCCACCTGAGGCAATGATCGCCTGCAATGCCGCCATGCCTGCTGTGATCTGACCTCCTGAAGGGCTGCCAAAGACTGCGGGCTGTGGAATTTGATTATAGCCTTGGGGCAGTCGAACCGTCGAAAACTGAGAAAACCTGCTGGGGCCGCAGGTGCCAGAGAGTGGATGAAGTCAGGCAAACCGGAATTGTGCACAGCAGGAGTGGGCCGCATAGCCTCCCCCACGAATAGGCGCGATTGCAGGGGGCAGATCGCAATGGTATAATCCCGCCGACTGGGTCCCCTGCGATCACAGTCCTTAAAATTGTTTATCATCAGGGCTTTTACCTGCCCCGACCTGGAGCACACCGCGTGTTTACCCCCCTGAACTGGCTGTTGGGCCTGTTCTCTCTTGACATCGGCATCGACCTCGGCACTGCGAATACGCTGGTTGCCGTGCGCGGGCGTGGAATTGTGATCAACGAGCCCTCTTGGGTCGCCATTGAGAAGAAGTCGCGCAAGGCCTTAGCTATCGGATCGGAGGCGCGTGAGATGGTGGGTCGCACGCCCTCCAATATTGTCGCCATTCGTCCCTTGCGAGATGGCGTCATCTCCGATTTTGAGATTACCCAGGCAATGCTTGAGTACTTCATAGGCAAGGCCCATGAGCAGTCACTGGTCCCGCTGCCGAGGCCACGCGTGGTAGTAGGTGTTCCCAGTGGGGTAACCGAGGTGGAGAAACGCGCTGTGTACGACGCCACTATGTCTGCCGGGGCGCGTGAGGCCTTTTTGATCGAAGAGCCGATGGCCGCAGCTATTGGCGCAGGGTTGCCTATCACCGAGAGCCGAGGCAGCATGATCGTGGATATTGGTGGAGGCACAACTGAGGTTGCTGTGTTTTCCATGGGTGGGATCGTGATCAGCCGTTCGATCCGTGTTGCAGGCGACGAGATGGATGAGGACATCATTCAGTACATGCGCACCAAGTACAACCTGCTGATTGGGCAGCGCATGGCTGAACGGGCCAAGATCGAGTGTGGTTCGGCTTATCCTCTGCCTGAAGAGCGCTCCATCACTATGCGCGGGCGCAACCTGATCACTGGCTTGCCTGAGGCCGTTGAGGTGTCGTCAATCGAGCTTCGCGAAGCGCTTTCCACCTCGACGCAGGTGGTGGTGGATACTATCAAGGATGCCCTGGAGGAGACGCCGCCTGAGTTGATCTCAGATTTGATGGAGAGCGGTGTATGCATGGCTGGTGGTGGGGCACAGCTGGGCGGGCTGGTCGAGCGCGTGGCCGAAGAAATCCACATGCGTGTGTGGATGGCTGAGGATCCCATGACGTGTGTCGCGCGTGGTGCAGGTCGTGTCCTCGAAGACTATGATAACCTGAAACGCCTGCTAGTTGGGTTGGAACGGGGCAGCACACACCACTGATCCTGCGCAGTTCGACCTATACTTCTTTTTGCGAGGTGAGGGTGGTCTCTGTATTGTATTAGCAGGGACGCCCTGTTGTTTTTGAATGGCAGGTATGTAGCGTGCGCCGAGAAAACCGACGATTGCTGACGCTGGGCCTGTTGCTTATTGCCGCCATCCTCGTGATTGCTGTCGGAGAGAGGCAGTCGGCTGTGCTGCGCCCGTTGGTCAGTGTCGCCATGGCCCCGCTAGCTCCGCTGACCCACCTGTTTACTAGCGGCACCGATGCAGCCGTGGCACTGGTCGAGGAGCCTGAGGACTATGCCACCCTTCAACAGCGCACCCGCGAGCTAGAACGTGCCGTTGCTGAGCTTCAGGTCGAGATCGTGCGCCTGCGTGAGATCGAGCAGGACTACTACCGTCTCAGCCAGCTCGTCAATTACATCTCTGAGCGGACCGATCAGAATCTGATCACCGCTGACGTCATTGCGCACGACACGAGCAGCTACCTGCGCTGGATCATCATCAATCGTGGAGCACGCGACGGCGTTCAGGTCGGCAATCCGGTCATCAACGAATTGGGACTGGTTGGGCGTGTCGAGAAGATAGCCGCCAATGCTGCCTGGATCCGCCTGGCTATCGATCCCCAGAGCGCGATTGACGCCCGCTTGCAGACAGCCCGCGCTGAGGGGACCGTGTTCGGGCAGCTTCAAGGCAGCCTGCGCATGGATTACATCGTCCAGCAGGCGCAGATCGAGCCGGGCGATCTGGTGCTCACGTCGGGGTTGGGAGGCACCTTTCCTGCCAACATTGTCATTGGTCAGGTGACGAGCGTGCGACGGCAGCAAGGCGAGCCGTTCCAGCAAGCCGAGGTTCGCCCCACAGTCGACTTTGGCAACCTGAAGATCGTGTCGGTGATCACCAGCTTTGAACCAGTGGACCTGACGGTCTTTCAGGAGGAGACCGGGGGTGAGAATGCACCATGAGCCTCCAGGTGGGCATTCCCCTATTTATCCTGGCGGCCATTCTGCAGAGTACGCTCTTGCCTCGTCTGAGCGTCTTTGGTGGCCAGCCCGACTTGGTCGTGATTGTGGTCCTGACCTGGGCCACACTTAGTCGCGACCAAGAGGGGATGGTGTGGGCCTTCGTCGGCGGTTTGTTCCTCGACCTGCTGTCTGGGACGTTGCTAGGCCTTTCGTCGCTGGTGTTGGTGCCCATTGCCTACCTGGTGGGTTTGACTGAGGCGCAAGTGTACCGCAATAGCGCCCTTCTCCCTCTGTTGCTGATGGCTGTTGGATCGCTGGTTTATCACCTTGCCTACCTGCTCCTGCTACACCTCCTGACCGGCTATCCTGTGGCCTGGGCAACCAGCTTGTGGTATGTGATGCTGCCTTCCGCCTTTCTCAATACAGCGTTAGCCCTCCCTGTGCTAAGACTTCTCACGCGCTGGTATGATAGGCTACATCCGCGCCGGATCGTGCTGTGACGCTCAAGTGGAGGAGGTGATGAGGGCATGAACACCCGTATGAGTCGATCGCCGCGCCATTCCCGGCGCCTCTTGATCTTTCAGGTGGGCGTGGTGCTCTCTTTCGCCATCCTGGCGTTCCGCATCTATACCATCCAACTCGTCGACCAGGAGCAATATGTGCTTCAGGCTGAGGAAAACCGGTTCGACGAGATCAGCATCCCGGCTCCACGCGGCCGAATCATTGACCGCTACGACACGCCGCTGGCCGTCAACGTTGCTAGCGCCAATGTCACCGTAACCCCCGCTTTATTGCCTGAAGGCGATGCTCAAGAGCAAGCTGTCTTGGAGCGGCTGGCAGGGCTGCTTGGCATTCCGTATAGCGGCGAGCTGAATACCGTTGATGAGCGCGGCATTCCCCAGGAGAGCCTGCTGACGATGGTTCGCGAAGGCGAGGGTATTGCCCCCTTCAGGCCGGTGGTGGTTGCCACTGACGTGGATCAGGATATTGCCCGTCTGTTGATCGCTGAGAGCAGCTCAATGCCCGGGGTCGATGTCGAATGGGTCTCTGTGCGAGACTACCCAACTGGGGCTTTAACTGCTCATATCGTTGGCTACATGGGGCCGATTCCTGAGGAGCAGGCCGAGCAATTTGAGGCGCAGGGTTACGTCCTGGACCGCGATCGCATCGGCTATGACGGCATTGAGTACTCGCTCCAGGACCTACTGGCCGGGGTGCCGGGCCTCCAGGTCGTCGAGCGCGACGTGGCGGGCGAGATCATCCGGCCTATTGGTGACCCACGTCCCGCCCAACCCGGCTACAGTGTCCGACTGACCCTTGATGTAGAGCTTCAGCGGGCTGCCCAGGAAGCTCTGGTTGACATGATCCAGGATCTCAAGGAGCGCAACCCTGACAATCCCATTGGCTACGACCGCGGCGTTGTGATTGCATCCAACCCCCGTACTGGTGAGATTCTGGCCATGGTGAGCTGGCCCACCTATGACAACAGCCGCTTCGCCCGCGCCATTGACTATCCCTACTACTTGCAGGTGTTTCAAGATCCGCTGCGGCCACTCTTCAACCAGGCGGTGAACTCGTTATATCCCCCCGGCTCCATTTTCAAGGTGATTACGGCCACGGCGGTGTTGGAGGAGGGTATAGTCACCCCTGAGTACGAGATCTTCGACCCCGGCCAGATCCAGATCGAGAATCGCTACTATCCCAACGATCCTGGCCAGGCACAGACCTTTGTGTGCTGGTTCAAGAAGGGCCACGAGGAAGTGAGCTTGGTGACTGCACTGGCCTGGTCGTGCGATGTGTACTTCTACAAGGTTGGTGGTGGCTATAAAGATGAGGTGCCTGGTGTGGGCCTGGGGATTGAACGGCTGGGTGAATGGATGCAAATTTTTGGCCTGGGCGCTCCGACCGGCATCGAGCTGGCTGGGGAGGCTAGCGGTTTTATCCCCAGTGCTGACTGGAAGCGCCGTGTGTGGGGCGAGAACTGGTCCACGGGCGACACTTACAACTCGGCCTTTGGGCAAGGATATATCCTTACCACGCCGCTACAGATGCTGAATGTATTGAACACGATTGTCAACAACGGTCAAACCCCTCAACCCACCTTGATTCGCGAGATCATCGATGCCAATGGGCGGGTCGTGCGCGGTTTCGAGCCGGTGTACCATGACATCCGTGACTCCATCCGCGCATACTGGCCTGATGCCCACAATGGAGCGGCTTACCCGGAGACGCTCGATCAGACCCTTTCGTACATCCAGCAGGGCATGCGTGCCGCTGTCACCATCGAAGGGGGAACAGCGGTCAAAGCCCAGCAGGAGTACCTGCCCTATGTACCTATCGCCGCCAAGACCGGAACTGCTGAGTTCTGTGACGATATCGCTACTGCGCTGGAGCAGTGCAAACCTGGTAACTGGCCAGCACATGCCTGGTTTATGGCCTATGCGCCCTACGGCAATCCCGAAATCTCAGTGATTGCATTCATCTACAACGGCGGTGAGGGCGCCATTGTTGCCCTTCCGGTAGCGTCCCGGGTTATCGACGCCTATTTTCGCCTTAAGGCCGAACGTGCCATTCAGCAGGAGACGCTGAATGGCTCATCTGTCCCGTGACGGTCATTCGGCGGGCGGAACCAGCTCGACGGTCATCAGGTTGGTTGTGCCCTTCATGTTGGGCGTGACTCCTGCCGTCACTACCACGCGCTGGCCGCTTTTCACCAGCCCAGCGTCTCGTGCGATGCAGATCGCACGGCGTACTACTTCGTCGGCGTTCTGCGCACGTAGCCCCAGCAGCGGAACGACGCCCCAGGCCAGCGTCAGCTGGCGCTGCACCGTCGGATTAGGCGTCACTCCCACGATTTGCGTGTGCGGGCGGTATTTGGCGATATTAAGCGCCGTCTTGCCGCTGGCAGTCGAAGCGATGATGGCTGCTGCCCGCAGGTCATAAGCTGTCTCACAGGTGGCGTGGCTGACGGCGTCGGTCACATCGCCCCCACTGGCAGGCAGATACGCCGGGCGACGCCACGGACCGGATAGAGTAGCTGCCTCGACTTCCTCAGCGATGCGTACCATCGTGCGGACAGCTTCCAACGGGTAGCTACCGGCTGCGGTCTCACCTGACAACATAATGGCGTCGGTACCGTCCAGGATAGCATTTGCCACGTCACTGGCTTCGGCGCGGGTAGGGCGCGGGTTGCGGATCATCGAGTCGAGCATCTGTGTGGCAGTGATCACAGGCTTGCTGGCGGCGTTTGCCAACCGAATCAGGCGTTTCTGGACCATTGGCACCGTTTCGGCGGCGATCTCGATCCCCAGGTCGCCGCGTGCCACCATGATACCATCGGCAGCTTCGATGATGTCATCGATGCAGTCCAATGCCTGTGGCTTTTCGATCTTGGCGATCACCAGCGCTGGCGTGTCGGCGGGGCAACTCTGCGCGATGTGCTGCTTCAGTCGGATCACCTCGTCCGCCGTTCTGACAAACGACAACGCTACCCAATCTACTCCCTGTTGGATGGCGAACTCCAGATCGGCCCAGTCCTTGTCGGTGATCGACGGGATGGATAGCGCCGAACCAGGCAGATTGAGACCTTTGTTGCTCTTCACTACCCCGCCCGTCACCACTCGGCAATGAATCTCGGCGCCATCCTTGCTCTCGACTGTCAGCTCGATCAGCCCATCATCGATCAGGATTCTCTCGCCGGGAGTGACCGCCTCAGGCAGGCCTGTATATTGCACAGGCAACACAGCCTGTACTTGTCCGATCTCAGACCGCTGCCCCACGACTGCCTGCGTGGTCAGTGTAACGTGCTCCCCAGCGTGGATCGGCACGCCATCATCGGGCATATCGCCCACACGCAACTTCGGCCCCTGGAGATCAGCCAGGATTGCCACCGGCTTGCCGATTTCCTGGGCAGCGGCGTGGATGCGGGCAATGTTTTCTCCCTGGAATGCACGGTCTCCATGCGAAAAGTTCAGGCGGGCGACATCCATCCCAGCCTGCATGAGCTGACGCAACATGTGTGGCTCGCGTGAGGCGGGGCCAATTGTGCAGACAATCTTGGTGCGGATCATATGTTCCTCGCTTGCATTGACAGTGACCAGCTAAGGTGGTCATGTAGGAGGCCAATGTCCTTCATTCTACTCTAATACCCAGGCCGGCAGATAGGGCTTGGCCAGACACAAGCGGGGTAAGCCCGGCGGCGTCGCTCAACATTGAATTCTAACCTGGGTGGCTCTGAATGCCTGGTGCGCTGTCTAAGGACAGAAGGTTTACCTTGTGGACAGGCCGACAAGCAAGGGGAAAAAACCAGGCGTAGATCGCCTACAGCGCCCACGCCTGATACGAAGTATAGATAGTGTGCCCCCTAGGGGACTCGAACCCCTGTTTCAGCCTTGAGAGGGCCGCGTCCTGGGCCGCTAGACGAAGGGGGCCGATGTGCAAAGCATTGTACCACCCTACCCTCTGGCGCGTCAAAAATTAGGCTGATGTCGGGGGGAAGCGGAGGTAACTACTCGGTCAGGCCCAGCGACTCCAGCGATGGTACTCCCTCTGTGTCATGTCTTTCGATCCATAATTCGTGCCACAGTGCGAAGTTAAGCAGATACCACGTCAGATAGTCGTTGCGGTCAATCATCGCCTGTATCACCGGCGGGTTGAAATAATCGGTGCGAGCAACGAACGCTGCCAGCTTACGGCCTATCACACTTCCCAGGCGCGTCCGCAGCCATTCGTCCACTGGCACGCTGAACCCCTGCTTAGGCCGGTCAATGACCTGGTCAGGAAGCAGGCCACGCACAGCTTCCTTGAGCAGATGCTTGGTTGTCCTGCCGGGGAGCTTGATCCGTTCGGGAATGCTCATCGCCCGCCCGACAAAAACGTAGTCCAGGTAGGGGACGCGCGCCTCGATGCTGGTGGCCATCGACATCTTGTCGACGCGCATCAGCAGGAGTTCCGGCAACCGCAGCCGCAGGTCCAGGTAGGCCATCCAATTGACGTAGTCGGCACATCCATCCAGGCCAGCAGTGCGTTGCTCAAAGCGTTCGCGGTATGGACGGATCACATCCCATGTGCTCAGATCGCCCAACCGTGTGCGCAGAATCGGGCTAATCAGGCGATTCTTACGGGCCTCGCCAAAAGCCTCTGCTCCACCCCAGAACAGCTCCTCGCCTGCTGCAGCCCGCCGCACATACTCGTAGCGGATTGAATCGCGCTTCAGAGGCGCAGAAGCCAGAGCCAATCGTCGCAGAGCCTCCGGAAGCTGGCAGAACAGCCGCCAGCCGTCGTGATGTAACTTCAAGATGTCGAGCCAGTGGGTGTAACCAGCAAACAGCTCATCCGATCCCTCTCCAACCTGGATGACGATCGTCCCAGAGTCTCGCGCCAGTTTCGAGACGTAGTAGATCGGCACACACACTGGATCAGCGATAGGTTCGTCTTGGTAGTAGACCAGCCCTGGCAAAAAGCCCAGCAGATCGTCTTCGGCAAGGACCACCTCGTGGTGCTCCGCGCCGAATTGCTGCGCGATCAGCCGGGCATAGTGAAACTCGTTGTAATGTTCGTGCTCGGCATAGCCGACGCTGAAGGTTTGCACCGGCTGATCCATCTGCTCGGCCATCAATGCCACGTTAGTGCTCGAATCAATGCCCCCACTCAAGAACACGCCAAACGGCACGTCACTGACCATGCGCAACCGGATAGCTTCACGCAACTCAGCGAGCAATGCTTCTTGGTGCTGCTGTGGTGTCCACTCAGGGTGGGGCTGCGCCGAGTCGAAAATGTCCCAATACTCGGTGATGTGCAGATCGGCAACGCTGACAGCCTCAGGGGCGCGAAGAGTTGCATAGTGCCCTGGCTGTAGCTTGTAAATACCCTTGAAGAGGGTTCTCGGTGCGGGTGATGTGAGGAATGAGAGGAAGTGGTACAGTGCTTCCTCATCTACTGTACGCTCTACTGCTGGATGCTGGAGGATGGCCTTAATTTCAGAGGCAAAGATCATCTGTCCGCCAGCCACTGTGTAGTACAACGGCTTCACGCCGATCCGGTCACGAGCCAGGAACAACTCCTGCGACCGTTCGTCCCACAGGGCAATGGCGAACATGCCGCGCAACCTGTGGAGTGAGGTCGGTCCCTCCATATGGTACAGATTCAGGATCACCTCAGTGTCACTGTGCCCGCGGAAGGTATAGCCCTGGGCCTCCAGTTGAGGGCGATGGTCAGCATAGTTGTAAACTTCGCCGTTGTAGGCGATCCATAGCCTGCCATCTGCTGAGGACATTGGTTGATGGCCCGCTGGCGAGAGGTCGATGATCGCCAGGCGACGATTGGCCAGTGCAGCCCGGCGGTCTGGCGACAGGTACACCCCTGCTCCGTCTGGCCCGCGATGGGCAATGACGTTCGACATCTGCCACACCAGTTTTTCATCGACCGGTGGCCCGTCTTTCAGGCTCACGATTCCGGCAATGCCACACATCCCTCAGGCCCCCCGTGTGTTTACTTTGTAGGATAGTCGAACATGCCAGATTATCCCGCGCTTTATTCGTGGTGCAACTACTCCAACCAGGCTTTGCAGCACCCTTTCACCGACGATCTGCCGGTGACACTCTGGGGGGAGGTGATCCTACTATTCATCGTAGCTCCCCATGATGTTTATCACTACATGGCACCCACCAGCGTGGATACCCTATAGTGGGGTACGTCGAAGTGCTTCAGTCTGCTCAGCTTAGCCTAGTAGGATACGGCGTGCTTTCTATCTGCTGACAGGATGCCCTGCATACCCCATATAGCTCGGATCGAATGAGGGGGGACAATATCATCCCCAGGTTTTGGTGTGAATCGAGGAGGTTGTATCGTGGCACGCAGAATAGTCACCATTGATGGGAATGAGGCTGCTGCTCACATTGCTCACAAAACAAACGAGGTCATCGCGATCTATCCCATTACTCCCTCGTCTCCTATGGGCGAGTGGGCCGATCAATGGAGCGCAACAGGACGGACCAATATCTGGGGAACCGTTCCCCTGGTCATTGAGATGCAGTCCGAGGGCGGAGCAGCCGGAGCAGTACACGGTGCACTCCAGACTGGTTCGCTGACGACGACCTTCACGGCCAGCCAGGGCCTGCTGTTGATGATCCCCAACATGTACAAGATCGCAGGCGAGCTGACTAGCACTGTGTTTCACATTGCTGCCCGCACCATCGCTACGCATGCACTCTCGATCTTTGGTGACCATAGCGATGTGATGGCTGTGCGTGGCACGGGCTGGGCAATGATGTTTTCTAACTCGGTCCAGGAAGTCATGGACCTTGCCTTGATCGCTCAAGCCAGCACGTTGGAAGCCCGCGTGCCGTTTATCCATGCTTTCGACGGCTTCCGTACCTCAGCAGAGATCAACAAGATCGTGGAGATTTCTGACGATGAGATACGGGCTATGATCGATGAGAACCTGGTACAGGCCCACCGGGAACGGGCGCTCTCGCCAGATCGGCCTGTCATGCGCGGCACGGCCCAGAATCCAGATGTGTTTTTCCAGGCTCGAGAGACCGTGAATCCCTACTATTTGGCCACGCCGGGCATCGTTCAGAAGGTCATGGACAAGTTCGCTGCCGTAGTAGGTCGCCAGTACCACGTGTTTGATTATGTTGGCGCACCGGATGCCGAGCGCGTGATCGTTCTGATGGGTTCAGGAGCCAATACCGCCGATGAGACAGTGCGGTACTTGACCGAGCATGGAGAAAAGGTCGGCTTGATGAAGGTGCGGCTGTTCCGCCCCTTCTCGGTCGAGCACTTCGTTAAAGCTCTGCCACCTACGGTCAAGACGATTGCTGCCCTTGACCGCACCAAAGAGCCAGGCAGCATCGGCGAGCCGCTGTACCAAGATGTGGTAACGGCGCTCAACGAGGGCATGACGGGTGGTTTTGCGCCGTTTACACACATGCCACTGGCCATCGGCGGGCGCTATGGGCTGTCGTCGAAGGAGTTCACGCCTGCCATGATCAAGGGCGTGTTCGACGAGATGGTCAAGGCCCAGCCCAAGAATCACTTCACGGTGGGTATCACCGATGATGTGACCCATACTAGCATCGAGTACGATCCCGAATTCGACATTGAGCCTCCCGAAGTGGTGCGCTGCATGTTCTACGGCCTGGGCGCGGATGGCACGGTTGGCGCGAACCACAACTCGATCCGCATCATTGGCGAGGAAACAGACAATGATGCACAGGGTTATTTCGTATACGACTCGAAAAAGTCCGGTGCGCGCACAGTCTCACATCTTCGTTTTGGCCCACGGGCTATCCGTGGCTCGTATCTGATCCGCAAGGCCAACTTCGTGGCTGTTCATCAGTTTGGTTTTGTGGAGCGCTATCCGGTGCTCGATGCTGCAGTCGAGGGTGCTATCTTTCTGCTCAATGCACCCTATGGGCCAGACGAAGTATGGGACAAGCTGCCCAGGCAACTGCAGCAGCAGATGATTGACAAGAAGATCAAGTTCTATGTGATTGACGCCTACTCGGTGGCCAAAGAGACTGGTATGGGCGTGCGCATCAACACCATCATGCAGACCTGTTTCTTTGCAATCAGCGGTGTGCTCCCACGCGACGAGGCCATTGAAAAGATCAAGGATTCGATCCGGCGTACCTATGGCAAGCGTGGTGAGGCAGTCGTGCAGAAAAATTTCGAGGCGGTTGATGCTACCCTGGCACATCTGTATGAGGTGAAGGTGCCTGCTGAGGCCACAAGCTCCATCGAGATGGCTCCCATCGTCCCACCAGAGGCCCCAGAGTTCGTCCAGAGGGTCACGGCTCCCATTATGGCGGGCAACGGCGATCTTCTGCCAGTCAGCGCACTGCCCGTGGATGGTACCTTCCCCACGGCAACCGCCCAGTGGGAGAAGCGCAACATCGCGCTGGAAGTTCCGGTGTGGGATCCAGCGGTGTGTATCCAGTGCGGCAAGTGCGTGCTGGTCTGCCCCCACGCAACGATCCGCTCCAAAGTCTACGATGCCAGCCTGCTGGCCGATGCGCCGCCGACCTTCAAACATACTGAGGCCAAGTTTAAGGAGCTGCCGGGCTTGCAGTACACGCTTCAGGTAGCAGTTGAGGACTGCACTGGCTGCCGCGTGTGCGTTGAGGCGTGCCCTTCCAAGAATAAAACCCAGGCAGGCCGTAAGGCAATCAACATGGAGGCGCAGATTCCGATCCGCGCACAAGAGCGCGAGAATTGGCGCTTCTTCCTCAGCTTGCCTGATGTGAGCCGCCATGATGGAGTCAGGTTCACGACGGTGAAAAACGTTCAACTGCTACGCCCACTGTTCGAATTCTCTGGCGCGTGTGCAGGCTGTGGCGAGACGCCCTATGTCAAGTTGATGAGCCAGCTCTTTGGCGACCGCGCCCTGGTGGCGAATGCCACTGGCTGCTCGAGCATCTACGGCGGCAACCTGCCGACTACACCGTGGGCCCAGGATGTCCACGGGCGCGGCCCGGCCTGGAGTAACTCGCTGTTTGAGGACAATGCCGAGTTTGGCCTGGGTATGCGCCTGACCATCGACAAGCAAAACGAGTACGCCGTTGAGCTGGTGCGCCGTCTGGTCGACACCATTGGCGCTGACTTGGCCGATGCGATTCTGTCCGCCGATCAGAGCGATGAGGCAGGAATCGATGCACAGCGCCAGCGCGTGGCTGATCTGAAAGCTCGGCTGGCCCACAGCACCGACCCCGCAGCACGCGCCCTGCTCGGCGTCGCTGACATGTTGGTGAAAAAGAGCGTGTGGATCATAGGCGGTGATGGTTGGGCCTACGATATTGGCTATGGCGGCCTGGACCATGTGCTTGCCACTGGTCGCAATGTCAATGTGCTGGTGTTAGACACGGAGGTCTATTCCAACACTGGCGGCCAGTCCTCCAAGGCAACACCGCTAGGGGCTGTGGCGCGGTTTGCAGCAGCGGGCAAACCTTCGGCCAAGAAAGATATGGGGCTGATGGCGATTGCGTATGGCAGTGTGTATGTGGCTCAGGTGGCCGTGGGGGCCAACGACGCCCAGACCATCCGGGCTTTCCTGGAGGCCGAATCCTACGACGGGCCATCGCTGATCATCGCCTACAGCCATTGCATCATGCACGGCATTGATATGTCATTGGGGTTGGAGCAACAGAAGCTGGCAGTGATGTCCGGCTACTGGCCGTTGTATCGCTACGATCCACGGCTAAGAGCCGAGGGCAAGAACCCATTCCAGCTCGACTCAAAAGCGCCCAAGATTCCGCTCAGGGACTACGCTTACAATGAGACTCGCTACCGAATGCTGTCGCAGAGCATGCCAGAGCGAGCGGAGATGCTGTTAGCCCAGGCTCAGGCTGCTGTCAATGCCCGCTGGCAAAAGTATGAGCAAATGGCGCGGATGGAGGAGGCAGGCGTGCCCTTGCCTGAGGGCGACTAGCCTGTGTCTTATAGCCTCCTGCGGGAACTTTTGCCTGCCGCAGCCAACGTGTCTCTATGCAGGTAGGGGGATTGTACAGCCCACATGAGAGGTCGAACAATCCCCTGTGCCACTATCTACTAATGGGGGTAGATCAAATGGATCTGACCACGACTTACATGGGCATGAAGCTCAAGAACCCCATAGTGCCATCAGCATCACCCCTGTCGTACAGCCTCGATGGCATCCGACGTATGGAGGATGCTGGCGCATCGGCGGTGGTGATGTACTCCCTGTTTGAGGAGCAAATTATACGAGAGAGTCTCCAGCTCGATCACTTTCTGAGCTACAACACTTATAGCTTTGCTGAGGCCCTGACCTACTTCCCAGAGATGTCTGAGTACAGAATGGGGCCGGATGAGTACCTGAAGCTGATCAGCCAAGCCCGGCAGGCAGTGAGCATCCCCATCATTGGCAGCCTGAACGGCGTCTCGACGGGTGGCTGGATCGAGTATGCACGCAAGATTCAGGAGGCCGGTGCCCACGCCCTGGAGCTCAACATCTACTACATCCCCACTTCAGTGGACATCACCGGAGCCGAGGTCGAGCAGATGTATCTGGACGTGGTGCGCGATGTCAAGTCCAGTGTGACGATCCCGGTTGCTGTGAAGCTCAGCCCATACTTCAGTGCTACGGCGAACATGGCTCGCCGCCTGGTAGAGGCAGGGGCTGACGCGCTGGTGTTGTTCAATCGCTTTTACCAGCCTGACTTCGATCTGGATACACTGGAAGTCGTGCCCCGCTTGGTGCTGAGCACGTCGTATGAGTTGCGCCTGCCGTTGCGTTGGGTAGCCATCCTCTATGGTCGCGTGAAGGCCGATTTTGCGATCACCAGCGGTGTCCATACCCACGAGGATGTGCTCAAGGGCTTGATGGCCGGCGCCAACGTTACGATGATGACCTCCGAGCTGCTGCGGCATGGCGTGGAGCGGATTGGGATGATCCTGGAGGCGCTGGAAAACTGGATGGAGGAGCATGAGTACGAGTCGGTGACCCAGATGCGCGGTAGTATGAGCCAGCAACATGTAGCTGAGCCTGCTGCCTTCGAGCGAGCCAACTATATGAAGGTGCTCCAATCCTGGCGGCCTGATCCTGCTGGGTTGGGATACTCACGGAGCGGCAACGAGTGAGGCCGACAACCTACATTTTTAGTGGTGAGGAAAACGTCTCCGACCAGGAGACGTTTTGTGTTTTTCACATAGGAACGCTGGGATTCGGAGAGGTTCTACTGAAAGCAGAGACAGTCAGGTTGATGGGGCTTATCACGGAGCGGCTTGCTCCTGCAAAAAAACATGTCGGCCTGGACACCGTATCCAGGCCACATGGGCGGACTATAGGGTTGTTAGTCGCAGCAGGCTTGGGACGGACTACCTGATTCCCATCTGCCACTCTCTGTCTCTGCCCCACAAACTTCCCGTGTGCTGGCTTCAGGCTATGCCACAGCCTCCTTGGCGGCCCTTTCGCTGAGGTAGGCTTCTGTGTCGGCCAGTGCCTCGTAATAAGCCTCTAGCAGATCGCGGTCTGGGCCTTTGTAACGCCGCAGGGTCTGTGTGACACACATGGCACATCCACGCATCGCGCGGTAGCTATCTGTCTCACATTCCATGCAGCCATTCAGCCGGACCATCATCAGAGAGAAGGCAATGACCTCGGCGTGGTCCTCGGGTAGAGCGAGGACGCGATCCACCAGCTCTCGCCACTCTGGGCCGCGCATGTCGCGCAGCATTGGGATCACATAATTTGGGAACATGAGTTCATTGTTACTATACATCGCACCCCTCGCTGGCATAAAAGCCCTGAACTGCCAGCTGCCCCATCCGCTGTACATTCAGAACTGCGAACACCCACATGGAGATAACAAAAAGATAACGCTCAACTGTTCGCATTGTATGTGGGCTATCCACATTTCGTCAATGTGAACACAGTACTATCAGGGTTAGTTTTGGGTTAGGCTCAGTATCTATTGCCTGATATGAAGCTGCTCCGGAAACGCTTCAGGAGCCTGTATTGAGGATCTTCAATCAGCCCATTGGTGAAAGATGTCAGCGGGGCAGGCGCGCGCCTGCCCCGTATCTCACGATCAATCGCCTGTCGGGCGCGGCAGCGCGGCTTTGTGGCGATGCAGCGCCTCCAGCATCTCGCTCACCTCGGTGAATTTGACGCGGGGACGGCCCACTGCCTTGCCCCTCTCTATCTCAAGCTGGTCAAGCACCTGCCAGTCCTCAAAAGTCACCCAGGTCACATTGCGCTGGCTCAGCAAGGCTTCCATAGCCTGGCGATCCGGCCTAGCCGGGGTCAGCAGCTTGTTGGCTTGCAGGTCCTTCAACAGCTCTTCGACGGTCTCGACAGCGTCGGGTTTGTTGGTGCCGATCACGCCGGTCGGGCCACGTTTGATCCATCCTACCACGTAGTCGCCGATCACCGGTTCGCCGCCTTCGAGCTTGGTCAGCACACGGCCCCTGTCGTTAGGAATGGTGCCCCACGGTTCGTGGAACGGTACGCCGGGCAGCGGCAAGCCTCGATATCCGACTGAGCGAAAGACCAACCCTACGGGGATGGTCTCATACTCATTTGTGGGACGCGGGCGCAGCGTCCCACGTGAGTCTTGGTAAAGTTCGTTCCTGACGATTTTTATCGCCTCAACGTGGTCGCTGCCGACAATCTCAACCGGTGAGACGAGAAAGCGGAAGATGATCTGCTTTGGCTTGCCCGTCTGCGGTGCGGCAGCGTACTGCCGCAGGTATTCTAAGTTCTTGATAGCCGTCTTATCTTCGCCTGTGTCAATATACGCCTGGCTGAGGGGATCCAGCTCCACTTCGTGGGGAGCAAGAACAACACCGGCTTCCTCCATCTCACCCATCTCTTTAATCTCGGGATTGGTGAAAGCCGCCTGGGCCGGGCCTCGCCGTCCCAGGATGTAGATTGTCTTGACCCGACTGTGGGCCAGCGCCTCGAGCGCATAGTCGGCAATGTCGGTGCTATACAACTCGTTGTGGCTGCGAGCCAGGATGCGTGCTACATCCATCGCCACGTTGCCAATGCCAACAACTGCTGCGCTCTCCTGCGTCAGGTCGAAGTGAAGGTGGCTGTAGTCTGGGTGTCCGTTGTACCATGCCACGAACTCTGTCGCCGGATGGCTGCCCAGCAGGTCCTCGCCCGGAACATCCAACGGACGGTCAGTCTGTGCGCCGACCGCATAGATCAGCGCATGATAGTAGTTAATAAGGTCATCGCGCATCACGTCTCGCCCAAAACCAACGTTCCCGTAGAAGCGGAAACACGGGTGAGCAGCAATGCGCTCGTAGACCTTGGTCACCGATTTGATCTTCTGGTGATCAGGAGCCACACCGCCTCGTACCAGGCCATACGGTGTAGGCAGACGATCGAACATGTCAACCTCAATAGCGAGGTTGTCTTGCTTCAACAGGTGCTCGGCTGCGTAGAATCCTGAGGGTCCAGAACCGATGATAGCTACTCGGAGTGGGTTGTCTCGTGTTCCTGGTGCGCTCATGCTGTTTTCTGACCTCTATCCAGATGTGCGGATAAATTCCCCCCGGCCCGACAGTTGAGTATGTCCTCCTTCTCTACATGCTTAAGCTCAGCTGGGTTGGCTATAACGGTGTGGCTCACCTGCCGCCGGTTCTGGCAAGACGCCAAAATCATAATAGCACGAAAATTAGCGAAACGCGCCTCCCGTACCCTCGCCGGAGGCGGTCAGGTGCAGCCGTTGTTAGGCCGCAACTTAATACCCCAAAGTTCATCCCTGCGCGATCTGGATGATCGGGGAAGAATCTTACGGTAGCCGCTTAAACCATGTTCTCTACGTTGATTCGGCGTACCAGTCTTTCTTGCAGGCTTCATTAAATCTTTCTCCCTCGCGTATGTAGAACTCGGTGTAACCGCATGTGGCGCATATCCAAGCGCGGAATGTGAAATTTTCGGTATGTACAGACTGAAACATCTTGTGCTCGTCTGGTGGTTCTATAAGTGTTATCATCAAAATACCGCTGCCATAACTCGAAATAACATTGGCTTGAACTGGCACGTTCTGTAAGACCTTTGTTACACCGCACTTGGGGCAGGTTCCGTTCTTCATAGTCTCTCCTTGGGTATTTTCATTATTGAGATGCCATGAATTCACGCAATTGTTGTTCTGCCGGCAACCACGGTTGTTGCGCCTATGGTATTAGATATGCTGGTGTTGTGACGAGGCGGCCTAACACAAGTATACAACGAGTTGTGCTTTCCTTCACACTCCACTTGAGGACTATGCACAAAACACGTTCTGGAGCGTCTCGGCATCGTCCAGAAGCCATTCTACCAGCTGCTGAGTCATCTCCAGCTCATGGCGATAGTCAATCGGCAAGTCCTCGGCCATCCACAGTGCGTCAATGAGGCGCAGTGTGATCATCAGCCAGGGCAACAGCATGCCTTCTGCCTCACTCAGCGCGATGGTCTCGCGATAGGCCAGGGCGAACGCCTCCACGCGCGGCCAGGGCAACAGCGGGCCGGTCTGTCCCGGCAGCATTGCATCTGCTCGGCGGCCAACAAACTTCAATAGCGCCGAGGCCACGTCGAAGATGCGTACAAAGTATGCGCTATCGGACCAATCCACCAGCGCCGCGATCCCCCCACGAGGGTCGAAAATCACGTTGCCTGGTTCAACTGCGCCGTGGACGATCAGCCAACCCACCTCAGCCGTGTCGGCCAGCCTGCTTGCCTCATCCCGCAGTCGATCGGCAGTGTCGCGCACGAAGCGCTCGGCTTGGCGGTCAATCTTGCGTTGCACCTGCAGTGCCTGGAGACGAGGGGCTATATAGCTGTGCAGATCGAAAAACGCTGCGAGGGATGTCTCGCCCCAGGCAGGTAATTTGTAATAGGTTGGCTCGTACCCAGATACCAGGTGGTGGAACCATCCCAGCGTGCGCCCGAGGCTGGCGATCTGTTGGCGGTCACCCATCGTAAACCCCTCGCCCTCCACGAAGGGAAAAGCCTCGTACAGAGACCCTTCCCAGTCCACCCATGTCTGGCCATCGAGGCAAGGCAGCGGGGCTGGAGTTGGAAAGGCGCATCCGGCCAAGTATAGGATCAGGTCATGGTCAGCAGCAACGCTTTCCAGGGTGGCAGAACTGGCCCGCTGTTTGAAAACGTAGCGACCTGTCTCGGCAACCACAGAAAAGGTGGCTTCCGTCCAGCTGCCGCCCTGTGGCTCCACCGTGTAAACGGCGCCCAGGTCGTAGTGTGATAGGACCTCCTCTGGCAAGTGTGGCAAATTGGACACCATAGGCTTCTGCCGGTTATCCTCTCAGTTTGCAGCTCAATTATAGTGGGTGAATGCAGCCCGCGCCCACCTGGATCAAGGTTCAATCTGATGTCCTGCGCACCTAAGCGCCTCTACGGCGTCTTCTAGCCGTTCTGCCCGGACAAGCAGATAGTCCGTGTCGAAGGTTGAGACAGCGAACAGACTGATCCCGGCTTCCATTAGCGGCACCGCCAGTGACGCCAGCACACCGATCAGGGAGAAGTCGAGCGGACCTTTGACCTTTAGGCAGCGCCAACCGCTCTCACACGGGATTCCCGCCGGCACGACCTCCTGGAGGCACACGATGGACACCTCGTTGTCTGTGTGGGTGATCGAGAAGAAAGCCCCACTCAATGCCCAGGAGGGAATCGACGCGACAGGGTCGAGCCGACAGACAGAAAACATGCCGGGGAGCACCTGAAGCGTCAGGAACACAGCAATGGTCTCCAGAGAGCAAAAACGACAGAGCTACCGAGCGAGAAAAACAGACCTTACTCCGGTGGATTAACCCTGAAAGGAACCTGGCTGCTTTCAATGAACTCGCCACTGGCCGTGTATCCGGTTGCGCTGGCGATATGTTCTCCTTCTTCGAGCGCCCAGTACACCTCAAACGGTGGGCTGGCGATCGTCGCCAGTGGCACATTGTCCACATATAGCGTTACGTCGCGCAGGCCCAGCGGCCCCACTGCCATCACTCGGATGCGTTGCGTGTTGCGGGGCAGCCCCGGATCGATGCGATAGATCGTGTGGGCATCCGGCGAAGTGATAAGCAATCGGTCCCAGCCAATGACATCTGTGCCGGATACTTCGACCTGTGCCAAAACGTCAGGCAGTAGTGGAAGACCCTGCCGACGCGCCCAGTCGTGCGCCTGCAGCGGCAGATCGAGGAACAGGCGATCCTCGCGTCGCTCCACAGGTGTCGTCTCGTCAGCAGGTAGGCCAGTCAGCGTATCAACCGTGACCCGCTGGTAGAAGGTGTCATATCCAGTCGGCGCTGTTCCGGTGATAAACCACTCTCGCCGGGTATAGGGGCAGTCTGGCGTGGGCAGCTTGCCGGAAAGAGCGCAGATTTCTACTTGCTCCAACCCTGGCGGGCGCTCAAACTGAAGCTCTGGCTGACCGCGCAGCACTGTGCGCATGAACTGATGCCAGATTGGCCCAGCCCCACTTACCCCGCTGATGTTGACCATCGGCGAGTTGTCAGCGTTGCCCACCCATACCCCGACCACCAGGTTAGGCGTATAGCCGACTGTCCAGTTGTCGCGGAAATCAGTGGTGGTGCCCGTCTTGGCCGCCGCTGGCCGCCCGATCTGGAGGATGCTGTGTGTGGTGAAAGTTGGAGCCCGAGCCAGGTTATCGCTCAGGATGTCGCTGATCAACCAAGCAACACGTTCGTCCATCACACGTTCTCCCAGCCCGCTGTGCTGAGAAAAGACGACCTGGCCATCCGCCCCCGTCACTTCAAGGATCATCACCGGCTTGACGAATCTACCGCCATTGGCGAATGCAGCATAACCGGCAACCAGTTCCACCAACCGAACCTCTCCCCCGCCCAGCGTAACTGACAGATCATAGTTCTCTGGGTTGGTGAAGGTTGTCATACCCAGCTTGGCCACGAAGTGCAGCAAGCTCTCTATGCCGATGTTGTCCAACGCGATGACCGCCGGGATGTTGTAACTCGATGCCAGTGCTTCGCGAACCAACACCGGGCCGTGTTCCTGGCGATCATAGTTCACAGGCACGTATGCGAATCCCTCGCGTGTGACGAACGCTGTCCGCACATCGAGGATCATGGTGGCTGCTGTCCAGGGGGCGTGTCGGGTGGGATCAAAGGCAACAGCATAAGTGAAGGGCTTCATGGCCGAACCAGGCTGGCGCGGCGCGAGAGCCATGTTCACCGCGCCGCTGCTCTGTACGTCGAAGTAATCGGGGCTGCCAAGCATGGCTAAAACCTGCCCAGTATGCGGGTCGAGGGCAACAAGCGCCGCGTCGAGTGCATTATGAGGCGGATCGCCTGGCATAGGCGTATTGAGCAGCTCCAGGTGCCGTCGGGCGATGCGTTGTGCAGCGTTCTGCCAGTCCAGGTCGAGCGTGGTGCGCACCACCAGTCCTCCGCTGTAAAGTACTTCTGGTGGAACAACCTGTTCAAGCTGTGCATAGACTGCCGACACGAAGTGGGGGGCCTCGATGGTGTACCGCTCGGCAGCAAACGCCAGGGGTTCGACCCTGGCCGCCTCGGCCAACGCCGGTTCGATCAGGCCGTTCTGGACCATCAGTCCTAATACGACGGATTGTCGTTCCTTGGCCGCCTGGGGATCAGAGAGCGGGTCGTATAGGGCGGGAGCCTGCGGCAACCCGGCCAGCAGTGCGCACTCGGCCAAGTCAAGGTCCGCCAGCGGCTTACCAAAATATGCTCGGGCCGCTGCATCGATGCCGTAGGCCAGATTGCCATAGTAAGTCTGGTTAAGATACAGCAGCAGTATCTCGTTTTTGCTGTAGTGGCGCGAGAGTCGATAGGCCAGGATGCTCTCGCGCAGTTTACGCTCCAATGTCCGCTCGGCTCGCTCCTGCGGATCGAGCAGCAGATTGCGAGCCACCTGCTGTGTGATGGTGCTCCCGCCGGCGATGATCTCGCCGCCACGCAGGTTAATCCACACTGCGCGCATGATGCCGCGCAGATCGACGCCAGGGTTGGTATAAAAGCTGGCATCCTCAGTGGCAATGGTCGCATCAATGCACGCCTGTGGAATGGCCTCCAGCGGCACGACGGTGTTGCGTCCTGCCTTCTCGCCGATCACCTCGTAAAGTGGCCGCCCGTAGCGGTCAGTGATACGGATCGAGGGTGTGTGCAGTCCAGCGCTCAGGTCGTCTACATTGGGGAGGTCGGTGAACAACCACGCCCGAATGCCAATCGCCGCCCCAGCGATCAGCGTGAGGGATAGACCAACTGCGACGAAAAGGCGGCGCGTGCCAGGTTTAAGACGCTCAGCCATACTCGGATTGTAATACGCGGCGGACCTGGGCGCGAGGTCTGCCAGACAAGTGACAGGCTACTGCCAGAAGGCAGTATGAAACGCCAAGCATGTGGTCAGAGCGGGCCACAGCAACAGCCAATCGACCACCCCAGCAGCATGCGAAGCTATCGTTGCACAAACTGGCCATAAAAACCAATGACGGTCAGCCGTGACAGCAACCCCTCCTCCGCTGCACCAGCTCAATGGCCTCTTCGGGCGTCGAGGCGTTGAGTAGCAGACCTCGTCGCTGCGCGTCGGCAAACAGACTGCCCACCTCGAAGTTAAGCACGATCACGGTCCTGCCATTCTTGAGCGCCAGTGCGATCTCTGAGATCGTCCCCTCCCCCCCGGCGCAAGCGATCACTACGTCGCTTGATAGCACATTGACGACGTTCCTTGCGTCCCCCATGCCAGTGACGATGCAGATGTCGAGGTGCTCCGAGGCGCGTCGTGTGTCACGGTCAGGCAGGATTCCGACCACCAAGCCGCCCCTGCTGCGTGCCCCTGCTGCCGAAGCATCCATCACACCTGTGTTACGCCCACCGTTGAGCAGCACCCATCCCTGGGCGGCAATCAGCTCACCCAGCCGATAGGCGTCGCGCACAGCGTGCTCCGGCGCACCTTCTCCGCCGCCCATCACACCAACAACGAACCTGGACATGAGAGTCCACCTCACTCTAATGATCTGGGTTGGCGAAATATGCCATTAGCAGCGGCCTGAGGTCTTGGTCGGTGTGCCGCCGCACTGCTGCGAAGAAATCGTCTGCCGTGACCATCTGCCACTGGTAGGCTGTGTAATAGTTGTGCAGAAAGTCGAAGAACGCCTCATCGCCCATCAGACGACGCAGGGCATGCATAAACTGCGCCGCCTGCCCATACATCGACAGGATGAAGTTCCGACTGGTGTCATAGCTGTAGATGGTCGCGTCGACCGGCCCATGGGGATCGTATTTGAAGACACGTTTTTCCCACCACCAATCTGTTAGATCTGGGTAGTATCGCTCAAAGTACAGAAGCTCACTGTAGAACGCCAGCGACTCGTCGAGCCACGGTTCGTTGGCCTGGTCGTTGCCAACAGCGCCGTACCACCACTGATGGGCAACCTCGTGCGACACGAGTGCATGCAGGATCGACGGCGGCCCGCCAGGGTAGGTGTAGTAGGCGTAGTCGGTGACCGAGATTAGCGCCGAATACTCCATCCCGCCGAAGAATCCGTTCTCGACTACTGTCAGGCTGTCGTAAGGATACGGGCCATAGAGTTCCTCAAACAACGCCAGTGACTGGATGGCGATGTCGAGCGCGGCCTGACCAGACAGGGCATGGTCGGCCAGAGAGTAGCTGACCACTGGAATACCGTTCACTGCGCCAGTCGATGCCTGGAAGTGGTCGCTGGCAAAAAAGGCGACTCCTCGCGCCCGCTCAATGCGAAATCGCCACGCGCCGTCGCTATCTTGGCCTAATGCGCCGCCGCTGACTACGGTGATTCCCTCCTCAGTGCGTACTGCTAAACTGATGTTAGTCAAAGGATAGACAGTCGGGTCACCGACTGGATGATAGGGCCATACATACCAGCCTGCTCCCTCGACATATGGCACTAGAGCCGGGTACCATTCCCCAGCCTGTATCAGATCAAAAGTCCAACCGGTGGTGCCGATGGGGGGCCAATCGGTGGAGGCTACAGGTGGTGCGATCACTCGATAGCCCATCTCGATACGAATCGCCTCGCCAGGCTGGGCCTGGCGTGGCAGTGGCACATGCAGGATCGTCTCTGAACCAGGCAGCGGGGGAGTACCTTCCTGGATGTCCTCTCCGAGCGTGACAGTTAGCGTGTCAAGCCAAAAGGCGTCAGGCACGGTGTGGATTGGGACGTTAAATACCACTTCCTCCCAGACTTCAGCCGTCGTGTTCTCCATCTCAACCACCTGCCGCACACGCATCCACCGTTCCGCGTAAAACAGCTCCACATCGAGGGCGACCTCTGGCAGTACGTCTGGCTGGTGATAGTCTATCGTTGAAGGAAGATCGAGTGTCGCAGAGATCTCAGAAGCTGGCGACGGAGGTGGTGTGGGGCTGAGGATTGGGATCGGGGTGGAGGTTGTCGCAGGGCGTGCACTTGGCGCGGGAATTGTGGCGGTTGGGCTGACGTGGTTGCCCCTGGCGTCTGCAAGGCAACTGCTAACCAGCTCAGCTACCAGCAACGTCATGACGATTCGCGGGAGTAACACCAGACGCACAGTCAGCCTCGCTTGTCACTCACCGATTCGCGCTTTGCACAGCCGAGCCATCCGGTTTAGGGGTGTCGTCGGCTGTAGAAGCGCAGCCCAGCGAGCAGAAGGTCAGCGAAAGTTGTAGAAGGCTGTGAACTATTGAAAGTATAACATCAGCACGTCCAGCGCAAACTGGATCGCCAACTGCAAAGTAGTTCGAATTGCTTCTACAGAGGGCGTGTTATACAATGAGTATCAAGGGAAGCAATTCCATTGCAAGAGAAGGTCAGATGGAGACCTTCGACAAATCCTCTGTCCTCCCCGACAAGCAGCCCGTGGGCCAGGAAAAGCCATGGCTCATGGGATGGTTTCTCCTATCTGGCCGCCAATAGAAAAGCCACCTCCATGCGTTGTCGTGGTGCCCACGCTAGCCATAGAGCGTCACTTTGTTAGGTAAGGGGAATGGAGCAACAATGAGCCAGTACACATTGAGACCTGTGGTGCGAGTCGTACTGGTCTATGCGGTCGCCGCCGCGCTGTGGATCGTGGTCACCGATCAGGCGCTAATGCAGTTTGCCCCTGATTGGGAGTGGGCGCAGACCGGCAAGGGGTTGGCCTTTGTGGCCGCGACCAGCGCATTGCTGTTTATGCTGCTCCGCGCCGAACTACTGAAGCAGACTCAGGCGGTCGAGGCGCTGCACGAGAGTGAGGCGCGCTATCGTCTCATCTCAGAGAACGCCAGCGACGTGATCTGGCTCCTCGACTTGGCATCCAGGCGGTTCACGTATGTCAGCCCCTCAGTGCAACGGTTGCGGGGCTATACTCCCGAAGAGGTGCTCGCGCAGGACTTGCAGAGCGCGTTTACGCCGGAGTCGTATCGTCTCGTCGTAGAAGAGCTGCCCCAGCGCATCGCCGCCTTTGTGGCTGGTGATTTATCGATGCGCTTCAGGCTCAATCGGGCCGATCAGCCGTGCAAAGACGGCTCAATCGTGACCACCGAAGTCGCCACGACACTGTTGGTCGATCAAGAGGGGCGTGTCCAAACGATATTAGGAGTAACGCGCGACATCACCGAACGCAGGCTGGCCGAACAGGAGTTACAGACGAGTCGGGAGCGTTATGGCAACATCCTCGACAACATGTTGGAAGGCTGCCAGATTCTCGACCGCGACTGGTACTACCTCTATGTCAATGAGGCTGCTGCCAAACATAGCCGCCGGGCCAGGGAGGAACTGCTGGGCCGCACCATGATGGAGGTTAACCCTGGCATTGAACAGACCCCCTTGTTTCCGGCGCTGCGGCGTTGCATGGATGAGCGTGTCCCCGTCCGCCTGGTGAATGAGTTGACCTATCCCGATGGCTCCAGCAGGTGGTTTGAGCTGAGCATCCAGCCTGTGCCTGAAGGAATTTTCATCCTCTCCAGCGACATCACCGAGCGCAGGCAGGCAGAAGAAGCGCTGCGCGACTCAGAGGCCCGTTATCGGCAGCTGTTCAACAATGTACCAATCGGGCTGTATCGCACGGCGTTCGACGGGCGGATCATTGAAGTCAATCCGGCCCTGGCTCAGATGTTGGGGTATTCTGACCCAGGGTCATTATCCGGCGTCTACGCCACTGATTTCTATGTCAACCTCGAAGATCGTGCGCGGCAGCAGGCTGCCCTAGCTGAACAGGGGGTAATCGTCGAGTATGAGATGCCACTCCGCCGCCGTGATGGGACGATCATCTGGGTCGTTGACAGCATGAGGATCAGCCAGGGTGAAGGAGGGGAGGTGCTCTACTATGAGGGTGCGCTGCGCGACGTGACCGAGCGCAAGCGGGCGGAGGGCGCCCTACGCGAAGCGCAGAGCCATTATCGAACATTATTTGAGCAATCTGCGGATGCCATTTTTATCCTTGACCTCGAGGGCCGGCTTGTAGATGCCAACCAACGCGCCACCGAGATGCTTGGTTATACGCGCGAAGAAATCCCAACGTTATCTATGCGAGACGTTTCGGCGCAGAGGGGGGAAAGTGACAATGTGCTGAGACGTCTTCTAAGCGGCGAGACCCTTCCTCCTTATGAACGGCTGTTTTGGAAAAAGAACGGTGAACTTGTGCCAGTGGAACTCCATGTCACGGTCATTCACGACCCGGAGGGTCGACCATTTCGTGTGCAAAGCATCGCGCGGGATATCACCGAGCGCAAGCGGGCCGAGGAGATACTGCGCCAGGAGCGAGACCGTGCGCAGCAGTATCTCGATGTTGCGGGAGCAATGTTCGTCGCCATCGATGCGGACCAGACGATTAGCCTGGTGAACCGGAAAGCCTGTCAGGTCCTGGGGTACACAGAGCAAGAACTTCTCGGCAAGAACTGGTTCGACACCTGTCTGCCAGAGCGAGTTCGTGGAGAGATCAAAAGCGTCTTCGACGGGCTGATGACAGGTGAGGTGGAGCCGCTCGAATATTTCGAGAACCCCATTCGGACCGCCGGCGGCGAGGAGCGAGTCATCGCTTGGCACAGTGTGGTACTGAGAGATGCCGCTGGGCACATCACAGGTACGCTCAGTTCGGGCGAGGATATCACCGAACGCAGACAGGCGGAGAAGGCTCTGCAAGAGCAACTACACTTCCTTCAACAGTTGATTGATGCCATCCCTGTCCCTATTTTCTACAAGGGTGTAGATGGCCGGTATCTGGGTTGCAACAGGGCCTTTGGGGAAAGGGTAGGCTATCCAAAGGAGGAGATCATCGGGAAGACGCTCTATGACCTGTTCGAGGAGCTACATGCTGAAGTGACTCATGAACTGGACGAGAGATTGTTCCGTGAAGGAGGCACGCAGGTTTATGAAGCCCGTGTCGAGCATCCCGATGGCTCGACACGCGATTTCGTCCATCATAAAGCTACCTTCGTAGACATCAACGGGGAATTGGCCGGCTTGGTGGGGATCATGTTTGACGTGACCGAGCGCAAGCAGGCTGAGGAGTCGCTGCAGCAGCGCGCGATCCAGTTATCGCTCATCAACAGCATTGGCCGCCGAGTGGCTGCCCTGCTCGATCTCGATGACCTGCTGGACGCGGCTGCTCGCCTGGTGCAGAAGAACTTTGACTACCCGCATGTCGCGATATTTATCCGGGATCACGGTACAGGGGACCTCCTGATGAAGGCCCGATCGGGTACCTATACCTCGCGTTTTCCTCCCCACCATCGATTGAAAGAGGGCCAGGGAATCGTTGGATGGGTGGCTCAGCACGGTAAGAAGCTGTTGGCCAACGACGTGAGCAAGGAGCCGCGCTTCCATAACCCATTTGATGAGGAGGTCATCAGGGCCGAACTGGCCACACCGATCGTGGTGGGTACAACGGTTGTGGGCGTGCTCGATGTCCAGAGCCAGGAGGTGAACGCCTTTGACGAGAGCGACCTCCTTGTTCTGGAGACATTGGCCGATCAGATCGGCAGCGCCATCTGCAATGCGCAGCTTTTCAGCCAGATCGAGCAGCGGACAGCCTACCTGGCTGCGTTGAACGACGCCTCCAACCGGGTCAGCCGGTGGGGGCTTGACCTAAACGGGGTACTGCAGGCCATTGTCACCGTGCTGGTGGAGAAGATGGATGTGGCTCTTGCCCGCCTCTGGTTAGCCGACAAGACAGGTGAGGAGCTGATCTTGCGGGCCAGCGCTGGCCTGCACAACCACCTAGATGGCGAGCATGGACGCCTCCGAGTGGCCGACTACCCTGGCTACGTAGGCAAGGTCGTCAAGGAGCGCAAGCCTGTGCTGGTTAACCGGATTCAGGAAGATGGCCAGTTCAACCGGGAGTGGGCAGAGGAGCATGGCCTAACTAGCTTTGCGTGCTATCCGCTGTATAAGAACGACCACCTCATTGCTGTGCTGGCCATCTTCAGCACGCAGCCATTGGACGAGGCCATACTGGACATGTTAGGCTCCTTTGCCAACCAGGCGGCGATTGCTATCGAGAACGCCCAGTTGTATGAAGAGCTAGAGGAGTATAGTAACATCCTAGAACAGGCAGTGGCGGAGCGTACAGCGGAGCTACGACAGTCCAAGGAGCGGGTGGAGGCCATCCTCAACTACAGCCCTGATCCTCTCCTGCTGCTGAAGCCCAGCGGGGCTATTGAGGCGGCTAACCCGGCCTTCCAGCGGGTGTTTGGCTACCATGCTGACGATCTCTACGGGCAGCCGCCGACCCGTCTGGTCGTGGCTGGTTCTGCCGACGCGCTGCAAAGAGCATTGGGCGAGGTCATCGACAAACGCGAAATGGCTCGCCTGGAGCTGATCGCCCAGCGTCGAGATGACACAACCTTCGATGCCGATGTGGCGCTGGCGCCTATTGAGGGGGGCGGCAACCTGTTGGGTGTGGTGTGCAACGTGCGAGACATCAGCCTGCTCAAAGAGGTGGCAAGGATGAAAGATGCCTTCGTCTCCAATGTCTCACACGAGCTACGCACCCCCATCACCAGCCTGAGGTTGAACCACAGGCTGATCATCATGGACCCGGAGAAAAGTGCTGTCTATCTGGATAGACTGGGGCGGGAGATCGACCGGCTGAACATCCTCATTGAAGACCTGCTGCGCCTGTCCCGCCTGGATCAGGAACGGGTGACGCTGGACCTCAAACCAGTTGATCTCAACATGCTTGTCGCCCAGTATATCAATGACCGTGGTCCCCTGGCCGAGAGCAAGCAGCTTACCCTCTCGTTTGAGGCGGGTGCAGATTTATCTTTGGTTGAAGCCGATGAAGGGCTGATAGGGCAGGTGCTGAGCATCTTGCTCACTAATGCATTCAACTACACCCCAGCCGGGGGCCGGGTGACAGTGAGTACGCGGAGCGGCCAGTTTGATGATAAGCAGTGGGCAGGGTTCAGCGTTAGCGACACCGGGCCGGGTGTTGCTTCCGATGATCTGTCACACTTATTCGAGCGTTTCTTCCGTGGCAAGGCCGGACGCGAGTCCGGTGTGCCGGGCACCGGGTTAGGGTTGGCCATCGCCCAGGAGATTGTGGCGAGACACCTGGGTCGGATCGAAGTGGAGAGCGAAGGAGTTCCGGGTAAGGGCACTACATTCACTGTGTGGCTACCCACAAAGGAGTAAGCAGGCTATGGACAGCTTCTCAGCAGGTTCATCCAGCGAGCCGGATCGGCAGACGCCCGTCACTGTTCTGGTGGTCGATGACGATCCAGTCATTCTGGAGAGTGTGAGTGACCTGTTGCGCATCTCTGGGTACACAGTGCTCGCTGCCACCAATGGCATGGAGGCATTGGAAGTGCTCGAACGACACACACCTGAAGTGATCGTTGCCGACATCATGATGCCTCACATGGACGGCTACCAGTTCTGCCAAGCAGTGCGCCGCAATCCGGCCTGGGCGACCATCCCATTCATCTTTCTGACCGCCCGCGGGCAGGCGTCCGACATTCGCCATGGGTTCATGTCGGGTGCAGATCACTACCTGACCAAGCCGTTCGAACCGGAGGATCTGCTGGTCGCCGTGCAGACGCGGCTGGCCCGTATGCGCGAGGTTCAGGCCGTGGTGCAGACCGATATGGAGCGCATGAAACAGCAACTGCTGAATGTCTTTGGCCACGAATTGCGTACACCTCTGTCCTACGTCTATGGCTATGTTCAGTTGCTGCGAGAGGAACACGCCAGCCTGGATGCTGAAACTACCGAGGCCATTCTGGACAGTATGCAACGGGGCGCCGATCGCCTGGCCAGATTGGTGGAAGACCTGATGCTGATTGTATACCTCGACAGCGGCGCAGGAGAACTCGAGCTAGCCTACTCACGTCGGCATGCCAATGTCGCTCTGGAGATTCAGGAGGCTGTGGGAAAACTGTATGCCGCGGCTGAGAAGCGAAATGTGGCGATCACGATGCGCGTGCCTAAGGAATTGACGGCATTCTGTGTGCCCAGATACGTGCAGGATGTGGTGTTCAGGTTGGTAGACAATGCGATCAAGTTCTCCAACCGCGAAGGCGGGCACGTGTGGGTCAGAGCAGAGGTGCAGGATGGGTACGCAGTGATCAGCGTTCAGGATAATGGCATAGGCATTGATCCGGCGCAGCAAAAGCATCTGTTTAATCGATTCCGGCAGATCGACCGCGAGATCATGGAGCAGCAAGGCGTGGGTTTGGGGCTGGCTATTGCCCAACGGCTGGTGCAGCTGCACGGGGGCGACATCGCGGTAGAAAGCCAGCCGGGGGAAGGCAGCACGTTCACGGTGCGGTTGCCGATCGAGCAACAAGGCTAGTGCGGGCGCTATGGTCTGCCCGGCTTTTTCAAATGGCCAGGGGGCAAGGCGATGCCTCACCGGGTTGCCTTGCCCCCTGCGGTGAATCGTTATCTGAAATGCTGATTAGGCTCCAAACCGCGCTCGATGGCGCAGTGCTGCAACAATCCCGCCGAACACACCTGCCGCAGCCAGCCCAACGACGATCCACAGCCAGATCGAAGGCTCGCTCAGGGGCGCGCCGCCACCTGTGGCGGGAAGCACCTCCGGGAAGAAAGCTACGCAGGCCGTGGCTGACTGGGATGGGCCATAACCACTGACGGTGCCAGTCACACAGATGCGCTCACCGGCGGCCTGTCGATCTTTGAGCGGTTTCATATGGTGCGCCGGGCGTGCCCGGACATGCGCCAGCGGTGCGCCCAGCAACACTGTCTCCTCAGACGCACTGGCGATGCGGGTGGTGATTGCTATACGGACCGTCGCACCTGCCGGAATCACGCCCACGTCTACTGTCACGAGCTGGTTCTCGACTCGCGCTGCGCCTTGCGTGGTGCCTACTGTGATGATCTCCAGCACGTCAGGCATAGAGGCGGTGAAGGTCACAGGGGTGGTGTCTACCTGACCGGGATTGAGGATCTCAAAGATCCAGATCAGCGTGTCCCCCACAACCACCGCTTGAGCCGATGTTGTGGCGTTCAGGATCAGCAGCGGGCTGCCAGGACCGAACGGCTGCTCCCCAGGGGTGCCCGGCGAGCCACCCGGTGGAAGTGCTGCTGCCGTGTCGGTGATGGCTGCCGTGACCGAATCGACCTGCACGTCATCGAAGGCCGTACCGGTGGGGGAGGTGGTCAGGTTGTTCATAATCACCGAGGCGTGCAGGTCGCCCTCGTCGATTCCATCTGCGAGAGCAGTGACAGTGAATGTCACGCCGGTGCTCCAATTGGCGCTGGTCAGGCTGGCAGAGGCTGGGCTGACCAGCACCTGCGCGGTGTTGAAGAGAGGCGTGATGATCACTGTGTCGCCGGGAAGCGGGGAGGCCGTCAATGCGACGTTGTACGATGCACCGGGACCGCCCTCCGTCAGGTTGATCGTTGTCGGTGTGACGACTGCGCCTGCTGGGTCGTTATCGGCGATCAGGATCGTCAATTCCGAGACGGGCAGGTTGTTATAGTACGAGTCGCCGCTGACTGTGATGCTGTGGGTGATGGTACAGGTGTGCGGTGTGTTCTCGGCGTAAGGATCGTCGAGTGCCGTCACTGTGATGGCGAAGGGAATCGGGATGCCGGTTGCGAGTGCGCCGTTGGGTGTGAGTGTGGCCACGTTCGACGAGACGGTGCACTGCCCATCGGTTGTCACATCGACGGTGATGGTCTGGCCTGGTGCGATGTTGATGTCGGGCGCGGCGACATTGTAGACGCCCGTGTCACCCTCGGTCATCCAGAAGTCGAGCGACACATTTTCCAGCACCACAGCTCCGAACTCGTAGGCGCCGATGTCGCACAGCGGATTGGCCACTCCGGCAGGCGGCCACACGCCGGCGCGGTCGCCATCGATCGGGCGGTGCCCGCCGCGCTGGTCAACGTTCAGCGAGCAGGCCGCTGCACTCAGCACACCGTCGATGGCCGGGTTGGCGATGTATGCGCCGCTGGTCCACGGATTCACCAGCGCATGCGTGTAGTGGATCTCACCACCTTCCTCGACCGAGTCGTCGAGCGTTCCCACTAACACGTCATTGATGTTCGGGTGGGCTGGCGCAGCCACCAACACTGTGTCGTTCACGCCCGCGTGGCAGTCGGCGCCACTGCCCTCGCCAAACAGGTTGTATCCTGCCACAACGATCGATGTGCCAGCAGTGTCATCGCAGTCGTTTCCGACAGTCGTGGCGCTGTTCCCGGCGACGATGGTGTTGCGAATTGTCACTGTGCCTGCGCTGGTATAAATGCCGCCGCCACTGGCCGCTGTGTTCGAGAACAGGGTGACGTGGTGCAGCGCCACTGCCGAAGCGCTGGTACCGTTGTTGAAGATCGCACCACCGCTGCCGCTGGCAGCCTGGTTGTCTGAAAACGTGCTGTTGGTTGCCTGGACGGTGCCTGCACCAGTGTTGTAGATTGCACCGCCAGCACCGCCGACTGCCTCGTTCTGGTCGAAGGTGTCCTTGTTAACTGTTACTGTGCCACCGTTGTTGTAGATGCCGCCTCCATTTTGGGCCGCGCTGTTGCTGCGCACGCTGCCGGTTGAGACGGTGCCGCCATCGTTGTAGACCGCCCCACCGTCACCGCCGGCGGAGTTGCCTTCAAACCAACCATTCACCACGCCGCCATTGGTGTTGTAAATGCCGCCGCCGTTACCAGTCGTGGCGGTGTTGTTCAAGATGTCGCCACTGACCGAGCCAGCATCGTTGTAGGCTCCGCCACCGTTCTGGGCAGCAGTGTTGCCCTCGATGGCGCTGAAGATCAGGCTGATCGAGGCGTTGCTGCCCAGGTTGTAGACCCCACCGCCGTTCTGGGTGGCTGTGTTGCCAGTGCCGAGTGTGCTCTTGTAGAGTTTTACACTGGCCGCAAGCGGGCCTGCGACGTTGTACAGGCCACCACCGTCGGTGGCGGTGTTGCTGTCTACCACTGTTAAGACTAGCTTGAGGCTGGAACCACTGTTATAGAGGCCGCCTCCATGGGCGGCGCTGTTATTGGTCACATCGACATAGGTGAGCGACACCGCATCGGCAGCCGTGCTGGCATTGTGAAGCCCACCGCCGTTCTGGGTGGCCATGTTGCTAGAGATAGCAACATGCGTCGTATTGGTGCCGCTGATGATCAGCGTGCCGGTTCCGGTATTATAGAGACCCCCACCGTCGGCGGCGCTGTTGCCAGCGCCGACCTCGCCGATCGCACTGTTGCCATCCACCCGTAGTGCCGCATCCTGATTGTAGAGACCGCCCCCATTGCCAGTGGCGTTGTTGGCTCCTACCGATGTGTTGGTCAGGCTGGCCAATCCACCCAGCAGGTAAATGCCGCCGCCGTGGGCGTTCGCCGCACATGCGCCCACGCCATTGGCCTGATTGCCTGCGCCTGCTGCACCGATTGTGCTATCGCTGATATCCAGGTTGCCGCTTTCAGCGTAGATCGCGCCACCAGGACCACAGGTAGCAACATTGTTGGTGAAGGCTGAACTGGTGCGGATCGGCATGTACCCGTTGATGCTCAGGATCGCGCCGCCGCTGGTGGCCTGATTGCTGTCGAAGGTGCTGTTGGTAACTTCGACAATGGCCGTACCACCGCTGGCCGCCTGGCTATAGACTGCGCCGCCGCGCCCGTTGGTTGCTTGGTTGCCCTGGAAGGTGGCATTGGCAACGATCAGCCAGGCTGTCTGGCCGCTGGTTGCACTGTTGTACACCCCGCCGCCGCCCTGTGTGACAGCAGAGCCATGGGCATGGTTGCCATCGACCACGCTGCCATTCCGGATGGTGACGGTGCCGCCATCGTTGTAGATTGCGCCACCCTGGAGCGAGGCTGTGTTGGCTACCAGTGTGCAGTTGTCAAAGTTGACCACACCGCGTTGGTTGTATAGTGCGCCGCCCTGGGTGGCTGTGCCATTCTGGACAACCAGGCTGTTGAAGGTTACGTTGACACCCAGCGCTAACACATGAAAGACGCGATCTAGCCCGCCGCTGTCGATAACTGCCGCACCTGCTCCATTGATTGTGACGCTTTCGCGGATGTCGAGATCGCCGGTGGCTCCCAGGTTCTCGCCTGCTCCGCTGAGTGACAATGTATAGGTACCGGCTGGCACGTCAATGACGTCAGCTCCAGCCAGCGCGTTAGCCTCCATGATCGCCGCGCGGAGCGAACAATTGCCACCCGCGTCTTGGCAGGTGCCATCGCCAGGGGCGGCATCAACAGTATCGTTCGTCGTGTTGACGGTAAAGGTTGCAGCGAGAGCCGTTGAGCGTGGAGAGAGAATCAGAACCAGAAGGAATGACAAGAGTGCAAGCAATAAATAGCGCACATTGCTCCCTGACAGGGAGGATTCCCTAGTAACACCCTGCATATGCTTTTGTCCTTGAGTAAATTAAGGATAAAGACGAGCAACGCAACCTGTGCTGCAGACCCCGCTTCTAGTGTAGACGGTTCCTGCCAAGCTGGTAATCAACCTTTGGTACTGATGCGAGACGACTCTCTCCTTTTAAGATCCGACATCCCACACGATCACCTTGCCATCTTCCGAGCCGGAGGCCAACCATCGACCATCACGGCTGTAATCCAGGGAGTTAACCCATCCCCGGTGACCGCTCAGCACATATAGTACCTTACCTGTTGACACATCCCACACTACAATTGACCCGTCCCCCATGCCGACGGCCAGCGTGGACCCATCGATGCTGAACGCAACACTATACACGTCGGGATGGTCTGAGGCGAGCGTCAGCAGATTCTGTTCACTGGACACATCCCATACTGCGACCGTGTCATCCAGTGAACCGGCAGCGATCAATTGGCCGTCAGGGCTGAAACCAACCACATAAATGGAAACCTGCGGACCTTTGAGCGTGGCGCGGACCGTGAGCGAATCGGTTTCTATGATGAGCAGCGACCCATCGTCAGTGCCAACAGCAATAGTCTCGCCGTCTGGGCTGAAGGCGGCATAATAGGCCTCGCCAGCAAAATCTCCGACTTGCCCAATCGGGTGGCCAGTGCGGGAGTCCCATAAGTAGAGGGTATCCCACGTGAGCGCCATCACAGACGACATGTCAGGACTAAAAGCCGTGACCAGTACCGCGTGGGGATGGTCAGGGATGGTGAGCAGCTTCTCTCCACTCCGCGCATTCCACACAATGGCCGACTGATCATTAGAGCCTGAGACCAGAAGCCGTCCGTCTGGGCTATAGGCGACCGAGTACACCTCGTCGTGGTGGCCTTCGAGCGTTTGGAGCAGGTCGTTGGAGCGCGTGTCCCACAGTGTGATGCGACCATCTTCAGTTGCTACTGCTAGCACCGGGTCCACAGGCGAGAATTCTGCTGACCAGACGATGCCGCCGCCTGGCTGCAGGGTAAATTCCTGGCGATCATTGCCTCCGGTGGCCAACAGGACGATCAGCACAGCCGTGGCTATCAGCATGACCACGCCGCTGGCCAGCCAAGCTAGGCGTGGAATCCGGACCCTGGAACGGATCTTGCCGGCCGAGTTCACTAGCGGAGTCGTATCGCCTTGCAGGCGCTTGGTCTCGGCCTGCTCGCGGGCGCGAGTGGCTGCCTGCTCCAGCTCGTCAAGTTGCTGACGGACACGCCGGGCGCGCTCAGCCAGCAACTCGGCCTCCATCTCGCTGAAGAACGAGTCGGCCAGCGCACGCGCAATGTCATCCTGTTCTTGCTGGGCAATCCGGCGCAGCGTCTGACGGGCCAGCGGTGAAAGCTGGGAGGACCTGCTGCGGGCGATCTCTACCAGTCGCTTGACGGCCTGTCGGCGCTCCTCGTTGTCAGCCGAGGCCAGAGCCATCTCCAGGTCGATGGGCAAGCTGAGGCGCGTCTCCTCACTCAGCGCCGCCCGTAGGTCGGCAGCCATGTCCAGCGCTGAGGCATAACGCTCCTCTGGGCGTTTAGCCATGGCTCGCACGATCACTTCGCGCGTCGCCGGAGGAAGGTCAGGCCGAACGTTCAGAATATCAGGGACAGGTGTATTGAGGTGTGCAATGATGACGCGCGCAGGCGTCTCGTCGTCATAAGGATGCCTGCCGGTGAGCATCTGATACACTGTGACGCCCAGCGCATAGATGTCGACCGCGGGTGTGACGCCGGTCTGGTTGACCATCTCCGGGGCCATATAGGCGAAGGTGCCTACCACGCTGCCGTTGGTGAGGCCAGAAGCTGTGTCGGCCACAATCTTGGCGATGCCGAAGTCAGCCAGATAGGCATTTTCCTGATTATCAAGCAAGACGTTGCTTGGCTTGAAGTCGCGATGCATGACGCCCTTCTGATGGGCATAATCCAGGCCCTCGGCGATCTGCTCGACCAGCCGTGTGCATTCGTCGAGCGCCATGCCCTCTGGCGGGATGCGATCCAGCAGCGATCCACCGGGTAGGTAGGCCATCACCAAGTAAGGCTGACCCTCAAAGGTGCCGTAGTCGTGGATGGGCAGGATGCGGGGGTGCTGGAGCAGAGCGATCAGTCTGGCCTCTCGCTCAAAACGCTGAAGGAAATTCGGATCCTGAGTCAGATAGCGCGGCATGACCTTGACAGCCACCATTCGCCCGATTGACTCCTGGCGAGCAAGGTAGACACTGGCCATGCCGCCCACGCCGATTAAGTCGCCCAGGATGTACTGCCCAAGCTTCTTCCCAGTAAGTTCGCCGATGCTGGCCATCTCTTCCAGAGGCACGGACTCCTATTTGCGCGGATTAGATCACGCACATCAGTAAGTTTTGAGCGTCTCCCTCAGAGGGAGGTTGGAGTTCAACAGTGAGCTACCAGGGTATAAGTGTGCCCCCATCCGGCGATTAGAGCAAGTCATCTGTTGTCTTGTGGCTCCTCGTTCTCAGCCGTGCTACAACCATAGCCGGGGTTGAACAATAATGTTGTGTTTGACAAAGTTCGAACACCTTGAAAACTTGTCAACAAAGGGTTAAATCATGAGAATCGCACTCCTCGCTCATATAACGACACGGCTCGCGGCTGCCGCACTTCTGGCAGCACTGAGCCTGGCGGCCTGCGTTGGCAGCAGCCCGACTCAGGCCATGACGTCCACGCCTAGTTTTACGCCCACGCTCCCACGGACGGCAACCTTGACATCTTCGCCCAGCGCGGCGACAGCCCCACCGACTCAGTCGCCCACCCTCACCCCGCTGCCCGTGCCAACCCGAACGCCGATCGCGTTGTCCAATGTAGGTCAGTTGAGACAACAGACGCTCACTACAGACGGCGTGCCAACTGCTCTGGCGTGGTCACCAGGCAGCGAGATGTTGGCAGTTGCAACCTCTGAGGAGATCTGGTTGTATAACGCGGCAGACTTGGAGAATCCACCCCGCCGGGTTGAAGATGCCCCTGGCGGGCGCGATATAGCTTTCAGCCCAGATGGCACATTTCTGGCCGTTGCAGGCATCGAAAGCGCCGCTTACTTCTGGAATGCTGCAACGGATGAGATAACCGTCCTTACGCTGGAAGCCGCGGCTACCTGTGTTGCTTTCAGCCCCAACGACGCTGTGCTTGCCGCTAGTGATGCCCAGGGTACGATTCACTTGATTCGCCCGCCCTCAGGTAGCGAGGCGGGAATCCTGACCACTGGCTGGCCTGTACAGCGCGTGGCTTTTAGTCCAGATGGAGGGCTGCTGGCTTCAGCGGGCATCGACAACCGGGTCTGGCTGTGGGATGTGCAAGAACTGCGCAGCCTCAACACATTGCCAACCGGCGGTCCCACAAAGGACCTCAGCTTCAGCGCCGACGGCTTGTTCCTTGCCGCGGCAGGCGGCGACGATCTGGTGAGGATGTGGTTCGTCTTAAGTGGAGAGAATCTGGCCAGTTTTGCAGGCCACGGCGGTGAGGCTCTGTCCGTCAGTTTCAGCCCAGATAGCACCATGCTAGCCTCAGGCAGCACTGACGGCACGATTCGGGTGTGGGATATTGTCACCGGGGAAAGCTTGGCAGTACTCGACGCTGCGCCAGGGGCAACTGTAAGCGCAGTGGCGTGGTCGCCAGATGGATCAATGCTAGCTGCCGTGGGCAGCGACAGCACTCTCAGTCTGTGGTACGTCCCGTAGAGGCAGAGGAGCGAGCCTGGTCTTAGCCTGCCTCCCGATCAAGGTCCCGTGGCGCTTCGACTTTCCGGAGTAGGCGGTGGCTCCAGCCCCAGCAGATCGCGCCGCACAGCATCCAGAGCCTGGAGGGCTGTCAGGTTGCGGACTGCCCAGGCTGTGTTCATGTTCTCCGGGACGTTGAAGAATGGGCGTCCATACGTCAGATGGAATTGGTCTTCGGTCAGGCCATGCCCTGGCAGCGGCTGCACTGCCAACCAGAAATTCCACAGAGGGGCATTATTTTCCTGGGCTACCTGCACAATTGCTGCATTGATGCTCCAGTCCCCTTCCAGATTATCGGCCTTGGTCGCCAGAATCGGGACCACGCCCTGCTCAAGCGCGTAGGTCACGACCTGGCTCAGGTAGTCGGCATAGAGATCGGCAGGGCGGTCGTATCCCCAGGTCTCCATACTGATGAGAGCGATGCTGGGGTTGTTGATGCGGAACTCACACTCGAGCGGCGATTCGTGTGCGTCGCACTTCTCATTGCTGTTCCACAGCGGTGAGAGCACCGCAGCCGGGTTAAATCCAGGGATGACAGAGAAACGCTCCCGCGAGAACGAGCCTGCGTAGTAATCAATCGTCTCCTGGAGGTATGGATAATCACCTAGATCATACTGGCCGGGATAATCGAAGGCAGCCAGAAAGTAGTCGGCCACATTCTGGCAATCGCCAACGACTGAGAACGAGTGTGGGTCGCGTCCTATCTCCTGCCCGCGCCGATAGACCTCACGCATGGCGTCGCTTACAGAGGGAATGATGGGCATGTCCTGCCACATCTCGGGCCAGGTTGTAGCTGTCGGGGTCACAGAAGTGGAGACAGGCAGCGTTCCTGCGGCAGGTGTTGCAGTGGCCACGCGAGGGACCTCCCCGACTGCGGTGGATAGGGCGGTCTCAGGAGCAGTGAGCAGTGAAACACTGGTGCTCGTCGCAGTGGTGGGGTGCTGGGAAATGGCTGACGCTGCGGCTGGAGTGGCAGTGGGCGGGGTACTGCCGGAGCATGCAACCAGGATCGGGATGACCAGCGTCGTTAATGTCAGGGCAACAGACATACGGCGATTGACAGGGGAATGTGGCATAGGCGCGCATCCGAAACCTTACGACCTTCTCGTTGTGAATGCCCCAAAGCTGCTATATTATTACCCGGCTGACCTCTGCCGATCAACTCATGGGTGAACTATGCGACGACGTCTGTGGGTACCTGTGCTTATTGGCATTCTGGGCATCGTGGCGGCTGGGCTGATCCTGACAAGGAGGCCCCTGCTCGATCCTGCTGTGCCGACTTCAGGGCTGACGTTGGTAGCTATGACGGCCCGGCTTGACGTGACGCAGAGTATACCTTCGCGCACACCTCAGCCCGTCACCCCCACGATCAGCCCTGCCCTCGATGAGAGCACTTCTTCAACGGCGACCTTGCCTGCTGAGGCAGTTGTACCCAGCGCAACTGGTAGCTCAGGGCGTGTGGCTGCAAACGGACAGTACATTGTTCAGGAGGGTGATACCCTGTGGAACATTGCCATCGCTTTTGGTGTGACTTTGGAGGGCTTGATCGCGGCCAACCCTGGTCTCAATCCGGATGTCCTGCATCCCGACGATGTTCTGGTCATTCCTGGCCTTGATGCGCCCAGCCCAACACCCAGTGCAACGGACCGCGCGTCGTCAGATACGCCGTCAGGCACGACTGTTACGCCTCACAGCTCTACCCCAACACCACATGTAGCCCCCACGTCGCTCTCCCCAGTCACAGTACCTGCTAGCGCTGTGAGCGGCTACGTCAACACTGGCAGCGAGAAGCTGCGTCTGCGCGATGGCCCTAGCACGGGCAATGCCATCATTACACTGCTCAACAACCTGACAGAGGTCCAGATCATTGGGCGAACTGAAGATTACTACTGGCTGCAAGTAGTGACTCGCACAGGCGGCCAGAGCGGTTGGGTCATGCGGCAGTTCGTCGAGGTGCGTGAGCCACTGGCTAATGTTCCGGTCACGGGGCGATCGCCTGACGTGCAGTTGACCTCTATCGCCCAGGGCACACCTGCGGGGCAGCAGTACCCTTACATCTCCGGCATCACCGATCGGTCACGTGAGATTTTTCGTCTGGGCCAGAGCCTCGGCAACCGACCGGATGTCTTTTCCAAAGTAGGAGACAGCATCACAGCCAACGAGGCCTTTCTGATCCCGATTGGGCGTGGAGACTATAACCTGCGCGATTATACTTATCTGGAGCCTGTAATTCGGTACTTCTCACAGGAGATCGCCACAGACGCCAACTCGTTCGCCAACACATCCCTGGCCGCCAAGGGCGGCTGGTCAGCTTGGCAGATTGTCACCCCCCGCTTCGCCGACCCGGTTTATTGCCTTGACGGCGAAACACCGCTGGAGTGCGAGTATCGGGTGGTCAAACCGTCGCTTGCGCTGATCATGCTCGGCACCAACGACATTGTGAACACCCCTTATCGGCAATACGAGGCTTGGATGCGAGAGATCATAGAGACTTCCATCGAGCAGGGTGTAATCCCCGTGATCAGCACTCTTCCCCCTTTTCATGTCACCGGTTACGAGGAGCGTGTGCCGGACTTGAATCGCATCCTCATTGGGCTAGCTCGGGAGTACCAGATTCCCCTCTGGGATTACTGGTCGGCGCTGCATGGTTTGCCCAACGACGGCCTAAGCGACGACGGAATCCATCCCAACTGGGCTGTACCCGCCGACTTCAAGCCATCATTTCTGCTGTATGGCATGACGGTTCGGAATCTGACAGCATTACAAGTCCTAGACTCAATCTGGCGCTCGGTCATCCTGCCAGAGACGCAGTAACTGGCGATGCTCCAGGGTTGCAGCCTGCCCTGTTTGGCCTATACTGTCGTGAGAAGCCTGAAATTGGCCTGTCTGGTTTCTGTCCTGAGGGGCATAATGAATATTGTCTGCTCCCGCAGTGTGCTCAAAGAGCTTCACGGAGGTTCTTTGGAATCCTTCTGCGAGACCAGCCAAAAGGGATCGCTTTCTATCGCAATGAAATTGCCGCCAGATGTTTGACCGGAGGTATTTTCGGTCAGGTCACTGAGTCGCTCAATCTGACGAGGAGAATCCCCATGCAACCCATTGCAACCTACAAGGTTGTATCTTCAATGCCTGAGGTACTTAGCCGCCTACCCGAACTGGCCTACAACCTGCGTTGGGCCTGGGATCACGAGACCATCGACCTGTTCCGGCGTATGGGTGGCGATCTGTGGGAGGAGACCAACCACAACCCTGTCAAGATGCTGGGGTTGATCAGCCAGAACCGGCTCAATGCATTGGCCCGTGACGAAGGTTTCCTGGCCCACCTGAACCGTGTTTTGTCTTCTTACGACGCCTATATGCAGGTGCGCGAAAAGTCATGGTATCCCCATGAGTATGGTCTGGAGGAAAGCCCTCAGATTGCCTATTTCTCATTCGAGTTCGGTTTGACAGAAAGCATCCCGAATTATTCAGGCGGCCTGGGAGTGCTGGCTGGCGATCATCTCAAAGCGGCCAGCGATCTCAGCGTGCCGCTTGTAGGAGTTGGGCTGTTGTATCAACAGGGATACTTTCGTCAGTACTTGAACATCGATGGCTGGCAGCAGGAGCTTTATCCGGAGAATGACTTCTACACCATGCCGCTGCGGCTGGTGACCGATGACATGGGCGAACCGATCCTGACCTCTGTTGATCTGGCGGGTCGTCTTGTCTATGCCCAAATCTGGCGCGTACAGGTCGGACGGGTTGACTTGTACCTGCTGGATACGAACATCCCCCAGAACGACCGTCAAGACCAGGACCTGACCGACCAACTCTATGGCGGCGACCGCGAGATGCGCATCAAGCAGGAGATCTTGCTTGGGATTGGGGGGTTGCGGGCACTTTATGCACTGGGCATCGAGCCGGGGGTGTGCCATATGAATGAAGGGCACTCGGCATTCATGGCGCTGGAACGCGCTCGCATCCTGATGGCGCAGCTCGGCCTACCTTTTGAGAAGGCCGCAGCCATTACATCAGCTAGCAATGTATTTACCACCCACACCCCGGTCCCGGCAGGCAACGATTACTTTGCTCCAGACCTGGTCGAGAAGTATTTTAAAGATTATCGCCAGGAGCTGGGTCTCTCACGTGAAGCATTCCTGGCGCTGGGTCGCATAGATGCCAATAATACCAGCGAGCATTACTGCATGACGATCCTGGCGCTGCGCATGTCGGCCTACGCCAATGGGGTAAGCCGATTGCATGGAGAGGTAGCACGCAGCATGTGGACAGGCGTCTATCCTGGTGTGCCGCTGCGCGAGGTGCCGATCAGCTCCATCACCAACGGTGTGCACACCTTCAGTTGGGTCTCCAAGGACATGGCCCAGCTTTTCGATCGCTATCTTGGCCCACGCTGGCGCGAAGACCCTACCGATCAGCATATCTGGGAGCGTGCAGCTAGCATCCCCGACGAGGAGCTATGGCGTACCCATGAGCGGCGGCGTGAGCGGTTGGTAGCCTTTGCCCGTAGCCGCCTGGTTGCACAGCTTGAGCAACGCGGCGCTCCACCCGCTGAGATCGAAGCTGCACATGAGGCGCTTGATCCCGATGTGCTGACTATCGGCTTTGCCCGTCGGTTTGCTTCATACAAGCGTGCTTCTCTGCTGCTCCGCGATACGGAACGTTTTATGAAAATCTTGTGCGGAGACCGCCCAGTGCAGTTTATCTTCGCTGGAAAAGCCCACCCGCACGACAACGATGGCAAAGAGATCATTCGTCAGATCGTACACTTTTCCCGAACCACTGACTGCCGCAACCGCATTGTTTTCATTGAGGACTACGATATGGTCGTGGCCCGTTACCTGGTTCAGGGAGCCGACGTTTGGCTCAATACGCCACGTCGCCCTCTGGAAGCCAGCGGCACGAGTGGTATGAAGGCGGCCCTGAATGGTGTGCTGAACCTGAGCATCCTCGACGGGTGGTGGGCTGAAGCCTACCGGCGTCATCTGGGCTGGGCTGTTGGGGCGGGTGAGACATATACTGATATGGAGTTGCAGGACTACATTGAGTCGAATGCGGTCTACGACCTGCTGGAAAAGGACCTGATCCCCACCTTCTATGATCGCGGTTCAGATAACCTACCGCGGGGCTGGATCATGCGGATGAAGGGATCGCTGCGTGAACTAGGCCCTGTTTACAATACTGCCCGTATGGTTAAAGAGTACACACGACGCTTCTATACTCCTGCGCTTGAAGACACACGACACTTTCGTGAGAACAACTTCGCGGCGGGCATTGACTTTGCCGAGTGGCTGCTGAATTTGCAGTCGCAGTGGCGCGAGTTGAAGCTGGGAGATATTACTCCTGCATTCGACTCTGAAGTGCGGGTTGGGGACACGCTGAGGGTCAATGCAGAGGTTTTCTTGGGTAGAGTGTCGCCCGAGGATGTGGCTGTCCAGCTCTACGAGGGTGTCCTTGACAAGCAGGGCGCCATCGAGCGGGGGCGAGCCTATGATATGCAGCATGTGGGCAACAGCCCGCGTGGACAGGGATGGTGTCAATACAGCGTCGAGTTTGTCTCGGATGTGACAGGACGACACGGCTACACAGTTCGCATTATCCCGCGCCATCCCAACGCCCGGAATGCCCTACGCCTGGGATTGATCACCTGGGCTGCCCAGTGAGGGAATAGAGAAGGGCTGGAGCGCGAGGCTCCAGCCCTTTGCATGAACATCTTATCAAGGCGACTGACTCTGGGAATTGTAGGGAGAGGGGAGGCGGGAAAACTCTTCGCCGTTGTAGTACCAGACCTCACGATCCGGGTAGAGTGCAATGATGGCCGCCGTCAGGTTGGGAGAAATGTCATGGGCAGCCAGGATGGGATCGTCCAACCACGGCGAGTCCAAGGAGAAGAAAGCTGCATACTCGACCCAGCGCCTGCCGCGCACGAGCACAAGCACCCGATCACTCTCGCGCAACATCATCAGCCTGTCCAGTGGCTCACGTGTGATGTTGTAGAGGCCGTGCCATTCCTCCAGGCGGGTGGGCAGATAACACGTTGCATTCAGAGCAATCAGCCCTGCAAGCAGCGCAAACACTGGCCAGTTAGATGAGAGGGAGAAGGCGTCGGTCGGCGCGCCAGGTGAGGCAGTAATAGCTCGCTTGAACAGCCTGCCAACAAGGCTGATCACCAGCCTCACTGCGCCATCTAGCCCCAACGCAGCGAGAATCGCCAGACCAGCGTGACCTTCATAGTAGTAACGTGGTCCATAAACCTGCGCCCCGATCCAGTAAGCCATGTGAATCACTACAAGCCCCACAAACGGCCCGGCCAACAAGAACGGCCACTCTCGGTGGCCCTGCTGCGACTGCCTGATACCGAAGATCAGCCCCAAGACCAACGGTACCCAGCTCATGTGCGGCCAGCCGAACAGTTCGCTGGCCCACAGATGGAGGCCCTGTCTGGTGTTGATCACAGCCTGACGCAGCGTGTGGCCCCCATAGGGGCCTATGTCAGGGCCGAACCCCAGTCGATCGTAGGGCCATATCAGCGTATACAAGTTGGTCGTGGGGCTGCCAGTGGTCAGGGTGAGATAAAGCGGCTGTAGCGCAGCGACCATCCCTGCCACGATCACCAGCGGCCCATAGGTTCTGATCGCCCTCAGAAAACGTGTGCGTCCCTGCCCAGCGCGCGCAGCTAGCGCCACTGCAAACGGCAGCGCTGAGGCAAACGCGGTGAGGGGACGGGTTAGGGTCAACATGCCTAGTGCAAAGCCCCCCAACATCGACCAAGCCATCCCATACCGCCCAGAGTCGCGTGCCGCATCGAGGTGCAGCCAGGCCCACATCAGCAATGTGAGCCACAGGCAGGCTGAAGCATGGCTCATAAAGATGCTGGACTGGATCAAGAAGAACGGAGAGGAAAGAGCCAGCAGCCCTGCTAGCAGGCCAATGCGTCGATTGTACAGATCACGACCCAGAGCATAGACCAGTGCAACGGTCAGCGCCCCAATCACAGGGTTGACCAGCCACCCCGCGCCCAGCCTCTCACCAAGCGCCAGCACGAGCGGCCAGCCGATCGTGTATTTGCCCAGCCATTTATCGTCGAAGATCAGTGTAAAGGGGACAAAGAAAGCGGAGTGGATCGGCGGCGGCGGCGCCCACAATGCCCCTCGTGCGAAGGTGCGAGCCTGGAACAGGTAAGCGATCTCATCCTCTAGGTGCGGCACACGCTCACTGATGAACCACGCCATTGAAATGGTAGCAGCCAGCGCCAACAGGCCCAACGCGATCATGAGAAAGACGTCGAGGCGTGTATAGCGATCGGTACTCATGCAGCCCAGTCTACACCAGCAACCGGGGTGCTGCCAGAGTCTGGCCCGGCTGAATCCCATAGATTGTTCTGCCATGTCCTTGTGATATACTTGACACATGAAGTTCGTCCGCGTCCACAACCTCGAGACACGCTATTACACTGCTGGAATAGGGCCGCGCGACGTTTTATTTGTGCACGGTTGGGCTGCTTCCGGGCGTATGTGGCTTCGCAGCATGTGGGCCTTGCGTCACTCCTACCACACCTGGGCCCTTGATCTGCCGGGCTTTGGAAACTCCGAAGCACCCGCTGACGAATGGACCTCCACTGAGCAGTATACCGATCATGTAGCGGCCTTCTGCGAGTTGGTGGGGGTAAAGCCTTACGCTGTCGTCGGGCATTCCATGGGAGGACGCATCATCTTCGATCTGGCTCGCCGTTATCCTCATTTGGTTGGCAGGCTGGTTGCCGTGGCTCCAATGGTAACGGGCCGGCTGGGGTTTAATCTCAACGTCTTCATGTTTGGCGATCTGGGTGAGACGCTGGGTGTTCTGGCGCGGCGTATCTGGCCAGTTGCCACGGCAGGGGCGTTGAGCACTTACTGGGCGCCGCGCTACCTGGGCAGCGAAGGCGTCAGGCGCACCGCAGACGACATGCGCCGCACCGCGGCGCAGGCTGCAATCGGCAGCTTGCGGGCCATGACCAATCAGGATTACTCGCCCTACCTCGCAGACATATCGCAGCCTGCCCTGGTGATCTGTGGTAGGCGGGATTACACGATCCCGCCTAGTGACTCACGTCTGGCGGCTGAGAAGCTCCCTTTGGCGCGGCTAGTGATGTTGGAACACGTCCATCACTGGCCGACGGACGAGGACCCTTTGGCTTTCCTGTGGGCGCTAAAAGGTTTCCTGGCTGATGGCCTGAGTGAGGCAGTGACATGAGAGGACCCTGGCGTCTGTTCGTCGCACTTGAACTTCCATCTGACGTGCTGCATGCCCTTGAGAAGCTTCAGGCAGACCTCAGACGCCATATCCCCGGTCGAGCTGTGCGTTGGGTGCGTCCTGAAGGTATCCACCTGACACTCAAGTTTCTGGGGGATGTGCCCTGCGATCAGGTCGGCGAATTGCAGACTGCGCTTGATCAAGCAGTGGCAGGTCGCCATCGGTTTTCGTTGAACGTCGAAGGGCTGAGTTGCTTCCCAAATATGAATCGCCCACGTGTGCTATGGGTAGGGGTCACTGGTGCGCTGAAGCCCTTGCTCGCACTCCAGCAAGGGGTAGAGGAGCACATTGCACCGTTGGGGTTTTCCACAGAGGAACGCAGTTTCTCACCACATTTGACACTGGCACGCACCGGGCAGCGTGCCAGCCGCGACGAAATGGCTGCATTGGGTGAGGCTGTGCAAAAGTACACTATCGGTCAGATCGCGAGTTGGGAGGTTCAGACCGTCAGCCTGATGCGAAGCTATCTCAAACCGGATGGCGCTACTTACACTCAGGTGTACACCGTTGCCCTGGAGCCGTGAGTTGGCTGCCTCTCTGCCTCAGCCGACCTCTCTGCTGCTGGATGCCATGCTTGGCCGATTGGCTCGCTGGCTACGACTGATGGGCTACGATGCTGCCTATCTATCTGACACTGACGATGTAGAGGTCATTCGACAAGCACGGGCCGAGTCGCGGCTGATTCTGACCCGTGACCGAGGGCTGGCATCGCGCCGTGGAGTCCGGGCAGTGCTGATCGAGAGCCAGGAACTGCCTGAGCAGATATCGCAGGTCGTCTCCCTGATAGGACCGCCGCCCCAGCCAGTGACACCACGCTGTGTGGTGTGTAATGTTCCTCTCTTGCCAATCTCAGCAGAGGCAGCTCGTGACCATGTGCCTCCCTATGTCTGGCGCTCCAGCCGGGATTTCACCCGCTGTCAGAGCTGCAACCGTATCTACTGGCAAGGCACACACTGGGATGCCATTCGGGCGCAGTTGGAGAATTTGAGAAGTTGATCGGCGATTTGTGTGCGTGCTAGAATGGCACACATCACACAGCTTCGAGGGAAGATGGTAGAACAGATTGAGATGATTGAGCTGGCTCACTACATCGTTGACCTGATTGCCGATAAGAAGGGGGAAGACATCGTCTTGCTAGACATTCGGGAGCGGACGATCATTGCAGACTACTTCATTGTATGCAGCGGCAACAGCGAGCGCCAGCTCAAAGCAGTCGTCGAAGAAATCACCGAGGAGGTCAAAAAGAACCACCACATTAGCCCCCGGGCGGTTGAGGGTGATGCAGCTACAGGCTGGGTGCTGATCGACTATGGTGATATTGTGGTCCATGCCTTTGCTCCCGATACGCGCCGTTACTACGACCTCGAAGGTTTCTGGTTAGAAAACGACGCCGCCATCTTGCTCAAGATGCAATAAGCCAAAGGGACGATCTCTCAGGATTGCCCCTTTGGCTCACGCTTAGCCCTCGGAAATCCAGCGCTCCGTATCGCGGATCCAGGTAACAAGCTCATCCTCTGCAAAGAACAGACGCACCTCGCGAGCAGCATCCTCCTGGCTGGCTGAACCATGCACGATGTTGCGGCCAACCTCGATCGCCAGGTCGCCGCGGATCGTGCCAGGCGCGGCCTCGGCGGGCTTGGTGGCGCCCATCGTTGTGCGCACAATGTTGATCGCCTGGGTTCCTTCCCACACCATAGCCACCACTGGCCCAGATGTGATATAAGCGATCAGGCCGGGGTAGAAAGGCTTGCCCTCGTGTTCGGCGTAGTGGCGGGCGGCCAGCTCTTTGCTCATTTGCATGAATTTCATGCCCACAAGGCGCAGACCACGCCATTCCAGCCGCCTGATGACCTCACCGATCAGTCCGCGCTGAACCCCATCAGGTTTTATTAGAACCAGTGTCCGTTCCAAAATGTCCTCCCTGGATGAAAGATCAACCAACAGCACCGGAGATTGGATGTCATTGGCTGGTGGTGCCCGCGAGAGTATAACGGTTGCCTCCTCAGGTCGCCAAACCTTCCCTTCTGATAATCTTGGCAAATATGCCTGTCTGGGCAGTGTAGCGCTTGACTCAGCCAGAGAGAGCTGGGATGAAAGAGATCGGTGGACACGCTCATCTATCTGCAAGTCGTGTTATACTGTCCATGTCTACTCAGGTGGCAATCGTGCCCAGGTAGACCTGTACATGTAGTCTCGGCTCCGCGACATGTGCTGAGAGCGGTCTCATACTTCATCCAATCACCACTTGCAGGCGTGGAGTACACCTCATGATGGATTTGACTGGACGTACCTTAGGCCAGTACCAGATAGTGGAAGAGATCGGCCACGGCGGCATGGCAAACGTTTACCGGGCTATACAACCTTCCATGAGCCGCGAAGTGGCTATCAAAGTACTGCCTGCCCACTTTCTTCAGGATCGCACCTTTCTTGAACGCTTCACCCGTGAGGTGAAGGTCATGGCCAGGCTTCAACATCCCCATATTCTCCCCGTCTACGATGCTGGCGAGGAGAATGGTCTGCCCTATATAGTGATGGCTTACATGAAGGGTGGGACGCTAGCCGATCGCATCCGTGAGTCACAGGGTGGTTTGCCCCTTGATGAAGTTGTGCGTCTGGTGGACCAAATCGCCAAGGCTCTCGACTTTGCTCACAGACATGGCATCATCCACCGCGACTTCAAACCTTCCAATGTCCTGCTAGATACGGAAGGCAATACTTACTTGGCCGACTTTGGCATTGCAAAGGCGACCGAGACCACGGCGCAGTTGACAGGCAGCGGTATTGTCGGAACGCCTGCCTACATGGCTCCGGAGATGTCGGAGCCAGGCGAGCCATCTCTGCTGGTTGACGTGTATGCGTTGGGTGTGACGCTGTTTCAGATGCTTGTCGGCAAGCAGCCCTATGAAGCTCCCACGCCGATGGGCCTGCTGATGGCTCATGTAGCCCAACCTATTCCTGATGTGCGGCATTACCGGTCCGATCTGCCCGACGCCGTGCAGACGGTCATTGTACGAGCGATGGCCAAGGAGCCGCGGGCGCGTTATCAGAGTGCTGGTGCGCTGGCTGCCGATCTGTCGGCAGCGGCTGGAGGCGCTCCACTGGCTGCGGCAGGTCCTGAGTCGCAGTGGAGTGCTGTGTGGGAAGCTCCTACCATGGACGAGAGTGTCGCCACACCCCGCCCTCAGATCCATGCAACGCAGCAGCCTGTGTTGCCCCAGGCTGCTCCAGCTACCAGCCCTGTCTCTGTGAGTCCCTCTGCTCAACGTAGCTTTGGCTCGCTGGTGTGGATCGGTGGCGCTGTTGGGGTTTTCCTTTTGCTGTGTGTTCTTGTGGCGCTCGGCCTGGCGTGGGGTTTACCACAAATTCTAGCAAGATCAGCGGCTACACCGATGGCCACAGCGCCAAATACTTCCGTACCTGTATCTGATGCTGCGCCGCCCACTCCGATGCCAACAGCTATACCGACGAGTACCCCTGTGGTCATAGAGCCGACGGCCACGGAGTATCCCACCTCAACCCCCGATCTCTCCTCTTATGAGTTTGAGATTGAGCAGGCTATCGTGGACTTCGACCGTGAGATGCGTTATCTGTTGGAGAACTGCGACACATCGCGTATAGCCACTGAGGCGCTGGGCAAGGCTCTGCAGGATCGTTATGATGCCTACGATACCGTCTGTGTCCAGGCTGGCTGTCGGTGGGTTTATGACCATCGAGGGATTGAGGTGGTTGAGATCCATTGGCTAGGATCGGATTGGGTCGAGGTAGACGCGATGGTGGATCGCAGTGGTACTGTCATGTGCCCTGATGGAGAGCGCAGTGAGTATGCCTTCCCTGGCCCCTATCAAGCCATCTATGTGGTTGAACTCATCAATGACCACTGGTGGGTCACCGACTACGAGCCTTTAAGGTAGAACCGCAGAGCTTATGGAGACCAGGAGGTTCATCGTCCGGCCTGGATCAGAGCATATCGGTCGCCGGGACCCGGTGACAGGTCTGACTATCCAGCAGGGTAACGAGGTGGTTGACTGTGGCCGAGGCCATCTCTATCTGATCCAGTCCTGGCAGTCTCTCAGAGGGCGCTGCCCTCTATGCCATCACCGTGATGCTGCCCAGACTGTTCAGCAGGCTCGGTTGGTGCCTCGCAGCCTGGCTCGTAGTATGTCAGCTCACCGCCGCGCTCCCAAGTTACCCTCAACACTCCAGCCAGTTCTAGCGATTGGCCTGCTAGGAGTGTGCCTGCTGCTGGTTGCGATCAGCGCATGGGTTGCCAGTCTTTTCGTTCAGGGCCGTGTCCCAGCCGGGGCGTTGTCGACCTCTCCTGAAGTGGCGACCATCCCCTCGACCGACCAACCATCTCCATCACCGCCGATGGCTGCTGTCACATTCGTCACCGCCACACCGGTGATCTATCCGACCAGCACGTTTGATGTCGAAGTGATTGTGCACGTAGTTAGGCAGGGTGAGACGCTTACTACAATAGCAGCATTATATGGCTTGACGCCAGATGTTCTGCAGGCCTTCAATGGCTTGACTGACCCGGACGCGATCTATGTCGACCAGCAACTGCTAATCCCCGTGGGTGGGGACATCGAGGGGGCGATTGCCTCTCTGCCAACTTTCACGCCGTCGCCCACCCTGGTTCTCCCAGATAGCATTCAAGCAACTAACCCGCTGGCTCCCTACACGATCCCGGCCCTGCGGGCCAGGACATATAACGGTGGACGGCTCGTGAAGGAGGCCCGCACGTTCAGCAACAGCGCTTATGAGCAGTGGCAAATCTCGTACTACAGTGATGATATCTACGTCACCGGCCTGATGGACCTTCCCCATGGGCAGGGGCCGTGGCCTGTAATCATTGTCCTGCACGGCGGGGTCGATCAGGATAGCTACGAACAAGGGTGGGGCACCAGCGAACACTGCGAATTCTTTGCTCGGCATGGGTATCTGTGCCTGATGCCCGATTATCGGTCTTACAACCACACTCAGGGTTCCGGTTCGCCGCTCAAGATTCCCTGGGCTATCGACGTCATGAACCTGATCGCAGCGCTTCCCACGTTGCCCGAAGCCGATAGCGCCCGCGTGGGCGTGCTGGGGCATTCGCGGGGGGGCGGAATCGCCACCTACATTATGGTGTTAGCTCCACAGGTTCGAGCAGTGAGCCTCTATGCTCCGCTGCACACTGATCAGGCTGTGAACTGGGACATCTACGCCAATACGTTTGGGGCCGATTGGCCTATCCTCGATGCAGAAGTCTACGGTTCTCCGACCAGCAATCCGGAGGGGTATCGGCAGGTGTCCCCTGGTACCTATCTGGACTGGGTGGCCATGCCTGTCATCATTCACCACGGCTCTGCAGACGCCACGATCCCTGTGCAATGGTCTCGCGATCTCTACAACCGGTTGCAGCAGCATGGCGTCACAGTTGAATATTACGAATACCCCGGAGCTGGTCATACCCTGATCGGTGAGGACTACGATCTTTTTCTTCAGCGCAACCTCGAGTTCTTCGATATTTTCGTCAGACCGTAACGACATAGCAACCGCCGCCCACGCTCCTCTTCCTTCTGAGGCTTTATCGCCAAGCAGGCTGGAGGGTTGTGCTTTGCCCCTGGGGTCAAGCAACATGTGCCGGATGTGATCGCCGAGCACTCAAGGGCCGCATTATGTGTCGATCTGCAAGAGCCGAAGCTGGCGGGCTTTGGCGATGGCCTGCGTGCGACTCTGCACGTCGAGCTTGCTGTACATGTTATTGATGTGCCGCTTGACTGTCCCTAACGTGATGACCAACTGCTCGGCGATCTCTGCGTTGGAATACCCAGCGGCGATCAGGTTCAGAACCTCCAACTCGCGCTCGCTGAGCGGTTCGACGAGAGGTTGCCGGAGGCTGTATCGGGTTGTCATGGGGCCACGCGCATAGCTTATCACCTGGTCTACGAACTGTGGAGCAACGTGTCGGATTTCGGGCAGCAGGTGGATCACCATGGCGTCCTCGTCCAGGAAGGCTTGGAGGTATCCTTCCGGTGCAGCAATCTCCACCGCCCGACTCAGCAGATCACAGGCCTCGTTGTGATTTCCTTCCCGCTCCTCCAGCAGAGCCTGAAGGATGTGCACGGTCAGCAGCCAGCGATACAATCCCCGCTCCTTGGCAAAGGTCTCCTGATTGGCCAGCAAATGTCGGGATTCCTTCAACCGCCCCTGGGCCAGCAACAGACGGGAGAATACGCGGTACGTGTCGATCTTCAGATACTGTGGTGTGTCATCCGGAGTCAGTCCTGCCATCTCGGCCCAGCGAAGCGCGAATCGCAGGTCGCCTTCCTTGAGCCGGATGTCAGCCTCTTGGGCAAGGATCCAGTCGACGTCGGTTAGCTCAGTCTGGGCTGCAAGGTGACAGGCGACCTGGAGGGCTTCCAATGCCGAGTCAATGTCTCCCAGGGCGTAGAGGGTCTGCGCCCGGAATCCCTGCGCAACAAGGAGAATGCTCGGAAGGGCAAGTTTCTGGCTATGGGCTAGCCCCTGATCCAGATAGTAGTGAGCCTGGTCGAGCTGGTGAGCCTCATAGTGAAGTGTTCCCAGAAAGCTCATGAGCAGCGCAGCCAGCGGGGAAGTACGCCCCAAACCGTCTGTGTAGCGGACAAGAGCCTCCTCGCAAACACGGAGGGCCTCGCGGCGCTTGCCATGGTGGTTGAGGGCGCCTGCCAGGGCCTCTTCGACCGCCACGGCGAAGACCTGATCGCTGAGCGATTGACCGACACGCTGGGCCTCGCGAAAGGCACGGATTGCTTCGGTGATGTGGCCGGTGCGTTCCTGAGCCTCGGCCATGGCCCACAGCCCGATCACCTGCCAGTAGGGCTGGTCCTCTGGCAGCAAGCTGAGTGCATCCGAGGCCAGCTCGACAGCTCGGCTGTAGTCCTTGTGGCGCAGCAAAGCAGTGAAACAACGCAGCAGTGAGACTTTGCCCATTTGGGCCTCTGGCACTTCGGCTCCCTGCAAGGCCGCTTCGGCTGCACCGGTATACTCCTCGGCCAGCGCCAGATCGCCGGATGCAGCCAGCACCCAGGCCCTGCTGATCGCTAGGTCGGGGTTGGACCTGACCCGCGCGTCAGGCAGGGCATCAAGCCAGCTGCGCACGGTGATCACTCCACCCCCACCGATGGTTTGGGTAGCCATGTCGGCGATCAGTCGTTCGGCATATTCCAGGTCTCCTGTGGCCCTCGCATAGGCCAGGACATGGTGGATTGCCTGTTCGGCAAAGCCGTGTGCTTCATACCAGCGGGCAGCACGTCGATGCAGCTCACTCCGTTGTTCCTGGCTGAGCGTCATGCGCAGCATCTCGGCGAACAAGCGATGGTAACGGTACCACTCCCGGTGGTGATCGAGCGGGATCAGGAACAGATTGGCCGCCTCAAGCTGCTCCAGGACGATCTGGCTGTCTTCCCGCCCTGTGATGTCGTTACACAGCGGGGCCGAGAGCCGGTCCAGAATAGCTGTCTGACGGAGGAACTCGCGTATCAGTTCCGGTTGGCGATCCAGCACCTCAGCTACCAGGTAGTCCATGACGTAGCGGTTGTTGCCAGTGAAGGCTGCGACGAAAGAATCTGTTTCGCCTGCGTCCTTTTGTAAAGCTAAGGCTGCCAGTTGCAGACCAGTGATCCAGCCCTCGGTGCGTGCCTCGAGAGCAGCAACTCCCTCGGCAGAAAGAGTCAGGCCCATTGTTTGGCTCAGGAACTCGGTGGCTTCCTCCGGTGTAAAGCGCAGGTCACGTTCGCGTATCTCGGTCATCTGGCCACGAGCACGCATGCGTGCCAGGGGCAGTGGCGGGTCTTCGCGTGTGCCAATGGCGATGTGGATCGCTGCTGGTTGGTTATCCAGCAGGAACCTGAAAATCTCGTGCACGGCAGGCACTGAGACTGTGTGGTAATCGTCGAGCACGAGGATGATTCCATCAGCCAGGGTCGTGAGATCGTTGATCAACGCTATGACGAGGCTCTGAGGTAGCACGGGCTGAGATGACTGCATGAGCGGTAGCATTGTCTGTCCGATGTTACTATCGACCTGTTGGAGGGCAGTGACTACATAATGCAAAAACTGGGTGGCGTCATTGTCTCCTTCATCGAGCGATAGCCACGCCACAGGACGTCCCGATGCACTGGCCCATGCGCTGATTAGAGTTGTCTTGCCAAAGCCGGCTGGGGCCGAAACGAGAGTCAGCCGCCGACCCAGGCGCAATCCTTCGTTTAACTGCTCGGTCAGGCGAGCACGGCGCACCTGATTTGGGCGCGGCGGCGGTATGTGAAACTTGGTACTCAGCAATGGGGTGGGCATGTTGGTGCCCTTTCGTCCACTTCTGCAGTCTTCATGCTGTTATTCTATACGTACACTTGGTCGGTAGAAGCGCAATCCACAAAAGCCAGTACAACAGAGAAGGGGCAGGCGTCGCCTGTCACCTATCCATGCGAGTCGTGTCACTCTCGCACTCCTGTGACCTGTCGTGCTCAGCCGGAGATGGTTTGCTACTCTCAGCCTGCTCTCTTGACATGCCCAGCTTTTCCCACCGGACTGGAACTTCGATTGTGCGGGGGCTTCTGTTTCGCCGCCAATATAGCCAGTATAGCAACCCACCTGCGAGGGCCAAGAAGAGTATCGCCAGAGCCAGGGCGGTAGGTAGCCACCTCATTTCAATCAGGTAGATCATCAATGGGATGAGCGCTGCTGCCCAACCGAACAATGCCAAGTAACGCCACCCTCGACCTCTGTCCCATAGTGAGAAAATGTATGCGATTCCTCCCAATGCGCCGAACAGGATGGTCAACGCCAACGCTGTATCCAGTATTCCCTCTGAGGTGAAGAAAATGGTCAAGGGGGACAACCCACCAACGAACAACAGATAAGCCAGAACCAACCCCCAATTCACTCTGGATAGCAGGCCCTTCCACTGCCTGGAAGGCCGCCGAGCTTCCCCTGGACCGAGCACTCTCACTGAGACCAGCGGCACAGCCAGATCGCGTAGCCGCGACAGCAGGCCGTACAGTGCAGCCTGGTCTGGCAGCGGGCCGCGCAGCACGGTCTCGCCATCGTCAACTGCCACTGTGATACCATCGAACCACTCAGCCCAATACGTGGCATCCAACCGTCCCTTGACCTTGACCTCGTATATGACTGTCTGCTGTACAGCCAATTCACTATGCCTTGTCACCTGCCTACGTTCCTCAGCCATTGCATTCCTCCTAGATGTTCGCCAGTTTGCCGGAGCCAATTCCAATGGCATTGTTGCCTCCCGATTCTGCTCCTGGGTTACGTTTAAAGCATCTCGAAAAGAGGGGTGTAGTGTGATGCACCTAAGTGCACATCCGGGGGTACATTGTGGGTGTGTGAGGGAGGTGGCGGGCCAGGAATAATCTAGTGCTTCAGCAAAAATGCGATCCTATGACGAATTGGGCAGGGGTTTTCGTGTCAAGTGGCAGGTGCGGTTGCTTGTGATGGTAGCAAGCGAGATAGCCGCCGGTTCGGCAGCGTCAGATGCTTATTCAGGACGCTGTAGGCTGTGCCCAGGCTCGATTGCCCCGCTGGTTGGCCGCCTCCAGTGTGCTACCTAGCCACTGGAGATGCCTCTCTCTCAAGGGACATGCCAGAAGTCTGTGACCTCCTGGTGATCAGCCATAAGGTCCATAACGCTCGATTGAGCGCAGGCCAACTGCCCAGCAACGTCTGCGCCGATTCAGGCGTAGGTGGGCGTGGGCTGTAGCAGCTGTTGACATAGGCCAACACCAGATCTCCCACCGCATGCCAGGCAAACTCCGTGCGCGCCGCCCAACCATCCATCCAGCGGGGCGCATTCTTGCTGCGTGCAGACATTTCTGCACGCAGCACCGCCAGGAACTCATAGGGCGTCTGCGTATCAGAAAGTGGCACACCTAGGCGATCCCCCCATACTCGCAGATCTCTGTAGAGCGAGGCTACAATCTGCTGCGGACTGCTGCGCCGCCGTCGATATGCCCGGAGTGCCGCCGTCAGCCCAGCGGCGACTACAGCGATAGCCAGCACTGCCGGGATAGCCACCAGCGGCCACAACTTGCCCAGGCCGATTTCGGCTGCAGTTTTCTCTGGCTCTCCGAACGCTTCAAGCTCTTCCGGACGGGGCGGCACCGTCCAGGCAACGCCGGTCAGCCCATGGTCAATTTCTGACAGGGCTGCTGTCGGTTCGAAAGGAATCCAACCAAACTCAGGGAAGTAAATCTCGACCCACGAATGGGCATTGGCCTGAGTAACCCGGTACTCCTGAGTTGCTGGAATATACTCCCCGGTGGCGTACCCGGCAGTCAGGCGTGCTGGCAGACCAACACTGCGTGCCATGACGACCATCGCCGAGGCATAGTAATCGCAGTAGCCTTTCCTGAGGTCAAACAGGAAGTAGTCCACTACATCCCGACCTTGTGGCGGATCGTCTAGATCGAGGGTGTACTCATAGCCACGCAGGTAATTCTGCAGGGCTAACGCTTTGTCGTAATTGGTGAGGGCGTTCCCGGCAATTTCGCGTGCCAGCGCGATCACCCGCTCAGGCAGTTCCGGCGGCAGCTTAAGGTATCCCTCGGCAAGCCACGTTGGATATTTCTCCGATGCCCCACGCAGGTCATCGGGACTCGCTGCCGGGACCCACGACAGCACTTGGTATGCAGATTGGGCGGTGATGCTCTCCACACTGACCAGATCCAACCCCCCTCGATCAAACCAGAAGCCTGATGCAGACTGGTTCAGCCGCACCGGGCGGCCAGCTGCGTAGATCTGATGGGTAGAGGAGACCATGCGGAAGCTTTGTTGCAGCAGAGCGAAGTGTTCTGGGGGATCGGGTGAAGCTGGCCACAATGCAGCAGCCAACTCGATCCCGGAGGTGTTACGAATCCAACCCGAACCGGTGTACTCATCGTAACTGGTGGCCCGCCAGTAGAAATGGGCAGGCGGTGCGCCCGGTGTGCGAACAAACATCACGGGCAGCTCGCGTGACTCTGGCCCTGCACGTAACAGGTGCTGACGCGGCCACACACCCAGCCAAGCCTGCTCTTGAGATCGCGCGCCAGAGGAAGACGCACCTGCGCTGTCCGACGCCTCGCGGCGTGAGGTCAGCCTATCGTGAATATATCGCCTGAACTCTGGATCGGTCACCCCGATGGCTAAAAGCATGCCCAACCCGATCAACACCGCGCAGGTCACACCCCAGAACCACCAATCGATAGTCACTCCGTCGGGGAAACTCTGTTTCCAACGACCTTCCAGGCAGCGCAGCCTGGCTTCGCAGACCAGGAAAAACCCCAGGCTGGCGGCGGCGACTAAAAACAGCCAGCCTGTAGACGTGTAGTACACGTTGGCAGCAAGCAGAGCAAGCACAGATGCCGACCCTTCCCAAGGCGCTCGCCGACGAGCCAGCGACCACACGGCCCAGGCTAGTGCGACCCAGACCGTCAAGCCAAGGACAGAGCCAAGCAGAACCTGGCCTCGCTGCCATCGATGCACAACCAGCTGGAGAGGCCAATCTGTGCGCAAGTTCCAGCCGTAGAGGTACAGACGCTCCCCGGCAGCCTTCCACTCAGGCAAGGCAGGCAATGGCAAATGCGGAACTTCCTCACTAACGAGGTTGAGAGACTCAGCTACCCTGCGGGTGGACTCTGCCTGCATCCAGCGGGCGGTTGCCTCCAATTCACGTACTGCTGCGTCAATGGGCGGCAGCGCCCGACTCTGGAATTGAGAGATGAAGGCCACCCCGACAACGATAGCGCCCAGAGCAGCCATACCAGGCCGCCGCACAATTCTGGCCAACAACAGCCCCCAGGCGATCCCGCCCGCAAACGCCCACCACAGCACCGCGCTCGACTGCAGCCACTGGGCTTCATCGAGGGCCAGCGGCAAGAGTGCCAGCAACAGCACAATCAGCGCCACGACGATCCAGTCACGGAGGCTCCGGGTACGGATAGAGGGGAGAGTGGTCTCCCACCAGTTCCAGAACCACGCTCTGGCACTCATCACTTCACCTCGGCAGGGCGAGCGCGGACAACGACCCGACCCCAGGGTGTCACGATGTCCTCCCAGTCTCCACCGCCGGGGGCAGCGGGCCTGGCATGGAGACGCTCCTGCCACTGAACCAGGTACACCGGCACATCGAGACTGGCCAGTTGCGTGCGGATCCCTGTCAGCGCTGGCCCTGCTGGTGGCTGTCCCTTCACAAAGGAGGCGGCGTCGAGCAGCACAACTGCTTTTGATGCAGCTCTCAGGCCCGGACGTGTCAGCTCAACTGGCCAGTCCGGCTGTATGGATGGTGTGATCACCACTAACGAGTCGCCTTGGACAACGTATGGCCTCACTTCCTGAAGCAGAATCGGCAGGGGAGCATGGGTCTGGACTTCGACCGTGGCCAGGCACCGGAGGATGTTCCATAGGTGCTCGGTCCCTTCCGTGGGTGGAATGATGATCCGCTGCGGCCCGTGGGTGTAAAGGGCTACACCTTTGCCTTGCCGCAGCAGGTGCCAGGCCCAGCTCGCTGCCCACACCACGCTGTATTCCAGCGTAGACTCATCGCCCTTGCCGACATGCACGGAGGCATCCAGGTCCACCACTATCCAGATGTCGCCTCCCATCTCACGGTCAAACTCTTTGACTAAGTACATCCTGTGGCGGACGGAGAGAGGCCAGTGGATGCGGCGAACGGGATCGCCTGGCTGGTAGTTGCGCACCCCGCCGATGACCGCCGTCTCCATCAGGCTGCGCTGCCGAGAGGCAGCCATGCCCTGCCCACCACCCGACGGCGCAGACACAGCCAGATCGCGCAACACGGGCGGAAAGACGAGTACTTCGCGTGTGTGGGGATAGTGGCTCTCGATGAGAAAGAAGCCTGCCGGATCGCTGAAACGGATCGTCGTGGGACCCAACCGGAACAGGCCACGCCTATGGCTGATGCCATGTTGTCGCCAGTGGTATTGGCTCTCCGATGAAACAGCGCGTACGGTGGAGGCGTTGTAGCCGGGCAGATCCGATCCGTCTTCAACCTCGGCAGCTAGGATTGGCAGTGAGGAGTTGTTGATCAGGGTGAAACGCTCTTCCAGCCGGTCACCGACCTGCACCCAGGCATGTAGCAGGCGGCGATCCATGCGGATGCCGACTGCGCTCCAGACCGCCCAACCGAAGCTCAAGCCGACAGCAAGCGCCAGCCCTATAAAGGCAACGAGCCATACCCGTGAGGGTAAGATCACCATCAACACAGCCAGCGCAGCCAACAGCCCGAATGGCCACCGCTCGGCCACCCGCACCACTGTGGTGTAACCTTGCCCCTGGTGGCAATACAAGACGACCTGATTCCTTACCCAACGATCCAGGCGTTTGGTCAACCAGTGCACCATAGCCACCTGCACAGGTTATAGCAAGGGTATTACGAACTTCAGATAGGAGCAGCCTTGCCCCCGTGGAATACGCTAGGACATTTTCGGCATGACGTCTAAACAATGTATGGAGAGAAACCGCTGAGAGTCAGCGTTTTGAGGTGAGGTAACAGTCTCTGTGCGTATTCGCTTTTAGCTTCCTCGGAAAGGTCTGGTTTGACCAAGTCGATAATCTCCAGCGCCAGGCGCAGCCGAGCACGCTCCAGCCGAGTGCTCAGCGGGTCAGCCTCGACTGTTGTCTCTCTACGCCGCCCGAACAGAAAGCTTCTGGACCGCCTTGCCTCCATTTCAGTGGTAGCCTTGGTTCCTCTATCCCACACTGCGGCCAGATCGCTAGCATAGGCCTTTTCCCACGGCGTAACCTTAAGTTTGATCAAATTGACAGCTTGCGCTGCGCCCGTGAGCGTGATCGTGACCGGCGAGCGGCTGATAGACGTGATAAGCACTTCAGCCTCGGTGTCTCCCAGGATCTCGTTGATCACTTGCTGGATTCCCGAAATCGCCGAGAGATAAGGCCCTACTTCGGACAGGAGATACTCAGGCGTGAGCAATTGATCGGATCCCTGTTCGCCTTCGCTCGGCTTGCGAGACTTGAGGACAAGCACCTGTGTGGCGGCTGAGCCAGGCTGGGGGGCCTGGAAATATACTCGTAGCCTGAGCTGACCCAACCGAAGTCGGTCGCCTGGAGTCAACTCGTAGGCTCGATAGGGTGTCAGACGATTGCCGTTCAGCCAGGTCCCATTTGTGCTGCCCAGATCCTGAATCGAAAACGTCTCTTCAACCATGGAGATCATGGCATGGCGACGCGAGACGCCCTTTTCGGTAGCGTCGAAATCTGTGAGATCGATGGTGGGGGGAGAGTCTCCTGGGGCATGCCTGCCCAGAGTCATTTGCCGAGACCCTTTATAAATCATTGGTTCTTCCTGATTCTCGACCAAGATGCCCAACGCTCCGTGCGGTACCTTGGCAAGCCTGAGCGTATCAGGGCCAGCAGTTTCCTCCTCCAGACTGTAGACCGGCTGGGTAGTGATATACTGTGGACTTCCTGATCGGACCAAAGCTCCAGAATCAATGCTGCCGGGCTGTTTATCCTCTTGTTGTGACAGGCCGGCATCAGCTGCTTCCGGCCCAGCCTCAGGTTGGTCGTTCATCTCTGCCATGTGATCCTCTCACCAACCATACAGCGCCCACCCGCTGCCAAGCAATGTCCCTGTTTTAATTCAGGGCAAAGCATAAAAGAGTGAAGTGTTTCGCGAAGAGTAAGCTGAACACCCTGTCCACAAAGCTCAAGGTTCCCCGCATTGTATATCGACAACACTCCAAAAACAACCTATTGCATTCATTCAAGTGAAATGTCGCCGGCGAAAATGCCCGAAGACGACGCTGTACAATGAATTGAAAGGGCGCCACGGACTGCCAGACGAGATGGAGCAGGTGTGACAGAGATGCACCGCAGGGCCAAGGTGCAATTGGAGAATGGGGAAATCATGCAGCGGCCACATGCAACAATCAAAGCCGATCCCCAAACCTAGGAATGCCAGGATGAGCGCAACGTTTTTGTAAAAGGCGAAAATGCGGACCTGTGTTGAGATCCAACGGATTATCCTTAATTCGACGAACAATCCCAGGGCGCGGGAGGTTCGCAAGCTGTTAGCCGCAGCCCTTCGGCCTGGTGCTATAATGAATCCCAGCAGGAGTGTCGGCAGCCAAAGGACGGAGCGGGAACATGCGAAGAATGACAATGTCTGCGGCGGCGGTAGCCAGGCTTGGGCTGGTGATAGCTGGGGGATTACTGGCGGCCTGTTATCAGGTAACGGATACACCGGCAACCATGATGGAGGACGAATACACTGCTGAGCGCCTGGAACTGGTCGAGACAGGAATCGTTGCACGAGGAATCCAGAACCCACTGGTGATCGACGCGATGAAGGCCGTGCCCCGCCACGAATTTGTGCTTCCGGAGTATCTGGATCAGGCTTATGCAAATCACCCATTGCCGATTGGCTTCGGACAGACGATCTCACAGCCGTATATCGTGGCGCTGATGACCGAGCTGATCGACCCTGACCCGGACGATGTGGTGTTGGAGGTCGGTACTGGGTCGGGTTACCAGGCGGCAGTGCTGGCTGTGATCGTGAAGCAGGTGTACTCAATCGAGATCGTGGGAGCGCTGGCTGAGCAGTCTGCCAACCGGCTTGAAGCGCTGGGATACGACAATGTCGAGGTGAAGCACGCCGATGGCTACTATGGCTGGGAAGAACATGCACCGTTCGATGCCATCGTTGTGACGGCGGCCCCCGATCACGTGCCCCCGCCACTCATGGCCCAGCTTGCCGATGGCGGAAAACTGGTGATTCCGGTGGGGCCGGTAGGAGGCTATCAGGAGCTGTGGCTCGTAGAGCGCAACGGTGACGAGTACACTACTCGTAGCCTAGGTGGAGTGATCTTTGTGCCATTCACGCGCGAGGTGCGCGATCAGTAACTGCCAACTCCCATTCATCATGGATAGTCGCGGTGAATATCTCGCTAACGCTCATCGGGAGTCTCCTTCACGCTGGGCAAGCTGCGACTGTCTCTGTTGAGCGGAGCAATCGCAAGCAAAGCGACGGTATAGGCTGCCGCTCCCAGCCACAACACCACTGAGAAACCCCAACTGACAGCAGCCATCGTGGCTAGCACACCGCTGATCACCGAGGCGCTGCCATTGACCGCCCACACCCAGGGCGTCAGGCCTGGTGACAGCGACTCGACCAGAGTCGCGCCGCGTGCGAACGGGACTCCCATCACCACACCGAGCGGCGCAAGGCTCACCACAGCGACAGCGATCCGTGCTGTTAGCGACCACCCTAGCGCCAGCGCAAATACGCCGCGTAGCGCGAAAGGCATGGCAAGCGCCAGGGCAACGAGTGCCCCAAGAGCTATGGCAGGTCGCCAATGCAGAGCAGTGAGGCTGCCCAGCCCTGAGAACAACAGAATGGCAAACAGCACCGCCGCCATGGCCGTGATCGGGTGCCCCAGGAAGAGAATGAATTGCTGCGCCAGCGGCATCTCAATGAATAGGAAGCCGATTCCCAGCATGAAGAAATAGAGAAGGGCAAGAGACTTCGCTCTCGCTGGCTGTCTCTCCCGACGGGCATAGGTGCTGGAGGAGGAGAACCGCCGCACGACCATCAGTGGCCCGAAGATCGCCAGGGCGGCGAGCAGTGTCACCAGCGCAAGCAACGCGACAAGCACCAGGTAGCCACTACCGCCGAAGGGTTGCCAGGTCTGGCCTATCCCGGCGATCACCTGCGGAGTCTGTCGCCAGCGGAAGTAGTGAAAGAAAAAGGGCCGGTCATCCGTGGGGGGGCGGACGTCATAGTTGTAGCTGCGGATGAAACCTTCAGGGTCGGCCAGCAGCGCCTGAAACGCCAGGAAATCGGCAGGCTCCGGCAGACGGTTGTGTACGTTGACCTCGTCAGGCGAGATGGTGGGTAACCATACGAGGTCATAGCCACGCGACGCCACAAATTCTCGGACTGTTGCCTGATCCTGATTGGTAAGAGGCTCGTTGCCGACAACGAACGTGATCGTGCGCAGCGACCGGAACGAAGCAATCTGATCTGAGGGGCGGGCTACACCCCGCGCCCGGAGTGCCGCTTCAAGCACAGCCAGCGTGCGGATCGACTCGGTTGGCGGCGTTTGCAGCCAGCGAGTCAGCACCAGTAACCCTCCAGGGCTGAGATGGTCCAGATAGTCACCCATCGCCTCGACTGTGTAACGGTAGTCCTCACTCAGGCTGTACGCTCCGGATGTGACAGGATGGAACGAGTCGCTCAGGGCAAGCAAGATGACATCGTAGAGCTGGTTGACTCGGCGCAGGTAGGTTCGCCCCTCCAGGGCAATAACCTGCATGCGGGGGTCAGCATATAGACCATGGGTGAAACTGGCATATGGCCCCCTTAGAAGGTCAATCACGAGTTGCCTGCGCTCGACGACAGTGACAGAAGGCACACCGCCAGCCAGGGCCATCAGGACGCTCCAGCCTCCACTTGGCTCCACGATGAGCATCTCATGTGCCTCAGAACGCAAGGCGTGGATTACGGCCTCTGGCACGTAGGCAGCCAGCTCGCGGGCAAGGTCATCGGTGGGGGCAAGCGCGGTGACAGGCGACAGATTGTCGCCGTCGAGAAAGAGGCCAGCCTGGAGGGGAGGCTGGGGGACGTGAGCGTTGAGGCTGAGGCCGGGGAATTGGTGAATTGAGGTGCTCTCAACGACGTCAACACGCACGCTGGCGTTCCATGCCGAAATGGTATGCTGGGCTCCCGGCGCGAGCAGCACCTGCGACAATCCTTTGTAAGGCGAAAGCCGGAGGGTAACCCACTCTGGACGCGAGATGGCTAGCACGGCCAGGGCTGCGACACCTACACTGAAGGTGGCCAGTTGGGCTGTCGTCATCAACCCAGCTTGGCAGCGGGCCAGCACAAACAAGCCGGCGGCGACCAATCCAAGTGCAGCGCTGGCCAACAGCGTGCCCTCACCACCCAGGACGGCGAGCAGCGGGAGAACGATGATGCAACCCAGCGCCGACCCAGCCAGGTTGACAGCGTAGACGCGGTGCAGGCTGCGCGCGTCGGCAGCCAACAGCCCTCCGATCACCAACCCACCAAACAGAAACGGCGTGGCAGCCCCACCGAAAGTGATCAGCAGGTAGAGCACCTGGCGACGGTCCCAGGCAATGGCATACGAGTCGAAGGGGAGCAGGTTGAGGACAGCATAGCTGAGAACCACTGCCAGCGCAAAGCCCGCCGCCCAGCGCGCCGGTCGCTCACCCAGACGTGGCCACACACTGAGCAACGATCCCGCTGCACCTGAACCCAGCAGCGCCAGGCTGATAGCCATGAAGGCGAAGTGATAGAATTGAGCAACGGCGAACAGGCGTATCAGCGTCAGCTCGAAGGCCAGCATGGCCGCCGAGAGCAGCCCGACGGCGATCAAGATGGCTGGAGAGCCAGCTGCACTGGAATCGGGGCTTTTAGACTGGCGGGGAGCTTTCCAAGTCTGGCGCACGATCGGAGGTAACCTTTACTTTCAAGTACTTCGCAACATGGGATCGGTTGAGAATGCGCTGTACCCAGGGCGGGAAGGCGGGCAGCGCCGTGGCCGGGTCTACGATCTGGGGGGCGGCCACAGTGTAGGTTTTGCCGCTCCACTGGAGGGAGAAGCGGCCTGCCGCTATGGCATTGCGGCACCAGTCGACATGGTCCCCATAGGGCAATGGGATGACGAAGCCCTCGTTGAATGGCATCGCGAGCACGGGTGTGGCGTAGGCCCGCCCAGACTTCTGCCCAATGTGGTGCACGACGGCGTAGATGCGCCGCCCGGCAAAGGTCATCATGATAGGGTTGGTGACACGTCTGTTAAAGCGACGAAGCCGCTCCATGAACCTTTCCCGGCGGGTCGGATGTGTGGCATCCATGATCGGTCAACTCTTTGTTGCGCAGAGTATGCACTGATGATCGGTGACTATGTGTCATTATAGCACCGGACCAGCATAATCGACGCAGGCGATATATCATGAGAACATGGATCATGACCGCACATTGCACTCATTTCCCGCTTTACAGGTAGAATCCCATCGGGGGTACGCCAGTAGGTCAAGAATAGGAGGCCGTAGGGCGAGCTTATGGGTCACCTCTATGGGAGAATCGTGATCTCCGGGCGAGACAGGAGTATCTGTGGCTAAAAATGTCGATATCTTCGAGTTGACACTCACCAGCATGGCGCACGGCGGCGCGGCGCTGGGCAGGCACGCCGGGCGTGTGGTCTTTGTGCCGTATGCGCTTCCCGGTGAGCGTGTGCAGGTGCACATCACTGAAGATCGAGGGAGGTTTGCCCACGCGACGGCAGTCGAGATTGTCGAAGTTTCACCTGATCGGGTCGAGCCGCCCTGCCCCTATTTCGGGCCGGGGCAGTGCGGCGGCTGCCACTGGCAACATATCGCTTACCGACGTCAGCTTGAGTTCAAGCGTGAGGTAATGTATGGTCAGCTTGAACGGATCGGCAAGCTAGCCAACCCCAATGTTTTACCAACCATCCCTGCCGCCGAGCCGTGGGGCTATCGTCACCATGCCACCCTCACCATGACACCCGATGGCCAGCCCGGCTTTTACAGCGATGACAACCAGCGTATCATCCCGATCGAGATCTGCCACATCCTGCATCCAGCGCTGATCGACCTGCTGGGTATGCTGGACCTGGATGCGCCGGAGATCGAGCGCGTCAGGCTCCAAGTGGGCAGTGAGCCGGGAGATCGTATGATCGTCTTCCAAGCAGAGGGGGATCGTGCGCCGGAGATCGAGGTGGATTTCCCGGTGTCTGTGAACCTGCTGCTGCAGGACAACGAACCGGTGAACCTGATTGGAAGCCCTCAGGTGACGTATCGCGTCTTTGAGCGCAGCTTCCGCGTGACAGCGGGGAGTTTCTTCCAGGTCAGCCCGACGATGGCCGAGGTGCTGGTCAACGAGGTGCTGGCGCGGCTAGCCCTACAGGGGAGCGAGACGGTGCTCGACTTGTATAGTGGCGTAGGGCTGTTCACAGCCTTCATCGCCGAGCGGGCAGAGATGGTGGTGAGTGTCGAAAGCTACCCTCCTGCTGTCACTGACGCCGATGTGAACATGGCTGACCTAGAGAACATCGAGTTAGTCGAAGGGGCCGTAGAAGCAGTGTTGGGTGATCTAGAGGGGCCATTTGATGCAGTGGTGCTCGACCCGCCGCGCACAGGAGCCGGCCCCAAGGTGATCGAGGAGCTGGCGCGGCTGGCTCCGCCGCGGGTGGTGTATGTGAGTTGCGATCCGGCCACGCTGGCTCGCGATGCCCAGCAGCTCGCCCGGCGTGGCTATCGTCTGATCGATGTGCAGCCTATCGACCTGTTTCCCCAGACATATCATATCGAGGCAGTTGCCGCATTTGAGCGACAGTGATAGGCTAGGTTGGAATTGCGCAGGCGAGTCAGGCGAGTTGAGTCTCAATCTACAAGGAGTGAATCGCAATGAAATATCGGATCACAGGCACCACCATGCAAGCGTTGGATATCCTGCTCAACCGTGGCGAGGCTGTCTTTACCGAAGTTGGCGGGATGGCTTGGTATCGAGGCAACATTGAGATGAAGACCAATATGCCAGGCGGTCTGCTAGGCGGTCTGGGTCGGATGGTATCAGGCGAGTCGCTGTTTCTGACCACCTATACATCGCTGGCCGACCAGTCAGTGGTGACTTTCGCGCCGGAGGCTCCTGGCTCCATCGTGGCATTGGACCTGGCAGCAGGCCAGTCGGTTATCGCGCAGCGTGACGCCTTCATGTGTGCTCAGCAGGGCGTTGAGGTGGTCATCCATTTCAAGCGACGGCTGGGGGTGGGCTTGTTTGGCGGTGAGGGTTTCATCTTGCAGCGCATTACAGGTCCAGGCGCGGCGTTCTTCGAGATCGACGGTGAGACGGTCGAGGTGAACCTGGCTGCTGGCGAGAAGATATTCGTTGACCCTGGCCACATCGCCATGTTTGATGCGACTGTGACCCATGACATCCAGATGGTCAAGGGTGTGAGCAACGTCCTGTTCGGCGGCGAGGGCCTGTTCCTGGCGACGCTGACGGGGCCGGGTCGTGCTTGGCTCCAGACAATGCCACTTAACAACCTGATCAACAAGATCATCGCCAAGATGCCCAAGAGCAGCTAGACGGTTGGCTGATACATCGAAAGAGCGCTTTGAAGTTCCTCCGAGGGAATGCTTCAGGTAGGCGGAAGGTCTAGAATTGGTAGATTAGGAATCTGAGTGAAACCGGAAAGGTCTATCAACCCCCTTTCCGGTTGATCACTTTACGTCGCTGTACATTTGGTTATATAATGCCTGTGTCAGCCTTATGAAGGCCGCTCGGCCCTGCTATGTACGATAGGAAAGGATACGACAGGATATGGGAGAAGCTATCACTGCGTTAATCTGCCTATTCATTGGCGTGGCGGTGGTAGTCGTTGCGTTGCTGGCTTCCGCTGTGCGCGTGGTGCAGGAATATGAGCGCGGCGTCATCTTTCGCTTAGGACGACTGATCGGCGCTAAGGGGCCGGGCTTGTTCTTCATCATTCCCATTATTGACCGCATGGTGAAGATCGACCTGCGCACCGTTACGCTGGATGTCCCCACCCAAGAAGCCATCACCAACGACAACGTCACAGTCCGGGTGAATGCCGTGGCGTACTTCCGGGTGATTGACCCTGAGCGAGCCGTGGTGCAGGTTGAGGACTTTCGCCGGGCGACATGGCAGATCGCCCAGACCAGCCTGCGGAGCGTGATCGGTGAGGCGCAGCTCGACGAGCTGCTGGCACACCGTGACCGAATCAACGATAAGTTGGCCCGCATTATTGACGAAGCGACCGAGCCGTGGGGCGTCAAGGTGAGCCTGGTCGAGGTGAAGGATGTAGAGTTGCCTGAGACGATGCAACGTGCGATGGCTCGCCAGGCCGAAGCCGAACGTGAGAAGCGTGCCAAGATCATCCACGCCGAGGGTGAGTATCAGGCAGCCCAGCAATTGCTTGAAGCCGCCCAGACTATGGCCCAAGAACCAGCATCAATGCAATTGCGCTACCTGCAGACGCTGACTGAGATTGCGGCGGAGAAGAACAGCACGCTGATCTTCCCCGTGCCTATTGACGTGATTTCCACTTTCACCGACATGATGCGTGCTGTCACCAAGTCGTCTCGTGGGGAGAAGTAGCCCAGGGTGCAACGCACAGAGCTGTTGTGTATTGCGACAGCGAAAGCCATCCAACCACAGAGGGACGCCCGAAGGCGTCCCTCTGTGGTTGGATCTACCACGCAAGTATCCAGGATAGCAACCCTATCCCTCAGCCAGTTGCATGTTCTGGCGCTTCGACCATCAGCGGCTTTCTGACCGGTGCGCCATCTTTGGGGGGAATCTGGCTCATCGCGTATTCGGCCAGCGCAGTGATCGTTAGGCTGGGATTGATGCCCGGATTGGCAGGCATGATCGAGCCGTCCACGACGAACAGACCGGGATAGTTGTGCACTTCACAATTCAAGCCGATTACTCCCTCGTCGGCATTCCGCCCGAACGGCACCCCGCCCAGAATATGAGCTGTGGTTGGGATGTTGAGCAGCCCTTCGTTGATCGCGCCTTGTGGCACGCCATTCGTGCGGGCAGCAAAGCGGCGAGTGACTTGGTGTCCAATAGGTATCTCAGCCCGGATGGGGCGCTCGTCGTCACGGCGGGAGATCAGCCCCTGCCGAAAAAGCGTAAACAGGCCACGTCCCCAGCGCAGGCGCATCAGGTTGTCTTCAGTCTGCATAACCAGCAGGATCGTCGTTCGAAGCGCCCAGCGAGAAAAGACCCTGGCGTGCAGAAAATCGAGCGGATGGCGGACGATCTCCCACACAGTCTTGAGGGCGCGCATCACGAAGCCACTGTTCCCCGCCTCGATCAGCGGGGCAGCCAGGTTGCGCATAAATGAGGAGCGGTCTGGATAGCGCACTGGCTCAATTGCTGTGACCTCGTCGGCCCGGAACACTGAGGTGATAGCAATACCCTTAGAATAGTCGATTTGACGGGTGCGGGAGACAGCGCCAAGCAGGGCTTCGCTGTTGGTGCGGACCTCATCCCCCAGACGCGACGAAAGGTTTGGGAGCGAGCGGGTCACGTCGCGGCAGCGAAAGAGCAGCTTGAGCGTACCCAACACGCTGGCGGAGACGATAACGTTTCGTGTGCGCACGACGCGGATCGGTTTGATCGGCCAAGCTGTCGAAGAACGATAGGCAACCTCATAACGTGCGCCATCGAGCTGGCCCTCCGGCAGAGGGCGGATATCCACAGCTTCTGACTCGGCCAGGATCTTCGCCCCCCACTGCTCGGCAAAGTACAAGTAATTCTTAACCAGCGTGTTCTTGGCGTTGTAGCGGCATCCTACCATGCACCCACCACAGTGAGTGCACCCTGCCCGCTCTGGCCCTTCTCCGCCAAAGTAGGGGTCGGGGACAGTTTGGCCTTCTCTGGCTGGGTCGGTGAAAAAGACGGCCACGTGGGTCGGTTGGAAAGTGGATCCCATGCCCATCTCTTCAGCGATGGCTTGGAGCGCGTGATCGGCCTCCCACAGGCAAGGGTTAGGCGTAACACCAAGCATACGCTTAGCAGTCTCATAATGGGGTCGCAGGACTGTTTTCCAATCGGCCAGGTGACTCCAGGCTGGGGCTTCGAACATGCGATCATCAGGTTCCATCATAACGTTGGCATACACCAGGCTGCCACCGCCTACACCGCTGCCGTGCAACACCAGCACACCGTTGAGCAAGGTGAGGTTCTGGATTCCGAAGCAACGCAGGGCTGGAAGCCATAGGTACTTGAAGACATTCCAGTTGGTTTTGGCGAAATCTTGATCACGGAAGCGTTTGCCCCGCTCCAACACCAGCACGCCGTAGCCCTTCTCTGCCAGACGCATTGCTGAGACGCTGCCCCCAAATCCAGAGCCGATCACGACGAAATCGAAGATGCCATCACTGCGCCGAGTGGCTGCTTGCCTACTTGCTGTCATGGGCTCTCTCCCTTGAGTACGTGTGGACATCTGATGAATCTAGTCTAATGACGGCTGCAGTGATTGTCCAGCCAGCGGGTAGAGCGACGCAGTGAGCCTCGGTCGCTACGAGGATCGCTGCAGCGCATGAGGAATATCTTCAATAGACTGAAGTTTGCACTCTAGAAACTAGAAAGGAACAATAGGGTCTGACCGAGGCTGGGCCATAAAAGTAACGTCACAGGCAGCAATGGCCTGGAGAAGTTGCCTGCACATAGGCCGATCAGCATTAGACCAGCCTTTGGCGGCCCGGCCTGTGGCCTAAAGGTTTCTCAGGACTTCTCGCCGGATTTGCCAGCAGACCCATCCTGCCCGACTGCTGGAGGTTTGCTGCCGGTTGGACTGGCTGGCTCGGCTTTCTCCTGAGCAGACACCAGTGCCCGCAGGGCGTCGGCGCTGACACGCATCACCCTAAAGCACATAAAGGGAAGCAATTCCTGTCCCATTTGCATTTTGCCGCGCTGCTGATCTGGGTAGTCGTAGAACTTGACCACATGCTTCCCAAATCGTTCCAGCAACTCCTTCTCAACGCTTGCCACGGCCTGTTTCGAGGTTCCCACCAGAAAATGGTCATCGCGTGGATGGCCGATAAACGAGCGTTTGGGATCAAGCTCGTGAAGGATGTCGCTGACGATCTTTGCTGCACTACGAATCACTTGATTGGAGGCGACCGGGCCATAGCGCTTGCCGAAGGCCTCGATGTGCTCGATCTGCACGTCGAGGAAAACGCTGTCTGGGTCTTCAAGCAACTTGGGAAGCCGCTCACGGATCAGCGCCATGTTGGGCAGGCTGGTACGTGCATCCACCAATGGCATACCGCCCAGCCGGTCGATGATGTTGTGGACACGCAACCGCAGTTCCTCCACATCAAACGGCTTGGTGATGTAGTCATCGGCCCCCAGTTCCAGACCCTCTAGCTTGTCACGTCGGTCATCTTTCTGAGTTAGGAAAATAATAGGAATCTTGTTAGTGCGCTCGTCGCGACGCAATCGTCGGCATACCTCGTAGCCGTCCATATCTGGCAGCATAATGTCCAGGATGATCACCCGGGGCCGGTGCTCAATGGCCATCTTGACTGCGTCTGTGCCGTTCAGGGCATTGATCACCTGGTAGCCAACAATTTCAAAGTAGCGCCGCAGCAAATCAGATGTGATGACCTCGTCCTCTACGACTAGCAGCTTGTCCATACTGTTGCCCCATGAGTGCTCGATCCCGCCTGAACCGCCTTCCTCCACGTTTACACGGTCTGGCCCCCCTGACCAGGATGCTTCTAGAGCTGCCTGGCCAGGTGGAGGATCGTACGTGAGAACAGCGAGTTGGGCCGAGACATAACCAGCGGCGTTCCTTCAGTCAGAGCGTTGACCTGTTCAGGCTCGTAAGGAATGTTGGCGACCAGCGGACGGTTAAGAGTCTGCATAACCTGCTCGAAGCTAGCTCCGTGTGGACGGGTCTGGTTGAAGACCACATGCTGTTGACCGGACAGGTTGAGCTGCTCGATAGTCGCCAACGCATCGGCTGCGGTCAGCAAGTCTGCTGGATCGTTGCCCGCGACCAGCACGATATGTTGGGCTTGACGTAAGGCCATAACGCTCATCGCATTGATGGTGGATGGCAGATCGACAACGATGCGACGGAAACCCTCGGCCAGCACCTCTAGAATGTATTGCAGGCTATCGTTGCTGAGCCGCTCCTGCACAGGTTGAAGCGGCGCAGCCATGACAGCCACGCCTGCCCGGTGCTCAAGCATGAGCGCACGGGCAATGCCTCTTTTGTCGCTGCCCGGCGCTACCCCAACTAGGTCACACCAGGTAGCGCGGGGGGGGACCATCCGAAGCTGGACCGCGACCTTGCCATTCCGGGTATTGAGGTCCATGATGCACGACCGTCCGAACTGCATCAGCCCCAGACCCAGGTTGACGACCATGGTAGTGGTGCCTACGCCTCCACCCAGCCCCATGACAGCCACTACCGGCAGACCCGTCGGCTGGGCTTGGGCCGGGAAAGATACCGGTGGGGCCTGTGGTTCAGGCGGCGCTGGCGCTGAAACGGGTCTTGAAGTCACTGCTTCAAAACCAGGAGGTGGCGGCGGAGCCGCCTTTGGCTCCGGGGAGGGTGGTGTGCTGGCTGGCGCCTCGATTGGAGCAGGCTTGTTGCGCGGACCGCTTGCCAGCAGCTCTTCGACATGCCGGACGAGGTCGTCGCGGGTGACAGGTTTGGTCACAAAGTCATCTGCCCCGGAGTCTTCTGCCCTTTCACGCTGCTCAGATTGGGACAAAGCAGTCAGGATCAGTAGGGGGATGTCTTGTGTGCTCGCATCTTCGCGCAGCGTGCGGCACACATCGTAACCGCTCATGTCGGGCATCATCACATCGACAATTGCCATTTCGGGGCGTTCGCGGCGTGCCGTCTCGATGCCCTCCTTGCCATTGCTCGCCAGGATGGGCGTATGGCCTGCACGCCGGAGCATGAGACTCATCATCTGAAGCAAACTTGCGTCGTCGTCGATGACAAGAATTCGTGCCATGACTTTATACCAGCCTCACTATCCAAGCCTGACATAGAAGGGGCAGGAATCGAGAATAAGATCACGTGTCATGTGAAAATCTGATACTCCACCAATTTTACGCGAATTGCTTAGGAGGTCAATCGCAAGAGAGTGTCTAACAGAGTGGATATGGAGGGCTAAAATCCCTGACCCGCTAACACCGTGACCACCCTTTTGAGCACTCCCCAATCGCAAGAACAGGAGACAAGGAGGTCGATGCTGCTGCAAAGAGCGGTTCTGATCATCAGTAGCATCTCAAGGTGAAAGGAGGAATGACATTCAACCTTGATGACCGAAGGCGCCTACCTTCCTCCAGGCAGTTCTATCTCGTCAGTCGCTGTCGGACGGCGGCCCACAGTAATTGGGGTTCCTCCAAACCCAGCAGGGTCGTCAGGCCGACATACAGCCCTGCCCCCAGCAATCCTGGCACCGCGACGGCCAGCAGCTCAACCAGGTCGCCCCTGACCAGAAAGAGCGCCTCGATTCCCACCAGGCTACCATAGATTGCCAGCCCCATCACACCAGCCGCAGCCAGAACTACTCCCAATGCACGCCCCAGGCCCATCTCGCGCCACCCACCGATGCGCCTGCCCAACAACAACGCCGAGATCAGCGTGTGGAGCAGATGTTTAAACGAGTCGGCGATCATCAAACTGAACAATCCCCAGGTGGGCAACAGTCCGGCGGCCAGCAACAGATAGGCCACAATGGTTCCCACACCGATCAGGGAGGGGGTTAGTGTGTCCTGCCGTGCATAGAAGGCAAACACCAGGAGCAGGTCGACAGCGGCAAAGGGCAAGCCCAGCAGGTAACAGCGCAACGCCCAGGAAGTCATCACCGTGTCGAGCGGCACAAAGCTGCCGTGCTCATACAGCAGTGCGACGGTGGGTTCGGAGAGCAGAAACAGCCCTACTGTGGCCGGGACAATCAGCACGATCACCAACCGCAGGCCGCGGGCCAACATGCTCCGAAATGCGCCATTGGAATTGCCGGCTGTCTCGCCAGCCGCATAAGCTGACAGAGTAGGCAGCACTGCCAGCGAGATGGCCGTGGCGACCAATCCCTGGGGCAGTTGGGTCAGATATGTGGCGTAACCCATCCATGAGATACCGCCCTCACCAGTCTGTGAGGCTAAGTTGTAACTGATTGGACGGCTGATCAGTACGTCCGCTGCCAGCGGGATCAGACTGGGGATGTACAGCAGTGCCACGCGACGCAGGCCGGGATGCGAGAGCCTGAGTCCAAGTCGCAAGCCTGTATCGCGCAGTCCTGGAAGCTGCAGCACAACCTGTCCGACTGCTCCACTCAGCAGCCCTACAGCCATCGATGCGACGCCAAGCTGCCTGTGAAACAGCAGAGCAGCAACTACAATGCAGGCATTGAACACCGCTGCTGTGAATGAGGGGTAGCTGAATCGCTTGAGAGCATAAAGCAACCCAGACAGCACCCCCGACAGGCTCAGGAAAAGCACTGCCGGAACGGTGATGCGCATCAGCCGGGCAGCCAGGGTCAACGTCTCCGGTGTGGAGCTGCTGCTGATGGCGAAAGCAACCTGCGGGGCGAAAATCTCAATCGCCACCACTGTGGCTGCCAGCACGGCAACCGTCAGACTAAGCAATGCATTGACCAGTTCCCACAGCTCCTGACGGTTTTCTGATGCATAGCTGCTGAACACTGGCACCAAAGCGCCGTTGACCATCCCACCAATCAGCAGGTCATACAACATGGTAGGAACGATCGTCGCAATTCCGTAAGCATCGACTGCGCCGCCTGCCCCAAAGAAGTGCGATTTGACCGTTTCACGTGCCAGTCCCAGCACCCGGCTGGTGATATTGCCCAGCGCGATCAGGCTAGCCGCGTGGGCAATCTGTGTCGTTTCGCGGACTTCAGACTCAGAAGGCAAACCCGGTGGGGACACAGAGAAGGCATCTTTCTGGATGGTCGGCTCGACGCCCATGTAGTCACGTCCCTGGAAAGAATAACGCGCCTGATTGTACTGGGCACTATCAGGGGTCGCAATACGCCCTCCCGGCGCTTGAAATGCGGCTGTCCTGCGTGGTAAGGTCAGATTGCGTCTATCTGGAGTATGATTCCTGAAACTGTTTCCTCGTCGGAGCGACAATGCTCGTAAACACCGTCCATGACCTGATTGACCGACTCGTCACCCTACCGGGTTCAGAACAACTCGCCAATCCCTACGCCCCGGTTGACGATTCTAGGGCAGCCATCCGACGAGACAATCTGGCACGCTACTTGGTTGACATGCAGCAACGCCAGCCCCGTGTGTTGATGTTGGCCGAGGCCCCGGGGCATCGGGGTTGTGCGCTGAGTGGCATCCCAGTGACAAGCGAGCGCATTATGCTGCGGGGAGTCGCAAAGTGGGGGCTGTTTGGGGAGGGCTATCGTGCAACCAGTGGCCATCCGCAGGGGGTAGCTGAAATGACCGCTACGATTCTGTGGAGCGCACTCATTCGGTACGCCGATCAGCCACCGCTGATCTGGAATGCGCTCCCGCTTCACCCACACCTGCCGAGCCGGCCACAGTCCAATCGGACTCCCACTGCCATTGAGCAGCGTATAGGTCTCCCGTTCATCCGAGCTGTATGTGACTTGTTCTCGTTTGATCTGATCCTGGCGGTGGGGCGCAAGGCTCAGGGCGCTCTGGACATGCTGAGCTTGCCCTATGTCCCTCTACGGCACCCCTCACAAGGGGGGAAAGCGACATTCGAGGAGGGGATGCGAGGAGTGTTTAGGGTCTGAGGCAGCCGTCGTCAATTGCTGCTGGCAGCCTGCGATGAGGCGCTGGCCGCGGTCTCTGCCTGGCGGTGCGTTTCCTCAGCCTTGCGCAGGTTGACTATCTCTAGCGGAATGGCAACCACCATGGTGGTACCCTGACCCTGCACTGACTGGATGGTGAGGTCCCCTTCGACCAGCGCTGCGCGTTCCTGGAGGTTGATCAAGCCCAGATGCCCCTCGCGTTGACGAGCTTCGGCAAGAGCCTTCTCGACGTCAAAGCCGCGCCCATTGTCGCTGATCTCCAGGACCAGCGCATTCTGGCGCACAGTCAGCCTGATCCGGATCAGCTGGGCCGTGGCATGTTTGCGGGCATTGTTGACCGCCTCTGTAGCGATGGAGAACAGAGTCAGAGTGGTCTGGCCATCGAGCAGTTGATCGCAGTTGTCCTCGACCGTCACCTCCACATCCTGGTCGTAGGTCTCCTTCATCTTGCTGGCTAGCTGTTCTAGCCCGGCCCCAAGGCCCTGTTCGAGCGCTTTGGGCCGCAACTCGAACAGCAACGCACGGATCTCTTTGGTCGTCCGGCGGGCCATCTCCTCGATCTGGTATAACTCGCTGACTGCCGACTCGGGCTTCTTCTCAATCAATCGTCGGATGTAATTAAGCCGCATGGTGATGGCTGCCACACTTTGCGTGGGGCCATCGTGCAATTCACTGGCAAGCTGGGCGCGGGCTGACTTCTCGACCTCGATGATGCGGTCGCGCTGCTCGCGCAGTGACACGTAGAGCTTGGCGTTATACAATGAGGCAGCCGCCTGATTGGCGACGGCTCGCATCAATTCTACATGGAGGTCTCGGAAAGCATCTTCTTCCATGCTGCCAACCAGCATGACGCCGTAGGATACCTCTTTGCCCGTGCTCAGTGGCAGGCACATCACTGTCTTGCATGTCCGAAAGGTCTGAAACTGCTGAAGTTCAGTGTCACTGGTTGGGGCGTTGGCTATGGTCGGTCTGAGAGTGCTGATTGCTTTGCCAATGGTGCTCGCCAGGCCAGGGACAACCACATGATAGTCACTGGGCATCACGCTTGCGCTGGCCCGCGCCATACGTAGCACGGTACCCAGCTCCTCGTCGTTGTCAAAGAGCAGAATTGCAGCAAACAGAGGAGGTCGAACCCCTACCCGTTCCAGTCCTTCCAGGCCGAACTCTACGGCAGACGACAGCACACGCTTGGGGTCAAGTTGAGAGGCGCTAAGCACATCGACCATCTCATACACCACGCGCATGTACTCGTTGGCCAACCGTGTGACCTGCTCGGCGCGCTGCCCGCGGCTGCGCAACAGGTCGCGCAATGCAGCCTCCTCAGTCCTGTCGTGGCTGAGCAGGGCGCTGATCGGTCCGACAGCCGGCAGGGCAACCGCTGTCAGGATGAGAGTGGGCAGGTCAAGGGTAGATTGCCCGGACATGGCGATCTGAGGGATCTGAGTGGCTGCCGCAACCACAAAGCCAGTGATCAGGCTGGGCATCCAATTGAAATAGAACCCCGTGACGGCAGCAGGTATCAGCCCCAGCCATACCAGGCGTGCATCGATGGCAAACACAGCCGTGCCCACCAATCCGACATCGAGCGCCACAGTCAACGCTGTCATGCTGCGCGACCAGTAGGTGTAGATGAGCAACAGGGCCAACAGCAGGTTAGAAACGGTGGCCGCCACTCCGACGACGATCATCGGAGCAACTTTCGACTCAAGTGATGCGCTGGAGTCAAACAGGGTCAGTACCAACACCCCCAGGGGGATCATCCACCTCAGCCCAAAAAGCGCCCACTCTCTGTGAGAAACCGGTATTCGCTTAAACACAGGAGTCTATCCCATCCGAATCACCTTAAGAATGAAAATGCGGCGCACACCACGCTAGTCCTTCATGGGTGCTGCCGCATGTCAGTTCCTCTTGAATGGGCGCGGAGGGGCTCGAACCCCCGACCTCACGGATGTGAACCGTGCGCTCTGACCGGCTGAGCTACGCGCCCAACGATGGTTGACATTATAGCATTGGCACCCATGCCTGGCAACTATCTTGGAGCACGAATTCTTAATTCGAGATAGCTGCCCTCTCCTCACAAGTGTACCTGCACTCAGCCCAAGCGCAAGAGACCGATAGGCTTTTGTGATGAGGCAACATCGTTGTCAGGCGATACCTAAGATGATAGACTCTGTCTAAAATTAGGCAAGATTCCATCGCGTTGGCCGATACTGCCTGTGGAATCGTCGACAATGGAGGGGAAAAACTGTTGGACAGGCAACGCCGCGATCTTGAAGAACAAATGCAGCGCGAAGGTCGGCTGCCCCCTGGCCAGTCGCTGACGCTCAAGTTCCCGGTTCTGCACTACGGACCAGTGCCGTCATTCGATGCCAAGACCTGGACACTACGGGTGTTTGGCCTAGTAAACAATGAGAAGTCCTGGACCTGGGATGAATTTCTCAAGCTACCCACTAAGACGGTTACATGTGATATTCATTGCGTCACCCGCTGGAGCAAGTTCGATACGGTCTGGGAGGGTGTGCCTTTCCGCCATGTAGCTGAACTGGTGGGTGTGAGGCCGGAGGCCAAATTTGTCATCGCCCACTGTGAGTATGGCTTCACCACCAATGTGCCGCTCGAGGTTATGATGGATGACGATGTGCTACTGGCCTACAAATACGATGGGCAATTCCTGGAACCCGACCATGGCTTCCCGCTGCGCACCTTGGTCCCCAAGCGTTACTTCTGGAAGAGCGCTAAGTGGCTACGCGGCATTGAGTTTACCGACCGCGACCGTCCCGGTTTCTGGGAACAAGCAGGTTACCACAATGAGGCTGATCCCTGGCTGGAGCAACGCCACGCACGGTGGACTGGATTGGGGTGGTAGCCCGACTCATGGGCTGGGGAACAGAGAACCGCTGTCACGGTAACAGCGGTTCTTTCGTCTTGGCAGATTTCTCAATCGTAGCGAGTGCAACGCTCGCGGGTCTCCTGAGGCATCAGACTCTGCAGGATTGCCCGCACTTGGCGACGAATCGGCGAATCGGTCTCCATCAGGTCAGCGATGCGCTCGCAACTGTACAGGACCGTACTGTGGTTGCGACCTCCTAACGCCTCTCCGATCTCCTGAAGCGAAATGTGTGCCTCGTGGTGGGCCAGGTACATGGCTACCTGTCGGGCAGCCGAGACCTCGCGCGACCGTTCACGCCCAGTCAGGTCCGCTGGCGCAACGCTATAGTATTCGGCTACCGCCATGATAATGTTCTCGAGCGTCAGCTCCGGCTTGTCGGGCGCCTGACCCAGCACCCTCTCGATTGTCTCAAGTGAGGGGACCTCGTGTGTCAGCAGGACGGTAGCGACGACTCGATTCAGAGCACCTTCCAGTTCTCGTACATTTGCGTCGTATTCCCCGGCGATCCGTTCCATCACATCGGTCGACAGGCGGCTATCAAAGCCGCGCAGCGCAGCTTTGATCCTTAGTATGTCCATACGTGTCGCAAGGTCGGGCGGCTGCAACTCGATCACCAGCCCGCCCTCAAAACGTGAGCGCAGGCGCGGGTCGAGATGCCGGATGCCCGACGGTGGCTTGTTGGATGCCAGGACGATCTGGGCAGCAGTGTTGTAGAGTACGTCGAAGGTGTGGTAGAACTCTTCCTGTGTGGATTCCTTGCCTGCCAGGAACTGAACGTCGTCAACGAGCAGCACGTCGAGGTTGCGGTATTTGTCGCGAAACTCGTCAGTGTTATGGGTGCGGATAGCGCCCACTAGATCGTTAGTGAATGTCTCGGCAGAGGCAAACAGCACCCGGTAGCTGTGCTGGGCACAGGCGTTGCCGATCGCATGCAGCAGATGAGACTTGCCCAGCCCGACACCCCCATACACATAGAGTGGGTTAAACTGAGCAGCAGGGGCTTCGACCACGGCCAGTGCAGCAGCGTAAGCTAACCGATTGTTTATGCCGACTGCGTAGGTCTCGAACGTATGACGGGGATTCAACCCGGTTTCGCCGGGAGACAACCGCTCAAAGCGGGGGACTTCTTCTCCTTCGGACTCCAGGTCGGCCAACAGCGGACCCGCTTCGTGCAGTGTGGCTTCCGACGTGCGGTCTGGGACAACCACGAAGCGTACCTCAATCCCCCGCTGAGCGACCTGGCTCAGCGTGCGGATGATCACCTTCTTCAGCCGGTGTTCCAGCCACTCTCGGGCGTAGATGTTCTGCACGCCAATGACATATGTCCCATCCTCGTGGGCAACCAGACGGGCATGGCGCAGCCAGGTATCAAAAGCCTCGCGCGGCATTTGGAGTTGTAGCTCGCCATAAGCTGTTTGCCAGATTTCGGCAGGACTGCGCGAATGATCGCTCATAGACGTTTCGATGTTGGCCGGGAATCGGAGACAAAATGCAATAGCCTTAAGCGTTTAGCCGAAAACATTCCCGACCAAACCCGAAGCTTCGCGGAAGAGTTTCGCGGCACTCTTTCCCACGAAACGCTTAAGGCGGTTATCTCCCCGCTGATTGCCGGTTTTTATAGCGTTGCCGTGCCGCGTGACTGAGTCATGTGGTGCGGTAATCACACTGCGGCATGCTCTCATCATAACAGAGTCAAATAGTGCAAACAACGCCATCACCTTAAAAAGTCGGATTCTTTAAGGTTGGTTTATGTTAAGAAAATTAGTATCAGGTTTGAGCGGATTGGCAGGTGACCATCAGGCAGCCCATAGCACAGGGACATCCGTGTCCGGGGATTGAACTCAGCATGGGCTGCTGCCTCCAGGGTTCTCTCAAGGTGGTTGGGACAGTGGGTAGGATTATCGGCAGAAATGTTAAAACATCGCCATTGCTTCCCACACGTCAGCGTTGGCAGCGTCTCCCCCAAATTGTGGACAGATCGTTGCATCCTGTTTGGATCGTTGTATAATTGAGCGCAGTGCGGGTATAGTTCAGCGGTAGAACGTTAGCTTCCCAAGCTAAATGTCAGGGGTTCGAATCCCCTTACCCGCTTGTGAACATGCCATGGGGGTGCAGCTGCGTGCTGCCCCTTTGTTTTCATTGCCCCATATCTTCTCGCATCATATGCACTGCTCGCCGTCCGATCTCTACCGCGTAGTTCGTACCTCGATCCCACGGGTAGACCTGGCTCATCGATGCGAAGTACAACCCCCGGATTGGGGTACGGATGTCCGGGATGTGCCGGGAATGATTCACAAATGGCACCGGCTGAGCATAAGGCACACGGAACAACCACCGCTTGCGAACCCAATCTGTCGAAAAGGCCGGGTTCACCTTCTTGAGCGACGGCAGGAACCGTGCGACGATCTCTTCTTCGCTCATGCGGAAGTGCTCGTGCTCAATGGGAAGGTAATCGCCCAGATATACTAGATGATCTCCGCCATAATGCTCCGGTGATATGTAATTTGTGTGCTCCACCAGCGCCAGGAAAGGAAAGGGGTTCTGCAGCCGATTAGGGCTTTGGGCTGGCAGGTTAAGCCAGTAGGTGCCATCGGTCATGAGCTGCCGATCGAGCGCCAGGATCAGCGCAATAGCGCCCAGGCTATGCAGTGAGCGAAGCTTCGCTGCATAGCTCTCCGGCAGATCGGGCACCAGTTTGAGCAACAGGGCCGGCCCTACCGTGCATAATACCTGGTCGAAGTACTCGGAGCGCCCGCTCACAGTCACTTCAAGCCGGCCCGCGCCCTGCATCGCAATCCGATCCACTGGTGTGCTCAGAAAGATGGCCCCCCCTCTACGCCGAACTGCCTCTGCCAAGTCCTCCAACATGGCCTGAAAACCACCGATATAGGTTCCGAGTTGTGCAGTGCGCTTGTAGGTGCGGGCCCACATCCATGCCATGTTAACCTGGTCGTAGAGAGCACCGAACTTGCCGATCAACAAGGGCCGCCAGATCAGTTCGTGGGAGCGGGAGCCGATCCAGCGCCGCAACCAGGCGTCGGCGGTGTATTTTTCCAGCGCGATGCCTGTGGGGTACATCTTGAGAAACGCACTGACCAGTCCGAAGCGTAGCCGATCAACAAGTGGCAGGTAAGGGATGCACAACACGTTGATCACCCGCGAGAGTGTGGCGCTGCGGGTGACTGGCGCATCGAGCGGGAATGTGCCGTGCTCGTGCCAGAGGCTGGTTGTGGGGCTGTCAAAGCGCACTTTGTCTGCGCAGCCGATCTCCCCGATCAGCTCCAACACATCCCGGTCGGTATAGAACCAGTGATGGTAAAATTTCTCAAGCGACCAGCTCCAGGAGGGGTCCTTGAAACCAGCGGCCAGCCCGCCGACCTCGATTCCGGCCTCAAACACAGTGGCATCATAGCCCGCTCCGGCCAGGTCGTAAGCCGCGGCCAGCCCGGTAGCCCCTGCCCCAATGACTGCTACTCTCATGAGCACATACCTTCAGCTAGATCGAGCAAGTTACGGCGTCTCTAGTTCGGGCTGGCGGGCTGCGTTTGTTGCCTTGGCAAAGTCCTGCCAGTGGATTCCCTGCTGGGCCATGTAGAGGAAACCCAGTAGGGTGATCGGGAAGAACAGCGCAGCGTGCAGCACGAGGGTGTAGGCTGCTGCGACGTTGGCCTCGATCCCAAAAGCCTTTAAGATCTCGATCCCCGGCTCATCAAACGTGCCAACATAGCCGGGGGAGCTAGGCAGCGTGGTTGCCAAGTTCACGACGGCCGTCATCAGCATCAGGACAAAAAAACTGACCTGAAAATTGAAGGCATGCATCACAAACCAGTACTTGGTCGTCTCGGTCAGCCAGATCGCAATCGAAGTGACCAACGTCATAGCCATGTCGGCAGGGCTGCGCAGCGACGACAACCCATCCATGAAACGATCGGCCTGTGTCAGCAGGAACTGCTGGACGCGCTCGATGGGGATTACCTGTCGTATCATCACTGTGTAGATGCGCCGGGTGAATGCCGGACGCATCGCCAACAGAAAGAAGGCCAGCAGCACGCCAAAGAACACAATGGTCATCCAGATCACAACACGGTCGTAAGGCGCAGGGATACGAGCGAACGGCAGCGCCACAAAGACAAAGAGCAGCATCACCAGCCCGTCAAAAATGCGTTCGACGATCACGGTTGCCAGCGAAGCGCTGATCTTCACGTCCTCGTTACGCTCTAATACATAAGCCCGGATAAACTCGCCAGCACGGAAGGGGTAGACGTTGTTTCCCATGTAGCCGATCACGACGATAGGGAACAGTCGACCCAGGCTCACGTGTTTGAGCGGACGCAACAGATAGTGCCATCGCCAAGTACGTGCCCACACCGCCACAAAGTAGACGGCAACGCCAGGCACAATCCACCCGTAACGTGCCCCCTGGAGGTCCAGCCAGACCTCTGTCAGGTTCAGGTCTTCCAGGACCAGGTAAAGAAATCCAGCACTGACAGCCAGCCCCACAGCCAGGGCCAACCAGCGTCTCCAACGTTTCATGATCACCTCGGCACACGAACAAGGAGGGCCGCCTGGAGTTGACCGCCAGCAATTTGCGGCCAACTCTCGGGGGTGTCCATCGAAGCTCGACCATAAGGTCAAGCTGCTTCTGGACAAACCTCGCGCCGCCCTCCCTACTGACCGGATTGTACCATACAAGCACAGGCCGTTCACAGCTACGACCTGTTATACACTCTCACTCCTCTTCTATCTCAATGAAAACCGCTTCGTCGCTCGCCAGGTCCAGCACGCACAGGGAACGCGATTCGTGGCGGGTGCCGCCCAGCGCCCCCGGATTGATCACCCGTGTAGAGCCTACCCGATCGTCATGACGACGGTGGGTATGGCCGTGAAAAAGGTACCGATATAGGCCACTCTGAAGCAGGTTGTGTAACTGATCAGGGTCGTCGCCGTGACAGGCTGCGATCCGTACCCCGCCGATCTCGGCAGTGTACTCTCGCCCGATGGTGGCCGATCCCAGCCGCTCGACAGCAGAGCGCAGCAATGCGCTGTTGCGGTCGATATTTCCCCACACAAATGCGACTTTCTGGCCTGCAAACAACTCCACGATTTCGGTGGTGGTGATGTCGCCGCAGTGGACGATCAATGCTACGCCATGCTCACGCAAAATGTCCAGGGCACGTTGGGTATTGTGCACGTTGCCGTGGGTATCTGAAAGAATGCCGATCTTCATAGCTGACCTTTGAAAGAAAGAGTATCAACGATCTATACCTTTTTAACCCCTCGCATGACTCTCGCCGCCTGCCAGATTGCATAGATGACAAACATCCAGCCTAATCGTGACAGGCGGTACTGTCAACTCACCACCCCATACCGTACACTGCATCCTTGAGGGGTTTGGAAACTTGCACGATTGGGTCGTATAAATCCGCATTCATGCGACCAGGGATTCGATCAGGGATCACTGCCCTGTGAAGATCACTACGAGCCTGAACAGGCTTGGATTTTTGGTAGGAGACGGCAACACCAATCACACAAGGCAGGTTCATATGGAAACACTTACCGTCGAGGTTCCCGCCATGTACGGGGATCACCACGTGGTCGAGGTTCGGCGGATTCTGCTGGAACTGCCGGGCGTCGCGGAAGTCTACGCCAGTAGTGCCTTCCATGTCGTCGAAATCACCTTCGATCCCGCCCAAACCAGTGCTGACACCATCAAGGCCCGACTTGACCAAGCGGGCTACCTGGGCGACTTGCAAGTTCCGGTCGAGACTGGTGTGCCTACTGGACGGGGAAATGGTGGCAGCAAAACTTTCTTTCGACATACTGCCGCCTTTGAAACGATGGGCAACGCAGTAAGTTTTGCTCAGCAAGTGCCCTACCTGGGACGGCCTCTGTGGCCTTGCCCCGGCATGGGACCAATCACGTCTGTTGACGAATGAGGGGGGAACCACTCATGGCCAAAAAGCGTACACCTCAAGAGCAAAGCATCGATCCAGCAGCCCAGCAAATGCTGATCCGCGCAGAGGACCTGGGCATCGGAACTGCCTTCAGCCGTGCCGACGATCTGGCCCCATGCAACATCGGAGGGGCAGGCATGTGTTGCAAGCTGTGTGGTATGGGTCCCTGTCGGCTGACCAAAGATGGACAAACCGGCATCTGCGGAGCCACCATTGAAACCATCCAGGCGCGTAACCTGATCCGTGCCATTGCTGCCGGGGCCGCAGCCCACTCCGATCACGGTCGCGATATGGCCTTCACGCTCAAGGCAGTGGCACACGGCGAGACCGAAGGCTACATGATCCGCGACATCGCCAAGCTCCGCACAGTCGCCTCCTTCTATGATATTCCTATTGAGGGCCGCGCCCCTGAAGAAATTGCCAACGATTTGGCTGACCTGTACATCGCTCAGTTTGGTCAACAGCAGGGAGAGGTGGCTCCCATCAGGCGCGCCCCACAGAAACGCCAAGCGCTGTGGCGTGAGCGGGGCGTGGTGCCACGCGGCGTTGACCGCGAAGTGGTCGAGGCTTTGCACCGCACGCACATCGGTGACGACCAGGAGCCGACCCACATTCTGCAACATGCCATCCGTACTGGCCTGGCGGATGGTTGGGGTGGCAGCATGATTGCCACCGACATCTCAGATATTTTGTTTGGAACTCCTGCACCGATTCTCGGCCAGGCCAACCTGGGTGTGCTCAAGACGGACATGGTGAACGTTATTGTTCACGGTCACGAGCCGACCTTGAGCCAGATGATCGTCGCTGCCTCTCAGGACCCAGAGATCATTGAGTATGCCAGGGCTGCGGGAGCCAACGGCGTCAATCTGTCGGGCATCTGCTGCACGGCCAATGAGATTCTGATGCGCCAGGGGATCCCAGCTGCGGGCAACTTCCTGCACCAGGAACTGGCCATCTTGACTGGCGCAGTCGAAGCCATGGTGGTTGATGTTCAGTGCGTGATGCAGGCCCTGGTTGGTCTGGCGCAGAACTTCCACACCAAGATCATCACTACCTCTCCCAAGGTCAAGATCACGGGTGCGACCCACATCGAGTTTAATGAGCACCGCGCACTGACCATCGCCAAAGAGATTCTGAAGGTTGCCATCGACAACTACCGGAATCGCGGCGAAACGCAAATCCCCGACTATCGCCAAGACCTGATTCCCGGCTTCTCACACGAGTACATCAACTACATGCTGGGCGGCAGCTACCGTGGTTCGTTTAGGCCATTGAATGACGCCATCATGGCCGGGCGTATCCGGGGAGTGGCAGCCATTGTTGGCTGCAACAATCCGCGCAGTCAACAGGATTACCTGCACACTTACGTCACCGAACAGCTTCTCAAGCAAGATGTGCTGGTAGTCGAGACCGGGTGCAGCGCCATCGCCAACGCCAAGTTGGGCTTCCTGCTGGGCGAGGCCGGTCTGGACAAAGTCGGTCCTGGGTTGCGCGAGGTGTGCGAGACGGTCGGCATCCCACCAGTGCTGCACATGGGATCATGCGTCGACAACAGCCGGATTCTAACCGTTCTGACACAGGTGGTCGAGGAAGGCGGCCTGGGTGACGATATTGATCAGGTGCCAGCAGTCGGCCTTGCGCCGGAGTGGATGAGCGAGAAGGCATTGGCCATCGCCACCTACTGTATAGCCTCCGGGGCATACGTGATCTTCGGCGGCCACAACCCGATCAGCGGTATGCCGGACAAAGTTCCCAACAGCAACGCCGTCGAACGGTACATCAGCGAGGGTTGGGAAAAACTCTATGGGGGCAAGCTGGAGTTCGTGGACGATCCTGATGAGATGATCCGCCGCACGCTGGAGCATATCGACAAGAAACGCGCGGCGCTTGGGCTGCCGGCCTATGATCCGAATCGCTTTGGACGCAGTGGGGACGCTCGTATGCGTGAGCTGGAGCAGCTTCCCCTTGAGGAGCGTCGGGCTGCACTCTACGGCGCTCCTGGTGACTAGGGAGAGGGCCACTCAAGTATTGTGGCGGCCCATTCCCGGAGTTCACCTTCCAGATGCCTGGTGAAATGGAAAGTTGTCTCTGGGCAAACGCTAGCCGTTTCGCAGGGCGCTGTGGTGGACCTTCTGTGAAGCCGCAAGTTTTCCGAACAACAAGAGGGACTTGTTTTTTGGAAAACGCATTAGGAGGATACACATGTCTCGTTACATCGCTACGCGGGCCATTCGTGGTGCGAATGCCCTCGTGACCGAAGCCGAACTGATGCTTAACAAGGCTCTCCGCGAGAAGGGGCCTGATACGCCTGTTGCGTTCCCTAACACTGCTTACTATCTGCCTCTGATCTACGGCATGACCGGCGTTGCGGTGGAAAGACTTGGCCAACTGACGGAGGTGATGGCTCATGCTCGTTCGCTGCTGCATCCGGTGCCATCCGCGCACAACTGGACGCCCTACCTGGGCGAGACGCTCGACAGTGGCATGGCGACCTTGATCGCTGCTGAGGTGATTGAGGCCGTGCGCTATGTTTACAACTTGCAGCCGGAGCCAATGCCGGGCTTTGTGCTGGCTGGCGGCACGGCCTTCACCAGCCCTGACGCGGGCGTCGGAGGCGACAGTGCTCTTGCAGGTCATCTCAATGGCCCCATAGACGACATCCAGCTGCGCTCATGGGGCATCCAACTCGTGGATGGTCGTATGCCCGGCTTCGCGGCCATTGTTGGCGCAGCCAAGTCTAACGAGGTGGCCGTCAAGATCGTGCGCGAGTTACAGCGGCGCAACATTTTGTGCTTCCTGTCGGGCAATGTCAATGGGCGCAGCATCATCCACCAGTTGATCGAGGAGGGTGTCGAGCTGGGGTACGACACCTACACTGTACCCTTTGGCACCGACACGATCAGCGCCATCTACGCACTGGGCTTTGCTACCCGTTCAGCGTTGACTTTTGGTGGGCTGAAGGGCGGAATGGCTCGCGAGATCCTGCTGTATAACAAAGCTCGTGTGTTCGCTTTTGTGCTGGCGCTAGGCGAGATTGATGACCTGAAGTATGCTGCAGCGGCAGGTGCGATCAACTTCGGTTTCCCTGTGATCGCCGACACAATCATCCCTGAGATTCTACCCACCGGCGTCACTACCTATGAGCATGTGGTCAGTATGCCATTCAACGAGATCGAGGGAGCCGATGATCTGGAACGTGCCGAGCGGCTGGTGCAAAAGTGCATCGAGGTGCGTGGCGTCAAAGTCACCGTGGCCGACGTGCCGGTGCCAGTACCTTACGGTTCGGCCTTTGAAGGCGAAGTGGTCCGTCGCGCTGACATGCGCGTCGAGTTCGGCGGCAAGAACTCACGATGCTTTGAATATCTGCACATGGCCCCGCTTGACGCCGTCGTGGATGGCAAGGTCGAGGTGGTCGGCCCCGGCTTTGAGGGTGTCGAGCCGCAGGGCCACATGGACATGGGCATCGTAGTCGAGGTGGCCGGACGACAGATGCAGGAAGACTTTGAGCCGGTGCTCGAGCGCCAAATCCACTACTTCATCAATGGCGCGTCAGGTATCCAGCACATTGGCCAGCGCGACATCGCCTGGATCCGCCTTTCCAACGCGGCAGTCGACAAGGGCTTTAACCTAGAGCATTTCGGCAAGATCCTGCACGCGCGCTTCCATGCTGACTTCGGAGCGATTGTCGACAAAGTGCAGGTGACGATCTACACCGACCCTCAGCCATTCCAGGAGTGGCTAGAAAAAGCACGTGCGGCCTACGACCGCCGCAACAGACGTCTGGCTGACCTCGTCGACAGCTCGGTGGATACGTTCTATTCATGCACCCTGTGCCAGTCGTTCGCTCCGAACCATGTGTGCATCATCAGCCCTGAGCGGCTGGGATTATGCGGCGCATATAACTGGCTTGACTGCAAAGCCTCGCACAGCATCAACCCTACCGGCCCCAACCAGCCAATCAAGCTAGGGACGACGCTGGATCCCGTCAAGGGTTACTTCACTGGTGTGATCGACTTTGCCAAAGTTGCCTCGCACGGCATGGTCGAGCAGGTAACGATGTACTCCATCATGGAGAACCCCATGACAGCCTGTGGTTGCTTCGAGTGCATCGTGATGTTGATCCCCGAAGCTAACGGCGTGATGGTTGTCAGCCGTGAGGACCCTAGCATGACTCCGGCGGGTATGACATTCAGCACGCTGGCTGGCATGGCCGGTGGTGGCTTGCAGACCCCTGGGGTGATGGGGGTCGGGAAGTACTATCTGCTTAGCCCCAAGTTTATCTCCGCCGATGGTGGCTTTAAGCGTGTCGTTTGGATGAGCAGCTTCCTCAAGGAGTCGATGGCTGAGGAGCTTCAGGCTGTGGCTGTCCGTGAGGGCGACCCAGATCTGATCTCTCGGATCGCTGACGAGCGCTCTGTGACGACAGTTGAAGAGCTGCTGGCCTGGCTGGAGGAGCATAACCATCCCGCACTGGTGATGGAAGCCATGTTCTAGCCAAAAGGTGTATACTAGGGGATGGGGACATACATCCCATCCCCTAGTTGATCAGCCGTAGGACACGCGATGAGCGGCAAACCGATCGACTCTTCCCCCCGCCTTGTGCGCGACCTGATGACTGTTGGGGTCGTGAGTTGCCCACCTCAGATGTCCATCGCCGAGGTGGCGCGTTTGCTGCTGGATAGAGATGTGGAGGGGGTGATCGTCCTGGATGATGCAGGACATGCTGTCGGCTTGGTCACTCAGGATGAGGTTATACGAGGCTATGGGCATCCTCATGTACACAAGCTGACGGCCATTGATATCATGCGGGAAGACATCCCCGAAATACCTGCTGATATCCCGTTGGTAGCCGCGGCTCAAATCATGCAGGATTTGAGCGTGCGAGTGGTTTTCCTGCTACACCACGACAGAGGAATAGCGTGGCCGGCGGCTATGTTGTCCTACAAGCACATCCTACGGCATCTAGCCGCGCACAGCGAAGCAGATCTGCGCGACCTAGGAATCAAAGCCACCCGCGAAGCCCCCTTAGAAACTTTTAAGAAAAAGCGGGATGCGGCGCGGCAACGATCCCAGAGTAGTGCGCTCACTGTTGATACGGAACCTAATCAGGAGTGAAACGCTATGCCCGTCGAGATACCCAAAGACAAGTGGCCCGGTCAAGTGCGTACCGTCACGATTGGCGCAACCGCCGATCAGGGTGGCACCCGGTCGCGTGTCGTCACAGTCGGTGGTGAGACGACCCTGCCTTATATGCATTTCGAGGGCAGTATCCCCCACCCCCCTGTCGTTGCTGTGGAGATCAAAGATCGCCGCCCGGATGACTGGTCGGCGCTGCTGCTTGAGGTGTGGGGAGACGCTGCTCAAGACCCGGCTACATGGGCCAAGGCTGCCGAGCAGGCCGGAGCCGATCTGATCGAGTTGATGTTTACCTTGACTGACGCCAATGGCAATCCGACCACGCCAGAACTTGCTGTAGAGACTGTTAAGAAGGTGCTGGCAGCGACCGGCCTACCGTTGCTTGTCTATGGACCTGGGCAGGCAGAGGCCGACAACGCCCTGCTGGTCCCTGTGTCTGAGGCTACCAAGGGTGAGCGGTTGGTGCTGGGTCTGTGCGAGGACAAGAACTACCGCACCCTCGTAGCCACGGCGATGGCTAATGGCCACTTGGTCACAGCTCGCTGCCCCATGGATGTCAACCTTTCTAAACAGCTCAACATCCTGATTACCGATATGGGGCTGCCGCTCGACCGTATTCTGATGGACCCAACCACTGCTGCCATGGGCTATGGGATCGAGTACGGATATTCGGTCATGGAGAGGCTACGTCTGGCAGCTCTCCAGGGCGACAATATGACTCAGCTTCCGATGATCGTCACCCCCGGCTTTGAGGCGTGGAAGACCAAAGAAGCGAAAGTCGGCGAGGGCGTCCCCACAGCGTGGGGTGAGTGGCGAGAGCGCGCCATCACCTGGGAGACGCTGACTGCTGTTGCCCTGCTTGAGTCCGGTGCGGACATTGTGGTATTACGCCACCCTGAAAGCGTCAAACGTGTCAAAGCGGCAATCCAGGAGCTAATGGCCGTCCCGGCTTGATCCTCTTGTTGCGGCGACAAGGAGTTGAGAGAATGGCCCTCAGCGGTATTCAAATCTACAAATTGCTCCCCCAGACCAACTGCAAGGACTGCGGTTTCCCCACCTGTCTGGCTTTCGCCATGAAGTTGGCGGCCAAACAGGTCGAGCCGGCAGCCTGTCCATGGCTGAGCGAGGAGGCTAAGACGACTCTGTCCGAGTCGGCAGCCCCGCCCATGCGGCTGGTGACACTCAAATCTGATGGATACGAAGTTAAGATCGGAAATGAGGTGGTGCTTTTCCGCCACGAGAAAACTTTTTACAACCGGGCTGGCTTATTCATCCGTGTGCGCGACACGCTCCCTGTCTCAGACATCAAGGCCACTGTGGCCGCTGCCGATGCCTACACTGTGAGCTATGTCGGTACGGAGTTGACGCTCGACGGCTTTGCTGTCGAGGCTGCCTCAGGCAGCGCTGACACTTTTGCTGCGGCTATCCGCGCCGTTCGCGAGGTCAGTCGGCGCCCACTGATTCTGATCAGCAAGGATCCGGCTGTAATGGTCGCCGGTCTTGAAGTCCTTGCTGGAGAGACGCCACTTGTCTATGGTGCGGACGCTAAGAACTGGGAAGCCATGGCCGACTTGGCCAAGCAGCACAATGCCTCGCTGGCTGTGATCGGCGCAACGCTGGACGAGCTGGCCGATTTGACCGAGAAGATCAAAAGCAAGGGGGTCGAGGATATGGTGCTCGACCCTGCCGCCCGCCCGATGGGTCAATCCCTGATCCTGAGCACTCAAATCCGCCGCCTGGCGCTCAAGAAGAACTTCCGCCCGCTGGGCTACCCGCTGATCGCCTTCCCAGGCGATGCTGGGGATCCGGCGCTTGAGTCGATGCGAGCAGCGCAGGCCATTGCCAAGTATGCCGGGTTCGTGGTGCTCGACACTTTCACTCCCGAACTCGCCTATGCACTGCTAGTGTTGCGCGCCAATATCTATACCGACCCACAGAAACCCATCCAGGTCCAGCCAGGGCTGTACGAGATTAACAATCCCAAGCCTGAGGATCCTCTTCTCGTTACTACCAACTTCAGCATCACCTATTTCAGTGTAGCCAATGAGGTCGAGGGTTCAGGGCTACCTGCCTGGCTGCTCGTGGCTGACGCCGAGGGCATGAGCGTGCTGACTGCCTGGGCTGCCGGTAAGTTCGACGCCGAGCGGATCGCCAAGGCTGTTAAAGGCTTCAGTGTCGTCGACAAGGTCAGCAAAAAACGAATCGTCATTCCAGGACATGTGGCTGTGTTGTCAGGTGAGTTAGAAGAAGAACTCCCAGGCTGGGAAATCCGCGTTGGTCCACGTGAGGCTGTGGATTTGCCCAAATTTATGAAAGAGGCACTCTAAGGGCTGTCCACAGCACGACACACGCAAACAGCGCTTTCGGGGCGCAAGAGAACACATACAGAGGCATTCTTGCGCCCCGACGGCAGGCCGAGTGTCAGGAGATTGATCACCGTGGCTATCGATAACCCCATCCCGAGTCGTCTGCGTACCACGGCCAGTGCTTTTAAGTGCGATTGCTGCCCACCCGACCGCGTGTGTGCATGGGCGTGCCTGCAAGGAGCTGGCATCGAGGAGATCATCATTGGAGCTGCCCTTGCGTTGGAGGGTGTCCCTGGACGAGCACTGGCAGAGCCAGGAGTAGAGGCTACGTCCACTGCCCTGTGGGACAGCTTTAACACGTTGGGCAACTAGGTTTTGCGAAAAGTAACGCAAGCGACTTTTTGCAAAACACCCAAACGTTTCGCCGACGGAGTTCCTTTCAACTTCTTGCGGCGAAACCTCAGGGTTGCCGGGTACAATTTCGATCAAACGCTCAGGCCATCAGGAGCTGCCAGGCAAGGTGCATGGCTGAACACACCGTCACATTCGACATCGCTGCTCATCCCATCAGTGTTCCGACAGGTACGCTTCTTTCCGAAGCCGCCCGGCTGGCTGGAATCGATCTGATGCAGCCGTGTGGCGGCCAGGGGCGCTGCGGGCGATGTGCTGTGCAGGTCACCCAGGGGTCGGTGCGCCGCCGTAGCACATTGCGCCTTTCCCCAGAGGATATAAATGCTGGCTATGCGCTGGCTTGCCAGACTGTCATTGAGGGAGATGTCACCGTCAGCGTTCCGCCGCAGGAGAAGATCGAGCGGCGGCTCACCACTGATCGCACGGCGGCTGAGGTCGCTGTACCCGCTGGTTACGATCCCGACGTCACCCAGTCCGTTCGCCGCTACCAGGTTACGTTGCCCCCACCCTCGATGGACGATCAGACCGATGACTGGGGACGTTTTCAGAAAGCCCTGCGTCAGCAGATGGCTGCCAGCAATGTCCGGGTCTCGCTGGCGACATTGCAGCAGATTGGAAGTAAGCTGCGCGAAGGCGACTGGCAGGTGACGGCTGTTGTGGACACTGCTTCCTGGGACTGTCCTGACTGCCCTCCGCGTTTGATCGACGTGTGGCCTGGCGTCACTCCGCGCTATGACCCGCTGTGGGGCGCCGCCATCGACATTGGCACTACTACCGTGACTCTGTGGTTGGTCGATCTGATCACAGGTCGGGTGGAGGCTCAGGTTGCCGAGTACAACAGTCAGATCGCACGTGGCGAAGACGTGATCTCGCGCATTATCTATGCCAGCAAGAGTGAAGAGAATAGACTGGAGATGCGCGATCGAGTGCTGGGTACCATCAACGAGCTGCTGGAGGCTGCCTGCCTGCGTCTCCAGATCAGGCCGCAAGATGTGGTTAAGGCAACCATTGCCGCGAACAGCACCATGATGCATCTGCTGCTGGGCATCCCAGCAGCGAGCATCCGGCTAGCTCCCTTTGTGACGGCAGTCAACCACATTCCAACGCTCACTGCTCGCGAGGTCGGCCTGAACATGCACCCGGAGGGCACAGTGGACTGCCTGCCGGGTGTAGCCAGCTATGTTGGTGCGGACATCAGTGCTGGGGTGTTGTCCTCTGGCATGGACGACGCTACCCGAGTGACACTCTTCCTCGATGTGGGTACCAATGGCGAGACGGCGCTCGGTTCGGCAGAGTGGCTAGTGACATGCGCCTGTTCGGCTGGCCCGGCCTTCGAGGGGGCAGGAATGTTGTTCGGGATGCGTGCCACGCGAGGAGCCATCGAGGAGGTGTGGATCAATGCCGAGACGTATGAGCCGACGTACCGTGTCATCGGCAATGTCAAACCGCGCGGATTGTGCGGCAGCGGCCTGATTTCGCTGCTGGCAGAGATGTTCCTGACTGGCGTAATCGACAAGGGTGGTCACGTCAATCTGAAGCTGGCCACACCGCGTGTGCGCGAAGGCGAGCACGGCCCAGAGTACGTCATTGCCTGGGCGGATGAGACGCAGATCGGGCAGGACATCACCATCACTCATGTGGATATCGACAACCTGCTGCGGGCCAAAGCTGCTATCTATGCAGGATTCACCGTGCTGGCTGACAGCGTGGGCATCCCGCTGGAGATGGTCGAGCAGGTGTTGATCGGCGGGTCATTTGGCAAGTATATCAATGTCGAAAAGGCGGTCGAGATTGGCCTGCTGCCTGACATGCCGTGGGATCGCTTCCAGTTTCTGGGCAATACCTCGGTCAAGGGGGCTTATCTGGCGCTGTTAGATGGCAACCTGCGAGACCGTATCAGGCGAATTGCAGACCGCATGACCTATATTGAGCTATCGGCCGACAACACATTCTATGATGCGTTCATGTCGGCCATGTTCCTGCCACATACTGATATTTCGCGCTTCCCTACCGTGGAAGCCGCAGTAGCAGATAAGGATTAGGTCAAATGTATATCATCGGCGAAAACATCCACATTATTTCACAGAGGGTTAAGGATGCCTTGGCTGCCAAAGATGCCAAGTTCTTCCAGGACCTGGCTGTCCGTCAGGTGGAGGCCGGCGCACAAGCTCTTGACCTGAACTTGGGACCTCGCAAAAAGGACTGGGAGGAAATTTTCCCATGGATGGTTGAGACGGTAGAAGCTGTGGTCGATGTACCGCTCAGCTTCGACAGCACTAACGTGTTGGGCATCGAGGCTGGTTTGAAGAAGGTGACCAAAGCTCAGCCGATCATCAATTCGACTTCTGCCGAGCCTGAGCGGCTGGAGAAAGTTCCGCTGCTCGCCAAGCGGTACAATACGCGCCTGATCGCACTGACCATGGGCGCGGGCGGCATCCCAGTGGCCGCCGATGAGCGGGTCACTATTGCCATCGAGAAATTAATCCCGCGCATGTTGGAAATTGACTTCCCTATCACGGATCTGATCATCGATCCACTTGTGTTGACCGTCTCCGGTTGCCAGGAGTACTGCCCACATCTGATTGAAGCGGTACGCACACTCCAGGTGGTGTGGGACCCACCGCCCGCGATCTCCGTTGGGCTGTCGAACGTGTCCAATGCCGTACCAGCGGAAAACCGTTCGCTCATCAACCGTGTGTACTGCGCCATGCTGATGGGAGTGGGCTTGCAGACGATGATCGCCGATCCGTTCGACCGCAAGTTGCGCGAGGTGATCGATACCATCGAGAACCGTGACGAGAGCACACCCATCAGACGGCTATACCTAAAGATACACGATCGCATCGCGGCAATGGAGGAACCTTCCGTCGAAGATGTGGATATGAGCGACCCAGAGCAGGCTGCAATCTGGAAGACCGTCCAGATTCTGCTTAACAAGGTCATCTACGCTGACGCTTATCTACAGCAGTAGTGCCGGTTGCGGCCTCTCAATGCTCAGGGCGAACTGCACAGTTCGCCCTGAGCCGAAGGGCATCGAGAATTGGCTCCACCCTGCCAAGAGCGATGCGCGACTCTTGAATGTCATGGGACATCTGTGACAAATGCCACTAGCAATGAAGTAGACCAAAGCGATATTCTGATAATAATTATCTTGAAAGTCTACCTGGAATCGGATAGGCGATCCGGAGTCACTCACTGATCGGGAGTCATCACTATGCCAATCTTTACACCCGCACGCCGTTGGCAACCTGCTTTTCGACCCTTCAAGCGTGAGACGTTTGGTCGCCGGACGTTGGCCAGCATTGAGCTTGCCATCAAAGGCCCCTTGTTTGGGTGTCGCATGTGCGGCAACTGCCTGCTGCAAGAGACGGCCTTCATTTGCCCGATGGAGTGTCCCAAGGGGGCACGCAATGGCCCCTGTGGCGGTTCTACGCCTGAGCACTGCTATGTCGATGAGACACGTCCCTGCATCTGGTACAAGATTTACGAGCGTGCTTTCCGGATGGGCCGCCAGGAAAAGCTGCTCGAAGTTCTGCCGCCGCTTGACTGGGACAAGGTCGGCGGCGAGACTTGGCTGGACGTGATCGACCAAGTCCGTGAAGTGGGGCCGGGGAAGTTTGTGAACGGTATGCTCTCTGGCGATCCCGTGAAGCGTCACGAAACATGGGAGTCAGTCTTTATGCCGGTCCGTCAGCCAGACTGGTGGGCAGGTGACGCTGAGTACCACCCCCCGGCCTACAGTGAGCCGGTGTCTGAGCTGGAGCGCCGCCTGAAGGCCGGGCAGTTTGTGGTCACTGCGGAGGTCGCTCCACCGATGAGCACCGCCACAGGCAAGCTTGTCCGCAATATTGAGATGGTCAAGCCCTATGTCTCAGCGATTAACTTCACTGACAGCCCGTCAGCCACCGCTCGCATGTCGAGTCTGGCATGTAGCGTGTTGGCCATTCAGAATGGCGGCGAGCCTGTGATGCAAATTGCTGCCCGCGACCGCACTCGAACAGGGCTGCAAGCTGAGGTCATCGGTGCGAATGCGCTTGGTGTGCGCAACATCCTGTGCCTGTCCGGTGACCACGGTCGCATGGGCCCGGCCCCAATGGGGCGTTTGGATGTGATTGATATCGACTCGATTCAGATGCTGTGGATCCTGCGCCGGATGCGCGATGATGGCGTCTACCTGGATGGGCGTGAGATCAAAAACCCACCGCAGATCTTCTTGGGAGCTGCGGCAGCGCCATTTGCGTCTAGGCCAGAGTTCCAGGCTATCCGAGAGCACAAGAAGGTCAACGCTGGGGCACAGTTCTTCCAGACCAACCTAGTTTACGATGTGGGGGGGTTGGAAGTGTGGCTGAACGAGCTGGCTAAGCGCAACATCCTGGACAAGGTGTACATCCTGGTCGGCATCACACCGCTCAAGAGCTACAAGATGGCCCGCTACATGAACGATGATGTTCCTGGCGTCTTTATCCCGGAACCGATCTTGAAGCGCATGGAGAATGCTGGTGACGGCGCAATGGAAGAGGGCGTGTCCATTGCCTTAGAATTAATCGAGGGCGTCAAGAAGCTACAGGGCATCCATGGCATCCACCTGATGGCCGTGGGCTGGGAAGAAGTCGTCCCACGCATCGTCACTGAGGCGGGATTGCTGCCGCCCGGTTTTGTGGCTCCTGAGATCAAAGAGGCTGCTACGACCGGGTAAGCGGTTCTGCCAGCCGTGCCAGCATCTCGGCGCAACCGACGAGGATGCCAACGAAGCCCAAACAGTGCTGTTGAGTGTGTCGAGGCACACGAAGACCCGACAACAGGGCCTAATCTTATCGGAGAAATACTTGGCCGCGTGGCACTCTTGATGTCACGCGGCCAAGCTGTAAGGAGAGGACCATTCACCTGATCAATTTCGCCAGGTTATCACCGCGACAGACTTCTTAGCTGCCGGAGATCGACGGCAATCCGGTTGGTGGAGTGCTGCTGCCGGACAGGCCGCCCGATGCACTCGGACGAACAGCCTGGGCCTCCCGTCGCCAAGCAGCCAGTTCGATGGTGATGCGATCGATGACGCCATTAGGTGGCATGGCGCCGGCTTTGTAAGCCAAGTCAACGATGCGAGCCTGGATACGCAGGGTAGCCGTTTCGAGCAGCAGCCGGTCGCCAGTCCGGGCCAAGACGGCTTCTCCCTTAGGCGCGAGCTTGGCCCTGATGGCATCATCATTGAAAGCATGGTCAGACATCAGCACCTTGGTCACGGTGCGGATGTCGTTCTTATCGAACAACCAGACTTCCAACGCAGTGACATTCTTGGCTTCGCCTGTGCTGCCAATGGTCTCGGAGACCCCTACGCCAGTTTCCCCTAAGAACTCGCCAGACGAGGTCTCAATGCTGAAAGAGTCGTCGTAGAGATCATCCCCATGCAGGTAGGTTGTCATGAACTGAACAATAGGTGGTTCCTGCCCCTGAGCTTCGAAGTCGGTTTTCTCAGCGGCTTTGGAAAGCTGCGCGCCCATCGCTGCAACACTGCGAGGTTCAGTTGGCTCTTCCTTCTTACGCCCTAAGCCAGGCAGCGATGGCAGCGCCGCTCGGGGGCGGGCCGCCGCAGCTGAAGGCTGAGTCTCGCCAGCCGGCGAGGGGGGCGGAGGCGCACCCGGCCTGGGTGGGGCTGGGGCAGCTGCGGGTGACGGCGCTGGCGCACCCACACTGGCAGGTCTGGCGGGTACAGCTGCGGTCGGTTCTCCACCGGAGCGGGCAACGATCAGAATCCCGTAGACCACGATGATGAGAGCCATCAGCGCGATCACAATCGGCCCGACCAGGCTGCCGAACGAAACCCACGACGTGGTCGGTTTGGCTCTGCATACGTCCACCTGCGGATTCTGGACAATCAGGTTGCTAGCCACCAACGTGTAGAGCTGATCTAGGTTGCGCTTCTTGGTAACGTCCGAGCCATAGCGTAGGTTTGCCTCCTCAAAGGCCCTGCTCAGCCCGTCGTTGGCCTGGCAGATGAAGGACAGCCGATCGATGGCCAGGGCGTCGTTGTTGTCCAGCGCGTAGGCGTCGGCAACAGCCTGGACGTAGATGCCCTGGTAGCTGATGTGCAGCTGCCAGATACCAGTGTCGGCGATATTGACGCCGGACGCTCCCCAGATGTACCCCAGGAAAGCACTGATCGCCAGGACAACCAGCAAAGTCAATACAGGCTTGAGCTTTCCGATCTGTTCGGCCATAGCAGTCCGACCCTTCCTTAAAGCTCTGGCAATGATCTCCCCCCTGTCTTGTAAGTGGGGCGATCTAGATGTAGAAAGATGGTCCCTTGCTATTGTACTCTAACACTTGACCAGCACAAGTAAGGTCGGTCCTCTGAGCGGTGTTAGGATTCCCCTATGACGACTCGACCCGCTGCTCGGCAGAAGGCAAACTGTCCAGACGTATCTGCTCTTCGCAAACCAGGCACCGCGCCCATTCCTTGTTTTGAACGACCAACATACTGCCACACACCGGGCACGAGTCGGGCAGAGGACGTTTCCAACTGGTCCAGTCGCAAGCCGGATAGTTCGCACATCCGTAGAAGATGCGTTGCTTGCGGGTTTTGCGCTCGACGATCTCACCGCCACACTGAGGACAGGCGACGCCGATTCGCTCAAGCCAGGGTTCGGTGTAGCGGCAGTTCGGGAAGTCAGAACAGCCGATAAACTTGCCATAACGCCCCCAGCGGACGATGAGCGGATGGCCACAACGGGGGCAATCACGCCCGACGTTCTCGTCACCCAGGTCGACGTTAGGGGCCCGCACTCGTGCAGACTCGACCTCAGCCTTGAACGGCCAGTAGAAATCGCGCAGTACCGGAACCCAATCTTGCTCACCTGACGCAATGCGGTCTAAGTTGTCCTCCATACGGGCGGTGAAACTGACATCCACGATCTCTGCAAAGTACTGCACCAGGAGATCGTTGACGATTATGCCAGTCTCAGTCGGAAAAAGGCGCTTGTTCTCGCGCCGGACGTAGCCGCGTTGTTGGATGGTGTTCAGAATCGGTGCGTAGGTGCTGGGCCGCCCGATGCCGTACTCCTCAAGCGCCTTAACGAGTGAAGCTTCAGTGTAGCGCGGCGGTGGCTGGGTGAAATGCTGCTGTGGGAGCAGCTTGATCAGATCGAGCAGCTCACCTTCGACCAACGGTGGGAATAGGCGGTTCAGGTCCTGATCTGCCGGGTTATCCTCGTCGATATAGTCGGCATAGACGGCAAGAAAGCCCGGGAAGCGAACCGTTGAACCGGAGGCTCGGAACAGGTAGGGCTTGTTACCATTGGAGGACCCCTTAGGTCCAGCCAACACGTCGACACGGATGGTGTCGTAAACCGCTGGGGCCATCTGGCTGGCAACGAAGCGCTGCCAGATCAGCGTATACAGGCGCAATTGCTCGTTGCTCAGATGCTCCTTGAGCGAGTCGGGCGTGCGAAAAACGCTGGTGGGTCGGATGGCCTCATGGGCCTCCTGCGCGCCTTTGACCTTCCTGGTGTAAAGGTTGGGGGTCTCAGGCAGATAGTCAGCTCCGTAGTACTCAGCAATGAATGTGGCGGCTTCTTTCTGGGCTTGCTCCGCCACGTTGGTGCTATCGGTGCGCATGTAGGTAATCAGTCCGACCTCATCGCCGGTGCCAATATCGATGCCTTCGTAAAGCTGTTGGGCAATGCCCATCGTGCGGCGGGCCGTGAAACCCAGGCGGCGCGAGGCTTCCTGCTGCATGGTGCTGGTCGTGAAGGGCGGGGCGGCGCTGCGTCTACGTTGCCCAAGCTTGATCGAATCGACCACGTACTCGGCTGCCTCAAGTTCCTTCAAGACCGGCGTAACAGCCTCCTCGTTGGGGAAGGCAGGTTCCTCGCCGTACATCCTCACCAGCCTGGCCACAAAGCTCTGACGTTTGGGCAGGTCGTGCTCAGCGGCGCGGGCCAATTCGGCGTCAATGGTCCAGTACTCTTCAGGAACAAAGCGCTCGATCTCGCGCTCGCGCTCGACGATCAGGCGCACAGCCACTGACTGAACACGGCCCGCTGACAGGCGTGGACGAACTTTCTCCCACAGCAGTGGGCTAAGCTCATATCCAACCAGCCGATCAAGGATGCGCCGGGCCTGTTGTGCATTGACCAGGTCCATGTTGATTGCGCGGGGGGCTTGGAAGGCCGCAAGGACGGCGTCTTTGGTGACCTCATAGAACTCCACGCGGTGGACGCGTTCCTCATCGATTTCGGCAGCCGCCACCAGATGCCAGGCGATGGCCTCTCCTTCACGGTCGGGGTCGGTAGCTAGGTAAACTTCCTCGGCCTGCGCTGCTGCAGCTTTAAGCTCCTTGACAACCTCGCGCTTTTCTTGGGGCACCCGATAACGTGGTGTGAAGTCGTTCTCTATATCCACTGAGAGTTGCGACTTCAGCAGGTCACGCACATGCCCAATCGAGGCTTTGACGCGGTACTCGCTGCCCAGGTAGTGTCCAAGAGTGCGGGCTTTAGCCGGTGACTCGACGATGACAAGTTTGCCCCTGCGCGGCGTGGCGTTATTCTTCTTGTTGCCCTTCTGGGTTCTTGGCGTCATTTCCAGCTTAGGCAGACTGGCGTGAGCCGGGGTCGCCCCAGCACGGTAGAGCGTTGTGCCGCATTCAGGGCAAACGCCCCGTGTTACGGGTCGCCCAGCTCTATTAAAAGTGGCCTCTGCTTTGTTAAGCGGGCGCTTGGTCTTGCACTTTATGCAGTACACCAGTAGTTCTTCATTCATAGATAAGTGTTCCGTTGCTCTCGTTTCAGTTGTTCGACGATCTGCCTCACGTCCTGAGCGCGATCACGACGGCAGACTAACAGGGAGTCCCCCGTATCAACGATGATTAGGTTCTCGATGCCAATGGCTGCAACCAGCCGTTTGCTGATGATTAATGTGCCAGTGGTATCAAGCAGAAGCGGAGTCTCGCTGGCGTGAATGACATTCTCGTGGTTGCCGGATGACAGGACATTGTAGAGAGCACTAAAGTTGCCGATATCGCTCCATCCCAACTCCACAGGAATGACATAGACATCCTCGCGAATATGCTCCATCAGCGCAAAATCTACCGAGATTCGGCGCACTTCAGGCCAGACCTGGGCCAGGACCTCGTCGTAGTCGGGCCGACCAATTGTTGCTTCCAGGCGGGCAAGCACGCTGTAGATGTCTGGCGCGTGGCGCCTAAATTCGGCCATCACGCGCTGGACTGTCCAGGTAAACATACCACTATTCCAACTAAAATTTCCACTCAACAGATACTGCTCGGCAGTGTGTTGATCGGGCTTCTCGTGAAACTGCTTAAGAGCAAAGACCTCAACGCCATCCACAGAGCGATCCAGCCTGCCCCGTTCGATGTAGCCGAACCCAGTTGCAGGAAACGTGGGCGTGATGCCCAACGTGACGATAGCTCCCGACGCAGCAACCCGACTGGCAATTTCAAGCACCTGGTGAAACTTTCCCACATCCTTGATGTGATGATCGGCGGTCAGCACAGCCATCACAGCCTGGGGATCGCGGTGCCCAATGTGAATCGCACCCAAGCCAACTGCCGGAGCGGTGTCACGCCCTTCCGGCTCGATGATGAAATTCTCGGCGGGCAGGGAAGGGGCCTGCTCGCGCAGGCTCGCCGTTAGGTCGGAGTTAGCAACTACCAGGATACGTTCCGGCGGAAAGAGCGGAGAGAGCCGCTCAACCGAGACCTGGAACATAGAAAGGCTCTGGTCGACGAGCGGGATCAGAGGCTTGGGCTGGCTCTCGCGGCTGAGTGGCCAAAGGCGAGTCCCTGCACCACCAGCCATGATTAATGCGTAAGTATTTGTCATGGCTTTTCTTGTAAAAACAATGAACCCAACGACAGGCTAAGAGTTTCTCTGAAAGTCTTTGAAAAGATTTTCGGAGAAACCTCAGGTTTTGCAAAACACCTAATTGCGCACATATGTCATTGTGCCAACTTGGCGCACCATGCCTTTCAACTCAAGTGTGACCAGCACGCTGCTCACAACAGCCACCGGCAGCTTGCAGCGCTGGGTCAGTTCATCGATGTGCAGTGGATCGGCAGACAAATAGCCCAACACGGTTTGCTCATTGCCGTCCATTGCCGGGAGGCTGGCGCGGGCCTGGACATACTGCGTGATGCGCTCCAGGTTCAACACGTCGAGTACATCCTGAGCCGACAGAACTGGGTGCGCGCCCTCCTGGATCAGACTGTTGGTGCCTGCGCTGCTATGGGCAGTGATGTTGCCTGGCACAGCGAACACCTCACGGCCCTGTTCAAGGGCGTACCCAGCAGTGAGCAGCGCCCCGGACTTGACTCCCGCTTCGGTGATAAGCACGCCACGCGCTAGCCCACTGATCACACGGTTGCGGGTTGGGAAGTTGGTGCCCACTGGCTTTGTCCCCAGCGGAAAGACCGTCATCAGCGCACCGTGTTGTACGATCTGCGCCGCCAGTCGTCGATGTTCGGGTGGGTAGATCGCGTCCAGGCCGCAGGGCAGCACTGCTACGGTGCGCCCTTTCACCTCGAGAGCAGCCTGGTGCGCCTCGGCGTCAATGCCACGAGCCAGCCCGCTGACGATGGTCAGCCCACTGGCTGCCAGCTCGCTGGCCAGCTGATGAGTTACCTGACGGCCATATGGGCTAGCTGAGCGTGTGCCGACAATGGCCAGGGACCACTCATCCACTGCTGACAGGCTGCCGCGCAGATAGAGCACAGGTGGCGCGTGACCGATCTCACGGAGCTGAGCCAGCAACACCGGGTAATCATCATCTTCCCAGGTCAAGACAGCGATGCCCAGCTTATCCAGACGAGCCAACTCGGCGTCCAGATCGAGATGGCGTCGTGTTTCGATCAGGCTGTCGAGCACCCGGCGATCCAGACCTGCTGCACGCAAGTCACCCGCCGACGCATGCCAAGCCTCGCGCAGTGACCCAAAGTGATCGACAAGCTGTCGGATACGCGTCGGCCCGATGCCCTTGGTGATACTGAAGCCAACCCAGTACTGACGCTCGCTCACCGTTGCCATCTGCCTATCGTTGAGGCCGATAAACATTACCCCAAAACACCAAACTGTCAAGGCCGAGAGAACGGATCGAAAAGCTTTTGGTATTCCTCCAGAGCAAAGCGATCGGTCATTCCAGCAATGTAGTCGCACACCACGCGCTGTAGAGTCTCGTTACCTTCCTGCAACCGCTGCTGCGTCGAGGTGGGTAACTGCTCCGGTGCTGAGATATAGGCATTGAACAGTTCAGTGATGAAACGCTCGGCCTTCTTGGCCATCCGCACGACACGGTAATGGTGATACATGTTTTGATAGAGGAAGTCTTTAAGCTCGCGGATCATGGCAGCGATTTCATCGCTGTGGCCAATCACATGGTAGGGAAGTCGCTGAAGCTCCTCGACCGATTCTGGGCTGGCCTCAGTAAGCCTGCTATGTGTGCTGCGGCAGACGTCACGCACCAGAATGCCAATCAGGCGGCGGATCAGGCGGTGGCGCGTTAGCTCATCAAATTCTTCAACCCTGAAGCCAATCTCACGTTTGCCCAGTTCCCACAGGCCTAGTCCCTCAAGGCTGCGAGGGGTCAGCAGCCCGGCATACAGTCCATCATCCAGATCGTGCACCGTATAAGCCAGCTCATCGGCAATGTTGGCGATCTGGGCTTCGAGGCTGGCTCCTTTCTGTGGCTCATATTCTGGGCCGACAGCGCTAATATCATACTCGGTCTCATGTTTGACGATCCCCTCGCGCACTTCGTAGGTGAGATTGAGGCCGTGGAAGTTGGGATAGCGTCGTTCAAGTAGCGTGACTATGCGCAGGGACTGCTGATTATGGTCGAAGCCGCCATGCTCCTTCATCAGCCTAGACAGCGTTTCTTCACCCGAATGACCAAATGGTGGATGACCAATATCATGCACCAGGCAGATCGCTTCGACCAAATCTTCGTTTGCACCGAGCATACGTGCGATCGTCTGCCCGATCTGCGCCACCTCCAGTGTGTGTGTGAGGCGCGTACGGAAGTAATCGCCCTCGTGGTTGACAAAGACCTGGGTCTTGTACTCCAGACGCCGAAAGGCTGTCGTGTGCAGAATGCGGTCTCGATCACGCTGGAAGACCGTACGGTGATCATCCTCCTTCTCTGGGTAGACGCGTCCGCGCGTGTCGGCGCTTTTCATCCCGTAAGGAGCCAGGGTCTGTCGCTCCCGCTGTTCGAGCATCTCGCGAGTCACAATCATCGGTATCCCCTCGCCGTGTCAGCAAATACCTACCAGGGCAGTTTAATCCGCCCACGCAGCAGTGTCAATCGGCCGGGGTGTCTGATAGCACGAAAAAGTGTAGCAAAAATGGTTCTGGAGGAGACTTTATGGACGCGAAGGTGCACCCATGGGGTTAAAATTGCTCTGAATTTTCGTGCACCTGTCAGGAGGGGGGGGTTCTTGTTTGGGGCAAGAAATGCTTTCTCAAGATTCAGGCAGGGGTCCTCCGCAGTATTCTCAATAAAAATGCGACTCCGTGATAGAGTTGTGGAGACAAAACCAACAACACAATCACGGAGTACTGATGGACAGTATAACACGGATTCGTGTGGCGTATGCACTGAGAAAGCAAGGGATTGCCGTTGAGGCGATTGCCCGCGAGGTGGGACGGGATCGAGCGACGGTGTATCGGTGGCTGATTTGACATGACACACTGCGCCCTCTTGCAAGGGGGTTAGAGATATGTTATACTGACAAGCACTAAGGGAAGCAGCACAGGGACAAAAGGGAAGGGGGAAGAGAGCGGCAGGGCGCGGAGGAGAGGCAGAGAGCAGAGAGACCTTCGCAGCCCGCCGACGGAGGACGTCGGCGGGGGTGTTTTGAGGGAGAGGGCACCTTAACAATCGCAGAAGTGACAGGTCAAGAGGACCGCAGTCAAGTCCGGCGAGGGAATGAGAAAAGGAAAAGGCAGCTCGCGAGAGCTGACAAGAAGCGAACGAAGAGTTTGATCCTGGCTCAGGATGAACGCTGGCGGCGTGCCTAATACATGCAAGTCGAACGGGACCCTGAGGAGCAATCGTCAGGGGAGAGTGGCGAACGGGTGAGTAAC
>DAOTXR010000053.1:0-1904 GCA_034435375.1 Anaerolineae bacterium
CCAAACCCATCTTCTACAGTGCTTGGCCGGAAGTAGCCGCAAGTCATTGATAACAAATGAGCGCAGGTTGGCAAATCACAAAACGTAGTGTCACGTTCTGTGGATAAATAGCGCGATTAATCCGCTATATTAGCTTGTACTGTGTGATTTCATCGCTTATCATAGTGATGACACACAGGAGCTGCCTTGTTCGTCCGCACCCAAACCAACGGTGACCGCACCTACCTCATCGTGGTCGAGAACCAGCGCATCCAGGGCAAGATCCAGCAGCGCGTCCTCCACCGTCTGGGCCGGCTGGATGAGTTGCTCGCCTCCGGCCAACTCGATGCCCTGCTGCGCTCCCTCGGCCGCTTCTCGGACAAGTACGCCATCTTGGGTGCTCATGCCAACGGTGAGTCTCTCACCACCCGCACTCGCATCGTCGGTCCTCCCCTCATCTTCGAACGCCTGTGGCGGGAATGCGGCATCCAGCCGGTGCTGGCCGAGTTGCTGCGTGACCGCCAGTTCGAGTTCCCCGTCGAGCGGGCCGTGTTCCTCACCGTCCTGCATCGGCTGATGGCGCCGGGCAGCGACCGGGCCGCGGAGAAGTGGCAACTGGACTACGCCCTCGCGGGCGTCGACTGCCTGGCCCTGCACCATCTGTACCGGGCCATGGCGTGGTTGGGGGAACCGCTGGAGGCAAGCCAGCAACAGGGCGCCACGCCGTTCGTGGTGCGGACCACCAAGGACCTGGTGGAAGAAGGGTTGTTCGCCCGCCGGCAGGATCTGTTCAGCACTCTGGATTTGGTGTTCTTCGACACCACCTCGATCTACTTCGAAGGGGAGGGGGGACAAACGATCGGCTGGTACGGGCACTCCAAGGATCATCGGCCGGACCGGCTCCAGATGGTGGTGGGGGTGGTGATGGACCAGGAGGGCAACCCGGTGTGCAGTGAGATGTGGCCGGGCAACGCCAGCGACGTGAAGAGTCTGGTGCCGATCGTGGAACGGCTGAAGACGCGGTTTCCGGTGGGGGAGGTGTGTATCGTGGCCGGCCGGGGGATGATCAGCGCCGACACAGTGAAGCAGATCCAGGCGCGGCAATGGAAGTACATCTTGGGAGTGCGGATGCGCAGCAGCAAGGAAGCGCGGGAGGAAGTGATGGGGCGGGCCGGGCGGTATCAGCAAGTGCATCCCCGGAGTCGGGATCCGTTGGCTCCCTCGCCGCTGAAGGTCAAGGAAGTGTGGGTGGAGGACCGGCGCTACGTAGTGTGCCAGAACGAGGACCAGGCCCAGAAGGACCGGCAGGACAGGGAGGCCATCGTGGCCGCGCTGAAGGATGCCCTGTCCGGAGGCGACAAGTCGCTGGTGGGCAACAAGGGCTACCGGCGGTTCCTGGAAACGACGGGCGAGCACTTCACCATCAACCAGGACAAGGTGAAGGAAGAGGCGCGCTACGACGGCAAGTGGGTGTTGACCACCAACACGGAGTTGGCGGCAGCCGAGGTAGCGTTGAAGTACAAGCAACTCTGGATGGTGGAAGACATCTTCCGGTCGATGAAGTCCCTGCTGGAGACGCGACCGATCTACCACAAGTGCGATGAGACGATCCGGGGCCAGGTGTTCTGCTCGTTTCTGGCGTTGGTGTTGCGCAAGGAGTTGCAGGACCGGCTGGAGGGCAAGGGGTGGAGTCTGGAATGGGCGGACGTCATCGGCGATCTGGACCGGCTGCAAGAAGTCGAGATGAGCCTGGAGGGGAAGAGCTACGTCGTGCGGACGGAAACCAAGGGCACCGTGGGCAAGGTGTTCCAAGCTTGCGGCGTGGCGCTCCCACCCACACTCCGCTCCAGCGATCCTTCACGATAAAGCCGAGGAGGCGTGTCACTACGCCCGTGCCAAACTCGCAACTCCCCAGCCAGCAATAG
>DAOTXR010000054.1:0-46154 GCA_034435375.1 Anaerolineae bacterium
GGCCAGGCTGCCGCGCTACACAGTACGCGACGAGGTGGGCAGTGGAACACCACGCAATGCGCCTGCAAGCAGGCGCCGTCTCGCATACGGGCCATGTGCGACAGACCAACGAGGACGCGGTGGGGGTTTTCAAGCGGCTCCGCAGCCCGCTGTGGCGGGGCCTGCCTCCCCTGTTTGTGCTGGCCGATGGCATGGGCGGCCATCAATCTGGCGAGGTAGCCAGCCATCTGGCTGTAAACACCGCTCGCTCCGCCTTTGTGAGGGAGGTCAAAGGCGCCCTGCCGCCTGACGCTCTGTGCCGGGCTGTGATGGCAGCCAACCAGGTCGTACACGCCAGGGCAACCAGCGCCGAAGCGCTGGCCGGAATGGGGACAACGCTGGTGGCGGCCACCATGGACAGACAGTCGCTGTACGTCGCCAGCGTCGGCGACAGCCGCGCCTACCGGGTGAGCGGCAAGGCGGTCCATCTGTTGACCCACGATCACTCGCTGGCTGCCGAACGGGAGCGGCTGGGCCTGGCCTCTGCTGAGGAATTGGAGTGCGGCGCTGGGCGCAACGTCTTGACACGTTCCATAGGCCGGAGCGATAGCGTCGAAGTGGACCTGGTTGAGGCTCCCTGGCTGCCCGGCGACGTGCTGGTGCTGTGCTCCGATGGACTGTGGGGGTTTGTGACCGAGGAGCAGATGCAGGAGGCAGTGCAACCGCTGGCCCCGCAGGCGGCTGCCCACCAGCTGATCGAGATGGCGCTGGCCAACCAATCAACCGATAACGTCAGTGCTGTGGTCGTGCGACGTGTGAGATAGGGCCTCTTGCCTTTCTCCTCCGATCAGGCTGGGGTGGCCTGTCCAGGATTGGTGCCGCCCCTCTCAATGCGCTACAATGCTACCCTATTGGTTTTTCGTGTGCAGGAGGTGTGTTATGGAAGGCCAGCGCCGGCGTCTCCCCAGCTTGGCAGCGATCCTCGCCTGGCTGGGAGTGATCGGGACGATCCTGGGAATCGTGGGGTTCTTCATCAGCGACCTGCCCAACCTGCTCCATCCGGGGCCTCAGGGCCTGCGGGAGGAGGACATCGTCGCCACGCTGATTGCCCTGCAGAGCGGCAAAGACGAGGCCGAGCTGCAACTTACCCAAATCGCGGTGGCCAACCTGGAGGCGGCCAACCTCTCGACGCGGCAGGCGCTGGACCAGCAGCAGGCTGACCTTCAGAGCACCCTGGGCGCCATTCAGGCCGAGCGGGAGGCCCTGGTGGCGACCAGCAACGCCGTTGCAGCCATGACGGCCACCCAGGCCGCGCTGGACGCCGTGGTCACCCAGGCTGCCCTGGACGCCGCAGCCACCCAGGCCGCGCTGGCCCAGATGACGCCGACAGCTACCCCGACTCCCACGGAGACGCCGACGCCGGTCCTGGTCGTCGATCACCGCTCGCTGATCTCGGCGCAGGTGGCGGCTGATCCCAGCGGGCTGGCGTTCAGCGTGCAGGTGGCTCAGGCGATCCCGGCTCAGCCGGAAGAGGGGCTGGCTTACGTGTGGTCGCTGGACACCGATCGCAATCCGGCCACTGGGACTTCCCTCCAGGACATCGGCGTGGACATGCGGGTGGCGGTGCAGTTCAGCGCGGGAACGTGGGTCGGCACGGTGAGAAGCATCCAGGCCGACGGCGCGGCAGGCGAGCCGTTTTTCTTTGTCGATGTTACGTCCGGGGGGGCAGCCCTGACCGCCGTTCTTGACCCGGCGATGCTGGGTCTGCCGGCCAGCTTTGACTGGGTGGCTCGCACCGAGCTGGGCGATCAAGCCTATTCGTTCTTCCCGCAGAGCGGCCATATGGCCTTCGGGGATTGATGGACGAGAGCAGTCAAGTAGCGATGAGGACCCGCCCGAATGGCGGGTCTCTGTTTTGAGGCGTCCGGGCTGAAGTGCGTCGATAGCCCCCAGGGGGCCAAGGTTGCCCCTGGTGCGCCTGCGTCGTCCCTGTAAAGGGGCGGGATTCCCCTGAACTGTCGTGCTATCAAGCGCCGCCAAACTCTTGACGCCAAGTCAGATTCATTATATGATTTTTGAGAGCGCTCCCATAAATTGCTGCTGTATAGGCGTTGGCTACGGGTAGGGAGCACATTTGAAGCGTTCGCGGCGAAATCTCCTTTTGGGAGGGAATAGGATCGACAGCAAGGTGGCTGGCCGCGGCAAATGACCTCAGGACCTTGACAAGTGCCGCGCTTTGCTGTTTAGTGTTAATGTAAAACTAAACAAGAATGGAACATGTTTAGTAAATAATGCCGAGGGCGCGTTGGCCACGATTCGAGAAGTAGCACGCAAGGCCGGAGTCTCAATCGGCACGGTATCCCGGGCTTTGAACAACAAGGCGGGGGTCAGTGAAAAAAGGAGACAACACGTTCTCGCCGTGGCCCAGGAGCTGGGGTACGTTGCCAGGCGTACCAGACCTTCCCTTCCAGAAGTCACCCATCTGGGCCTGTTGATCCGACCGACAGGGCAAGCTTTAATCGCCGACCCTTTTTATGGGGTGATGTTCCATGCCACGGAACAGTATTGCAACCAGTTGCAGATCAACCTCTCTTTTGGCGTGCTGGACATCTTCAACGGGCAATTTCGCTCTCTGCCGGCCATGGCGAACGACGATCGCATTGGCGGACTGATCCTGGTGGGAGCCATGCCTATCGAGGTTGTGGAGAGGTTGCAGACCGTGATGCGCGTGCCGGTCGTTCTGGTGGATAACTGTTACCCCCAATGTGCCTGGGACTCGATCATGACTGACAATCTGTACGGCGCTTATCTGGCAACAGAACACATGATCTCGAAGGGGCATCGTTCCATCGGCATGATCAGCGGCCCCAGCCATCCCAGCATTGTCGAACGGGAGGCAGGCTACACCCAGGCCCTTCAACAGCACGGTCTCATCCCTACCATAGTCAGGACGCCCGATCTGACGCCCGCGGATGGAGAGCAAGGGGTGCTTGAGCTGCTCCGACAGGCCCCCCAGGTGACGGCGATCTTCTGCTCGAACGACAACCAGGCCGCCGGGGCGTTGGTGAAGCTTCAGCGCTTAGGGTTCAAAGTGCCCGATGATTTCTCCCTGGTGGGGTTTGACGGCATCAATATTATCCACTTCACCTCGCCGCCGATCACGACGATCTACGTGGACCGGATCGCGATGGGGCAGCTGGCGGCGGAATTGTTGCTGGGCCGTATCCTGAATCCCGAGCGAGCCGTTATTAAAACGATCATTGGGGTGAGGCTGATCGAGCGGGCTTCGGTCTCTTCTCCACGTACTCATGCCATCGCAGTTGCAGGATGAGGAGGGAAAGATTATGGCAGCGACTCTCGCCAGAGTACGGCCCCGTGGCTCACTAGCGCGTCGGGAGACGGCGGCTTTCTATGCCTTTATTGCGCCGTGGCTGATCGGCTTTCTGGCCTTCACGCTTTACCCCATGGCGGCCTCGGCCTATTACAGCCTGACCGTGTACAACGTGGTGAACATCGAGTTCGTCGGCTTGGCTAACTACAAAGAGCTACTCGCCGACGAACTGTTCTATAAGTCGCTGTGGGTGACGGCCAAGTATGCCTTTGTCAGCGTGCCGCTCAACATCGCGGCGGCTCTAGCCGTAGCGATCTTGCTCAACCAAAAGGTGCCTCTGCTGTCCTTCTGGCGCACCATCTACTATTTGCCCTCCATTATCTCAGGGGTGGCGGTCGCTTTTCTGTGGCAGTTCGTCCTGAATCCCGCCTACGGGATTTTCAACAACTTCATCTTCGCGCCGCTCGGCATCGAAGGTCCACGGTGGTTCTGGTCTGAAACGTGGGTCATTCCCTCCTACTGGATCATGGGATTGTGGTCCATCGGGGGGTCGATGGTCATCTACCTGGCCGGGCTTCAGGGGGTGCCCACGGTGCTGTACGAGTCGGCCCAGATCGACGGGGCCAATGCCTGGCAACGGTTCAGACACATCACCCTCCCCATGATCTCCCCGGTCATTCTGTTCACCTTTATCACCAACATGATCTTTACCCTACAGATTTTCACCCAGGTCTTCGTGATCTCAGAGGGGGGACGCGGGGGGCCTAACTACGCCTCCCTGGTCTACGTGCTCTACCTGTTCATCAACGCTTTCCGCTGGTTCCGTTTCGGCTATGCTTCGGCAATGGCCTGGGTGCTGTTTGTTGTCATGATCCTGCTCACCATCTTGATGCTGCGGGCTTCGCGCAACCTGGTCTATTATGAAGCCCCCGGTGGGTAATCGATGGCTTCCTAGATATCTTAGGGGAGAAAAGTTACGATGGCCGAACAAACTATTACGACCAGCGAAGTAGCCTCGGCTGGTAGAACGGCGGCCCTGCCCAGGTTGACGTTATGGCAGAGCAAGAAATTCCGCGAGCGTCTGACCCAGGTGGTGTCCACCATCCTCATCATGATCGGCGCAAGCATCATCATGATCCCGCTGATCTGGATGTTCGCGACTTCACTGAAGACCCAGCACACCGTCATCTCTCTTCCGCCGGACTTTATCCCGCGGCAATCCCAGAAGGTTGAGATTAACGGCGAAGAGCTGTTTCTGTACGATGTGAACATCGATGGCAAGACGCTGGTGCTGGCGGCCGTGGAGCTGGACCCGGTTCGGAGCGTGTTTGTGGATCCCGACAATCCCGACCAGGTGTACTACGCTCCAGCCGACCAGGCCGTCAAACACAAGCAGATCGTGCCTCACTGGGAGAACTATGTCGAGGTCTGGAACTTTGCCGCCTCGCCCTTCTCCTCGTTCATGCTGAATACCGTCAAGTATGCCTTGATCGCGGTCTTCGGCGAGGTGTTGAGTTGCTCGTTGGTGGCCTATGGGTTTGCTCGCATGCGCGCCCCTGGCAAGAACATTCTCTTTATGGTGCTGTTGGGGACCATGATGTTGCCCACGGCGGTCACCATGATTCCCTCCTACATCCTGTTTACAGAATACATTCCAAACTTTTTGAGCGCTCTCACCGGCGCCAAGATTGAGCTGGCCGACACCTGGTGGCCCCTGCTGATCCCCAAATTCTTCGGCAGCGCCTACTTGATCTTCCTGGTGCGGCAGTTTTACATGACCATTCCCCACGACTACGACGACGCGGCCCGCATCGATGGCTGTGGGTTCTTCCAGACCTGGTGGCGCATCATCATCCCGATGTCTCGCCCCGTCCTGACCGCCATTGCCATCCTCTCGTTTATGTACCACTGGAACGACTACATGATGCCGATGATCTACCTGAACTCGACGAACAAACTGCCGTTGTCCGTCGGGCTGGCCAACTTCCAGGAGGCTTTCGGCGGCACGCCCTGGCACTTGATGATGGCCGGTTCGATAATCTCCGTTCTGCCGCTGATCATCATCTTCTTCCTGCTGAACCGTTACTTTGTGCAGGGCATCGTCGTCAGCGGCGTCAAGGGATAGCCCTCCTTCTGGAGGCGCATCCCTGGTAGGTCGTCAGCCGTGCGGCCGAAAGAGTTTTCAGTTGAGCTTGTAACTCACAAGACTCAAGGAGGTGAACAAGCGCCGAGAAATGCCAGACATTGCAACACCCATATGGTTACCTTTTAGGAAAGTCTAAGGAGTGAGAACCCAATGAAGAGCAAACTGTTCCTTTTGTTGCTGGTCATCGTGCTCGCCTTGTCGGCATGTGGCCCGCAGGCAGCGACAGAGGAGGCTCCTGCCGCCGAGGAGCCAGCCGCCGAAGAGCCTGCTGCTGAGGAGCCAGCCGCCGAGGAGCCAGCCGCCGAGGAGCCAGCCGCCGAAGAGGCCGTCGAGGTGATCTGGTTCGTCCGCACCAACGATGTCGAGAACCCCTGGGAGCAGGACGTCGTCATCCCGGCCTTCGAAGCTGAGCATCCGAACATCAAGATCAACCTGGTCATCGTGACCTGGGATGACTTCGACACCAAGATGCAGGCCATGATCGCCGCGGGCACGCCGCCCGACATCTGGTCGCACTGGGGCCCCAGCGGCTTTGCGGACTACGTCACGCGCGGTCTGGTGGCCGACCTGACTCCTTACATTGAACGAGACAACTACGATCTGTCCGACTTCATCCCTGAGGTGCTCGACATCTACACCATCGATGGCAAGATCTACGGCTTGCCGATGTTGACCACCGGCTCGTTCATCTTCTACAACAAGGACCTGTTCGATGCCGCCGGCGTGGAGTATCCGCCCACCGACTGGAGCGACACGACCTGGACCTATGACGCCTTTGTCGAGAAGTGCGGTCAACTGACGAACATCACCGACGACATGGAGACCACCACCTTCGGGTGCAACCTGGGCTTCTGGCCCAACGACTCCTATGCCTGGATGTTCGGGCAGGACCTGTACCCCGACAGCGCCTACGAGACCGGTTTTGCTGATGAGGCCTACCTGGACTCGGAAGCTGCTATCGCGGCCTTCCAGGCTCGCCAGGACCTGGTGTGGAAACTCAACTACATGCCCGACCCGGCTCAGGTGGATGCCCTGGGCGGCGGCGACATCTTCCAGAATGGCAAGGTGGCCATGAACCTGACCGGCGGCTGGGGCTGGTGGAACTATGTCGGTCTGGAGGAGCAGTTCAACTGGGGTGTGGCCGCGCTGCCGTTCGGCGGGCCGAATCGCCGCGACGTGGTCTTCACCGACCCGTGGATGATGTCCTCCCAGACCCCGCACCCGGATGAGGCGTGGGAGTTCCTGAAGTACTTGGCCTCGGCTGAGGTGCAGCGACAGTGGATGGAACTGGTCAAGGCCCCGCCGGCGCGGATCAGCCTGGCCGAGGATTGGTACACCCTGTTCCCGACCATGACGCCCGAAGAGGTCAAGGAGCTTCATCTCGGCGCTCTCCAGTACGGTCGTGAAAGCCCCAACCACCTGCTGGTTCGCTTCGACCAGCTCAACCAGGTGGTCAGCGCTGCTCTCGACCCTGTCTTCAACAACGAGACCACCGCCGCGGAAGCCCTGCCTGCCGCTGATGCAGAGCTGGAAGCTGCACTGCAACAGATTCAGGCGGAGTACGGTCAGTAATTCAGACCAGTAGTCGTTGACGGTGCGAAGGGCAGGAGGCGTATCGCCCCCTGCCCTTCCTCATATCATCGAGAGTCCTACGGTGTTGCACAGATTGGCCTCCCTCAAACACAAATTTGCCCTGGATCGTCTGTCGCCTCTTCTGTTGCTGGCCATCACGGTGGTGGGGGCCGCCCTGCGTCTGTACGAGATCGGCAGCAAGGGATTGTGGTTGGATGAATCCTTTAGCGTGTGGCTAGGTCGGCAGCCCCTGTTCGAAATGTTGGCCTGGCTTCTGCGCGTGGATCAGCATCCGCCTCTCTACTATGCCTCCCTGCACTTCTGGCTAGGGTTGGGCGACAGTGCGGCGACCGTGCGAACCCTATCGGCCCTGTATGGCATACTGACCATCCCGATCTTTTACCTGCTGGGGCGTCGCCTGTTGGGGCAGACTGGCGGGCTGCTGGCGGCCTTGATCCTGGCCGTCTCCCCCTTCCATGTCCGCTTCGCCCAGGAAACACGCATGTATACCCTGCTGACCCTCAATGCGTCGCTGGCCCTGCTGGCCTTAGCCTGGCTGTTGACCGACCCCCGCGCCAGAACTGCTTCGCTGGGAGATCAGATGGGGGCCTTCTGGAGGAACTGGCGCGAATCGCGTGCCGCAGAAAGGGAGAGCCGTGCCGAGGCCGGGGCCGGGTACCAGCGCGATTTTCGCGTCACACGCACCTGGGTCAGCGCCCCGACCCGCAGACGCTGGCTGCCCCTCCACGCTGTTCAAACCGATCTGGCGTGGCTGGGTTACATGGTCTTCACCACCGCGACCATGCTCAGCCACAATACGGCCATCTTGTTCCCCGTGGCCGTGAATTTATCCGTCCTGGCGCTGATGCTCATCTGGAAAGTGTGGCCGGGCGCGCGAGATGCCGGACAGCTCCACCCCCCTGCTCTAAAAAACTGGCTGTGGGCGCAGGGAGGCGTTTTCTTATTGTGGAGTCCCTGGCTGCTGGCCTTCGTGGTTCAGGCCACCGGCGTCTACCAGGAGTTCTGGATTCCGGCTCCGACCTTCGAGACCGTTCTGGACACGGTCAAGACGTTTTTAAGCGCCTTCCTGCCGGAGCGCATTCAGTGGGCCGATGCTATCTGGGCCTTGTATAGCCTGGTCGCCTTGTTGGGCATCCTTCACCTGCGCACACGGCCAGCCCATCTGGCCCTGCTCTTGGTGTTGTTCCTGACTCCTTTCGCGGGGGAGTTGTTGGTCAGCCTGCGCAGGCCGATCTTCTACGACCGCACCCTCATCTGGACTTCGCTGCTGCTCTATCTGCTGCTGGCCGCCGGGCTGAGCCAACTGCGCTACAGCCCCTACATTGTCACGGCAGTCATTATGCTGGCCACGGTGAATGGGCTGTCCCTGCGTGAGTACTATATCCATTTTGAAAAGGAACAGTGGGATGACGCGGCGGCCTACGTTGGTGAGCGGGTGGAGAACGATGACTTGATTCTGTTCAACGCCACCTGGGTGCAGATTCCCTTTGATTTCTATTATCGCTATGCCAACCGGCCCGTCGCGGAGCACGGCGTGCCGGTGGACCTGTTCGACCGGGGCATTCTTGAACCCAAGATGACCGAAAATGACCTGCCCCGCCTGCGCCAGCTGATCCGTAACCGGGAGCGGGTCTGGCTGATTTACAGCCACAACTGGTATACCGATCCGCACAGTCTGATCCCGGCAGCCCTGGAAGAGGAACTCAAGCTGCTCGATTTGCAGCGGTTTTACGGGCTTGAGGTGCGTCTGTATGGCGTGCCTTGAGCTTGCGCGTGGTGCGAGAAGTCCAGGAGTGACGCAGTTGAAGCGTTGGGGCGGGCCTCGCCGCAGCCCCTGCGTCAGTCCTGCACTGAATATCCATCAAGTCTATCACCCTGAGGGCAACGGTGTCTCCCAAACTTCGTAATGTGCTGCTGATCGTGGGAATATGGGTTGCAATCGACATCCTGGCTTGGCAGGCCACCTATCGCGCCGCGACGGCGCCCTCGCCTGAAGAAGTGCAGCTTGCCGCAGCCGCTACTCCCACGCTGACCGCCTCCTCGGTGGAGGCCAGATTCGATGGCTTTGAACAGATCGTCTCTTTGGATGGCCCCTGGCGTTTCCGGCAAACCGGCAGTGAGATGGATGAATACTTCTCGCCCGATCTGGACGTGAGCGCCTGGCACACCATGAACATCCCGCAGAACTGGTATCTGGCAGGCTTGAACTACCACGGCACGATCTGGTTTAGGCGTGAGTTCGAGGCCAGCGCCGACTGGCAGGGGCGTGCTGTCCGGCTGCGCTTTGACGGCGTCGATTACTTCGCAGATGTGTGGCTGAATGGACGCAGCTTGGGCCATCACGAGGGTTATTTCCAACCCTTCACCTATGAGGTGAGCGAGTATCTCAACTACGGGGGAAATAACATTCTGGTCGTGCGTGTGGAAAGCCCTTACGAAGAATATGGCTCGGTTTGGCCCTATCACAAGACGCTGATCAAAGGCGCTTTGGGCCAACACAATGCCCGTCCGGGGGGCGAACGGGGTAGGGCGGGGCAAGAGTATAACACGGGCGGCATCTGGAACGCGGTCTCTTTGGTGGTGAGCGATTTTGCCGGGGTGGAGTCTGTACGCATTCAGGCCAGTTGGCCCACCTCGGCGACGGTGGGCCAAGATGCGGCGGTGAACGCGGCCATCGCGCTGCGCAACGATGCGGATATTACCGTCGAAGCCGCCGTCTCTCTGACGCTGATCCCGCGCAACTTCGAGGGTGAAGCAATCGCGCTCCCGTCCCAATCCGTCACCCTGAGCCGAGGAGAGACGGAAGTCGTCATTCGCGGCGTTGCGCCGCACCCTCAGCTCTGGTGGACTTGGGATCGCGGGAATCCCAACCTGTACACCGCCCGGATTGAAGTCACAGCCGACGGGGCGCTGATTGCTCACAAGGAAACGACCTTTGGTTTCCGGCAAGTCCAGGTGTCTGAGGATTGGACGTGGACGCTCAACGGCCAGCGGTTCTTCCCGCGCGGCTCCGGCTACATCAGCGACCAGTGGCTGTCCCGGACGAACAGGGCAGGGTTCCAGCGAGACGTTCAGTTGATGCGAGAAGCCAACCTGAACTTCATCCGGGTGCACGCGCATGTCGAGCCGGTCGCATTTTACGAAGTCGCCGACGAACTGGGGATTCTCGTCTGGCAGGATTTCCCTCTCTATGGGGGCTATTCCGACGCTCCTGCTTTTGTGGATGAGGCTCAGCGACAAATGCGCGACATGGTGCAGCTCCTGTACAACCATCCCAGCATCGTCGTATGGTGCGCCCACCACGAAGCTCCCTGGGCTTCCCCTCAGCTAGCCGATCGGATGCCCGATTACAGTCCGGTCCAGAACAAGCGTCTTGACGAACTGCTGGGCGATCTGGCCCGTGAACTGGACCCCACTCGCTACGTCCACCTTAACTCTGGTTCGGGTGACGCCCACGTCTATCCTGGCTGGTCCAGCGGGCATTGGACCGATTTCTACAATCAGGCCCCGCCGTCTGCCCCCATGGTGGAGGTGGAGGACACGCTGCCCGGCGCTCCTTTTGTGACTGAGTATGGGGCGCAGGCCCTGCCCAATCTAGACATGATGCAGGCCATGTTTGCCCCTGAGGAGCTGATGTATGAGAGTGGGGAGGTGCGCAGCCGGTGGGAGTTTCACGATTTTCAGCCCCTGGAGACCTTTCAGAACGCCAATATCCCCCAGGGCGAATCGATAGAGGAGTTCATCGCTTCCAGCCAAGCCTATCAGGCCAACCTGATCCAGTTTGCAACGGAAAGCTATCGACGGGCAAAATACAACCCGATGCAAGGCATCTTTTACTCTATGTTTGTCGATAGTTGGCCCAGCATTACCTGGTCGGTGCTGGACTATAGCCGCCAGCCCAAGCAGGGCTTCTACGCCCTCCAGACGGCCATGCAGCCGATCCTGCCCAGCATTGAGGCTGCCGAGCCGGCCCGCCTGGAAGGACGCCGTTGGGTATACACGTCAGCCTCCGACGTCGTGATGACCCTGTGGGTGGTCAACGATACGCTGGATGAGTATCCCGATGCCCATCTGGAGTGCCGCATCCTCAATGAGGAGGGGAAGACGGTGCGGGTCAACCTCTGGGTTGAAGATGTCTTGCCCGATCACTCTCAACGTCTGTTTGCCATCCGCCCATCGATGCTGTCGCCGGGCAACTATCGTCTGTCCGTGGAGCTGGACGACGCCCAGGGGCATCGGCTAGGCGTCAATGCTTTCGAGTTTGCCATTGCGCCGGAAGAGCAGCCGTAGAGGGCGGCCCCGACCGGCAAGCTGGAGAGAGGGTGGATCGTGCGCTGAATGGCGACTAAATGGATGGCGAGGATCGCGTGACGGATGAAACCCCTGAAGCCCCCCTGATGGGGGTCTTGCGGGTGTTGATCGCTGGGACGGTTCTGCTGGCCTTCCTGGGCCTGGTAGGCTACTCGTTCTGGCCTGAACTCGCTGTGTCCTTGTTCGGGGCTGTGCAGTCGATGCGGGGCATAGGCGCCGAGCAGTTCGAGAGCCAGTACTTTGAGGTACGCAACAATTCCGACGCGAGCGATGCCCAGGTCCGGGGAGTCGTCGCGACTTTGGAAAATGATTACCAGGCGATTGCGGAGTATCTGGGCCGCTCGCCAAGCGATCCCATTCCCGTGTTGATCACCAACGGCCAGGGCATGGCGCTGATCGACGGGGACCGGCTCAATGTGTTCTACGATCAGGGCGTCCTCGACCTGAACTCTGCCCCCTTCTTCCTGGTGTTTCTGATGGAAGACAGACGGCTGGAGGCAGACACCAACATCTTTCTGGAGGCCGGTTTTGCCATCTACGTCACGGAGGAAATTGGCCGCTCGGAGAACTTCACCGGCCAGCCGGCTGACGCTTGGGTGATGCTCTTGCAACAGCGGAATGCACTCCTGCCGCTCTCCGAGGCTTGGGCCGTCCGCATCCCGGAAAGCGACGACGACGAAGCCGTGTACAGCTTCTTGCGGTCGCTGGTGATGAGTGGTTCTTTCGCCCGCTGGCTGATCGAGACCTACGGCCAGGAGACCTTTGACGAGTTGCGGGAGGGAGCCAGTCTGGAGTACGCCATTGGCCTGTCTTTGGACGATGCGGAGGCAGCCTGGCTGGCCTCCGTTGCTGCTCACGGGGTGGCTTCGCGCCCCTGTAGACTGGCCTCTCCTCCCGGCTCATTTCTCCAATATCTGTGTGAGCTGCTGAATGAAACGAACCCTTAACCAACTCTTTTCCATCATCGTCATAGCTTTCCAGCGCATCTGGACTGCTGGGGGCAGTTACGCGGCCATCACGTTGGGGGTGTTGGTGGCCACGACCACCATCTGCGCCTTGATCCTGTATGCTGAAGCGGTCAACATTGCGGTGCTGCGTAGTCGGCTGGCTCAGGCTCACGAGGAGGCGACGTTCGACCTGCTGATCAAGGGCGAGCGCAACCTCATCGACAGCCAGCAGTATCAGGAGATGGATCGGCTGATCCTGAGCCGGATGCGCCGCGTGGTGGGCCTGCCCTTGACCCGGGTGGGCCGCCATGGGTGGTCCAAGCCGTTGCTCATCGTCCCGCCCGGCCAATCTCCTGTGGGACAGCGCACCCAGTTGGCCCGCACCCGCTTTCAGTTCTACGCCGGGATCGAGGATCAGGTTGAGATCGTCGAGGGAAGTTTTCCGCAGCCCGTGATCGACCCTCAGGCGACAGTGGAGGTGATGGTCACCGAGCGCCTGGCCGAGGAGTTGGGCCTGAAGGTAGGCGATGTCTTCACCGTAGAGGACTTCACCGGCAGCGCTCAGCCGATGCAGGTCAGGGCGCGGCTGTCAGCCATTGTTCGGCTGCGCGATGCGGACAGCAGTTTCTGGTTCTATGCGCCCTGGTTCCTCGACGAGGCGCTCACCGTGCCTGAAGAGACCTTCTTGCAGGTGATCGCCCTGACCTTTGTGCCCACCGAAGCTGAAGTGACCTGGGCGGCCAACTACGATGAGACGAGCATCGACATCAATAACGTGAATCGCGTCATTGCCGGCCTGGGCCGATTGCGTTTCCGACTGACCGGCGAGTTAGAGGGGTTGCAGTTTCTGACCGAGATGGACGACGTGCTTCGTGAGTTTCGCCGCAGCACGTTCATGTTGGAGGCGCTTCTGATCGTGCTGGGGGCGCCGGTGGTGGGGATCGCCCTCAACTATGTGACCATGGCCGCCGACCTGCTCGTGGAGCATCAGCGCTCGGAGATTGCCGTGCTCAAAAGTCGCGGCAGCAGCACTGGCCAGGTGGTCGCCCTGTTCCTCACCCAGGGGCTGTTGGTGGTGGGCGCATCAGCGCTGCTGGCTCCGCTCCTGGCCATGCCAGTGGCCCAGTTGATCGGCCAGGCGACCACCTTCCTGGTCTTCGGCGGCGCTCAGCGCTTGCCGGTGGCCTTGCGTCCCTCGATCTACGGTTATGCGGGCCTGACTGCCGTCCTGGCTCTGGTCGCCATCATGGCGCCCGCCCTGCGGGCTTCCCGTGAGACCATTGTCACTCATCGGCGGCAACAGGCGCGTGAGACGCGGCCCTTGCTGATGCACCGCTACTACTTGGACCTGGTCTTGCTGCTGCTGGGAGCGCTGGGCTACTGGCGGTTGAGCCAGAGCGGTTCCATCATCACCCGCAACGAGACCGGCGGCCTGGAGTTTGACCCCTTGCTGTTGCTCACGCCGACCGTGCTGGCGGTGGGGCTGAGTTTTCTGACGCTGCGCCTGGTGCCGCTCCTGATGCGTGGGTTGGCCGGCCTGGCTGCCCTGACCGAGTCGGTTGCGGCTCTCTTTGCCCTGCGCCAGGTCTCGCGCTCCCCCACCCGCTACAGCAGCCTGATCCTGATCCTCACTTTTACGCTGGCCTTAGGGCTTTTCACGGCGGTCGTCGCTGATGCCTTTGATCGCAACTACAACGACCAGGCCCTCTACGCTGCCGGAGCTGACCTGCGAACTCATCAGTTTGATTACGAGACCGCCACCTGGAAGGTGCGGCCCCTGCAAGAATACGCCGCGCTGCCAGGGGTCGAGAGCGCCGCCCAGGCGCTGCGCGTCCGTCTGGTGGGCCGGCAGGCCCAGGTCCGCGCCGAGGGGTTCCTGCTGGCCATCGATCCATATTCTTTTGGCGATGTCGCCTGGTGGCGTTCCGATTTCCAACCGTCGCTCGATCAACTGCTGGCCCAGTTGCGCACAGACGACATGGCCATCCTGGCCGATGTCCACTTTGTGCGGCGGCATGGCCTGGACATCGGCGAGACGTTCGACATCGATGTGAATGGGACGCGCGTTGAGTTCAAGCTGGTAGGTACACTGGGCTACTTCCCTACTCTGTACCCCGAAGACGGCGACCGGCTGGTGGCCCGGCTAGATTACTTGCAGGACACCCTGGGGGTCGAGCCGAGCGAAGTCTGGCTGCGGACGGAGGATCGCCAGCACCGCCAGACGGTGGCCGCTTTAAATGATACCGCCCAGGGAGGGCTGGTGGTCATTCACGATGGGCACGAGTTGGCAGGCGTGCGCAAAGAGGACCCGCTCCGCACCGGGCTGTTTGGCGCGCTCTCGTTCGGCTTCATCGCGGCAACCGTGTTGAGCATCCTGGGTTTTCTGCTGTATGCCTACATCAGCATTCAGTCCCGATCCCTTCAGTTTGGCGTTTTGCGCGCCATGGGGTTGTCTGTATCTCAGTTGATCGCTGCCCTGGCCACCGAACAGCTGCTGTTGATCGGCGTGGGGATCGTGCTGGGCACGGCCATCGGAGGCGGCGCCGGCTGGATGTTTACCCGTTTCTTGCAGCTCAGCATCGTTGCCCGCGAGGCCGTGCCGCCGTTTCAGGTGATCACGCCCTGGGGAACGATTGTCCGGCTGTATGTGATTCTGGTGGTGATCTTTGTCTTTGCGCTGGTGGTCTCGGTCCAACTGCTGCGGCAAATGCGCGTTCACGCCGTGCTTAGATTAGGTGAGCAGTGATATGGCGGATAATGGACCATTTATTGTGTGCGACAATCTGGTCAAGGTCTACAAGACACATGAGATCGAGACCGTGGCCCTGGCTGGCCTCGATCTGGAGGTGCAGCAGGGCGAGGTCTTGTCTATCGTGGGGCCTAGCGGCAGCGGCAAGAGTACGCTGCTCAATGTGCTGGGCGGGTTGGATCGGCCTACATCGGGCGCGGTCACGGTCGGCGGCGTCGATCTGCTTTCTCTCACCCCCGATGCCCTGGTGCGCTATCGGCGGGATGTGGTGGGCTTTGTCTGGCAGCAGAATGCACGCAATATGTTGCCCTACATGACCGCCTACCAGAACGTCTGCCTGCCGATGAGGCTGAACGGCGTTGAACCACGCGAGTGGGACGCCCGCGCCCATGAGTTGTTGGCTGCGGTGGGGATGGAGGAGCGAGCGCATCATCGTTCCCGTGAGCTGTCAGGAGGGGAACAGCAGCGGGTCGCCATTGCGGTGGCGCTGGCGAACAGCCCTGGGCTGTTGCTGGCCGACGAGCCTACAGGCTCGGTGGATACGCAGACCGCCGGGGCCATTATCGATCTCTTCCGCAGCCTGGCCCAGCGTTATGGGGTGACGGTGGTGATCGTCTCCCACGACCACACCATCTCACAGCATGTCGATCGCACTGTCGCCATCTACGACGGGCGCACCAGCTTTGAGCGCGTCCGACGGGTGCACGAGGGGGTGGTCGTGGGCCACGATGAGTACGTCATGGTGGAGAAGAACGGTCGTTTACAGCTCTCGCCCGAACTGGTCAAGCACTTGGGGATTGCCGGGCGGGCGCGAGTTCATCTGGCAGAAGACCACCTCGAAATCTGGCCGGTTGCGGAGGTGGATGATGGGGGAGAATAAACTGGTCGTTGAGACGATCAACCTGACTCGCGCCTACCGCCTGGGCCGGGGCGAGGTGTCGGCGCTGCGCGGAGTCAGCCTTCAGGTCCGGGCAGGTGAATTTGTCGCCATCCAGGGGCGTTCCGGGTCGGGCAAGACGACGCTGCTCAATGTGATTGGCGGGTTGGACCAACCGACCGCCGGCGCTGTCTATCTCAATGGGCAGGATATCTCCCATCTGACCGAGTCTGAGATGGTGGATTTGCGCCGGCGCACCGTAGGCTTTGTGTTCCAGTCGTTTGGCCTGTTGCCCCACTATTCCTCCTATGAGACGGTTGAGTTTGCGCTGCGCCTGGCTGGGCTGCCGCGCCGGGAACGGCACGAGCGGACGCTGGATTGTCTGTCGATGGTGGGGCTGGAGGATCGGCTTCGCCACCGGCCTGACGAGATGTCGGGCGGGCAGCAACAGCGGCTGTGCATCGCGCGTGCCATTGCTATACGGCCCAAGTTGATCCTTGCCGACGAGCCGACCGGCGAGCTTGACAGCCAGACCGGCAGGGATATTCTCTCTCTCTTCCGGCAGATCGTCGCGCTGGAGGAAACCGCATTGATCGTCGCCACGCACGACCCCATGATCCACGATTACGCCAGCACGGTCTATGAATTGAGCGACGGTCAATTGACAAGGCTGGCGGTGGAGCAGGTCAACAGGGGAGGGATGTCATGAACTGGAGGCAACTGTTCGATCTGAAAGGCGTCAATCTGTGGCTGATTGGCGCGGGCATTGGCTGGAACGTGTTCTGGACCTTTGGCGCGCTGGTGCTCGCCTATATCTCCCTGAGAGATCTGAGGGTGGATCAAGACGCGGTCCAGGTGGGGCTGATGATCGGCGGATTTGTGGGGCCTCTCTTGAGCGGCTGGCTGCTGGGTCGGATGGCGGCTGATGAGCGGGGTCCCACCTACGGCATCATCGGCAGCCTGGGCAGTGTGTTCATCCTGCTGTTCATCCTGCTGCCCACGGGGGGCGTCTTGGGCGTGATGGTGGCATTGGTCGCCGTGGCCGGAGGGCTGTGCGGCGGTCTGCTCAGCCAGCATCAGCGGCCACGCGGCCAGGGTGGGGTGTCGAATTAGGATGTGTGCGCTTGGGACATTGGGGTGAGGCTTGCAGCAACCGGCGGCGCAACTCCAAAGACTATCGGGCGGGCAGCCGTTCGGCAGGGGGGCTTCGGCGCTTTAGCCAGCTTTGACTGCCCCACTAAGGGATTTCATCTATCGCACGGAGAAAGAAACATGGGCAAAGGCGTATCCATCATTGGCGCAGCGCTCCCCAACCTCCCCTGGGAGGACAAACCGACGGGGACGCACGATGTCGTGTGGCGCTCGCAGCGCAACCCCATCATCCCTCGCGATCTGATCCCGTCATCCAACAGCATTTTCAACAGCGCCGTCGTCCCTTTTGAGGGCCGCTTTGCGGGGGTGTTTCGCTGCGACGACCGGCGGCGCTCCATGCAGCTTCACAGCGGGCGCAGCGAAGACGGCGTCACCTGGACGATCAGGAACGAGCGGATAGAGTTTGTCCCTCATAGCCCTGACACGGGGCGCTATACGTTTGAGTACGGCTACGATCCCAGGGTCTGTTGGATCGAAGATCGATACTACGTCACATGGTGCAATGGCTATCACGGCCAGCCCACCATCGGCGTTGGCTATACTTACGATTTCGAACGGTTTTACCAGCTCGAAAATGCCTTCCTGCCCCATAACCGCAACGGGGTGCTGTTTCCCAGAAAGATTCACGGCAGGTTCGCCATGCTCAGCCGTCCTAGCGACCGGGGACACACGCCTTTTGGGGACATTTACTACAGCGAGAGTCCCGACATGTGCTATTGGGGACGCCATCGCTTTGTGATGGGCGCCGCGAGCGGCTGGCAGAGCACCAAAATAGGGGCCGGTCCAACGCCCATTGAGACGAGCGAAGGGTGGCTGATGATCTATCACGGGGTGTTGACCTCGTGCAACGGCTACGTGTACAGTATGGGGGCGGCCCTGCTGGACCTTGACGAGCCGTGGAAAGTTCTCTACCGCACAGCGCCTTATATCCTCTCGCCCCAGGCTCTGTATGAATGCGTGGGAGATGTTCCCAACGTTGCTTTCCCTTGCGCGGCGCTGGCTGACGCGGAGACGGGGCGCATCGCCATTTACTACGGCGGGGCAGACACCGTCACCTGCTTGGCATTCACGCTGATCGATGAGCTGGTCGATTTCATCAGGTCAAATTCGATGGTTTAGGCGTCTGGCCGGAGGCGCTGGCGGCTAGGCGCTCAAGAGGCGCACTTGCGAAGCCCGTATGCCGTTGACGCAGAGCCTGTTGGCTCACCGAATGGTTCGACGAGAAGACTCTGAAAAGAGGAGGTTCGACGTGAAATCTCAATCCCTGGCCGGACGATGGCAGTTTCGCCAGATCGACAGTGACGAGTGGCTCCCCGCCCAGGTCCCAGGCGGCGTTCATACCGACCTGCTGGCTGCTGGCCGGATTCCGGACCCGTTTGTGTCCGACCATGAGAAGCGCGTCCAGTGGGTGGCGGAAACCGATTGGGAATACCGGCATCGCTTTTCGGCGGCCAAGGAGCTGCTGGCCGAGGCCCATGTCTTCCTGGTCTGCGATGGCCTGGACACGCTGGCCGAAGTCTCCCTGAATGGGCAACTGTTGGGGAAGGCCAACAACATGTTCCGGCAGTACCGCTGGGAGGTCAAATCGCTTCTGAACGAGGGTGAGAATGAGATCGTCATTGTCTTCCCCTCCCCTGTCAGATATATTGCCGCTCAGCAGCAGCGGCGGCCCATGCCGGGGGTATCTCAGGCCATCGAAGGGGCGCCGCACATCCGCAAGGCCCCCTGCCAGTTCGGGTGGGACTGGGGACCGATGTTGCCCCCTATCGGCATCTGGAAAGACATCCGCCTGGAAGGCGGCAGCGTGGCCCGCTTGGATGATGTCCATCTGCGCCAGCGCCACCAGGAGGGGCGCGTCACGATTGAAGCGGCGCTGACCGTCGAACGCTGGCAGAACGCGCCAGTGACGGCAACGCTGACCGTGACCGGTCCGGAGGGACAGCCTGTCGGGGAGGCCCGCGCCTCGCTCGTCGGCGAGTCGCACACGTTGAGCGTGCCCATCGCACAGCCGCGGCTTTGGTGGCCCAATGGCTACGGCGATCAGCCGCTGTACAAGGTGGACGTTCTGCTCAGCGCCGAGGAGGATGTGCTCGACCAGCGGACCTTTCAGATGGGCCTGCGCACCCTTGAGCTGCGCCAGACAGATGACGAGTGGGGCAAGTCGTTTACCTTTGTGGTCAACGGCGTGCCGATCTTTGCCAAAGGCTCCGATTGGATTCCGGCGGACTCGTTTCCCACCCGGATCAGCGACGCGCACCTTGAGAAGCTCATCCACGATACGGCAGCCACTCACCAGAATATGCTGCGCGTGTGGGGCGGGGGCTTCTTTGAGGAGGAACGCTTCTACGATCTGTGCGATCGTTACGGCCTCCTGATCTGGCAGGATTTCATCTTCTCGTGCAGCATTTACCCCTTGGACGAAGAGGACTTTCTCGAAAACGTCCGCCTCGAAGTCATGCACAACGTCCGCCGGTTGCGCCACCGAGCCAGCCTGGCGCTGTGGTGTGGCAACAATGAGATGGAGTGGGGTTGGGAAAGTTGGGGATGGAGCAAGCTGGAGAACGAGGAGGCCCTCGTGGCTTACCTGGAAAGTTCTCCCGCCCTTAGGGGATTCTTGTCCATGCTCCGGCACCGGCAACTGCACCCGGAGTGGCAGGTTCTGCGCGAAGCTTACCGCAAGTTCTTCTACTCCACTCTGCCCGAGTGGGTTTCCCGCTACGATCCTGACACGCCCTACTGGCCCAGCTCGCCCTCCTCTAACACCCCGATGACCGACGTTAACGGCGTCCATGCCGGAGACACCCACAATTGGGAAGTGTGGCATGGCAACCAACCCTTTAAGGCTTATCGGGAGCATCCTTCTCGCTTTGTGAGCGAGTTTGGCTTCCAGTCGCTTCCGCCCCTGGAGACCATCCGCGCCTATGCCGACGAGTCGGAGTGGAACATGACCTCCTACATCATGGAGCATCACCAGCGCAACAGCGCCGGCAACGGCAAGATCATCACCTATATGACGGACCATTTCCGTATGCCGAAAGATTTTGAGTCGCTGGTTTATCTCACCCAGGTGCTCCAGGCGGAGGCCGTCCGCACGGGGGTGGAACATTGGCGTCGCCACCGGGCATGCACCAGCGGCACGCTCTACTGGCAGCTCAACGACTGCTGGCCCGTCGCGTCGTGGTCCAGTCTGGATTACTTCGGGCGATGGAAAGCCCTGCACTATGCTGCCCGGCGCTTCTATGCCCCGGTGCTGCTCTCGGTGGAGGACAACCCGCCCAAGATGGACGTTCACGTGACCAGCGACCGGCTCGAACCCTGGGAGGGCGCTCTGCATTGGTCGCTGGAGACTGTGAGCGGCGAGGTGTTGGATTCTGGCCGCGAGAAGGTGATGGCCCCCCCGCTGGCAGATACGCTCGTCAAAGCGTTCGATTTTGGCGGCGCGGTCTCTGAGAACAACGAGCGGGAAGTGGTGTTCGTATGCGAGCTGTGGCGCGGCGAGGAAAGAATCGCCCTGACCGTTGCGCCGTTCGCGCCGAGCAAGCATCTCGCGCTGACCCCGCCAGGCATCGCCGTGGAGGTCCGCCAGGACGGTGGCCGTCTGGTCTTCAGCGTGCGCTCCTCCTCGCTGGCTCGCTTCGTAGAGCTGACGCTGGAGGGAGTGGATGCAGTGTTCAGCGACAACTACTTTGACCTGCCCGCCGGGCGGGAAGTGGTGCTCACCACCCCGCTGCCCACCGGCTGGTCGGTTGAGCAGGCCCGGGCGGCTGTGAGAGTCCGGTCGCTGCGCGACACGTTCTAGGGCGTCTAAGTGTTTTGCCCAAAATAGCCTGAAGGGCCTTGTGCAGAACACCGCAGGCCCCCTCGTGAATAGAGAGAAGAGGCCCCATGCGTCGATATTCACTGTTGGCTCTGTTCTTCCTGACTGGCTTCAGCGCCCTGATCTACGAGATCTGTTGGGTCAGGCAGGCGACCCTGATCTTTGGGGTGAGCATCTTTGCCTACAGCGCAGTGCTGACCGCCTATATGGGAGGCATGGCGATTGGCAGCTACCTTGTGGGCCGCTGGGTGGATCGCAGCGCCAACCCGCTGAGGCTGCTGGCTGGTCTCCAGGTCGCCCTGGCGGTTCTGGGGGTTCTGGCGCTGGCGGCGCTCACGGGGTTAAAGACGCTCTACTCGCTGGTTGCCAGCGACGCCACGCTCGGCCTGACGGCCTTGACGGCGCTGCGGCTGGGGATGGCGCTCCTGGCGATGACGCCTCCGGCCATCTGCATCGGGGCGATGATGCCGGCAATGAGCCGCATCTATGCTCAGCGCACTGGGCTGGTGGGTCACGAGGTTGGGCAGGTTTACGCGGTGAACACGCTGGGATCCGTGCTGGGGTGCGCCTTCACGGCGATCTTCTTCATTCGGCTTTGGGGGCTGCGCGAGACCGTGTTTCTGGCCGCTGCCCTCAATCTCATCGGCGCTGCCATAGCCTGGCGGCTGCCGCGCGAAGGACAAGAATCTGACCGTCCCCGCAGGTCGCCGCGCTCGGCCCGTCGCCCTGCTGTCCAAGATCAGACGCCCACCCAACGGCGCTTTGTGCTGTGGGCCTACGCCTGTTCTGGTTTTGCTTCTCTGGGATACGAGGTGGTCTGGGCGCGCATCATCTCTTTGCACACGCTGGGGGCCATTTACTCGTTTTCCATTATGCTGGCGGTGTTCCTGAGCGGGCTTTTCGTCGGTGGACTTCTGGGAGCTTGGTGGGTGCGACGGCGACAGGTGTCTGTCCTGCACTTCGGCAGCCTGCAAGCTGGCATCGGCGTATTGGCGGGTCTGGCGCTGCTGGCCTTTGCTCAGTTGCCCCATCTCAGGTTGGAGAGCCTTTCTCCACAGTACACGGTGACCGCCGAAATTGCATTTGAAGGGCTGCTCTCTTTTCTCACGCTCTTTCCGGTGACAGTGCTGATGGGGGCTGTCTTCCCTGTCGTCAGCAGCCTGTACACCGCTGAACAGACGACTCAGGTGGGATTGAAGATCGGGCAGGTGATGGCGTTAAACACCGCAGGATCGATCCTGGGTTCGCTGCTGACGGGCTTTGTGATCGTGCCTGTCCTGGGCTTGCAGCGATCCGCGCTGGCCCTGGCCACCCTCAACCTGGGGATAGGAGCGGCGGCGATATGGTTCCTTAGCGCGGCCAGGCCGCGCATGCGGTGGATGGTCGCCGCCGCCTCGGCGGCTACGGCGGCGGCAGCCATCGCCCTCCCACCGACTCAATATCTGGGCTACTGGCAAGATATGGCGGCGGACCTCATTTTTTATCGGGAGGGGGTCGAAACCACCGTCGCTGTTTTTGAAGCCTCCAGCACGAATCCCAAGTTCTCCACGGTCAATGGCCGCGTAGAGGTGCCGACGGATGTGCTCAGCCTGCGGGCCTTCTATCTGCTGGGGCACCTGCCGGCGATCTTGCGGCCAGACGCTCACAATGCCCTGATGCTGAGCTTCGGCAACGGCATCGCCACCGGTGCGCTGTCTACGCACCACATCCCCGCCGTGGAAGTAGTCGAGCTATCCCCTGAGATGGTTGAAGCCGCGCAGGTCTACGCCGAAGAGAACCGGCATGTGTTGGATTATCCGGGCCTCCTGATCCACGTGGAGGATGCCCGCAACTTTTTGCTGCAAACGAGCCAGAGCTACGACATCATCACCACCGACGCCACCCATCCCGCAAACTCTAGCAGTTGGACCCTGTTCACCGTCGATTTTTACCGTCAGGTGAAAGCGCACCTGGCCCCCGCCGGGGTCTTTGTCCAATGGGTGCCGTTGCACAGCATGGCTGTCCAAGATTACCTGTCCATCCTGCGCACCTTTCAAAGCGTCTTCCCTACCGCCACGCTGTGGTACGCGGGCGGCAGCCATACCCTGTTGCTGGCTACGCCAGAAACCCTGACCGAGGCTCACTTGGAGGAGAGGCTCCAGGCAGCCTCTGACCATCCTGCGGTGTTGCAGGATTTGGGTGAGCCTCAGGAAGTCGCGCGGCACTGGATCATGAACGAAGAACAGTTGCGCGAGTTCGCCGGACCAGGCGAGATCGTGCAGGACAACCAAGCCTTCTTTTTGCCCATCAACGCCGAAATGGCAGAGCTGATCCAGATCATCCAGTTGGCAGCCGTCCGGGCTAACCCCTAGCCTGAGTCGAGGTTGGGGGCCTCAAAGGGATGGCGCGAGGAGAGGGGAGCCTCAGTCGCTGCGCCAGCCCCGCCACCCTGTGTGCTCTCCCCCTCTCCATGGATTGAATGGGAGAGAGGGCTGGGGGTGAGGCTTCCCCAGCGACTGCCCTGAATGACGCCCAAAAGCGCGTGTGCTGAAATGTACAAATCGTGTTATCATCACTCTCCCGCGATGGGCGGGCGCTGCGGGAAGCGCGCCGTATCTCGCGGGCGTTTTTTGCGAAGCCGGCCTCGAAACAGGGCTGCTCGAAAGGTGGAAAGCAGGAGTGATTGTCTTTCAGGTACTGTATACTGCCAGCGCCATCGTGCTGGCCCTCATCAGCTTCAATGCGCTGATCTTGTCGCTGATCTATCTTCGGCATTGCCGCGACAACGTTCCCCTTCCTGATGACAAAGACCTGGAGTGGCCTTCTGTTGTCGTTCAGCTCCCGATCTACAACGAACGCGAAGTGGTAGAGCGACTGGTTGAGGCTGTGAGCAGGCTCGACTATCCCCGCGACCGGCTTGCCGTCCAGCTCCTCGATGACTCCACGGATGAGACGACGGCCATAGCCGCCGCGGCCACAGAGCGTGCTCGGCAGCGTGGGTTGTCAATTGAACACATCCGTCGGGGGTCCCGTGCAGGGTTTAAGGCTGGCGCGCTGCGCGCCGGCCTGCAAAGGACCCAGGCTGAGTTCGTGGCCGTCTTCGATGCCGACTTTGTTCCCCCTCCTGATTTTCTGCGCCAGGTGCTGCCCTATTTCAAGGCCAATGAGCGGCTGGGGATGGTCCAGACGCGGTGGGGGCACCTCAACGCCGACTACAGCATTCTCACCCGCGCTCAAGCCCTGGCGCTGGACGTTCACTTTGTGGTCGAGCAGACAGCTCGCCACCGGGGAGGGTTGCTGATGAACTTCGCCGGCACGGGCGGGGTATGGAGGCGGTCGTGCATTGAGGCAAGCGGAGGATGGCACTCCGATACGCTGTCGGAAGACATCGATCTCAGCTACCGCGCTCAACTGGCGGGCTGGCAGTGCCTCTATCTGCCGGATGTCGCTGCTCCGGCTGAGATCACGCCAGCGATGATGGCCTTCAAACGGCAGCAGGCCCGTTGGGCGACCGGCACGATCCAGTGTCTGCGCAAGCTCGGCCCCACGGTCTTGAAGTCCCGACTGAGCCTCTGGCAGAAGGCCCAGGCCATGCTTCATCTGGGAGGATATTTCATCCACCCGTTCATGCTGCTCTTGCTGCTGACCGCGTTGCCCCTGATGCTGAGCGGGCAGTCGACGCACCTGCCGCTGGCTGGCCTGGGCTTGGCCATGCTCGGCTTGCCGCTGCAGAACCTGCTCGCGCAGCGCCGGCTCTACTCCCACTGGGCAGGACGGCTGAGTGCGTTTCCCGTTTTGCTGCTCATGGGGGTGGGGATTGCGGTCAGCAACACCCTGGGCGTGGCGCGAGGCTTCTCGCCTGGGCCTCAGACTTTCCACCGAACTCCCAAGTATAACGTCCAGCGCCGCGGTCAGAGCTGGGTTGGCGCCCGCTACGCGGCGCCGATGGATCACACCCCCTGGCTTGAGATAGCCCTGGCGATCTACGCCGGCGTGACAGGGATGATCGCCCTGGACCGTGCGCCCTCGTTGGTCCCGTTCATGGCGCTCTACACGTTGGGATTTGCTTACGTGGCCGGAACGAGCCTGTGGCAGGCGCGCGCCGCTCGGCGCGTGGAGGCCCATGCCCGCTGCGCCCCTCATCTAACCGGCGCCGAGCTTGGAGCAGCAAATAAAAGCGAGGGGTAGCCCAGAGCAGGCTAGCCGGGCGTGGCGAAGCCGGAGGAGGCGGCCTGCCAGGGGGCATGGCCCCTGCTGAGCAGTGCCCGGCTCTGTCTTAGTTGGGTGGATCAGCCTCACCCCGCTCGACGCTTCAACGGCGCAACTCCTGAACACTTCACCCGCCAACGCGCCGTACATTCCATCAGGTCAGGCCAAACCGTCCGGCATGCAAGCGTGACATTTGCATTCTCACAAACATCCCATACCGGCCTCATAAAATCTACATACAGCCCAGGTATCCTATGTACAACGTAACAAATTCTATGGAGATAAAGAAGCACCATGTCCAACACGTTGAAGAAGACACTCAAGGGTGTAGGGATCGTCGCTGTCGGGTTGGCAGCTCTGGGAGTGGCCCTTTTTACAGGGGTCGCACTGACGCAGGCGCAAGAGCCGACGCCGGAGCCGCCTCCTGGCGGGAGGTATGGCCCGCGCAGCGGCATGATGGGCGGCGGCTATGGCTGGATGGCGGACTATCGTGAGCAGATGCACGCCGCTCTGGCTGAGGCGCTTGGCATGACCGAAGAGGAGTTCGAAGCGGCGAGGTTTGCGCAGGGTAAGTCCCTGGTGCAGATCGCCGAGGAGCAGGGGCTGTCGGCGGACGAAGCCAGCCAGGCTCTGGCCGATGCGCGCGCCAAAGTTCTCGATCAGATGGTCGCCGATGGGGTGATCACCCAGGAGCAGGCGGACTGGATGGCGAGCCACATGCAGGGCGGATCGGCCCAGCGGAGGAGCTTCTATGGCCCCGGCGGCATGATGCTCGGTGGGGGTGGCCGCGGTGCACAAGGGGGGTTTGTTGGTTGCCCCTACTACACCACGCCTGCCAATCCATAAGAACGCTTCCCTCACAAGCGCCGGGGTGAGCAGTCTGCTCACCCCGGCCTTATTCCCCTCATGCAGCAGCTCACCAACCCAGCAGCAGCCCCAATGCTACCGCGATCCCTGCCCCAACCAGCGAGCTGACGAAGTTGACCAGATCGTTGGTGAGCCAGGCCCAGCCGCGCACCCGCCGAGTCGGCGTGCCGCAGGTGTGGAGGCGCTTCTCGGTGTCCTTGCGGCAGGTGGGGCAGCGATAAATCGCCTGCACCGTAGCGCCCAGCAGGCTGTCAAACAGCGATCCGGCCAGCCCGCTTAGCACGGCAATCCCCACAACCTGGAGAAGCCGCCCGCCCGCTGGCCCTGTGACGCCCAATCCAGGGCCGCCGAACAGCCCATCGAGCGCCATGAAGGCCAGGGCGCACAGCGCGATGGCCAGCGCCCCGCCAGCCGTGGCGAGCATTCCCAGCAGCGACACGCCGCCCGATGTGCCCGGCTCGACTGGCTTCAGGGTGGTGATCAGGCGGGGCGGCGTGTGGCTCAGCACCCCCAGTTCGGTTGCCCAGGTGTCAGCGTTGACGGAGGCCATCGCGCCCAGGAAGGCGGCGAACAACAGCGCGTCCGACCCGGTCAGGGCGTAGGCGGCGGCGATCAGCGCCCCTGCCCCGCCGTTAGCCAGCGCCTGCCCAATGTCGCGTGTGCCCCCCTTGTCGAACTTGTCGGCGGCGACGCGCTCCTTTTCGCGCTGTCTGTAGTGCGAGAGCAGCGACGAGAGGACAAAGAAGGCAATCAGCAGCAGACCCCACACCCAGCCGCCAAAGCCAAAGATGGCCGTGCCGACCATCATAGCGCCCAGCACACCGCTTTTCGAGAGCGAACGGCGGCGGTAGGCAACAAAGGCAATCGCGGCGCTGAGGACGAAGCCCACGAGGAACTGCCACAAGAGTCGCATGACCAGGCCCCTGGTTTAGATGATGCGGGATCAACGCCCAGATTGTACCACGCCTCCCGGCGCGAGAAACATCGAGGGTGTTTCTTTTTCAGGGCAACTTTGGCCCCATCTCTCCGTCGTCGGCGGTTGCGCCCGGCAGGGGGCGAGGCTGAACCGCCCCAGACGTGAAAACACACCCGAAAACATCTGCTCGGTGTCGCGAACAGGCCAGGAAGCTTATAATGAGCGTCATTGACACTCTACTCGATCGCTAAGGAAGCACGCTATGACAGAACCACGTTATCGAGTGATGGCCGAACGGGAAAACGAACAGGGAAAGAAGATCGGCTGGCGGGCCGCCTGGCTGCGCATCGACTCCGTCGCGGGCGTCATTGCATTGGAGTCGATGGGCGCGTTGGCCAAAAAGTGGGTGATGACATTCCGCCCCGATCAGCTTGAAGCGTTCGAGATCGTCATGATCAGCGATGTGATCACACTGTCCCAGACTTACGGCGGCGGTCTGTTGGGTTGGGGCCTAGCTGCGATCATGTCGCGCTGGGCCAAGCTGCCGGTGATTGAGCTGCGGCAGCCGCTGGGCGAGCCGGGCAACCGGTGGGTGCGCATCCAGGGCACGGGCCTGCAACGCCGCAAAGCCACCCGCGACCTGGCCCATCAGATCGCCACGCTGCTGAACGAGCGCGGCTACCGGGGAATCCAACCCAACCTGGCCGACGAGACGCTGTGGAAGTACCCGATCATTCCCGTGGCCATCGGCTGTGGAATTGTGCTACTGGTCATTGTATGCTTGTTTGCAGCAGTGCTCATCGCAGGATTGCTCGGCAGCTCGTACTGATCCCAAACCGCGATACGATGACATGATCAGGGCGCCTCGCTCCACAGCGAGGCGCCCTGATCATGCCTCAAGACAGCCCCTACAGCCAATCTTTGCGGATGAAGACGAAGACAATGGCAACAGTAATGGCGACCGTCCCGCCCAGGATGATCAGGAGGGCTGCGGGATGATCTTCAAGCGGCAGGGGAATGTTCATGCCAAAGATGCTGGCCACCAGCGTCGGCAGCGCCAGGATGATGGTGATGGATGCCAGGAACTTCATGACCACATTCAGATTGTTGGAGATGATCGAGGCGAAGGCATCCATCATCTGGCTGAGGATGCCGCTTGAGATGGTGGTCATTTCCATCGCCTGCCCGAACTCGGTCAGCACGTCCTCTAGCAGGTCCTCGTCTTCAGGATACATGGTAAAGAGTCGGCTCTTCTGCAGCCGCCCGATCATCAGCTCGTTGGACTTGAGGGCGGTGGTGAAGAAGGTCAGGCTTTTCTGATACTTGAGCAACTCCAGCACCTCTTTATTGCGGAGCGAAGCCTGCAACCGATCCTCCAATATATCTACCATGCGGTTGATCTCACGCACATACAGCAGATACTTGCCGGCAGCCGCCAGCAGCAGATGCAACACAAAGCGGTTGCGCTTGGTGGTGCTGAGGCCCCGCATGCGGCCCGATGCCAGGTCGCTGATGATGCTGGTCTCGATCTTGCACACGGTGACGATCACCCGGCTGGTGAGCACGATGCCCAGCGGGACAGTCACGTAAGGGATGTCTGACGTCTCACCCTGGAAGTGCGGGACGCGCAGCACAATCAGCAGGGCATTTTCGTCGCGCTCGGTGCGGGCGCGCTCATCCAGGTCTAGCGCCGAGGTGATGAAGTCATGCGGAATACCGTATTCCTCATGGAGCTGGGCCACCTCGTCGGCCCCCGGCGCCACGAGGTTGACCCAGCAGCCATCGGCCAGATTCTCGGCCCGCTCCAGGCCGACATCGGTGCTTCTGAGGATCGTGATCATGGCAGCCTCACGTTGCGCTGGCGGCGGGCAAGTTCGCGCCAGGAGTTTTCGCTCTGGTTCAACGCCTTATGCCCGACCAGGTCGGTGGGCAGGACGGCACGAGAAGCCCGGTAGGTTCTCAGGAACGACAGCGTGCGCACGCCGAACTCTCCCAGCAGAGTCCCGACCTGCTGGGAGAACATCGAGAGAGCACTGGCGAAGCGGGAGGTCATCATGGCTAACGCTCCTTTCTGGGTAGTTTTTTTATGCCCCTCTGCCTTGTGGACAGGGGCATGTCACCACCGGGAGCGTCAGCCTACAAAGAGGTGAATCCGCCGGAGGGAAGGCCCCTGCTGCTTAACAGGGGGTATGGCATACCTTCAGGTATGCCTGGCGATGACTATGACTGGGGTAATCGTCCATGTCTTCCCTGCGGTTTACGTCCGCGTACGGTATTGTCTTACACTCGCCAGGATGATTATATCACCAATGGATGTCATATGACACCCCCCAGAGGAGGGAAATCTGTACTGGCCAGGAAGCTAGTTGGAAGCGAGGCCAGGTCCCGACGCTGCCCTACCTCCGCGCCTTGACCAGCGCCTCCAGCCGGTCGATATAATCTTCCAGCACCTCGAAGGCCGCCTCGACAGGCTCCGGCGTGGCCATGTCCACCCCGGCCAGCCGCACCGCCTCAACTGGGTAGAGCGACGCGCCTGCGCTCAGGAAGCGCACATAGTCCTCCGCTGCGCCGGGCATCCCTGACCGCACGCGCCGGGCCAGCGCATTGGCCGCCGAGATGCCGGTGGCATACTGGAAGACGTAAAATGGCACGTAGAAGTGGGGGAACTGCGCCCAGGTGATGCCTACTCGCGTGCGGTCGTAGGCCATCTCGCTGCCATAGCCCTCGGCGAACAGATCGGCGGTCAGCTCGATCAGCGCGTCGGCGTCGAGCGCCTCCCCTGCCTCAACGCGCCGGTGAACTTCCCGCTCAAAGCGGGCCAGCGTCGGCATCAGGAACAGGTAACGATGGAAGTTGTCCATCGCCTCCTCGATCACCGCGATCTGGAACTCAGGATCGGGATTGTGGTCCAGCAGGTAGGCGCGCACCATGGCCTGATGGAAGTTGGAGGCCACCTCGGCTACGAACATGCTGTACTCGGCGTAGACGACGGGCTGGGAGCGATCCGTCAGGTACGAGTGCATGGAGTGGCCCAACTCGTGAGCCAGCGTGCTGAAGCTGGACAGGTCGTCAGCGTAGCTCATGTGGATGAAGGGATAGGTGCCCGGCGCGCCAAAGGAGAACGCGCCCTGCATTTTGCCCTGGTAGGGATACACATCCACCCAACGATCTTCCAGGCAGCCGCGCCGCAGAGCGCTCACGTAATCATCGCCCAGCGGAGCCAGCCCTGCGCTGATCCAGTCCACGGCCTGCTGGTAGGGGATCGTCGGCGTGCAGCGGGTGATCGGCGCCCACACGTCGTAAGGGTAAAGAGCATCGACCCCTAGCGCCTGCCGCCGGACCGCCCAGTAGCGCTGCCAGGTGGGCAGGTGCTTGCGGCAGGTGTCGATCAGGTTGTCGTGCACCTGGAGCGGAATGTTGTCTTTGGACAGCGCCGCCTCGAGCGACGAGCCATAGCGGCGGGCGCGGGCAGCGATCACAGCCCCCTGGACGGCCACGCCGTAGTTAGCCGTCAGGGTGTTCTTGAAGGCCAGGTGCCCGTCGGCGTAGCTCTCCCAAGCCGTGCGACGCACCTCGCGGTCGGGGCTGAGGAGCAACTGGTCGATGTTGCTCTGCGCCACCACGACCGATTCCCCGGCGCTGTCCGTCGCCGGTCGCAGAGCCATCTCGCCGTTGACCAACGCCTGGGCCACAACCTCCACCGAGCCAAGCGGGCCTTCCAGCAGCCCCAGCACCTCCTCGACCTCCCCAGAGCGGACATGCGCTTGCCGCCGGAACAGATCGTCGAAGTAGTGGGCATAGACCGGCAGGCGCGGCTCCTGCGCCATCCAGCGCTCCAGCGTGTCGCGGCCCACAGCCAGGATTTCGGGCTGGGCAAAGGCGCATGCTGCCAGCATCCGTCCTCTGAGGGCGCGTGACTGGCTGGACATGGCTGCCGCCTGCGAATCAGTCGTGTCGCAGGCCATTGTCATGTAGGCATAGAAGTACACCGTCAACACACGGCGAAAAGTCTCCTGCCAGGCGTCAAGCCAATCGGCAAGGACGGCGGGGCTGTCGGCCAGGTGGCCGCGAAAACGGTCAAATGCCGCAAAGCTGGTCTCCAGGGCGCGGACCTCGGCTGCCCAGGCCTGGCGAGACTCGAAAACGGTGGTGTCGTTCCAGGTGTACTCCACAGGGATTTCACTGCGCAGGGGGAGGGTCTTGGGCGTCATCGGTCATCCTTTCGAACGAGAGGCGGATTCATCAATCGCCGCCGGGCGCACGGAGGCCGCCCGGCGGCAGGGAACAGACAACTCCTTACCAATCGCGGGGCTGCGAAGCCGACGGGCCTCCCCGCAGCACGCGGCGAGCGCGGGCCACATCGGCCTCGTACTTGAGCAGCACGGTCAGCGTGTTCTCCAGCACCTGGCGGTCGAGCGACTGGGCGTTGAGCGTCACCAGCGCCCGCGCCCAGTCCAGCGTCTCGCTGACGCTGGGGTTCTTCTTCAGGTCCATCTGACGCAGGTTGTGCACCGCCTCGACGGCCTGTTGGGCCAGGCGGGGATTCAGCTCCGGCACCTTGATGCGCACAATCGAAAGCTCCTGCTCCACTGTTGGATAGTCGATGTACAGGTAGAGACAGCGTCGCTTGAGGGCCTCGCTCAGCTCGCGGGTGTTGTTGCTGGTCAGGAATACCGTGGGATGGTGGCGTGCGCCAATCGTCCCAATCTCTGGGATGGTGACCTGGAAGTCGCTCAACACCTCCAGCAGAAAAGCCTCAAACTCGGCGTCGGCGCGGTCGATCTCGTCGATCAACAGCACCGTGGGGGCGTCGGAGTTGATCGCCCGCAGCAGAGGACGCGGCAGCAGAAAACGCTCAGAGAAAAACACGTCCTCCTCGGCGGCCAGCCGGTCGGCAGCCTCGGAGAGCGTGGCTGCTTGGGAGAGCACGTCAGCCAGCTTGTCGCGCAGAAGCTGGGTGTAGAGCATCTGCTTGGCATACTCCCACTCGTAGAGCGCCTTGCTCTCGTCGAGGCCCTCGTAGCACTGGAGCCGGACGAGCTGTAAATCCAACGCGGCGGCGACCGCTTTGGCCAGCTCGGTCTTGCCGACCCCCGCCGGGCCTTCGAGCAGCAGCGGCTTGCCGAGGCGGTCTGCTAGGTAGACCACGGTGGCGATCTCATCGCTGGCGATGTACTGCTGGTCGGCCAGCCGGGACTTCACGATTTCGACGGATGTGAACATTAAGACAGATACCCTCTCACTCAACCTGCGGCCAATGTCCCCCTGAGTATATCGTGATCGGAGCGCAGCAACCCTTGCCATAGCAGGCAGAGGCGGGTCACAGACCTGCCCTCGCAGTGCGCTGCGCTGTTGCCCCCACGGGGAGGGCTGTGTCTTGCAATGGCAGTTATCCCGGCGCGGAAGCCGTCCCCTCAATCTCAGCGATAGCCTGCACCGGCGGCTTGCCGCCGAAGGTCACAGCCATCAGGCCCGGCAGATAGCGGTCGAGGGTCATGACGGCGGGATAGATGGCGTTGCGGATCAGATTGAAGGTGAGTGTGGCTCCCTCAAAATCCAGGCTGCTCTTATAGCGGACCTCGCCATCGGTGTAGTCCATCTCAAAGTTGCCGATGCGCATCCCGTAGTTGGCGCGGGTGATGAACTCGGCCACTGCGCCGCGTTGCTCCTCCGGCACCTTGACCGGCGCGACGGCGTAAAAGATGAACTGTTCCAGATCGACGTGAACCTGAGCATAGCAGCGAAACTCGCCAAACTTCCCGCCGAACAGCACACGGTAGGTGGTCGAGTCATCAAGGCGCTGAGGGTGCCACTCGTCATCCTTCAGGAACTGCTCCACCGTTTCGACGGCCCGCAGGCCGTTGGAGACCGGCGCGGCAGAGCCAGATTGATCGCCGCCGGTTTCGCGCTTGTCTGCGCCGTTGTCGCTGGGTGGAGCGTTGGGAAGCGGCGTCTCACTCATGTCGATCCACCTCCGTCACTGAGAACTCATGGCATTGCATGGCAGCCTGAGTCTATCACAGGCAGCACCGGAGGCCAATGGAGAGTCGCGCCGGGGAGCGCTCAACTGGCATCAGGAAGACCGCCGAACCGCTGGATGGCAGGTTGGAGGGGCAGTCTCGTTGCCAGAAGTCGTGATTGTAATTTAAGCACTCCTCAATTATAATTTAGTTGATTAAAAATCATCCGCTGCTCAGCGGGCAAGAATAATCCGCTTGCTCTGTTGACGGGGCTGGGCCATGGGCCATAATGGGGATGGTGGTGATTCAAAGGACCACTATAGACAGAAACTCGACTTGGGCTAAGGAGCACTCAATGAACGCCGTCTTCCTGACCTCCTATCCGGCTGACCCGGAATATCTACAGACGCGCTCCCGGCTGCTGCCCAGCGTGCGGTAAAAGAGTAGACAGAGTACCTCATCGAAAGGAAAGACCAATGGCTCAGCAACCTGAACGCATCGAATCGCCCAAGCCGAAGGTCAACATCTACGGCGTCAACACTATCGGCAAACACATTGGGCAGGCTCTCTTCACAGCGGCTCTGCTTTTTCTGGGTGCAGGCTCGCTGAACTGGGGAGGGGGCTGGGCCTTCGCCAGCGTCTACACCGCCTGCTGGATCGGCCTCAGTCTCGCCCTGGCCTTCGGCAATCCAGAGCTGCTCAACCAGCGTGGCCAGCGCGTGAAAAGGGCGACGATTGGCACCAAGAAATGGGACCTGGCGCTGCTGTCGATCTACTTCGTGATGATCCTCCTTCAGCCATTGGTGGCCGGGCTGGATTGGCGCAACGCCTGGTCCGCTCCCGTCTCGCCGCTGGTTTACGTTGTCGGCAACCTGCTGATGATCCTGGGCTTCACCCTGCTAACCTGGGCGATGATTGCCAACCGTTATTTCGATGTCACCGTCCGTATGCAGGAATCGCGCGGCCACCAGGTGGCAAGCGGAGGCCCCTACCGCTTCATACGCCATCCCGGCTATGCCGGCGTCATTCTCCAGTTCCTGGCCCTCCCGATTGCGGTAGGCAGGTGGACGGCTTTCATCCCCGGCGCTGTCGCCGTTGCCGTGTTCGTGATCCGCACAGCATGGGAAGATCGCGCCCTGCACGATGAACTGCCCGGCTACGCCGACTATGCCCAGCAGACGCGCTCCCGGCTGATCCCCGGGGTGTGGTAGAAAGGAGCATCTCCGTGGGCGCTGATTTTGCAAATCCCAAGATCGCACGGCTGTATGCCAACGTTCCACCTCAGATGGTGGCTCTGCTTCAGCAATTTCGCGCCAGGTACCCTACTAAGAGCGCAGACATCGGAGGGACGAACTGGCGCTACATTGACACCGTGCAAGGCGAGCAGGTGATCCTTGCTCTGTCGGGTGCGGCGTGCATAGCCGAGATCAGCTGGCGGACGATTGAGCGGCTGGGGCGGCGCTACCGTGTGATCGCGCCTGACTATCCGGCCATTGATGCCAACGCTGAACTGGCTGATGGGATAGTCGGCATTCTGGATCGGGAGGGCATCCGGCAGGTGCACGTCATGGGCGGCTCGGCAGGTGGGTTGGCTGCCCAGCATTTCGTCCGCCGTCACCCGGATCGCTCAATCAGCCTGATCCTGTCACACACCCTGCTACCCAATCGTGAGACAGGCCGACGGATCGCCAAGATGCTGCGCTGGCTGAGGATCGCGCCTCAGCCGGTCCTGCGGGCATTTTTCAGGCAGACCATGCGCCGCTTGATGCCGCAGGATGACAGCCCGGAGAGCGCCTTTCTGGTGGCGCACTTTGAGGAGATTGTCAGCTTTCACCTGACCAAGGCCCAGATCATCAGCCTGATGGTCCGCACGGTCGATCTGGCCGAGAACGTCCCCTTCACCCCCGACGATCTGAAGGGTTGGCCGGGCCGCATTCTGCTCTTGATGTCGGAAGACGACCCTGCCACCCCCGAACCAGTGCGTCAGGCCATGACGGCAATGTACCCCCAGGCGCAGGTGCACCTGTTCTCTGAGGGAGGTCACGCCACCTCGGTTCTGAAGCAGGATGAGTATATTGAGGCCATCGAGACATTTCTGGAAGGCTGAGGGAGGTTGTGATCGATGGAAAGCCGGATTCTGGTTTACGGGGCTGGCCCGCTGGGCAGTCTGCTCGCGGCCCGGCTATATGAGGCAGGCCGTGCCGTCTCGATCCTGTCTCGTGGTCAGCGCCTCCAGGACCTGCGAGATCACGGCATTGTGCTGAGAGATTTCGCCTCTGGCGTCGAAACCGTCACTCGCGTGCCGGTGGTCGAAGCGTTGAAACCCGATGACGAATATGACCTGATCCTGGTGGTCATGCGCAAGCATCACGCGCTGGAGACCCTGCCGGCGCTGGCCGCCAACAAAACTACACCCCACGTGCTATTCCTGATGAACAATGCCGCCGGTCCGGAGGTGTTCACCGAGGCGCTCGGCGAACGTGCGCTGATCGGCTTCCCCGGCGCGGCGGGTTTCTTCCAGGGGCATGCGGTCACCACGCTGGGCGGCACCGTCGAGCGGCCTGCCAGAGTTCTTCTCGGCGAGCCGGACGGGAGCATCAGGCCGCGCACACGCCAAGTGGCGCTGATGCTCACCTGCATCGGGATAAAAACTGAGGTTCGCACGGATATGGATGCCTGGCTCAAGTGCCATGCCGCGCTGATCGTGCCGCTGGGTGGGGCGCTGTATGCCGCCGGGACCGACCACACCCGACTGGCTCGCACACGCGACGCTGTCGTGCTGGCTGTCCGCGCGTTTCAAGAAGCGGCCCGTGTCATGCGGGCGCTGGGCATCCCTTTCACACCGCCTCTCTTCAGGCTGTTCGCCTGGGCGCCGGAGCCACTAACGATTTTCCTCTTGCAGCGCGTGCTGGCCGACAGGCGCATGGAAGTCGCTCTATCGCGACATGCCGAGGCGGCCCGCAGCGATGTCCATCACTTTGCCAGTGAGTTCATGGCGCTGGCGCGGCGCAGCGGGGTTTCCACACCGACTCTCGACCAACTGATGGCGTATTTCGATCCGGCCACGCCGCTCATACCGGATGGCAGCAGACAGGTCCCCCTGCGCTGGGGCGGTGTGGCGGCTGCTGCGGGGGCGCTGGCAACGATAGTGGTTGTCTTGGCGCTGCTGGCGAGTGGGCTGAGATGAGGGGCCGAGGGTGGCCTCACTGGGGAAGATGCTATGGACCTCGCGCCGATCTTCCGTGTCGCACTGAGGCTGGCGCTGGCGGCGCTGTTCGTGATCCGGCGGGTCTCTCAGAAGCATGCCGATGTCATCGGCGTTGCGCTGCTGGCCGCCAACGGGTTCATTTGGATTGGCGTGGTTAGTCCCCACCCTTGCGGCTATCGTCGAGCGGCTGGGCAAAGAAGAAGCCATGCTGATCGAGCGCCGGTGATGTACTCATCGGGTTAGGCGTCCGATCAGCAGCGAGTCGCCGGTCCCGGAGTCGAGCGGCAGGCGTTGAAGGGTTTCTTCATCATAGACGGCCACCTGCACTTGGCAGCAGTCCGGCGGCAGGTCGCCCGGCAAGGCGATGGCCAACCGGTCGGTGACCACCTCGCCGGGCGTCCAGAGCGTGGTCGGGGCCAGCCATCCCCCCGGCACGCCGTCGTGCTGCGCGACGATCTGCCCCTCTGCGGACAGAACGTGCACGGCCACCTTGTACGGACGCTCGATACGGGCCATAGCGTGCCATTCCAGATCGACAAGCAGCATCGACCCCGCAGGCGTGTCAGTGAGCGCCACGGCCGCCTGGTCGAGCGCCATCAGCCCGCCGAAAGAAGCCTGGACGGGCGAGAGGCTGTCCTCGCCCACTGGGCTGACGTAATCGACGACCCGCAGCGGGCCATACCAGCGCTCCCCCAGGCGATAGAGGTGGTTAGCCATCCACCGCTCTACACGGCGCTCAGGGTCCACGCCCTGCTCGTTCAAGAAGATGGCCGATACCATCCAGTGGGTGCGAGCGACCTCGGCCAGAGTGTCTCCGGCAGCCTCGACATCGATGGGCCACTGCTCTCCGACTGGCGCTAGATCGACCGGCTGGCCGCCCAGCACGGTGCGCAGCACGTCGAGCTGGTGCGGCGGGAAAACTGACCAAGCCCGCCCGTCGAGTGGGGTCTGGTCGGCCAACGCCTGGTACTCCTGGCGGTAGTCCTCAGGGTGCAGTGAGGCTTCCCCGTACATCACGCGGAGCAGGTCTGGGCCTGGCCCGATGGCCACACGCAGCCGGTAAGTCTGGCCGAGCGCCCCTCTGAACTCACCCAGGGCCTTGGTCTGCGCGTCGTAGGGATCGATGGGGATCTGATCGGTGTCTAAAAAGGCCACCGACTCGCCTGCCAGCAGCCAGCCGGCGACCTTGACCTGTTGATCGTGAGAGCCATCGTAGGGCCACAGCGTGCCCGCCTGGCCGCCCCAGTACGAGGCAAGAAACGAGCGAGAAGTGCCGGCAAAGATCACGTGCAGCGGGCCGGGATGATCGGCGGCATAGGCGGCCAGGGCGGCGTGCACCGATTCAAGCCCCAGCCCTGAGTACTCGCTGGCAAAGTAAGGCACGTACTCCAGGGTGGGCATGGGAGTGTTGGCTGGGGCGACCAGCAACCGGATCGTGCGAGGAATCGGCCAGGCCACCATCAGCACACCCAGCGCTAGCCCCGCGCTCCGCGCTGCGCCGGCCAGCGGCGGGCGGCCAGGTCCTAGCTCGGCCAGGCGCACGGTGGTCAGCGCAGCCAGCACGGCCAGCGGCGCGTGGAACAGCATCATATAGCGGGCAGGCAGCCAGTTGGTGAGCAGGAGCAACACCCCGAAGGGGCCGATCCCGGCCAGCCACAGCCACACGACAGGCCGTCGATGCGGGCCGCCCACGGCAAACGCGAGCGACAACGCAGCCGCCAGCGCCGCCGGCCAGGTGAAGAAAAAGCCCAGATGATCGATCAGGGTACGGGCCACCTGTTGCCGATCCTGCGCCCACGACGCCAGATCGAACCCCCCAGCGCCGCCAGTGAAGTGCGTCCAGCTCCAACTGTAGGCCGGGTTGAGCATCGAGCGGTGGGGTTCCAGGCTGCGATCGGCGATGGCCAGCACGCCCAGCACAACCGCCGCCGCGAACAGTGTGGCGGCAATGGCCCAGACTATCGCCCTCCGACGCAGGCCGGGCCGGGCCATCACCAGAGCCGCCACGAGAGGAGCGGGAGCCAGCCAGACGCCGCTGAACTTGGCGAGCATGGCCGCCGCCAGCGCCGCGCCGGTCACGCCCGCCAACGCGAGGCGCGGACGATGGGCCAGGTCGAGCGCGGCCACGAGCGCCACGCCGCCGAACGCGGCCAAGAAGGGTTCGGCCAGCGCCTGGCGGTCAAAAAACACGGCCAGGGGCAGCACCAGCATCAGAGCGCCGGCCAACAGCCCTGCCGCTGGAGAGTGCAACCTGCGTCCCACACCGATGGCTGAGGCCCCGGCCAGCAGCGCAAACAGGCCGGCGACAGCGCGCGCCAACCACAGCGACTCCGGGCCGAGAGGACGGAACAAAGCCCACACGGCAGTGTCGAGCCAGCGGGCATGGGGCAGCGCCTCGAAGGGATGCCCCATCAGCATGTCGCGCGTCCAGTTGAGGCCGTTAGCCTCGTCGACGAACACGGGTAGCCTGAACAGGAACGCCCAGCGCAGCCCGGCATAAACCACAAGCAGGAACGCTGCGGCTATGCAGAAGGCTGCGCGGCGGCCAGCGGAATTTCTGGTGTGAGCTATTGACAGACGCCACTCTCCTGGCAGCGGTGCGGATGAACCAGCCGAAGGCATTATAGACAGCCGTGATGGTCTGGTCAAAGACACGTCCGGCGTGACTCAAAGCGCAGGAGGGGGCCATGCTGGGGGGAGTGAGGATGAGGGCTACCCTGTCCATTCCTGCTCAGGTGTAGACGGGAAGTTGATCACGGGTTAGGGATGACATCTATTAGTGGAGAAAGCGCATCTTATTGTGTAATATTAACCATATTTTTATCTACAATATCATAATTATGCTCTGCGCCCTCAGGCGCGGGGCAAACCACCTCACAAGGAGTGTCCAATGGGAGCTTTTATCATCACCTTGCGCGAGGGCATCGAGATCGCGCTGATCGTCGGCCTGATCCTCGGCTACCTCCACCGCGCCGGGCGCAGCGACCTGCATCGCTGGGTGTACGCCGGAGTAGGGTTGGCCATACTGGCCAGCGCAGCGGGCGCTGTCGGCTTCAGCTTGATCGGCTTTGACCCGGAGAACGAACTGGTGGAGGGCGTGCTGCTGGCTGTCGCCTCGGCGCTGGTCATCAGCCTGGTGGTCTGGATGGGCCGCGCCTCACGCACGGTGAAACAGCGGGTCGAGGGGCAGTTGGAAGCGCTCACCGCGCTGGAAGGTCAGACCGGTCGGCAGGGGTGGGGTTTGCTGGGGTTCGTGTTCTTCATGGTCGCACGCGAGGGGGTGGAGATCATCCTGTTCCTGGCGGCGCTGTCGCTGGCAGCCGCGTCAGACCTGATCAACCTAGTGGGAGGGCTGACGGGCCTGGCGCTGGCGGCAGTGCTGGGAGTGCTGCTGGTGCGAGGCAGCCTGCGGATCGACCTGCGGCGCTTCTTTGCCGTCACCGGGCTGGTGTTGATCGTCCTGGCAGGGTGGTTGGCCTTTGGAAGCCTGCACGAGTTCTTCGAGGCAGGTGTGCTGCCGGAGATATCTGCATTGGAGAGGGTGGTCGATTTTGTGGTCCAAGACGGCGTGTCGCTGGCGATCCTGGTCTCGCTGATGGGGCTGACGCTGATCATGATGCTGCCGGGGCTGCGGCGGCAGAGCGCGGCAGGGCAGTAGGAGAACAGCCCGCCGAGACCGTTCCCCAAGCACACACGGCTGTGCTGCGGTATACTGACCGGCATGACCACCGCCTGCAACCCAAGGAGGGTGCCATGCCGGTCCAGATCAAGAAGCTGCCCGACGAGCCAATCACTCTCATCACGGTGACGGAGAGCATAGATCAGGGAATCATGTTGCCAGGGCCTGAAGAAACTGATCGCCAGATCATGGAGATCGTGGCCGAGACGCCTGGCATCGACTACCTGATCGTTGACATCAGCAGCGTCGAACTCTCGTTCAGCGAGTTGGTAGCCGTGCTGGGAGATGCCCGCCAGGAGATCAAGGCCCTGGGCGGCAGGGCGTTCGTCGAAGCCAACATGCGCTACTTGTTTGTGGGCAGCGGTGAGCTGGCCGAGTTGGCCGTCAAGGCGCTGCGCCAGGAGCAGTATGGCAGCATCGACACCATGTTGTTCCGCAGCGTCCAAGAGGCATTGACCTACGCCCGCGCCGAGATCCAGCGCAGCAAGAAGTGATTCTGGCCAGCCATGAGGCCATGCTGGCGGGGCCTTCAGCGCCTCCCTAGCATGGCCTCGACCTGAGCCGGGGTGGGCAGCCCCGGAATAGCGCCGCGCTGGGTGCACGTCAACGCGCCGACAGCGTTAGCGTAGCGCAGGGCCGCCTCGATCCGTCCTGGCTCCTCCAGCAGCGCCTCGTCGCCCAGGAGCCGGGCCAGGAAGGCCGCCACAAACCCGTCGCCCGCCCCGGTTGTATCGACTACATCGACCTTAAAGCCGGGCACATAGCCGTGGTGTGTGGCAGTCACATAATATGCGCCACTGGCCCCATCGGTGATGAGCAGCGCCTTCAGACGGTCATGCCATAGACGGCTCGCTCCCGCCTGTAAGTCGGTGAGGCCAGTCAGGAACTCTACCTCCTCCCGGTTGACCTTAATGACATGGGCCAATGGCCAGCCAGTCATCATCCCTTGACGGGCAGCCTCAGCGCTGGGCCACAGGCTAAGGCGCAGGTTGGGATCGTAGGAGACCAGCAGCCCAGCCTGGCGGGCAGTCTCGACAGCATGGAGAGTAGCGCTGCGCGATGGCTCGTCGATCAGCGTGATCGAGCCAAAGTGGAAGATGCGCGCCGCCTGGATGGCCCGCACGTCGATCTCAGACGGTTCGAGCAGCATGTCTGCGCCAGGATGGCGGTAGAACATGCACTCGCGGACGCCGTCGGCGCGGGCGGCGATGAACGACAGGGTAGTGCGGGCGCGATCTGAGAAACGCAGGCCAGAGGTGGCCACGCCGTTCTCCGCCAGCGTGCGGGCCAGAAAATGCCCAAACTCGTCGTCGCCCACCTTGCCCATGAAGCCGACCGTCACACCCAGCTTGGCCAGCCCTACGGCGACGTTGGCCGGTGCGCCGCCCGGCGCTTTTTTGAAGGCCGGGGCGTCGATCAACGCGACCCCCGTCTCGGTCGAGACCAGGTCGATGAGCAGCTCGCCCAGGCAGATGACGTCAGACATAGGTGACCTCCGGGAAATCCATCCCTCGCCGACCGCCGCATACTGCCCACGCAGCCAGTTGTGGAGCGCGCCTGACGCCTGAGGGAAGTTCGATGGCCAGAGCCTCGCATCGCTTCAGCCTCACGCTAACCCCTGCCCGGTTGGCGCAGGAGCGTCCATCAGAGGTGAACCCTTCCTGTCAAGTTCCCACCGGGCATCTTCAACTATAGCACCGATTGGTGAATTGTGAGTCCAGAGAAGAAGGGGAGATGCTCCTCGTCTGGGGCAGGAACCCCAGCGGTGAGGGCTGTTTTGCGCGTCACGATCCTCCCCATTTTTCCAGGTCGATACTACCCGAAGGATGGAGGCGCCTTTCGGCATCGATGTGCCAGACTCTTCTTCAGAACACAAGCCTTAAGCACTGAGGGAGCAGCCGAAAATGCTTTCGGCCAACCACTGTCAGGAGGAACACCGACCATGACCAATACACTCTCTGACCTGTCTGATGCGCTGGCGGATGTGGTGGATGCGGCCAGCGTGAGCCTGGTGCGCGTCGAAGGACGGCAGCGCATGCCCGCCAGCGGCATCGTGTGGTCCGCCGAGGGCCTGATCGTCACCGCCCATCATGTCGTCACCCGCGACGAAGACATCGCCGTAGGGCTGCCGGACGGCCAGACGGTCGCTGCTGCGTTGGTTGGGCGCGACCCAACGACTGACATTGCCGTGCTACAGGCCGAGGCCACAGGGCTGCCAGTCCCGGCCTGGGCCGAGCCGGACTCGCTGCGGGTGGGCCGCCTGGCGCTGGCGCTGGGCCGGCCTGGCCGCGCCGCCCAGGCGACGCTGGGAATCGTCAGCGCCCTGGGCCAGAGCTGGCGCACGCCGCCCGGCGGCTTGATCGACCGCTATGTGCAGACCGATGTGACGATGTACCCCGGCTTCTCTGGCGGACCGTTGGTGGATGTGGCAGGCCGCGTGGCCGGGCTGAATAGTTCGGCGCTGATGCGCGGCGTGAGCGTAGCCATCCCGGTGCCGACGCTGCGGCGGGTGGTCGCTGTGCTGGTCGAGCATGGGCACGTCCGCCAGGGCTACCTGGGAGTCAGTGCACAGCCCGTGCGCTTACCCGACTCGTTAGCTGCCGAGGTTGGCCAATCGACAGGGCTGCTGCTGGCCATGGTCGAGCCGGGCAGTCCTGCTGAGCATGGCGGACTGGTGTTGGGAGATACGATTGTGTCGCTGGACGGCGAGCCGGTGCGGACGCTCGATGATCTGCTGGCGCTGCTGAGCGGTGACCGCGTGGGGCGCGAAGTTCCCCTACGGATCGTGCGCGGCGGGAAGGTGCAGACCGTCAGCGTGACAATCGGAGAGCGGGGATGAGCGGAGGCAGCCCGGCGACTGGCGAAGGCTCTCGGTCTGGCTCGACGAACGGGATCGTGCAGGTGTAGGGGGGCGCAGGAGAACGTCCATCGGCATTGGACAATAACTGGTCCGCTGGCCATGCCGGGATTCGCCCTGCCCACGGTCCACCCTGGCCACCCGACTAGGTAAAAAACTGACCCCCTAGCCCTCAAAACTGGCCAGCCATCCATTGACAGCACGCTGAGGGCATGGTACACTGCGTCAAATCCTCAAGAAAAGGAGGCGCGACGAGATGGAAGCCAAAGTTAAGTGCAACTACTCCGTTGCTGCTCGCGGCAATGCCGGTGGGCTAGCTTTCCATTCTCGGAGTGCGCCTGCGGATCGTTAATCGACGAAGTAATACCTTCCTCCGATTGGCGGCCACGGGTGAACTCAGAGACCCGTGGCCGTTTTGTTTTCACTCCAAGACCACACAAAACGCCACAGTCGCGCTCCGAGATCGTGGGACCTGACGGAAACGTCGCCGCGAGTCACAGGAGCGCTTTCTGCGCCTGTTCTGAACATGACCCCCAACTTTTCAGGAGAAGGAGAAGAAGGACCTATGAGTACGCTGACCATGACAGGCATATCCGCCCTGGTTGACACAACGGCCCGCTGCGGCATGGCGGCCCCCTACCTGATAGGCGGCCCCCCCAGCACTCACTGGAATGAGACCGGATAGACGGCAGAGGGTCGAACACACCAGCTATTGCCGTGCGCCCCTGCCGAGGGAGTATGTGAGCGATGAGTTTGACAACAAACCGGTTTATCCGCAGCCACGAGACAAGCGATGCTGGCAGCCTGTGCCTGACAGACGCCGTGCAGGCGCACTCACCCGGCAAGGCCAGGCTGATCTCGACGGCTCATCTGGACATCCGGCAGTCCGAGACATATCTGGCGGAGTTGTGCAGCGCAAGGTCGGGCGGAGCTGTGAGCAGGATGGTCCTGCTGGTCATCGACTGCGATGGCGAATGGCCTGCGGGCAGCGCAGCGCACCGACTGATCGGGAGCCGCATCGCCGCTGCCCTGGCCAGCGCACGCAGCCTGGAAATGTCGGTGGTCTATACCCACAACAACTCGCTGCCCGCTGGAGCGCCAGGCACGATGTACGCGCCATCCATCGCGCCGCACGAGGACGAGCCTGACTTCCCGAAGACAACCCTCAGTCCCTTCTCCGAACCACAGTTCGAGCAATACCTGGCGGAGCAGAGGATCGAGACGCTGGTGGTGATCGGGTTTGGGCTGCGTCTGGGGGTGTATCAGACATGCCTCGACGCGCTGGAGCGCGGCTATCACATCGTCGTGTTGCGTGACTGCACGCTGTAATCTCATGAGTGGGCGGGGGCGAGGCGTATCTCACCCCTGCCCGGCAATCCCATCAGGCGGATGGCCATAAGGATGTTTGCATGATTGCCTCAACACCGACCACCCCTGATCAGTTGGAGGAGAAAAACAACATGGCAACCTCTTCTACCACCCTATCGACCCTCACTCTGCCCGATGCGCCGAATGTGGACGGGCTGATGTTCCGCCGCTTCCAGGGCGAGCCAGACTATGCCCGAATGATAGCGGTGGTCAACGCCTGCCGCCCGGTGGACGGCCTGGAGTGGGTGAGCACTGTCGAGAAGGTGGCTTACAGCTATGCCCATCTGAAGAACTCCGATCCCTACCAAGACATGATCTTTGCCCAGGCGGCAGGCCAGGTGATCGGATATGGGCGTGTGGAGTGGTTTCAGGAGAACCGTGGCAGTCGCATCTACGTGCACTTCGGCTACGTGGACCCCGGCTGGCGTCGGCGGGGAATCGGGCAGGCCATGCTGCGCTGGCAGGAACGCCGCCTGCGCGAGATCGCCACACAGCACCCCCTGGATGGCCCACGCTTCTTCCAGGACGTGGTGTACGACAGTGAGATCGCCCGCAACGCGCTAGTGCGTCGCGAGGGCTACGCCCCGGCTGCCCTTGAGGCCCTGATGGTCCGCCCTGGCCTGGAAGACATCCCTGAGATGGCTCTACCTGAGGGCCTGGAGGTCCGTCCAGTGCAGCCGGAGCATTGGCGCACCATCTGGGAGGCTGCCCGCGAAGCCTTCAGCGAGCACTGGGGCGAGGGTAGCCCCGACGACGCGGACTATGAGCGTATGATCCACGATCCTGACTTCAACCCCAGCTTGTGGCAGGTGGCCTGGGAGGGCGATCAGGTGGTGGGGGTAGTGCATGCCTTCATCGACCAGAAGGAGAACGCCTGCTACAACCGCCAACGCGGCTGGACGGAAGGCATCTGTGTGCGCAAGCCGTGGCGTCAGCGGGGGGTCGCGCGGGCGCTGATCGCGCGCGCCCTGCGCGCTCTCAAGGAGCGCGGCATGCAAGAGGCCGCCCTGACGGTCCACACCGACAATCCCAACCAGGCCCTGCGACTGTACGAGAGCATGGGCTTCCGTACCCAGAAGATGCAACTGATCTACCGCAAACCAATGGATTGAGAAGGAATAATACCCTATGACAACGTTAACACCGACAACCAATGCTCTTCTCTTACCGGATGGGCCGGAAGTTCCCGGTCTGACGTTCCGGCGCTTTCGCGGCGAGACGGACTACCTGCACATGGTGGCCGTGCTAACCGGCTGCAAGGAAGCCGATCAGGTGGAGCGTGTGGACAGTGTGGAGGAGATCGCCCGCGCCTACTCGCTGCTGCGCAACTGCGACCCGTACCAGGACATGATCTTCGCCGAAGTGGACGGTGACGTGATCGGCTACGGGCGGGTGACCTGGGCTGCCGAGCCGAATGGCCAGCGGCTATACATCAACTTCGGTTGGGTGCTGCCAGCGTGGCGTCGGCGGGGAATCGGGCAGGCCATGCTGCGCTGGCAGGAACGCCGCCTGCGCGAGATCGCCACACAGCACCCCGACACAGGGCCACGTCTCTTCACCAATGCCGCCTGGGACGGCGAACAGGGCAGGCACACTCTGCTCCAGAATGAGGGCTATCGGCCCGTCACCTACGGGGCGATCATGGTGCGACCCGACCTGGAAAACATCCCTGAGGCCCCCCTGCCGCCCGGTGTGGAGGTCCGTCCGGTCAAGCCGGAGCACCTGCGTGCGATCTGGGATGCGGCCATCGAGGCCTTCCGCGACCACTGGTCGTTTGTCGAGCCGGGGGAGGAAGACTACCAGAACTACCTGTCCTTCCCCTACACAGACACATCCCTGTGGCGCATCGCCTGGGAAGGCGATCAGGTAGTTGGCCAGGTGCGGAGCTTCATCAACCCTGACGAAAACGCGGAGTATGGTCGCCAGCGCGGCTGGACGGAGGACATCAGCGTGCGCAAGCCGTGGCGTCGGCGGGGGATTGCGCGGGCGCTGCTGGTGCAGAGCCTGCACGCTGTCAAAGAGCGCGGCATGACCGAGGCAGCGCTCGGCGTGCACACCGAAAACCCGAACGGCGCGTTCCAACTGTATCAGAGCGTGGGGTTCGAGGTGATGCGGATGGAGACGGTATATCGCAAACCAATGTCATGATGCTCAGGATGAGGTAGCCGTCAACACACTGGGCGAGGGGCCCCCCCCCCCCCCCCACCCA
>DAOTXR010000055.1:0-4165 GCA_034435375.1 Anaerolineae bacterium
GAATACATCAACGCCAGATACGCTTGGGTTCAAGATGGTACAGCGTCATCTTCGTAGGCAAGGCGCGGGCTAACACCGCGTTCCAGCCGACGCCGCTCCGCTGCGCTTCGCGGCGCGGCTGAACGCGACCGTTGGGCGGCAGTGAACACCCTTGTAAGACAGGAGGCGTCCATCTCTACGACCACTGAACTAAGAAACTTGCGAACAGTGATCATAACATAACAAGGATACTTAGATGACTAAGGAAACTACCTCTACAGGAAAGACTTGCCCGCAAGTGGGAAGGATGTCCTGGCTGGGACGACACCGCTATCTGCTACCTTTACTCGTGGCAATCGTGCTGACTGTGTACTTCATTGGCTTGCGCTCTCTTCTCGCGCCCACCACAACCGCCACTGTCGAGCTGGCTGCATTGGGCATTTTGGTCCTTGCTCTGGCTGTTGTCGTGTTGGCTCTTGTCGGCACACTGCTCATCAACCTGATTGTCGCGGCATGGACTCGGTCGCGGGTGCGTGTCATGCCGTGGCTGTTGAGATTGCGAGGGGAAATGACCGTCATACTTGCTTTGATCCTCATCTTGGCCGTCATCGTCATGGCTTCCCAATGGCTGGCCTACACACCGCCTATCCTGGGGGATGACGGGAAGCCGCTCCCAAACAGCATTGCCTCGCTGGAGAGAGTCAATTTGGGCGGGGTGGATCAATGGCTTATCATCCGCGGTCAGAGCATAGACAACCCTGTGCTGTTGTTCCTCTCTGGCGGGCCTGGCGGAACTGAAGCAGGGCGGGTTCTGCGCTTCAACCAGGAATTGGAAAGGCATTTTGTCGTTGTAATCTGGGAACAGCGTGGTTGTGGGAAGTCCTATCTAGCCCTCAATCCCAGATCAGCTCTAACGGTGGATCAATATGTTTCGGATATCATTGAGCTGACCGAGATACTCCGCGCCCGCTTTGACGAGGACAAGATCTACCTGTTGGGACACTCGTGGGGAACGATATTCTAGCTCAGCAGCCCAACACCCCGTGCAGCCGACCCCGCTGGCGCGGGCGAGGAGCTGGGCACGACTTAGGGCCGCAAACTGCGGCGTTCTAGAGTCATCCCGGCGCGCGGTGACTCAGTCGCCCTCAACACGCACATTCCACCGCTCGACGGCGAACATCCGCAGTTTGCTGGTGCTGTCTCGTACCGACGCTCGTCTCGGTTCAGGCGGCTGCCAGCGGGGCGGCTAACGGTTGACGTTGGGTACGCGGGTAGGCCGAACAAGTGCGGTAGGTTAAGTCCATATGACACTGCCGGTATCCCTTCAGGCCGTCATCGATGAGATGGACACCTTCGGTGACGAGTTTCATGCTTACATCAATCAACTGACCGGCGAACTTGTGACCCTCAGCACTGAAGAAATTCAGGCGGTGGAACGGGGCGACGATCTCGACGAGGACGCAGAGTGGGAGCCAGACGAGACTCCGACCGCGAGAGAAGTCCTGTCTTCAACGGATTATCTGCCGCTCCCCAGCAAGTTTGAAATTCACGAATGGGCCATCATGCAACGCTTTTGTTTCGCGGTCGACGACGCGGACTTAAGTCGAGAACTTCAAGATCAGATTCATGGCGCGGGCGCGTTTCGGCGCTTCAAAGACACGTTGGATCGACACGACCTGCTCGATACATGGTTCGCTTATCGGCAGGCGGCTTTCGCAGAGATTGCGATCGAGTGGCTGGAAGAACATCACATTCCGTATGTGCGTGATGAACGGGCCGTTCGTCGCTGAGACAGGCATGCAGTTTGACGCGAACGCCCGGCGGTTGGGCGGTTTGACTTCGGCGTGTTATTGTGCAGGTCAAGTGTGGCGTGGCTCCGCAGGGGCCGAACCCAACACGGCGTGCAGCCGACCGCTGACCGCCGCGAAAGTGTAAGGTCAAATTCGTTGGTCAGCGGCGGCTAACGCAAGCCGTTAGGCGGCTGTATCTGAACAGCACAGGGAGTGTTTTGCCGTGGCAGGGTCACGTGGAGCAAGAAATCAACAAGTTGCGCGTGCTGGCGAATATTTCGTTGTTGCCGAATTGAACAAACGGGGTGCATTCGCCGTGCCCTTTGCTGGAAATATGCCCAGAATCGATATCATTGCGTGCAACAGTGAAGAATGCCGCACTATTCACATTCAAGTCAAAACCAAGCGTGGCGGGAAGAACTGGCATTCGAGTATCGTTGGTAGTCAGCCAACGGCACCCAAAGATGATGAACATAACTTTTGGGTGTTTGTTGACCTGGGTGATGTGCAAACATCTCCACGTTACTGGATTGTCCCGGAGTGGTGGATAAGAGACGATATCTACCAGGCACATCAAGCCTATCTGAAAAGCACGGTGGAATACGTCCTGGAAATCCAGATTCAACGCATCACTCGATTGATGAGAGCAGACTTGAGCAATGGAAAGACCGCTGGGATATTCTTGGTATCTTTGATTGAGTAATGGGTTGCAATTCCATTAAAATCTCAATTGCAAAGTTGCCGCCCAACATGCCTTCCTCATCTTGACACCCGCTTGTCACGGTACGGGATGTGGTATCATGCGGCTTGATGATGCACAGTAGTCCATACCGCCGGCTGTAAAGGAGGCGTGATGATGCCACCCGTGACCATTGCCGAGATTGACGAGCGCCTGCGGCACTTGCCACCCGAAAAGTTGATCGTCGTGTATGACTTTGTCTCGTATTTACTGGAACGCGATCTGGCCGATCTCTTGCTGGACGCCGACACGGATGCGCATGCGACGATGCTGGCCTCTGAAGCCGTGCTACGTCGTGATTGGGATCGCCCCGAAGAAGATGCAGCATGGGCGCATTTGTAAAGGGCGATGTGGTGGTTGCGCCGTTTCCATTTTCGGACTTGAGCGCGGCTAAGAAGCGCCCGGCCTTAGTGGTAGCGACGCTCACCGGCGACGACGTCATCTTGTGCCAGATCACGAGCCAAGCGGTTGCCGACAGCTATGCGGTGCCGCTGTCCGATCGCGACTTTACCGGTGGTGGTTTGCGGCAGGCGAGTAACGTCCGTCCCAATCGACTCTTTACAGCCGAGGGCAGCATCATCCTCTATCGAGTCGGAACCATCAGCACGGCTAAAATGCAGGAGGTGCTCACTAAACTGGTGCAAATCCTCACGACGTAAGGCGACAACCAGCGCATACGGCTGAACAGCAAAACGCAAGCGATCGCATTCGAAAGCTATAAAACGACTGCCGCCGAATACGAGCTTCCAGCCGACCGCCCCTGCCGGTGCGCTCAAGATCGTTCGGATTTTGACAAACGCTTTCCCGATCTAGCGATGTGATCCTCGCAGGGGCGGCGGCTGAAGCCCAGGCCGTTAGCCCGCCTTTTGTGGCACAGAATCGAGTAAAATTACAGCATAGCCATCGTTTGTGTGGAGAAATCTGTGGTCCAACGCATTTTGAAGCAAATGCGTGATAAGGTTCGTAGCCGCCAGTACGTGATGACCTTGCACGCTGAAGAGGAAATGAGTGATGATGAATTGACGATTTTTGACGTAGAGCGTGGCATTCTCACAGGAGAAGTTGTGGAGCGGCAGAAGGATGCCCAAACAGGCGAGTGGAAGTATCTGGTCAGAGGACACACTGTAACAGGCGATGACATCGTGGTAGTTGGTAAGATTGGTCTCACGGGCAAATTGGTCATCATCACGGTGTACCGTTTGTAGGAGAAGACGCTATGGTTTGCGACATTTGTGGTAAAGAAGGCGCGCGCATTCGCTACGTGACTCGCAGTTATGGCAAGGGTGATAACCTGCTAGTCATTGAGAACATTCCGCTGGTAAGTTGTCCCCACTGTGGTGAAAGTTATTTCACGGCGGAGACATTGCACGAGATTGAGCGCATCAAGCTTCACCGTCAAAGTTTTGCTACGAAGCGGCAGGTAGCCATAGCGGAGTTTGCATCATCCTAAAAGGGCGGCGGGCTAACCCGCGCTTCAAGCCGACTGTGCTCCGCTCGCGCTTCGCTTCGCTCCGCGCGCGGCTGAACGCTGACCGTTGGGCCGACATCGGAGCAGGCAATGGGCGATTCATGAGCAAATCAGGCAAGGTTCAGAATCGGTCGTTGCAGCTTGACAGGTTGGGGAGGTGGGGGGGGGGGGGGGGGGGGGGGGGGGGGG
>DAOTXR010000056.1:0-1986 GCA_034435375.1 Anaerolineae bacterium
TGTGTTCGTGAAGCCTCTCAGGGAACTACTCTCTTTCTCAACCGGCAAGCATTTCTCGCTGATGTTGAGGAGGGATCAAAGGCTTTCGACCACCGTTTCGAGAGAGTAGGCTTTCAAAGAAGTGCTCCTCAGAATAATTTCAGGCGGCTAATTGCTGCACGGATAAACGCAGGTCGCTTCTGTTTTGACACCGTAAGTTATGTAACAGAGAGCGAATGCTCTGTTGATCTTGATTTTTTGGTACTTCTCCTGAATTCAGAATTGCTGGATTGGTATTTCCGAATAGGAAGTTCAAACTCGAAAGTGAATAATTACCAGTTCAATGCACTTCCTATTCCTTCGGAGATCCCTTCTATAGGATTGGATTGGAAGACGCATTTTGATGCGGACAATTGGTATCAATTGCGTGATATCCTAGAGAGTGCTTGCAGAGAACCGGGTAAGATGCCATCTGACGTTATGGAAGCATTGAGCGCTTGTAGTCGGAGAATTGCTCAAATTGAAGCTAGCCGACATCTCACGACCAGGCGAGAGCGTTCTGGGCTAAGCGCGGCGTCAAAGCCCATTCAAGACGTCATCGATCATGTCCTGTTCAGATATATGGGAATAGGCGAGACCGATGAGGAGTATATTCGCAAACGAAGAGCAAAGATGCTTTAGACTTCTGCAATGTGAGGGTGTGGTGTATCTCATCGACATCGTCGAGCGCGTCAAGACCAACGAGCGCAACTCCATCAAGACCGCCTTCCCGGTGTCGGCCCGGCGCCTGAAGGCGCGGGCAAGCGTTGCGAAGGCCGCCTGCGCGGCCTTATCCAGCCCACGGAGGCGGGCTTCGCATCCGCAAGCCGAGGGCGGCTTATGGACTCCAGAAATTAAATCCGGCATAGCCCGTGCAGGCGGGCTTGGCAATCAGGAGCCAAGCGCTTATGAACTTTGCTGAAAAAATCGGGAACGGCACACCGCCGCACGCCGTGGGCCTGAAGGCCGCGGCTACGTTCGCGAAGGCCGCCGACGCGGCCTGCCGGAGCCGGCGTAGGCCGGCTTCGCAGGTGGTAGCCCGCGGCCTGGGCCGCCGGGCGTGGGTGGTCGCCGGCTACCCGATTAAATGCTCAAAGTTCATTAGCGCGACGGCGGCCCTGTAATCAGCCCTTCGGCAATTAAATGGTGTATCTGAATGCGCACCCGATGTGCGGATGACACCTTGGAAATAGTGACATCATGGCTCCCTACACACAACTCTATGTACATCTGGTGTGGGCAACCTGGGATCGGCTTCCCTTGATTGCTCCCGAGGTTGAACCACGGCTCTATGCAGCCTTAGCTGACAAGTGCCGTGCGCTGGGTTGCCAACCTCTGGCTATTGGTGGTGTCGCTGACCACATTCATCTGCTGGCTGGCTTTCCCACAACGATCACCATTGCTAAACTTGTGGGCGAGATCAAAGGAGCAAGCTCACACCTGATTACCCATGAGTTAGCGCCGGGCACATTCTTCAAGTGGCAGGGTGCATATGGAGCATTCACGGTGAGCAAACACTCGATTGCGACTGTCGTCGCATACATCCGCAACCAGAAGGAGCATCACCGTGATGCTACGACACTCGTTGAGTTCGAGATGTTGGATACTGCAACGCATACCAATGCCGAGCAATAGTCAGGCCGCGCAGGCGGCCTTCGCCGGCCATAGCCCGCGGCTTCCAGCCGCCGGGCTGCTGCAACGCATACCAATGCCGAGCAATAGTCAGGCCGCGCAGGCGACCTTCGCCGGCCGTAGCCCGCGGCTTCCAGCCGCCGGGCTGCTGCAACGCATACCAATGCCGAGCAATAGTCAGGCCGCGCAGGCGGCCTTCGCCGGCCATAGCCCGCGGCTTCCAGCCGCCGGGCTGCTGCAACGCATACCAATGCCTAGCAATAGTCAGGCCGCGCAGGCGACCTTCGCCGGCCGTAGCCCGCGGCTTCCAGCCGCCGGGCTGCTGCAACGCATACC
>DAOTXR010000057.1:0-13356 GCA_034435375.1 Anaerolineae bacterium
AACTGCTGCCGCGCCTCTTCGGGGTTGTCCACCTCCGCGCACTGCTCCCAGTACGACCGGAAGTGGGTAATGAGATCAGCCGCTTCTTCCAGCCTATCATAATCCAAAGGTCGCATCGATGCAATCTCGCGCTCAAGCTGGCTGGTGCGCGCCAGGTACTCCTCCGGCAGCAGCCTGCCGTGCTCCCAGCTGAATTGCACGCGGCGCTGCTGCTCCTCAAGCTCGGCCAGCTGCTCAAGCGCCTGCTGGTTGGAAGGCCTGCTGCGTACCAGCGCGTCAATGCGCTCTCTGGCATCACAGGGCACATTGAGGCGGGAGATCATCTCGACGACCATGCCGAGCACCCGTTCCTCATAGACAATGCTCTGCTCGCAGTCCCCATAGCCCCGGTCGCGGGCGATGCAGCGATAAATGGCGGCATTCTTGGTATCCTGCCACTGGATGCGCATCTTGCCGTAGTTGGGATCGGCCAGGTTGCCATCCCCACGCGCAATGCAGTGCCCGCAGAATACACGGTCAGGCAGGATGTAGGTATGGGACTGGCTCGTCGTTTTGTGTGTGCAGGCCAGCCGCTCGCGGACTGCCTGGCAGGCCTGGAACAGCTCGTCGCTGAGGATGGCTTCGTGCCTGCCCTCGTACCACTCGATGTGGTTGCGGCGCGATTTCCGGCGCTGCCCGAGCGACGCGCCTGCATAGATTGTCTCTGAATACCCCACACGCCCGGTGTAGGTCTGGTTCTGGAGCAGGTCGCGCACCATCTCCTTGCCGATGGGCTTCCTGCTCTCGCAGAAGCGCCGGATGGCAGGCTGCTCATTCAGCCATTCGGCGATGGTGCGGTCACTGTGCGCGCCAGTGGCGTAGCGCTCAAACGCCTCAACGACAACCGGCGCAATCTCCGGATCGACGTGCAGGCCGGCAGGCCGCTCCGGTGCGGCCTGCGCCCGGGTGACCAGGATGTAACCGAGCGGAGGGACGCTGCCGTTGAACTCGCCCCGCAGAGCGCGGGCGTGCTTGGCGCGGCGGGTGTCGCTGGACAGATTGTGGGAGTAGAAGGCGGCAAAAACCGCAATCATCTGCTCAACCAGCGCGCCGTAGGGCGAATCATCATCATCCTGGCTGACCCCCTCGACGCAGAACAGCTTCAGCCCGCACTGATGCCTCAGGAGCGCCTTGATCATCACGATGTGGTTGTGGTCGCGCGCCAGCCGGTCGAACTTCCAGAACATGATGGCATCGAACCTGCCGTGCTCAGCAGCGGTGCGCAGCTCCTGAAATCCGTCCCGGTCAAGGCTCCAGCCCGACCGGGCGCTGTCGGTGTAGATGCCGGCCACCCGCCAGCCGCGTTTGGCGATCTCCTCCCGGCAGCGGGCGACCTGGTCTTCGATGGAGATCTCGTTCTGCAGCTCGGATGAGAAGCGCGCATAGATGGCGACCCGCAGGGGCAGATCGGAGTGATTGCCTGCCTGGTCAACTGTCTTCCTGTTTACCATCTTCACCCTCCTCTGGCTGGTCGTTTACCGGATCGCTGGATGGTGTCTCTGGTGGCAGCGGCTCCAGCACCATGAACGCCGGCTTCAGCGCATGGGGCTGCCACCTGCCGGATTTGAGCGTGGCATCATGCCGGATGGTCAGCCTGCCGTTGGAAAAGACATACTCGGTCACGGGTAGTATAGCCTTTCCGCGGCAGGTTGAGAACCCGGTTTGTCTTGCCTGTGGGGAGCAGCGCGTTGTACAATGACGCTGCGCCCGGTGTGACGCACTGGGTCTGCGGAGCCGCGTGGAGTTTTGACCGACGACACGCGGCTCCTGCCTGCATAAGCCATAAATCCCTCCTCACATCGCTGGTTTCAGTATGTACCTCTTTTTGCCTTGAGCCTGTTTTCATCTACCGTTGTTCCATCTGCTGCTGACCCACCCGCCGCTTCCCGCTGCCTGAACAGCGGCTGCTCCATGACGAGAGGCTCAGCGCCCTTCGCCTGTTCGACAGCCTGCTGCCAGTCCTCACGCTGGAACATGTAGGTGAGGGCCGCCAGAAGAACCACCTGCGTGGCATACGTCGTCGTTGCATAGCGGTGGATGATGGTGCAGTTGCCTTCCGGTGGGGTGATCACCTCCTCAATCGACATGAGGTCGCGCTGCCTGAGCTGCGGCTCGTAGGGCGAGCCATCGGGACGCCTGGTTTTGCTCGCCACGCGCTCGGTGGACCGGCCCAGCGACTGGCTGACAAAGCGGGCGGTAGCAGCGTCGCACGAGCCGAAGAAGACCTGGGTGCCCATGCCCGCGATGAGCGCCTCCGCCCCGGCCCTGCCGTAGATCAGGTCAAACTGGGAGAGCGTCTGGGCAGCGATGACAATCGAGATGTGGCGCTTGCGGAACAGGTTCACTGCTTCGACGATGCCGCCCAGATGCCCCATCAGCGGGAACTCATCAATGACAATCTTGACCGGTCTTGAGAGCGCACCGCCGGGCGACTGCTCACCGAGGGTGTCAAGGTCCAGCATGAAGCGCTGGAGCACCGCGCCCAGATACGGCCCATAGACCCGCATGTAGCGCCCCGGACAGCGCAGGATGAGCAGCGTGGGCTGCTCAACAAGCATCTCCGCGCTGAAGTCGGTAGCGCTGGTTGCCGCCTGCACTGTCTGCTCCGCCCAGGCGCTCAGGGTAGAAGCCTGGAGCGTAGCCAGTATGCCCGGCGCGCTGCGGTCGTTGACCTTCACCCCGGCGGCGAACGCCCGCGCGAGATTCGCCGCGCCATCGTCATACGCCATCAGCGTCTGAGCGAGCGCCTGCAGGTCGTCGAAGGCTTCGAGGATGGCTCCCAGGCTGTCGAAGCGCAGCAGGCAGGCGGCCAGCAGGTTGCGGGCAGACTTGGTCCAGAAATCCTCGTGCCCGCCATCGCCCCGGCCCACGAGTACGCCGGCGATGGCCTGCGCGTCGCTGACATTCCTGACGCCATGCGCCAGGTTGAAACGGGCAAGCGCGTCATCGGTCGGGTCGTGGAGGATGACCAGGTGGCCGGTCACGCGGGCATAGTCGAGCAGGTGCGGGGCCAGCTCTCCCTGCGGGTCAAGGACGATGAGCGACTGGCCAGACTGCATCGAGTCAGCGCTGATGGGCAGGATGCCCGCCTGTGACTTGCCGGTGCCGGGCGGGCCGATGAGACAGATGCCGCGTGCCTGGTCTTCGACGCTGAGCGCGATCCACGGCCAGCGGTTGTTGCGGTTGGGACCCCGGTCGAGGCGGTAGAAGCGCTTCCCCTCGTCACCGCGCCCGCGCTTGCCGTAGAAGGAGCCCAGCAGCCGCAGCTCGTACTCCCCCTTGGGCTTCTGCAGCCGGACGAACTCGCCCGGATAGCAGAAGTGAGCCGACCCAAGCTCCTCACGCACCCGCAGCGGGTCACGCAGCCGGTTGACGAGTTCCCTCAGCCTGACGCCATCCTGGATCTGGGTGTAGACCGCCAGCGCCGCCAATCCGCCGCCTGCCAGCAGCACCCCGGCAGCAATGAGCAGGCGCACGAGGTTGACCCCCGGCGGGCCGACCAGCAGGTGAACAGGCCAGGGCTGGATCATGGAAGGGGCACGCTCGACTGCCAGCCCGCCGCCGGTGAGTAACAGCAGGTGCATGGCGGCCAGCGCGACGACGAGCAGCGTGACAGCCATCAGGCGGCGCTCGCGGTAGCCCATGCCGGGCCGGGCGACCTTCTTGCCGGGCTGGCCGAGCAGGTAGGCGGAAACCAGCGGCATGACCAGCCCGCCAGCGAGCAGGGGCACAGTCACAAACAGCGCAGCGCTCTCGCGGTAGGCGGTGAACAGCCAGTACAGCATGGTCGGCTAGTCCTCTTCTATATCCCGGCTGTCCTTCGGCCTGCCCAGCAGCACGCCCGTCCTGCGCTGCCGCTGGCTCTCCCTGACCTCACCGGTGGTCTCCACTTCCTCGATCTCAGCCAGCACACCGGCAGTCTCCATCTCAGCGTCCAGGCGGGTGAGCAGCTCATCTGGCATCTCAAGACCCGGCATGGTCATCACCTCATCAGCAGCTTGAGATTCGGGCAGCGGGGCTGTCTGCGCCCTCAGCGCGGCAGCAGCCTCTTCAGCCTGCACCGCCTCTGCGATTCCCTGAAGTCTGCGCTTCTCGCGGATGAGGTACACCCCCCACCAGCGGTAGCGCTCGGCGACAGGCCGCTCGTGGTCAATGTAAGTGTCGGCTTTGCTCATTTCAGCGGGCATCACATGTCTCCAATCCCATCTATGAATGTCCGTAACGGAACTTCTCGGCGCGGCTGGCGGCGCTGTCCAGATAGAAGATGCCCTCATCGGTCTCCATCAGGACCTGGAAGCGCTGCAGCCCGGCAATGATCCGGCGGTGCTGGCTGGTGTAGTGGGCGAAGGCCGGGTCATGGGCGAACACATCCTCGCCGCCGCGCTGGGCGAAGATGACGCGGATGGGGCAGTTCTCAAACAGCAGCCGCGCCTGCGGGTCAGACACGAAGATGCGCATCTGCTGGTCGATGACGATCACCTTCTTGCGCCGCGTGCGCAGCGTCTTGACCGCGTTGATGAGGAACTTCAAAAGCGACGGGTGGCGCATCATGCGGTAGACCTCGTCCACGGCGATGATGCGCGGGGAGTCGTTGGAGAGCGCGGTGCGCATGAGCGCCGCTAGCACCTGGGTGTAGGCGATGGCGATGAGCACCTCGTCCTCCTCCATCTCATAGAAGGTAAAGATGCGCGGCTGCTCCTCGCCCGCGATGCTGAAGTCCACGTTGGTATGGCCGTTGAGGAAGTGCCCGTAGGGGCCGGAGCCGGTGGCAAGCCCGGCAATCTCCTCGGCAAACTCCCTGGCAATCTCCCTGACGCGGGGTGTGTCGCCCAGCCCGGAGAGCGTATCCACCACTTCCTCGATGAGCGGCGCCTGGTCGGGTCTCATCGCTGCCAGGTCTTTACCCTGATAATGACGGTACAAAGCCTGGGAGAGCAGCGACGACTGGAGATTGCCGGTCGGATCGCCGCCCAGAGGCCGCTGGAGAAAGGTCTCATACAGCCGGATGACGTGGGCAATCTGCTCGCCGAGGCGCGGATAAACCGGGTCATCGGCAGCAATGGCGACCCTGACCTGCACGTCATGCAGCGCCTGGCCGGAGTGGATCTCTGAGAGCGCCGCCGAGCAGTCGGCGATCTGCCGCTGGCTGCCGGTGTCAAGCGTCCGGCTGGTGACCAGGTGCGCCTGCATGGCGGTGATGACACTCTCGAGCTTGGCCACCGCAGCGTGCCCTTCCCAGGTCCTGGGGATGTCCACAGCCACCGCGATGGGGATGCCGAGCGTGAACAGCAGCGCCATCGGCCTGAAGAAGGTCCACTCGACGCTGCGAAAGGCGTAGCTTCCCAGGATCGACACGAGCGGCCTGCCGCCGGGCCGCCCGACCGGCTCAAGATGCCAGACGGGCGAGGCCTTGAGGCGGTACAGCCCGCACACGAGCGGCGGCCAGCGCCCTTCAACGACGCGCGTGCCGATGGCGGCTGAGGCCGCCAGGCCGGTAGCCTGAGCAGCGGAGCTGTCTTCCGACCAGGTTGCCAGCCCGCACAGCGCCTGCTGGAAGTCGCCGCCGCGCTCCAGCTCCTCATACCACTGGCGGTATTCCATCAGGATGCTGGTGCGCCAGGGGTTCGATGTGCGGGCGGCCTGCGTGACCGTCCAGTCAATCAGCGGGCGCAGGGAGGTGGGCATGTGCCAGGTCACGAAGCGCGCCGGGCCATCCAGCGCGCGCAGAAAGGCGGCAAAGCGGTTCTGCAGCGCGAGCAGCGCCTGCTCCTCGCCGTGCAGGAACAGGTCAAACGGCTCAATCAGGAAGCTCGAAGGCCGGAGCCGCCGCCCGCCGAGCGGCAGCGCTGCTGCCGGGGCCGGGAGGTGAGAGAGGGTCGTCTGCATCAAGCATCTCCTTTGCGGAAGGGGTTCTCGGCTGCCGACAATCCCTCGCCCCCGGCGTCGCCGAAGCCCCCCAGGTACTCCCAGTCCGCGTCGAGCAGGTCGGCCTGCTGGCCATCTTCCCATTCAGCATCGTACACGGTGTCAGCGCGCAGGATGCCTTCCTCAGGGCTAACCCTGAGCGCGTGCCCGGCGAGCGAGAGCGGCTCGCTCTCGCGGCGCGCTGCCGCGACGGTCAGGAGCCCGCGCAGACTGCGCAGGCCGAAGACAAACAGCGGCATGCCTTCGAGCGGGTGGGTGATGATGAGCACCCCGGCCAGCACGAGGCCTGCGCTCAGGCAGGCGGGGAAGAAGCCCACCATTCGCCCGCCGATGAGCGCCACAAGCGCCCCGGCCAGCCCGGCGGCCAGCAGGCGCTTGAAGCTGACAGAGCCGATGCCCTTTTCGTGTCGTTCGACAATGTTGGAACGCTGCCAGGCTGTCACTTTTCTCAAATCCTTCTGTACTTACAGGTGGTGGGGAGGGATGGCGCCCTTGGTTCAGGAGAAGAACGCCATCGCCTCCTCATCGCTCAGGTGCCGAGAAGCGCTGCAACCCCGCCGCTCGAGGCGATGACCAGGAAGATCAACCCCCAGGTCACGTCGTTGAAGGCTTTAGGATGGTCCTGCTTCCACGTTGAGACCAGCGGCAGCGATGACCCCAGGTACATGAAGCCCAGCCCGAGCACGCCGATGACCGCGACCGAGCCGGAGATGGCGAGCAGCGTCGTCTCGATGTCCTGAATGAAGTTCTGTACTGCATCCAAAGCGACTGTCCTTTCTGTTTCACTCTGACTGCGTCCACCTGTTCGGTGGCGTTCACAACACAACGATCCCTGTCAGGCATCACCTCCTTCCTGTGCCCCGGGCTTAGCGCAGGGTTGCGATAAAGGTTCATCGCAAAACCGCGATGAAGGTTCATCGCAGAACCGCGATGAACTTGTACCCGCCGAACTGAAGCCCGACGAACGGGTCGCCGTTCCAGTCGAAGCGCAGCTCGACATCCAGCGCCTGCCCCGGCTCGACCACGAGCGGCAGCAGCCCGCCACCGGCCTGCACGAGGGGGCCGATGGGGTAGGCGTCGTCCAGCACGACCGGCGAGAACACGGCGGCCACATCCGCAGCCAGCACGGTGATGGGCTGCATGTGAGGGTTGAACAGCCGGACGCTGACGACCAGGTCGCCCGGACGGGCCTGCGTGCCCTCGGTCTTCATCTCCAGGATAACCACATCCAGGTTGGAGACGGTCAGACCCCCGGGCGGCTCGTAGGCCAGCGTGAAGTCCGCCGCTGCGTCTCCCACCTGCACACGCAGCGCCGGGTCTGCCAGGCTGTGCGGCACGAGAAACGCCGCTGCAGCGCGCAGCGACTGCCCGGCCTCAAGTGTGGTAGGCTGGAAGGGTGGATAGCGCAGGATGGCGTTATCGACTGCCACCGGCGCATAGCGTGCGCCGCTTGCGTCAATGACTTCGAGGCCGAGGCTGCCGGTGTCCACCCGCCCCAGCGCCTCAAGGTTGAGGTCGATCAGCAGATAGACCCACTCGCCCGGCAGGGGTGAGGCGGCAGCACCACCACTCGAAGCGCTGTTGAGCACGGTGATCGAAACGACCTCGCCCAGCGCAGCAGACACACCTTCGGGAACGCGGTCTGCGCCTGCCGGTGAGGCCAGGCCAGGCGTCTCCTGCCCGGCCAGATACTCCCCGTAGACGACCAGCCGGTCGGGCGCCAGATCCTCCAGAAGCACGACGACAATGCCCGGCTCGGACTGGTCGAAGATCGACACCTCCTGCCGGCTCACCCGCTCCGAGCCGGTGACCTGAAAAGTGAGCACCTGGCCGGTGCTCATGCGCACCCGGATTTCATCGCCTGCAGCAAGCAAGTTGAGAAACTCAGCGCTGGCCGGAGTGTAGGGGATGCCCAGCACCGGGCGAATGACCAGCCCCAGCACGGCGCTGGCAACATCCGGGTCTTCGGCAAACTGCCACTCGGCGATCTCGACTTCGCGCTGCTGGACGGGGAAGACACGCGACGGTCCGCCGGAAGGCGCCAGTTCCAGGAGCACGGGGTAGTAGCCGCGCAGGTCATCGCCTGCCCGGATGGGCCGGTCGATGTCCTCCAGCGCCAGCGGCGTCGGGGTGGGAGACTCATACGGCAGCAGGGACTGCGCGGTGGCTACCGCAGCGGTGGCGGTCAGGTCAGCCTCGCTCAGAGGCTCCCCGTCGAAGGCATGGCGCAGGATGAAGAAAGCCAGACACAGCACCACGAGCATCACACCGGCGAGGGGCAGGAGCGTACGGGGCGCCAGCGTCTGCTTCTTCTCCACAGGCCGGGCGTCCTCAACCGGCAGCCCGGCGCGCAGCCGCTCGCGGATGCGGTCGGAGACCTTGAACCAGCGGATCGCGCCATCCGGCTTGCGGACGGTCGGGATGCGCGGCGCGGGGCTGGCGAGGTCCGGGTACTGGCCGGTGTAATAGAGGAGGCACTCGTCAATCACGCTCAGCCGGTCGATGTCGCTCACGACCGTATCCGGCCCGAAGGTGTCATCCACTGCCTGCTGGAGCGCTGCCTCATAGAAGGGGCGGTCGGGGCAGGCCAGCCACAGTTCTTCAAGCACCCCGCCGGGCATAAGCAGCAGCTCATCCAGCGTGTAGAAGCGGTTGAGGTCAACCGTCTCCGGCGTCAGCATCAGCGGGTCAAACGGCTGAGCAGGTGCGTCCGTTGTGATCCGGGTATCGGTGATCTGGTGATCTGTCATAATCCATCTCCCTGGGGTTTCGTGGATGGCTCGCCACCGGCGTCCGGTCGCTTGAGGCGGGGAAGCCACGCTGTCTTCACGCTGACCTGAGTCTCATCTGCCTGTCCGGCGGCGGCTGCTCCGGAAGAAGTAGCCAGCAGGATATGGCTGGCGATGGGCGCTGCGCGGCGGTCGAGGTAGTCGCCCAGGCGCGGGTCGCCTGCGGCCATGCCACCCGGCGCGCCTGCGAGTGGAATGGTCACCAGCGCCTCCCGCACAGCCTCGAGCGCCGCTTCCTGGGTCGGGTAGCCGCCCTGCGGCGCATGCTGGATGGCCTGGCTCATGGCGGTCGATACCGCCTCGCGCAGCCCGGTCAGGTCGGCTGAATCGAGACGGATTTCCGCCTCAGCCTGCGGGGAAGCGGCAGCCTGCCCACTCCCTGACGTCGCGGGTGGCGGCCCAGGCTGAGCTGCGACCGGCGCGGCAGGTGTCTCCGAGGGAGGACGCTGCCTGCCGAATCCCCCTTCGTCCAGGAACAGCCCGCCCAGCGGCCCCATCATGCGCTGAGACAGCGCGCCCTCGTAGAAGCCCTGGGCGGCGCCCTTGAGCGTGCTCTCGTCAGGCAGGACAAAGCTGCCCAGCGCTGAGGCGGAGTACAGCGTGTCCATGCCGGAGAGCGCGCTGCCTGCCACCTGCGCCAGGCTGGCGCCCGCGCCTGCGGCGACCGCCGCGCCCGCTCCGGCAGTGGCGACCGTCAGCGCCAGCCCAGCGCCTTGCCGAGACTGACCACCCGCACCCTGAAGAAGGGGGCGACGAGATACGAGAGCGCCAGCAGGAACACGACGATGGTGAAGACCACAGGCAGCAGCTATTTCCGCCAGGCCCGTCACAGGAGCTTCAGCGCGGTGCAGCTTCCAGCGGCGCAGCTCAGGTGCGACCGCCTCGTGCACCAGCAGGTCAATCATCCGCCGGGTGCGCCAGGCGTCCACCAGGTGCAGGTCAAGCTCGTGCGGCGCCTCAAACGCCTCGCGGATCACCTCATCGTCCAGCCAGGGAAGCACGACCCGCCGGACTTTGTCCCGGTCACCGTCGGGCAGGCACTGCATGATGTCCCAGGCGAGCGCCTCGCCAGCCTGCCCCGGCGTGGTGGCGCAGATGATGAGCCAAGCTTTACCCGCCGACGCCCGCAGGTCCTCGACCAGCGGCAGGCTGTCAGGGGCGGTTTGATAGCGCTCCTCAACCTGGCCACCGACGCTGACGGTCAGGCCACCGGCAGCCAGCTCGCGCGCCGGGCCAGGGAAGACCATCACCCGGAAGCGCCTGCCCAGCCCGGGCCGCAGCCGCACAGCCTTATCGAGCGTTTCGACAATGCAGATGCGCGCCCGTCGAGCAGCCGGTCGAGCCGATATACCCCAGCGTCTGGCCGGGCGTGGTGCTCTCGCCGGTTGAGGTGTTAAATCCCGACAGGTGCGCGCCCCAGATCACCACTTCATGCCCTCCGACGACTGCCGTGTGACGGACGAAGTTGCCGTAGCCGGTGTGCGGAGGCAGGCTGCCTGGCTCGGAAGAGCAGTCCGGGCCATCTTCGTCCACCCCGGCAAAGGTGACGCTGCCTGCCACTGGCAGCGTGTCGTAGTACGGTGAGCCAGCGTAGATGGCGTAGTCAACGCCGTTGTGCAGCCAGGGCCGGTCTGCCGGGCAGCCGGCGCCCAGCAGGCCGGTGGGCGTCTCCACACAGCCGAAGCCGCGCGAGGTCCAGAACCCATCCATCACCGGGTGGCGGGTGAGCAGGAAGCCGGGCACGTAGGCGCCCGGGGCGAAGGTCCCCTCTGGTATGAGCGTGACTTCGCCGGTCGTGCAGGTCGGGTCGTAGGCGTTGATCCACACCCCAACGTTGCTGCCGATGGAGTGGCTGTGGACCATCTCCTCAATATCAACGACATCCAGCGGGTCGAGCACATAGCCCAGCCGCCACACCTCCGGCGCGGGGATGAGCGCTGCCACCCGCACCGTGCGCTGCTCGCCGGGCTGGAATACGGTCACGCTGTCGTCAAGCGCAAGCGGCGCAAGGCCGATGAGGTTGTGCGCTTCAGCGGAGATGCCCCAGGCTCCCGCTGTGTGGGTCAGGCCATCCGGCTCGATCACTTCGAGCACGTACAATTGGGCAAAGGGGTAGAACTCATAGGCTGAGGTCAGTGAGGCGTTCTCGACCGTCACATCCCAGGAGGCTGCCCACCAGGTGGTCTCAGCGCCGGTGTCCGGGTCTTCGACAAAGAGCGGCCCGTCTACCCGCACCTCGTCCATCCACACCCAGATGCCGAGGCCGATGCCGCCCACCCCGCCGATGCAGACGTGCCGCGAAAGCGGAAAATCGCTCATCAGCTCATACGGTGTCGGCGACGGGTAGGGCGTATAGGTCGCCGGAGGCGGCGTCAGCGTCTCCCAGCCCGGCGGCATGGTGTGCGTCGGCAGCGGGACTGATGTCGGGCAGGTCCACACCGGCAGGTGCGCCGCCCAGGTTGGGCGTCGGCGTGAGCGTCGGGGCAGGCTGGGTAGCCGTGGGCTGGGGTGTGCCGGTTGCGATGGGGCTGGGCGTGCGCGTCGGTGTGGCAGTGGGCAGAGGCGTCAGGTCCACCACGCGCAGCACGTACCAGCCTTCATCCACAGTGGTATTGAGCACCTCAATCGCATACCAGCCTTCGTCGCTGGCGCTGAAGGTCACGGCGGCGTTGGGGCTGGAGGGATGGTTGTTCGTCCCGACCGGGCTGCTGTCCAGGCCGTAGACTGTCAGCGCCAGATCCAGCCCCGGCGTGGCGATGGCCTCGACGCGGTAGGTCCCGGCATACGCTGCCGGAGGGCTGATGAGCGCCCGGAACCAGTCCGGGTCGCCTGCCGGGCTGATGGTCAGGTCGTTCAGCTCAGCGCCGACCGGGATAGCGGCGGCTTCGGTCAGCGTGTCGTTCTCTTCATATGAGTCCGGGGCCGGGGCCTGCGCCCGGGCGGCAGGCGTGAATGCGGTCAGCGCGATACCGGTCAGCAGGAGGGTGGTAAGTCCGATAAAGAGCCTTTGATGTTTCATGCGTTGTCCTCTACAGCCGCAGTGTACAGGCCGTGATGAGAAGGCCGAGCGTGCCGGCGATGATCAGGCCGGGCAGGCCGAAGAAGCGGCTGGCAAGCAGCGCCAGCGCCACCGTCCCGGCGACCATCACCACAAGCGCCAGCAGGCGTCCCATCTGCCTCATGCGACCTGCTCAACCTGCGGCAGGCAGTCGGGCTTGGTGAGCACGCCCACCAGGCCATGCCGGATAGCCGCTACAATTGCCTGCTCATTCGTTTCGACATCCAGCTTCCGTCGGATCTGCGACTGGGCGTAGTACAGCGAGTGCCGGGTGCGCCTGAGCTCCCTGACCAGGCGGTTGTTCTCTATGCCCACTGCCATCAGCCGCAGCACGCCCAGCTCGGCGGCGGTGAGGTGAAAGTCACCTCCCCTGTCCGGCGATGGCACAAAATACGTGCAGCCTGCTGCGACCCCCTGTAGCACCGGCCCAAGCAGCGGCGACAGGGCCATCTCACGCAAGAGCGTCGCCCGCGTCATGGGGTACTGCTGGGCAAGCGCAAGCTGCGGCTCGCAGGTGGGTGCCATGGCGACTATACGAGGCGGCGACTTGAGCGCGGAGAGCGCGGTGAACATCTCGCGCGGGACAGGCTCAAGAATCTCCATGTCGAGCAGCAGGAGGTCCGGCTCAGCCTGCTTCAGCGCAGCGATGAGGTCGTCATCTGCGGTGACCGGTGGCTTCAACAGCTCAAAGTGGGGGTTGCCCGAAAGCTGCCTGCGTAAGGCATGGCTCAGGTCGTAGGGCCCGGCGATCTGGAGCCGGGGCCGGCTGGGCGTTTCTTCCATCCAACCTCCTCCCCGATGCTGGTTGGGAATGGTGCCCTGGTGGGGTACCTCCTTAATGTGTGCTGGCGCGGGCGCACCATCAGAACGCATGTTCGCAATAATAGAACGGACGTGCTATCGCCGCAACCGATTTTGAGGGGTTCCACGAAAACTTGTGGAAGAAAGAGGATTTTCTAACCTAGATCAAACAAATACCTAGGCTTACTTCTGGCTGGGGCCCAGGCTGGAGAAAGGGGAATGATGAAGCTCTACCAGAAAGGGTGGCCCGAAAGAGGAGGGTGCATCCCACTTTGGGGGCGAGAAATCAAGCAGCGGCGGCCCAAAGGGCGTCAATGGTGATTTGACATATCACTCGGAAAGCACATCAGCGATCTCATGCCCTAATGTTTGATCATCTCGATAAGCTTTTCAGGGTCACGACCGTCAACCTAAACAGGAGGTTGTTCTGACACCTCGTTTTATCAGCCACTACTTGGTGCGGCGCTATCCGTACAATGATGACCCGCTCTATAATTGGCACAAGGATCCAGACTCATTCTCACCTGTAGGTCTTAAGGCTACCAAAGGCTATACCCATGGATGTTTTTACCCTACGTGAGCAGTTGGTTCACGATTATGCCAGCTACGCCAGCAGCTTCATCCATATTCGTGACGAGCGTATTCAACAATGTGTGGCTGATGCCCTGCAGACAGGCGCATTCTGGCCCGATCCGCTCATCCAGCTCAACCCAAACTTCCAACAAGGGGCTTCTATTGACACAC
>DAOTXR010000058.1:0-2846 GCA_034435375.1 Anaerolineae bacterium
CACAAATCATGGCCGAGCTTGATGGCCCGGGCTGGCTCGAAGTTTCAGTCCCCTAACGGGGATTAGATCGTCTTTCCACTTGAACGGTGGTCCGTGAAGCCCTGGGTGACCCCTGTTTCAGTCCCCTAACGGGGATTAGATCGTCTTTCCACAATCTGGCCTGGGTCAACCTCCGTTGGGCAGACTTGCGGTTTCAGTCCCCTAACGGGGATTAGATCGTCTTTCCACAGCACTCCCTCGCCGGAGATGCGCGTCTCCGGCAAGTTTCAGTCCCCTAACGGGGATTAGATCGTCTTTCCACGATCATCGATGGGCGCACTGGGCGCACGTTCGAGGGTTTCAGTCCCCTAACGGGGATTAGATCGTCTTTCCACTGACTGGATAGCCCCAGATTTGGGTGATCTTGCCAGTTTCAGTCCCCTAACGGGGATTAGATCGTCTTTCCACGTAGACACGTGGGGGGTTGATATGTGCCTCTCTAGTTTCAGTCCCCTAACGGGGATTAGATCGTCTTTCCACTCGTAGCCACGCGGCACCTCGACCTGGGGAAGATGTTTCAGTCCCCTAACGGGGATTAGATCGTCTTTCCACCGGAGGCGTCCGATGCCTCGCTGGCGGGCGCGAACCTGGTTTCAGTCCCCTAACGGGGATTAGATCGTCTTTCCACGGACGATATAGTAGCAGACATTCGCCGCCGCTATTCGGGTTTCAGTCCCCTAACGGGGATTAGATCGTCTTTCCACTATATGTACGTCTATTTTGTTTGTGCAGGCATCCCGTTTCAGTCCCCTAACGGGGATTAGATCGTCTTTCCACAGTCACCACGGACTTACCCTACAGCTTGCCTACCGATGGTTTCAGTCCCCTAACGGGGATTAGATCGTCTTTCCACTGCTACACTGTTCCCCCGCTCTTCGCTCTTCGCTCTTGTTTCAGTCCCCTAACGGGGATTAGATCGTCTTTCCACCACTATACATCATGCGTTACGAGCCTGGAGAGGAACCGTTTCAGTCCCCTAACGGGGATTAGATCGTCTTTCCACACCTGAACCGCGCCGGGCTGGGCGGGTCTGACCTGGTTTCAGTCCCCTAACGGGGATTAGATCGTCTTTCCACAGGGCGCGGACCTGAGTTGCGCCGGCCTGGAGGGCGGTTTCAGTCCCCTAACGGGGATTAGATCGTCTTTCCACTAAGCCGGAAGGAGGATAAGCGGATGACCAACTATTGTTTCAGTCCCCTAACGGGGATTAGATCGTCTTTCCACACACTAATCTGCTCTACCGCTACCTTTTCAGATAGGTTTCAGTCCCCTAACGGGGATTAGATCGTCTTTCCACAGTACAGCGCCGTCAAACTTAGCCCCCGTCAGCACAGGTTTCAGTCCCCTAACGGGGATTAGATCGTCTTTCCACAGCCTCTACTTTTTCAGTAGAGGCTTGAGAACGTTCTGTTTCAGTCCCCTAACGGGGATTAGATCGTCTTTCCACACCTGCGGGCAGCCAACCTCCAGGGCGCGATCCTGGTTTCAGTCCCCTAACGGGGATTAGATCGTCTTTCCACAAAGCAGAGATTAGCCCCGGCCAGGCTCGCTCTCGTTTCAGTCCCCTAACGGGGATTAGATCGTCTTTCCACTGAGACCTGGCAACTTAAGCCCGGGGTCACACCCGTTTCAGTCCCCTAACGGGGATTAGATCGTCTTTCCACAATTGCCAGTCTTTTCTTTTGCCACTGCCTCATACAAGTTTCAGTCCCCTAACGGGGATTAGATCGTCTTTCCACCTGTCCGAGGAACAGGAATTGGCGTGGGTTGAACGTGTTTCAGTCCCCTAACGGGGATTAGATCGTCTTTCCACTGCGCGCTAATCCGACTATGACACAGACTGAACTGGGTTTCAGTCCCCTAACGGGGATTAGATCGTCTTTCCACTACTAGGATGCAGCTCATCCTCCTCCTCCGCGAGGGTTTCAGTCCCCTAACGGGGATTAGATCGTCTTTCCACGAGCATACAGCCGAGTGCATACGATTGACGAGGTGGTTTCAGTCCCCTAACGGGGATTAGATCGTCTTTCCACCCCGGGCTTTAGCACTGGCAGTGCGCCTGTTCAAGTTTCAGTCCCCTAACGGGGATTAGATCGTCTTTCCACTCCCAGGGCTTTAGCCCTGGCGGTTAGGTTGTTCAAGTTTCAGTCCCCTAACGGGGATTAGATCGTCTTTCCACCCCGGAATTGGACGGGGCCGCCGATGGGAATATGCTGGTTTCAGTCCCCTAACGGGGATTAGATCGTCTTTCCACGAAGATGGGGCTGATCGAGCGCCGCATCTATAAGTTCAAGTTTCAGTCCCCTAACGGGGATTAGATCGTCTTTCCACGGTACAGGATGTATTGAAGCCCCTACTCAAAAAGTGTTTCAGTCCCCTAACGGGGATTAGATCGTCTTTCCACAGCTTGGCTCGTGCTGCCGGCCTGGGGACTCCCAGGGTTTCAGTCCCCTAACGGGGATTAGATCGTCTTTCCACGAAGACTGTAGAAACCTGGGAAAAGGGCGACGCCGGTTTCAGTCCCCTAACGGGGATTAGATCGTCTTTCCACTGTAAATCACCACTTTACTTTCGGTGTTCACACCCGTTTCAGTCCCCTAACGGGGATTAGATCGTCTTTCCACTTCATTCCAGTCCTCGTCGAGGACCGTGCACAGGCTGGTTTCAGTCCCCTAACGGGGATTAGATCGTCTTTCCACCCCGGGGTGACTCCCCGGGCATTGGAACTGGCAGTTGTTTCAGTCCCCTAACGGGGATTAGATCGTCTTTCCACTGATCGATGAAGGATGGATCGAAGAGTGGTCTGT
>DAOTXR010000059.1:0-29525 GCA_034435375.1 Anaerolineae bacterium
CAGCCAGAGCGCGGCGCCCGAAACCTGCCCAGCAGAACTTGACAAACCTCAGGGCGCTCGATAGACTCGGTAGCACGCTGCGGGGTGGAGCAGAGGCAGCTCGTTGGGCTCATAACCCAAAGGTCGCAGGTTCGAATCCTGCCCCCGCTATCCGAGTGGAACCATCTTGAACCACCCACTGAACTGGTGGGGAGATTCGCCGAGAGACTGACTTTTCCTCAGGATACAACCTCGGCGAACTTCTTTGCCAGAGAGTGGAGGAAGTTCGAGATGGTTTCTTTGCTTTCATGGTCTAAGCATCCTGGCGTCACCAAGATAGCCCTCCCCCCTGTGCAGCAGCGCTCCGCGCTGTGAGACCGTGGTATAATGAAGCGTATTAGAGGTGTACGGTTAACTGGCATCCGAGGATTGCGAGAGGAAGGTCAGATCATGGCAGATGCAGACGATACTCAGGCCCGGCAGCGGCGCAGCAGGCCATCGTTGCGCAGCCCGCGCCGTCCAGGCAACCCAACCCCCGATCCGCAGCCTGCTCCTGACGACGATGGCGCGGTTCAGGGGGCGCAGGCGGCCCACCCGACTCCGCCCTCTAGCATCACCCCGCCGATGGGCGTCCAGGTTCCGCCGTCGCAGATGCCCTCGTCCTCACACTCCCTGTCTGGCGGCCCGGCCATCCCGCCGCCGCCCGGCGCTGGGCGTGCTTTGGCCCAGCCCTACGCGACCACCATGGCCGCCGACGCGCCCAGGCTTACTTTTGGGCAGCGCGTGGGGCGCGCCTTTCGCCGCTTCCTGACCTGGATTCTGATGGCGCTGTTTGGGCTGCTGCTGGGAGTGGCGCTCTTCCTGTTCTTCCCCTCGCTGTTCAACCGCGCCATTCGCCCTGTGGTGGAGAACGCCGCCGAGATCCAACGCCTTCAGGCCGAGGTCGATACGCTCCAGGCCCGCCTCACTGAACTGGAGGCTGAGCAGCGCGCCTCTGGGATTGAACAGCAGTCGGCGCTGCTGGATGCCCAGAACGCCACCACGGGCCGGCTCACCAGCGCCGAAGGCCGCCTGGCCGATGCGGAGGCGCGGCTGCGTGACGCCGAGGACCGCATCGCCGCTCAGGACACCCAGTTAGCCGAGTTGGGCGCGGCGCTCGACCAGGTCGCCACGCAGATCACAACCGTCGAGGATGCCCTGGCGGAACTGGAGGGGGCGCTGCCCGGCGTGGCGGAGTACGCCGAGTACAATCGCCAGCTTCTGCTGATCCGGGCCTGGCAGGACGTGCTGAAAGTGAACCTCCAGCTCTTGCAGAACAACGCCGGGCTGGCGCAGCAGGACCTGGCCCAGGCGCTCGACACGCTCGACCGGGCCTATGCTGTCTCATCGCCGGAGCAGCAGGCTGCGTTGGTCCCCGTGATCGCCCGCCTGAACCAGGTAGCCGTCGATCTCTCGGCCAATCCCTTTGCGGCTAGCCGTGACCTGGAGGTAGCGTGGTATGATTTGGGCCGCCTGATCAACCCGGTGGCGATTGGCTCCACGCCCACCCCAACTCCTCTCCCCACCGAAGAGGCTACACCTACGCCATCCCCGTAGGGGTAGGGAGGTTGGCCGTCTGAGGTGCGGTTAGTGGAATCCCATTGATGAGCGTGCCGTATTGTTGGGAGAGATGAGCTTCATCAAGGCATACCTCCACCGCACGCCCCTGCCCTAACAGGAAGACAAGGAACGGGCAGCGGATGGCCGTTGCTTCCTTGAAGGGTGTCTGCGAGGCAGAACGCCGTCGTCGCAGACCTCCGCAGGCGACGATAGCCAGGAGGTGACGCTTAGACCTCCTCAGCCAGGATAGCCGTCATTGTCCTGGCATCGACGTTGCCGCCGCTCAGGATCACGCCTATGCGCCCACCAGCCCGGACTGTGCCGCTCAGCAGCGCGGCCACCCCTAGCGCGCCGGATGGCTCGATCACCAGCTTGGTGCGATAGAACAGGAAACGCACTGCCTCGGCAATTGCTGCCTCGCTGACTGTGAGCATGTCGTCCACATAGGTGAGCACCAGCGGGAAGGTCACCTGGCCCAGCGATGGCGTGCGCGTGCCGTCGGCGATGGTCGGCGGATTGTGGACGGTGTGCAGCGTCTTGGTGTGGAAAGACCGGGTGGCGTCGTCGGCCACCTCCGGCTCAACGCCGATCACACGGCAGCCAGGCGCTGCGCCTTTGGCAGCGACGGCTGAACCGCTCAGCAGCCCTCCGCCGCCGCAGGGGACCAGGAGGATATCGAGGGGGGATGAGGCGCGTCTCGTCTCTGCCTCGGCCCGGACCTGATCGAACAGCTCCAGCGCTGCTGTGCCCTGGCCGGCCACGATGTTCGGATGGTCGAAGGGCGGCACGACCGTGTAGCCGTGCTCGGCAGCCAGCGCCTCGGCGATCTGTCGGCGATCGGCGGTAGCTGGGTCGTAATAGACGACGGTAGCGCCGTAGCCCTCGGTGGCGGCTCGCTTGGTGGCGGCGGCATCCTGGGGCATGACGATGGTCGCCCGGAGGCCCAATTCACGGCACACCAGCGCCACGGCCTGGGCATGATTGCCCGACGAGTAAGTGATGACGCCGCGCGCCTTTTCGGCCTCAGAGAGCTGGCTGATGGTGTTGAACGCCCCGCGATATTTGAACGCGCCGCCGCGCTGAAAGTTCTCGCACTTGAGGAAAACCTCGGCTCCGGCCAGGGCGTTGAGCGTGCGGGATGTGACCACCGGGGTGCGGTGGGCGTGCCCTTTGAGGCGGTCGGCAGCGGTGAGGACCAGGTCAAACATAGGCGCTTCCTGGGGTAGGGTTGCTCTTGCCCTGCGGATCACCGACAAGGTTGTCTGGCTCACTACCTGTCTTGTCTGCCATTCGGGCTGGGCTTGCCGGGCACATAGTTGTCCAGGATGCACTCGCCCACAAATTCCCGCAGCAGCGAGTTGCCTGGGATCATGTCCATCCGGTTGAGCGGCTCCACCCAGCTCAGAAACGACAGCAGGCGCTTGGCCTCCATGTAGTACGGTGAGCTTGGCTCGACCTGCAACAGCAGCGGCTCGGCCAACGGGCGTAGCACGGCCAGCTCGTATACCAAAGCCGAGTTGAACATCAAATCGGCGTTTTCCTGGTAGGGGAAAATCCAGCGCCGTTCGCCTTTGCGTACACTCTCCCAGCGCGACAGAGTATCGAGCGCCGTGTAGCCGCGCGTGCGGGCGTCGCGCACAATGCGCCGCAGGATGCGCACGTCGGTCGTCGGCACCCGGTTGTGTCGGTCGATGTTGAGCTGTGTCAGGCACGAGACGTACAGGCGGTAGAATTTCTCGCGCGGGATGGCGCGCACCAGTTCGGGGTTCAGGGCGTGGATGCCTTCGATGATCAAGATGTGTTCCGGCGTCAACTGCACCGTCTCACCCGCCTCACGCAGGCCGGCGACGAAGTTGTAGTGTGGCAGCTGCACCTCGCGCCCGTCCATCAGCGCCAGCAGGTCATGGTTGAAGAGGTCCAGGTCCACCGCGCGGATGTGCTCAAAGTCGAGCTGTCCCTGTTCGTCGCGGGGCGTGTCGCTGCGGTTGACGAAGTAGTTGTCCATAGCTAACGTGTAGGGCTTCAGACCGTGGGCCATCAGTTGCACGGCCAGCCGTTTGCTGCTGGTCGTCTTGCCCGACGACGACGGTCCGGCAATCAGCACCAGGCGCACGTCCGGCTGCCGCTCCACGATGGCATCGGCTACGTCGGCAAAACTGCCCTCATGCAGCGCCTCGGCCACCAGGATCAGCTCACGTGCCCGCCCACTTGTGATGGCCTGATTGAGCGCCCCGACATCTTCCACGCCCAGCAGGTTCAGCCAGCGCCCGCTCTCCTCAAACACGCGGCGCAGCTTGGGCAACGCTATGATGGGCTGGAGCGTGGTCGGGTTCTGGCGGATTGGGTAGTGTAGGATAAAGCCGTTCTGGTCGTGAGTCAGGTCAAAGACGCTCAGGTAGCCCGTGCTGGGCACCATGTAGCCGAAGAAGTAGTCGCACAAGCCCAGCAGCTCATACACGATCAGGTAGTTCTTTTTGCGGCTGTGCAGCAGGCGCACCTTATCATCGTCGCCCTGCTGCTCGAACAGCGCGAAAGCCTCATCGAGCGGCACCGGCGTGCGGGTGATCGGCTCATCGGCGGCCACAATCTCCTGCATCCGCTTTTTGATGTGGGCCAGCTCGTCCGGCGTGAAGGGATCGCCCTTGACCACATTGCAGTAGTAGCCGCCAAACGGCAACGAATGATCGATGCGGATCTTGCGTTCCGGGAAGAGCTGGCGAGCAGCCACCACCAGCACAAAGGACAACGCCCGCCGGTAGATGCGTAGGCCGTCGCTGTGGCTGATCAGGATAGGCCGCACCTGAACATCGTGGTTGACGGGATGGGTCAGCTCCCGCAACGCCCCATCGACAACAGCGGCGATCACCGTCCTCTCCGCTGAAGCGCCAGGGGGGCGGGTCATGGGCACCAGGTCGGGATAAGCCTGCTTGAAAAACTCCTCCAGCCGCGTCCCAACCGGCGCGCTCCAGATGGCGCCGTCGTCGATCATCGTTACGCGCACGGTCCGGCGTGGATGTGATCGGGTGATGTGTGTCGCTCTGACTGCCATACGATATAACTCGTCTGTGGTTGATCTCGCGGTCTAACCTCAGGTTTTGCGATGAATACCTTCCCAGCTTCAGGCCGCGGTGCGTCTGATGTCCAAAATCCGGTTTCTATTATAGACCCAATCTTCCTCTTGAGGCATACAGTCTTACCCTATCTTGGGGTCAGTCCGCCAAGCGTGGCGAAATGGGTCAAGGCGCGCACGGTTCAACTCCCCCCAGCGCCCCCAGCCCGACCAGGCGACTGCTCTATTGCCTCGGCCTTCATCAGGCAATGCTGAACGCTCCCCTGCCGGATCGGTAAGCACACTGTTGAGCATTTGGTTATATAATAAGGGGACGGTACGGGGTGCAAGCCGAGGCGATCGCCTGCCCGGCGCAGACAACGTCCACCACCCGCCACAACCATCACATCTCTGGGAGTAAGCGAGATGGTCAAACAGTGCCCGGCGTGCAGCAGTGAAGTGCCCTATGAGACCGCCAAATTTTGCCCAGAGTGCGGCGTCCCACTTCAGCACTTTGGGGGCGCCGTCTCACACGAGGAACAGTATCGCCTGGTCCGCGAGTGGGATGGCCGGACTACACTGGCAGGCTTTTACCTGGTTGGCTGCGATCTGACTTCGGTCTGGCTGCGGGGCGCTGACTTGCACGGCGCGACTCTCAGCCGCGCCAAGCTCAGCCGGGCTGATCTGTCTGGCGCAAACCTGACGCAGGCCGATCTCCAGTGGACCGACCTGCACTGGGCCAACTTGCAGAGCGTGATACTGCACGACGCCAATCTGCTGGGGGCCTTCCTGTGGGTCAGCAAGCTGCAAGGGGCCAACCTGATTGGCGCTAACCTACAACGCGCCTCGCTGCGTGATGCACAGCTTCAGCAGGCGCGGTTGAGCTGGGCCAACCTTCAATGGGCCGATCTGTCTGGCGCGGACCTGACGCAGGTGGATCTGGGCAGCGCCAACCTGCGCGGCGCTGATATGACTGCGGTGAATCTGAGTGGCGCCTTCTTGGGCACTGTGACCCTCGAAGGGGGTGAGCCGATCCGCACCGATCCGCAGCCGCCGCTGTCGTTCGAGGCGCGGCTGGCCCAGGCCGACATGCTTCAACACGCCACGATGCCCGACGGCACGCGCTATGACGGACGGCTGAACCTCGCCGGCGACCTGGAGCGGGCGCGCAGCACAGGCATCAGCCTGCACGATGCGCAGGCCATGGCCTCGTTCTACCGGGTCACACGCGACGAATACCTGCGTGGGCAGGAGTGGTCGCTCGCTCACCTGGAGCGCATCCGGGCGCAGATGTGACCGGTCGTTGCTAGCGCACGACCCTGTGGCGAAACTCCTCCATGGCCAACCACCCCAACGAGTGGGTGACGCTCTCGGCCAGGCAAGAGACCTCCCCGCTCAGCGCTTAAACTGGATTTAACCCCAGCCTCAACGTGTTTTAACATACTATCTCTACTCTTAACATTAGAGACATCTTGCATAGAAAGGAGACATCGACGACATGCTGAACTATATGTTGCAACCTCGTCACTGGTCGCCGCGACAGGGCTATGCTACTGGCGATGTGCTGATCCAGATGATCAACGATGGTTGGACCCTGGCTTCTGCGCGGCGTGCGCCCGGCAACAGCCCTGCCCCGATGTTCATCGTGACCCTCAAGCGCGAGTCCGATGTGCTGGCATTGCTGGTGCTGGATAGCCCAGCCGTGCGTGACATCCTGAAACCCACCGCCTGAGGCATCCTCCCCTCCCCATTCCTCTTATCCTACACCTGTCCGGCGAACCACCCGGACAGGAGCGGAGGCCCGTCAGGGCTTTTTGTTTTCCTCTGCCCAGCTTGATTGAAGAGAGAGGGGATGAGGCTGTAAGGCGAAGCGGTCATCTCCTCAACAGAGTATAATTAAAGAAGGCTGCTCTTCCACACAGTCTCCTCGTGATCTGTTTGCGCTGTGGCTGAGTTGTCGCCAGGTCCTGTAAACGGCCCTTTGGGTCCACACATCTGGCCGAAAGACTTCTCGGCTGCTAGACTCCTCGATCAGGACCTTGGCATCGGGGCGCAAGCTCCTTCAGCGCCGCGCCCTATCGTATAGCAGCTTCATCATGCTCGGAGGGAAATGCATCATGGGAGATTTTGACGCCTTCAGCGCCCCCTCAGCGCCCCGACGCGGCGTGCCAGTGTGGGTGTGGATCATCGCCGCCAGTGTGGGAGCCGCCCTGATCGTGGTGTGCGTGGCAGTGGCGCTGGTTGCGCTGTTCTTCGCCCCGCTCATGTCATTCAGCGCCAGCGGCACGTCAGCCGCCGCACCGACCGCCGTCACTGGCCCGGCTGCACACAGCGCGTCTTCGGTCGCTACGGCTGCCCCCACCCAGGACGACTCGCCCTACGCCGGGATGTTGCAGTCGGTAGACCGCTCCGAGTTGGGGGTTGGGCTGGCCATCGGCGAGCTGGACGCACCGGCTATCCTGGTCATCTACTCGGATTTCAGTTGCCCCCACTGCCACGATCTGTCGCCCACCATCCGGCGGCTGATCGCCGAGTATGTGCCCGGCGGCGACCTCCGGGTTGTCTACAAGCCGATAGCGTTCGTCTATCCGCCGTATTCGACCTATGCAGCCCAGGCAGCCATCTGCGCAGGCGAGCAGAGCCGATTCTGGGAGATGTACGATGCCATCTGGGCGCTCGGCGAGTCAGCGGGGCCACAGGCTTACGACCAGGCCCAGTTTGATCAGCGAGCGCAGCAGATCGGGCTGGATGTGGACCAGTTTAGCGCGTGCTACAACTCGGCAGACACCAGCAACAGCGTGCAGGCGGTGCTCGACGAGGCGGCCAGGAAGGGCGTCAACGGTGTGCCGACCATGTTCCTGAACGGCGAAGAGGTGATCTATCGCGGGCCTGCGACCGCCTACGAGGACCTCACTTCGGCCATTGACCAGGCGCTGGGGCGCTGATGGGGGGCGGCCCGGCGAGAGGGAGGGTATCGTTGTGTCCGACCGTGTCACACCCATCCTTGAGCGGCTGCGCGAGAAGGGCGCGGAGACTGTCGCCTTCTTCCGATCGCTTTCACCTGCCGAGTGGCGCACGCAGGTCTACACCGAGGGGACGCAGTGGGACGTGCGCCGTGTGCTGTGCCACTTCGTCTCGGCGGAGCGGGCCTACATGAAAATATTCCAAGATGTGATGCAGGGAGGGCCGGGCGCGCCGGAGGACTTCGACATCAATGCCTTCAACGAACGCGAGGTGGCTATGATGGCAGACCTGACGCCGGAGGACCTGATCGCGCAGTTTGAGGCCGCGCGAGCCGAAACAGTGGCCTTTGTCCGCACCCTGTCAGAGGCCGACCTGGACCGTGAGGGGCGGCATCCGTTTTTCGGTGTGGACCGAATGGAGAAGTTCCTCAAGCTGATCTATCGCCACACCCTGATCCACGAGCGCGACATCCGACATGTGTTGAATCAGGAGGAAATCGTGTGAGCCGCCGGATCGCAGACATCGTAGCCCGACTGCGGGAGGGTGGAGCGCGCACAGCATCGTTTTTCCGTGCGCTGACTTCTGACCAATGGCAGACCGTCGTATATGAGGATGAGCCGTGGCAGGTACGGGATGTGTTGGCGCACCTTGTCACCATCGAGCGGTCGATGCAATGGTTGTTTCGCAACATGGCTGAGGGGGGGTCAGGCTCGCCGCCCGACTTCGACCTGGATCGCTTCAACCGCAGCCAGGTCGCCAAGCTAGCGGGCGTTACACCGGAGACGCTGATCGCGCAGTTCGAGGACGTGCGAGCTGAGACAGTCCGGCTGGTCGAGAGTCTCGCGGAGGCCGACCTCGACCGCGAGGGTCGACACGCTTTTCATGGGCCAGGGCGGCTGGAGCAATTCATCCGGTGGGGCTACGAACACGCCGCGATCCACGAGCAGGACATGCGCCGGGCGCTGGAGATGGACCTCCATCGATAGAAAGCAGCCATTCGTATCTGCCGTATGAGTCAGATAGGTCCCAGAGACGCCCGATGTGCTATACTGAGGCGCATGGTCAACGTGCAAGCATGGAGAGCAGAGCATTGCAAACCAGCGTACTCGTCCCGACCACAAGCCAATCCAAAGGCACAGCCTTGAACTAGCTCGGAGCAGGGGCAATGGCACAGCAGTTTATCCATGCGCTGATGGAGAACCTGGCCGACATCGTCACCCTCGTGGTCGTGGTGGGGGTGATGGCAGGGATAGCGCTGTTCTGGATTCGGCGACAGCGGCACGTGGCCGCCATCCGGGAGCGGCTGGGCGGGCAGGTCAGCCTGCCCAGCAAGGTCCGGGAGACGCTGGCCAAAGCCTTCAACACCGACGTGGCTGAGGTAAGCGCCATCGGCGCTGTGACGCTGGTCGATCTGGCGTGGCAGTACAGCATGGCCGATCCGTCGATCTGGGACCACTTCAGCGGACCGGCAGCTCGCCACATCAGCGACGCCATCCAAAACCTGGACATGCTCAAGGCCACGCTAGGTGACTATACCCTGCCCGCTATCGATCACGTGATCGAGTACCTGCGCCACCTGGAAGCAGTGCAGGTGTTCGGCGACCTGATCGACAAGCTGCCGCTGATCGGCAGTTCCAGCGGGGTGGTGCTGGAGGCTAAGAGCACGTCGCTGGTGGATGCCCTGGCGCAGAGCACAGCTCCCGTCAATGCAGCCGCAGAAGCCAAAGCCAGCGCCGCTACCGGCGCTACGCTGGGGGTCCACATCCCGCTGGTGACACTCGGCTTCGCCACGTACCGCGCATGGCGGCGCTCGCAGAAGGGGACCAGTCTGGGCCGCAACGTCGAGTTTGCCGCGATTGAGGTCACGACGCGGGCAGGCGGCGGCCTGCTCGGCGGCAAGGTCGGCGGCGTGATCGGCACGGCCATTGTGCCAGGGGTTGGCACGCTGATCGGCACGGTGGCTGGAGCCGTAGCGGGGGCCATCGGCGGGGCGCTGCTGGGCGAGGCGTTCAAAAAGCGGCACGTGCAGAAAGCCAGCCGCGACCTGAACGAGCGGTTGGAGACGCTGGGCGGGACATATCTGGATGACCCGCTCAACTTCCAGCGGGTGACGGGGGTGTTTCGCCAGCAGGAAGCCCAGTACGTGCAGAGCCTGCACGAAACTCGCCGCCGCCTGCGCCGCTATGCCATGCCGTGGCGGGTGGCCTGGCCCGACGAGAAGCTGGTGCTGCTGCAAGAGACCGTCCGGCTGGCTGAGAGACGGCTGGGGAGCATCCAACAGGGAACGGTGGAGGCCATTGACCGCCTGGCCTTCATGCGCGAGACAGGCCAGCGACGCGAGCTGGGCATTCTGCTGTGGAGCAACCCGGCGCTGTGCAGCGAGATTCCCTGCGACCCAGCGCTGGTGGGGGCGGTGCGCGAAGCCAATGACCGGCTGCGCCGGGAGCTGAAGTCCCTGGGAGCCGCCCTGCCAGAGGCGATAGGCGCGTGACGAGTCGTGTCCTGTTGGGCAGATCACGCCGAAATCGCCCGGCAACCCCCTGAGGAGCGCAGGATGCAGCGTGAACAACGGCAGTTGATCAAGCAGATGCGCGGAGCCGACAACGGCAGGGCGTGCGAAGCCGTCGAGGTCCTGCGTCAGCGCGGCTGGCTTGACGATGGATCGCTGCGCGGCGTGCGATTGGATGGCACCAACTTGCGCGGAGCCGATTTGCACGGGGCCGATCTGCGCAGCGTGAGCCTGCGTCGCGCCGTATTGGACGAAGCCAATCTGCACGGGGCGCTGCTTCAGGAAGCAGCGCTACACGAGGCGTCGCTGCGCGGCGCGGACTTGGGGCAGGCCCGGCTGCGCGGCACGCAGCTCTTCCGCGCCGACCTGCGCGGCGCGACCTGCATCGGCGCTAACCTGCACCTGGCGCTGCTGGTCCAGGCTGAGCTGGATGGGGCCAACCTGCGCTGGGCCGACCTGAGCGAGGCGCGCCTGGAACAGGCCAGCCTGCGCGATGTGCAGCTTGACGGAGCCTCGCTGATCAAAGCCGATCTGCGGCGGGCAGGGGTGAGCGTCGCACAGGCAGCCCAGGCCGGGGCGCTGCGACTGGCCATCCTGCCGCACGGCGTGCGTTACGATGGCCGCTTCAACCTGCCCGCCGATCTGTCTGCTGCGCGGCTGGACGGCGTCAACCTGGAAGATGCCTCGGCGCTGGCTGAGTGGTACGGCGTCTCCGTGGAGGAATATCTGGCGGGGCAGGCGTGGGCGCGGGAGCAGTAAACCCAACAGCAGGATCGTCGACGGCATCGCTGGGGGGTTTCAGGGAGACCGGCGCGATCTCCTGACGCCCGAAAGCGCACACAGGCGTGGCTGCGCCTCTGGCCATTCTGCTCTGACCGGGTCAGCCATTGGCCGACAGACGCTTCATCAGCGCGATCAGCGCATCAATGTCCACCGGCTTAGCCAGGAAGAAATCCACCCCGATCTCATCCACCATGGTCTGGTACTGGCCTGTGCCAGACAACATCACGACATGGGTTTCCTTCAGATGCGGCAGGACCTCGCGCAGGAGATCGGTGCTGCGGCGATTGCCAATGTTCATATCGCAGATGAATACGGCATAGTGATGGGCGTCGAGAAACCGGCGGGCTTGATCGAGGGTCGTCGCTCCGTCTACAACGAATCCCTCCATCTTCAGGACCTCGCTGTACAGCTCAACCAGAGCAAGATCGTCTTCCATCACTAAGATACGCGGCGGTTGGCTGGCGTTGTTGGTTTGAGACTGCATGGTTCTGTATCTACCTTTTGACAATAAGACACGGATTGACTCAGACTCAGGCCCGGTTAAGATGCAATCTATCATAGTGTAGCACGAATCGGAAAGAGACACTTTGCCATCTGCCGCGTAAAAAAGGGGGACACCGGCGTTGTGAGCGCCGGTGTCTGGACGTTTCCGGATTCCCGTGGCAGCAATTGTTAAGGCACAACGGTTGGGCAAAGCTACCGAGGAATAGTCAGCCAGGGCAAGAGGGACTGCACACTGCCTCGGGATGGTGTTGACCCGGAACCGCCGAAGTAGACATGCGAGATGTGCACTCGTTCTTATCCATGTCCATCTTCACTATAATGGCAAAAGATAGGGATTACACTGGGGTGATTCCCTACCTTTTGGAGAACAGCATGAGGGATGTGGCTTAGGGATGGCCGCGACACCCTCCAGAGCCTGTAAAGCAGCTCAGCACAGACAAACCGGCGCAGACCTTGCCTTTGCCCGGACGGAGTCTCACTGCGGCGTGTGAGGGCCTGCTGACTGATCGATGCCGAGGAAATGCTGGAGGGCCTCGCAGGTGGCGATCACGCTGCTGGTGCGCAGCGCGTAGCTGCGCTCCTTGCCCTCAGCGATGGTGACGTACACCAGCCCGGCCACCCGCAGCGTCTGAAGGTGGTGGACAACCGTAGGGGCGCGCAGGCGCAATCGGTGCGAAAGCTGAGTGGGGGTCAGCGATTCGGCTGCCAGATAGTGCACGATCTTCAGCCGGGTGGGGTCTGACAGGGCCTTGAGGGCGCGTAACAGCGCCTCCGGCACCACCTCGCCAGGGATAAGCGAGGCCTCGGCGGGGCGTGCGCCGAACAGCATCAACATCCGGTCCGGGCCAAAAGAGTGAAAGTAAACCAGCGGCGCGCCCCAGTACGATGGACCGAGGATCAGCTCGTCCAGAGCGGGGACGTTGGCCAGCGAGAGGCCCTCTGATAGCTCAACGACCAGCTCATCAACCGGCAGGCTGGCAGCCATCTCCTGCCCTCGGGCCAGCGCGGCCTGCAAGGCAGGGTAAATACGGCGCTCCTCCTCAGCAAAGAAAACTTCGTAGTAGGCTTGAAGAGCCTTGAGATAGCGCTCGCCAAACTCAACAGGGCGCGTCCACCAGTCGAGCAGGGTGGTCAGGTCTTTGCGCGACAGGCGGCGGCGAAATGCCTTCCTGCGGGCGACCTCCTCACGCTGGATGGCCTCGCGCAACGCTCCCAGGTCCGGCTCCTGCCAGGCCCCCGCCTGGGCAACCCCCATCAGAATGCGCTGCGGCTCGGTCAGCTCAGGGTGATCGCATGTCAGGCGGGGCAGGCGCTCCGCCGGAGCAATGTGGGCCAGGGTGTGCAAGGCGACAGCGCCGTCTTTGGGCGCCGGCAGAGAGTAGACCCAGCCCAGCGGCACACCAATGACCAAGCCGATGACCTCCTCCAGGAACTCGCGCTCAGCGGCAGGCAGGCGCGAGCGCATTCCGGCGGCCCACACCCCGCGCACCCCATAGGTCGATGGCTCGTGCAGCACATCCAGGCTGATAAAGAGATCATAGGCGGTGCCTATATCCCAGCTCAGACGTGGCAATGACATTCTGGCGCACCCTCCCTCACTGTCCATGGAGGCTCTGTACACGAGTGCACCTACGAATCCTACACATCTCGGCAGAAAAGACAACCGGGAAAGCGGCTCGCAGCACGGCCGCTTTCCCGGTCAGGGCTATCCCGGACGTGGGAGGAGGATAGCCCCAGGGAAGCCCGAAAACGCCGGGCGTGCTCACAGACAACCACCTCGAATGCGGAGTCCCATGGGCTATGCCACAGATCGGAACGAAAGGCCGGCCCTTACGACGGGGCGGGCGCCATGTCGCGCTCGCCCTCGTCGGGCGGCTGAACGCGATGCGCCTCGGCTAACTGCTGACCCAGGCCCATCATGGTTTCACCCAGGCCAACCAGAGCCTGGCTAACGGTATGGCGGAGCCAGCCATCGGCGGCGCGGTGCGAGGCGCGCCGCGCCCGCTCTGCGGCGATGCTGTCGGCCATCTCGGCGACATGCACCGTCGTCAGCCTGACGGCGGCGGTCGAGTCGGTCGGATACCTCTGGTGTTCCATGTGCTCACCTCTGAACCCCAACTTGTTTCCCACGAACGGCGCGATTGTTGAGATACCAATCAAGTAGATGGTTATTGATTAGACAGTAGTCTAATGATAGTATACCGCCCTCTGAACAGGCTGTCAAGAGCCTGGCTCTAGGAGTGTCCAAATGGCCGGGCTTGTGAATACAGACAGAGCAGCCCGCTGCTGCGGGCTGCTCTGCGCTGTGGAACGACATAACTCATCACCCACCCTACGCGCTCATGGGCCGATGCCCAGGGCGCTGCGCACAAAGAGTATCTCTTCGATGGCCTGGGCCAGTCGTGTCATCCCCCACAGGATGGCAATCGGCCCAAAGACCAGGATCGTCATCCACGCCGTCCCCACAGCGGCGCGGATGAGGACATCTGGCGCTTGCTCAGCCAGCGGCGTCCTGCCATCTCTGGTTTCCTCTCTGCTGATGCGTTGCATGTCTCACCCCTTTGCCTTCCTTTCCCCATCTGCTCTCAGGATAGGGCATCGGAGGGTAGGGGGGAACTACAGAAGATCACATGCCATAGGTGACAATCATCACCCATGATACATAGATAGGGATATTAGGATTATCTATGGAGGTCGCCGGGCCTGGCCTATGGCTCCACTTTGTACGGCTCCGGGTCGCCGTCGTACAACCGACCGTCGGGCATGGTGGCTCCGTCGAGGGCGCTGGCGGTCGCCAGCTGCCTGCGGTGTACCTGGGCATCCTTGAGGTTAGCCCGCGTCAGGTTGGCCCGGTTGAGCTGCGCCCCACTCAGGTCTGCGCTGCTCAGGTTGGCTCCCACCAGGCTGGCGCGTGTCAGCAGGGCATAGCGCAGGCTGGCATTTTGCAGCTTGGCATAGCTCAGGTAGGCAAACGTCAGGTCCGATTGATGTAGCGTAGCCCGCGACAAGTCGGCCCGGTCCAGACGCGCCCGGCTCAGGTCGGCCTCGCTCAAATCGGCCCGCATCAGCCGGGCCGAGGTCAGGTCGGCCCGCGCCAGATTGGCGCGCACCAGCCGGGCATCCTTGAGGTCGATGCCGCGCAAATTGCGCCCGGAGAGGTCAAACTCGGAGAGGTCATCAATGCGGCCTTCGGCGGCCCAGTGCAGCGCCATCTCGTACTGAATGTCAAGCGGATCGAACGGTTCGGCAGGGAGGGCCGCCGGCTCAGCTTTCGGCGCTGTCGGTAGAAGATCGGCAGGCGTCTGAGGAGGGGCGGTAAGCGGCGGGGAGGATGGCTCGGCGGTCAGCTCTTGGGGGGCGGCAGGTTGCGCCGGGGATGGACTGGCTGCCGTCTGAAGTTCGATCAGCCGGGTGAGCAGTTCATGGATCTCGTCAAGACGCTGTTCCAGCCTGCTCAGGCGTTTGTCCAGCGTGGTCATCGCTCACGACCTCCATCGGGCTGGGTGATCGACACCGTCTGGGCATGGTGCTCAGGATCGGCCTCTGCTGCCGTGACAGACCGATCACGGCGTTGAGTCTGAGCAAGCCCGCAGGTGAAGTATTTCGCCGATCAGTATAGCACGATTCGGGCCGATACTCATCGTGAGTCTACACCTCAGGTGCGTTTCGGGTGTGGGGCAGACCCTCAGCGCCGCGATTCCGCTGGGGGGCCGCACCCCTACTCCTCCAACTGCGCCAGCGCCTGGAGAGCCGCATCGCACACGCGCTGGCTGCCGTGCGGCCCTCCGGCGATTCCGGCGGTGTCAGTCAGGGAGCGCTTCAGCGCTGCCGCAATTGCCCGGCGGACCTGCTCGTGCTTCGACCGGCTGCCGACGGCCCCCAGCGCCAGCGCAGCGGCCTGCCGGACGGGCCACTCGGCGTCGCTCAGCGCCGCCAGCAGCGCTGGGATGGCCTCCTGGCTGCCGATCTTGCCCAGCGCCCAGGCCGCCGACCGTCGCACTACCAGGGAAGGGCTTCTCAGCGCATCGATCAGGGCTGGCGCGGCAGCCTCACCGATCTGGGCCAGGGCGCCTGCGGCCAGGCTGCGCACCTGCGCTGCGGGGTCGCGCAGGGCCTCCAGCAGGTAGGGCGTCGCCCATGCCTCGCCGATTCGCCCCAGGGCGGCAGCAGCCTGACAGCGCACCCCACTTTCGGGGTCGCGCAGCGCCACAATCAGGCGCGGCGCTGCCCGACGGTCGCCGAGGGTTCCCAGCGCAGCCGCAGCCGCGCCACGAACGTAGGGGCTGGGGTCCTCCAGCGCTTGGATCAACCCCAGCAATGCTCCTGGGTCGCCGATCTGGGCCAGCGCGGCGCATGCTGCACGCTGCACTGGGATGAGGGGGTCGCGCAGTGCGCTGACCAGCGCCGGGATGGCCTGCCGGTCGCCAATGCTGCCCAGGGCGCTGGCCGCGATGCGCCGCACCAGGGCATTGTCATCACCCAGGGCATGGATCAGGCCGGGCACGGCTGCTGGATCGCGCAATTGGCGGAGCTGGCGGGCCGCGCTGGCTCGCCGGTCAAGATCGGGGCTGGCCAGGGCAGCGAGCAGTTCGGAGACGACTGCTGCGCCGCCCAGCGCAGGCTCCATGCCAGACGGCTGTGCCTCAGCAGGCGTGTGGCTCAGAACAGGGGCATCGCCGGGAGGCGGCGAATCGGTGTTGCTACAAGCGAGCTTGAGGTGGTCGCTGACAGCCATTGGTCATAACCTGTCTGAGGGTACAAAGTCCCCGCAGTAGCACCCCTGTCTGCCGCACGCTGGTTCCATGTTCTGTACTGATATGCCATTCTCTTGTTGGGATGCCCTATGCCCATCTGCTAGTATAACCGGAATCTAACCAAAAGACTAGCCTCTGCAAACCTGCGGCTGCGTGTCGGCTTTGAGGCTCCTGCCCACACGAGGAGCACACCCCTCACCTGAGACCCGGAGAGATGTACAGGTACAGCCAACGCTGAGCCATTTACACCTGCCCCAATCTGGTATATTCTTTAAGCATTTAGTCGGGAGAGTCTGAAGAAATTCTGCCCAGAGGCGCAAGATCGAACATCTCATGGTCCTTTCGGCAGGCCGCGCGGGTGTCCTGGACTGCTGCGCTTCACCAGCAGGACACCCAAAACCAGTCTCAGGGCAACCCGATCCTTTGCCTCCGTGTTCATTGCACTTTGCTGAGAGCCATTTTCGTGAGGAGGGTCCGTAGTGGAACTGCCGCTGCTTAGCCTGATCGCCATCGTCTTTAACTTTGTTGCCATCACGGTGAGCCTGGCGGTGCTGCTGCTGACGCTGCTACATGGCCGTCAGCTCGTCAACGTGGTGCTGTCGGCATTCTTGGTGGCCGTGATCGTCAACTCGGTGGCGCTGATCATCTACCGCCTGAGCGACCTGCTGGCGACAGAGCCAGCCCAGTGGGCCTATCTGGCTGCCTCGGCTACCGGCGCTTACGGCGTGCTGATCTTCGTCTTTTCTGCCGAATTTTCTGGCAATACCGCCTGGTGGGTGCGGCCTGCTTACGTCCTCGGCGCGGCAGCGTGGCTGGTGAATCTGTGGGTGATGTGGTCAGGGCGCGGCATCATCAGCACGACGATCACCGCCGACGGCTTCTCCGAGGTGGTCTTCTCCGGGTTGGGCAATGCTCTGGTTGCCATTCTGGTGGCCTTCCTGATCCTGGCGCTGGTGGGCCTGATCGCCTATCCTAACCCACGCGGACGAACGCTCATCCCCGGCGTGACGATCTTTATTCTGGGCACGCTCACCAACGTCATTCCGGCGCTGGGGCGCTGGCCAGTCTACAGCATCCTGACCACAGTGGCGGTGCTGGCCATTGGACGTGTGATCTTCCAGTATCAGCTTCTCAACCCATTGGCCGATCTAAACCGCGAGCTGGCCCAGGCCAACGCAGAGCTGGCCCGCGTCAGCCAGCTCAAATCGCACTTCCTGGCAACCATGAGCCACGAGCTGCGCACTCCGCTCAACTCGATCATCGGCTTCACGCATCTGCATATGGATGGCCGCTATGGGCCGGTCTCTGACCTGCAACGGGAGCGGCTCGCCACCGTGCTGCGCAACGCCGAAAACCTGCTGGCGCTGATCAACGATGTGCTTGACCTGTCCAAAATCGAGGCCGGACGTATGGAACTGAGGCTCACGCCGGTGTCGCTGCGAATCATGATCCCTGCGCTGGTGAATGGGTTCGAGCCGCAGGCGCGAGCCAAAGGATTGACCATCACCGCCCACCTGCCCGATACCCTGCCCCCTGTGGTCGCCGATGAGGACCGCGTGCGCCAGATGCTCACCAACCTGCTTTCAAACGCCGTCAAGTTCACTCACCAGGGCGGAGTGACGGTCGAGGCGGGCCTGGATGGGCAGGCCGGGACTGTCTCCATCACTGTAGCCGACACGGGCATCGGCATCCCCGCCGATCAGCAACACATGATCTTTGAGGAGTTCCAGCAGGTGGATGGGTCGTACACGCGCGAGTACGGCGGCACCGGGCTGGGGCTGGCCATCACGCGGCGGCTGGCCCGGATGCATGGCGGCGATGTGACGTTTGTGAGCGAGGCGGGCCGCGGCTCGCGCTTCACCCTCACGCTGCCGCTCGTGGCACGGGTGGAAGCGCCAGAAGCATCGTGAGGGCTTTGAGACTTCTGGAGGGCATCCCGCACCCTGCCCTGTTTCGGGGGAGAGGTTTTTGTTGGCTCTGACCGCCGACTGGGTATAATCTTCCCAATATCCCGCTCATCGAGTTATAGAGAGCACATGACAGCTTCCTCCCCTCTCTCCCGGCTACGACGCTGGCTGACTCAGCCTGACCTGCTGGCCGTGCTGACGCTGGCGCTGCTGTGGGGGCTATTCTTCTGGCGGCTGCTGACCCCAGAGCCTGCTGACCGTGTCCTGTTCCAGCCGGGCGATTTTACGCTGCACTACTTCCCCTTTGCTGACTACATGGCCGACCGGGTGTGGCAGGGCCAGCTCCCGCTGTGGAATCCCTACAATCACGCCGGGGACCCCTTTGCCGCTAACGTGCAGTGGGCCACCTGGTACCCGGCCCGCTGGCTGGCCATTGCGTTGGCTGGGCCGGCAGGCTGGCGCATTGAGGCGTTCCAGATCGAGGTTGCCGCACACTGTGCGTTGGCCAGCCTGCTGGCCTATGCCTTTCTGCGGGTGCTGGTCGGCAGGCCGGTAGCAGCCCTGGCCGGGAGTGTGATCTTTGCCTATGGCGGCTACCTGACCGGCTATCCGATGCTCCAGCCCAACATCGGCGAGGCGATTGTCTGGCTGCCGCTGGTCTTGTTGGGCCTTCACCTCAGCCTGCTGGACGCACGCTGGCGGGTGGCTGGCGGGCTGCTGGCGGGAGTTGCCTTTGGGCTGTCGATCCTGGCCGGGCACCCTCAGACCACTTTGCAGATGGGCTATCTGGCGCTGGCCTATCTGATCTTCGCAGGGTGGCGTCGCCGCGCGGCGTGGTGGGCGATCCTGGCGCGGGCGGGGCTGATGTTTGGCGTGGGCGCGGGGCTGGCTGCGATCCAGCTTTTGCCTGGCCTGGAGTTCGCGCGGCTGTCCTACCGCGTCCAGGCTTATCACTACGCTGACAAAGCGCATGGCTTCGCTCCCGCCGAGTTCCTCCAGCTCATGTGGCCGCCGCCGGGCGGGCTGCGCTCGCCGCTGTACGTGGGGGTGGCAGGACTGGCGCTGGCTGCCGGGGCATTGCTTCGCCGCCGCGCCGAGCACGCCTTCTGGGGTGGGGTGATAGGCGTGTCCATGCTGTTGGCGCTGGGCGGCAACAGCATCGTCTACGATTTCTTCTACCTGTTGGCGCCTGGCATCAGCATGTTTCGCTCGCAGGAACGCGCCATCGCGCTGGCCGTGATGGCCGTGTCGGTGCTGGCGGCCTACCAGCTTGACTGGCTGCTCAGCCCGCCCTCGATGGCCGCAGACGCCGACCGGAGGGCTGAACGACGCTTTGCTTGGCTGGTCCGCGGCCATCTGATCGTCGCTGGCTTGGCGCTGGCTGTCCTGGCCGTGGCTGCGCTGATGCAGGGCCACAGTGCTGTGGGGGCGGCGGCCAACGTCGTCACTTTCGTCACCCTGATGAGCCTGTTGCTCAACGCCTGGTATGCCTGGCTGCGTGCCGGGAGTGCCCCGCTCCGAGGGGCAGGCGCGCTGTTGGTTGCGCTGGTGGTGGTGGACCTGTTCACGTTTGGCGCCCGCTCCGAGAACTTCGTGCCCGACACGCCCGCCAGTCGAGTCCAGCCTCCGCCATTGCTTGAATACGTCCCCGTGCCTGACGAGATCGCCTGGCGCATCGACGGGGCTGCCGGGCTGGAGGGCTATGGCACGCTCTTCCGCCTGCCCGACATCTACGGCACTGGCCCCCTCGTCCTCGACTCGGTCGAGCGGCTGCGCCAGATTCCGGTGGACCGCTTCTGGGAGGTGCTGGCTGTTCGCTACGTGACGCTGGCCGAAGGCGTGCCCATGCCGGAAGGTGTGCCTTTTGAGCTGGTGGCTATGTACACCAACTACAGCGGCCAGCCCTACATTTTGGTCGAGCTGACCGATCCGCGTCCGTGGGTGCATCTGATCTACGATTACCGCTCCAGCGGCGGCGCTGAGTTCGCCCGCCAGATCATGGCCGATCCGTCGATTGACCTGCGCGAGGTGGCTGTCACCCGCGATCCATTGCCCATCGACTTGCCGGGAGAACGACCTGCTGACAGCCGGGTAGCATTCCGGTGGGTCACACCGGAGCGCCTGGAGATGACGGTCTCCACCCGCGAAAACGCGCTGTTGACGGTGGCCATGCCCAACTATCCAGGCTGGCGGGCGGTGGTCAATGGGAAGCGTGTGCCGGTGGTCGATACCTACGCCGGGCTGATCGGCATTCCCATCGCCGCAGGCGAAGATCAGGCGGTGCGGTTGGAGTTCGCGCCGCAGACGGTGATGGTGGGCGGCGCGGTCTCGGTCGCAACGCTGCTGGGGGTGGGAATCGCTGCGGTGGCGTTTGCTGCTCGGCGGCGGGGGGCGGTCGGCGCGTAGGGAGCGCCTCCGTGCAGGCCAAAGCCGGCGTGATCCATGTGCAAGCAGAAGGGGCGCCGTTGAAGCATCGGAGCGGGCCTCACAGCAGTCGACTGTGTAAGTTCTACGTTGTCTAGTCTACCGTAGGCTGCGCCTATGACCTCTATCTCAACCCCTGACATCCAACCGCTGCGTCTGGCTGGCGCCTTTGAGATCACCCTCAGGCCGATTGGCGACGAGCGCGGCTACTTCATGACCACCTACCACGCCGCGCTGTTCCGCCAGCATGGCATGGTGACCGACTGGGCGCAGGAGAATCAGTCCCTCTCGGCTCGCAAGGGCATCCTGCGCGGGTTGCACTTCCAGCTTCCGCCCCACACGGAGACCAAGCTGGTGCGCGTGCTCAGCGGCGCGATCCTGGACGTGATGGTCGATTTGCGCAAAGCCTCGCCCACTTTTGGCCAGTGGGAGGCCATTGAGCTTTCTGCCGAGAATCGCCGCATGGTCTATATCCCCAAGGGCTTTGCCCACGGCTTCTGCACGCTCACCGACGATGTGATCGTGGCCTACAAAGTCGATGCCTACTACACGCCGGAAGCTCAGGCCGGGCTGCGCTGGGATGACCCCACCTTGGCTATCAGGTGGCCGGTGCAGGAGCCGCTGCTCTCGCCCAAAGACCGCGCCCTGCCGGATTTTGCGAGCTTCGAGTCGCCGTTCTGACGGTCGGGGAGAGAGGTCTCTAACAGGATGGGCAGTCAGCTATGTGTCTGCCCTGCCAGGGAGGGTGTGTCGTGGCCAAACGTCTTGAGCGTCCCTTTGAGGGTCTGGCGGCCCTGCCCAACTTCCCGGTGATCCTGCTCACCTGCGGCGACAACGTGATGGCCGCCGTGTCCTTTCACTACTACTCGACGCGCCCGGTGTGTGTGCAGGTTGGCGTGCGAGTGGACAACCTGACCCACAAGCTGATCGTCGAGAAGAAGGAGTACGGCGTCAACTTCCCAACCACAGCCATGATGCCCCTTGTCCGGCACGTGGGCGAGGTCTCCGGGCGAGTCGAGGACAAATGGGCAGCCACCGGTCTGACTCGACAGCCTGCCACGGTCATCAGCAGCGTGCTGGTCGCCGAATGCCCGCTCAATCTGGAGTGTCGTGTGGTGCATCAGGTCCAGTACGAGGGCAGCCATCGCTGGTTCATTGGCCAGGTCGAGGCGGTCCACATCGATGAGAGCTACAATCCCGACCACGCGCTGCTGTACTGGATGCAGGAGTTTCGCGCCGCCGGGCCGGTGCTGCTGAAGTATTGACGGCTGAAGCTGATGGGGATCACGTTCGGAGGGTCTGTGGAGGCGGCGGCTGCCGCGCCTCTACACAAGGAGAGTCGATGCCCAGCCCCCCCTGGATGATCTACGGCGCGAACGGCTATACGGGCGTTCTGGTCGCCGAGGAGGCTGTGCGGCGCGGGCACAGGCCGCTGCTGGCCGGGCGCAGCGCCGGCAGGCTTGCTCCGCTGGCAGAGCGCCTGGGCTTGGACTATGTGGCCTTCTCCCTGGATGACGAGGCGGTGATCGCCCGCCGCCTGGCGGATGTGGCGCTGGTCTTCCACGCTGCCGGGCCGTTCACTCTGACCAGCGCGCCGATGGTGCGGGCCTGCCTGCTGTGCGGCGTTCATTATGTCGACATTACGGGTGAGATCAACGTTTTCGAACACACCTTTGCTCACGACGAAGCTGCTCGCAAGCGGGGCATTCTGCTGATTTCCGGCCTGGGCTTCGATGTGATTGCCTCGGACTGCCTGGCAGCGCACGTAGCAGCGCGGGCGCCTGATGCGGTGGACCTGAGGATAGGGATCAGCGCCATTGGCCGCGCCAGCGTCGGCACCACCCGCTCCCTGCTTGAGATTCTGGCCAGAGGCGGGTGGGTGCGCCGGAATGGGGTGCTGCGTCCTGTGCTGATCGGGTGGGACGTGCGGAAGGTGCGCTTCCCCCACGGCGAGCGGACTGCGCTGGCCATTCCGTGGGGCGATCTCTCGACGGCGTACCGCACGACCGGCATCCCCAACATCACCACCTACTTTGCCTACCCCCCTGAGCTGATTCGGCTGGCGCGGGTGATGGCGTTGCCGGGGCAGGCGGCGTTGTCGATCCGGCCAGTGCGGAGGCTGTTCCAGCGCCTTGTCGGCTGGACGGTGCGCAACCCCGAGGCAGCCTTCCGCCAGCGCGCCCGCTCGTACCTATGGGCGCGCGCCGCCGACCCAGAGGGCCGCGCTGCCGAAGCCTGGCTTGAGACGGTGGAGGCCTACACCTTCACAGCGCTGGCCGGGGTGCGGGCCGTCGAGCGGCTGCTCAGCGCGTCACCGGTCGGGGCGCTGTCGCCGGCGCAGGCGCTCGGCGCGGATTTCGTGTTGGACATTGAAGGCAGCCGGCGGCATGACTCGCTGCCCGAATGACAAGGCGGTCGCCTGACGCGACCGCCTCGTTGCACTCATGTTTCGCCTCTCACGATCCGACTACGCTGCCCTGCACGATCAACTCGTAGCGATATACGGCCCCAGGAGCTATAGAGATAAATGTCAGGTCAAAAGGGGACGATTCGCCGGGAGCAAGGGTGTCCCTGGTACAGAAGGTGTACTCGGCCCCTAGCATAGTCCCCTGGGCATCGAACACCGAGGCCACGACCCGAATAAACTGGGCTGTCACCTGGCCGGTATTGCGCACTTCACCCTCGATGGTGTATCCCAAAAACTCTTGGGGCGCAGCGGTCACGTTGGTCACCTCGAAGGCTTCGGTGGTCTGGTAGTAGTTGGTTGCGTCGCCCTGGGAAAAGACCTCGTATTCCTGCCATCCCGGCGCACCGTCGGCAAACAGCACCACAAATGGCGCTGTCTCCCCGCTCAGCAGATCGTTGAGCATCACATAGCCGGTCTCGGTCCCCACCATGCCGCCCTGGCCGTCGCGCAGTGTGATGGTGACGCTGACCGACTCGAGCGCGGCGTTGCCGGTATTGTGCGCCTGCCCCACAAACCACAGCGCCCCGGTCGAGGTGGTGAAGAAGTTCAGAGCCACGATCTCCAGGGTATCGTTGGTCTGCACTGTTCCCCCTTGCGGCGTGAAGGGGACCACAGGAACCGTGGTTTCGGGCGTCTGTCCGGGAGTGGATATATTCACCTGGCTAGCCGGGGCGGACGGCGAACCCCCGCCCCCGGTGAAGCTGAGCAGGTTGCCTGCCAGACTGTTCAGCGAGATCAGGCCAACGATCAGGCCGCCGCACACCACGATCAGGAGGATGGCAGCCACGGCTATCCACACGCCCGGTCGGCCTCGACGCCCGGTGCGGGCCTGCGACGTCGAGGGGTGAGCGGAGGAGACCCGTGCGGGCGCGGCCTGGGGTGCTGGGACCGCCGGTAGAGTGCTGGCAGCGGTATCCGGCTGCGGAGCGGTCTCTGCCGGAACCTCTGCAAAGCCGGCTGCGGCCCGGCGCAGGGCGGCAGCCAGTGCTCCGGCGCTCTGATAGCGCTTGTCTGGCGACTTGGCCATGGCCCGGCTGACCACCTGCTGCACGGCGGCGGGCAAGTCGGGGCGCAGCACGCACACATCGGGCACCGGGTTGTTGATGTGGGCCATCAACTGCCCAATCGGCGTGGGGGAGTCGAACGGAAGCTGGCCCGTCAGCATCTCAAACAGCGTCACGCCCAGAGCATACAAGTCCACGCTGCGCGTCACTTCGCTGCCGGCGGCCATCTCTGGCGCGATGTAGGCGGGCGTCCCCACGATCCCGCTGCCGGTGAGCTGCACGGTGGCGTCGGCCACCTTGGCAATGCCAAAATCGGCCAGGTAGGCGTTGCCCTGTGCATCGAGCAACACGTTGGACGGCTTAAAGTCGCGGTGAACGATGCCACGGTCGTGGGCGTAGTCAAGCGCACTGGCGATCTGCTCAACTAGCTGCACCACCCGATCAAGCGGCAGCCCCCGCCCAGAGGCCCGGATGGCTTCAGACAGCGTGCCAGTTGGCATGTAGGCCATCACAATGTACGGCTGGCCGTCCTGCTCGCCATAATCGTGCACGGCCAGGATGTGAGGGTGCTGAAGGTGGGCGATGACCTTGACCTCGCGGTTGAAGCGCTCCAGAAAGGTGGGGTCCTGCGAGAATTGCCTGGGCAAGACCTTGATCGCAACCTCACGTCCGATGGAAGGCTGGATGGCGCGATAGACGTTCGCCATGCCGCCGTGTCCGATCTCAGCCGTGATCTCGTAGGGTCCGAACTTGTGGCCTACTAGGTCTGACATAGGTGACTCCCGTTGGTGGTTTCCTCGGCCCTGGTGCCAGGGCATATTATACACAAGGATGATGGCCGTGCGCTGGCGACTTTGAGGAGCGCGGCAGGGGCATTGCCTCGACATGCTGTGCACAGCCTCGCTCCCGCCCAACCCGCGGGCGCTCGGCGTGCTCCGCCGCTTGAGCGGTATGGTGAGTATAAGCGCCGCGTGAGAAGGGATAACCTAACGCGCTATACTCAGGGGGATGGTCGATCAAGAGGAGTTTTCTGCCACCCTGATCTATGACGGCGCGTGCGGGCTGTGCACCGCTGCTGCACGGTGGGTCGCCCGGCGTGACGCTGCTCGCCGGCTGCGCCTTGTCCCTTACCAGTCGGCCCACCTCCCCTCCCTTGCTCCCCACCTCACCAGCGAGGCGTGCCGCCGCGCTGTCCAGTGGGTCCACATGGATGGCCGACACTGCTCCGGGGCGCAGGCGGTGTTCGAGGCGTTGCGCAGCCTGCCGGGGGTGTGGGGCGTGATTGGAGTGGTGGGGACAATCCCGGCAGTCGGGCTGCTGGCCGAGCCGGTCTACCGGCTGGCGGCGGCCCACCGATCACGCCTGTCACGTTGGCTGGGCCTGACGGCATGCGCCTTTCCAGCGACCGAGGACTCCTGGCCCCGATAGCCTCCTCAGACCTGCCTATCCCGTAAGCATCTCGTTTCAAAATGTCCCTGGCGCGATAAAATAGTAGCCCTCGCTGTACATCTCTGGCGTGAGAGGAACTCCCATGGTTATCCCCGACGGCGTTGAGCGTGTGCTGTTTGACGATCAGACCATCCGGCGGCGTGTGGACGAACTAGCTGGGCACATCAGCGCCGATTACAAAGACGAGGATGAGCTGGTCCTGGTCGGCGTGCTGAAAGGAGCCTTTATTTTCCTGGCCGACCTATCCCGCGCCCTCACGATTCGCCACCACGTCGATTTCATCGCCCTGGCCAGTTACGACACGGGGGCGACCAGCGGCACCGTGCGCCTGATCATGGATGCCCGCACTCCGCTCGACGGGCGGCACGTGTTGATCGTGGAGGACATCCTCGATACCGGCCACACGCTGAACTATCTGGTCCGCAACTTCCGGGCGCGCAATCCAGCCTCGCTGCGGACGTGTGTTTTGCTGCGCAAGAAGGAGCGTGAGGAGGTGGCCGTACAGGCCGACTATCTCGGCTTTGACATTCCAAACGTGTGGGTGGTCGGGTACGGGCTGGACTTTGTCGACAAGTATCGTACGCTGCCCTACATCGCAGCGCTCAAACGCGAGACCTATACGAGGCGGTAAGGCGCTTCTCTGAAGCCGGTCGGAGGCGTTCACGCCGTGTGCGGCAGGCGGATGCCCCGCGGTTCGCCGAAGTCGCGCTCGATCAGTCCGACCCGCTCAAGCTGCCGTAGATGGTGGCGGGCAGCCGTGGGGCTGCTCCACCCGAAGGCGGCCTGCATCTCACGCAGGGTGGGGGCGTAGCCGTACTGCCGGAGGTATCGCCTCAGGTACTCATAGAGCGCAGCGGCAGCCTCTCCCACCTGGCGCAGCAGGTCGCGCTCCACCTGGCGGATGATCAGTGCATCCTGATGTTGAGGGGGCTGCTCGGCTGCCTGACGCTTCTCGTCCAGATAGTAGGCAAAGATGCGCGAGTCGCACACCTCGCAGTACAGCAGCGCCCGGTCGTGGCTGCGATAGGCCACCACCGACCGGTTCCCGCATTTGCCGCAGATCACAGGCAGGGGATACTTGCTGCCTGGCTTTTTCTCACTGCGTCCCATGATGCCCTTCCACCTGATCTGGCATTCGCGTTTCCCCTTTGCATCTGGCCGATCATTCCCGTACAATAACGTCAGCACTACACAGGGATGGTGACAGCTATGGCGTCGGAACCAGCATTTCCACCTGAAGATCGCATCCAATCGCTGGCCAACATCCTCAGCCTGGTGGCGATTGTGGGTGGCATGGACAAGGCCGCCGTCCAGCGCGTGCTGATCACGCTGGGTTCCAACCTGATCAACGTTCCTGGCCCGATGCACATCAGCGCTGAGCTGGCGTCGCAACTGCTCACGCAGATCGCGCATGAACAGGGCGATCAGGCGGTCTTCCGCATCGCCAGCGACATGAACTTCGTCGCTCAGGCCTGGAAGCCGGTCCTCGATGAGTATCTGACCGACGACCCCCACCGCGTGCTGCCCTACGCCGAGATCGTCTTTGCGCTGTTTAACTACAGCGGCATGACGCTGCATGATTACGGCGCATTCGACCGCTTTGGCGGGCCGGACTTCGTGCTCCCCATGGCTCAGCTCACAGCAGCGCTCAAAACCTATCCCGTGCCGCACACCGGTCTGGTGTGGGAGATGGTCGGGTTTCAGGATCCACCCGATCAGGCCATGGTGGCCAGCGAGGCGGGCACGCTGTTTCTGTTCAAGGCGGCCTCGTCGAGCATCGACCTGCGCTTTTCCGAGCTGGAGCGCGACAGCGTGGAAAGCTCGCGGCGTGAGCACGATGTACGCCTCGACGCCCCGCTGTTTGCCGCCTTCGTGTCGGGCCTGCTGGGCGATATGCTGTACTGGGCAGCGCGGCTGCGGGCCAATGCCGTGACCGGTCAGCAGGTGTGGCGGCGGCTGAAAGCGCTGCTGTTCCCCTCGGTCGAAGCGATGCCTGGCGTAGCGCCGGCCCCTGTGCCCGGCGCGGCGGCAGGCCCCGCCCCCGACTCGCCCGCTTCGCCCGAAACAGGCAATTCTCCTAGCACTCCCTGAGAGTTGCACACCTCACACTAGCACGCCTGCGGGGGGCATGTCAATACAGGCCGCGTCGGAATACGGTTGAGAAGGTATTAGAACTTTTGTTCTATGTGTGGCTGGGAGACAATCTTCACTCCCCCTCGGCCTCCTTCATTCCGATCCAGATCGCGCCGTCTTCCACCTTGACGGGATATGTCGGCAGCACCTTCTCGCGCGACACCTTGCCCAACAGTGGCCCAACGACCGGCGGCCACGGCGCCCAGGCTTTCACATCGCCGGTCTGCAAGTCGAAGGCGCTGCGGTGCCACGGGCAGTGAATTGCGCCTTCACCGTCCACACGGCCCAGTTGGAGCGGCAGCCGCATGTGCGGGCAGAGGCTGTCGGTTGCATACACCTCACCCTTGTGGCGGGTCAGCAGCACGTCCCTGCCGGCCACCGACACGATGGTTTTGGTCCCCTCCGGCACTCTGTCTTCGGTCAGTGTTTTGATCCAGTTCATGGTTCCCTCCCTCGGCGAGTCGTGAACAGCCAGCGATAAGCAACAGACAGCGCGCGTCGTTGTGCCGAGTGCTACAGAGTGGGCGAAAGACCTCTAGGGCTGCTCCAACAGATGGCGTGTGCGCCAGGCGCGATAGGCAAACAGCATGGGCAGCCCCACCCACATTGCCAGCGCCAGCACCCACCGACCTGGCTGATGGGGCAGGGTGGCCTCGATCTCATCGACCACCTCGGTTGTAGCCCGATCGACCTCTGTGAAGGTGTGGCGATGCTGCCAGCTGCCGAAAACCCCCTGCTCCTGCACATCGGTGAAGCCCTGCACCGATACGTCCTCGATGCGCGAGTCCCATCGAAGCGGCGCCGGCCCCATCCACAGGGTAAAGACCACGTGGTCGCCGTCCTTCAGCGGCTCCGGGGCGTGGTGAATCCGCATCGGAAACATGGGCGGCGTGAGGGCTTTCAGCGCCCATGCATGGCGGTGAAAGTCAGCGACGGCCTGCTGGGTGGCTTGTACCCGGAAGCGATGCTCGTATCTCATGACGAGAGATGCCCTTCGGGGTCTCTATTGCTGCCTGCCCAGCAGCGCCCGCACGGCCAGCTCGGCGTCTGGATACTGGAAGGTGAACCCGGCTTCGAGCAGCCGTTGCGGCAGCACGCGCTGACCATCCAGCACCAACGTCGAAACTTCGCCCAGCGCCAGGCGCAGCGCGAAGGCAGGGGCGGGCACGAACGACGGGCGGCCCATCACCCTGCCGACGATCTTGGCCAGCTCGCCGTTGGTCAGCGGATGGGGAGCGGTCAGGTTGTAGATGCCGCGCGCCTGCTCGTTTTCGATCAGGAAGCGCATGGCCCGCACCTGGTCCTCGATGTGGATCCAGGAAAAGGGCTGTCTGCCGTTGCCCAGCGGCCCCCCTGCGAACAGCCGGAAGGGAATCAACAGTCGGGGGAACGCGCCGCCCTCCATGCTGAGCACCGGGCCGGTGCGGGCGACTACACGCCGCACGCCCAGCGCCTCGACGGCCTCGGTGGCCTTCTCCCAGGCTACAACGACGCCTGCCAGGAAGCTGCTGCCCGCTGGGCTGGACTCGGTGAAGGGCGTGGCGTTGTCGCCAGGGCCATAGTAGTCGATGCCGGACATCTGGAGAAGCATACGCGGCTTTTGGGAGGCTGCCCTGACGGCCTCGACGACGGCGTTGCCCGCCTCGATGCGGCTGTGAAGGATGCGTTGCTTGAGCGCAGGCGTCCAGCGCGGCGGCGGAAAGCCCTCCCCGCCGATGCTGTGGCCTGCCAGATTGACGATGGCGTCAGCGCCGTCGGCGAGCGGCCCCCAGCCGGCTGCCGTTTTCCCATCCCACGGCTCAACCTGCACACTGGCAGGCAGGCGTGTCCTGCGATCCTCCGGGCGGCGACTGAGGACGATCACCGCATGGCCATCGGCGGCCAGGTTGGCGACCAGGGCGCGGCCAATCATGCCGCTTCCCCCTGTGATGATGATGCGCATGGCTGTCTCCTTACTAGACAAGGGGTGTAGGTCAACAAGCAAAGCGTAGCGGGCCCCC
>DAOTXR010000060.1:0-3260 GCA_034435375.1 Anaerolineae bacterium
TGGTCTTGCGCTCGTGCCCGGCGGCGGTTTCGAGCGCGAACAGCCGGGCCTCGACGTTGATCTGCGGGTGCAGCTCCAGCAGGCTCTCATATACACTGCCCAGCTCTTCGGGGCCGAGGTTCTTGTAGTCCACTGGGCGCAGCACGCGGGCGGCGCGGTCTTCGGTGAAGGCCAGCGCCCGCACCGCGTCGAGCAGGTCGCGGTTGGCGATCTCGCAGGCCATCACGTCAGGCAGGGCTTCTTCGCGCAGCAGCCAGCCGTTCAGCGCAGGCAGACCCAGCAGTGCGCGGTGTTCATCGGTGTAGGGGTCCTCGCCAGAAAGCAGGCGCATCACCAAGCGCAGCCCCTCGAACAGGTCATGGTGGCGCGTGCCCTTGATGCGCCCGGCCATTTCGCGCAGGCGGCGCGTGGAGTAGTAGCTGTGGTAGTGCTGGCGGGCGGTCTCGTCCGCGCCCGGCGGGTGCAGCAGGTCGCGGTCTTCGGCGGTGAACAGGAACAGCAGCCGGTACACCAGCCGCAGGAGCTGGCGGTAGTAGTCCTGCGTGCTCAGGTCGCCGGATTGCAGCCTGTCGCGCAGATCGTTGTTGGTCGGGTGGGCAATGAAGCCCACGCCCAGACACTCAATGGCGCTCTGCACCCCGTCACGAAGCTGGTCGAGCGCGCGCGTCCCCTGCTGCTGGGCGGCGTTCATCCACTGCTCCAGCCAGAAATCAGCAGGGCGGTCAGCCTCAACGCGCGACTGGTGGCACAGCAGATACAGCAGCACGAAGTCGGCGTAGACCTCGCCTTCCATCATGGCTTCGAGGTCGAACTCGACGTATGCCTGACGGGTCAGGCTGGCGTTATCGCGCAGGATGCGCAGCCGCAGCCCGTTGGAGAGGAGGCCCCACAGCGTGTCATCCGAGCGGTTCAGGTAGACCTGTAACAGGCTATGCGGACTGGCGGCGGCAGCCCCGGCTACCCCCCGCACACGCTGGTCGAGGTCAAGCCGGAAGCTGACCAGGTGGATGGGCACATCCCGCCAGCGGTGGGAGATGGCGTAGCTCTTCCCATCGATCTCGACCGCACGGGCGGTCTCCAGCCTGCCGTAATCGAGCGCGGCAAACAGCGGCAGCAGCCAGCGCTCGCGGGTGAGGCTTGTCCCTGCGTCACTCTGCGGCAGAACAGCCCGCGCCGCCTGGAAGTTTGCCCATGCGCCCTGCAGGCGGTTCCATGCCCGGTTGATAGCCTCGTTCAGCCGCTCACCGGAGAGGTGGTAGGACTCCGGCGTCAGCCCGTCGAGGCCGCTATCCCCTTCGGCGATGCGCTGCAAGAGGTCGGGCGGCAGCAGCGCCCCCTCGGTGTGGATAGTTGTAAAGATGTCACGGGATCGGGCCATGGTTAACCACCTCCCGCCGGAAGATAGACGTAGATGCCGAGCACGTCGGGTGGGAGTAGGGCCTGCACTTCGTAGCGCACGCCGCGCTGTCTTGACGCCGAGCGCACGCGCGTGTGGGCCTCCAACAGTTCCCGCCCGCGCTGCTCGGCGTACTCGTTCAGATCAGGCAGCAGCGCGTCGAAACCCTCAACCACCCTGTTCACGAATTCCGTCGCCTGCTGCGGGTGGATGTTGGCGTCCGGCGCGGCGAGCAGCAGCTCCTCGGCGGCGGCGTTGTCGATCCAGGCGTGCTGGCCGGGCGCGCCCTCAAAGGCAATGACCTGCGAGTCCTCGGCCAGCATCTGCCGCTCGCCTGCGCGCGTGGTGGTGATGATGTGATAGCGGAAGCGCACCAACAGCAGGGTAGTTCGCCGCGCCACTCTCGACGTGCGGAACGCGCCGCAGCGCCGGGCGCGCGGCTGGTCGGCTTCAGCCACCGGGTCGAGCGCCGTGTCCATCACATAGGTCGCCACCGCCTCAACGATGGGATGCGTGCGGGTCAGGCAGACCTCTCCTTCTTTGATGGGAAGCTCAAAGCGAGCGGCGAATCGGGGCTGTTTATCAGGCGTATGGGTGACAAGGGCTTCGCGCAGTGCACGGGGCGCTTCGGTCAGATCGAAGTGGACTGCGTCGTTGGGCGAGACAAAGCCGCCGTACATCTGGGCGGCGTCGATCATGAACTGCGCTACGTCCACGCCGGAGCCAACGGCGCTGCGGGCGGCTTCCAGTTCCTGAGCCACTTCTTCAACCCGGATGGTCTGCTGGGCGAACATCGTCCGCGAGCGTTTCTCGCGCTCGGCGGCGGTCTCCCACTCGTCGAACAGCTTCTCCTTCGTGGGACGTAGGTATTCTTCCATGCCCGGCAGCACGGCCTGATCGAAGTGGGCTGTCTCGCGCAGCAGCAGCCCCTCGAAGATAGCTTCTATCACTTGGGCGGTGTCTGCCGGGACGGGCACCGAGATGCCCAGCGAGTCGCGGATCGTCTGGTGTTTGCGCAGCAGCACCTCCAGCACAATTCCATCGATCTTGTTGTCCACGCCGTAGTAGATCAGCGTGCGCACTGTGGGGCTGGGCTGGCCGTAGCGATCCACGCGCCCTTCACGCTGCTCGTGCCGGGTGGGGTTCCACGACAGGTCGTAGTGGATCACCGCATCAAACCCGTCCTGCAGGTTGATGCCCTCACTCAGGCAGTCGGTGCACACCAGCACACGCTTTTCATGTGTCATCAGGCTCTGCACGCGCTGCTCCCGTTCAGAAGGCGGCAGGTTCCCCGTCACCCCGTAGACTTCCACCCCGCGCAGAGCGTCGCGCAGATGAGCGGCCAGATAGTCCACCGTCGGGATGAAGCGGCAGAACACGATCGGGTTGTAGCCATCACGGATCGTTTCTCTGACGATCTGTATCATCTTCTGAAGCTTGGCATCGCTGTCGCCCTGTAATGCGTCGGCAGCACGTGCCATGTCCAGCAGCCGCCGCCGGTTCGATGTCTCGTCCGCCGCCAGTTCGCCGATGTCACCACCGGGCGTCACATCCACACCTTCGGCAGATTCGGCATCCATCAGGTCAAGCACCGTCCGCTGGCCGATCTCGTCCACGTCCTCATCACTCTCAGCGTCAATGGTCGCTGCGCGTGCACGCAGGGTAGCTGCGGCTGCCGCCGGACTGGAGGCGAGGGATCGCAAGAGCGCCAGTGCTGACCACCAGCGCACACGCTGCCGGTAGCCCGGTCCACTGGTCTCACGCACCGTCTCGCGGGCGTAGTCAAGCACACGGTTGAAGAGCCGCCGGTACTCATCAGTGAGCGTGTAAGTAGCCTCCGCAGTCTCGCGCTCCGGGAAGGGAG
>DAOTXR010000061.1:0-3523 GCA_034435375.1 Anaerolineae bacterium
GATCGCCAGCGTGAATGAGCCAGTGGCCGTGTGTGTCGTTGAAGGCCCGCTGGCGACCGGCTGGCCGGGTATTTCCGTTCGTATCCTGCTGGAAGAAGACATACGGATACCAGTTATCAGGTGTTGTCCCATCACCCATGACGGCGGGAACACACCAGGTAAGCGTGATGCCGGCGTGTTCAAGCGTAAGCGTAATGGTGTGTTGAAACTGGCTGGTTCCATCGGCAAGCTGAAGTTTATCCAAAGGGAGCGCGCCATCCTGTCTGTGCGCAACCCGCCAGGGCTGGGGTGTCGCTCTGCGCTGCAACATCGCCTGCCCGGCATCCAGCGCGGCGCGCAGTGGCGTCCGGCGCGAGAAGTAGACCGCGCCAAGATGCAGCGGCAGGCGATTGCGCACCTTGCCCATCTCGTGTTCGTACTTCAGCTTGATCTGCCGCAAGATATCGAGGGAACGATCCGCAGGCACCAGCGCCAGAAAGCTACGCGGTTCGGCAAGGATGGGGATGGCTGTCGAATAGGCCGTATCCTGATGCTCCGTTCTGACCAGCCGCCGGCCTGCCAGCAGATTCTGCTGGCGTTTCCCTGGCGTCGCTTCAGGATTATACAGGGTTAGTGTGCGGCTGCCCCGCATAAACTCCTGTTGGAGATACTCTTCGAGCCAGATTGCAGCGCTTGCCGCATCTTCATAGATCTGTCGTTCCGCGCCGAGACGACGCGCAACCGCGTTGAGATTGTCGGCTGAAATCAAGTAGCCGCCGCCCCCGTCTGCCTGGGGAGGGTGCCAGACCACACTCAACGTAGTTGCGCCAAGATCCAGGTCGTACACATGGAAGGGGCCAGGGTCTGGCGCTTGATCAAGACACAACAAGAGACGACGGCGGTCATCTGACAGATCGTTGTTTAGCCTGGACTGCACCTCCTGCCAGAATTGCCTCGTTGTCTGCCAGATGCGCTGTACCCGGCTAAAAGAAGCTGTCTTTGTTGTTGTTGTCGCTCCCTCATTGGGGGCAATCACCAGAAGCGAGTCGAGCAGCCTTCCATCCAGCCATTCTGCAAGATCGAATTGCCCGGCGATCAGCGCCAGTCGCCCATTGGTATCAGCAACCTCGTCAATCCAGATCGTTTCGTGCGCTTGCTTGCTTGCCCAGGCTTGCGAACGATCCAGTCGTCGTTGCTCACAGATATCACACACATTGCGCTCAGTGGCTTTCCTGGATGGCCCCTGTGGGCGCAACCCGCACACCGTGCAAATGGTATCGACTCGACCGTTCCAGAAAGACTCGATGGCTTCGACATCCGCTTGAGAGCGGACGTCTGTGAGCATCGCGTTGATTGCGGGTAGCTCGTCGCTTCCACTACGATTCGGATCTTGCCCCCACCAGGGTGTCGGTTCGAGCGCCAGCACCGGTACAATTTCGCCCCCCAACTGCAATGCTTGATTATCTTTCAGCGTTGCTCTGGCAAATTCCTGGAGGATCAACTGAGACAATGGAACCTGCTGGCTGTTTGTTAAGCTGAGCAGGTTAGGCAGGTCAGCGACAACATAAAGGCTGCCATGCTCATCGCGGTATACTTCATGCGCCAGTGGGTAGGTTTCTTCAAGCAACGAGCGAACCCGTTCAAAAGCGTTCTGCAGCAACTGTTGTCTACTGAGCAGATCGGGAAGGCGTACGACGTTAAGCAGGTAGCCTGGTCCATCAACCCGAACGCTGAGTAAACGCCAATGCAGATTTTGCGCAGCAGGCGGGGTACTACCCGATACTAGAACACCTGCCAGTGCTGTTTTGTACAGCGCACCAACCAGCAGCCCCCAACTCCACAGATCAACCTCATTGGTTGGTCGCCGTGTATCTGCGCCGACTTGAGAGAACAGGTTACGTAAGGCTACCAGCAGTTTCTGCCGTTCGGTCTGGGAATACGCTGCGAGCGAAGCCCAGGGCAATGCCCACAGCTGGTTTGTCAGGCTAGATGGAACAGCGCGTTCAAACCCAAACGGCGAACTGATCTGCATACCGGGATAGCTCTGCTTTCCGCCAGCCGGGTCTTGTTTATCGAAGTGAGCCGTGTTATGGCAGCGGGAAAGATACTGGCCTAAGAGGTCGGCATTCCAGGTGTTGTCATCGAGTAAGTTAGTCACAGTACGAGCATTTGATTGAACAGGCAGTTGTAGGTGTGCACTGGTCAAAGCACTGTAACGGCCAGCGAGACTGTTAGGATCAGGTGCTCCACCACTGGCACGTGCTTCACTACGGGGTAGGGCCGAACCTTGAGGATTCGCAGCCTGCACTTTCAGGTGCTCATCCGAACACTTGCGATAGTCATGCAACCAGCCGATCGCTTCCGCCAGCAAGAGAGCATCACGATGTTGGGCAAGGATCTCCAACTGGCTCATCCCCCACCTCCACTCCGCAACTGCGCGGCCACCTGCTGTGCCTGTTCCTGCAAGCCGCTCAAGGTCGTGAACGTACGTTCGGTGACGGACGGTCGGGGAGGCGCCTCCGGTGCAGGTTGCGCTACCGGCTCCTGCGCGGCGGCCTCGGTCAGCTGCCGCCCCTCGCGTTCCCACCACTTCTGCGCCTTTTCGTAAAGTTGTCGCTCTTGCTTGCCGTACTGCCTTCCCTGGCTCTTCACAAATGCTTCGTACTCCACCGCCGATTTCAGGCTGCCATCCGGGCGGCGGAAGTCGGCATGCAAACGGGTAGGTGTCTCCAGATAGCGGGCCGGGCCCGGCGCGGGCGGAGCAGCCTGGGGACTGGCCGGCGCATCTGGAGCGGCGAGCGCAGCCCGGATCAGCAACCTGCCCTGGCCGGCGAGCTGCTCTTCCACAACGCCAAAGCCACTGCTGGTTTTCGCGCCGAACCCGCAGGTGGTCAGCATCGCGTGAAGACCCTGGGCTGTCACTGCGAGATCGTGGGCGACCTCGCGCCGATCCAGCGAGCCAGATGGCACGTACAGCAGCAGGAGTGTGCCTGTCGTCTCCTGGGGCACATACTCGATCAGAATCGGCCCGCGCTCGCCAACACCACTTTGCCGGCTGTGCGGATTGATCACTTCCAGCCCGATCTTGTCAAAGAAGGTAGGGAAGAAATGCAGGCGGCCGGCGAAGAAGCTGCTCGGCGAGCAGAAGCGCCGTATCACCCGGCGGTAGAGGCGAGCCTGCCGCTCCCCGCCGCATGTGTCCAGGAATGCCTCAACGCTCGCATCATCAGTCTGCACGCCCTTTTCATTCCCGAAAAGACGTGCCAGCTGCACGCGCCGTTTCACGAATGCTTTGCGAGCGGCGCACTGTCGTTGCTCATCATCGCTGAGGCTGCTCCACCACTCCACCAGTTGCCGCGCCATCGCAGCGCGCAACGCGCCCTTCCAGCCCGTTGCCGCAACCATCGGCGTCTGAAAGATCTTCTCCTTGCGCACCGGGTTGTCGAGCAGATGGAAGGTGGTGTCATCTTTGCTCAGGTAGGGCTTGCGCAGGGTGAAGGGGATCTCGAGCGCCCAGGAAGCTGCGGGAAAGAACGCGAGATCG
>DAOTXR010000062.1:0-172739 GCA_034435375.1 Anaerolineae bacterium
AACTGCGCGGCATGACCTGGTATCGCAGCACAGCTAATGGCATTTGTAACCTCCGTGCCTTTCGCCTCAACGGCTCTCAACGCTGGCAGGCGTTCTGGGATTCTTGATTTCCCATAAATTGTCCTGCTACCCAGCCCGAGGACCTTTTTGCAGTCACGTCGGGCGTATGGTACACTAATGTTCATGCGGGGCGTGGCGCAGTTTGGCTAGCGCGCTACAATGGGGTTGTAGAGGCCGACGGTTCAAATCCGTCCGCCCCGACTGCGCAAACGAAGGCCCACCTGTGTGGTGGGCCTTCGTCTTTTCCCCTCGCTAGCTGGCAGCACGTCACGTCAGCAGGCTTTGTAACTTCATCGCCAGTGACATATTGCCATCGATTTTGACTCTGCCAGCCATAAAAGCGCTGACCGGGCTAAGCTCGCCATTGACCATTGCGATCATATCCGCATCAGAGCAAGTGAGGGTCATGGCGGGCGAGTCGGCGGAGCCTGGGGTGATCGACAGTTCGTTGTTCTTAATAGTCGCTATCCACTGTCCACCACCATCACCAGTGATATTGAACTGGAGGACTGCGTCACCCGCTCCCCAGGCGGAGGGATCAAAGCGGTCTGCCATCTGGGCAAATACCTCGCTCACACTGTCAGCCATGCTTTTGTGCTCCTTATTTGAGTGGACTAGGTTGCTTCAGCCAAAGGACTGAGCCAGGAAGGGGCGTTGAAGACATCCCAAGCCTATTATACAATTAGATTCGGCTTCGTTGTCAAAGTGAAAGAAGGCTATTTTGCCCCATCGGAATCGCCGACCTATACGCTGGCATAAGCTAACGAGGTTGGTTTTACTGGCCGCACTCTGCCTAAATGCCCTGGCTTGCACTGCGCTGATTCTCCCCAGAGAAGATAACAACCTCGTCGAGACAACCGAAGGGACTGCGGAGAGTGCCGTGCCTGGCGCACCCATTGCCAGCCTCCCTTCGGCTGGTCGCCTCGTTGTGACAGGAGTGGACGGCAACCTTTACCTTCTAAGGGCCGGCTTTGATCCTGTGGCGCTGACCAATGACGCCATTCCACTGGAGAGCGGCCTCAGCGGACGTGTGTACCTGCACCCGACCTGGTCATCGAATGGCTGGCTATCCTACGTGCTGGCTGAGTCGCTGCCGGAGCAAGGAGCACGGCTGGAAGTGATAGCTCTACGTCCCGGTGAGGGTGATCCCACCACGATCCTCACGACTACAAGCAGCAATTACATCTATGGCTACTGGTCGCCAGCCCCTTGCCCGGCTAGTCCAACCTGTGGCCGCCTCGCATTTCTGATGAACGACAACGACGGCTTCTCGCTGCACGTGGCCGAAATCAGCAATGGCCCTTCTCCCCAAGTTAGTGAGTGGGTGGCAGGGCGATCCTCACCGTTCTACTTTTCATGGGCGCCTGACGGTACAACTATGCTGTGGCACCGTGACAGCACTATTCTTTCAATCTACGATGTAGGAAGTGCCCACGAAACGCTGCTGCCTGACATCCCAGGATCATTCCAGGCTCCAGCCTGGTCACCGGTTGACATGCAATGGGTGTTTGCACGAGATGAGGATGGCTTCAACCGGATGACGCTTGCTGTCGGTGAGACACGGATTGATCTGGGCCTGCCCATCGGCGGTCCGGCGTTCTTTAATTGGTCTCCTGACGGCAAGCAGATTGCCTACACCTACGGCGATTATCCTCTGACACCGATGACCGTCATCAACGCCGACGGAAGCGAAGGCCGGGTTTTGGCCGGTGTCGAAAACGTGGTTGCGGCCTTTTGGTCGCCAGATAGCACACGGCTGGCAGTCGTGGCGCTAGAAGAGTATACTCCCCCCCTACCCCAGGCAACTTCCTCAGAGCTGCGAGCACGGCCTGTCACGCAAGAGGAGGGACCAGACTATGTCTTCACATGGTCGGTGATCCACGTAGCCAGCGGCAGAGTTGAACGGTTTGCAGAGTTTTTGCCCACGCCTGAACAGTTTTACATTTTCCAGTTCTTCGATCAGTATGCCCAGAGCCATCAGCTATGGTCACCTGATGGGCAGTTTGTTGCTTATGCTGAACAGCCCATGGATGGCAGCGATCCGATCATTCGATTAATCGATACATACGACCCCGATCGAGAACCCCTCAGGCTGATGCTAGGCCGTCAGGCGATCTTCTCATTTGACGAGTGACAGGAATTCGCCAATAAAACGCAGGTTGGCAGCCAGCAACCCAGATGGTATAGTCTGAAAGCGCCTGACAGAGGGTCGCAGAACGCCTGTTCCGTTCAAGGAGAGGGTGAACATCACGCCGATGGGCATGAAGCGTCACATAGCGAGACTGGTGCAACGAATGCCCTGGCTGGCTGCGATCATGGTTGCGCTGTTTCGCCAGACGCGGCCCCGATTCACATGCGGAACCGTGGGTGTCGTTCTAAATGGCAAAGGCGAGGTTCTGCTTGTCGAGCATGTGTTTCACCCGAAATACCCTTGGGGACTGCCCGGAGGCTGGATGGATCGAAACGAAGCCCCCGATCAGACATTAAGGCGCGAATGTCGCGAGGAGCTGGGGATGAACGTCACCGTCCTGGAGCCGCTTGTAATCCGAGTCGGCATCTACCAGCCTGGACACCTCGATATCGCATACCTTTGCCAGGCTGAAAGTGACGTGATGAATCTGAGCGACGAACTGATGGATTACCGCTGGGTAAGCTTCGATGCGCTGCCGACACTGATGCCGTTCCACCAAGAAGCCGTCGCAGCTGCCAAAGCCCGGTGGTTGAACAAGGATGCAGTGAGATGCTGAACCCACGAAATGTCAACCGTCAAGGAGGATTTCCATTACTGGAGGTACTTGGACTGACGATGATCCTGATCGCGACGGTGCTCTTCGTCACGCAATTAAGCGCCTTCAGCCAGGAACGTCAGCGGATGCCCCAAGGCTTGCGACTTGGAGGTGTGCCCGTCAGTGGGCTGACACGCGAAGGGGCGAAGGCCATGGTCGAACAGACCTACGGAGCACCCATCACCGTCATGTACCGCGATCAGGAAATTCGTCTTAGCCCAAGCCAGGTAGGTTTTCGTGTCAACTCAGATGCGATGCTGTCACGCGCGGATGAGTTGCGCACCGAAGGTACTTTCTGGTCTGGTTTCTGGGACTATCTGTGGCGTCGTCCTGAGCGTGCATCCGAGGTGGAACTCGACGCAGAATACTCGCCAGAACTGCTCAAGGCGTGGCTGGCAGATATCGCCGCTCGTTACGACCGTCCGCCGCAGGCGGCCGTAGCAGAGTTGGACACCATGTCATTTCAAACGGGCATGGCAGGTTATGTGCTGGATCAGGAGCAGTCATTCCAGCTAATCGACTCAGCACTTAAGAGACCGGTCAACCGGACTGTGAACCTAGTAGTCGGGGGGCAGGACGCGCCACGTCCTGACATGGAGACACTCCAGGAGCTATTCATCGAGTACCTGGTTAGCCAGGAATTTTCTGGCGCGGTCTCGATATACGCCATCGATCTAGAACATGGGGACCACCTTCACTTCGAGCTGGACCTGCGGCAGCCTGACAACCCTATTATGCTCAACTGCGAAATCGCTTACTCAGCCCTGAGCACGATGAAGATCCCCATCATGGTCGATTACTTCCGTTACCTGGATTGGGAACCGTTTCCCTACGAATACGATATGGTTCAGGCAACCATGACACTCTCTAGCAACCTGAACGCTAACTTTATGCTACGAGACATTGGTGGAGGTGACGCCAAAGAAGGAACACGGATTGTTTCAGACTCCATGCACTACTTGGGCCTCACCAACACGTTCATCGTAGCCCCCTACGATGACGAGGATCCACCGCGCTATTCCTACGACACGCCCGCTTGGCAGGCCGCACGCGAAGGCGCTTGCATCAATACACTGCCGGACTACGCCATGCAGACCACCGTCACCGACCTCGCATTGCTGCTTGACATGATCTACCAGTGTGCAGCGTTCAATGGGGGTGGGCTGATGGCCGCCTATCCGGGCGAGTTCACCCAGCGCGAGTGCCAGACAATGCTGGACGTGATGTCGCAAAACGAGGAGGGCCGTCTCATCTTGTCAGGAGTGCCAGAGAGCGTGCCTGTCGCTCATAAGCACGGTTACACCACCGACACCATGGGAGATGCAGGTATCGTGTTCAGCCCTGGCGGCGACTATGCTCTGGTGATCTTCATCTGGGCTGACGTGGAGTGGCTGAGCGCCAATGTGGCCTTCCCGATTATGGAAGGTATTTCCGTTGCAACCTTCAATTACTTCAACCCGGATCTCGTCAATGAGCCTCGGCGCGGGATGCCGGATTTCGTCAACTCATCTAACCCATAGCCTAACACACTACGAAGCAACCACATCCCTCCGGGGCAGTTGGTCATCAAACTGCCCCGGACTTTGCTATAGCTCTTCGCGCTTGAGCATCCATATAGTCAGGTCATCGCTTTGAGGCGCTCCGCCAACAAAATCTCTGATCGCCTGAAGCACACCATCGACCATTTCCTGCGCACTCAAGCCACTCATGCTCCGCAAAACCTCCACGAAGCGCTCGATCCCCCACTGGGTGTAATCTGCCTGCATGGCCTCTGTCACACCATCAGTGTAGGTCACCAATACATCACCGGGTTCCAACACGATCTGTTGCTCCTCAAGTTGGATCGTGGGAATCACCCCCAAGGCTATGCCCCGAGTATGCAACCTGACAACCTGCCCAGCCCTGCGCACTAAGAGAGCATCGTCGTGACCACCACTAGCGTATGTCACTTCTCCAGTCTGAGGATTCCACACGGCATAGAACACCGTGACGAACAGGTCAGTCCGAGCATCATTGAAAAGCAGTTCATTGACTCTCACAAGAGTGGCAGCCGGCGACTGACGGCTGATCGCTGCTGCACGCAGGAGCGTGCGCGACACGGCCATGAAAAGCGCCGCCGGCATCCCCTTGTCGGCCACATCGGCGATGACCAATCCCCACAGACCTTGAGGGAGCGGGATGAAGTCGTAAAAGTCGCCGCTAATCTGACGAGCCGCCTGCCAGGCAGCAGAGAGCTGCCAACCGGGAAGTTGCGGCGGGCGATCCGGCATGAAACTGGCCTGGATGCCACGCGCAACCTCCAGCTCCTGCTCTAACCGTTCTCGCTCGACCGCGCTGGCCTGGAGACTAGCAGCCTCTAACACCACAGCCGCCTGATGGGCAACGCCAGTGAGTATGCCAAGCAGCCGCGGGTGAATGCTATGCCGTGGATCGTCCACGACCAACAGGCCGACCAATCCGCGCTTGGCCCGCAAGGGGAAACACAAGATCGCCGAGGCAGGAAGCAACGCAGATAGCAGGGGTGGCACGGGGAGTTGATAACCGACACCTGCTCCTAAGGGCCGATCCGCCACACTGAGCAGATCAAGGAGCGGATGACTCTCGGCCGGCAAAGGTTCTGAAGTGGCGGCGGAGAACCGCTCACGCGATATACCATATTGCGCCGCCAGATAGTAGGCACACTCGTCAGAAGACCAGCGCAAGATCAGACAACGACTGACACCGGACAACAGAGCCGTGAGACGAGCAATGGTCTCCAACGCCTCATCCAGGTCGGTCTGCGCATTGGCTGCCTCAGCTACCTGGAGCAGCGCCGTTGTTACGTAGGCTTCAGCCTGTTGTGCAGCATACAGACGCGCGTTGCTAATAGCAATCGAAGCCTGGTTGGCAAACGCCGAGACAATCTCGAAGTCCACACCGCCCGCCAGGATCGAGGTGGGTTGATCACCCACCAAGAATCCAATCACATCGCCACCGACTACAAGCGGCACCGACAGGAGACGTTGATCGTCCGGAAGACCCAACGTGTCATGATAAACACGGCGGACAGCCTCTTCCACCTGAACCACATCCCGCACATCCACATTACCCAGCGGAAATCGACGACCAACGTATCCTTCCAAGTCAGGGCCGGAGGTGGAGTAGATGGTGAAGGCATCACCACTCTCCTCAAAGAGCAGTACCGCTGCCGTGTTTAAGGTCACTATACGACGTAACCCCTTCAGAATCTCAGCCAGTACCTGATCAAGGTCTAGTTCTGAGGCCAGCGTTGCACTGATCTCGCGCAACGTGTCAGCCAGGTTGCGACGGCGGCGCTCGCTGGCGTATAACACTGCATTGCGCAGCGCCACTGCCACTAAGTCGGCTAGCGATTGCATCAGAACCAAGTGCTCTTGCGTGAAGGCATCTGATTCTTCACTCTGAACGTCGATCACACCCAGAATGTGCCCAGCCATCTGAATTGGAACGGCCATCTCCGAGCGCGTGTCCTCAACACCAGGACCAGGACGGTAATCCGCTGCTCGCGATACATCACCCACTCGCTCAGGCTGCCCAGTACGGGCAACCTTGGGAATGAGACCAGGGTCGTCGAGCGCGTAAGATAGCTCTTCAATCAGCCAACGGACACTGTGCGGGCCGGTCCCGGCGCGAAAGACAAGCGTGGAGCCAACTCGGATGAAAATATGCACTCGTTCGAAGTCGAACGTCTCAGCAATGAGCTCGACCAGCCGGTCGAGCAGGTCCTCCACATCCAGCACCGAGACAATAGTCTGACTGGCCTGGACCAGTGCTTCCAGGCGTTGCGCCAGACGATGCTCAGCATCGTAGGTTTGTGCCTGCTCAATGGCAATAGCGATTTGAGCTGCCAATGTCTCGAGCATCGACACGTCTTCGCTCTTGAAAGCTTCCGTCTGGTCACTCTGTACATCCAGCACACCCAAAACGCGATCCTCAACTTTGAGAGGCAGTGATATCTCACTGCGAGTCTCGGGCAGAATGCCAAGATGTTGGTAACGGGGGTCCTTAGCGACATTGTTGGCAAGTGCTGGCTGTCCCTGGCGCGCCGCCCAGCCGATCATCCCCTGGCCGAACTCGATCTGTGGGGTACGGAACAACGGACTAGTGCTGGCACCAGGCTTAAGCTTCTCACCCTCAAGCAAGAAGATGCTCACGCAGTAATAGCCAAACGTCTCGCTGACCAGCGTCACGATCTGTTGAAACAGGTCAGGAAGCGGCTGCACCCGCGATACCTGAGCCGTGACCGTGCCAATCAGCTTTAACTGATCGGCACGGTAGCGGGCATGTTCGTAGAGTTGGGCATTACGAATTGACCAAGCAGCCTGGTTTGCAAGCGCAGTCAACAGGCGCAGATGCTCGTCGTCAAAGCGATGCGGTTCGTAACTCTGGATTGCCAAGATGCCAATGGTCGAGGTGCCAGCAATGAGCGGCACAAACAGGCCAGATCTTGGCGGATTCTCAAGCTCAAACTCAGGAAAGGCAGGCAGCCGATCGCGTTCCGCATCGAAGTCATGCACAAGAAGCGGCTGCCCCGACTGCCGCACCCAGCCCACAATTCCCTGCCGTCCGCCGTCAGGAAAGGATTGTGGTGCTAGGCGATCTCCATCCCGAACCCACACTTTGACATGATAAGCCTCACCATCAAAAAGGCCCACCTGAAACAGCGAAGTGCTGATGATCTGCCCCACCTGCTCATACAACAGTTCGCACAGGTCGTCGACGTTGAGCTGCGCCCGCAGAAGCTGGCGACCGATCTCATTGAGAGTAGTCAGTTCCTGAGCAGCCCGACGCGCGCGGCGTTCGCCCAAACGAAAGGCCCGCCACGCAATGCCCACCGTGACGATAATTGATACAGCCAGCAAAGTGAGCACAAAAGGCGGTTCCTGCATTACACATCACGTCCTGCCGTCGGGAGGAACAGCGGGGATGCCGGGTCAGCCAGAAATCAGCCCACCGAGCGGCGCTTGACCAGGATGAGCCGATTGCCGCGCGGACCGGGAGTATAATGCACTTCGTCCATACAAGCACGCATCAGGTAAAGCCCCAGACCGCCAGGCTCTATCTCGTCTAGCGAGCGCCCAAGCTGGGGAGTCTCAACCTCTTTTGGGTCGTAAGGCAGGCCAAAGTCAGTCAGGTGGATCTCGCACACACCACGATTTACCCAGATGCGTGCCTCGATTTCACCTTCGGGGTCGTGTGCGTAGGAGTGGCGGATAATGTTGGTGATAGCCTCATCCAGTGCAAGCCGACAGGAGAAAGCAGCCTGCTCATCAAGCTGGGCATCCCGTACATACTCGTCGACCAGGTAAGCCAGCGCCCGAATGCTCTCGAAACGAGCTGGAAAGCGCAGCACCAACGACTGTCTGCGCACCAACCACGCTGCCACCACCAACAGCAATGTCAGCACGCCTACAGAGACGAGCGACAGCAACGACAGGCTATCGGCGAGAGCACTGTGCCCCCCCAAGCTCAACATCTCCTCCACATCTGTAGACATACCTCAGCCCACCGAGACAACCCTGGCACCTCTCACGACACCGCAGCGCTGCGCCGAGATATCATTGCCGCCAGCGCCTGTTCACGCGTATCGAAGATCTCGAAAATTTGTGTGAAGCCCACCGTCTCAAAGACGCTCATCACGGGAGGATGAAGAACACACAAGAAGACATCGCCCTGAGCATTGCGAGCCGTGCGCCATGCTGTCACGAGCACCTTCAGCCCACGGCTTGAAATGTAAGTGACGCCAGCCAGATCGATGATTAGCCAGGCTGTACCCTGGGCTAACAGCTCGCGCACAACTTCCTCCAGCCGGGGCGCAGCCGACGAATCCAGTCGGCCCATAGGGGCCACAATGGATATCCCCGGTTCGGGTTGCTCAACCGGTACATCAACTTGCGGCTGTGGAGGCTCGGTCCCTGCGGGTTTCTTCTTGATCATAGTCAGCACATTGGATTGCTCGCGGAAGTCGAACAATATCTCATCCATGAGTTGGCGCATCAGATGCAATCCGATGCCACCAGGCTTTACATCATCAATGCTTACACCAACTTTAGGCTCTGGTATACTGGCAGGATCAAATGGTCTCCCATGATCGGTGATCTCAATCTTGCATGTACCAGGCTCCACCGAACAAACGACTTCGATTTCACCTATATCCTCACCCCTATACGCATGTTCAATAATATTGGTGCAGGCTTCGTCTACCGCCATCTGGCAATGAAACATCTCGACTTCACCCAGCCCGGCTGCCACAGCTGCCTCACCGACAAAGCCTGTAATAGTCGGAATGTTTTCGTAGCGGCCAGCAACGACCAGCCGACGTATATCAGCCATTCAATCTCTCGCTTGACATCACAGCCTCGTGTATGTGAAATAGGCTCAGGGCATAGGTAGTGGCTTGGAGGCGCATCCGGATGCAGTCTCGCATTCTGGGTTATGTTAGGTTAGCACTGCAATAGACCTTGTAATCTTGCTCATCCACCGATCTCATCCCTCACCTCATCGACCCGCTGGAGAGAGGAACAGAAAGTGAGGCTGGAGGCTTAATTACCATGAGCTAGAGCTATCAACATATCCCAGCGAAGTGGGAGGGCATCCTCTCAACACCATCACCCGGTACCTGGCCCACCGCCAGCTTTATTAGAAGCTGCCTACAGCGCTCACCTGGTCAGCGTAAATCTGGAAGATTGAATCCAGGCCAGACAGTTTCAGCACTTCATTGACCCGCTCTGAAGGCGAGCAGAGACGTAGATCGCCACCAGCCGTCTTAACCCGCTTTAGTGTCGAGACCAGTTCACGCAGCCCTGCGCTGCTTATGTACTCTACCCCCGACAGATCAACGACGAGATTCGTGGTCCCCTTCTCAACCTGGGCATTTAAGGCTGCACCAAGGTCTGGCGCCGTATTACTATCCACGCGACCTTCGATCTGAAGGAGATCGACGCGGTTCAGTTCTTTCACTGTGATGGTGCAGGTCATTAATAGGCCTCCTGTCTGGTTTCGCAGCGTCGTCACCGATTGCGCATTTGGTGGGGCGATTATACATTGCCTGCCTTCACAGCACAATGGAACAAACCAGCACAGGCAGGCCCACAGGGTCTATGGTCAGACCCCTACCCCTGTGCTACAATCTCTCTCGGCTAAAGTATAGCGAATTGGTTTGCACGGGATACCCATAATTGCGTGACATTCCACAACGGATGGTTTCATGTATGGAGAACGGCTCCAGGAGGCAGGTTGATTGGCGTGAGATTAGAGCAGCCATTTTGCAGGGTGTAGTTGCCGGAATCCTGCTTGCCCTGGCATTCGCTGGGGGTTTCCTTTTTCGCGACCAAGCCCTCAAGCCACCCACATCTCAGACATCATTCGCACTACTGAACGAAGCTGACGCACTACTTGCCCAGCACTTCCTGTACGACCTCCCTGGCGAGAGTATCCGCGTCCATGGAGCAGTAAGCGGGCTGGTCACCTCACTCAACGACCCATACACGTTCTTTGTCGAGCCGCAGACTGCTGACGTAGACTCAACCAATCTGGCAGGCCGCTTTGGAGGGATCGGTGTGGAGATCGCGCGCGATGAACAGGGACATTTCGTCATCACTCGTGTATACCGCGACAACCCAGCCTATGAGGCAGGTCTCCAGGAAGGTGACATCATCTTGGCAGTGGATGGCATGGTGATGGATACCAGTGCTGCAGACTCAAACCAGGTGCTCGCTGCGGTGCGGGGCGATGTTGGCACAAAAGTTACGCTGACCATCCTGCGAGGTGACGAGATATTTGATGTGGAGATGACTCGTACTGAAGTGCTGATTCCCTCCACGTTTTGGCGAGTGCTGGAGCAGGACCCACGCGTGGGTTATGTTCAGATTGCCCGCTTCACCGACCGTGCGCCAGAGGAAGTACGACAGGCCATCAGTGATTTGGAGGCCCAGAATGTCTCGGCTTACATTCTGGACCTGCGAGACAATGGCGGAGGGTTGGTCGACGCAGCAGTGCGAATCGCTGGCGAGTTCCTCGACGGTGGAGTAGTGCTATACGAGGAACGGCAAGGCAACCAGGAAACCGTGTACAACGCTCCACAGGGCGGCTCTGCACTTCAAGCGCCCCTGGTTGTGCTCACTAACCAGGGCACGGCTAGTGCGTCCGAGATTCTGGCGGGTGCGCTGCGCGATCGTGGCCGGGCAACGCTGATCGGCCAGCGGACGTTCGGCAAGGGCACAGTGCAACTGATCTTGCCACTCAGCGATGGCTCATCAATCCATGTCACTACGGCTCAGTGGCTCACACCCAGTCGTCAGCCTATCGAAGGACAGGGATTGACGCCTGATACGATCGTGGAACCAATTGAAGGACAGGACGCCATCCTGGAGGCCGCATTGGAGTATCTGGCCGATCAACTCAGATCGATGGAACCCACCGGAGGTCAAGGGTATCACGTCGAACATTTCACTTATGTACAGTTTACTGAGGAAGACAGAGGATGATGGAAAGCACACGAAGTAATCAGGTTCGCGTGGGGCGTATCCTGCTTGCCGGCATGGTGGCGCTGATCCTCAGCGTCGGCTTTTTCGCCGCTGGCCTACTGGCGGGTTTTCAGTTGGCATCTGCTCGCACAGCCAACGCGGGAGGAGAGCCAGCCTCGGCAGCGAGTACTGTCGAACCAGCGCAAGCTGACATGCAGCAGACAGAGCAAGAAGTGGATCTCGACGTATTCTGGGAGGTCTGGAACACACTGGAGAGCCGCTTCTACTATGATCTACCCTCCGAGGAGGACCGAGTTCGAGGCGCAATCAACGGGCTGGTCGAATCGTTGGATGACCCATACACTGCCTATGTTGATCCCGAAGTAGCACGTATCCTCAACGAGGACAGCAGCGGCACTTTTGAGGGCATTGGGGCCTTTGTTGAGGAAGCGCCTGAAGGTGGAGTGTTCATCATTCGCGTATTTGACGGTGGCCCTGCTGAGAAAGCAGGTCTGCGTGCAGGCGACATTATCCTCGCAGTAGATGGCCAGGACATCACCGATAAGATTTTGAACGAATCGCTGCTGCTGATTCGGGGCCCGGCAGGCACAAACGTAACGCTTACCGTGTTCCGTGAGAATGAGCAGGACCTGCTAGAGTTCAACGTGACACGCGCCCGGCTTGAGGTACCTACCGTCGAATACCGGATATTGGAAGACAATATCGGCTACGTCGCACTGTATGAGTTCAACGCGCGGTCAAGTGATCGGCTGAGCGCCGCCGTCCGAGACCTGATCGACCAGGGAGCTGAGAAGTTAATCCTCGATCTGCGCGGCAATCCAGGAGGCTTCCTGGACGAGTCGGTCAAAGTCGCCGATATGTTCCTACCGCGCGGTCTAGTTCTAGTCCAGCGCGATGTAGACGGCAATCGTCGTGAGTATACCAGCCAAAACGGCGATTTTGCCGAGGGCATCCCGCTGGTAGTGCTGATCAACGGCGGCAGTGCCAGTGCATCGGAGATTGTGGCAGCGGCCATTCAGGATAACGAGCGCGGAACACTGATCGGTGAGACAAGCTTTGGCAAGGGGTCGGTGCAGCTTCAGTATAACCTGTCGGATGGCTCGCTCCTGCGCGTGACTTACGCCAACTGGTACACGCCCAACGACGTCTCAATCACCGAACAGGGAGTTACCCCCGACATTGTGGTCGAGACACCAGACGAACCTGGCAGCACTGACATCCAACTAGAACGAGCCATTGAGTTCCTCCAGACCGGACAGTAGGAGCCATGCCCGAGGAAAACGTTAAGGTTCTCACCACTAACCGCAGGGCCAGGCACGAATACTATATCGAGGAAATGCTGGAGGCCGGGCTGGTGCTAACCGGCACAGAGATCAAATCCATTCGTGCCGGTCACGTCAACATCCAGGATGCCTACGTGATGTCTCGCGATGGTGAGATGTGGGTCATTGGGATGCACATCTCGCAGTATGACCCCGCACACCACATGAATCACGATCCACTGCGCCCACGAAAGTTGCTGATGCACCGTCGCGAGATCAACCGTTGGGCTGACGCAGCCCGGCAGAAAGGATATACCATCATCCCGCTGCGGCTGTACCTGCGGCGCGGGCGTGTCAAACTCGAGATCGGGTTAGCACGAGGTAAAAAGCTCTACGATAAGCGAGAGACTATCGCCAAGCGCGAGGCGGAGCGCCAGATCCAGCGTACACTGAAGAGGCGAGGGAGAGAAGACTGATGGTGCAGGTAAACCTGGACTCGATGCCCTGGCCGCAATCTATCCGAGGGATCAACAACCTGGACCCCGAAGTAAAGCGGGCGATGTACCTCTCGTTGGTTCCAGGTACAATGCTGCAGGATTACGGAATTGACCCAGAGGACCGCTCGCGGGTGACGATCAATTGCCCACATGACACCCGTTCAGTGGAGCTGATTCTATATCACCAACCAGATGCGCTAGACCCGTTACTCTACCTTCACATGGCCGATACATTGAACAACCAGATTGTGTTACTGCTGTTGGTGATCAACGATCCGGAGTCGCCACGCTACGACACCGACATCGATGCCAACGGCTTGCCGACACGCTTTGGCACCTGGCGACGGAACATCCAGGAAGAGATCCGAGCCATGCAAGATGGACTGTGTCCCGGCCAAGTCCGGCGTGGCCTGCGGATTTCGCGCTTCGCCATCCCCACCTTTGAGCGGTTTATCACCCGTACAGGGCACGACATGGTCATCATCGAACCGCTGACCTACAATAACGCTATTGTCTATGAGCGCTATGGGTTTGCGTACTTCCAGGGGCGTCGCCGTATGGAGTGGATCAACGAGGTGCTGCGCCCCGGCGGCGCACTCTATGACCGGTTTGACGGCTCCACACCTTTCCGCATGCCAGAGGCCTGGAAGTCTATCCGCGGACGGTCATGGGCTATCCACGATGGCATCCTGGGTGAGCCATTTGGTGACATTCGCATGTACAAGCGTGTTGGACACCATGCCAATATCAACACTTTCCCTGATGCCACGTGGTAGCATCCCTTGCCCTTGCTTGCCTGCGATCTCGCGCGCTATAATCGCCTTGGTTGAGAGATATCTCACCGAGACCACACTGTTGGAGATGGCATCCGTATGATCGATGTAAACGATCTGCGTCGTGGTGTAACTTTCACTTTTGACGGTGAACTGTACAGAGTCCTGGAATATTCGCACCACAAGCCCGGTCGTGGCAACGCAACAATTCGTGTGAAAGTGCGCAACCTACGCAGTGGTGACACGCGCGAGCTGACCTTCGCCTCTGGGAACCGCGTACAGGACATCCGGCTGGAGACAACTGAGGTGGAGTACCTGTACTCGGATGGCGAATTTCTGCACTTTATGGATACCGAGACCTACGAGCAGCCCCAGATCCGGCTGGAGACCTTTGGTGAACATTTCTATTACCTGACCGAGGGACTTCAGCTCAAGCTCTCGTCCTATAACGGCGAGATTATCGATTACGAGTTGCCGGTGACTGTTGAGCAGGAGGTAGTCGAAGCTGAGCCTGCCGTAGCAGGGGATACAGCCACCAGCGCGACTAAACAGGTCAAGACCTCAACTGGCTTGAAGGTACAGGTTCCGTTGTTCGTCAACGTGGGTGACGTGATCCGGGTGGACACGCGGACAGGCGAGTACCTGACACGGGTTTAGGCAGCTTCGCCAAACCGCTGTGAGTGAGCGCCCCTGCATCCGTCGCAGGCGCGATTCATTGCAATGTTCCCCCGGTACCTTGCTAGGATCAGGAGATGTGATGATCACACCCGCAGGAAAGGAATGTCGCTACTACTACGCGGATTTCCATCGCGGGCATAGCCGTCAGGAGTGCCGCCTGATCACAAAGGGTACTGGTTTTGAGGCATGGCAGCCTAGCGACTGCGAGAAGTGCCCGGTTCCAGATATCCTGTGGGCCAATGCTAGCGAGCATCTGGTGTTGCGGGCCGGGATCAAATCTGGTTTTCTGGGATTGGGGAGACATGTTAGCGTCGAGGCATTGTGCAGCCAGCACAACATCAGGCTCGCCGACCCGCATGTCGGATGCGAGCAATGCGCTGCCGAACACCCGTCAGTGTTAGACCTCTTCTCACATGATGGTAACACATGATCAAAGCCGTACTACTTGATCTTGATGACACGCTGATCTCTACCGGCATTGATACTTTCTTCCCTCTGTACCTGAAAGAGCTGGGGCGATTCGTTACAAACCGGAATCCGGCGCTTGGAACATCAGAGACGTTCATCCAGCAGTTGATGGCGTCTTTTAACTGCGCTCTAGGCACCTACGACCCTGCCTCCTCGCTACATGAACGCCTAATGCAAGATTTCGCGGCCAGAACCTCCTCGAGCCTCGCAGACCTCGAGGCGGTTTTCAATGCCTTCTACAACGAACAGTATCCGGCGCTGCGCCCGCATGTTCGCTCCCGCCCCAGCACGGCACGGCTACTCAAGTGGTTGTCGGACCACAACTACCGCGTCGTTGTGGCGACTAACCCCGGCTTACCCTGGTTGGCGACCAGCCAGCGTATGGCATGGGGAGGTATTCCGGCTTCAAACTTCCACTTTGAGTTGATCACATGTCTGGAGGAGATGCACTTCGGCAAACCCTCGCCAGAATACTATGCCGAGATCGTTGTTAGGCTGGATATTCACCCATGCGAAGCGATCATGGTGGGTGACAGTTGGAACGACGACATGGTTGGAGCAGCTGGCGTAGGTATGCACACGTTCTGGATCACCGAAGATGGGGCAGAGCCACCTGACCGGTCAGTCACACTGAACGGACACGGAAGCTACGAGCAGTTTGTAGCCATGGTCGAGTCGGGCTGGTTGGATACCATTGACCCACACAAACCGGAGTGCGAGGCTCTGATCGCCCGGCTAGCGGCCTTCCCGGCAGCTATCGATGCCCTACGGCGTGGCTACAGCAGAGATGTGCTGGAATGCCGCCCGAGTGAGCGGGAGTGGTCGATCCGCGATATCACTTGCCACCTGCGCGACCATGAAATCCAGGACAGAGAGCGGCTCCAGCGCATCCTCAATGAACATGATCCCTTTCTATCTGCAGTCACGGACCCATGGGGCGAAAACGAAAATTACCTGTCCATTTCCATGGAGGATGCCCTGGCTGGGTTTATCCGCAACCGGGCCGAAACCGTAGCATGGCTGAAGAGCCTTCCCAACGAGGCCTGGGAGCGGCCTGCCCGTGACGCTATCTTCGGCCCAACCTGTTTCAGTGAGATGGTCCGCTTTGTCATTTCTCATGATCGGACGCACCTGCACCAGATGCGTGACGCAATTGCCTACGCTGTCACCGTGTGTGGCTGATAGATGCCCGGCTTGCCTGAGATGGCATTCGCAGGACGAGCGCAGCCAGCAGAAATGTAACCACAAGTCCCAGCCAAAAGGGCACACCTGATGCCAGTCGTATCCCCCAATTCGTCCCCGTCCACGATAACTCGCCTACGGCTGTCTGAGCAGCGCTGCGCAGCCACATCCCGATCTGTGGTCCGGCGGCACTCGCCACAGTGGCGACAGCGCCCACCAGCCCCAACACACGTCCTCGCACAGCTGGCGGTGCATAGGCACTGTACCAGGCTGAAAAACCGACGATTCCTACCTGGATAGCAATCCAGCTCGCCGTGAAGATCACATAGCTCAGCCCTTGTGCAGGGCCGAGACTCGACCAAACAGCCAGCAAGACAGCATGTAGTAACAACGCCAACGCGCTGCTCAGCCGGCCACCTACTCGGTCCGCCAAGCCACCGCCAACCAAAGCTGCGACTGTTGCACCCATGCCGCCTGCGGCAAACAGCAGATTGACAGCTTGGGAATCCATACCCAGGCTGTCGGCAGCATGGAGGGCAACAAAGGGTCCCTGGATCGTCAGGCTCTGCAGCAGTAAGAACAGACTGTTCACGACGATCAGCTGCCGGATCAGAGGATCGCGCAAGATGGCGCGCATGTCAATCGCATCTGCTTTTTCGGCAACGGCCGCAAATTGCCCCTCATGCAGAAACAGCAAGCGTGCCATTCCTGCTCCCAGTGCGCCCAGCGCGTTGATCCAGATCAAACCACTCACGGTTAGTCTGGGGAGCAGCACTGCACCAACTGCTGGCCCCCCCATCTGTGCCAGGGCAATGATGGTATAGAACAAACCAAACACCCGTCCGCGATCAGTATCAGTGGCACTTTCGGCCAGAAGTGCATTGAAGCCCGGTGATTGAATGTTGCTCACCACTGAGACCAGCAGAACGGCCAGCGCAAGCTGGAACCAATGTCGGGCTAGTGCGCCAATCACCAAAACCCCGACCAGAGCCAGACTGGGAACAGCAATGGAGTAACGCCGACCCCAGCGATCACACACCAGGCCACCCACAAACTGCAACGGGCCGAGAAGCAACACAACGGTAAAGACAATCCCAACCTGGGCATCAGTAGCACCCAGCTCCCTTAGATGCAGCGGCAGCAGACGGTACCATAGGAAACGCGTTCCGACGATGATCAGGGTAGTGCTAAGGAGAACAGCCATGTTGCGCTGCCCGGCGTGTCGCGTCGTGGGGATTATTGCCCCGAGATCGTCCAAAGCGTAATCTCCGGTGGGCACATCAGCCGGGCACGTGGTGCACTGCCACCCTCCAACCCAATGCCGCGCGTGACGTACAGTACCATTGACCCAATGCGGTATCGTCCCATCTCGTAGCGCTTGCCAAGCTTAGAGCTGGTGATCAGCGCCCCATAAACTGGCAGTCTGATTTGACCGCCATGGGTGTGACCACAGAGGTAGAGATCGATGCCAGCGGCAGCGGCCTGCGGCGCGATGTCCGGTGAATGATAGAGGAGCAGGCGCACATAATGATCTGGCACCTGCATGACAAGGTTGGTCATCGTCGCGCTATCTTCCTCGATATTGTGAGCACACGACAGACCAATGATAGCGAGCGGCTGACCACGCACATCCCCACCGACGACCTGGTCACGTAGCCACTGAATTTGAGTCCCTTCTACGATGCGGGTCACGATCTCCTGCGTCTCGACCAGAGGGCTACCAGAGACAGCATAAACCCCAAACGGCGCATCCCACTCGGCAACCAGATGGTGAGCGGCTTCGATAGCTTGAGGGTCTTGATTGTACGACAGGTTGACAAAGTCTCCACTGAAGACGATCAGATCAGGGGCTAACTCTCGGATCAGCGTCTGCAACCGACGCTCACGGCGCGTGATGCGCTCGACGTGCAAATCACCCAGGTGCAGCAGGCGAACCGGTGGCAGAGTCGGGTCAAAATGTGGCGTCACCAACGTCTGGTACGTGATCTGCAAACGAGACGGTTCGATCCATAAGCCGTACACGGCCAGAAACAACAACACAACCTGCAGAAACATTGCCGGCCAGACGGTCAGAAAGTCCCAGCCACCGATCAGGCCGACAAAGGTCGTCAGTAGACCACGCAGGAGGGTTAGCGCCAGCAGCGGTGGCTTGGTGGGGCCAAAAGACCATCCCACTCTGGGCAACAGCCCCAAGCTCAGCCAGTCCAGCACAAGCATCGCCATATGCAGGACAAGCACCATCAGAAATGCTTCACCGCGCCAGAGGAGGGCAGTCACAACCGTGACACCCCCCAATAGGGCGGCCAGGATCATTCCCGGCATGCGTTCCAGAACGAGCGGCTCAGTCAGCACACGGTGAAGCAGGCCACTAGGGGTCGGTTCCGTTGATCTCAGTGCCAGACTCCTTCAGGAAGACAATACTCCCGCGATGGGCAACACGAAATAAAAGGTGGTGCCTTTACCCACTACACTCTCGAATTCAATGGTGATGTGATGGGCATCCATTACCATTTTGACGAGCGCCAACCCAATGCCCATACCGCCATAACGGCGGGTTGAGCTATCATCCCCCTGTTCCAGCGGAACGAAGAGTTTAGGCTTGAGAGCTTCAGAAATACCAATACCTTCGTCGCGCACCTCAACCCGTACACCACCCTCGACCTCCGCAGCACGGACGTGCACTGGCTTGCCCTCACCGAATTTGACAGCATTGTGGATGAGATGGGCAATTGCCCGCGTCATCAGCGTAGCGTCCACCACGACTGGAGGGAGTTTGCGGGGGATGTCTAGATCAAACTGGCCGCTGTTCTTGCGACTCAGGCGGCGTGCCTGTTCCACTGCCGCGGCCAACAGGCTGTGCACTGACACAGGCACAAGCTTCAAATCAGTAGGGTCACTGAAAGCGTCGATATCGTCCAGACGATACATCAGCAGGTCAAAGGACTCGTCGAGCTTCTGGTGCATTTCTTCACGCTGGGCAGGTGGAATCTCATCCTGGCGGGCCAGACCCAGCGCCAGCTTGGCCTGGTGAAGCGGTGTGCGCAGTTCATGGGAGACGATGGTCAACACCCGCCCCTTGACACGGCTCAGTTCCTCCAGTCGTTCGTTGGCTTTGCGTAACTCCAGCGTCCGCTCCTCCACACGCCGTTCCAGCTCACGTCGGTGCATCTCAACTTCGTCGTGGAGCTGCTTGGTGCGCAGAAGTGAGCGGACACGCGCTGTCAACTCTAGAGGATCGACCGGCTTGTCAAGAAAGTCATCAGCACCGGCATTAAGCCCATCCAATCGACGTCCTCGTGCCGAGAGGCCAGTGACCAAGATCACCGGCACGAAATGGGTTTCCTTGGCCATCTTGATCCGTCGGCAGACCTCTACTCCATCCAGGCCAGGCAGCATGACATCAAGAACCACCACATCAGGGTGTTCATTGGCAACCAAGTCCAAAGCCCGAGGGCCATCCGCGGCGGAAAGAATCTGGTAGCCATCACGCGACAAGATCGCTGAGAACACCTCAACAATCCGCTCATCGTCATCTACCACCAGGACTTTGCTCTCCTGCGGTGGTCGGATCGGTAGTTCAATCGATGACATGGCTTTGCCTTCTGCCAGACAGACTGTCCCCATAGACCGGGCTTGCCATATCCCAGGTCCGTCACCAGGCGGTGTGGTTGGGAAGAATACTCTACCAGTATACCCAGATTTCACTATACGACACGGGGCATACATTGACTCGTGTGCCGTTTTTAGGTTACATTACTGTTACATTGGATTATGGTCGATCGATAGAGCGGATTACATGCCAGTCATGAGGACGACTGCACAGATACCTGACTACGAGATACTCTCGCAGCATTCGTTCACCAAGCCGGGGATACGCTTGTGGCTCCCTGTGATCATGCTGGCGACCCTTGTTGCATGCAGTTTGATGCTCGTGCCGGGCTTCGGTCTAATCAGGGTCGCCTTATTGGTGCTGTTGGGATACGTCGCAATCTGCGCTGTTGTGTCAGTATGTGAGATCACTGTGGTAGATGGCGGGCTGATCATCGATCGTCTGCTTTTGCCAACAAGGTTTGTGCCCTGGAACGCGATTGATCGGGTGATCGTGTACTCCTACCGAGATGGTGAGATCGATACCCAGATCGAGGTTGCCAGTGTCAGCTTCCATGAGGGCCTGTCACCGCTTAACCGACTGCCAGGACTGGTATACGGCCAGGGCTTCCGCCAGACAATTGTGCTTACACCGGATGCACTCGAAGATTATGACGTGCTGCTTGTGGCATTGGAAGCACATTGCCCCATCACCTGGCACACTCCCGCGCGTTGATCGCACAATCCGACCACTCCCCTCACCTCGTTCCAGTTGCACAAGACCACACGCCCTGATACGATCCGGATGTGCAATAGTCCATCCATTGCTCGCCGTCATACAAGGCAACCACCGAACTGGTGCCATGGTCTAGCTCCCCATCGGGTAGCCCTCACCATGAGGTCTCCCCCTAGAAAGGTTGCCCATGCGCGACATCGTTGTCGCGGTGGACCTGGAAACCACAGGGCTCGATCCCACCCATGACCGCATCATTGAGATCGGTGCGGTGAAATTTCGGGGCAGTGACATCATTGACGAATGGCAGACACTGGTGGCGCCAGGCTGCCCGATTCCTCCGTACATCACGCAACTCACTGGCATCTCTGACGGCGACGTGACAGACGCTCCGCATCTGCGCCAGGTGATTCCCAATCTACGCCGTTTCATTGGGACTGCCCCCCTGCTCGGGCACAACGTCCGCTTCGACTCTTCATTTCTGCAAGTGGCTGGACTCGGGCTGAACAACCCTGTCATTGACACCTACGTACTGGCCTCGGTGCTGCTGCCTACTGCGCCGCGCTACAGTCTAGGGGCATTGGCATCCTCAATCGACATTCCAGCCAGTGGCGCACACCGGGCTCTGAACGATGCACATATGACCGTTGCTCTGTTCTGGGCGCTGTGGGGAAAGGCCAGGGCGCTGCCGTTGAATGTCTTGGCAGAAATTGTCCGGCTTGGCAAGCAGATGCCGTGGGATGGGCAGCTTCTCTTCGAAGCAGCCCTCCAGGAGCGATCCCGTGAGGTGTTTGTCGCTCCACCACCAGACCAGGACATCGACACTGAAGAGGAATTTGGCGATCTGTTTGCTGCACAAGAGCGTGCGCCTGAGCACTCGCTCCATCCTAAGCAAGCGCTTGTCCCGTTAGACATTGACGAGATCGCGAGTTTGATCGAGCCAGGGGGAAGGCTCGCCAAGTCGATCGACGGTTACGAGCATCGAACCCAGCAGGTCGTGATGTTGCGTCATGTGGGACATGCTCTCAACCAGGGCAAGCACATGCTGATCGAGGCGCCTACCGGTGTTGGGAAGTCATTAGCTTATCTGATCCCGGCTGCCTATTTCGCAGTGCAAAACAACGACCGTGTAGTGATCAGTACCAACACCATCAACCTGCAGGAGCAATTGATCGCCAAAGACATCCCCCTACTCCAACGAGTGCTTGAGGTTCCCTTTCGCGCAGCAGTGCTGAAGGGGAAAGCTAACTATCTGTGCCCGCGCCGTCTCGCGGCCCTACGTCGCCGAGGGCCTACATCTCCTGAGGAAATGTATGTCCTGGCCAAGTTGCTCGTCTGGCTTACGTTCAGCAAAAGTGGAGACCGAGGCGAGATATCGCTACGCGGATCTGTCGAGAACAGCATATGGCGGCGGCTCAGCGCCGAAGATGAAGGTTGTACAAGCGAACAATGCGCGACACAGATGGGAGGGGCTTGCCCCTTCTACCGCGCACGCCGCCGAGCCGAAGCAGCTCACCTGCTGATCGTGAACCACGCCCTGCTGCTGTCTGACGTGGCGGCGGAAGGCCGAGTGTTGCCTGATTACCGGTATCTGGTGATCGACGAGGCACACCATTTGGAGGATGCCATCACTAATAGCATGACTTTCCGGATTGATCCTGAGTCGATCCAACGCCAGATTGCCGATCTGGGCACGCTCCGCAGTGGGATGATCGGTGACATACTACGTCAGACGCGGAACGTCATCCCAGATGGTTACTACGCCTCACTGCGGGACTTTGCCAACATGATTGTGGGTGCGACGACCGCCATGACTCAGCATGTGGATTGGTTTTTCGAAACCATGCAGCATTTTCTAGAGAAGCACGTCCACATCCCACGCAATGAATACACGCAGCAGGTACGTATCCTCAGTCCGCTGCGTGCTCAGCCGGCCTGGGCTGAGGTTGAGATACGTTGGGACAATCTGAGCAAATTCACATCTACCATCGCCGAGGCAATGGTCAAGTTAGCTCAGGGCTTAGGGCAGCTCCATGACTACGATATCGAGGACTACGCTGATCTCGTCGCCGCAACAGGTTCCGCCGCCCGCCACTTGACCGAACTGCACGTCCGGCTGGACGAACTGGTTAACCAGCCGGACCCCAACACGGTGTACTGGGCCGAGTTCCAGCCGGGCAGCACGCACATCTCGCTCCACGCAGCCCCTCTAGACGTGGGGCCTCTGGTCCAGAAACACCTATGGTACGCCAAAGATGCCATCCTGATGACCAGCGCCACACTGCGCGCCGACGGTTCCTTTAGCTTCATCCGCGAGCGGCTCAATGCTGAAGATGTAGAGGAAGTGACCATTGACTCGCCCTTTGACTACAAGCATACTACCCTTCTGTACGTTGTGAATGACATCCCAGAACCGGGACAGCAGGCAGCCTACCAGAGCGCAGTTGAGCGCGGTATTCTCGAACTTTGCCGGGCTACACAGGGCCGCGCCATGATTCTGTTCACAAGTTACGCGCAGTTACGCCAGACAGTGATGAGCATCGGCGACGCTCTAGCGCAATCCGGGATTGTGGTTTACGACCAGACAGATGGGTCAAGCCGCTCGCAGTTGCTCGAGGGGTTTGTCCAGAGTGAAAAAGCCGTGCTGATGGGCACACGGTCTTTCTGGGAAGGGGTTGACGTTCCAGGGCCAGATCTGAGCGTGCTGGTCATTGTGCGGCTGCCATTTAGCGTGCCCAGCGATCCGCTGTTTGCAGCCCGCAGTGAGCTGATGGAAAATGCTTTCCAGCAGTATGCTCTGCCAGAGACAATTCTGCGCTTCCGGCAAGGCTTCGGACGATTGATCCGCCGTAAAACCGATCGGGGTGTGGTTGCCATCTTCGACCGTCGCATCACCAGCAAGCCCTATGGGCAACTGTTCTTGAACTCGTTGCCGGAATGCACATTCCAACAAGGACGTTTGGCCGATCTACCGAGTGCCGCAATCTCCTGGTTGGGTGGACCGAAAGAGCGGCCATTTGCATAGAGTTATAACTGAAGTAAAATGTCAATGCGACGAAGGAAAGGGGCAGGTTACACTGCCTCTACCAGGATGTCATACTGTCATCATTCATAGCCAGAAAACCGGGGGTATTATGAGCGACCAGCCCGCCCAACAGCGTCGCAAGGTAGTGTGCATCGAAGACGAGCCTGCTATGATCGAACTGGTGAAGCTCATCCTTGAAAACCGCGGCTACGAAGTCATGGGCGCAGTGGGAGGCAAGGAAGGGCTGGAGTTGATCACGCAGGTTCACCCCGACCTGGTGCTGCTAGACCTGATGATGCCTGACATGAACGGCTGGGATGTGTACCAACAGATGAAAGCCGACGACAAAATGAAGGACATCCCAGTCATTATCGTGACAGCCAAGGCGACAAACATCGATAAAGTACTGGGCCTGCATATCGCCAAGGTACAGGACTACATTACCAAGCCCTTTAGCCCGGCAGAACTGCTCAACAGCATCCATCGCGTGCTTGGCGAACCTGACTCTGGGCCTGGGAGTCAGTGAGAGGCTGGCTGCACCGATGTAGCCAACAGCGGCTGAACGGGGAGCTACCATCAATACTGCTGTTGGAATGCGCCGGGGCGCCCAGGGGGCGCCTCGGTGTTTTGTGATCGTTGACCAACAAGGATAAACTGTGTATTGTTTTTGGCGCCGATAGCGAGGAGTATGCCAGTCGATGCCCAAGACAGGACGGCTGGTCCGCCGCTCAAATGGTGAAGTGCTGTTAACTCAAGTGCGGTGGTGCCAGTCATTCGGCTGCAAGCTGTGTGGGCTGATGTTGCGCCGGGAGTTGGGGCCTGGCGAAGGACTGTTGATGGTTGAGGCCTATGCCAGTCGGACGGCAACGGCGATTCACATGTTGTTCATGAACTTTGCCATCGCGGCGATCTGGCTGGATGACAGCTTCCGAGTGGTCGATAAGGTCCACGCTAAGCCCTGGCGGCTGATCTACGCGCCCACGCAAGCGGCCCGCTATACACTCGAAACACATCCCGAACTGCTGGATCGCGTTGAGATAGGTGATGAACTGGCATTTGAAGCGACAGAGGTATAAAGGCAGCATACTGGCACGCCGCATGCTTGGTGCTGCTATTATAGCCCTGGCATGTGTCTGGAGTTCACCAGCACTGGCCCAAGAGGGATCTGACAGCAGTGACACCGTGACGATTCACGTAGTGCAAGCCGGTGAAGCCCTGTCCGACATCGCAGCACAATACAACGTCCCCGCCGAAGCTATTCGGCAAGCCAACAACCTCGACGTATTTGATGACATCGTGGTTGGGCAGCGTCTCATTATTCCTGTTCTACCCATCGACATGGCTAGACCAGTTCAACACACCGTAGTGGTCGGATTGGGGGACACATTGCCAGTGCTGGCTGGACGTTCGGGTGTCTCGGTCGATGACCTTGCTGCACTCAACGGCATTGCCAACCCTACCCGGCTCACCCCCGGGCAAACGCTCTGGTTGCCAGAGACAGGTCACGAAGAGACCGTGAACCTTGTGCGTTTGGGAGAGAACGATTCGTTACTGAGCGTGGCATTGCGATATAACGCCAATATTGCCGCATTGACATTCCTTAATCACCTCTCAGGTTCAGCGATCGCCCTCCCAGGGCAGGTGCTGGTCGTGCCTGGCGATAGGGGACCAGATGCAGTCCTGTCCCCGCCGTGGTCGTCGCTTGTGCTGCACCCGCTGCCACTTGAGGTAGGCCGGACAGGTGGACTGCGAGTCACTACCAGCAAAACTGGAACATTGTCAGCCACTTTCCTGGGGGTCAACTGGCCAGTTGTCTCAGATGGCACATCCCACGAGGGGCTGATAGCAATCGACCGCTGGACAGCACCTGGGGCCTATCCGCTCACGTTGACGTTCACAGATGAGACAGGTGCTCTGTGGACTTATACTCAGTCTGTATTGGTCATTGAAGGGGGATATCAACGTGAGCAGATTCGGTTGCCCGCAGAGGTGGCCGCTGTACTCAGTGATCCCGCCATTGTACAGGGTGAGAATGCATACATCCAGAGCCACATGACAGGCTTCACTCCAGAGAAGCAATGGGACGGTCTGTTCACACTCCCGGTGGCTGGCGTCTTGACTTCTGGTTTTGGCACCACCCGCTCCTACAACGGATCGAGCTTCAACTCGTTCCACACCGGCGCAGACCTGGCGGCACCTGTCGGCACCCCAATCTACGCCCCGGCCAGTGGCGTAGTTGTCGATACCGGCCTGCTGGATGTGCGTGGCTATATCACAATCATCGATCACGGACGTGGGGTCTACACTGGCTACTGGCATCAGTCCAGCATCCTGGTGCAGCCTGGCGAGACCGTTGCTGCAGGTCAGCAAATCGGAACAGTAGGAAGCACTGGGCTTTCAACAGCAGCGCACTTGCACTGGGAGATGTGGGTACAAGGAGTGCAGGTTGATCCCATGCAATGGATACGCATCACCTTCCCATGAGCGGCGCGATGGCCGGAGCCCGAGTCAAAAGCATTGCAGCTATTCCAGGGCTTGGGGTATAATCGCTCCGCGACGACAATCCTCGCACCGATCAAGTTGCATGATCCCCATTCGAACTACGTCTCAGCTTGGCAGGGAGGCTGTCCCAGGTGTTACAGCGACGAACCCAGACTGCAGAATACTGGGTTGATGAACTTCAGATAGAACCATCGGACATCGAGTACCTCTACAGCGTCCTGCTTGAGCATGAAACTCCCCTCACGATAGACGAGATGGCGCTGTATCTCGTGCGCTATCGCGTCCAGAGAGAGGAAGAGGAACTGGCCCGCGCCGCGAGGCCCCACGAGGTTTACCAGCCGTGCAATACATACGAGATCGGTCAGGAAATGGCTTTCCCCCAGTTCGGGTATGCCGTGGGGAAAGTGATCGCCACGCGGCCGGGCGAAAACAAGGATGACGGGCCGTTTACTGTCATCCAGGTCGAGCTTAGGGATGGCCGAATAGTCGATCTCGCCAGCAACTTGAGCACAGATCATGTCCTCAATCACGTCGTGCAAACTGAGGCAGAACTCGAACAGCCTGCCCTGACACCAGAAGAGCTGTTTATAGAATACGGTGGGAGCGTGACCGACGCGCTTGAGATGCAGCTCAATCAGCATGACGACCTGGTGCGGGTGGCCGGTCGTTGGTTCCCTCGTTCACTGCTGGCAGAAGTCAACATAGGGCACTTAAACCTGGCTGAAGCCGTGCTGGATATCCACGGTGGGGGGCCGATGACGACATCAGACCTGCTGGCCCAGATCGGGATGATGCAGGGCATCAACCCCCGCCTAGCCGAGTTCTCGATGAACTATGGAATGCAGGAGGATCCACGTTTCGACGAGGTCGGCCCGGCAGGCCAGGTGTTGTGGTACCTGACTCGTATGGAACCGCCAGAAGTGCGGACGCCGCCTCCCAGGCTGGCTTACGAGCCGATTGAGTATGATCCACAGGTGCTCACGCCAGAACTACGTGCGCTTGAGCTGGAGATTGAGGACGAACACTCCAAAATTCCTGTGCAACGCAGCGCGCGCCCGCAATCTGTCCGGGTGGTCATGACGTACGCCCATCGACGTTCGGGCACTTTACCCCTCTCCCACCAATTACGACGCATGTTCCCCACCGCCTATGAATCGCCGCGCATCCGCTTCACCGTCATTGACCTAGAAACGGGCGATACGATTCCAGCCTGGGTCGTTCGGCCTGGTGGGTATGTCTACGGGTTAGCCGACTGGTTCGAGAAGCACGATGTGCCAGTGGGCGGCTACCTCACTGTCGAGCGTACAGACACGCCAGGCATTGTGGGGATAAGCTATGCCAGACGCAGTCCACGCAAGGAGTGGCTGCGTACAGCATTGGTGGAAGGTAACCGTCTGCGCTTCGAGAATCAACAGCGGGTGATCGGCTGTGACTATGACGAGTTGACAGCTATCAATGTGGTGGACGATCTGGCAGTAGATATGCTGTGGAAACGGGTGCTCGAACGCCGCATTCCGCTTGCTAACCTGATGTTAGACATCAGCCGTGAATTGGCGGCACTGAACCCACAGGGCTACTTCCACGCCAAGACGCTGTACAGCGCAATTAACATTGTGCGTCGCTGCCCCCCTGGCCCGATCTTCAGTAACTTGGTCCGCATGCCTGAATTCGAAGACTTGGGCAGCCTATATTGGCGGCTGAAGGACACACACACCAACACCTAAGGCCTGACCCGCTCTGTGCAACCCGGAGGAAAGCCCACCGTGACGAGACCCATGATGCCATCCAGTCTGGTCAAGCCGACCATGAACACACAGTTTCACATTGACTACGATTGGTGGGAGCAGTCAGGCAAGGAATTCCGTCTGGTCTTGCGGCAACTGTGCGAAGAGTACGGTGCAGAAAAAATCCCCGACGATGCTCAAGATGTCATGATCGACTGGGTTGACCCGGTCACGGCTCAGGTGGTCCGCGTCACTCCACTGATGTACATCGTGTTGACACAATGCAGTCAGCACCCGGAGTACATCACCGATCGGACTTCATTGGTAGAGGCAGTGTTCCGGGCACTATTGGCTAGCGGCAACCGCCCCATGACTCCGATCGAGCTGGCTGAGCGGACAGGTCGTCCGGCAGAGACTATCCTCCGCACACTGTCAGGCCGCTCGGTGTACAAGGGCATCCGCCCGGTTTTCAAAGCCACCCTCTGACCACAGCAGTTCCTATAGTTTCGCCCATCTATGCGTTTGACGGATCGGCAGCAGTCAGTTAGAATGCGCCTCGTGCCCCCGTAGCTCAAGGGACAGAGCAACTGCCTTCTAAGCAGTGGGCTGCAGGTTCGAGTCCTGCCGGGGGCGTTTTCTTGCCCACCATCACCTTTGGTACCGTCAACACGCCAGGTGGTCACCCGCCGTCCTCTCCACCTGAAACCACCAATCCACTGCGATATAATCTTCTAATATAAGACCAGTTCAGTCACAAATTGTCAGGAAACGCCATGCGCATCCTTGCAGTGGACATCGGTACCGGCACGCAGGACATCCTGCTGTTTGATACCAATCTCCAGCCGGAGAACTGCTTCAAACTGGTTATGCCCTCTCCAACTATAAGGGTCGCGCACGGGATCAGAGCCGCCACTCGACGCGGTATCCCTCTGTTGCTGACAGGGGTGACCATGGGCGGTGGTCCTAGCCACTGGGCTGCACGCGACCACGCTGCGGCCGGGTACTCTGTCTTCGCGACACCCGAAGCGGCCCGTACACTAGACGACGATCTGAAGATGGTTAGCCAGATGGGAATCGAGATCGTCAGCGAGGAGGAGGCAGCACAACTGCGTCACCAGTACGATGAGCTGCTGCACATTAACCTGCATGACTTCGACTACGACATGATCGCAAGCGCATTCAAGCAGTTTGGAGTCGACATGACGCTCGATGGCGTGGCCGTTGCGGTGTTCGATCACGGGGCCGCACCACCTGGCGTCTCGGATCGCCAGTTCCGGTTCGATTATCTGGACGAGCGCATCCGGGCCGGCAGCGCCCTCTCGGCGTTCGCTTTTGATTCAGGATCAGTTCCAGCGATTATGACGCGACTCCGTGCCGTTGTAACAAGCTCCACCACCACAGGCATGCCGGATGACCTCCGTCTGATGGTCATGGATACAGCACCGGCAGCTATCCTGGGCGCAACACTCGATCCACAGATAGGACAGCGGGATCGGGTGTTGGTGGTTAACCTGGGAAACTTCCACACACTATCGTTTCGCCTGGGACCAGACGGCGTAGAAGGTGTATTTGAGCATCACACTGGTCTGCTGAATACCAAGAAGATAGATGACCTGATCCGGTCGCTGGCCGCCTCATCGCTCCGCCATGAAGATGTTTTTGACGACCATGGGCACGGAGCATTGATCTACACCTCAGAACCGATGGAGCTTGACTTCGTCGGCGTGACGGGGCCACGTCGCAGGTTGATGGCCCAGTCTTCGCTACCCACCTACTTCGCTGCGCCTTATGGAGATATGATGATGGCAGGCTGCTTAGGGCTGGTGCGTGCCTGGGGAGACATATACAAGCAGGATCAGGCCACCATCTTGGACAGCCTGAGAGGCTCTACACTTGGCGCACCGTGGGATCATATGTGAACGCTGTTACTGAATACTCCCATAAACACGAAGAACAAAAGACACAGGGCGGCTTGGCATAGCACCTCACGCCTCTGTTGACCATACTCCCCTTGTTCAGTCACCAGACCTAGACTGAGCCGATCAGCAACGCCGCAGCGATCAGAATGACAAAGGGAATCGGGATCAGGAAGATGTAAGTATACCACGGACTGTCCGTCTTAAGGTGCATGTAGAACATGGCAACCAAGACAACCTTAGTTGCGGCTAGGGCGACCAGGATCGGTACAGTCTGAAAAGGCAAAAGCGAAACCCCTACCTCCACAGCCGTCAGCACAGCCAACACCAGGAATACGGCCAGATAGTTAGGTCGCTTCTCTTTCTGCATACCTTCTTCTTGAGTGTACTCCACCGTCATTACTCTCCACCTCTACTCGACCAGATAGATCAACGTGAACAAAACGATCCACACCACATCCACGAAGTGCCAATACAGGCCAAATACCTCAAAGCCCAGGTATCGCTCACTGCTGAAGTCTCCGCGTAGAGCCTTAAGCAGCAAGAATACCAATGCCAACAAGCCAACGATGACGTGCATCCCGTGGAAACCTGTTAGGACAAAGAAGGCCGTACCGAACAATTCGCTCGCGGGCGTGATCCCGTGAAAGAGTAGTTCTTTCCACTCGAAGCCCTGAATGGCAACAAATGTACCGCCCAGCGCCAAAGTAGCCAGCATGAGCAGCACGAACCGGCTCTGGTTATCGTGCTGGATGGCGTCTAAGGCCAGAACGACGGTAAAGCTGCTGACAATCAGGATAAACGTGTTCAGCGCCGACAACGGCATGTTGAGCGTGTCAGGTACGACAATTGCATCTCGTGCCCTGAAAGCCACATAAGCCCCTATCAGCGCAGTGAAAAACATGACCTCCGAAGCGAGGAATACCCACATACCCAGCTTACTGCTGGGCACCCCCATTGACGGCGCCGCGTCGAGGCGTCCCCGCGCTGTCACATAGCGGCTTACTGGTGAGAGCACAACCGGTGATGGCGCAGGGCCAACCACAGCCGCCATGCTTGGGGACTTCATGTCTGCCGCTTGAACACGAACCTGTCGCACAGAGCGATCCAGCAGGTAAAGGATGCCCATAACGCCTAGGGCCATTGTGCCGATCAGAATCGGCGGAAGCGCAACAATCAAGAAAAAGAGAACTCTTGGTTCAAGCTCCAATGAACCAACCTCCTACTACTCACCCAGTCTGCTCCGGCAAGTGACAGCTCGCCAAAGGTTTGCTTCAGGCCCGCCCAAAGGCCCACACCCCGATGCCGATTGCCAGCAGCAGCACCCCCACGATCAGCAGGGTGGTGTTGAGAATGCCGGTTAGGACTAGGGTCAGACCTGCGGCAACGATGATCGGAGCAGCACTGGGTGAGGGAAGATGAATCTCTCCATGCTGCCCGCTGCTATTGTCGTCCATGGATGTCCCTCGAACGTTAAAAATCAGATCAGTGCTCGGTGAGCTTAAGCGTTTCTCTGAAAGTCTTTGAAAAAACTTTCAGAGAAACCTCAGGCTTTGCGAAAAGTAATTCAAATTGCTTTTCGCAAAACACCTAACTCTTTCCTGATCCATCTTTTTGAAGCTCACGTCGTGCATCCCACAGCGGACGCAGGCTGTGGACCTCGGGAATACGGATAAAATTGTACGCTGGCGGTGGTGATGCCGTCGCCCATTCTAGCGTGTTGGCCTCCCAGGGATCGTCGCCAGCAACGACACGCCGCTTCAGGCTAACAATGTAATTGATAACAAATACAAGCACAGCCAGAGCGATCAGGAATGCGCCTATGGTTGCTGCAAAGTTCAGCTCAGTCCAACCACGGTTGGCCGGGTAGTCAAAGTAGCGACGGGGCATCCCCAGCAGGCCCAAGATATGCATCGGGAAGAAAGTCAGATTGAAGCCCAGGAACATCAACCAGAAAGAAGCCTTGCCGAGCCTCTCATCGAGCATCCAGCCGGTCATCTTGGGAAGCCAGAAGAATAACGCGGCAAAAATACCAAACACACTGCCGCCAAACAACACATAGTGAAGGTGGGCCACCACCCAATAAGTGTCATGAACTTGGCGGTCAATGGGCAGGATTGCCTGAAACACACCACTGATGCCGCCGATCAGAAACATGCTCAGAAAGCCAATCGCGTAGAGCAAGGGTGTATCAAACTTGAGCGACCCACCCATCATGGTAAAGATCCAATTGAACATCTTCACGCCAGTCGGCACAGCAATGATCATCGTCGACAGGACGAAAAACGCCTCCAGCAGCGGTGGCAAGCCGGTCGTAAACATATGATGAGCCCAGGTAGCAAAGCCCAGCACGCCAATGGCAATCGTCGACCATACGATTGCTCGATAACCGAAGATCGGCTTACGAGAAAAGACCGGCAACACTTCCGAGATAACACCCATCGCTGGCAGAATCATAATATAGACGGCAGGGTGAGAGTAGAACCAGAACAGATGCTGCCATAGGATCGGATCACCGGAGGATGGATCGAAGAATCGGGTGCCCAGGTTACGGTCGGCAAGTTGCATGGCCAAGCCACCAGACAACATCGGTGTAGCCAGCAGAACCATGAAAGCCATCACCAGCACCGACCAGGTGAACAGCGGCATTTCCCACAAGCTCATTCCAGGGGCACGCATGTTCAGCACAGTTGTAATGAAGTTCACGGCACCCATTGTGGAAGACGCGCCGATCACCATCAGACTGATGGCCCACAGGTCAACGCCGGTGTAAGGCGAGAAACGCGCCCCTGTAAGCGGCACATATCCAGTCCAGCCAATCGCTGGCGCTCCCTTCGGCATCAACCAACTGCTGTAAAGGACGATCCCACCAAATAAAAACAGCCAGTAGCTCAGTGCATTCAAACGTGGGAAGGCCATATCTCGTGCGCCGATCTGAAGCGGCACAAGATAGTTGCCCAACCCAGTCAGAATGGGAATGACAAACAAAAAGATCATCGTCGTACCATGCATCCCAAACACACGGTTGTACTGCACGTCAGACATGATCTGTGCACCGGGAAGCGCCAGTTCGAGGCGGATCAAGAGCGCCAACACGCCACCCAGCACAAAAAAGAAAAACGCTGTGGACACATAGAGAATACCGATCCGCTTGTGATCGACGGTTGTTAACCAGGCCACCAGGCCCTGTGGCTCCGTAGAAGCTACGCTGGGGTATGTCGGTGCAGTAGTTGTCATCCTCGCCCCTCTGAGACTATACCTGAGTTTTTATCTTCAATTCCGCGTAGATCGCCCATCTTGTCACACCAATCATCTACTGTTCAAGAAGAAAGGCAATCAGGTCAGAGAGGTCCTGTGCCTCCAGTCGTTCTCCAAAATTCTGCGGCATCAAGCACGTGAAGCCCTCTACCAGGTAGTCACAGGGCTTCAGAATGGACTCGCGCAAGTACTGTTCTGCAGAAAGACCAGGAACGCGGGTCTCCGCTTTCTGGCCAAGCCCCAGGAAAGATGGCCCGACCACAAGGGACCCATCCAGCGTATGGCAGGCATTACAACCCAGCGACTCGTACAACACTGCGCCGCGCGCCAAGTCACCTGTCGGTAGCGGTGAAGTGAGATCGACGCCAATGGGTTGAAACTGGCTGGCCAGCTCGATCTGCCCGGCCATCCAGGCATCGTATTCGGTGCGAGGTACAGCCACCACATCGAAGAGCATGGCATAATGCTCCAGGCCACAGTACTCTGCACACTGGCCTGCATAGGTGCCTGGATTGGCTTCAAACCAGACAGTGTTCGTATGCCCCGGAATGGCATCCATCTTGCCACCCAGCTCAGGCACCCAGAAACTATGAATCACGTCTGCCGAGCGCACTTCAATCTGGACCGCCTCGCCTGCCGGGATGTAGAGAGCATTGTTTTGGCTGGTCAAGGTGATCCCTGTATCAGGATATTTGAATTCCCAGTACCACTGATGGCCCGTCACTTCGATCACCACAGCATCGGAGGGCGGGTTGCGCTGCGCCCGCAGGTTCTGAAGTGTCAGAGCGAACAGCACGACCATGATCAGGGCCGGTATCACCGTCCAAACAACCTCCAGACGGGTATTGCCTTCTACTTGGTCTGGCACCTCATCAGGATATTGTCGGCGATAACGTACCACGGCGTAGATCAGCAGGCCCTCGACCAGCACAAAGACCACCGCCGCGATCCCCAGAACAAGCCAGAACAGGTCGGCCACCGAAGCTGCGTTCTCGGATCCTGGCGTCAGCGGAGAAGGCGGCTGAGCAAAGGCCGGTAGAGGAGTCGCCAGAGCGACAGCCGCCAGGCCTACGATCATGACGAGACGGCAAGACGCACAAGCCACAGCAAGACGCTTCATCCTCTATTACTTCCTGAGACAGGACATTCGGTTACGCTGACATTCTTGTTGTAACCCGATTGAGTATATCCTAATATTATCCCGTTTCCAACACTCAGAGCCAACGTCCGTACCATGAAGGAGGCCCCAAAATCGAACAGCTTATTAATAGTAGCTACTCGCTGGGTGAACGGTTTGCAGCGCGGCACAACCCTGGGCTATAATCATCACCAGCCTGGGGGAGTGTCGGAACTGGCAGACGAGCATGACTTAGGATCATGTGCCGCAAGGCGTGCGGGTTCAAATCCCGCCTTCCCCATTGATAGGGCCAGCCTCCCGTAGCCGTATCACTTGCTTGATGGAATGGCAAGCAAGCGGCAAGGCCACAGCAGCCCCCAGATACTGGGGGTATTGTTGTGCCAATCTAACCCTCAATGGCAGGCCATATTTGACCATGCTATAATCCTGAGCACCTGAAGCCAACTCATGAGGACGACAACGTGATCACAGTCGAGACTGAATTACTTGAAGACCGTCAGGCCAAGATGGTCGTCACAGTCGATGCTGAGCGAGTCCAGCGAGCTATGAAGGATGCCGCTCAACGCATCTCCAAACATGTGAACATCCCCGGGTTTCGCAAGGGCAAAGCCCCCTACCGGATTATCGCACAATACTATGGTGAAGAGGCGATACTGGAGGAAGCGATCGAGCCACTGGGACAGGCCGTCTATAAAGAAGCTCTGGAACAGACTGGGCTTGAGCCTTATGCCCCCGGCGAGCTGAGCGACATGGCTACCAATCCCCTTGTTCTGACCTTCACCGTTCCGCTGGCTCCTGAGATTGACCTGGGGGCTTACCGGGAAGTCCGCTTGCCGTTCGAGGTGGAAGAGGTCACCAAAGATGATGTAGAGGAAGCGCTTAAGGACATCCAGCAACAGGAGGCTACCCTCGATCCGGTTGAGCGGCCTGTTGCGATGGGAGATGTAGCCATCCTCGACATTGTAGGCACATTGATTCGGCCAGATACCGAGGAAACCGAAACAAGCAAGTCCGCCACGTGGTTGTCCCGCAAGGGCGTCAGGGTGAAGATCGCCGAGGATGCAACCTATCCCGTGCCGGGTTTTCCGGCCCGCGTGGTTGGGATGTCCCAGGGCGAGGAACGCAGTTTTGATATATCATTTGCAGAGGACGACGAAGAGGTCGCTGAGACGCTGCGTGGAAAGACGCTCCACTTCGAGGTGAAGTGTGACGAGGTTTATAAGCATACAATCCCGGAGTTGACCGATGAGTTCGCACGGGAGGTAGGTGACTACGACGGTTTGCTCGCGATGCGGGCGGCAGTTAGAGCACGGCTGGAGGAAGCTGCCAAGCAGTCAGCACATGACAGTTATGCAGCCAGAATTCTCGAACATCTTCTCGATTCGGTCGTCACGGTCAAATTCCCACCGGTGATGGTCGAAGAAGAGATCGATAGCATGATCGAGGAAATGGAGTCGCGTCTCCAATCCCAGGGTCTTAGCCTCGATGAATACCGGCGCATCAACCATCTAACCGAAGATCAGATGCGCGACGATCTGCGCGAAAGCGCCCGACGGCGCCTCTCAGAGGCGCTCGTGATTGCCAAGCTCTCGGAGGTTGAGCGGCTACAAGTCAAGGACGAAGAGATCGAGGACGAGATCAAGACCATGGTCCTGTCTTTTGGGTCTCAGGCTGCACTAGCCCAGCAGCTTTTTGGGTCGCCAGAGGCAAAACGTTCCATTATGAGCCGTCTGCTATACCAAAAGGCAATCGACCGCTTGATAGCAATCGCGCGCGGCGAAGCGCCAGAGATCGCTGCAGAAGAAGTGAGCGAGTTCGAAGCGTCCACCCACGCCAGCGAGAAGACTGGAGCCGAAGCTGGGTCAGAGGCCGTAGCAGAGGAGAAAGAGGCAGAGAAACCGGCTGAAGCCTCGGACGGCCTCGATGAAGCATAGGTCCGACGCACCACAAAGGCCGTAAGGAGTGCCCTGAACTATGTCGTTGAACGTTCCGGCCAATGTGATACCGATGGTTGTTGAGTCCACAGGTCGTGGTGAGCGGGCCTACGATATATACTCACTGCTCCTCAAGGAGCGCATTGTATTTCTGGGGTTGCCCATCACCGATCAGGTAGCAAATCTGATTGTGGCCCAACTGCTGTTCCTGAACCGCGAGGATCCAGACAGGGAGATTCAGATGTTTGTGAACTCACCCGGTGGCCAGATCTATGCGGGGATGGGGATTTACGACACCATGCAGCAGATCAGTGCACCTGTGAGCACCGTGGCCGTCGGCTTTACGGCCAGCTTTGGCACTGTTTTGCTCACCGCTGGAACAAAAGGCCGCCGCTATGCTCTACCCAATGCTACCATTCATCTGCACCAGCCGCTTGGCGGTGCGCAGGGACAAGCATCTGACATCGAGATCCAGGCCAAGGAAATCTTGCGCCTGCGTGAGCGCCTAAATGTTATCATCTCGAACCATACCGGCCAGCCGGTTGACAAGATCGCCGAGGATACTGATCGCGATATCTTCCTGACTGCCGAACAGGCCGTTGAGTATGGCCTGATCGACGGCGTGTTGCAGCCCCCGGCGAAAGCAGGGAGTTGATCATGACTGTCACTACCAGTGGCCCTCAGCAGTGTTCGTTCTGCCGTCGTCCAAAGGGGGATGATCGGCGTCTAATTTCGGGTCCAGACGGGGTGTTTATCTGTGATGAGTGCGTCGGCCTGTGCCAGGAGATCCTCGATGAGGAGGATGGCAAGTTCTCCGCCGAGGACAGTTTTTTGACACAGGAGCTGCCATCCCCTCAGGACATTTCCCGGCAACTGGATGAATATGTCATCGGCCAGGATCGTGCCAAACGTGTGTTGTCGGTGGCTGTCTACAACCACTACAAACGCGTCCGGCTGGGTGGATCCATTGAAGGCGTCGAGATCGACAAGAGCAATATTCTGCTGATCGGGCCAACAGGCGTCGGCAAGACTCTGCTGGCCCAGACGCTTGCACGCATCCTGGATGTGCCGTTCTGCATCACCGACGCAACTGCTCTGACCGAGGCCGGATATGTCGGTGAGGATGTAGAGAACATCCTGCTACGGCTGATTCAGGCTGCCGATTTCGACCTTCAACGTGCCGAACGTGGCATTATCTACATCGATGAGATCGACAAGATTGCCCGCAAAAGTGGGGACAATCCGTCCATCACACGCGATGTGAGTGGTGAAGGCGTGCAACAGGCTCTGCTGAAGATCATCGAGGGGACAGTGGCCAATGTGCCGCCCCAAGGAGGGCGTAAACACCCGCACCAAGAGTTTATCCAGCTTAACACAACGAACATCCTGTTTGTTGTTGGCGGCACCTTCGATGGAGTCGAGGAGATCATTGGCAACCGGGTAGGTATAAAAGGCAAGATGGGGTTTGGCAACAGCGCGAATCGCCAAGACTTGACTACAGCGGAACTGCTTCGTCGCGTTGCCCCTGAAGATTTGATCAAGTATGGCATGATCCCAGAGATCGTGGGACGCCTGCCAGTAGTGGTCACTGTTGATCCCCTAGATCATCAGGCCCTGGTAGATATCCTCACTAAGCCACGCAATGCGCTGGTCCGCCAGTACCAAGCCATGTTCGAACTTGACAACGTGGAACTGGTATTTACTGACGATGCACTGTCGGCGGCAGCCGATCTGGCACTCGCACGCGAGACGGGTGCGCGTGGGCTTCGTTCGATCATAGAGAACACCTTACTCGACGTGATGTTTGAAATCCCGTCGCGCAACGACGTGCGTAAGGTTATAGTGAGCGCGGAGGCAATCCGGGGAGAGCGCCGCCCGATAATCATGTCTGAGAACGAAAAACCATTGCGCTGGTCAGACGAAGAACGGGCAGCCTGACGCGCCCATGACAGAAACAACAGACCGGGACGGACCTTACGACACGATCCGTCCCGGTTCTGTTTGGCAATGCGGTGGAACAAGTTCAGACCTGGACGCGCTCGTTCTCAACCGGAAGCTCCATGGCCTGCACGCCACTGTTAACCATCTGCACAAATGACTTCCCGAAACCCTTGCTCCCCGGGATTTCACGTCCATAATGCATGGGAATAGCATATAATGGATTGATCAGCTTCACCGCCTGGGCCGCTTGCTCAAAATTCATCGTGAACACGCCACCGACGGGAAGCAAGGCAATATCACAGCCAATCTTCTCCATCTCAGGGATAAGGTCTGTATCACCAGCGTAGTAAATATCGTAATACATGAATGAGATCAGAAAGCCAAGGCCGCCAAAAGCCTTATCGTGATGAGCTTTCTCCAGGGTGTATGCCGGAACCGCCCGCACCGATACACTGTGTACATTGACAGCGCCCTGCCAGGGACGCAGCACATGCACATGTGGGCCAATAGACTCGGCGGCGCGGGAGTTGGCAAGAATAACAGTGCCCTTATGACTGATGCTCTCAATGTCAGAAGGAGAACAGTGATCGTAATGGTCATGGCTGACCAGGATCAGGTCGGCAGGAGGTGAATCAGGCGGCAATCGCCAAGGATCGATGTAGATCACGGGACCATCCGTGTGCGGCGCTCCGTTAATACGGAAGCTCGCGTGCCCCAGCCAATGTATCCTATCGATCATCCCGATCATATCGATCATTAGACAGCTCCCACAAAGAGGTCGTTACTCTCCTCCAGATTTCTATTGAACAATCGCCAGAAAATTGATTTCGCTGCGCAGGAAGGACAACCCTGAACTCCAATTGTAGCCAGTTGCTACGCATTCTACCCTACGGAATCCCTACAACAAGATTAGATTATACTAACCTTCAGTGCCCTATTCCTGTAGCCGCTCCTCCTCTTGTTGCGCTCTCTCAGACATCGTACTGCGGTTTGTGCGGTCCAATTCGGCAATGCTATAATCGCTCCACAGACATCCATGCGCCAGTCGCCTAGAGGTTATAGCGTGAATGCTACCACCCGTACTACGCCTGCCTATGACCTGGCAGCCCTCCGAGAGAAGTTCGAAGTTGTCGGGAACGGCTATACTTACCTGAACCATGCCGGAATGGCTCCGCTGGCCTTGCCAGTCAAACAGGCCATGCTGACTATGATCGAGAAAATGGCAGCGCACGGCAGTCATGCTTTTGAAGAGGCTACTCAGATGTGGGAGACGCTGCCTGCCCGAATTGCTGAGCTGGTCAACGCCAAGCCCCAGGAGGTGGCCTTTACTCAGAGCACATCCTCCGGGATCAACACCATCGCCCAGAGCCTACCGCTGAGGCGCGGTGACAACATCCTGCTGTGTGACGTGGAGTTTCCGTCCAACGTCTACCCCTGGATGAACCTGGCACGTAAAGGCGTCGAAACGCGACTTGTGCCAGCTCAGAACGGTGGGCTGAGTCTGGAAGGGCTTGATGCCCAGCGTGATAGTCACAGCCGAGTCGTGGCCGTGAGCGCTGTACAGTTCTTTACAGGACGACGCGAAGACATGACTGCGCTTGGCCAGTACTGCGCCGACCATCACTTGTGGCTGGTGGTAGATGCCATGCAGGCCGCAGGCATCATCCCGATCGATATGCTAACGATGGGCATCCACGCACTGGCGACAGGTCCACAAAAAGCGCTGTGTGGACCACCCGGACAGGGCTTTATGGTAATCCGCGAAGAACTGATCGCCGAGATGGAACCCAGCATCGTTGGCCCACTGTCGGTAGAAGGGTGGGAACACTGGCTGCGCTATGATATGACGCCCAGACCCGCCGCAGCCCGCTTTGCACTGGGCACAACAGCTATGGCCGAGATGGCCGGCCTACTTGCTGCGCTCGACATGCTCATGGGCCTGGGTATCCAGAACATTGCAGAATGGGTGACACATCTGAGCGATGTGATCATCGCCGATCTGTTAACACGCGGTTACCGCGTCGTCACACCCCTCGAGGCAAAACATCACGCGCACATCGTCACGTTTGCCTGGGAGGGCAATGTGCAGCCTGCACTAGATGTACTGAAGGCCGAAAAGATCGTTGTCGTCTCACACAAGGATGCTGAGGGCAACCCTCACATCCGGGTCTCGTCTCACTGCTATAATACAGAGGATGAAGTCTTGCGCGTTGCAGAAGTATTACAAAGAGTCAGGGGGGATGCGCTATGAGTAACATCAAGCCTACTGCCGCTCAGATCGCGCAGCAGCAGGCCGCACAGCGGCAGAGCAAGTCACCTGCGCAGGAGCCACAGGCGGTAGCCGGGCAGAAAGCAGGGGCAAAGTATGGCGTCGGTGTAGGCGAAAACTGGCAGCCGCCCGCGATCACGAGCATCGATCAGACTGGTCTTAATATCTTTTATCTCTCTGAGCTTGTCCTCAAGATCCTATACTTCGCTGGATTCAAGTCAGGGTACGGCATAGCCGAAGCAATCAGGCTACCTTTTGCGGGCATTGTGGACCAGGTCATGGAGTTCCTCAAGCGTGAGCGGCTGGTCGAAGTACGGGGCAGTGGAGCCGGACTGGGCGAGGGCGCCTACCAATATGTGATCAGCGGGGCAGGCATTGAGAAGGCTCGCGAGGCGCTGGAACGCTCACAGTATGCCGGGCCCGCGCCCGTACCGCTCCTGGCATACACCATGGCCATCCGCGAACAACACACACCTACCATGGTCACACGTGAAAAAATGGAAGGCGCGCTCTCACATTTGGTCATCAATCCGCGCATTCTGCAAAAGATCGGGCCAGCGGTGAATTCCGGCAAGTCGATCTTTCTCTATGGTCCGCCCGGAAACGGCAAAACGACCATTTCCGAATCCGTCGGGCGTGTTGTCTTGGGCGCAACGATGTACATCCCCTATGCCATAGATATCGACGGCCAGATCGTGCGCATATTTGACAGCGTAAACCACGAAGTTGTAGAAGAAGAGGAACATCGAAGTACGACGGCAGCAGCCGGTACGCGGCCTGACCCTCGTTGGGTGAAGATCAAGCGGCCAGTGATTATGGTCGGTGGCGAGCTGACGCTTGAGACGCTGGATCTGGTGTATGACCAGATCAACAAGTACTATGAGGCCCCGTTTCAGGTGAAAGCCAACGGCGGCATGTTCCTGATCGATGACTTCGGTCGGCAACAGGTTCGCCCACGCGACCTGCTGAACCGCTGGATTGTGCCGCTTGAAAAACGGGTGGACTTCCTGACTCTAGCCAACGGGCGTAAGATCGAGGTCCCCTTTGACGTGATGATTGTGTTTTCGACCAATCTAGATCCTGCGGACTTGGTTGACGAAGCTTTCCTGCGCCGAATTCGCCACAAAATCGAGATCTCCGATCCTTCTTTTGATGAGTTCCGCGAAATCTTCAGGCGGCTTGCCTCTCGGCGTGGTTTACCCTACGACGACCAAATGCTGGCCTATTTGATCCAGGAATGGTATATCAAGCACGATCGCGCGCTGCGTGGCAGCCATCCGCGCGATCTCATTGACCAGATGAAGGACATTGCCAGCTACCTAGGAGTGCCTTTCCAGATGTCGAAGGATCTGATTGACCGCGCCTGCGAGTCATATTTCGTCGAGCTGTAATGTCTGACAGCAGTCCTGCGCTGGCCCCACGGTCTGGGGGCCAGCGCCTTTGCTTGTATGCCCACAGGATAAGCGCCATGCAAGACCTACCGCTTGCCTATTTCTACCAGGGTCGATTGCTAGTCTTTGCGCACCGGGGAGCACGCGAACAGGCTCCGGAGAACACACTGCCTGCTTTCGAACGAGCTGCCGAGCTAGGAGCTGACGGCATTGAGCTGGACGTTCAACTCAGCGCTGACAGGGTGCCGGTCGTGATCCACGACTTCACAGTCGATGCGACGACCGATGGCACCGGGCGCGTCAGTGAAAAGACGTTTGACGAGCTGCGTCAGCTTGACGCAGGATCCCACTTCTCGTCAGCATTCGCCGGAACCCGTATCCCGACGCTCGACGAGGTGTTTGAGGCTGTTGGTCAACGATTACAGATCAACATCGAGATGAAGGAGTTTAGCCTATGGCATAGAACAGGACGGCTGGCTCTTGTTGAAGCTGTCGCGCAGTGCATCGAGCGGCACGGCATGGCCAGTCGAGTCCTGATCTCATCCTTTAACCCGTTGATCCTACGCGATATGCGCCGGGTTGCACCACACATCCCGATTGGCTATCTGTACGCTCCACGTCTCCCCCTACCCCTGGCTAGAGGTTGGTTGGCTCAACCGGTCATCGGAAGACACGAAGCCCGGCATCCGCACTTCTCCATGGCGAACGACACCTACATGCACTGGGCTCACCGAAACCGCTACCGCGTTAACGTGTGGACCGTCAACGAAGTTGAGGATATTGTGCGAATGCGTAACCTGGGTGTCGACATGATCATCACCGATCGCCCAGACGTTGCACGTAATGTGCTTGAGGGCAAAGGTTGAATATGCTGCGTCAACTGATCGTAAACGCCGACGACTTTGGATATACCCCTGGCGTATCACAGGGCATCATTCAGGCTCATCGCGAAGGCATTGTCACGTCTACCAGTGTAATGATCAACATGCCTTCTGCTGCCGAGTGGGTCGTCAGGGCCAAGGCCGAGGCCCCCCAAATCGGATTAGGGCTGCACCTGACGTTGACCGCCGGCCCACCTGCTTCGCCGCCAGACGAGGTCCCGGCGTTGCTCAGACCAGATGGCACGTTCCGACGGCAAAGCGATCTCGTTGCCAGTCTGCCCACTGTGAACCTGGAGCAGGTCGAGCGAGAGTTGCGAGCGCAGATCGCCCGCTTTACCGAGATTGTGGGGCACCCGCCTGACCATCTGGACAGCCATCATCACGTCACCTACTTCAGCCCTCCACTGGCCGCGCTGATGTTCAGACTGGCCCAGGAATTGGACGTTCCCATCCGCAGGGCATTCCCCGGCGGGCCAGATGAATTCGACAGGGCCGCCGACTTCATGATAGGCGCGACGGTCGGGACTCCTGGACGGGCTTTCGCCGAAGAGATGGTTGAGGTCATTCATGGCCTTGAGAAGCAATCGGCGGTCAGGATGCCTGACTACTTCGTAACCGAGTTTTACGATCAGGGGGCAACACTCGGCGACCTTCTGCTGATCCTGGTGCATCTACCTGAGGGTGTGACCGAGCTGATGTGTCATCCGGCAGTGGTTGACGTCGCACTGAGGAATACTTCGAGTTACACTGATCGGCGAGCTGACGAACTGAAGTGGCTGACACACGAGAGTACACGCGAAGTAATCCGGACTGAGTTCATTCAGCTGATCACATTTACCGATCTCAAGAATTAGCAGATGAAGTGGCTAACCCAGGCATGGTGGGCGCTGATCCGGTTCGGATTCAGGCTGCTCTACAACGAGCTTGCTTGGACTTACGATCTGGTGAGTCGGAGTGTATCGCTGGGCCGATGGCGAAGCTGGCAACGGGCGGCCATTCCGCACCTGCAAGTCGCCTCTGAAGGTCTGGTCCTTGAACTGGCCCACGGCACCGGCGACCTGCTGATAGATCTGGCACACGAAGGGCTGCAGGCTGTCGGATTGGACTTGTCACGCCATATGGGGAGGATCGCGCGGCGCAAGTTACAGCGGCAGGGCCTCGAGGCTAGGCTGGTGCGCGGTAATGCGTTCAGGCTGCCCTTCCCTCGCAACTACTTCGATGCAGTGGTTAGCACCTTCCCCACTGAATTCGCCATCCGTCCCTCCACGCTGAACGAGGTGCATCGGGTACTCAAACCGGCTGGACGCTTCGTGATCGTGGTCAACGGAGTGCTGACAGCAGGCCGCCCGAGCACGCAATTCCTGCAATGGCTGTATCAGATCACAGGGCAACGAGAGCCATGGCCCGGCGATCCAGTGAAGGCATTTGAGACAGCAGGGTTCGCAGTTACGCTCACGACGGAGGACCTGCTTGGCAGCCAGGTGCTGATCGCTATAGCCACTCGACGCGACCAGCCGCATGTGGCTCAGACAATAGATGCAATGGTATAGTTGGGGACATATTTAGTGGAGAAGAGACTGTTTTGACACTCTCACCCTCACTGGCCTTCAGCCTTATGCTGGCCACACTGTATGGCGCAATGGCCCATTTGATTCTGGGCGGGGATGGGCGACGATTAGTATTTTTTATCCTGGCTGCATGGGTTGGCTTTGCGATTGGACAAGCCGCAGGACAGGTGATGAACATCCGCGTGCTAGCCATCGGCCCAACAAATACTCTCACAGCCACACTCGGCTCGCTGATCGCACTCGTGACGACGGCTGTGCTGTCGGCTCGGCGCAGGCCAGAAAGGCCGCCGCTTTAACCTGTCAACCTGGGCGTATGTCACACGCCGGGGAGTGCCTATCCCAGATGCGTCTCGATACGCTTGGCAAGCTGCGCCACTGTGTCAAAATTGTCAGCAGTCAGCTCGTTGTCATCAATGCGTAGGCCATAAGTCTTCTCTACCCACAGAGCAATGTCGACCAGGCTGAACGAGTCGATCAGCCCGCTCGAGATCAGCGGTTCATCGTCAGTGAGCGGGTAGCCAGGATCGTTCAAGATGTGGGTGGTCAAGAAGGTCTTGATTGCAGCACGAATCTCGCTAACAGGCATGGATTAACCTCCAAGCTCACGGTCGATTCAGGATCGCCGACACAATCCGGTTGGCAAGCTGAGCTGTTCCAGCAGGCGTCAGGTGGATGGCGCTGTTAGTATACTCGGTTGGCGGGACAGCATCCCACAGGTCCAGATACCACCAACCGCGTTGCGCTGCCTGGTCGGCAAGCAGGCGGCGGTAATCGTCATAAGCCCAGCGTGGATAGAAGAAATTGTAGCGAATGTCGCTATTCTTCCCACTGCTGACAAATATCGGCTCGTTGACGACCAGCACGGGCACGTCACCCGCCAGCGACACGCCTGCTGCTAACACGTCGAAGGCTAGAGCATTTTCGGAGAGAGGGGGGCGAAAGTCGTAGAACGAGTCGTCGACCTCAAAGTCTTCCTGACGTGGTGTATAGGTCTCTGGGTAGACCTGGTCCACGCCGGTGGCTGCCCACATGACTCCATACAGATTCAGACGAAACACATCGGCCAGTGCGCGGCGTTGACCAATGATGGTGCGGTCCCAGAACGTGGGAACACGGAAGGCAGAGTCAGCAGAATCGAGGTTGAGGCCATAATATGTGATTAGAGCACGTACTGGCGCAGGATTGTTCTGGACAATAGGCGAGGAGAGCTGTTTGTGGTAGGGAAAGGATTCGAGTGTAGTCAGCCACACGATCAGGTCTGGCTCGAACTGCACTGCACGGGAAAGGATCAGCAGGTCCTTGGTCAGTGTGATCGTCGGGTAACCCAGATTGTAAGCACGCACAGATCTGCCATCGGGCAGCTCGTAGTCGGCTGCGTTGATTTGCCCTGCTAGAGTCTGCTCTGGCGTGAGCAGGAAGCCCCACACAGAAGAATCGCCGATCAGGATTACACGATATTCATCCGCAGCTTTGGGCGTCGTGACGATGTGCGAAGCAAACATGGCTTCCAGACTATACAGGCTGAGATTGTAAGCCTGTTCAGGAACTTCGCCAAAGGGCAGGCGTTGCCTTCCAGGAACGAGGCTGCCGTAAATCGACAGGCGGGCTAGCACGGGTAGAGGATCGAGCAGCGCATAGGCCAAGTTCAACCCAACGAATAACAGCAACGCCTTGACGAGCACCCTCATCGTGAACCACAAGTTGGCAGGTGGAGACACGGGCTTGGGGGTCGGGGAACCTTCCATAAATACCTACATCCCGAACAGTCTCAGTATCACCGAGACAGACATGTCCGTGGTCGGCAGTGCGAACCATACCCAACCGAGTAGGACAAAGTGGAATGTGATTAAGACACTTATCACCGTATAGAGACGATGAGGCCAAGAGCGCTCCTCGATTTGCCGCAGACGGACACGCATGACGTTTGTCCAACGGTTATGGATAAATAGGCCAATTCCGTGCCACACACCCCAGATAAGAAAGTTCCAGGTGACGCCATGCCACAATCCAATCAGCGTCATGGTGGTGAGCTGGCCGACGAAGATAATCACGCCCACCGAAATTGGGTGAGGACTAGACCGCAGGGCACGAGTGAGCGGGTTAAAATAGTAAGTCCGGAACCATTGGGCGAGTGTTATATGCCAGCTATTCCAGAACGCCGTCAAGTTAGGTTTCAGGTAAGGCTGAGCGAAGTTCTCCGGCAGATGTATCCCCATCAGCCGTCCGATGCCAATGGCAATATCTGTGTAACCGGCAAAGTCAAAGTATAGACGAAAGGCATAGGCATACAGCAACACCCACAGCCACAGCGTTGAGGTAGTCTGCGGAGCATTCTGGCCGTTTAGGGCGATCAGTGCGAGCGAATCGGCCAAAACGAACTTCCTGAACAACCCGACTACAATACGCCTACCGCCCTCCGAAAGATCAGAGGGATTCAGAACATAGGGAGAGCGCATGTCCTTAACGAAACGATCTGACCGGTCAATGGGGCCAGACGTCAGTGAGGGGAAGAACACAACGTAGGTGACGAACTCCTGGAGCGACAGAGCAGGGAGCCGCTCGTTCAGCCAGTCAAGTAGGACATGTAGCAGACGAAAGGCAACATATGAGAACCCCAGCCAGCGCAAGTCGAAGGCTGAGGCACGCTCCACCGACTGTCGGGTCAGCGCCCGCAGCCAAGCGCTCGATGCGTGGGCGAGTGACTCTGTCTTGAGCACAATCAGCAGCCCCACGAGCAGCACGGCTAGTGCAACCGCCAACCCACACGTGTCCTGTCGAAGGCGCATAAGGGCAGCAGCTAACCCAACGAAAAGGATCACTGCCAATGCTATCAGCGGTACAGCCGGCGGTTGGGAGGGCGTGATACAACACAAGGGCATGATATAGCGCAGCAGGCCCACCAACATCACGATCCCGGCGATGACAGCGCCCGTAACAAGTGTCATCCGTGAGTCGGGCGAGGAAGATGTGGCAGATCGCGTAACTCCCCATGTCAGTACCACCAGCCCCAGCGTGGCAGTGGGCAGCCAAAAATCAAGATAGCGAATTGGCGAGAGCGGCTGCAACCAGTAGATTGCCAGCACACTAGCCGCCAGCATCAGCCAGCCACGCCACTGCCCCCGGCCTAGTACACTGAAGAGGATCGCGCCCCCGCAGAAGACAGCAATGTGAAGTAGCGTCACTTAGAAACCCTGATAAATCCACTGCGGGGAGGTCTCGGCAGTCAGCACCACAAGTGCGATAGCGATCAGGCACAGCAAGAGCGCCCAGAGGTTCTCCTTTGAGAACAAGCGCTTGAACATGGCGGTCTGACCACTATTCCTGATAGCCGCACACCAGCCAAGTGCCGCTATTTTGGACTGCACGGTAGGTGCGCCGGCTCAGATCAAGCGGGCGATCTTCACCGTTGTAGCTCATGATAAGATTGCCTGTGCAATCTACCAATGTGTAGTCATCCTCGGTGCCAGACACTGCACACGAAACATTCTCTAGTCGGACGGTCACGGCTTCCAGCGAGTCGACCTCGGTAACAGCGTCCGTCTCCCACTCTGCGCAAGACAGGTTCACCACACGATCCATGTCTTTGGCCGATAGCGCATCGAGGTATGCCTCAACGGTGAGCGCTGCGCCGTCCTGCTCACTTGAGCAGGCAGCTGCCAAGATGGCTACCAGCCCCAGGCTCGCAGCCAAAAGGACCAAACGATACATCTTCACCTGCCTGTTCGGAGTAATGAGACAACTCAACGGCCAACTGTCCAGCCTTTCCGTGGGCAAGTTATATACTACCCGACTCGATCGCGCAAAAAATGAAACGGCCAATCAAGCACGTGCGCCCCCATCTACTTTCCCCCCTCTATTCTGTGTGCTATAATGAATCAAATAGTTGGCCCGGCACCTGACCCATACAGCGAGCACAGAAAGCAACCTTATGAGTGATGCGCTACCCCCTGACGCGCAGCCAGAAGAGTCACGCCAGACACAGAGCTTCACGACCGGGATTGTCATCGGCATGGTTGTGTTGACAATTATCCTGGTTGCCGTCGCAGTCGTCCTGGCGATTTTCGCTGACCAAACTGCGCCAGGTGTGGAGGTCGTGCGCGACCTGCTGATCATCATTCTGGCGCTGGAGATGTTTGTCATCGGCGCAGCAGTCACGGTGTTCCTGGTACAGGTTGCGCGTTTTATCAACCTGATCAACAACGAGGTCCAGCCCATCATCACATCCACACAGGACACCATCAACGCTGTGCGCGGGACGGCGATCTTCCTGAGCAAAAACCTGGCCGAACCTGTGATCGCGGCCAGTAGCACTCTGAGTGGGATTGGGAAAGCAGCACGCGACTTCGATGGAATCCGCAAAGCAGCAGGGATTGCCATGGCCGTAGCATCTTCAGCTTCACCGACCGCTACGCGCTCGGCGGCTACCGGAAACGAGACGGGCAGCGAGGACAATATAGTATCTGAGCCGCCTGTTAAGCAACCGGAGAACAAGCCAGTGAAAGATACCAACAAGGGCCCAGCAGCGGGACCAACAGCGAAAGCTCAGAAAAACTCTTAGGGAGGGAGACCATGTCTGACAACGGCAACGAGTTCGGAGCATTTTTGACCGGTTTTCTAATCGGTGGGCTGGTTGGCGCAGCAGCCGCCCTGCTCATGGCCCCGCAGTCTGGCGCAGAGACACGTGCTCAGATTCAGCGCAAGGGCATTGAGCTGCGCGATCGTGCCGACGAGGAGATCCAGCAGATCCGCAAGCAGGCTGATGAAGCTCTGGCAGAGGTGCGGGCCGAGGCCGAGGAGCTGCAGAAGCGCGCTGCCCAGAGTATCGAGGAAGCACGTGCCCGAGTGGCAAGCGCAATTGAAGAGGGCAAAGAAGCCGCCAAGAGACTCCGGGGTGACACGGGAGCGTCCCCTGCACGTGAGTAGGTCTGTTCTTGACGACGGCAGAGAGCACGAGAGCAAATCCGAGCACACGACGCTCGGATTTGTTTGTCAATATGTAGCTACTGCCCAGTAGTGAGGAGATCCAGCGCCTCCGCTAGTTTGTCCAGGACGTCGCCAGCAACCACGCTGCGAGAAGGCATTTCCATCCCGGCCAGGCGACCAGCCAGACCGTGCAGGTAGGCGCCTGCCACCGCAGCATCGAACGGGGCCACACCCTGCGCTACCAACCCGGTGATGCAGCCAGCCAGTACGTCGCCAGTGCCCGCCTTTGCCAGGGCATCAGTGGCAAAAGGCATCACAGCCACCCTGCCTTCAGGCTCAGCAATGACTGTAAACGCACCCTTGAGGACAACCACGCATCCCCACTCGGCCGCTTTTTGAACCGCAACACCGACACGGTCGGCCTGGATGGCATCACGATCCAGCCCTGCCAGCCGCGCCATCTCGCCCGGATGCGGCGTGAGGATCGTGTTCCTGGGCACATAGCGCCACCAATGCTCAACCTCAGCAAGCAAGTTCAGCCCATCTGCGTCGACAATCAAAGGGGCAGGATACCCAAAGCTCTCTTCGGATTCCTCCACAGCAACATGGCTGGACGACAAAAAGCCAATTGCGCCCTTCTTGGCTTGGCGTGCACCCTGAAATAGGCCGCGGATAAACTCGAGGGTAGCCTCTTCGCGGCCCAAACCGGGACCGATCAGCATTGCTTCGGCGCTGCCCAATTCCTCGTGTAGGACTTCTAGCGCCGCTGCATTGATCACGCCCATGTCGTGGGGCAACAGCAGCCACGTTGTCTCCTGCAAGTGAGCCGCCAGCACAGGGTAAATGGCCTGCGGAACGGCCATCGTGACCAACCCAGCTCCCACGCGGTAGGCTGCCTCACCAGCCAGCGTGGCCGCACCTGTGTAGTTGATCGAGCCTGCCACTATCACCGCACGGCCAAATGTTCCCTTGTGCCCGTCCCGCGGGCGGGCAGGCAGCAAGGCAGCAGCAGAAGGGCCATCGACCAGCTCGACATTAACAGCGTTCAGTTCGGGAAGATCTGACGGTGTACCAATCCCGGCAACCACCAATTCCCCCACTGCACCCGCACCCGGGAATGCAAGCTGCCCATACTTGGCTGCCGCGAAGGTCACAGTCATGTCAGCCGGGATAGCCACTGGATCGAGCGCGCCCGTATCACAGTCTAGGCCGGAGGGGCAATCCACCGCCACAACAATGGGTCTTCGTGACTCGGGTGGCAGGGGCGCAGCAGGCCAGGTCAAATCTGGCCTGTCCTTGCCACGTCCAGAGGAATCACGTTGCAGCACAGCAGCCGTCTGCTTGAGCAGCTTCTCAAGGTCGCCCTCAATGGGCAGGCGTGCGCCGGTTCCTAACAGAGCATCGATCAGTATGTCCGCTGTGCTGATCAGATTCTTTAGGACACGCCAACGCTGATCGTCATCGGCCACTGCAATGAACACGCCAACATCTCGTGCGGCAGTGAACACCTCGTCATCACTTGAGCGCGGCTTGAGCAGATAGCAGCCAACTTCTGCCTCAGTTTCCTCCTTGAGGATGCGGGCTGCCACCAGCCCATCGCCGCCGTTATTGCCCGGACCTACCAGCACAGCCACTCGCTTCCCGGCTGTATCCTCACCCAAAATCCCCTTGACAACTTCGGCAACGGCGCGCCCGGCGTGTTGCATCATTTGAGCATAGCTGACGCCCGCAGCGTCAGTGGCCCGTTCAATGGCCCGCATTTGTTCTACGTTGACGATCTTGATCATCCTCTGCTCCTGCGAATGGAGTAACGATGGATGAAGACCCGCATGCACTGAAAGGCGTTTTGACTATACAGACGGCGCAGCGCTTTGTCAAAGGCAACGAGCAAATGAGGGTCGCATCTGGCTAGCTCAGCCAGTATAATGGACGGCATGGGTAATCTGGCGATTACCGGCGCACTTCTAATGCTGCCAGACGGCCCGCGCCGCCTGACGCTTCGCCTGGATGGTGAACGTATTGCAGCCATTGGAGGATCACCACAACCTGGAGACCGGGTGATCGACCTCGTCGGGCATGCAGTTTTCCCTGGCCTGATCAACTCCCACGATCAGCTTGGCCTGAACGTCTTCCCACGCATCAAGCTACGCGATCGGTACAGCCACGCCCACGAGTGGTACAGCGATGTCAACAGCCAGCACGTCAGTGAGGCGCTCTCCCAGTTCGGGTCAGTTCCGCTGAGCCACCGCCTGCTTATAGGGGGAATCAAAAACCTGCTGGCTGGAACAACCACTGTGATGCACCATGGCGAACTGCACAACACACTTCGCAGCCGTAGCTTCCCGGTTCGTGTGGTGAAGCACTACGGATGGACACACTCACTCCACAGCGACAAGGACATAACAGCCTCGTTTCGCCGTACACCTGCCGAAGTACCGTGGATCATCCGGGTAGCCGAGGGAGTCAATGAAGTAGCTGCCGGAGAGCTGGCCGAGCTAGACAGGCAGGGTTGCCTGCGCGAGAACACAGTGCTGGTGCATGGCGTGGGGTTGAGTGAGATGGACATCGCGAGGATCATAGAAGCTGGGACAGGGCTGATCTGGTGTCCAGAGTCGAACCGCTTCTTGTTTGGCGAGGCTCGCTTCCACAGCAGGTTAGTAGGCCGCATGGCGATAGGCACTGCCTCGCGCATGACAGGTTCACTCGACCTGCTCGAGGAGATCAAACTGGCAGCCCATCTGAGCGGGCTGCCACCGCAGATGATGCTTCGCATGGTGCTGAGCGACGCTGCCCGGCTGCTGCGCCTAGCCGAAGCCGGACGGTTGACCCACAATGGGTGGGCCGATCTTGTGGTGGTTAAGATGGACGACCGTGACCCATTCCAGGCACTGCTCGATAGTCACCGTGCCGATCTGCGGATGGTAATGCTGGGCGGCAAGCCACGTATTGCCGATCCTGATCTGCAACACGTTTTCACCATCACTCGCACAGCAGCCGAGCCAGCCAGCCTTGACGGGGTACCTAAGTGGATCGCACACGACCTCATCCAGCAGATGAGGCACATCGATGTGAATGAACCCGGGTTGGCGATCGCCTAGCCCCCCTACCCCGCTGACTCTCTCACACCGCCACGCCAGCTCTCATGAACAACATGGTACAGCACCACCGCAGCGCTGATGTGTACATTCAGCGAATGGCCTTTGCCATACATTGGCACAAACACCGAAGAGTCACACAGCGCAAGCACGCTGCGCGTCACGCCATGATCCTCATTGCCCACAACCACACACAGTTTGTGCGGATACCGAACCTCGAAGTACGGACGTGAAGCGCCGGTCAGTTCAAGTGCGCAGTTGTGATAGCCCTCATCTCGCAGCGCTTCGAGAACAGCTTCGGCGCGCTCTTCATAGTACCAGGGAACATTATTGTGCTTATCGCGCCCCACCCTGGCGATAGTGACGTTAGGCGGCGTGGGCGTAATCCCGCACAGAAACATCTTCCTCACGCCTACCGCATCGGCGATACGAAACAGCGATCCGACATTCACCGGGTAGGCCACGCTCTGAAGCACCAACGCCAGGTCATATGAGACCGGATGTGTCCGGCGATAATCACGCAGGAAACGCTTAAGGGATGTCCCGTGTAGCTGGTCCATTGCGCGTCATAGGAGAGGGGACAGGCTTAGAGCGTTGAGACAGGTTCCAAGCCAGCACAGTTATCATCAGCGTACCCACCACTGGACCGCTAGCCGTCGCGATCAGCAGTCGAATATGGTGTGGCAGGCTCAGCAGGCCGGTCAACAGGTAGGTCAGCAGACTGATCGCAAAAAACATCAGCGCGAGTCCGATACCAGCCAGGCAGCCCTTGCCTAGCGCCGAACTGACCGCACGCCCGACATAGAGGTCATTCGACATCGCACACCACGATGGTCCTGTCAGCGGTGTCGAGGAGCATGTAGGTGCTTCGGCCAAAGCGCCCCATGATCTCACCAGGGTTTACGAGCAACGTGGCACCCAGCCGCTCTTCGCGGAGCGTATGATCGTGGCCATAGCACACTACGTGATAACTGCCACTGGCTGCCAGACCTCGCGCGATCTCCGGGTAGTGGTTAACCGCGATACGCAGTCCACCGATCTCAACCTCAGCCAACTGCCCATGAAGCTGCACATTGCCTGCCTTTTCGGCCATCTGCAGCAGCAACCGCTGATCGCCATCGTTGTTACCAAGCACTGCATGAATCGGTCCATCGAACCCGCGGGCCAGCTGGGTGAGAGTGAACGGTGCACAGAAGTCACCGCAGAAGATCAGCGCATTAGCCTGGTTCATGCCAGGGAGCGCAGCTTCCAGCTTCCAGATGTTATCGTGGATGTCTGAGCAAATGGCGATGCGCATGGCAGTCTCCTCATCAGTCTCCAGGCAGCAAGTTGAGCCTGCCCACTGCTTCTGCAACGTCCTTAGGCCAGATGAACAGCCGATTGTAAGGAGCCACTCGTAGATAACTCTCTGGATAGTATATCTCGCGTGTGGTCAAGTCGACACAATAGCGCTCGATCCACGACTTACGCTGGCTCCCGCTCAGCTTCTCTCCTGCAACGAGTCGCTTAGTTATATCGTACAGCTTCACGGCCATACGAAACTCGTAGCCAGTCAACGACAGCGGTTCAGCCCAGATGCCGCGCCCTGCCAGGTAGGCCTCCTTGGCCGCATCACGCAACATGGCCAAATCCTCGTACTTGGGAATGCTGGGATAGATAATAAGCGTCGCAGCCCAACCAGCCCTCACCATCAGCAGGTTAAAGGTGCCCTGCTCCCACTTGGAGAGCGTAGCACGCTCTTCAGACGTGTATGAGGGTGCTATGTAGGCCAGCAGGCGGCCATAATCATCAAAGGGCTGGTCGGCAGTACGCAGAAAAAGGCTGCGCTTCGAACCATCTGGCCGAGTGAGCATCCGATCGAGCATCTGCTTGAAAATCGCCTTGGCCTGCTCACCTTGCTGCTCCTGAAGCGTGCCTGCCGTGCCAGACGCAAGACGCGGATGCAGGTAGGCCGCCAAGTCATCAGTGAGGGGGGCCTGACCACGTTCGATCCAGGTTGCCAACGTAGACAGATTCTGATCGTGTCTAGAGGGGCGCGTTGCGCCGGGGTAATGTACCTCCGGTGCGTCGATGCTCAGCATGCGGATCGACATCGACACATAGGGCGTGTCACCGTCTGTGACACGCAGGTACTCGTTGGTGCCCAGCGTGTCAACCGACAACCCCTGCGGATCCCAGAATATCTTGACCTCGGGCATTGTCATCTCTCCTGCTCATTGGTAGAGGATCGAGCGTGCAGCACCAGCCTGCGTTTCAGCACCAGTTCAAAAAAGGCAACCACGACCACCACACAGACTACCAACGCCCACCACCCCGCACCGTCTGGGCGCGCAGATGGTTCAAGTGGTGACAGTGGCTCGTAGGCAAGAATCGTGGGCAGATCATCCTGTCGCAGCGATGGACTGTCAGCAGGCATATTCTCGATCAGATATAGGGGTGGTCCACCAATCATGCAGTAATCTCCGGCAGTCTCCTGGCACTCGCCAGCAAACAACTGGAGCCGGTAGACACCGTCACGTGGGACAGCCTCGTCAGTATTGCCCCACATGTCCATCAGCATGGCAAAAGTAGACAAAGCGGGCACGGTGATCACCTGTGCTTGCGGCACACGCGACCACAAGATGCGAATCACCTGGCCAGGTTTCTCAACGATCACCTGCGAGACAACATGTTGTTCATTCCACCATAACTGGTTGGCCCCAGCCAGCGTTTCCATGGCTATCTGAGCAGTTCGGAAGGCCGGGCGCGGCGAGTCGTCGGCACGCACCAGCCCAAATGGCTCAGGGTTGGCGGCGTAGTCACCGGAGGTATCGATCAACTTATAGATCCCAACTCGTTCCGCACCTGCCGCCAGTGCCAGAGGCAGAGCCTGGGGCATGTAGGCCGCCTGCTCCAGAAGCGAGACTTGAAAGGCAGGCTCAGCGACTGGCCAGGCTGGATCAGATGAGGGGGCAGCGTTGGTCTCGATCAGCCAGATAGGGCGCTCGATTCCGCGCTCAGCCTGAAAACCGTAGTACTGCTGGACAATCTCATACACTGAAGCTGGATTGAAGTATAAGTGTAGCGTCGCCACATCGTAAAAGTAGCCACTGGCAGCAGCATCTGGATCGGCTAGGATAGCATCAAGGAGTTGTGGGAAATAGAGGTCTCGGCCATATCGCACATCCCACCAATGGCTCATGGCAGCCAAGTGGATCACCGAATCGGGATTTGCGGCTTTGGCCGTCACATAGGCTACTTTCAGCAAGCGTACATAGTCATGCACATCACCAGGCCAGGTGTATGCCGGGTGTTGTGGATCCCACACGTCCGGTTCATTCCAGATAATCCAGTGATCAATCTGGCCCCGGTAGCGCGTCACCGCCTCGCGCACGAAACCCGCCCATAGGTTGCCCGGCTCGTCTGGCGGCAGGTACAGCCCGCGTGGCAGGCCATTGCTATCTCTGGCCCAATCTGGGATACCGATCAGCAAGCCTATCACTTCGCGCCCAGCGCTCAGTTCACCTGCAAGCTCGGCAGCAGTCAGTTCAGCCTCAACCCATTCGTTCGGTCCATTGGGCTGCACCAGCGCCCAATGAAAACGCGCCCGCTCCCAGGCAACCGCCAGTTCATCAGCGCGGGCAGGGGCGTCATGCGACTCGATCAGACCAAAACGTGGATCGGTCGCGCGCGCAGTGGCTCCTTGTAAAGGAACCATACCGACCGCCAGAAGAGGCGCGGCCACCACGAGCCACCAAGCCCTCCCTACCCGTCTGACAGCCTGTCGGTGAGGCGAAATCATGCCGCCCGCCCGCGCGGCCAGTTGGGAAGCCGCGCTTCAAGCACGCGAATCAGCGCTGCAAAATCCTGAGGCTGCATCTCTGCGCCGCTGAGCCAGCGTTCAGATTCCGCTGCGCGTAGGTGTTCCTGCTCACCGAGGAACTGAGCCAAGTGCTCCTGGCCAGGTCGTGAGGCCAGCCTCTCGGAGATCAACTCTTCGAACACCTGCCAAGATGGGAGCGCTTTGGCGTCGTTTGGACTGACAAAGGTATAAGGGATGATCACACGGTCGTCCTGAGCCAGCCGCAGCGCCACGCAATACCACCCCCTGGGCACCCAGGCACGGCGGTCACTGATGACGAAGCACCATGCCCAGACTGCGACCGGTTCTCCACAGGTGAGATGCAGCGATTGGCCATTCGGCTCGCGCAGTGTAATATGCTCGGCATCGATCTCCAAGACACGACCGCTGCGCCACACCCGGCGCAGCAGCATCTCAACAAGCCATGACAGCCCGAAGGCAAGCGCCAGACCGCCCAAGATGGATAGCAACGACCACCCTCCACCTTGGATCCGTAATAGTCGTAGCAAGGCTGGGATGGCAAAGATGCCGCCAAAGAAACCAACCAGCATTGCTACCAACACGGTGAGGCGTACCCCCAGATGATTGCTGTCCAGGTGGTAGGTTGCTCTGGTCATACGGCTTGGTGCGATCCTCTCTGCGATTCAGGCATCTCGTCCGGTCTCGGCTCGGCCTGACCGGCAGGCATTGAAGGCCGCACAGCACTTTCGCGCCTGGGAGGCCCGGTCAAAGCCCAGAAAGGCTCGCCCAGCATCCGCTCAACTTCAGTGCGTACCGCACGAGCATCGAATGGCTTGGTAATGTAGGCATCAATTGGACTCTGGGCAAATTCTTTCATGATGCGATACTTATGGAGAATACCGGTCAGCATGATAATGGGGACCTGGCCCAAAGCGGCATCCTGCCGAATGGTGTGGTAGAGGTCCCACCCATCACCATCGGGCATCATAACATCGAGCATAACCAGGTCGGGTTTCAGCGCCCGCACTTTAGCCAGACCCTCCGCTGTATTTGTGGCTGAGAGCAAGCGGATGTCAGGGTGCTGGAGAACATCCTGGATCAACTCAATTATTGCAGGTTCATCTTCCACGTATAAAATCGTATGGGGCATCAATATCTCCAGTCCAGCAGAGCAGTTGGATTGTATCATTGCCCCAGAAGACTGTCTAGTTGCACTGGCGGACTGACCCACCTGAGGAGCAGACTAGCATGACTGGCGTTCAACAGGGAATCTACGCAGCCGTCGTTACGCCCTATGACAATCGGGGCCGCCCCGATCATGACCAGCTCGCCAATTGTCTCGACTATCTCGCTGAACGCGGCTGCCAGGGTGTATTGCTAGCTGGCACCACTGGCGAAGGGCCATCACTGAGCGTCGAAGAGCGCAGCACGCTGTTCCGGGCGGCGGCCAGAGCTAGCCGCAACCTGTGTCTATTAGGAGGAACCGGGGCAGCCAGCCTTGAAGATTCCGTCCGGCTGACACGCGCCGCCTTCAGAGCTGGGCTGGATGGCGTGGCTGTGGTCCCTCCCTTCTTCTATGGCAGCGCCGACGATGAGGGACTATTCCACTTCTACACGGCGGTCATCCGACGTTCCGTTCCGACAGATGGCGCTGTGTTGCTCTACCACAACCCAGCCGTATGCGGCGTGGGCCTGTCTCTGGACCTGTGCGCACGGTTACGCGACGCCTTCCCCGCACAGGTGGTCGGGATCAAAGACAGCAGCAACGACTGGGAGCACACCTTGGCGCTCATCCAGCGAATTCCTGGCTTCCAGGTGTTTACTGGTGATGGCAGGGCGCTGGCCAGAACGCTGGCAGCAGGTGGGGCAGGATCAGTCACGTTCATTGCCAACGCCTTTGCCGATCTGGCACGTGATGTCTACGACCGACATTGTCAGAGCGTTTCCACTGACGAGACCCAGGAACGGTTGGCTATGGCCCTCCAGCAGTTTGACAATTTGCCACGGATCGCTGCGCTGAAGATGATCCTCAAAGCCGGCGGAATCATTACGAACGACGCCGTGCGTCCTCCACTGCGGCGGCTGACTGCCGACGAAGAGACAGTCCTCAGGCAGCGGTTCCTGTTGGACATGAAGATCCCTAAGATCGTTCACCTCAGTGATTTGACACGCGACGTTTGACTGCGTTGAAAATCGGATAGGAGACAGTGCATGATCTCCGCGCCGTTGACCATTGGTATCGAGGAAGAGTATCAGATCATCGATCCCAAGACCCGCGAGCTTACCTCTTATGTTCAAGAGTTTCTCGATCACGGGCGCGTACTCGGCGACCAGGTCCGGCGGGAGTTCATGCAGTCACAAGTCGAGGTTGGGACTCGTATCTGCCGGTCGGTGCGAGAGGCACGAGAGGATATCGGCAACTTGCGGCGCACTGTGATTGAGATCGCGGAGAACGCCGGCCTCCGACTAGCCTCTGCTGGGACTCACCCGTTCTCCCATTGGAAGGATCAGGTCATCAACGACAGTGAGCGCTACATCGAGTTTGCTGAGGAGATGCAGCAGACAGTACGCAGCCTGTTGATCTTCGGCTTGCACGTCCATATCGGTTTTGGCAGAGGCCAAGCCCAACGCGAGTTGATGATCACGATCATGAATCAGATACGATATTTTCTGCCGCACATTCTCGCCCTGTCAACCAGCTCTCCCTTCTGGATGGGCAACAACACAGGCCTCAAGAGCTACCGCAGCATCGTTTTCAACACTTTGCCCCGCACCGGGCTGCCGATGGAGTTCCGGTCGTGGGGCGAGTACGAGAGCTTTGTTCGCGTGCTTAGTAAGGTGGGAGCATTGGGCCGCAATGTCCAAGAGATCGGCGATGCCACTCGTATCTGGTGGGACGTGCGTCCTCACCCCCGCTACAGCACACTCGAGTTCCGCATCTGCGACGCAGCAACCATGCTCGACGAAGTGATCTGCATAGCAGCGTTGTTCCAGGCGCTGGTCGCCAAGCTGATCCGGCTGCGTCAGAAGAACCAAGCGTGGCGCATCTACCGGAGAGACTTGATCAAGGAGAACAAATGGCGGGCAGTGCGTTACGGTACGACCGGCAAGCTGATCGACTTTGGTTGTGAGAAAGAAGTCCCTCTGCCTGATCTGATCGACGAACTAATCGATCTGGTCGATGATGTAGTAGACGAGCTTGACAGCCGCGAAGCCGTCGAATACGCGCGGGTAATCGCTCGGGAAGGAAGCAGCGCGGATCGCCAGATACGGGCTTATACCCATGCTCTGACACACGGTGCAACCGAGAGGGAAGCGCTAGTGGCTGTCGTCGATCACTTGATCGAAGAAACTCGGAGTGGACTGACATGAATGCACAGCGTTGGTTGGCGCTAGGATTCGCGCTACTGGTTGTAGGCTGCATTGCTACCCGCAACCTGTGGACAGCTCGCATTTTCGGCGGCGGCGAAGAGGAAGCCCCCCCCACTCCGGAAATCGAGGCCGAAGCTAGCGCTGAGGAAACCGCTGTCGCGGTCGAATTACAGATCCCCTCTACTCCCACTCTCGATCCGATTGTGGCTGAGATCATGGTCGATCTACAGATGGGGCCAATGGGTATCGGGATCGAGCCGTTTATCATACAGGCAGGCAGTTTTGTGACAATTGACCCCATGCATCAAGGTCAGGGAACGGCCTCAATCTACCAGTTCAGCGATACACAGCGGGTTCTTCGGCTGGATCGCTTTAGTGTGTCGAGCGGGCCAGACCTGCGTGTCCTGCTTTCCGAGCACGAGGCTCCACGTACCAGCGCCGAAGCTCTACTCCCCAGCTATCTCGATCTGGGGCCTCTTAAAAGTCCGAGTGGAGCGCAGAATTACGCTATCCCAGAGGGTCAGGATATGGGTAGGTACAGAAGCGTTGTGATCTACAGTATGTCGCTAAACATCGTCTACACCACCGCTACGCTGGAAGACGTGCGTGGCAGTGGCTAGCAGACCACTTCCTCACCCTGCATGAAGCCCTATCAGAATGCCCTACTTTGTTATTACGCTGAGGTCGCCCAATCCTATGCAGCCATAGAGCCGATCTTAGCTCCCCTGGCTGAGGAACTGGTCCACTTCGCACAGCTTATGCCCACCGAGATCGCCATTGATCTGGGGACAGGCAACGGCTTGACTGCTCGTCTCGCGGCCAGTCGATGCCGTCTGGTGTATGCGGTCGATTTCAGTTGGTCGATGCTGAGACTCGCCCAGGGCCATAGGACAGATCATGTGTTCCTGGGGGATATGCACCACCTGGCCTTGAGAAGCAATGCCTTCGATGTGGCACTGGCAGGCTTTGCACTCAACAGCACCGACCCGGCCACTAGCCTACACGAGGCACGGCGCATTCTTAAGCCCGGCGGGCGGCTGGCGATCCAGGAGTGGGGCACGGTTGACTCGATAGCCAATTTGCTGGATGATACGCTGGCCGAATACGCGGTTGTCGAGCCGCCACCAGCACTGGCAGCCCGCCGGGAAGCCCTCCGACAGCCCCACCCTTGGGATGCGCTGGAAGATGCAGACAGCATCGCGCAGGCGCTGCAAGAGGCAGGGTTTGCACAGGTGAGGACCGCTCTTGTGACGGCTGCGATTTGCCTGCCGGATGTGGAAACCTTTATCCGCTATAAGCTGGCCTGGCCCAATCGCCAGGCAGAGATCGACGCTATGTCGCCGGAAGTCCAGACGCTGTGCCTGGGAGATCTGCGCGAAAATCTTGGGGCGTTTGCCGAGCCTGATGGGACATTATTCTGGAGGCCCAACCTCGTGCGAATCTGCGCTCTAAAGGCACCTGAGTGATCAGGAGGCAGAGTTCAACTCAGCGCTGGCTCGCGCAGCCCTGGCACGCAGAGACTCGATCAGCGCCAGTTTTGCGCCTGTTTCCCCACGCTTCCGATGAGCATGCTTCTTATAGGCCAGCTCGGTCAGCAGATGATAGTAGCGTCCCACACGCCACCAGCGCACTGGCCCACCAGCAAATAGCGCTTCAAGCCGGGTGCTAAAGCGGCGCATCGGTGAGCAGACTACTCCATACTGCTCTTCGTTGAGTGTCTTGAGGGAAACTTCATCACAGAGCTCACTGATGATCCACTGACGCTCACGTCGTATTGCCAAAATCATGGTTACAAACACAAACAGCACACCACCCCAGTCGGCGATCAATGCCAGGCACAGAACCTCCGGCATTTCCGCACTAAACACAGTGGACGCATTGTGAAATGCATGTGCAGCCATGGCGATCAGCAGCCCAGCCAGCGGCGCGATCAGTCGCGTCAACAGCTTTGGGGAGTGTCGAGCCACACCGAGTCCAATCCCCGTCAGGCTGGTGAAGAAGGCATGGTTGAGGCCAAAGACTACGGCGCGCAGGAGGAAAAGCGCGGTGTCGCCTTCGAGCAGGTAGAGGATGTTCTCGACAGCAGCAAAGCCAAAACCCACGAGACCGCCATAAATGATGCCATCGAACACTCCATCGAACTCGTTGCGCCATAGCAAAAACACAGCCAGAACCGCGAGTCCCTTAAAAAACTCTTCAGTGATGGGGGCCACAACGATGATACTGATCAGGTCAGCCAGGCTGCCACTGCTGTCAAGCAGCAACAAGGGGACATCCAAAACGAGCTGGCTGATCAGGGAGAGTATGGCCGCTGGAAAGAACCCCCATAGGAACACCGCCGCCAGCAAGCCAAGAGGTTCTTTCTCGTAGCGATCCATCCAGTACAGAAAAAGTGGGTAGATCAGCATCGGAATGACACCCGCAGCGACAGCCGCCAGGAAACCCATCGTAGCCCCCTGTTCTAGCTGGGCCTCAGTGACGGAAAGATACGTTTAACCCATTTGGCATAGGTTGATCCAAAGTGAACGCTCAGGCCACTAAGGGCTTCGCGACGTGTGGCCGACTGTAACGCTCGTCGAAGGCCATCAGCGTTGTTGGCGAATGGCTCCATCTGCATGACTGAGCGCCCATACTCGCTGTGCAGGTGTGCGTCACTGCCACAGATCATCAACTTGTCATGCTCATGGGCAAAGGCTAGCGACTTCTGATTGTCCTCCGCGTTCAGGCAGCGAGAATTGTACACTTCGATCACATCCACCAGGTCGACGATCTCTTGGAGGTCCTGAAGCCGCCATCCCCCTCGTCGGTGTCGATCAAAGGGATGCGCAATGCCAATAAGTGTCCCCTGGTCACGCAGTCGTTGGATAGTCTCTAAGGGGGACAGGCCAGCAGGAACTTCTTCCTTGACGTACCAGGCGAGAAGCTCTCCACGAGTGGTCATGATTTCCAGTCCAGGGACGACGAGCATGGGGTACAGGCGTGCCGCCAGAAGCGCACCCTTCACCGTATTGTGGTCGGTAATGGCGAGCTTGTCGAGGCCGCGTGCACGACAGATCTCCGGCAGGGCATCGATGCGAATCAGGCAATCCTTTGAATAGAACGAGTGCGCATGCATTTCGACGGTCCACAGAGGTACGCTCATAAGTCACCTACATAACTGTGCGGGGTTTCTGCCTTTTGGTCTCCTGATAGTCTGTCCAGAAATAACTTGGCGGTTTGCCCAAACAGCGAAGGACAAACACCAAGCACCGCAACGGAGCTGTCCAGGGACAATGCCCTAGTATAGTCGGACAGGTTCCGAGAGACAATTATTGAGAACCTTGCCAGCGCTCTGCCGTCGGCTCATCAGTTCTTCAGGCTTATCAACCCATCGTGACGGGGATGCCGATCTTTCGCACATCCATCGGGATGCCTTTGCGCGCGTCGAGTGCCAAGCTCAGCGCCCCGCTGGTGCAACGATCCACACACACGCCGCAGCCCATACATTTCTCCCATGTGACATGTGCCATGCCATCAAAGCTGATTGCCGCAAATGGGCAGGCCGTCTCGCACTCACCACAGCCGCTGCACAGCGCCTCATCAACCTGGGATACATAGCCTGATGAGGCCACCATAGGCACACTATACTTCACCATTGCCTCAATGCCACCGCAGCAGCAGGGACAGCAGTTACAAATAGCGTAGAACTGGCCACCACAGACATCCTTAAAATAGGCAGTGTGCACATGCCCTCGTTCATGTTCAGCGTGCAGCAGATCGAGCGCTTCCTGCTGGGTGAGTCGGCGCGACCGGTCTGGGTGGTGATCGAGCACAAAGCTGCCATCACCTACAATCATGCACACCTGAGTTGGTTCACAGTGCTCAGCCCGCGAGAGGCGACAGCCACATTCGTAGGCTGTGATCTCAGTTGGGCTTCGTAGCACGATGTCGCGCGCCAGCGGATAGGGGATGATTTGTTCCAGGTCACAGCGCACAATATCATGATCCAGTGTAATCACGGCCTGAGCAAGCTCTAGCGGCAACACCTTGCCGTGGTAGTGATCAGCCCAATGCTGCTTGGTCTTTGGTCCCATGCGCGGCAGCCACACATCACGCACAAAACCAATATACTGCGGAGTCCAGCGTCCATAAACATAAGCGTGTACCGCATCGAAGTTGAGTTGGCGTGGTTTAGCGTCCTCATTGCCCCTCAAAGCAGCCCGAGTCGAGGGTAGTCCCAAGACCTGCCCTCGCTCGCCGATCAGCCACAAGACCACAAGTGCTGCCAGAGGCAGGCCAACCACGCCCATCGCGATCCAGATCATTGCCCCCTCCTCACAGCCATATCGTGTCGGACAATTAAAGCGGTGCTGTCTCTCTCCCGACGATGGCGTCCTACATACAGATCAGCATAGGTGCAACCCTGTCTGTATATCGTCAGGCTTCTCGGCTAACCACGGAGTTGCGCAAAATACCGATCCCTTCGATCTCCACTTCAACCACGTCTCCTGGTAGTATCGGGCCTACGCCAGAGGGAGTGCCCGTCAGGATGAGGTCCCCTGGCTCAAGCGTCATCACGCGCGAGATGTGGGCGATCAGGCGCGGCACTTTGTAGACCATGTCGCAGGAGCTGGCCTCCTGACGGATCTCGCCATTCACCCGGCAGCGGATACGCACATTAGTCGGGTCAAGATCAGTGTTGATCCATGGCCCCAATGGGCAGAACGTGTCGAAGCCCTTAGCCCGCGTCCACTGGCCATCCTTCTTTTGGTAATCTCGCTCGCTGACGTCATTGGCACACGTGTAACCCAGCACATAGCTGAGTGCATCATCTTCGCGAATGAACCGCCCCCTTCGCCCTACAACAACAGCGAGTTCGGCTTCGTGTTCGACTCGTCCCATCTCTGGCAGAAGCTCAATCATCGAGCCAGGAGGTATCACACTGCTGGGTGGCTTGAGGAAGATTAAAGGTTCCGGTGGAACCTCACCACCGTGCTCGGCTGCATGTGCGACGTAGTTGCGCCCTATGCACACCAGCTTACTGGGTGTCACAGGGGGAAGCAGTGTCACCTCGTCAATCGGACCAGCCACCGGTCCACGCATGAGGTTAGGTTTCCGCAGATCGCCCGCCAGTGCGGTCAGGCTGAATGGGTCACCCTCAAGCACATGCACGTAGTTTTCCTCAACTAGCCCCCACTGAGGGCCGTCTTCGCTCAGGTATCGACAGATCAGCATAGCCTTATCCTTGTCCTGCGGTGCGCTGCACTACTAAGATAACCTGACGCTGTTGTCGCTGTGATTTAGATGTGGCTGTGCAACAACTCAACGAGCCAATCGTGATCACATCGTCCTGGCTGGCAGGGTGGAGAACAGTTCATGGACCGGGAAAGTGTCAGTAGTTCATTTCAATCACCCCATCCTTGACGACATAGGCAGCCCCGCACATCTGGCAGCCTAGCATCCCGTGGCCCTCAACCCAGGCGATTGTATCACAGCGGGGACAGATCAACACATCGGTCAAGTGACTGCCGGGCCTGGCGGACTGCCCACAACGCACTCCCCATACCAAGTCGTACTCCACCTGCCACGGCTCGATCTCAACGCGTTCTACACCTAGCCTCTCCAGCAGCGCCCGCAACGACTCAGGGCTGAACGATTTGCCCGGCATCAGGCGCGCATTGGCCCCCCTACGCCTCGTTGTGACGAGCAGACCGCCCGGTCTTAGGACCCGCACAGCCTCGGCAAGCTGGCCTGCGGGGTTGGGAGTGAACTCGAGCATCTCCAGGCACGTCACCGCGTCGAAAGTTCCGCCAGGAAATGGGAGGTGTGCAGCACTACGCCAGATCAGCGTCAGACGATGCTCATTGCCGCGCGTTTTTTCGGCGGCCACTTCCAGCATTCGGCGCGATGCGTCCACACCCACAATCTGCCCCCGGAACGTGGGCTGGGCGAGCAAAGTGATTGGCAGCCGCGCGGTCCCAGTGGCAATATCGAGCACGAGCGCGTCGGGAATCTGGCGCAGCGCTTCAGCCAGAGGGTAGCCCAAGAAGATCGTCTCCATGTTGGGGTCGAAGCTCTTGATCGCATCGTAGCGCCGCGCAGTGAGGTCATATAGCCATGTGACCATGGGCTGGCCCAGGTAGGCTCCCTCCGCTATATCTATCTGCCAGTAGGCCAGTGCCACGAGCAGCGCCATGCCGACCCCAGCACTCACCCAAAAGACCCAGATTGGCATGAGAGATAGCCTATGCAAGGATACCTTCTGACCGCAGCCAGGCTTCGCTGCGGCGCAAACCCTCTTGAAGCCCCACTTGCGGCGACCAACTCAGCAGATCTTTGGCCTTCTGGTTGCTGATCGTGGCCCGCGCACACATCTGCCCAACGACGTATGTCAGTTTGTAGCGGCGTACGAATGGATCGACGACGGTCGCCACGGCTTTCGCCAGCCAACCCGGCAACCGTATGGCACGGTTGGTATGGGCCATGCCCATGTAGGCACCCAGGAAGTCGGCCAGAGTGACCGGACCGTCATCTACAGCGTTGAACGTTTCACCAACTGCCTGGGGGTGAATTGCGCAGAGCAACAGCAGATCGATCAGGTTATCGATGTAGATCGGAAAGGCAGTGCCTTGCCCTCCGTCGATCAATGGAATGTAGCCCTGGCGGGCCCACTTGGCAATCCGTCTGGTCCACCCTGGCGAACCCGGCCCGTAAACCATACCGGGTCTCACAATGACGATTGCCAGACCTGTCCGATCAGCGACAGCCCTGAGTACTGTTTCTGCCCTGATCTTGCTGTCGCCATAGGGATCGCCGTAGGGGCCGAGCGGTCTGGTCTCATCCACAATCCCTTTGTCGACGATTCCATAGGCCGCTATGCTGCTCGTGAATACAAAGCGTTCAACGCCTGCGGCGGCGCTGACCTCCGCCAAGTTTTGCGAGGCAGCAACGTTAACTCGCTGTGCGTCCGTGCGGTTAGTGCCTCCAAGCCACGCAGCGATATGCATCACGATCTGGGGCTGGTGCACAGCGATAATCTCCCGCATCCGACCATGATCGGTGATATCGCCCTGCACGACCGTCATGCCAAGCGCAGCCAAGTCTGCACCTTTACCCCTTTGGCGCTCAAGTGCAAACACACTGGCACCTTCAGCATGCAAGCGACGCGCCAAATACCCACCGATGAACCCTGTCGCCCCGGTGACGAACACCCGTTTAGCTTCCAAATTCACACTCACTCTGACTCTCCTCGATGCACCCCACCTATGATGGGCAGTGGTGCACGGCGCAAACTGGCTGGCGTCGGTTGCGAACCATTGCGCGACATCGATACACCGCTCTCGCTGATGCTAATTCCCTGGGTGTCTACCGGGAGAACCCATGTCAGCACGGCAGGGGCCCCTTCATCCCGCATGGCCCGTGCCATCGCGTCAACGATTTCCTCATGGTTATCCTGTGCAAAAGCGATCAGGGCAGGGCCTGAGCTGCTGATGGCAACCGCCGCTGCCCCGTTGCGTCGGGCTGCTGCGACGGCCCGGCGGTAGCCTGGGATCAGTTTGCTACGCACCGGTTCGTGCAGGCGGTCACGCATGGCTCGTTCGAGCAGCGCGTAGTCGCCTCGGTTGAGCGCCTGCACGACCAGCGCTGCCCGCCCGATATTATGCACAGCATCGGACAAGGACACATGCTGAGGCAGACTAGGGTGTCGAGCGGGACTCTCAATCAGCGGAGCCACGACCCCCACAAACATACCAGCAATCGGTACGTTGGAGTAGAACAGGTCGTCATGGTGACGACTGGTCACAACCAGCCCACCGAACAACGCCGCAGCGACGGCCGCTACACGTCCATCCAGGCTGGCAGCAGTACGGAGAACTTCATCACGAGCGAGAGGGCTGCCGATCAACACATTGGCTGCCACGACGCCACCCAACACCGCAGCAGCACTGCTGCCCAAACCTAACTCTGGCGGGATATCGTATTCGAGGTGCACACGGAGACCACCCGGCGCGCAACCCACGCGCCTAAACACAGCAACGGCGCCCTTCACAACCAGGTTGCCTGCATCGCGTGCAAGCCGATCAGCGCCTTCTCCACGGATCGTAACAATAAGTCCTTGCTCAGCCTCACCCAACTCAACAACATTATGCAGCTGCAAGGCCAGCGCCATGCTGTCTAAGCCTGGCCCCAGGTGAGAGCTTGTGGCTGGCACAGTGACACGTACTCTTGTCATCGGGCTGATCTCATAAAGCTCAATTAGGCCAGTTTAACCGAGATAGGCGTGGACAGCCCCTTCGAACGAATTCAGACCAGCCCAAGTGTAACTGCACGTATCCCTGTGTGCAAGGGTGTCTGTCGGTACACCTCCGCCCTCCTGACTATATGCCAGCGCCGCACCTACGGCGACTGGCACCTGCGTGTAGCCGATGTTACAATCCGCCGCCGTGAAATGGGTAAGGAGTGGCAAATGTATACCTTGCGGCTGGATAAACGATTTTCCATTGCAGTGGCAACTATGTTGCTGGCAGTAACGGCGGTTGCATGCGGCGGGGATGGCCGGGGCCTTCCCCCCACACAGACACCGCTCTATGTCGTCATTACAGATACACCATCGAACCGCGTGCCAGTCACGCCACTGGCAACAATGGTGGCCACAGCAGCACCCACTGAGGTATCAGCTGAAGTGGTGCCGCTATCAGTACCATTTATGTGCAAGGCAGAGGTTGTCGAGCAAACCTTTCAAAACGGTTATATGTTCTGGATTGGAAGCTCCACCGATGAGCGGTGCAAGACCACACACACCTTCCAGCCAGGAACTGGCGAGGTCTGGGTGATCGTTCAGAGCGAGGATCCGCGCATTGGTGAATGGATGGTTTTTGTAGACGACTGGAACGAGACTTCCGACATTATCTCTGACCCTGCACTAGAGCCGACAGCGCCAGACCTAATCCAACCTATCCGCGGCTTTGGTAAGGTATGGCGTGAAGGTCTGACGACTCTCCAACGTGGAATGTTGGGTTACGCGACAGCAGGTGAATTCAAGTTCACAACCGACTATCGCTATGACCCCGGGGGATTTCTCAATGAGAACGGCACATTTGTTCCCCGTCCAGGTATGCATACGTTGGTCGCACTTGGCGGCGAGCGTCTGATCTTCGATGAGCAAAGCAAGATCGTGTTCATTATTGGCAAAGAATGATGGCTGTGGCAACGCAGCCAATCGACTGACGGAGGCTAGCAAACCTCCGTCAGTTCATTTTCCGAGAACTCTTCGACCTGATAAACCTCGACCTGCATGCCCGGTTGCTGCCAAGCTTGCATTGGAAGTCCCATCTTCTGGCATAATCTGCCTAGAAACTCTACAGGATCGGGAATCTTGTCCCAGACCTGGGGAAGAAATGTGGCGCGGTAAGGCCCCCGGTACAGCGTCACGCCATCAATGCCGGGCCGGATCAGCTTGGGCAAATTCCTGGGGTCAGGCACGTCGAGCTTTTGTGGCGGCGTCAAGACCGAGACCTCAATGTCTATCTCAGGGACCTCATCCGGCGACACCGGCATGAAGCGTGGGTCGTGCAGTGCCGTCTGCGCTGCGGTCTTGATGACCTCCTCGGCTAACGGGATTTGTGCCACGAGTACACCGGTACAGCCCCGTAGATCGCCGTGCTTGTGCAGCGTTACAAAGCACGCTCCTGGCTCACGCAGGTTGCTAGAGAGGTCATCCAGCTTTATCTGGGGCAGTGGCTTGCCTGCCGCCGCGGCGCTGACGGATGCGCGGGCCAGCGCCAGCAGCTGGCGACGTTCATCCTCAGAGAGTCTGTGAATGCGCTTCTCAGCCATGCTTATCTTGCCTATCTTCCCGTGGTGCACACCTGTCTACCGGATTGCGCTGACTCCAATAGTAAAGCCAACTCCGAAAAAGAGCCAGCCAGAGCAGGGACCATCCATACACAGCCTAATGGCGGTTGGTCAGCGCATGATAAAGCCGAGGTGCAAAATGGGTCAGGTCTGTGAGGCCATCAGCAAACGCGCGGTGTCCCTCACCGAACACCAGTGTGGGGACGGGGTTAGGGGTATGTCCACGCACACTGGCATCTTCAATGTTCCCGTGATCGCTGGTCATCACAAACAACTCTTGGCTAGGATCCCAGCTTTCGACCAGGCCGGCGATGACCTGATCGAGCGTCTGTAACAGCCGCATCGCATCAGACAGCGTTCCACGATGCCCAACATAGTCAGTAAGCCAGTGATCAAAGAAAGCCAGATCGTAATTACGGGCTATCTGCGCCAGCCGCTGTCCAGCCTCGAAGGGTGTCATAAAGGGCGCATCAGTGTAACCCAAGTGCGTCCGCCATCCTTCACCGGTGAAGTCGGCGGACATGGCATGTCCCGCAAAGAGAGCTTTCGCTCCCATCAATGCTACTCCTCCCACCTGCATGGCATATTGGTTGGAGGAGAGCAGGCGCTTCCCACTGTTCACAGCCTCAAAAAAAGCTGGTGGGAATGCGGTGAGAAACCCGACTTTCAATCCACGCGCCACGAGTCTGGCAACAACGCCATGCCGTTGAATGAGAGCTCTGATCAGGGCATTAGGCTTGGGACCGTAATGGTACCCAATGACTTTCGGTATGTTGATACCGGTCAGAATAGTCGCCTGACCAGTAGCACTCTGCGGTTTGCCACTCACTCCTAGACATGCGTCGGTGGGGATGAATGAGCTATAACGACCATCAAGACGGCTCAGGCCGCGCACCCAAAGTTGTCCATCAGTGAAGCTGGTCAGGGTTGGCAAGTGGACAGCAACGAAAGGATTGCTCTGTGAGTTGGCCTCCCCTAGGCCAACCCCGTCGAGGAACAGAAATAGAATCCGCACTGTCTACTTGCCTCGCTCAAATCTGTACCATGCCGATCCAACGCCCGCAGCCCTGTCCTGGCCTAAACTGGACCAAACGAGACGAAACGCTGGAGCAAAAAGTTGCTCAACCTCCGCCGGTTCCAGACCTAACAGCCGTGTAGAGGTAGGGCGGAATACATACAGCATGAGCACGCCATTCAGTCCGACGACCCGTGCGAGTCCTTGGGCATAGGCTGTCCGCCCTTGCGGCAGAAGGCTGTGTACACACCCAACGTCCACGGCGAGGTCAAAAGTTCCACCCAAGTCCAGCGCAGCTAGCCGTGTGACGTCCCCCGTGACGAACCGAGTGGACATAGAGACACCTGCCTGTCGGGCCTTGCGCTGCGCCCGTCGAACGGCCTGCGCCACATAGTCGATGCCGACGACCTTCCAGCCATGCTGGGCGAGATAGATGGCATTGGTCCCAGTGCCACACCCCAGGTCAATCGCCCGACCTGGCGGCAGATGCTCCTTCTCTATGAGGTCCACAATCTCGGGAGGAGTGATTTCTGTGTCCCACGGTGTCTGGCCGACCAGATATCGCCACCCAAAATACAACCGCCTGATCATGTATTTTCCAGGTCGTAAAGTATGCGATAGCGATCCAGTACACCAATACTCTCGCGTACCTTGTTTCCACGAGCATCGAAGTACACGAAGGTCGGTGTGAACATCACGCCGTGCTCCTGCATCAGCGTCTTGCCCGGCTCACTGTCGATGTTCAGGCGAATGACCTGTATGCGATCGCCTGCCTCAGCCTCCAACTGATCAACCACTGGCTTCATAGCGATACACCCAGCGCAGTAAGCGGAGTAAAATTGCAGGATAGTGGGACGCTGGCCATTTTGAATTGCCTGCCGAACCAACTGGACACTGTCCATCCCCTCGGTCTGGCTGCTTACGAGCAACCTCCACACACCCAGAGCCACGGCAATGAGTGCAACTAGGATGATCAGATCAAGTGCAGCAATGCCATTGCTGGCGAGCACAATCGCCAATGTAGCAAGAATGATAACCGAAAGAATTGGATATCCATGATGATTGAAGACACGAACGAGTACGCGCATGTCACACCTCAACAGACCAAAGACTGATCGATACCCTGCACATAAGCCCTTTCATAAGAAATATAGCGATTTGCGCCGCCAAATGCGACAGGTAGGCAATGCGGCAATGATCTTCGCGTCTGAATCCTGTCAAGCAGAGTCAGTGAAGATCAGATAGACTGGCGCGCCGAAGACCATTGGCACGACATGGTTGGATGCTTCCTGCATTGTACACATGATCAACTCATTGAGCAGGAAAACGCTCAAGCAGGAGACGTCGAGACGGCTTGGCAATGGTGATTTTGTTCGAGATCATTCCTGCGCCTCACCATGTTGCCACAGGTAACGCACGGCTGCCCGTGGTAAGATGTATACTTCCCTGATTCCGAGCAGCACAGCCAGCCCGAAGTAGACAACTACACCAAGCAGGCCGCCACCCACCAGTAACCCCCACGTGCCCGGATGCAACGTAGCCTGAAAAGCCAGGATGGCTCCTGACATGCCTACCGCAGCTAACCCCGCTTTCCCCGCATCGATCAGGATACGGCGTGCGTCGACCCCCCGCCAACGAAGGTGCAGAATCACCAGCCCTGTCAGAGACTCAACACCAACAGCCACGCCATTGGCCAGCGCCAGCCCGCCATGGGCCAGCAGATGGGAACGCGAGAGCCAGATCGCCAAGCCGACATTCAGTGCTGTGGTGAAGAACGATACAACGAGTGGTGTCAGTGTGTCCTGCTGAGCGGCGAAGGCACGTACCACGACTTCCAGCAGAGACTGACTGATCAGCGCCACGACATAAAACTGGAGAGCATAATACACCAACTCGGTGCTATGCACGGTAAATTCTCCACCCTCGAACAACAGCTGGATGATAGGCCGTCCCAGGGTCAACAGTCCTGCTGCCGAGGGAACTGTTAGAAGCAAGATCGCTCGCAGCGAACCACTCAGAGCGTCACGCTGGGCACCGATGTCCTTTTGCGCGGCTAGGGCAGCCATAGTGGGGAAGATCGCAATGCCAATGGCTGTTCCAATCAGCGTCCATGGCATGTTCATGAGCTGGTAGGCGTATCGCAACGCTGAGACACGGCCCTCACCCAAACCTGAACCCAGGTTGGCGTTGAGCCAGTCGATACTGGCACGGGCCATCAGCAGATCGATCACGCGAGGAGCCATCAGTACAGCCACACGGTGTAGAGCGGGGTTCGACCAGCCCAGAACAGGCCGCCATCGGATGCGGTACATGATCAGCCCTGGCACCTGTACCAGCAGGTGCAACCCTGCACCAAGCACCGCACCCCACGCCACACCATGAATCCCAATGCGTGGGGCAAAGACCAATGCCCCAAAGATGATCCCACCACTGTAGACACTCGGCGTGATAGCCGGAAGAAGGAAATGTTGGCGAGCGTGAAGTGCGCCAGTGATAATGCTGCTCACGGCAAAGATCACGGTGGAAAGCAACAAGACACGCATCAACTCAACCGTCAGCCGCTGAGTTTCTGGAGTGAAGTTCGGTCCGACCCCCCACCATGCACCGACAAGCACCCGCGCCAACAGGGCAACAATCGCTGCTGCCGCAGCCGTCAACAGCAGAATGGTGTTGATCACCTGGCTGAGAAGCTGGTCTCCTCCTTTCACATCACCTCCGCTGAGGAAGCCAGCATAGACTGGGATGAAGGCAAACGCCAGTGCGCCGCCCGACAGCATCGTGAAAAGAAGCTCAGGAATGCCATTGGCAGCAGTGTAGGCATCGAGTACGGAACTTGTACCAAATCTCACAGCAATGACCCTCTGCCGGACCAGACCGAAGGCAAGCGAGGCAGCAACTCCTGCCATCACGATCAGCGTCGAGCGTGCGATCCGGCCGGTGCGGCCCTGTGGGATCTTGGATGCTGTCATGCTATCCATGCGTGCTTCCTACGGCTGCATACATATAGGATCGAGGCATCGGCTCAGGCAGACCGCTCTTGCCCAAATCGGGCTACACTGACTAGGTTGCATTCTTGATGCCGGCGCAGTCTCATATTAAGGTCGATGAGAAGAGAAGGAACTGGCGGGAAGCCCGGCATATAGCGAGCCTTAAGGCTCATCCGCCCTCCAATTCAGCAAGCGCTTCGTAGGCTGCTGTGAAGTTTGCATTGTAATGGATCGCCTTCTGAAACTGGCCGCGTGCTGCGTTGATCTCACCCTGAGCCTGGAGCGCCAACCCCTTGTAATAGTAGGCTTCCTCTGAATATGGGTTGTTACGGATGATCGCGTCGGCCAGCGTGATCACGTCATACAGGCGATTCCCCCCCACATGTAAGTACGCCTCGTAGGGACCGTACTGGTACCATAGCATCCGCCAGGGAGTACCACGCTCACGGGCCAGGTCGAAAGCAGTAGCAGCGGCAGAGTAATCACCCAGCGCCACATAGATTGATCCCAGGTTGAACCACACAAACGGATCACCGGGATTTTCATCCTTTTCCTGCAAGGCTCTGTATAACGCATTATTGTACATGGTCTGGTCATCCATATCCGGCCCGATGAGCGCTGCCACCACATCGGCCTGCTCCGGAGGATAAACGACCAGATATAGTCGATTGAAGTGCCGCCAGAAGCGGTCAAGATGTGCATAGGTTTCGATCTTGTTAGGCCCAAGATACGAGTCCATGGCCAGGAACGTCTCGTCGGCATCTGAGTAACCAATCAGTAGCAGGTAGTGACCCATCCAACCCAACCGATCTGGCTCGGGGTCGAATCCCTTTTCGACGATTACAGGGTAGCCAGCATTCAGGAATCGCTTGAGCAGGTCAAGGTTACCGTTGATACGCCAAGCAGCCCTGAGACCGACACTCTCAGCATATGCGGCCAGCTCGTCGGGCCGCACATTGCGATCCTCAGGCTCAGGTTTGGTGAAAGCAGCCACCTCATCTTGCCCAACGCGCACATTCCAGTAACTCAACATCGTCGTCAGCGTGGCTGGGCCGCAGTTGTTCCACCCCTGGAAAGTGTGTGTGAACCCTGTGAGCAACACCCCAGACCCTTGGATCTGGACATTTGCAGAGGGCGGCTCGCTGGTGATGTCATCGACAGGGACAAAGACGGGAGTCACGGTTCCTGCCGGTGTGCGATCGGCAGAGGGCAGCGGTACGCTATCCTGCGGTACAGCAATGGGGTTGAAAACCGTAGGTAACGGAGTGGGGAGGGCAAGGTTGCTGGGATCGATCTGGCTGGGCGCTGCGGTGGGAAGCGTCTGCAGCGGGTTCGACTCAAAGATCATCTCAACCAGCGGTGGGGGGGCGTAGGCCACCAGAAATCGACTGGGGATAGTCTCACGAAGAAAACCAGGAAGCCACAGCGGGGCGGTAATCACGAGGCCCAGCAGCACAAACGAAGCCCCAATCGCAACCCACGCCAACCACGAAGATCGATAACGTCTGGTGGCGTAGTAGGTATCGGTCTGCGGCAGCTCTCGCTGTTTCCTCAGGAAACGCATAGTGTGGTTCTAGCTCCCACCCAGCCGATCCAGTTCAAGGCGAGCTGCATCGAAATTGGGATTGAGGTGAAGCGCATTGCTCAACTGGCTGCGCGCTTCTTCGAGATTTCCCTGGGCAGCCAGCGCCACTGCCTTGTAATAGAGCGGCTCCTCCGTTGGGATTTTTTGCAGCACAGCGTCAGCGAGCGCTATCACGTCATCGTAGCGCCCTACCTGAAGGTAGGTCTCGAACGGCGCAAACTGGTACCATAACATACGCCACGGAAGACCAATACGCCGAGCCTCGTCAAAGGCGTAGGCGGCATCTTCGTAGCGTCCCAACCCCGTCAGGCTGGTACCCAAATTGAACCAGCCAAAGGGATCGCTGCGATTCAGGCTCAGCTCAAACTGGGCAGTGAAGGCCGCATTCTGGTACATGGTAGTGTTATCCATGTCTGCGCCAATAATTGAGGCCACCGCTGCAGTCTGGTCTGGGCGATAAGCTACAAGGTAGCGCCGATTAAATTGCCGCCAATAGGTGTCAAGCTCGACATAAGGATAAAACCAGTTGGGCCGCCGATAAGTGTCCATGGCGATAAAACCCTGATCCGCCTCTGAAAAGCCCACCAAGGTCAGATAATGTGAGGTCCAGCCAATGGTTTCCGGCTCAGGGTCATATCCAGTCTCAATCAATACAGGGTAACCAGCCAGGATGAAGTTCTTGAGTATCTCAAAATTGCCATTATCTCGAACAACCATGTGGTAGCCGAGACTCTCAGCTAGACGAACCATCTCATCCGGCCTAACGTTAGGATCGTCCGGGTCAGGCTTGAGGAAAGAGCGTGCCCTTTCAAGGGTCATCTCAACGCCCCAATAACTGATCATGGTCGCAAACGATGCAGGCCCGCAGTTGTTGGAGCCGGTCTGTTGGTGGAAATCAAAACCAGTCAACAGGGCATCCACCTGGCTGAGGTCGGCCTGATTGCCAAGGTCAACTGCACTAGGATCGATGCCCAAAGCCGCTGCTGGAGTGACAGTGGGCGTCGGCGCGACGGGCGCTGCCGTCGGTTGGACATAACTGCCGCCCCCTGTCAGCCCTGTGCTCGGTGTGGCTGTTACCAGGATCGGTGTAGGCGGTACGGCAGGTGTATCGAGCAGCCGGAGCGCTGCGCCTTGGTCAGGCTCTGCTATAGGTGTCGGTACCTGCTCGTTTACATCGATCTCGAAAATGAATCGCTGTAACGAGGGGGGGACGTAGGCCATAATGTAGCGGTCAGGCACAACCCAGCGGACGGCGGGCAGCCAATACGGAGCCATCACGATCAAGGCAAGCAGCCCCATTGCAACCGCGACCAGCGTCCAGATTGTAGCACCGCTACGTCTACCGCGTTGCGTAGTGAGGCTTTGGATCTGTGGCAAGCGCTGCCGACGAGGCAATGATGTTCGCCTCCGTCTCCTAAACACGTTCATAACGTCCTGATGTGCCTGCCTGGCTGTACAACTTACCTATACGATTACTAACGCATCCGGCTTTCAACTAATTCCACTTATATCGGAGTTTGTGGATTCCTGCCACAACTGGCCAGGGCACTCGCGGACTGATCCTGCACCATAAATGAGCTTGCCCGAATGTGCTCTCCGGGCAAGATAACCGATTCCTGCACTCTGATTCGAGTGAATGAAGGCACTCGGCTATGCAAGTCCTGACGCCATGTTGCGCATTGGGCAAGCTGACTGGATGGCTAACTTACGATCCGTCAACACCTCTGGCCTCAAGACACCAGAGCAAATTCAGCCGTAAAATGGCGCAGCAGCTCAGGTTGCCGGACAATATCCACTCCGCGGACTGTCTCTTTGCGCTCGGCAATCGCCGAGAGTGTCTCGACTACGAAGTCCAGGTGGCTGCGGGTGTAGACCCGTCGCGGGATAGCCAGACGGACGAGTTCAAGGGGGGGATGGATCGTCTGGCCAGTCTTTGGATCGCGGTGTGCAAACGCAACGCTACCTAACTCGACCACGCGTATACCGCCCTCCAGATACATTTCTATTGTAAGAGCCTGCCCAGGATATTGGTCGACGGGGATGTGTGGCAGAAAAGCTCCCGCGTCAATGTAGATGGCATGTCCGCCTGGCGGCTCGACGATGGGGATGCCACGCTCAAGCAGGCTGTTGCCCAGGTAGGCAGTCTGCGCGAGGCGAAAGGCCAGATACTCCTCGTCCAACCCTTCGTACAGACCGCGAGCGATGGCCTCCAGGTCGCGACCAGCCAAACCTCCGTAGGTAGGAAACCCTTCTCGCAGAATCAACGCCTGTTTGACACGCTCAAACAGGTCGTCATCGTTGGTGCACAGAAATCCACCGATATTCACAAGCGCGTCCTTTTTGGCGCTCATGGTGCATCCATCAGCATAGCTGAACATCTCCTGCGCGATCTCCAATGTCGTCTTATCAGCATAGCCTTCTTCGCGCAATTTGATGAAATAAGCATTCTCAGCATACCGGCAGGCATCGATGAAGAATGGGATGCCATAACGGTGATAAATCTCTGAGACGGCCTTGATGTTGGCCATGGACACCGGTTGGCCGCCGCCCGCGTTGTTAGTGACGGTGATCATCCCAAACGGAATGCGTTCAACACCTGTCTCCTCAATGAACCGAACCAGCCTGTCAAGGTCCATATTGCCCTTGAAAGGATGGCGATGGCTTGGTTTCCGACCTTCATCAATGAGCAGGTCAAGCGGATAACCACCCGCCGCCCGGATATTCGCCCCAGTCGTGTCGAAGTGGCTGTTGTTGGGAATTACGCTATCATGCCGGACCAGCAGACTGCACAGAATGTGTTCAGCAGCCCGGCCCTGATGCGTTGGAACAAAGTGTTTGAATCCGAAGATCGTGTGGATAGCGGCTTCCAGATTGTAGAAATTACGCGCCCCAGCATAAGACTCGTCCCCCTGCATGATTCCAGCCCACTGGCTGTCACTCATGGCTGAGGTGCCGCTGTCCGTCAGCAAATCTATGTAGATATCCTCAGCCTTGAGCTTGAAGACGTTATACCCGGCTGATTTCAGCAGAGCTTCCCGTTCTTCGCGCGTTGTGCGTCGTAGAGATTCGACAACTTTGATGCGGAACGGTTCGGCTGGATACTCTGGCATGTGATTGCTCTCCTGTGGGATGCCAACAGTGGTAGAGTAGATAGGTATGCGGTTCAGGTTCGCTATAGTAACAGTATAACCGACGTTGCGGCTGCTGTAACGTTGACAAGTGTCACAAAGCGTCTTAAAATCCGTCTGCTATCTGCACTATCATCGAGTGAAATATACTCCTGCCGCACATACGGTTAGCCGTGGTGGCTCAACGCATAAATAAAACCCCTTTTGGGAGGGCATCTCGTTATGAAGGTCTATACCACTGACTTGTTGCGCAATATTGCTTTTGTGGCCCACCAAGGAGCCGGCAAAACATCACTGGTCGAAGCGATGCTTTTCAATGCAGGTGTGGTGAATCGCATGGGCGAGGTCCAGCAGGGCACCACCGTTTCCGATTATGACGAAGAGGAAATCCGCCGCGGACTCTCTCTAAGCACCTCACTGATCCCGATCGAGGCCAGCGGCGTGAAGTTAAACATCCTCGATACGCCCGGCTATGCTGACTTCCAGGGTGACACCAAGAATGCACTACGAGTCTCTGATCTAGCTGTGGTGTTGGTTGATGCCAGTTCCGGCCCCGGTGTGGGCACAGAGCTGTATTGGGGCTATGCCAGCGAGTTCGGCCTGCCGTGCATGGTAGCAGTCAGCAAGATGGACCGCGACAACGCACAGCCCGAAGCAATTCTGGAGGAGATGCACACCCTGACTGGCACCCGTTTGGTACCGGTCCAGTTGCCACTGATGGAACAGGGCAAGTTCACGGGCGTGATCGATCTACTCTCGATGAAAGCTTATCGTGGTGCCGAGGGCAAGGCAGAAGACGTCCCTGCCAGTCTGGCTGATGCTGTGAAGGAGGCACGTCTTGCGCTGATCGAGGCTGCCGCGGAGTCCGAAGATGACCTTATGGAAAAGTACTTCGAGGCAGGAGAATTGACAGACGCTGAGATTATACGCGGCGTCAAAGCCGGGTTATTATCGCGCAGCTTCATCCCTGTGGTCTATGTCGCGGGCACAGCCAACGTGGGGGTAGTGGCCCTAACCGATCTGCTCGCTAAGGTCGCGCCAGCCCCTTCTAGCCGCAAGCCGATCGTTGGTCACAAGGCTGGGGAGGAAATAGCACTTGAGGCAGACGATGCAGGCCCGCTGGCGCTCTACGTCTTCAAATCCACCGCTGACCCGTTCGTCGGGCGATTGACGTACTTCCGCGTCGTCTCAGGATTACTCAAAGCAGATTCGCGTTACTATAATCACAGCCGAGGTGAAGAAGAACGCTTTGGCCCGATCTTGGTGGTGCGCGGCAAGGAACAGATCCAAGTTGAGGCCATGCACGCGGGCGATCTGGGAGCTGTAGCCAAGCTGACCCATACCACTACCGGTGACACATTGGGTGACCGAGGCACACCAATCGTCATCCCGCCACCTGAGTTTGCCAAGCCGGTTTACGCCGTGGCGGTTACACCAGCTACCCAGGCCGACTCGGCCAAGATGGGACCCACCTTGACCCGTTTGTGCGACGAGGATCCCACTCTCCAATGGCGTCAAGACCCGGCTACCAAGGAGGCAGTGTTAGAAGGCATGGGTGATGTCCACGTCGATGTCGCCATCAAACGGGCTGCCCAGTTTGGGGTTAAGCTGGAAACAGCCATACCCAAAGTCCCATATCTGGAGACAATCACCAAAACTACTGCCACGCAGTATCGCCACAAGAAGCAAACAGGTGGTGCCGGGCAGTTTGCCGAGGTGCATCTGCGCCTTGAGCCTCTCCCCCGCGGCACCGGCTTCGAGTTCGCTAACGAGGTCTTCGGAGGTGCGATTTCCAGTTCCTTCATGCCATCCATCGAAAAGGGCATCAAAAGTGTGTTGGAGAACGGCGTCATGGCTGGCTATCCGGTCGTGGACGTGAAGGCCGTAGTATATGATGGCAAAGAGCACCCCGTCGACTCAAAGGATATCGCCTTCCAGATCGCTGGGCGTGAGGCCTTTAAACAAGCCTTCCAGGGCGGTAGCCCTGTCTTGCTTGAGCCGATCATGATAGCCAAGATCACAGTTCCAGAGGGCAACATGGGTGATGTTATTGGCGACCTGTCCTCACGGCGCGGGCAGGTCCAGGGTACCGACGTGATCGGTGGCAAAGCGGTCATCACAGCTAAAGTGCCGCTGGCCGAGATGCTGCGCTACAGCAACGACCTGCGATCATTCACCCAGGGCCGAGGCGTCTACACGCTTGATTTCTCGCACTACGAAGTGGTTCCGTCTCACCTCGCTGCCGATGTCATTGCCAAGTCAAAGAAACAAGAGGCAGAAGCATAGCGCCGTCTCCCTTGACTCACCAAGAAGCCACCCCTCGCTCTGGGTGGCTTCTTCAGCAATAGTTCTCCGGCCTTGGGCAACGAGCGTCACCCACCCATCAGCTTCTGGCGCACCTGAAGTAGGAAACGGGTGCGCTTCTGCTGGGGTGTGGGCTTTTGGATCAGCAGCAAACCCGACTCGTAAGTTGCCAGCCCGGCGGCGCGCTGCCCAGTACGGAACAGAAGCAGACCCAAGGACATGAATATCTCGCCCTGGCGGTCCTTGTCCCCAAGCTCAGCAAAGAGGGCAGCTGCCTGTCGATAGGTGGCTGCCGCTCTTTCGACATCGCCTTGTCTGCTATACAGCGGAGCGAGGTTGCCTAACACCTGGGCCTCGCGGCTGTGATCCCCAGCCTGGGCGAACGCAGCTCTGGCCTGCTCAAGCTTGGCGGCTGCCTCACCCAGGCGACCCTCTAACCGATGGATCACTCCAATATTGTTCAGCATCTCGGCAGCGTCGAGCATTTGCCCTGCCTGAACAAAGGCTTCGTGTGCCTGCTCAAACTTTGCCAGCGCCTCTGAGTAGGCTCCTTCATTGAACAGGCGAACCCCTTCATCTTTGGATGCAGTCGCCTCAGATGCCATGCTACCTCACTATGTAACGTTACAGAGTAATGTCAAGGATGCTCTCGGCAATGCCCCGTAGGCGGGTGACTTCCATCTCGCTCAGTCGCATAGCCAGCTCGAGGTAGCTGCGGTTGATTGGCTTCAGGATGAAAGCACGCAGTTCGGCAGGAAGCTCGCTGAATGCCTCAAAGTCATCCTGTGCCTGAAGCCAGCTTCCGACCGGGCCATGCTCATCGACCAACGCTTCCAGGTTGGTTCTGACGGCGTAAGCCAGCACTTCAAGCTCGTTGACAGGCAACGTCTCCTGCCCAAACTCGATGGCCTCGATATGCTCAACGCTGAATCCAGTCTCGGCGGCAACCTGCTCAAGGGTTAATCCCGCTTGCTCACGAAGCTGACGCAGACGAATACCGATGATACGCTGCCGCAGCATAATTAGCTCCGGCACGCGCTCTCGGATTACATCCTCTTTCCGCTTCACTGCGAGTGTGTCTCCGCTCCAGAAGTGTTGGATTGGCACATTGAAGAAATAAGCCAACACTTCAAGCTGCGGGAGCGTCGGCGAGGTCTCGCCACGCTCGAAAGCTACATACTCATCTTCAGAGACACCCAACGTAGCAGCAGAATCGGGCACACTGCGGCCCGCCGCTGTGCGGGCATCCTGCATGAGCACCCCGATAATGCGATTCTTTAGAGCGAGCCGCTCGGCAAGTGTTTCCTCTTCTGAGATTCCTCTGCTGGCAATACGTTCCCGCAAACGGCGTATGTCTTCCAGCTTACGGCCCATGAGTGCCCACCTTCCTGATCCGACGCACGGGTCACAACAATGTTGGTCAGGGGGCATTATAGATAGCATCAAGAACTGTGTCAAACCAGTCAGGAAGACGGGGGGAACAGTTCGGTTGCCTATCATAAGCAGTGAACACCCTGCCCCTGACCGGGGAACATCTCAAGTGCCATTTCGGAACCAACCTCAGGTATAATAGAAGTTGAGTTGTAGCAGCATGGCGTCATAGGGGAGTTTCCCTGGCAGCCTGGTTTGTCCCTTACCTGGTCGTTCTTGCTACAATAACCGTTTGGGTGTACAAATAAGGTAATAACATAGTTAGGTTACTGTTTGGTAGATGGCTTTTCGAGGCTAGTGGATGGCGTGTATTGGTTCGCCACCAGCTTGATGTACTGTGAGGTACTCCTGTGGTCACAAAACCCCTCAATCAGCCGCGCGAACCGCTCGAGGACGAACCAGAGGTCAGTGCGCCATTTCCACTGCCTCTGGTCGATGACGAGACACGCCCAGCACCACCGCCTCCTGAGATCACACCAGAGCGGGCTGGTCCAGCTTGGCGCATCCTGTTTCACTTGACTGGCCCGCAGGCCAGCACGGTGGGCCTCGATGTGTGGCGTGTTACCGTTCTTGGTCGGGCTGATCCCATGAGTGCCTTTCGCCCTGACCTCGATTTTGCGCCATACGGCGCGATGCGTCACGGAGTCTCCCGCCGGCACGCATTGGTCCGCCCCGGAGAGCGGACCCTGTACCTGATAGATCAGAATAGCACTAACGGCACATGGGTTAACGGCCAACGCCTGTTGCCAGGCCGCGACTTTCCACTGTCTGACGGGGACATCATTGAGTTGGGGGCACTCCGTATGACGCTGCGCATCGTCCATTCTCCCATTGAGGGAGCCAGCGCCAATCGGTCCGACGAGCGCCCGGTGCGGGGTCGTCGGTTACGGTGGCTTAGGTAGCGGAACATCTGAATATAAACCCGGCCTATTCAGATGGCAGTGTATATCCCACCCCTGGCACTGTGACAATGTAGCGCGGTTGGCGGGGGTCTTCTTCCAGCTTTTGCCGCAGCCGCGAGATGTTCACTCGCAAGATGGCAAGATCGTTTCGATACTCCTCCCCCCATACCCGGCTGAGCAATTCCATGTGCGAGAGAACATGACCCGCATTTTGGCTCATGTAACGTAATAGGTCGTACTCAGTCGGGGTCAGATGTACTTCCTCGCCGCGCATCTTGACCCTGCGCCGGCGGAAGTCCACATGGAGATCGCCCCATGAAAACTCCGATTCCTCGCTGGCTTGCGGGGCCCACTCGGCCCGCCGTAGCACTGCTCGGATGCGCGCCTTCAACTCAGGTGTGCCAAACGGCTTGGTCAGGTAATCATCAGCTCCAAGCTCCAAACCGCGTACTTTGTCTTGCTCATCACCCCGCGCCGTCAGGATAATGATCGGGACGGTTGAGTAAGAGCGGATTTCTTGCAACACCTCAAAACCATCGATGTCAGGCAGGCCCAGGTCAAGGATGACCAGGTCAGGCCGCTCGTTCTCAAAGGTCGCCAGAGCTCCATAACCTGTGCTAGCTGTCAGGATTTCAAATCCGGCCAGAGACAGGGATGTCTGGATAAATCGCACAATCTTAGGCTCATCGTCAATGATCAGGATAGTAGTGCTCTTCATGACGACCTTCCTTCACTCAAGCGTGCAGGCGTCGCGAGCGGCAGGCTAAACGAAAACTTCGAACCCCGGCCGACCTCGCTTTCAACCCAGATTCTCCCGCCGTGGGCCTCAACCAGCCCGCGACAGATAGCTAATCCCAGTCCGATCCCGTGGCGACCTGCGCCGCCCCGCTTTTTCACTTGATAGAACCGGTCGAAAATACGCTCCAAGTGCTCTGGCGCAATGCCTTCTCCCTCATCGATCACTGATACGATTATCTCATCCTCACCACTCTCGACGCGCACTTCTATAGGTTTTTCCGGCTGTGAGTGCTTAGCGGCATTGTCGAGCAGGTTGGCAACGATCTGCTCAATACGACGAGCATCGCCCAGTCCCATAGGCAGCCGTTGGGGAGCATTGAGCCGCAAATGTCGATTCTCCATACGTAGCTGCGCAGCACTAACTGTGGCCTCAAGCACACTACATATATCCACAGGTTCGCGCTCGATGTGTAACACACCAGCTTCTATGCGCGACATCTCAAGCAGATTGTTGATCAACTCGGTGAGCTTGTCTGTCTCCTCCTCAATATCCCTCAGGTGCTGAACCAACACCTCCGGCGGAATGTTGGCATGGTGTTCGATCAGCAGCGATGTGCTGCCCTTAATAGTCGCAAGCGGCGTTCGCAGCTCGTGTGAGACGGTAGACAACAACAGCGATTTTACCTTGTCGGCTTCTCTAGCACGCTCCAGCGCGACGGAAAGTTCGTCGATGGCACGAGCCAGCTCCTTTGTACGAGCCTGAACGATCCCTTCTAGTTCTTTGGCATGTTGCCTGACTTGAGAGTAAAGCTGAGCTTTGTCAATGGCCTGAGCTATCTGGTGGGCAACTGTTGCCAACAGGTTGAGTTCATCTTCGGCTAGTTTCGCCTTTTGCGAGTTTCCCACAGTGAGCACACCAAGCAGCTCACCAGTCAGCGCCACTAGCGGTATGCTGACCTGGGTGACGAGCAGATCGGCATGCCTCTGGGCTGCAGTATAGGTGTGGCTGCGAACATCGTCCACGACGATCATCTGCCGCGTCCGGGCTGCCTGCCCCGTCGGCCCTTCACCAAGCCCGCAGGCATACAATTGCCGCACCGCATCTTCGCTCAATCCAATGTAGCTAACCATATTCAGAAGACTGACACGGTCATCCCACAGGTAGATGGCACCCATGCTCCATCCCACAGCGCTGACCGCCTGTCGTAATGCTGTGGAAAAAACTTCCTCCAGATCGAACGTGCGGTTGATGGTGGCTGCAATCAAGTTGAGGATGCTAGTCCGATCTGTCTTCTCACTCATATCGGCCAGGAGCCGCTGGTAAGCCCTAAACAGGCTATTCAGCTCGTCGACCAATTCCCGAAGCTCGTCCTCCTGATCCGTTTCGAGCGCCAGATCAAATTCGCCGTCAGGAGCTTGCTCGCGCACCAATCTGGTGAGCAGCGTAATCCGCCTGCTCAGCGTACGGGCGATATGGCCAGTCACAAGCAAGGCCAAGCCGACAGCGACTCCGGATGTGATCGCGGCAATTGGGACAAGCCGCCTGACCTCTATAGAAGCATCCAGAGACCAGGCACCCTCGCGTAGAAGTGTGAGCATTGTCAACAGAGCCACAGTGGCAACAATCAGAGCTACGATGCCCAACGCTGAGACCAGCAGGCGCTTACGCAGCGACCATCGGCGTGTATGCCGGCTGATCTGCTCTTCGATGTACTCTGCACCTCTGTGCAACATAGCAGCCTGGCCCTATTCTTAATGTGGCCCCTCAGTGCGGATCTCTAGTGTATCCCGAACCCCGCCCTCAGGACAAGCCAGTTGCGATGAGGGCGCCTGGCATACTACACAGGACAGGAGGCAAGAAACACCCGCGCTGCTGCCACCACATTGGAGAGGGTTGCACTTCATGCTACAATTGCGCGTCAGATCCGAGCAGGAGAGGAGAAGCTGTGTGATCCGCATTGCGAAGGACCTAGCCAAGCGGCTCGACCAAGCCATCCGCACCGCACAGGGGACAGGCGTGCTACTCCCATTCGATGTGCCAGAGCTGGCTGTGATGCGCCCTCGTAGCCCCGACCACGGCGACTATGCCACATCCGCAGCGATGCAGATCGCGAAGCTGGCAGGGATGAGACCAGACCATGTAGCCGAGGTGATCATTGCCCATTTTCCACCTACCGACTACGTCGGCGCAATCGAGCAGGTTGGTGGGTTCATCAATTTCCGGCTGTCACAGCATTGGCTTCAGCAGCAGGTCGACCGCATTCTAGAAGAAGGCGACCGCTACGCACAGATGGACGATTTCACAGGACAACGCGCCCAGGTGGAATGCGTCAGTGCTAACCCGACAGGACCCATCACGGTCGGGCGTGTGCGTGGCGGCGTCATGGGTGACACACTGGCCCGCCTGCTCCGGTCGATGGGCTACCAGGTTGAGATGGAATATTACTTCAACAACGCTGGGCGTCAGATGCGCGTGCTGGGGGAGAGTCTCAAAGCACGCTACCTAGAGCGGCTCGGCCTCGATCATCAGTTTCCAGAAGATGGATACCAAGGTTCCTACCTGTATGACATTGCCGACCAATTGATCGCTGAACAGGGCGATGCACTGAAAAACGCTGGTTGGGAACCCTTCAAGGAATACGCCGAGGCGCACATTTTTGCGATGATACGGGAGTCGCTCAGACGGATTGGGATTGAGTTCGACGTGTATTTTAACGAGAACTCGCTGTACGAAGATGGTTCAGTATGGCGGACTCTGGAAGCGCTACGCCAGAAAGGGCTGATCTACCAAGCCCTCAGGCCGGAGAAGGATGAAGGGTTTGAGGAGCGGCCCGACGCAGACGAGATTGAGGCGACAGCCGGCGGCCCGGCAACGTGGATCCGAATGCGCCGTCTGCGGGACGTGAAGAAGGACTGTGTGGTCGTCAAATCGAGCGGTGAGCCAACCTATCGCTTGCCCGATACAGCCTATCACATTAACAAGCTGGAGCGCGGATTTGACCTATTGATCAACGTCCTGGGCGCCGATCACATTGAGGAAGCTAAAGATGTGAAGGCAATGGTAGCAGCGCTGGGGTACGACGCTGACAAGATTCATGTGCCTCTCCATCAGTTCGTCACGATCACAGAGGGTGGCCAGACGAAGCGCATGAGCACACGCCGGGGTGAGTACGTCACACTGGACGAGCTGATTGACGATGTAGGCCCAGATGCAGTGCGCTACTTCATGTTAGCGCGCGCTGCTGAGAGTCATATGGAGTTTGACCTAGAGCTGGCACGCAAACAGTCGAATGAGAATCCGGTGTATTACATCCAAAATGCACACGTGCGCTGTGCCAGCATTGCGCGGGTAGCGATGGAGCGTGGCCTCTCTGGCGAGGGTGGTGATGTTTCCCTGCTCACCGATCAGCGCGAACTGGCGCTGATTCGCAAACTGATCGAACTGCCGGAGATTATCGAACAGTGTGTGAAAGAGCTGGCACCACACAAGCTTGCCTTCTGGGCACACGAAGAGCTGGCGCGATTGTTTCACCCAACCTACGAGGAAATCCGCGCGCTCCACAGCGATGTGCCGGAGGATCTGGCCAGAGCACGGCTCAAACTATACGCAGCAACCAGAATCATCTTTAAGTGCACACTGAGCCTCATGGGCATGTCCGCGCCTGAGCAGATGTAAACCTATCGCAAGTGTGGACGTGTTGCTTCGCTGGACAGATCGTTGCCGACGATGCACTTCAGAATGGCCCCTGCCAAGGCAGGGGTTTTATGTGAGAGTCCCTTGAAAAGGAGAACAGTACACCATGGGGTTGAAAGCTGACAACTGGATCCGGAAGATGGCACGCGAGCACGGCATGATTGAGCCTTTTGCTGACAACCAGGTGCGCGAAGGTGTAATCTCGTATGGCGTGTCCTCCTATGGCTACGACATTCGTGTGGCCGACGAGTTCAAGGTGTTCACCAATGTATACTCCACAGTGGTCGATCCCAAGCAATTCGACCCGAATGCATACGTTGATATCAAGGGAGACGTGTGCATCATCCCTCCGAATTCCTTCGTGTTGGCCATGTCGGTTGAGTTCATCCGGATGCCGCGCAACGTCACAGGGATTGTATTGTGCAAGTCAACCTACATCCGCGCGGGTGTGTTGATCCCAACCACTGTGCTCGAAGCTGGCTGGGAAGGCATCATTACGCTGGAGATCAGCAACGTCACACCACTACCAGCACGCATCTATGCCAACGAAGGGATCGCGCAGGTGCTGTTCTTTGAAGGCGATGAAATTTGCGACGTGAGCTATGCCGATCGCAAGGGGAAGTATCAACATCAGCAGGGAGTGGTGCTGCCCCGCGTGTAGTTGACATTCAACTGCTTGGCTGGCTATAATGCGAACACAAGGGCGGGCGGTTAGCTCAGTTGGACAGAGCGCCTCCCTTACAAGGAGGAAGTCACAAGTTCGAGTCTTGTACCGCCCACAGACACATTCCTGCCAACACGGCAACTAGTTGAGCAGCAAGTACTGAAGCGACACAGCCCATTGATAAAAGCGCCCGGTCGATCAACCGGGCGCTTGGCCTGCATCGAGTAGAGGGGCTCTGCCGACTAGTCAGGCCGCGCCCCAACGGCGTGAGGAATGGGGCTGTCACGCCATGTTTCATAGGGAAACCCTGCCGAGGCCGATAACACAAAGGAGAATAGCCCTCCAACATTGGGCGGTAGGTTCCGAGCCTCAGCATAGAATCGGGCATACTCTTGAGCCTTGATGTCTTTACTCACCTGAGGGCTGCTGTTGCTGAACTCGCTGGCAAAGATCACCTTGTTTGGAAAACGCTCGGCGTAGCGACGGATGTCTCGGAGTGAACGAGTATATGGAGAGCCATCAGCGCCCCAATAGGTGTGCAGACAGATGAAATCACACTGCTGCATGGCAAACTCTGCTTCCTTTTCGAATCGTTCCGAGTGATAGCGCAGCGGTCTGCCATCAGGCAGGCTAATGTCCTGCCCTGGTGACACCCCCGGCCAGCCAAATAGCGCCTCTGGCAGCCTCTGGCGCAGCAATTGAATCGACTCAAGCAGGAAGTTCCCGAACTCTCTGCCGTTCTGCCAGCAGACCCACATTCCTTCAGGCGCATCCCTGTGGTGCAGATTCGGCTCGTTGTGCACTTCAAAGTAGCGAACACCAGCCTCATAGAGCCGCGCTGCTGACGGAGTGACCTCATCTGCAAAGTCCTTTGGCGTGCGCCTGCTTGGGAATTTGGCAAAAAGACGCGCCATCACGAAGCGAACGCCGTTCTCGTGCAGGCGTTGTACAACCGAACCATCGATGTCTTCCCCGGTCAGCACCTTGACAGCCTGGACACGCGCGGCACGGATGATGTCATAATTGGGGCCGTCCCACGGCCACTTGCCCGGATCGGTTGGGCCGTGCACCCCCACGAGCGCGTGGCCCATTGGAGCCTGGACAAAAGTGGGCGGTACTTCCATGTACTGTGCCGCTGCCCAGCCAATCTTGCCATCTGGCAGCCTGATCTCGATCCATTCGCCGTCTCGTCCCAGTTTGGCGCGCGCGTCGGCAGGATCGACAGCAGAGACACGATCGCCGGGCAAAATCGAGGCAATCTGCCCATACTGCTTGCCGGGGCCAGACCGGATACGTAAGCCATCAGACGAATGAGTATGCAGAATCAATTCTGCCGGCGGAGCAGGAGGTGACACGGGGAGGACAGGCACTGCTGACGCAACCCGCGACTCCGGCGGTCTGGCGGGGGGTTGGGTAGGAGCCTCGGGTTGAGCCGCCGCCGAAACCACAGGCGCTGTCCCAGCAGCAGCCACGAACGCCTGCTGGACATACTCAGCAGCGACCCAGCCGCTGCCCTTGCTGCAATAGATGCGGATCCACTGGCCTTCATGGCCAATTTTAGCCAGAGCGTCAGCGTAAGGCTCGATAACTTCCAACTTTTCACCAACAAAGACCCTGGCGACTTCACGGTACTCCACACCCGGTCCACTGCGAATGCGAAGCCCGTCGCTGTCGGTGGGAGTCACAATCAGCTTGTCCTCACTCATGGATCCTTCTCCTGAGAAAAGGGTCGGATGTTACTACTGGGGTGGCACAGGGCATGCTTGCCTTATACAGACAGCTTGCCAGGGCGATCGTGTTTGAGCAAAACAAAGTTCGATCACTGTTTGTAGCACACTTTATGTGGAAGGCAAATCGAAAGAAAAGGAGCGGGATTGCCCCGCCCCTACAAGAAACTGGTGTCTGCGCTACTTCACAGACGGCTCAGACAGAGATGCTGGCCGACAGCACAAGACCAGGTCCTTAGCCGCCCGTACCTCATCCAGGCGACGAGCCGGAGCAGAACTTGGGGCACGGTGTAAAAGGTCTGGATTCTCACGCGCTTCTCGGGCAATAGCCAGTAGCGCATCGACAAAGGAATCCAGTGTCTCGCGGCTCTCTGTCTCAGTCGGTTCGATCATGAGCGCCTCGTGGACGATCAGCGGGAAATAGTTTGTTGGTGGGTGGAACCCATAGTCGATCAGGCGCTTGGAGATGTCAAGCGCATGCACATCGGGGGCATCGTCAAAACGACCCTCCATCACAAACTCATGCATGTTGATGCGATCAAACGGCACATGATAGGCGTCCCTGAGCCGCACGCGCAGGTAGTTGGCGTTCAGGACTGCCATTTCACTGACCCTACGCAGGCCATTGCCACCGTTAACGAGCATGTAGGTAAATGCACGGACCAACATGCCAAAGTTGCCATAAAAAGCCTTGACACGCCCGATGGTTTTCTCAGGCACCACCCATCCATAGCTTGGTGGGGTCTCAGCATCCCCCTCCGTCACAACATCCACTACGGGACCGGGCAAATAGGGTACCAGCCGCTCTGAGCACCCCACTGGCCCTGATCCTGGCCCGCCGCCTCCATGCGGCGTGCTGAAAGTCTTGTGCAGATTAAAGTGCATGACGTCGAAGCCCAGGTCGCCGGGACGGACGATGCCCATCAGCGCATTGAAGTTCGCACCGTCTCCGTAGACAAGCCCACCACACTCATGGACCAGCCTCACAACCTCTTCGATGTGCTCTTCGAAAAGGCCCAGCGTGTTGGGATTTGTGATCATGATGCCGACCACAGTATCATCGCACTGAGCGCGTAGGGCTTCCAGATCGATGTTGCCACGCCTGTCCGACGGTATCTCGACAGCTACAAGACCAGCCATGGTGGTACTGGCCGGGTTCGTCCCGTGTGCTGAGTCAGGGATCAGGATCTTGACCCGTCGGGTATCGCCTCGATCCAGATGGTAGGCACGCATCATTAAGACACCGGTCAGCTCACCGTGAGCACCCGCAGCAGGTTGCAGCGACATCCCTGCGAAGCCAGCCAGCTCCTTGAGCCACTCCTGAACATTGTACATCAGCTCAAGCGCGCCCTGGACGGTATCCACTGGTTGGTAGGGATGCAGCAGAGCAAAGCCAGGCAGCCGCGCAGTATCCTCATTCAGCTTGGGGTTGTACTTCATCGTACATGACCCTAGCGGGTAAAAGCCCTTGTCAACCCCATAGTTCAGTTGCGACAGGCGCAGGAAGTGACGAACGACATCTACCTCGCTGACTTCGGGGAGATCGAGGTCTTCGCGCACAAATTCGGCTGGCAGCTCAGCCAGTGGCACATCTGGCTCAGGCATCTGGATGCCCACACGTCCAGGTGAGCCTAGGTCATAGATGAGAGGTTCTTTCATCTCGCCACCTCCGCCAAGCCGCGTACAAAGTCTTCGATCTCGTCGCGGGTGTTCATTTCGGTCACAGCAACCAGCATCTGGTTCTCACGCTCCGGGTAGCGCTCCCCCAGATCGTAGCCACCGATGATGCCATACTCGTCGAGCAGATAGGCGTTGATCTCGTCTACCGGCTTGGGGCACTGGATGACAAACTCTTTAACGAAGGGTTTGCTTTGCATGACCTTATAGCCATCCAGTCGCTCGATCTCGCCAGCCGCGTAATGCGACTTGTGGTAACACAACTCAGCGACTTTGCGCAGCCCGTGCTTCCCCATCACGCTCATGTAGACAGCAGCAGCCAGCGCCATGAGGCCCTGGTTGGAGCAGATGTTGCTGGTAGCCTTTTCGCGGCGGATGTGCTGCTCGCGTGTGGCGAGTGTCAGGACAAAGCCTATCTCACCGTCTACATCTACCGTCTGCCCAACCAGACGTCCAGCCATCTTGCGGACGTACTGCTCACGGGTCGTGAAGAACCCCAGGTATGGCCCGCCAAAACTGAGCGGGATCCCCAACCCCTGCCCCTCACCGACGACGATATCCGCACCCATCCAGCCAGGTGGTCTGAGCAGACCCAGCGCGACTGGATCAGCAACGACGCAGGCCAGCGAGCCATGCTCATGCGCAGCAGCGATAGCCTTCTCAATCGGGTCCACTTCACCGAAGAAGTTGGGATAGGCCACAGCGACCAGAGATGTATTGTCGTCGATCAAGGCAACCAGCTTGTCCATGTCGACCCAGCAGGCAGTATCACCCACGATCTCGACACCCATTCCCTGGGTGTAGGTATGCACCACATCCCGATACTCCGGGTGGACCCCGGAGCACAACACGATACGCTTACGCTTACCACGGAAGTGGTTCAGCGCCATGATCGCGGCTTCGGCCAGTGAGGTCGCGCCATCGTAATGGCTGGCGTTGGAGACCTCCATGCCAGTCAGCGCGCAGATCATGCTTTGGTACTCGAATATAGCCTGAAGCGTCCCCTGGCTGACCTCGGGCTGGTAGGGCGTGTAGGCCGTGTAAAACTCGCCTCGCAACAGAATATGGTTGATGACAGGCGGGATATAGTGATTGTAGGCCCCCGCACCCAAGAAGATCGCCGTTTTGCCGCCGGCCAGATTGGTGTTGGCGAGTTCCTCCAAGATCCACGCCGCCTCCATCTGAGAAAAGCCGTCAGACAGGTCTAGCTTGGGGAAGCGCACCGATGCAGGTACATCTTGAAAGAGGTCATCGACGCTCTTGACGCCGACAGCCTCCAACATGGCCTGGATATCGGCCTCGGTGTGAGGTAGGTAAGTCATGCAGTTAACCCCCAGTGACAGGGCGCGACATGTCGTGCCCCTACTCACGTTCGTTACAGTATGCGCTATAGGCGGCAGCATCCATCAGGCCATCCAACTCTGAAGGATTGGATAGCTTGATCCGCGCGATCCAGCCCTTTCCGTAGGGGTCAGCGTTGATGGTTTCCGGAGCATCGCCGAGATCGCTGTTCACCGCGACAATCTCGCCGCCGGCGGGCATCTTCACATCCGAAGCAGCTTTGACGGATTCGACAACGCCCAGTGTGTCGCCCTGGCTCAACACATCACCGACATTCGGCAGTTCCACATACACAAGGTCCGAGAGTTTGTCCTGGGCATAATCCGTAATGCCGATCAGGGCCTCATTGCCCTCCTGCCTGATCCATTCGTCGGTCTGAGTGTACTTGCAGTCTGTGGGGAATTTCCAATCGCCCATGATTGTCATGCCTCGCTTTCACTAGGAGTCTTGCGTGCCAGCACACAACAGGGGAGCACACAGCCGACTCACGCTGCTGTCGCTCCCCTGTCACAAACCTGAGAGATTCGCCCTCCTGATTACACAGGGCTTGCCCCATCGGCGCTGCTGTGGTCCAGCAGACTTTCCAGAGGAAGTGTGATCAAGGGTCCTGGTGCCTGAGAGTTTCGCCAAGCAGTTGCAGCTCTGCCTGGCTTGCCCCTTCGGCGCTCCCTGAGGGAAGACTCTCCCCTTATCACGCGAGTATTGGTTTGACTGTATTTTAGACAGACCTGCGCTGAGTGTCAACGATAAGCATCGACAATTCTGTAAGCCAAGCCAGCGCCAGCGATATCGTCGGATTCTGTAAGCCGTTCACAGGTCGCCGCAGATTATCAACTGGGCTGTGGCGGGATTGGTAGCCAACGGCACATTGTGCACGTTGCACAGCCGCAGCAGAGTCTGGATGTCGGGGTCATGTGGATGCTTGGCAAGTTGATCTACAAAGAAAATCACAGCGGCCACCTGCCCTTCAACGACCCGAGCCGCGATCTGCACATCACCACCGACCGGACCGGACAGCAGCCGATCGACCGGTAGACCGACCTCCTTTTCGATCAGACCACCGGTTGTGCCAGTAGCAATAAGATGGAAACGAGCTAATACGTCCTTATAACGCCGAACAAACGCGACCATCTCATCCTTTTTACCGTCGTGTGCAATGAGCGCGATGGTCTTCATGGGTTCCTTCCCCCTAGGCTTGCCTAACCTACAACAGTATAGCCAGCAACAGTTGCCAGAGACAAAACGCCGCACGGGGTTCCACCAGTGCCAGAGTTGTGATATTCTTAGATACGCCATCAATGACGGCATTGTCAGTCCTAAATACATCACCTTTCCGAGGATAGGGCACTATGAGCCGCGAAGAGAAGTTTTATCAGATGTGCATTACACTCCCGTTTGAGGAGCGCAAGGATGACCGTGATGAGTACAGCATCCCCGAGCTTCGGCATGTGGCAGAGTTGCGTGACTCCGGCCAGATGCAAGAGGCAATCGACTATGGGCGGTCGCTGATGAAGATGTATCCTGACAACGACCTCATCCCATTTATGATCGCTTATATCTATTTCCAGCAGCAGTTCGCCGACGAGGCGTTACAGCTTGCCATAGAAGCCATTCCCCGATGCCCGCGTAAGTACCGGCTGTATTCGGTAGCCGGATTGGCTGAGTTTAGCAGAGATCGACTACCCGAAGCCCTTGTGTGGTGGGCACGCAGCATTGTGGCCCAATGCACGGTGACCGATTTTCAAGAGAACGATCCTTTCCTTTACCTGGCTCACACGGCGATGCTGATCGGAGCGGGGCGAGAAGCCCAGGCGCTGTTTACCATGGCCGATGCCATCGAACCGGGTGGCCGCCGCCTCGACGATCACATCACTGAACGGCTGGAGGCTATCCAGAACTCGTGGGCACGCAAGGCATTCCTGGAAGTCGTCAGGTACATCGACAAGAACCTGCTGCACACCTAGCGGCATATGTCTCTCCCTCTGTTCACCTACCATCTAGACGGTATCGACAACGCCGCTCGTGCAGGAAAGTTCCATACGCTGCATGGAACACTGTTGACGCCCGTCTTTGCTCCGGTGGGCACCCAGGGTACAGTCAAGGCCGTCACGCCCCGCGATCTCAAGGACTTGGGGGCAACGCTGGTGCTGGCCAACACTTATCACTTGTATCTGCGTCCAGGTGATGAGCTGATTCGCGACCTGGGTGGTCTGCATCACTTTATGCAGTGGAACGGTCCACTGCTGACAGATAGCGGTGGATTCCAAGTCTGGAGTCTGAGCCGGATCAACCGAATCGATGACAACGGCGTAATCTTCCGGTCACATATCGACGGATCGAGGCACTACTTCACACCGGAACGGTCCATCGCGATCCAGCAGAATCTGGGCGCTGACATCATGATGTGCTTCGACGAGCTAGCGGACCCCGACGACTATGACTACCTGCGAACGTCTCTTGAACGCACTCATCGATGGGCAGAGCGCTGCCGCTCCGCCTGGACTACCAGCGATCGACAGGCGCTCTTCGGGATTGTCCAGGGTGGCATCTTTGAGGATCTACGTCGCCAGTCTGTGCGTGTGCTGACAGGAATGGACTTTTCAGGCTATGGGATTGGCGGGCTTTCAGTAGGCGAGAGCAAGGAGGCAATGTATCGCACACTGGAAATCGTGACATCACTCTTACCCTCTGATAAACCCCGCTACCTGATGGGTGTGGGGACCGTCGAAGACCTGATTCGCGGCGTGGCGTGCGGCGTAGACATCTTTGACTGTGTGCTGCCGACCAGGCTGGCGCGTCACGGCGCAGCCATGACACACTCTGGGCAGCTCAACATCAAAAACGCAGTCTATGCCCGTGATCAGGATCCACTGGACGCCGCCTGCGACTGTTATACATGCCAGCACTTCAGTCGGGCCTACGTGCGCCACCTGGTTCAGTCCAGAGAAATGCTGGCTGCCACGCTGCTCTCCATCCATAACCTGCGGACATTAGTGCGGCTGGCCCAGGATATGCGCCAGGCTATCCTTGAGCAGCGGTTCACCAGCTACACTACCCACGTGCTAATGCAGATCGCCGAGACGCGGCGTCGGGAAGAGGTAGGGTGAGGATCAGCAGTGAGCTGGCTGGCCATGTCAACAGGTTGGCTGCCACTCTGATAGTTGTGGCCAGCCTATTGACAGCCTGTGGGCAGGCTTCGACATACGCGCCCATCAGCCCTACCCTGCGGCTGGCTGCCGATGATGCAGCAGCTCCTCTGGCTGAGAGCCTGCTGAACGCCTATGAAATCAGACACCCCAACGTCCTGGCCACACTCGCGACCACAACCCGTGAGGCTGCGCTGGCTCTGGTTCAAACCGGGGATGTTGACGGGGCGTTGGTGCTGCACCCTCTCGACGACAAAGAGCTATTCCAGACGCCGATTGGTCGAGAGCTGATCGCGCTAATCGCCCACCCGGACCTCGATATCATAAACCTGCACCGACGCGAGGTAAGGGACATCTTCTCTGGGCAGGTCGTCACATGGCACGCTCTGGGCGGTCCTGCCACTCCAATCCAGGTCGTGGCACGTGAAGCTGGAAGCTCGGCCCGGCTAGCATTCGACGCACTGGTGATGCAAGGTCAACCGCTCACACCTTCCGCACGGCTTGCCTTCAATGAAGCTGAGATGGTAGCGTTGGTTGGGCAGACTCCGGGCGCGATCGGGTACGTGGCGCATCACATGCTCACCAGCCAGGTGAAGTCAGTGAGCTACGAAGCTGCCCCCCCTACCCTTGAAGCGGTGCAGGCGAATATCTATCCGCTCGTCACTTGGGTTGAGTTCATCGCGCGAGAAGAGCCATCGGGTGGCAGTCTCCGCACGTTCCTTGATTGGATTCTGAGCAAGGAAGGTCAGGATGTGGTGCGCCGCCAGATGCTCGGTGTGAATGACTGATAGCTAAGCTCGAGCCACCCACGGATTGAGCCGACGCTCTTCACCGATGGTGGTCGGCTCACCATGCCCGGAGTAAACTACCACCTCGTCGGGTAACTCGAACAACACCTTGGTGATCGAGTCGAAGAGTTGTGCAGTGTTGCCACCGGGCAGGTCAGTGCGACCAATGCCACGTCTAAAGAGCACATCGCCGTCAAACACAGCTCTACTGGCCTCTTCGTAAAATGACACGTGACCCGGGGTATGGCCTGGTGTATATAACACCTGAAGCCGCAGGGTGCCAACCTCCAGCACATGACCTGGAATCAGCAGCCGATCTGGTGCCGGGCTAGGCTGAAGCGGAATTCCCCATGCATCCGCGCCACCCTTAAGGCGCAGCAGGGGCAACTCGGCCTCATGAATGGCAAACAGGGCCCCGGTTTCAGCAATAAGCGCCGCATTCCCGCCGATATGGTCAAAGTGGGCATGAGTGTTGAGGACATATCTTACGTGTGCTTTGCGAGCTGCAATTGCCTCACGGATCGAAGGGGCATTCCAGCCTGGGTCAATCAGCGCAGCCTCGCCTGTCTGAGGGCAGGTGACTAAATAACAGTTGGTCTGGAGCGGGCCGACAGGCAGGATATCTATATGCATAGACACTCTCAATAACCTCACGGCGGGAACGTAATAGGACTATCGGATTATATCATGTTGCTGGAGGGTGCTATATGATGAGAGTAAATGCTAACGATTTTATAACAATGGTCTTATTGGTTCCACTATGTTACAGGCAGAGGCGGTCCGGTATGCCCCGTATTACCGCACAAGCTGGGCGCTGGTGGTGGGCATCAGCGACTATCTGTATATGCCGCCATTATCTTGCGCCACGAACGATGCCACCGATGTTGCCCACCTGCTCGTTGCCCGTCTTGGCTTTCCTCAAGACCAGGTCCTCTTGCTCCTGAACAAACAGGCCGCCCGGGAGAACATCCTAGCAGCCTTCGATACGACCCTCAATCGGCACAACCTCGCGCCGGATGATCGCCTACTGATCTTCTTCGCCGGGCATGGTGTGACCAGGCAAACCCACAATGGCCCTAATGTGGGCTACATTGCACCGATTGAGGCTCAGCCAACCGCATGGCGCACCCTGATCCGCATGAGTGATCTGATCGACCAGGCTCGTTTCCTTCCAGCCAAGCATATCCTCTTCATCCTGGACGCCTGTTACAGCGGCCTCTCGTTTTACCGGGGATCGATGCCCGATCTTATGGTCGAGCACTTTGTGATGCAGAGAGCGGTGCAACTGATCACCGCAGGCAAGGACGACGAACAGGTCGCCGATGGCGGCGATCGTACCGGAAACAATTCGGTCTTTACACGGGCGCTACTCGATGCATGGCTCGGTGAGGCGGCCACAGCAACCGGATTGATGACTGCCAGTGATGTGATGCAGTATGTGTATCGCCGTGTGATCTCCCAACCTGATGCTCGTCAGACGCCACAGTTTGGTTGGCTGGACGGCAACGGAGATTTCGTGTTCCAGTTTCCCAGGCAACGCGGGTTGGAACCCGTGCTGGAGGTTGCCCTGAGGCAGGGCAGCGTCCCAGCACGCCTGTACGCCATCAATGAACTGACAGACATCGCCAGCAGTGGTGTGCAACCTGGCGCGAGGTTGGCTGTGCAGCGGCTGTATGAGATCGCCGAGCGTGACCCCGATCCACGAGTTGCTCACATGGCCCGGCTCGTGTTGGGTGTCGAGCGCGACAGGCCACTACTCCTGCCATTAAATGACGACATCCCCCCAGCCCCGCTAGAGGCTTCCACTCAGCCTGCCCAACAGCCAGCCGCTGCAATCGCGCGGGGAACCGAGCCTGTTCAACCTTATTGGGGGACGCTGGCGACGTTGATCATGGCAGCAGCTATATTCCTGAGCACATTGACAATCACTAGCCTCACCCTATGGAGAGAACATCCGCCGCCGGATGGCTCACAAGGAACCTCTACGACAGAAGCCGCTCTCACGTCTGCCGCAGAACACATGACGATCCAGATCACGCCCGACAGCACATTGGCGACTTCAATCCCAACAACGGTCCTCCATCCTGCCACAGCCACAGCAGCACTTGATCTTGTGCCAGAGGGGGCTGAGGTCCTGTTCCAAGACGACTTCTCAGCACCAGCCGATCGCTGGTATGAGTCGCCCAATAACACTGAAGCTGTGTGGGAAGTCAGTGACGGCGAGATGGTGTTCACTGTGAACAAGCCGATCAACCTGTGGATTGCACGGCCTCGCCGGTTGACTGTGTCGAGTGCATTCATATCGACAGATACACGCTTGATCACAGACATACCCAGCGCCGGGTTCGGGCTGATCTTCTACCTACGTGACTACGACAATTATTTCTACTACCGCATTGGTGCAAACGGTACAGCTTCACTGATACTTCACGAGCAAGGTGACCGACGCTATCTGCTCCCACCTACCCCGCTGGACACTCTTCCACGCACAACCATTCACCGCCTTGGTGTTGATCTGGAAGGGGCGAAGATCGCACTTTTCTACGATGGCATAGAAGTCGCCACGCTACGCCACAACTTGTGGTACAGCGGCCAGGTAGGGTTGAGTGTCGAAAGTGGGTTGGATGCACCAGTCAGCGTGGCGTTTGATAATTTCGTGGCCTACATGCGTTAAAGGCAGCGATTGGCCAATCGATTCTCCTTCGTATAAAGGCATCCGGGGATAAACGGAGTCAATCGGGGACTACCCCCTCAAACAGATCAGTCTCACGCAGGCGTGCATCACTAACCGGCGGGTAGGCTCGCATATAGGTCTCTGTGTAGATCCCTGTCAGCAAACGGCGGACACGCTGGAGCAGGCTCGGTCGACCCATAGGCCCCAATTGGCTAGCGTGACACATCCTGGCCCGCTCGGCCTGATCGGCGTACTTACGGGTCTTAAGCCGGGCATGGATGGGATAGGCATGTTCGGCAATCTCACGGTAGTTGATATCCTTGTTACGACCCATATGCTCCGGGTCCTGTCCCAAGAGCGGAAGCAGCCCGACAAGGAATTTAACTGCCCGTCGATCGAACGTCATATAGTAAAGTTTCTGAGGGCCATATGGCAACAGCCCAGCTTCGATCTGCTCCGGGTACCGTTGCGGGTCGCTAGCAGCGTAAAACGCACGAGTCGTGGCATCGTGCATTCGGATGTGATCAGGATGCCCATAGCCTCCATAGGGATCGAAGGTTACCACTACTTGCGGACGTACCTCGCGAATCACTTCCGTCACACGCCGAGTCACCTCATCCAGGTCAGCAGCATAGAGGCTGTCAGGGTGGTGATTGTCAGGCGATCCGGCCATGCCAGAGTCACGGTAACCAAAAGCGTAGATGTGCGAGAAGCCCAATGCCTGTGCCGCACAGCACAGCTCAGCCATACGAAGTTGGGCCATAGTCTGGTAATCTTGCATGAACTCAGGATCGGTGGTGCCTACATCACCGTTGGTCGAGCAGATCAAATAAATATCCACCCCTTCGCTTACATAGCGTGCAATGGTTCCCGCCATGCCAAAAGACTCATCATCCGGGTGGGCTACTGAAACCAGCATACGCCGCGTGTAGCTGCTCACGATCCCTCCTCATCCCTCGGTGTGATACCGCCCACAGCCTCACGACGCAGATACGCTTCCAGGAACGGGTCAATTTCACCGGCCAGTGTAGCGTTCAGTCTGCCGATCTTCAGGCCAGTGCGCGGATCGTGCACATAGCGCCGCTTAAAACGCACATATGACCGCACGACATAGCGCCACAGCGGATCGCCAGCTGTAGTAATCACCTTACTACCGACCACCGATGCAATCCAGAGCAATGTGACAGCCTCCTGCACCAGGTCTTCAGCAGGAAGCCCGCCCACAAGCACCAGCGGATCGAGTCCGGGTATGGTCGCTTCGACCAGCGTGGTCAGCCGCTTACTGAACAGCCCTGCCCGGTTCACCGAACGTGCCTCTGTCTTGAACTTGGCGCGTTGTAGAGCGGGAAGCTCTGTCTTTGGGAGGTCTGGCCAGATTGACACGACCGCTTGCACAACCTGGCGTTTCGCGCTGTCACCTTCAGATGGCTGTACCAGTCGGTGCAAGCCCGCCTCACCCCGCAGCAAGCCATAGGCTCCGTAACCCTCAATGCTCAGCCACAGTCCGCCTATGGAGGTTGAACCAGTCAGGTCTTCAGAAATAACCAGCGCAGGAAACTCGCGTCGTGCTGCCCAACCCAGATACATGCGTCCCAGCTCAGCAGCCCACTGCACAGCAGCCTTGCGTCGTCCACGCACCTCGATGTGCAAGTACACCCCGCATGTGTCCCATGGACCGGTAAACAACAGTGTCAACTCAGCGCGAGGGAGTTCCCGCACTAGGTAGCGATAGCGCAGGGCTGCTTCGCTCAGAGCCTCAGCACGCCCGGAGATAGCGTCGTGTAGATAACCAGCTAGCTCATTCAGGTTGCGGCGCAGGCCATCGACCAGTTCCACTTGACCGCTGAGCCGACCCAATTCTTCCAGACGGGGTTGTATAGTCTGCGGATCGTCCCAGAAGGCAGGGGTAGACATGGCCCGCATCAGGTCGCCCAGCCGGACACGCGCCCCCTGGACGTGATGGGCGGTTTCCAACGCCGCAACACGCTGGCGTAGCAAAGGCAGCCCAGACTGCATGTAAGGAACAGTTAGGCGATCGGGAAGCCGGCGGATGTCAAGCAGTGGAGCGGCAGGCGCTACCTCCTCGACAATGTGGCTGGTTGATGGCAGAACCAGCGCAGAGGCCACCCGGTCATTACGCATGAACAGACGCAATAGCGAACCAGAAGGTGGATTGTTCCGGATGAGTTGCTGAGCCAAAGGGTAGGTAATCATCTTCTCGATCTGCCGGGCGAGGTAGCGAGCTCCATACTGCTGGCTATAGCCATGCTCGACTACATATTCTATGACATCCTCATCAACCTCAACTTCCACACCGCGCCGCAAGATTCCTTCTCGTTGGAGGATCTCCTGCACACGACGATAGGCAATCTCCCGCAGCACTGGTTTGGTGAGCGGTTTGAAGAACAGGACACTGTCGATCCGGTTGATGAATTCCGGCGTGAAAAACTGCACCATCTCCTCGCGGATGCGCTGCTCTTGCTCCTCTACCGAAACAGCCGGGCCAAACCCCAGCTTGCCGCTTGACAGCATTCGTGCCCCAAAGTTGCTGGTCAGGATGACAATCGAGTTGCGCAGGTTAACTACCTCGGATGCACCGTTGATCAGTATCCCCTCGTCAAAGAGTTGGAGGAAACGTTGGAAGACCTCCGGATCGGCCTTCTCAAACTCGTCTAGCAGCATGACGGCAAAGGCGTGGTCCTGCAAACGCATAGTGATCTGGCCACGCCGCGACGCCAGGTCAAAACCCATCGGATTGCCGAACAGGGTATGGACATGCCAGTCAGACGAGTAGTCTGCCATGTTGAAACGGACAATGTGCTCGTCGCTCCCAAACAAGTAGATTGCCAAGGCACGAGCCAGCTCAGTCTTGCCAACGCCCGTCGGGCCGATGAAAAGGAACACGCCCATGGGACGATTAGGGTTATTGAGGCGCGTGCGGAGCAGGCTTAGGGATTGGACGATCACATCGACTGCTTGGTCTTGGCCCAACACTCGGTCGCTGAAGTAGCGCCGCACAGCCTGTTCGTCGTACGGCTCGTCGTCAGAAAGCAACATCCGCGGCAGGCCAGTGTTTTGGCGAAACCGTTCAACGATATCCTGGCGCGTGATTATCCGCGGCCCCTCGGCACGCTCGGAGAGAAGCGCAATGCCCTCGCTAATCAGGTCAATGGCCTTGCCAGGAAGTTGTTCTGCGAGCGAGAAGCGACGAGTTAGATCCAGCGCGGCTTCAACTGCATCGCTGACGATCTCGACACCTTGCCTCAGTTGTAAGTCCTCAGCGGAGCGCTGCACTATCCGGCGGGCCACCTCAAGCGGTGGCTCAGGGATGCGCACTTCCATCAGCACATGTTTGTACTCCGGGTAGGTTTCGAGAAAGTTGTGGACAGCCTGGGTGCGGGCCTCAGCCAGGATACGGTTGGTCGAGCTCTGAAGTTGGCCTAGCAGAAACTGGGCCATGTCATAGGGGTCCTCCATTGTCGCACCGGCCAATAAGGTGGTCGGGAGGGCATCAACAACCAGGATGACCTCAGGATGGGAAACCCACATCATCATCAGCAAGCCGAGCTTCTCGTGCCACTCTTGAACGCCGAACGCCCGCAGGATGCTGCGGGCGCTCAAGGCCCACAGCTCACTACCTCTCAACGACTCTGGGCAACGGCCTGCCTGTATGCGTGCAGCAACCTCTTGAAGTACAGCCGTCTTGCCGACACGTGGTCCCCCTGTGACAATGATGCGCCCCTTCAGTGGGGAGGCCAGCGAAGTGAGAATCTGATCCACTTCCTGATCGCGCTCATAGGCCGTGGGCAACTGACCTTGAGCTGCTCTTTCGGTCAGGTTAGTGGCACACTGATTCAGCAGATCATGCAGACTTGGGCTGATCTCTTCATCCTGAAGACCCATCGTCGATGGCAGCACAGAACCTTCCCTCCATGTTGTGAACAGCCCGCCAACATCTGGCAAGCACAGTCCGCGCTCAGTAGGCGCAGGACCGCCTTGTCGCTCCTAGTGAGCTGCACGCCTGTGCTGATCGATGACGCGCACCTGGCTGTTCTCCAGCAACCGTCTGAGGAACTGACCGGTGTAACTGCTCTCGACCGCCGCAACCTCTTCCGGCGTCCCCTCAGCGACGATCTGGCCGCCGGCGTCGCCTCCTTCCGGACCAAGGTCGATGATATGATCGGCCACTTTGATGATATCAGGGTGATGCTCAATGATCAGCACTGTGTTACCCTGATCCACTAGAGCCTGGAGGACATCGATCAGCTTGGCTACATCGGCTGCATGTAGACCCACCGAAGGCTCATCGAGCACATACAGCGTGCGCCCGGTGGCACGCTTGGCCAACTCGCGGCTCAACTTGACGCGCTGTGCCTCCCCACCCGACAAAGTCGTAGCGGACTGACCAATGCGAATGTATCCCAAGCCAACTGCCTCCAGTGTCTCCAGCTTGGCCGTGATTGCCGGGAAGGCGCTAAAGACCTTCACCCCCTCATTCACAGTCAAGTCCAGCACTTCGGCGATGTTCAGACCCTTGAATCGTACCTGGAGCGTCTCCCGATTGTAGCGCTTGCCGTGACACACGTCACACGGAATGTACACGTCCGGCAGAAATTGCATCTCAACCTGCAACACACCCTGTCCCTGACAAGCTTCGCAGCGACCACCCTTAACATTGAAGCTGAAGCGTCCCGGTCTATAGCCACGTACCTTACTCTCCGGCAGTTCGGCAAACAGATCGCGGATCGGGTCGAACAGCTTGGTATAAGTTGCCGGATTGCTGCGCGGTGTGCGCCCGATAGGTGACTGATCGATGTTAATGATCTTGTCGATATACTCAATGCCCTCAATGCTATCATGGTCTCCAGCACGCTCGCGGCTGCCATGCAGTAGCTGAGCCAGCCGTTTGTACAGCACCTCGATCAGCAGCGAGCTTTTCCCGCTGCCAGAGACGCCGGTGATGCACACTAACTTGCCCAGAGGGATACGTACTGTCAGGTTCTTCAGATTGTTCTCCCGCGCCCCACGCACAATCAGCGCTGCACCATTGCCGTTGCGGCGGCGATCAGGGACAGGGATCGACAGACGGCCAGACAGAAAAGCCCCGGTCAAGGAGTCAGGATTAGCCATGATCCTGTCCACCGATCCCTCAGCCACAACCTGGCCACCGTGTTCTCCGGCACCTGGACCGAGATCAATAACCCAATCAGCATGGCGGATGGTCTCGTCGTCATGCTCGACGACGATCAGCGTATTGCCCAGATCGCGCATCTCCTCGAGTGTCCGAATGAGCCGCAGATTGTCCCGTTGGTGCAACCCAACGCTGGGTTCATCAAGCACATACAGAACGCCCATCAGCCGTGAGCCGATCTGGGTGGCTAGCCGGATACGTTGCGCCTCTCCACCAGAGAGCGATCCAGAGGCGCGGTTCAGTGTCAGATAATCCAAACCGACATTGACCATAAACCGAAGCCGATCAGCGATCTCCTTGAGGATCTGATGTGCAATCGTGAGCTCGCGCTCGCTTAACAGAGGCATCTGGCCGTTTCCCCCCTGCAGCGCTACGATCCAGCTCAGCATCTGATTAACCGGCATTGCACTCACTTGGATGATAGTCTTCCCGGCCACCGTCACAGCGCACGATTCTGGACGGAGACGTTCACCGTGGCAGACTGGGCAAGGTCGCTCGGCCATAAACCCCTCAATCTGCATACGGATGTAATCCGAGTTGGTCTCCTGGTAACGCCGCTGCAGGTTGCCAACAATACCTTCGTAGCGAGTGACATAGCGACGAAATTGGCCCTCTTTGTTGCGGTAGGTCACAGGCACCTGCCGATCTCCAGAGCCATACAAGATGATTCGTCGGTGCTCTTCCGGCAGATCGCGCCACGGAGTGTCCATGGAGATGCCAAACTCAGCGGAGACCGCTATCACAAGTTGCCGAAAGTAGCCATCCTCCTCCCATGTGCTCCACCCGCTGGCTTCAAAAGGCCCATCATTCAGGCTAAGGTCTCCATTGGGTACCAGTCGATCCGGGTCGATCTCCAACTGAATACCCAATCCCTGGCATCGCGGGCAAGCCCCATGAGGACTGTTGAATGAAAACGAGCGTGGTTCGATCTCAGGTAGGCTGACGTGGCAGTAAGCACAGGCCAAATGCTCCGAGAAGAGCAGGTCCTCACCAGAATCAGCCATGCTGATAATAACCACGCCGCCACCCATTTCCAGGGCTGTTTCGATGCTGTCAGTCAGCCGATAGCGCTCAGCGTTGGCGTCATCGCTGTCTGGATCAGCGAACTGGTGCACAACGAGGCGGTCGATTACCACCTCAATAGTGTGCATCTTGTAACGGTCCAGCTCAATTTCCTCATCCACATCGCGGAGCTCGCCATTCACGCGGACACGCACGAAGCCCGCCTTACGGACATCCTCGAATATGCGTTGGTGGTGCCCCTTGCGGTCTTTGATCAGCGGAGCCAACACCTGTATGCGGGTGCCATCGGGCAGAGATAGGATCGAGTCGACAATCTGCTGGGCGTTCTGGCGAGTCACTTCACGCCCACAGTTGGGGCAATGTGGCACGCCAACCCGCGCAAATAGCAAACGCAGATAGTCATAGATCTCAGTGACTGTCCCTACTGTCGAGCGCGGATTGCGGCTGACACCCTTCTGATCAATCGAGACTGCCGGGCTGAGACCCTCGATCTGGTCCACGTCAGGCTTTTCCATGCGCCCCAGAAACTGACGGGCATAAGCTGACAGCGACTCGACATAGCGACGCTGACCCTCAGCAAAGATCGTGTCGAAGGCCAGTGACGATTTGCCCGAACCCGACAAGCCAGTGATGACCACGAGCCGATCCCGGGGAATCTCTACATCGATGTTTTTTAGGTTGTGCTCGCGCGCTCCGCGCACAATGATCTTGTCCTGCGCCATAGCGATCTGCCACTCCATACTTAGAACCTACGCTGCGAGGTCGCCATATCCATGGCGCTGCCATGGGGCAGCCTAGTCATACCAGCGAGCAATCGAACACTTATTCTACCGCGCCGCAATGCTGCGAGCAACAGAGCGCAGAGTCGCTCGTCCCCTTCAAGGTTGTCGCATCAAACTCGAGGGCTAGAGGCAAAGCAAGCACTGCGACAGACATCTCCACGAGACACGACGGAGGTAGATCATGTTGCAGACCAGCAATCCCTGTGGTAAAACAATATACACCTGTCATGTGGGGGCAGTTTTTTCGGTTTAGAGCCAACATCTCCTATCAAGGGAGCTGGTGTCCACCAGAAAATGCGAGGCCTTGAGCCACCGCTGCTTCTAATGGCACCATTCCCACCTGCGAAAGCGGGTCTCTAAGAGGTAAGGCTGCCCCACATGGCAGGTCTTGCCGCTTGTGCAACTCCAGAAGGCTGTCTGGGGTCTTTTTGTTCATCGCAAAAGTGTGATTTATACACAAAGTGTTGCGGTGAACAGGTGGAATGTGCTATCCTCGCCACGCGCTAGAATGCAGTTCATATCGTCAAGCCTGGCTGCAGGTGCCCATATACAACCTATGCTCCGTGAGCTTGTCTCGAACAACCTCTTCGTATTTACCAGCGAGCTGTATGCCCAGGTCACCGCTGGAGCGATCTTGACTCCGGCAGGGGCTATTGTGATCGATACATTGCCGTTTCCTGTCGAGACACGTCAGATGATCCAGTTCATCGAGGATCGGCATGGTCTACCTGTGTGCTATGTGGTAAACACTCACTATCACGCCGATCACACATTTGGCACCTGTTTGTTTGACAATGCTCTGGTGGCGAGCCATCGACTCTGCCGCGATCTGCTAGATAGTCGTGGCCGCGAAGGGCTGGAAAACGCACGCCGGAATTCGCGCGACATGTCCTCCCTGCAGTTACGACTGCCTGACATTGTGTTCGACGAGGGCATTGTAAATCTGCACCTCGGTGGTGTGACGCTTCAGATGTGGCACACCCCAGGCCACAGTCCTGATTCCATTGTGTGCATGGTCAAAGAGGAGCGAATCCTGTTCGCTGCTGACACCATGATGCCCATCCCCTTTTTCTCAGATGGCAGCTGGGACGATTATGTGACCACGCTTGAGGCATTGGCCAAGGAGCCTTTCGAGACAATTATCCAGGGACACGGTGAGGTCATTCTGCGTGGTGAGGTGCAAGACCGCATTAAAGAAGACCTGCATTACCTGCGCAATATCCGCTCTCGTGTCGAGAAGGTCCTCAAGCGCAATCAAGGACCGGAGGCGCTGCAACATATCGACATTGAGGACTGTGGGAAAAGTCGGATTGCGCTGAATGGGCTAGTGCAGCAGCTCCATCGCAGCAACCTTGAAACGTTATACTGGTCACTCCGGCATGAGCGCGAGGCAGCTGAGGGTTAGTCTCCCCAACGAAAGTGAAGACTGGTGTGCCACTCTGGAGTGGAGACCAGGAGGACGAACCTACACCGGGGGCCAGGGATAACTTCGCTCCGGGCCAGGCTGTGGGTAAACCCCCGTGGAGACCAGGCTGGCAGTACGGCGGCGCAGCGCCTCGACTTCGCGGGCATCAAGTAGATCGCTCATACGCTGGCACAGGTCGCCTCCGTCTAGCTGCTCGCACAGCCTGCGCAGATCGTCGAGCAGCAATCGGGGTATTTTCTTTCCTGCGAACTCCCAGATCACGGTGCGCAACTTTGGCTGGGCATGAAAGCATACTCCGTGGTCGATGGCCCAGATGCGACCCGACTTGTCCAGCAGGCAGTGGCCGCTCTTGCGGTCGGCGTTATTGATCACGTGATCAAGCAGCGCGATACGTTGGACCTGTGGTCTTTGCTCCGGCCCGAATGTGAAATAATGCGCCTCAGGGTCGTGGGGAATGAAAAGCTGCACGCTGCCAAACCCCAGTGGACCTTCACGTAGCACTGTCGGCGGCACGATCCGCCAATTCAGCGCCTCGCTGACCAGGAAGGCTGCCCGCTCGCGGAGGCAGAGCGTTCCCTCCTCAAAATCCCACAACGGACGTTCTCCACGTTGCGGCTTGTATACAGCCCGCACCTGCAGATCGCTGCCAACGATCTCTACCAAGAAAGTGTAGTTCGATCCCCAGGGTAACAGGCCATAAGCTCCTTTCAACGTCCCATGCTCAAGCAGGTCGAGGGCCTGCTCAAATGTGAGACCTAGAGGGCTGTTTGGACTGTCTGACATACCTTACAAGATGCCCAGGAACGTCTGCGCAGGCTAGGCCCACACGACAGGCTTACGATGGCCGTTGCTCTTGGGACAGTAGTGTCCATCAGGATCGATAGGTTGGCCACAGTTCCCGCAAATCGGACGGCCCGCTGCGACCACCGTGGCTGTATGTTGGGCCAGGGCGCGCATCTGCTGACGGGTGGCACCAAATCGAGCGATACGTGGCTCTTCCAATGCATCTTGGGGAAGAAGCTCGCCTGCGAGCAAGATCACTAGGTCGGAATCTTTGTCGTAGCCCAACCCTAGCTGGCCCACTCGAAACAACGGCAAGATAGGCTCTTCCAGGTCTAGGTCTAGAGAGGTGAGGTCGACCTCAGGTGTGGCGACATTGAACTCTTGCTTGATCTGGTCTAGCATGGTGACCACACTCTCGGCAATAGCTGCTGCTTGAGCTTTTTCAATGATCAGAGTAAGTAGCACCTCATCCCGTCGGGCCTGTAAGTGAAAGGTCCGCTTGCCAGCCGGGCCAATGGTTCCGATAGTAATGAAGTCAACCGGGCTAAGCTCTATCTCGTCAGGCATGTCACCTGTTGCCCTTCCTGACCACCTCGTAGTGACTTATATCATTGATCCGCACGATGTGTGGTCCCATGCGTCCCAGGGCGATGATGGAAATCGAGGCAGGCGCGATGATGATGCGCTGGAACTGATCCAGATGCATCCCGGCATAGTGAGCCACCACTGCCTTGATCACGTCGGCATGCGACACAACGGCCACCAATGTATCCGGATGCTTCTGCGCGATCCGTTCCACAGCATCTACGGCACGAACCTGCATCGCGCGCAGGTCTTCACCTCTGGGAAATTGCGCCCCACTAGGATAGCTCTGGACCACCTTCCAAAGCCGGGTCCGGGCAAGCTTACGCAAGCTCTTCCCTTGCCATTCACCGTAGTCTACCTCATTCATCCCTGGTTCAATCTGAAGCGTCAGAGCAGGATGGTGCTTGAGTAGAGCCTGAGCGGTCTCGGTAGCCCGTTCCAAGGGGCTTGAGTATACCGCCCGCAAAGAAGCGTCTGCAAGCCGCCTGCCCAGAGCTTCGGCCTGACGTTGGCCTTCGGCGTTGAGATGCACGCCGGGCATACGCCCTGCCAGCTTCCCACTGTGCATCCAGTCATTCTCGGCATGGCGAATGAGCAGAAGTTGCGTCAACCAGCCTCTCCTGATGATATGGTGGCAGCAAACCACACTGATTGTATGAGACAGAACGATCAAGATCAACTCAACCGGGCTTGCCGATCGACTGAAAAAAATGAAGGCCCATCACGATGATGGGCCTTCATTGTTACGGCATTCGCGCTCGACTACCGCTCACGAACACCCAGCGCTGCACGGACTGCCGGAAGCTGCCCGGCTGAGCCAAGCTTCTGGTTCTTGTGGGCAATGAAGCGAGCATATTCTTTCACGAAGATCTCTCCGGGCTTACGGAAGTCGAAGCCCTCCGGTTGATCGCGGAAGTACTCGCGGTGGACGCGCGTCCATACCAGGCGGCCATCGGTGTCGATGTTGACTTTGGTCACACCAAGCTGTGCGGCACGGGCAAACTGGTTCTCATCGACACCTCTGGCCGAGGGGTCAAGGGCGCCACCGGCAGCGTTGATGCGGGCCACCTCTTCAGGAGGAACGCTAGAGGAGCCATGCATCACCAAAGGGAAGCCTGGCAGGCGCTGCTGGATAGCCTCAACACGATCGAGATGGATCCCTTGCGACCCCTTGAACTTATACGCACCGTGGCTGGTGCCAATAGCCACTGCCAGTGAGTCGCAGCCAGTGCGCTCGACGAATATCTTGGCCTGATCTGGATCGGTCAACATGGCATGTTTCTCATCGACAGCAATATCTTCCTCAACACCGCCCAACTTTCCCAGTTCAGCTTCTACACTAAGGCCCTTAGCGTGAGCACGCTCGACCACACGGCTGGTCACAGCGATGTTCTCCTCGAAATCCAGGTGCGAGGCATCGATCATAACAGAGCTGTAGAAGCCAGAGTCGATGGCATCGTAGCATGTTGCCTCGTCGCCGTGGTCGATGTGGACGGCGAAAATAGCCTCCGGAAACTCCTTCTCGGCAGCCCGGATGATGGCCTCGATCATGCTGACTCTGGCATACTTGCGCGAGCCTTTGGAAATCTGCACGATGAACGGTGCCTGCGATTCTACATTGCCCTGGAACAGGCCAAGAGCCTGCTCCATATTGTTGATGTTGTATGCACCGATGGCAAACTTACCATACGCGACTTTAAATAGTTCGGCAGTTGTGACGATCATGGCATTGTCTCCTATGCTTCATAGTTGCTGCGCCTGAGTAGGAGAGACAGTCTCCTGGATAGTTCGCTCCCCATTTTCAGTGGCAGCCGGTGCTGACTTGAGGCCACGCAGAGGCTGATGACCCGGCAGGCGGCCCTGCATGCTGTAGGGTCCCGTCCACGTGATCTCCACATTTGCCAGCCTACCGCGCCAGTCTGTGTCATCTTCAAAGAACACCAGTTTGTTCTGCGGGGTGCGCCCGCGCCACTTTCCCCGATGCTCATCCTCCACCAGCACTTGGACTGTCTGGCCCAGATACTGGCGGTTGGTCTCGGTGTTGATCTGCTGCTGGAGCGCCTCTAGCATCTGGAGGCGCCGCTTCTTCTCGTCGGTCGGCACATCGTCAGTCATCCGCCGCGCTGCGACGGTGTTGGGGCGAGGACTGAACATTGCCAAGTGGGCCTTGTCCAACTTGAGATCGGCAAGCAGATGGTAGGTCTGCATGAACTGCTCTTCACTCTCTCCAGGAAAGCCCACGATGATATCGGTGTGGATAGCCACGCCTGGAATCCGCGTCCGAATGCGCTCGATCAGGCGACGGTAGTCGGCCTGAGTGTAACCGCGCTTCATGTGCTCAAGCACCTCGTCGTCACCTGCCTGCACAGGCACCTCAATGTGTGGCATCACCTTAGGAAGCTCGGCCACAGTATCTAGCAGCCGATCCGTCATCCAGTTAGGGTGAGAGGTCAGAAAGCGGATGCGCTCGATCCCCTCAACCTCGTGGACGATACGCAGCAGATCAGAGAGGTCCGGCCCATCCGGGATATCTTTGCCATAGCGATCCACGATCTGTCCCAGCAATGTTACTTCTCTGACGCCCTGGGCTGCTAACGAACGCACCTCAGCAACGATCTCTCCCACACTTCGGCTGCGCTCGGTACCGCGTCGGAACGGAATGACACAAAATGTGCAGGCATGCGAACAACCATATACGACGGGTACCAGGGCGCTGACCAGCCCACCGCGTTCGTGGGCAGGGAGAATCAGGATCTCGTCCTGGATCGCGTCACGCTCTGCGCGCTCCATCTCTTGCAGGGCGACCACCTCCTGCTCAGCACCCAGGCTCTTGAGGAAGCTGACCATCGGCCCTGGCTCACTGGGTGGCATGAAGACATCCACGAATGGGAAACGGCGGCGTAGGGGCAGTGGGTCGTGTATCCCGACTAGACATCCCATCACGGCAATGATCTTTTCTGGGTGTTGCTCCTTGAGCACCTTGATCTGCCCCAACCGGCCATATACCCGGTTTTCAGCACTCTGGCGAACGACACAGGTATTCAGAACGATGACGTCGGCGTTGTCAGGGTCATCGGTATGGCGTAGGCCGAGCCGCTCCATTTCACTGGCAAGGCGTTGCGAGTCGGCCTCGTTCATTTGGCATCCCCAGGTGCGGATGTTATAGGTCTGCAAGCGGGCACGAAACATCGAATCTAGCTTCCCCTCACTTGGCTTCCATTCCTCCTCCGGCACAACATGATAACCAATCCAGCAAGAAAATCAAAGGGACGAGCCATGGTACTGCTCGCCCCCTATGCAAGTCAGGCGATGATATGCCTCCATGACAAATCAGTTCTGGCAAAACTCTGGAGGTTCTGGCGTGGTCTGCTCAACGATGCGTTCGAGAGTCCAATCAGCCAAGTCACAGATAGAGCGCCAAGTGATATCATTGCGGATATAGCTTTCCTTATCACGGGCATCCGTTGGTACAACATCCATCAGGCTGCTCACATGATAGTCAAAGTCCAGCAGAATCATCAGCATCGCCTCAGAAACGCCAATAGTTGAAAGGCCCTTTCCACCAGAGAAGGTGCTGTACCAGCGATCGAGTAGCTCATCTGGAATAAAAGTTGCGGGTTGGCTGCCCTGAACGACGAGCTGGCGCTCGACATCGGCGATCTCAGAGAGTACATCTAACAACAAACCCCACCGCTTCATCTCCTCAATTTCCATCTTGTCCTCGCTTTCACCTGCTCAGGTGGTAACATTTTGAAGATTCTACCGTGCTCTCAGATTGACATCAATGAGGGATTGCCCCACTTTGACATGACGATTGTGCATAGTCTCGGATTTTGCCGGCCTCCTCGATGACTTTGAAGATCGATTACGTCTATGAGAGCGCTTCGGTTCCCCCTCCCCTCATGGCTACCCAGAGATCGGTTAAACTACCGGAACCATGTCCACTTGACGTTGTGACATCTTGTCGCTATTCTCAAGCCTCTCAGGATGTTTAAAGAGAATTCACCTATGGCGGAACCAATTCTGATCAGTGTATGCGGCTCATGTGCTCTGTCCGAGTCTGATCTGCGGGCAGAACTGCGCCGCCTGCGTCAGCAGTACGGTGACAGGCTCACAATTATCGAGGTAGACTGTCTGGACGCCTGCGATCACGCTCCGGCAATTAGCGTGGATGGGGTAGTACTCGCCCCTGTGACGCCGGCAATGCTGCGGCGACATATAGAGGGAAAGATCGACGCTTAGCCAACGATCATCGGAGGCCGCTTGACATATTGATGGACTTCGATATAATTGGGTCATGAACATGAATCCGGTTCTGTTCGCCAAAGCCATCGCTGACGAGACACGCCAGGAGATCATGAAGCACCTGTGTTGTGTCTGGCTGAGCGTCAACGACATTGTTGAGAAACTGGGTGGCCGCGTCAACCAGCCAACGGTGAGCCACCACCTCAAGAAGCTGGAGGAAGCCGATTTGGTGATCGTGCGACAGGAAGGACGTCAACGGTTCTACACGCTAAACCAGAAGCGCCTTACACTGTGCTGCGGGATGCTTGTGCGTTCGTTTGCCCCTGACTACGCTAAGCCACTTGCCACAGTTGAGGAGGTTCAGGACTCCCAGAATTAGCCATTTCGCCTCTTTTTTTTTTGACCCAAAACATCGATGTATATCGATATAACTGACAAGGTGAACCCATGGATAACAACGCAGAACAAGTACGAAGTGCAGTACGTGACTTATACAGTGCGCTCGCGTCGGTAAGCACCTGTTGTGGCTCATCGGCAGTCTCCGAGTGTAGTTGCTCTGCATCCCAGCTTTACGAGGGATCCCTGTTGGGCGATCTGCCGGTGGAGGTGACCGGCCTGGCTCTAGGATGTGGCGACCCAGTGACGATAGCGAGTCTGAAGCCTGGTGAGACCGTCCTGGACCTAGGGAGTGGGGGCGGCATCGACTGCTTCCTGGCTGCCCGTCAGGTCGGTGAAACAGGTCACGTGATCGGTGTTGACATGACGCCAGAAATGATCGCCAGAGCTAACTCTAACCGCGAGAGAGTCAGAGCAACGAATGTTGAGTTTCGGCAGGGGGTGATCGAGAATCTGCCCGTAGTCGATAGCAGCGTAGATGTGATCATCTCCAACTGTGTGATCAACCTCTCACCAGATAAAGCTGCCGTGTTTCGTGAGGCATATCGTGTACTCAAGCCAGGGGGGCGTGTGTCGATTAGTGACATCGTGACCGAGGGCAGTTTCAGCCCAGAAATGCGCGCCAAGCTGCCGCTATGGGCAGAGTGTATCACGGGTGCAATTGACGTGAATGAATACGTGGGGATCATGCAGGAGGCTGGTTTCGTAGATATCGAGATCGTCCACAAGGTCGAAACTACGGTCCTCCCTGCCACCCCGACAGGCACCCCACGGCTCTTCAGTGCCCGTATCGTGGCACACAAACCAATGTGACCTACCGCTACAAGAGCTTCCCTAGGAGGAAGACTGCCAGTGAATAGCAAAAGTTACTTTGATCAGATAGCAGGCCAGTGGGACACGTTGCGCGAGAGCTTCTTCTCGATCGCAGTGCGGGATCGCGCCATAAAAGAGGCAGGGGTGCGGCCAGGCCAGCACGCTGCCGACGTTGGGGCAGGAACTGGCTTTGTCACTGAGGCGCTGCTTCAAGCCGGGCTGGCGGTAATTGCCATCGACCAGTCTGAGGCAATGCTGGCCCAGCTGCGCGCCAAGTTCGGCCATGCGGTTCCACTGGACTGTCGTCGCGGTGACGCGGAGAAGCTGCCCCTCAATAGCGAATCTGTAGACCATGTCTTCGCCAACATGTACCTACACCATGTCGAGTCTCCGTCTGCGGCCATCTGTGAGATGGTGCGCATCCTCAAGCCGGGTGGCAGATTGGTGATCACCGATCTCGACGAGCATAACTTTGAGTTCCTGGCTACCGAGCAACACGATCGCTGGCTGGGCTTCAAGCGCGACGACGTGCGGCGTTGGTTTGAGGAAGCCGGATTGAAAAACGTCGTGGTTGACTGCGTCGGGGAGAATTGTTGTGCGGACTCGACCTGCGGGCAAGGATCGGCGCAGGTCAGCATCTTCGTCGCTTCTGGCGAGAAATAGCAGAAGAGTCCAGGGCTGCCAGGGCAGGGAACGCGGGATGCCTGCGCTCCCTGCCCTGCTATTCCTTCCGCCCAATGACAATCCCCTCAGTGAGCCTGAAGGTCAACCAAGCACCAACCTGACGAGGTTGGAGCCAGGAACGAACGTCCGAAGGGGCCTGGACTAACAACACACGCAGCCGTAGGAGGTCAGCGCCAGAGACACCGGCACGGGCCGCCCACTCGTCAAAATCAAGTTCCTTCTGGACCGTCTCACGGTGAACAACGGCCAACCCTGCCGAGAAGAAAAAGGTCTCCCAATCTTCGAGCGCATAGGCCCAACTGTGCGATGGATCGCGCAGTCTCTCGAAGGTGTTCACAAATCGTGCGACCTTCGGTTCGCCGCTGACGATGTTATCGGCGACGGCTAATACGCCACCGGAGCGCAGCACACGTGCACACTCGCTGACAAATGCGCCAACGTTCGAGAAACGGTGGGCTGCAACCCGACAAGTGACACACTCGAAAGCTTCTGCCGGAAACGGTAGCCGTTCGGCATCGACCTGGGCATAGCGCAAATTGCCAGCTGCCATCCGACTACCACGCTGTCGGGCTATCTCGATCATCGGGAGCGTCAGACCACAGGCAATGACTTGCTCAGTACATGAAGCAAAGGCAAGGGCTGTACGCCCGCCATCTGCTGTCACATCAAGCATCCGCCAGTTTTTCTGGGGCTTTGTCAAGGCCAGAAGACGTTCCAGACTGGCATCGCTGGCATGTGCAACTCCGGCGCTGTACGGGGCCATGTTGGCGCTAACCTCTCGCTGGCCCAAGTTCCCCTGCTCGCAATCCATAGTGGCCATAATACCAGACCTCGTCCCAGTTTTGCCTACGAGCTGCCCTCGAGAGCCGCTATGATCTCTTGACGGACGGCTTGATCGCTCTCACGGGTCAGTGCCTTGTGCAGCATTCCCCGACCCTTCCTCAGCCTGCCCAGCGCCCAGGCAGCGTGACCGCGAACCAGTGGGCTTGCGTCGCTCAACAGAGGGATCAGAAGCGCAGAGAGATCTTCAAGACCACTGTTGCCAGCGGCAATACATGCATTGCGAACCATCTGTGCTCGCTTGATGCGGTAGATTGCCGATCCGGTAAAGTGCTCCGCAAATGTCTCGTCTGTGAGCGTCAGCAGGGTAGAGAGGGGTGGTGCAGCGCGATCAACGTGGACGGCAGCGAACTCACCGACCAACGGCGCTGACGGAGTGAAGCGCTGCCACGGACAGACTTGTTGGCACACATCGCAGCCATAGACCCAGTTGCCCATTCGAGGGCGTAACTCTGATGGGATGAATCCTCTGTGCTCAATCGTCAGATATGAGATGCATCGACGCGCGTCGAGCACGTAAGGGCGCGGGAAAGCATTGGTCGGGCAGGCCACCATGCAGCGCTCACAAGTGCCGCAGCTCGGCATGGAGAGATCGGGCGTGTCGAAATCCAGTGTAGCGTTGGTGATGACTTCCCCCAAAAAGAAGTAACTCCCCCGCCGGGGATGGATCAGCAGCGTGTTCTTGCCGAAAAAACCCAACCCTGCACGTTGTGCATGGTCTCGCTCTAAAATTGCGCCAGTATCGACGTAGGCGCGGGTAGAGACCTCACTTGCTGCCTCAACTTTTACGAAGGCCGCCAGAATCTCCAGACGTGACAGCATCACGGCGTGATAGTCGGCAGACCAGGCATAGTTTGAAATGCGGCCACGCGCCAGGTCGCCTGTGATGCTGTCAGGGAGCGCCGGAGCAGCATAGTCCATCGTCACGCTGATCACAGATTGGGCGCCGGGCAGAATCAACGCCAAGTCGCGGCGGCGAACCACACGGTCAGGGCGTGCCAGGTAGTCCATCGTCCCGTGCATCCCGGCTTCGATCCAGTCCAAGAAAGCCTGGAGGTGAGAGGCAGGTTCCGCCGGGCTGATACCCACTGTGGAAAAGCCCAGTTCCACACCCCGTTGTTTGATCCGCTGGCTGAGGGGACTCATTCTGCTGTACTACCTGCTTAGGCTCAGGGCTGACATTGACTCCATTGTATGAAAGGGGAGCCTGTCAGAAAAGAGACAGGCTGCGCTGGCTACCAGGCAGCCTGTCTCTGCCTCTTTGTTGTTGGAAGAAGGAGGTTCTATTTGCTCGCCAGGTACTTGTTGATAGACGCAGCAGCCCGCTGGCCAGCCCGCAGCGCGACATTCACCAGCGCCGGGCCTGTCACGTTGTCACCGCCAGCAAAGATATTCTCACGGCTGGTCTGACCGGTCCTTTCATCGACAGCGACCAGCCCCCATTTGTGAGTCCTGAGGTCGGGTGTTGTCTCGCCGATCAGAGGATCCGGCCAGAAACCGATAGCGAGGATCACGTCGTCAACCTCAACCTCATACTCCGATCCTTCGATAGGCACCGGACGGCGGCGACCTGAGCTGTCGGGTTCGCCCAGTTCCATACGGATCATGCGCATCGCATCGACATTGCCGTCTCCATCACGATCAAGTAACTCAACCGGGGCAGTCAGATAGATGATCCGAGCACCCTCGTCAATAGCGTTGTGGCGCTCAGCTGCATTGCCAGGCATCTCGGCTTCGGTACGGCGATAGTAGCAGATCACCTCTTCCGCACCCAGCCTCAGCGCAGTACGCAAGCAGTCGGTAGCAGTGTCACCGCCACCGATGACCGCAACCCGCTCACCAACCTGCACGCGGTCGCGCTTGTCGGCGGGCAGCATGTCATCCGGCACGTTGGCCCGCACCAGGAAGTCAAGTGAGCCATAGACGCGCCCCAGGTCTTCCCCTGGCACCTTCATGTTGGCCTCGACCTGTGCACCAGTGCCGATGAATACAGCATCATACCCGTCACGCTCGATCAAATCGTCTAGCGTGATGTCTTTACCGACCCGGGTGTTCATCACGAACCTGACGCCGAGCTGGGATAGCCAATCGACCTTCCATTGAACAAGTGACTTATTGAGCTTAAAGCTTGGAATGCCATAGACCAGCAAACCGCCCGGGGCAGGCATCGCGTCATACACCGTCACGTCATGACCAGCTAGCACGACCTTCTCAGCTACCGTCAGGCCCGCAGGCCCTGCCCCGATGACAGCCACTTTCTTACCCGTCGAAGTCGCCTTAGGGGGCAGAGGGACTCCACCGTGCTCACGTTGCCAGTCGGCAACAAATGCTTCCAGGCCGCGGGTGTTGATGCCCTTGCCACGCCGAGTCAGGACGCAGCTTGCAGCGCAACTCGATTCGCCAGGACATACGCGGCCGCAAATCTCTGGCATTGGATTGGTCCTACGGTAAATCTCGGCTGCTTCGAGGAAATTACCCTGCTCAATGGCCCACAGAGCTGCCGGAATGTCATTGCCCACCGGGCACGCCCCAACGCAGGCCGAAGGGGTCGGGCAGTGCAAGCAGCGTGCGGCCTCTTCCATGGCCTGTTCCGGCGTCAATGGAATGCAGCACTCCTCAAAGTCGGAAAGCCGGCTCGCAGCTGGGCGATATGCACGAGAGACTGGGGGCATCCTGACACGAGCCTTGCGGCCCATGGAGTCGAGTTCGTCGGTGTATAGCATGTTTGCTGTGATAGTCATACGGCATCATCCTCTCCAGAAACATAAGGCCGACTGATCGCCCATTCTAGAGAATAGCCATTTTCAACCTGGAGTTTAGTTCCAAATGTCACAAGTCTCCCTGCTGACTGTCGTCCTATCGGTTAACATTTGTCTGAATCATCGGGGTTGACCATAGTAGCTGTAGATGGCAAACGCTGTATAATGGGAATCATCGACTGCTCCAGAGGGAGGTTAGAATGTGTAAGCAGCTGCCCGCGATATTTTTAGGGGTATTGGCTGCAATACCCCTGATGGCCTGCACGGGTGCGCCTGCCACACCGGAAAGCATCGCTCAGAAGCCTACAGCGACCGAACAGCCTTCCATGACAGAGCCTAGAGTGACTCCAACTCAGGCTGAGCCGACAGAAGCTCCTGAGCCAACAGAGGTCCCCTCATTGCCAGAACCCCAGCGTATAGAGTTTGACTCTGAAGACGGAACCCCCCTGGTCGGAATGTATTATGCCCCAGCGGTTGGTCCAGCACCCGGCATTCTGTTGATGCATCAGATGGGAGTCAGTAAAGAGATATGGGAGCCGCTGATCGCTGCGCTGCGCGGAGAGCCGACTGCCGCACAGCGCACAGCGCCACTGGCCGCGCCTGCCTCTGAGGGCCGCGGCTACGCGATCTTCGCTTTCGACATTCCTGATCACGGCGAAAGCGGTGGGGATTTCACTGACGCAGCCATGCTCGCCGCGGCTCGGACAGCGCTGCAGCTGTTCCGAACCATGGATGGCGTCGACCCAGACACCATTGTCATGGTTGGGGCCAGCGTAGGGGCAGATGCCTCGGTGGATGAGTGCAACGAAGGTTGCATAGCTGCTATCCCGATCTCCCCTGGCAGCTATCTCGGTGTGGATTTCAACAGTGCTCTAGAAGCGCTGAAAGAGGAGAAAGATCCGCCAGTTTTATGCATTGCCGCCCAGGATGATGCGCCATCGGCTTACACCTGCCAGAGCGGCGAGTCGGTAGGTTTGACGGACTACCAGATACACATCTATGAAGGCAGGGGGCACGGGAATTTTCTGTTCTTTGAAGAGACCCTGGCACCGCCGCCACATATTATCGACCTGATCATGCAATGGCTTGACGTGCACCTGCCGAGGTGACATCGAACACACAAGGGCACTGTCGTGATCTCTGTGTCATTTCTCGTTGCGACGCGGCCTAAACAGCAACAACAGTAGCGCCAGGCCCGCCAGCCCGAAGCCGATCAGCCCTGGTGTAATCTGTCCATCGGTGTAGAGCAGAGTGCTGCTCACCAGCAAACCAGCAAACACCACTGACTGCACTAGCCGATCCACTGACTGCCTCAAGCGGTGCAGGTCTATACTGAAATCCTTCCCGGCGCTGATGCGCAGGTCAATGTCTCCATGCTGGAAGCGAGTCAGAACGTCCTGGAGTTGCCGTGGCAGACTGACAGCGATCTGTGCCAGTGCCAGGGCTTCGTCGATCAACAGGGAAGCCGAGGCATTGGCCTCCTGAGCGACAAACTGCTGAGCATACTGTGCAACAGGTTCCCAGGGGTTGAACTCTGGGTCTAGCATGGTGCAGATGCCAGACAGAATGCCAACTGCACGTGCCAGGTAGATGAAATCCTGGGGTACCTGGAAAGGCAGCTCATAGAGTAGGTCGCGGTACTTGATAGCAAATTCGCGCATCTCCTGGTGTGACATCCGCGCCAGCTCTGGGATACTCTTACCCCAGATATAACCCAGCACCTCGGCTTCGGCCTGCTCAATGCGTTCCAGATCCGCTGAAGGCAGTAGCACACCCAACATCTGATAGGCTTTAAGCAATCGCCGTGTGTCCCGGGTTCCAATGGCAACCAGCGCCTCACGCAGCCCCGCTCTGACTTTGTCGGTGATGTGGCCCACCATGCCGAAGTCAACAAAGATGACATAGAATGGACGGCCATCCCCTGCTGGATGCAACTCCAAATCCTCGGCTGGAGTTTCAGCGGGCAGAGGATAGATGAACAAGTTACCTGGGTGTGGGTCGGCGTGGAAGAAGCCAAACTCGAAGATCATCCGCAGGTACATGTCGAGTAGCCGCCGTGCAGCCACGGCTTGGTCGACGCCAGCCGCCTTGACAGCAGCCTGGTCGGTGATCTTGATGCTGGTCACATCCTCCATCGTCAATACACGGCGAGTTGAATACTCGCGATAAATGGCAGGGATGTACACACGGTGATCATCCGCAAATAGCTCGGCAAAACGCTCCGCATTGGCGGCCTCTGAGACATAATCCAACTCTTCCCACAACGTCCTGGCGAACTCTTGGAGCAAAGCCGGAACATCTGCACGCTTGCGGATCACCGGCCATGCCATCGCCCAACGAGCCACGACATGGAGTGCCTCCAGATCAGTAGCGACGGTGATCTCGATGCCAGGGCGTTGAATCTTGACCGCCACATGCTCGCCACTCTTCAACCGCGCCCGATGTACTTGACCAAGTGAGGCAGCAGCTCGCGTTTCGGTTTCAAACGCCACAAATAGGTCGTCGGGTGAGACACCCATCTCCTCCTGGACCACTCCCAAGATCACCTCCAGCGGTTCGGGTGGTACCTCATCCTGGAGACCAGCCAACTCATCGGTGATCTCGTGCGGCATCACATCTACACGGGCGCTGACGAACTGCCCCAGCTTGATCATCACCCCGCCCATGCGAACCGCGAGTTGACGAAACTGGTGGGCATAACGGCGCAGGCGCTGCGGACGGTGTCGTGCCGCATACTTCTTCCCCAACAGTTGCCTGAGCAGAACCTCCCACCACAACAGGTCCAGAAAGATGCGGCCAAAGAAGAACAACACGCGGATATAGCGTCTTCGATCAAGCTTGACGCCGCGATTAAGGGCAACGGTGCTTGCTTGGGTCATAGATTGTCCCGATTCGTGTGTAAGATGACGAATATCATCGTGACTACCGCGCTGCCGACAGGCCTCTTCCCATTGCAGCCTACTTCCTCATCACTTCTCACATCACCCTTTGCCCTCCCTCTCTCATAAAAACGCGAGCACCTTGAGTCTCAGTCGTCGAGGGCAATACTGATGTGAAGTTCATCGAGTTGCTTGGGGTCCACTTCGCTTGGAGCACCCGCCATCAGGTCCATCGCACGTTGGTTCTTGGGGAAGGCCATCACCTCGCGGATATTCGGCTCTCCTGCCATGAGCATCACCAAACGATCAATGCCTGGAGCGATCCCCCCGTGGGGCGGTGCGCCGTACTCGAACGCCTCTAGCATGTGTCCAAAACGTTCCTTGGCCTGCTCCATATTCAAGCCAATCAGCCTGAAGACCTTCTCTTGAATATTGCGGTCATGGATACGGATGCTGCCACCAGCTACCTCATAACCGTTGCACACCAGGTCGTACTGCTGGCTCTTCACTGCGCCCGGCTCGCTGTCGAGCAGATGCTCGTGTCCAGGCTGGGGGGAAGTGAACATGTGATGGGATGGATCCCAGCGGTTCTCCTCTGCATTCCACTCAAACAACGGGAAGTCGATAATCCAGCAGAAGCTTAGCACATCCGGATCCGCCAAATTCAGACGAGCGCCAAGCTCTGTCCGCAGGGTCGACAGCGCTTCGTTAACTACGGCAGACACATCAGCCACGAGCAGGATCAAGTCGAGGGGTTTGGCTTCTACCGCTGCGATCAGCTCAGCCATCAGGTCGGCACTGAAAAACTTGGCGACGGTCGACTTTGGGTGGCCATCCGCCCCGACAGCTATGGCCACCAGGCCCTTGGCCCCTGCTTCCTTGACGATCTCCTCCAATCCTTCGATTTCCTTGCGGCTGTAATCAGCGCAGCCTGGCGCTACAAGTGCACATACCTTACCACCCGCCTCGATCGCATTGGTAAACACACGGAATCCGCTACGCCCTGCGATGTCACTGACCTCAGTAAGCTCAAGTCCAAAACGCAGGTCGGGTCGATCTGTGCCAAATCGCGCCAGCGCCTCAGCATGGCTTAATCGAGGGAAGGGTTTGAACATCAGCCGCTTTTCTGACACCGCCTCGACCATCCCGATCATCAACTCCTCAACCAGACGCAGCACATCCTCACGCTCAACGAAGCTCATCTCCATATCGAGCTGTGTGAATTCGGGCTGGCGATCCCCACGCTGATCCTCATCGCGGAAGCAACGGGCGATCTGGAAGTAACGCTCATAGCCTGCGACCATCAACAGTTGCTTGAGTTGCTGAGGACTTTGCGGCAGAGCATAGAATCTGCCAGGATGTACACGACTGGGAACCAGATAGTCGCGAGCGCCCTCTGGAGTGCTTTTGAACAGGATCGGCGTCTCGATCTCAATGAAACCACGCTCTGACAGAAACTTACGAATAAACAGAATCGCTTCATGCCGCATGACAAGGTTACGCTGCATCCGTGCACGGCGCAGGTCGAGGTAGCGCCAGCGCATCCGGGTCTCCTCGTTTGGATCCTGCTCGCTGACGATCTCAAATGGAGGGGTCTTCGCGGGGTTGAGCACTCGGACTGCTGTTGCGATGATCTCGATCTCACCCGTCTCCATCTTGGGGTTAATCGTCTCCGGCGTACGCGCTTGGACTTCCCCTTCGATCTGCAAGACGTATTCGCTGCGCACCTCACTGGCGACAGCATGTGCATCCGGTGCACGGCTAGCATCGATCACGATCTGGGTAACGCCCCACCGATCTCGGAGGTCGATAAAGATCAGAGCGCCAAACTCGCGCCTGCGGTTAACCCACCCTGCAAGTGTCACGTGTAGTCCAACATGTTGTAGACGGAGTTCTCCACACGTATGTGTCTTGAGCATCGCTTCTTCTCCTACGTGAGCTGTGTGCTTGGATTGTCGATAAAAAAACCGCCCTGCGTCTCAACGCGGGCGGCAGTCTGTCTGGCATAAAGTGTGCTCAGGGCACACCGGACGGCATCAGGCTGCGCCCGCGACGGCAGAGATTAGCATTAGCATCATTGCCACTGAGGGGCAGCACCAGCCTGATACTTATGGACAGCATACAATTACACCCCTTTAGTTGGGCGCATTTTAGCACGGGAGCACGGGCTGAGTCAACAAAATCGGTGTGACTGTGCAGAAACCATCTGCTGAGCAACCTGTTCAGCACAATTCCGCAAGAGTTCTACGGCGATCTTGACATAACCCAAGCAAGCGCAGAGGGCTTTGCTCAGGCCAGGCTCTTTATGAGAGGCCCAGCCGTTCAGACAGCCATTTCGTACACCCGGTATCGGCGCAGCGGTTTGACCCCCAGGCGACGCAGGGTGTTGTTCATGCGGATGTTGTCCTCCAGAACATAGTTAATCTCGATGCGGACGCCAGCCGCATTGAGCACATCGTACAGTCGGCGGTACATCAGCGCATCAATGGCTTTACCCTGATATTCAGGCACGACACCCAGCGCCCACAGCCGGTACTGCCGGAGGCGTGGGATGCCCCACAGCAGTTTCAACCAGCCAAAGGGCAGCAATCGTCCGTTTAATCCACGCAGCAGCACGTTGATGTCCGGAAGGGGCAGGATACACCCAATGGCTTTACCGTCAGGTCCCTCGGCGATCAGCACTGTTGCGGGGTTAATAATCTGCTTCAGATCACGCGCTATGGCATGAGCCTCCGCCTCGGTGACAGGGTAATAGCCCCAATTCTCGATAATCGAGCGGTTCATCACGTCTACAATGGCAACGACCTCCTCTGTCAGCCGCTTCATGTCGATGGACCTGACAGTGACTCCATACCGCTGTTGGATTCGGTCGGTCAGGGTCAGGTATCGCTCCGGTATCTTGTAACCCTCTGCGGTGTCAATGTAGTACACTAGCAGGTCTTTGACTTTTTCCAGCCCGTAAGCTCTCAGGTGATCATTGTAATAGGGCGGGTTATAAGGCCCCATGATCACCGGCGGCGGTTCGTAACCTTCGACCACGGTCCCCCACTCCTGAGAAGCAAAACTCCACGGACCGCGCATTCTCTGGATACCGTGCCTGCTCAGCCAAGCGCGGGCTGCATCCAGCAGCAGACGAGACGCCTGCATGTTGTCGATACATTCATAGGAACCAAAGAACCCGATCTTCTCACCCCATGTCTCCATCGCAATGTGATCTACGAAGGCCGCCACACGCCCGATCACCTGTTTACCCTCAACTAGCAAGAACAGGTCATACTCACAGTGATTCAGCATCGGATTGCGGTGCGGCTCGAACTGTCCCCATTGCTCACTGCGCAGCGGTGGCACCCAGACAGGGTCATCCCGGTAAAGCCGATAGGGAAGTTCAATAAAGCGACGCAGCTCCGACCTGCTCTCAACCCGATGGATGTCCATGAGTTATCCCTCTCCGGCAGACAAAAGGCCGACCCGTCTCTGCTAGGTCGGCCAGACAGTAAACAGAAATTCAGCCTTACCTGAACGACATTTCAATGTCACCCAGATCCGAGTCCACAGCATCGGTCGGCACATCCAGCCAACCATCCTCGCAGATGTAGTCGTTCCCATACACAAAGAAGGCTGAGTAGGTTGCGCCGCGCGGCACGCCACCAAGCTCGAAATAGCCCGCACTGTTCGTCTCGCCAAACGCTACGACCAAGCTCATATCCAGCTCCCGTGCGCCGAAGAACTGCGCACAGGATGCGTTGGGCGATAGGATGCCGAATACGCCGCCTCCTAACGGCTGGCCCGTGGCACCGTCGACAGCACGTCCCGTGATCCTAATTTCCCCAGTCGAAGGCCCACCACCTCGACCACCATCGTAGGTCAAGACCAGCGTGTAAGGCTGGCTTGCACTGGCCCCGCTGTAAGAAATGACTCCGATCCAGTACGTTCCGGCAGCACGCGGAGTATAAGAGATATATTCCTCAGCAGTCTCGCTCTCCGACGAAGCAAGTACGTCGGCGTTGCTGTCAAGCAGGTAGAGGTCGTAGTCAGTGCCTGATGGAATATTGTACAAGGACACCTCGATGGGTGCAGTAGTACTGGACGTGAACCAGAACACATCGATATCTTCTGCCCAAGTAATGTAGGCCGTGATCTGGTCACCAGAGTTCAGAGGGCCGTAAGCCTCATCAAGTGTTTCATTGGGTTCGTAGGGGTCCGGATCCTCGCCGGGCGGAAGGTCAGCACTCTCAAGCGGTGGTGGGGCCCCCGCCTGCTGTCGCACGACGGTCACTAGATTGACTGGACGCAATATCCCCAGCCCACCCAGTGTTACGCCTTCACGCACATCAGGGTTGACAGCAGTGGGAACGGCTACCAACCTACCGGACAGGTCCACGGCGGTGCCGCCGCTGTTGCCGCTGGCGATCTCAGCATCTGTCTTGACCACCACACGCTGCGATTGGCCTCCCACAGTAGCGCTCTCGAAGCCACTCACAGCACCTGTTGTGAAAGTGATGGTCTCACCACCGACGCCGGGATAGCCGAAAATATACAGTTTGTCGCCCAATTGAAGTTGGTCCGAGTTCCCTATCTCAAGATACGGCAGATTGCTCAGAGTGACCGGATTGCCGTTCAGATCACTTGTGATGCGCAGCAGCGCCAGGTCGAGGTTTTCATCATAATGTGAGATTTCGGCAATGTACTTCGGCTCTGGCGGCTGGTCGGGATTGCTGGTAATCAGAATCTCCAGGACTGGCGCCCCGCAAGCCACGTGGCAGTTGGTCAGGATCTCACCATCCGGAGAAATGATCGTGCCGGAACCGGTCCACAGCGGTTCCAGGCTGCCGCCCTGGTTCTGTGCCGCCAAGATTTGCACAGATGAACGGGCGATCTGGGCGATCTGCTCTGGGGTAAGCTCCGTCGCCCGTTCGCCAGGCGACGGCTGCGGTACGGTGGGTGGAGTTGGCGTGGGCTGCTGTTGAGAAGGCTGCTGAACTGTTACCGTCGTAGGGCTGGAGGCCAGTCCCGGCGTGTTGCAGGCCAGGGCAGCCAATGTCAGCATTGCTAGGACATACACTGCTCGACGCATAGATACTCTCCTTCACAACCCAACTATCCCACTACTGGACGTCTCGAAACCGAACTGACCGCAGCAGCCGTTCGTACCGTGCCAAGTGCGTATCGAAAGCCGCAGGTTCAGATTCGTAGCGAAACGTGTAGAGGCGGGTCCCTACCAGCACATAGGTCTCGATGCCCATGACCACAGCCGGGCCTGCACTGGTGGCAGTTGCATATTGGTATTCAGTACGGACCGCAGGATACCCTCCAACCGTTAGATCGGTCTGGCGCACGATCTCGGTATACAAAGTGTCCTGACGTTCTCTAGACGCCACCCAATCGGCCACCAGCAAGTCCAGTGTGGCACCAGCGCGCACTTTCTCATCCGTCATGCTGATGATCGGCTTGAACACACCCTGCACATTCAGGTCGCGTAGAACCAGGTTGCCAGGATCGCTCGACTCGACGGCCCATCCTGCCGGATAGCGGAAATCAAGCGTCATTTCCTCGCCCGTATAGGGAATCGTCCGAGAGGCCATGATCACCCCTGCACCCAACCCCACGGCCAGCGCTAGTAGGAGTGCCCCGATCAACAGCCAGTCGTAGCGGACTTTGATGTCCCATGGCATATCCTTGGAGCGGGCATGGGCCTGGATGGAGATGGTGCTCAAGTCGCCACTGGCCCGGCGCAACGCCCGGCGGAAAAAGGCAAACAGAACCACACCAACGATCACCGCCAGCGCCACAGACACAATCAGGCTGTACCAGGGATTGAACACCAATCGGCGGCTCAGCTCCTCGCTGGCGACCTGGTAAATCCCGTTCACAACGGTGACCACGGCCAAGCCTTGCGCCAACCAACCAACCTTCTTGCCATCGATCTTTACACGGCCAATGTAGTATCCGCTGACTGCTCCCAGTGCCCCATGGATCAGGGCGGCATCGACTGCGCGGATAGCCCCCGCCAGCGGTAGCACACCGCCAGATTGCAGGACGTAAGCCACATTCAGCACCGTGGCAAAGCCCAGCCCAGAGGCCAGCCCATACACGATACCATCCGGGTGGCGATCAAACTCGTTGGTACCAAGGACAACATAGCGGACCATTGCCACCTTGAGCACTTCCTGCATCAGGGAGATGCTCAAGGTGGTCAGAATCAGACGCATCACCAAACTGGGAAACTGGCTGATCGTCTGGTTGATCATGACATCAGCGAGAGGGATGGCAACTGCCGCAGCAGCCAGCGCCCCGAAGGCAAACATGCGAGCTACCAGACGCTTCGGTTCCGGTTCGGCCCGATCCTGCTGGGCAAAAAAGACCAACCAAACCACAGCGGGTACCAGCGCCAGGAAGATGCTCAGTATCAGGATGCCCACCCGGCTGCCTGGGCGAGGTATGAGTGCGGCAATACCAACGAACAGGGCTAATCCCGCCAGGGTGATCAGGCTGGAAGCCCACACACTGCGGCGATAAGAGAGATCAGGCTGCACTGCCATATTCCTCCTCTCGGCACATTTGGAGACCTTCGATTGGAGATCAGCTGATTGCTAGCTTACACGATTCACAGAAGGGAAGCAACCCTGGCTGAGCAGCTGCGCAATTGTGGGCTGTGTCACACAGCCTGCGGTATCCTTCACAGCACCATCTTGAGAGGAGAACTTGTTGCCCATAAATCACACGCGACACACCATATCACAACTTTCACGTTGACGACCCTTCTGGCGGTGGAGTTTCTCGACGAGCTGGTCTAAAGAAGTGAGGAAGACAGTGCACAACATATGCTCACAGAGGGTCATGCTCACTGCGGCCCTCATCGCTGTGACGATCGGGCTATTCGCGTGTGTAGGCCCAGATGACAGCAGTCTGCCCCAGACAGCAGCGTCCACCGAGATCGTGATCGGGGATTCAACGGCCACCTTGCCCCCCCTTGAGACACCACGGCCATATGCCACCACCACTCCTCTCCCGGCGCTGACGCTTATATCCTCCCCTACCCCACCCCCTGCTCCTGGTGCAGCAGCAGACAGCCTGGCTGCCGGAGATCGCAACGTCGAGAAGGGGAACTTAGTGCAGGCCATCAACGACTACTCTCTGGCAATTCTTGAGAATCCCGCCTACGCCGAAGCCTACTTTCGCCGGGGGCAGGCATGGGCAGCACTTGGCAACGACGAGGCTGCACTCCTGGACTATGCAGCGGCCAGCGCTCTAGAACCCTACAGGCCCGATGTGTATGTCGCTAGGGCAGAGGTGTTGATACGAACAGGAGACACAGAGGCCGCATTGGCCGACCTTGACCATGCCGAGGCGCTCGACCCTTACTATGGCAAGACGTACCTTGTGCGTGGCCGGATACTGCGTGACTTGCCACAGCCCGACCTGCCACGAGTGCTGGATGATCTCACCAAAGCTGTGCTGCTGATGCCCGACCAAGCCACACCCTACTACGAACGGGCGCTTTTATATCGGCAGCTCGGAGAGACACAGTTGGCGCTGGTTGACCTGAATGTAGCACTGGCTCTCGACCCAAATTATGCCGCAGCTTACTATGAGCGCGGAAAGCTCTACACCGACTTACATCTGGAGGACGAGGCTATCGCCGACCTTGAGGCAGCGCATGGTCTGGGCCTCCAAACAACCGAGCTTGAGATCACGCTGGGACAAACCTATCTGGCCACCGGCAATACGCAGGCGGCACGTGGAATGTTGATCAGCGCCGTGGCACGCGAACCATCGAACGCGGAGGCACGCTACTGGCTTGGATTGGCCCACTTCCTGATCGAGGATTATGAAGCCGCGGCAGACGAGGCCAGTGAGGCGCTGGCCATCAAAGCCAACTTCCTGGAAGCACTCAGCTTGCGAGCAACAGCTTACCTATACTTACAACGCTGGCAGACTGCTATTGACGACTATGCGGAGGCCTACGCACTTGACCCAACGTATGTCGACGCGCTGTTCGGGATGGCGCAGGCCCAGATTGGGCAGGGCAAACTGTCAGAAGCACTGGCGACACTGGAGACATATCTCGCCGAAGCACCCGAAACGGCTCATAACCGCCCCCTGGCTGAAGCGCTTCGTGATCTGATTGTCGCTCGCCTGGCAGGAACCGCCCCGGCGCCCACCGCACCGACCCTCGTCGCGCCGATCACACCTCCCTGAGGCCCATGCAGGAGAGTGTTTTCCCAACATCCACCTGCCCCTTTCAGCTTGTTCCTGCCTCCCTGGCTTGGGCAGCTAACACCTCACGCCCTCGCTGTACATCGCGCCGAATCTGAGCAACTAGGGCCTCGACACCAGCAAATTTCTGCTCATCGCGTAGCCGAGCCACAAAGTGCACTTCGATCCGCTGCCCGTAAAGGTCGCCAGAGAAGTCAATCAAGTGCGCCTCGACAATCACTGCGCTGGTGCCGTCAAAGGTCGGGCGCAGGCCGATGTTAATGACAGCAGGTTGAGGCCTTTTGCCGATCGGCACCCAGCCTACATAGACGCCGCGTGCGGGCATGGCCAGTTCCGGAGGCACCGAGAGATTGGCCGTCGGGAAGCCCAGCGTACGGCCCCGTCGCGCCCCGGCTATAACCTCCCCAGTGACGAAATGTGGGCGGCCTAACAGCCGAGCAGCCTCAGCTACATCTCCAGCAGCCAGCGCCACACGCACCCGGCTGCTGCTGACACGCTCGTCACCGGCATCCATCAGGTCTACCACTTCGACCTGAAACCCCTTTTCACGGCCTTGCGCGCGCAAGAAATCAACGTCGCCTTCGCGCTGGTAGCCCATAGCGAAATCCTCACCCACCCACAACGCACGCATATTTAGATGCTCAAGCAGCCTGTCTACAAACTCGCTAGCCCTGATCTGGCGCACCTCGTCATCGAAGGGGTGAGTCACAACCAGTTCCACCCCCAGATTGGCCAGCAAGCGAGCCTTTTCGTCAGGCAACGTCAGGTAGAAGCCAAGCTGAGAGCCACGCAACACGATCTCAGGATGCGGATAAAAGGTTAGAACAACCGGCACGTGCCCGGCAGCGCGCGCACTGGTCACTAGTTTACTGACCAGGTACTGGTGCCCACGGTGGACACCATCATAGGCGCCGATAGTAATCACCGAAGGGAGGGAGAGCTTGGCTTCCGTAAGCGAAGTGATATGCCGCATGTTGCCTCTCGAATGCCCCGCACAGGGCGATACATATCTCAGGTGGTGGATAGAAACACCTTCACAGGACGCCACGTTCCATGCTCTGGATCGCCAAAAAGTACAGCGACAAAACGGCCATCAGGTCCATAGGCCCGTGCCAGCCCATCGTGTGCTTCGGCCATAGACACTGATTGACCATTGAGCACACGCTTCGATCCAACCTCGTCAAGCAGCACCTTAGGCGTACCATCCAACGCAAGATCGGCAGGCAGCAAACAACCCCGCCACGAACCGTCGAGAAACGCCGCTGTGAGTCTACCCCAATCGGTGGCATCTTCAAGCCGAAAACCGCCGCTGGCAGTGCGCCTCAGCGCCGAGAGGTGTGCGCCGCACCCCAGAGTCTCTCCCAAGTCGCGTGCTAAGCTGCGGATGTAAGTACCTGGCGAACAGCGCACTGCAACCTGGAGGTGCGGTGGATTGAAATCTTGCAGCACGAGGTGTTCAATCAACACACGACGCGACTCCAGCCGTATGTCCTCACCAGCCCGCGCCCGATAGTGAGCAGACCTACCGTTGATCTTGATCGCCGAATAAATCGGAGGGACCTGATCGATCTCGCCGCGAAACCGTTCAAGGGCTGCGAGCACGCGGGCGCGGTCCAGACCTGCTGGCAGAGGTTTTCTGGTCAGCACGGTGCCCGATGCATCGCAGGTGTCGGTTGTGATGCCAAGCGTGATCTGCGCTAGGTATTCTTTGGAAGAGGCGGTCAGGTATTCTACCAAGCGGGTGGCCTGACCCAGCGCGAGCACGAGCACTCCTTCAGCCTGAGGATCGAGCGTTCCGGCATGGCCCACTCGACGCTCACCCGTCCCGCGCCGCACCGCCGCCACAATATCGTGCGAGGTAGGACCAGGCGGCTTATTGACGTTCAACAGCCCTTCAACCAAGCAGCGATCACTCCTCACCGCGTTGCGGCGCGGCGGCTTGCCCTTTGAGCAACGCCAGTACGCGCTCAACGGCCTGATCTAGTGGGCCATCAATTGTGCAGCCCGCAGCGAGCTGATGCCCACCTCCACCAAGCGTCAGCGCTACCGAAGCCACATCATAGCCGGGCTTTGCACGAAAACTGGCGATCACACGCCCGTCAGACTGTTCAGTGAATACGGCGGAGATGGTCGCCGCCTCGGCGTTGAGCAAGAGGTTCGAGAGTCCCTTCTCAGACACGACATTCAGGCCCAACGCGAGACGCTCAGCATACGGCAGGCTGACCCAAATCAGCCCATTCTCCACACACACCTTGGTGAGGGCGAGACCCCATAGTCGAAGTGTCTCAACCGTCTTGCGGTTGAAGACAAGCTCAACGATGGTGTGCAGCTCTGCGCCCGCTGCGACAAGCCGTGAGGCCACTGCAAGCGTGTCGGAAGTCACACTGGGAGTCGAAAAGCTGCGTGTATCGCCCACTAGCCCCGCCAGCAGGCAGGTTGAGATCTCCTTCGAGAGCGGTACACCCAGCGCCTCTACGACCTGAAGCATCAACTCGGCAGCCGAGGCGCACTCCGTCGCTACCAAGTTGATCGCGCCAAACTGAAGGTTGGTAACATGATGGTCGATATTGATCACGGGGATACCACTTCGAAGCAAAGGCTCAGCCACTTTGCCAAGCCGTTCTGCATCGCTGGTGTCCACACTGATCAAAAGGTCCGGCGCGACCCCGGCTGGCAACATGTTCACGAAACGGTCTACGCCCGGGAGAAAACGTACCTCCGACGGGACTGGATCGTCGCACAGAAGAACAACCTCTTTACCTAAAGCATCCAGCGCAAGGGCCAGACCAAGCGCCGATCCGACAGCATCTGGATCGGGATCGACGTGCACGACAATGGCAATTCGGCTAGCAGCCTGCACTAGCCTGACAAGATCAGACATCTTCTTCACCGGGTCTGTCTGATCCTTCTTCTGCGGGCGGGATATAGAGCGAGTCAAGCAGTTCCTCGATGCGAGCCGCCCGCGCGGCAGTCTCATCCCAGCGAAAGTGCAACTCAGGTACATGGCGCAGCCGGATGCGCCTCCCCAACTCGCGACGCAGGTAGCCAGTCGCCGACTGCAAACCCTGCATCACCTCATCGCGCACCTCTTCTCCCCCCAATGACGAAATGTAGACGGTTGCATACATCAGCTCGCGGTCAATCCCGACGTCCAGCACCGTCACGCCCACAAGACGCGGGTCAGCAACCTCAAACTCGATCAACTCGCTCAAAATCTCTTGGATGCGCTCGGCAACACGTTCTTGTGCTCTGGTTGGCATGGTCAACCACCTGGGCAGATCATACGACGGGATGTCGAACTCAACGTACCCGCTCGCGAACTGTAAACTGGATCACGTCTCCTTCCTGGTAGTCATCGAAGCCCACCACACTAATGCCACACTCAAAGCCGGAACGTACCTCTCGCACGTCTTCTTGGAAACGTTTGAGCGATGCCAGGCTACCCTGGTAGATGATCTTGTGGTTGCGAATGATGCGCACTTTGGCGTCACGGCGAGCTTCACCTTCACGGATGTAACAACCGGCTACCGCTCCCACCTTCGAGATGCGAAAGACCTGCCGCACCTCGGCAGCCCCCACGACCTTGTCCTCATATACCGGTTCAAGCAACCCTTCCAGCGCCTGTTCAACCTCTTCAACCAGATTGTAGATCACGTCATAGAGACGAATCTCAACGCCTTCACTGTCAGCGCGCTTACGGGTCGACGCATCGACATCGACCTCAAACCCGATGATGATTGCGCCAGAAGCTGAAGCAAGCATCACGTCCGACTCGGACACATTGCCAATGTCAGTGTGTAGGATGCGCACCTTCAGATCGCGGTCGTCTTCTTTGACGCTCAATTTCTCCAGCGAGCTGACAATCGGCTCAAGGGATCCCTGCGTATCAGCCTTGATGATCAGGTTTAGTTCCTTGGCCTCACCCGCCTGGAACCGGGCGTAGAGCTCCTCAAGAGTGAAGGGTCCACGCTCCTGAATCACCTGCCGCGTCGCTGTACTGTGCTCGGTGACAATGGCGCGGGCCTCTTTTTCATTCTTAACGGTACTGAACAGAGTGCCCGGTTCCGGCACTGCATTCAGACCCATGACCCGCACTGGCGTCGATGGTCCAGCTTCCTGCAACTCTTCACCCCACTCGTTGAACATCGCCTTAATCCGCCCGTAGGCCATGCCTGCAAGCACTGTATCGCCACGGTGGAGCACACCGTTCTGGACAAGTAAAGTGGCCATCACGCCCCGGCTGCGATCAAGCGCCGCCTCGAGGACAGTACCCGCTGTCTTGCCCTGTGGGTTGGCACGGATATCCGTCTCATCCGCCACAAGCAGGATCGCTTCCAACAGATCTTCGATCCCGTCACCCGTCTTGGCCGAGACCGGTACCACCATAGTGCCGCCATCCCACTCATCGGGGACCAACCCTATGTCGGCAAGCTGTTGCTTGACCTTATCTGGGTTAGCCTGAGGGCGGTCCATCTTGTTCAATGCGACGATAATCGGAACCCCAGCAGCTTTGGCATGGTTGTAAGCTTCGCGAGTCTGCGGCATTACGCCATCGTCGGCCGCCACAACCAACACTGCGATGTCAGCTCCCTGGGCGCCACGAGCACGCATCGCTGTGAAGGCCTCGTGGCCTGGCGTGTCCAAGAACGTGATCTTGCGTCCCTCGTGCGTTATCTGGTAAGCGCCAATGTGTTGGGTGATGCCACCTGCTTCACCACCTGCTACGTTGGACGCACGAATCTTGTCAAGCAGACTGGTCTTGCCATGATCCACATGCCCCAGAATAGTCACCACTGGCGGGCGAACGGTAAGCTTGGCGGGGTCTTCGTCCTCATAGAACCGACGCCAAAGCTGCGTGGTCTTAGCTTCTTCTCCCTCAGCCTCCACTGCCTTCGCCACCGGGTGCGGCTCGAAGCCCATTTCGGCAGCCACAATTGCGGCTGTCTCGTAGTCGATTTGCTGATTGATGCTAGCCATGATACCGTTGCCCATCAGCTCCTTGATCACGTCGATGGGACTGGCTTGCATCAGGTTTGCCAGATCGCGCACGGTAAGAAACTCTGGGATTTCAAGAGTCTTGTCATTTGTTGCTTCTGCCATGAGCACCTCCACACACTCCGGCTATGCATTGTCTGGATTATGTGGGAGTGTGCCCAGAGCAACTGATCTGATGGGGTCGGCGGCGCTCAACGGGTACTGCAAACCCGCTTCCGCACCGCGAGGCACACTCCCGGACTACTCAAGCCGGTTTATCATAGTTCTTTAACCTGAGATGCTATCTGCGCCCCATGCGCAGCGATCTCTGCACGCTCTTCTTCCGTCAACTTCGTTCGCAGCGCCTTGTCCAGCACTTCGCCACGGGCAGCCACTTCCCAACAGATCGGGTTATCGCATAGGTAGGCGCCCCGTCCATTGCGTTTGCCTGTCGGATCGATCTGTACACCCTGGTCAACTGTCCGCACCAGGCGAGTCAGCGCCCGTTTAGACTCCACTGAACGGCACACTACACACATGCGCTGCGGGACATGCTTATGACGGGCAGCCATCGGTCACCCACCTGCCAAAACGTCTGCCTTTAGAGTTCTTCCTCATCATTCCAATCCAGCAGGTCACGGTCACGACCACGCTTGCGCCGCCGTTTTACGACCACACGTCCCAGGTCCTCATCGTAGACCAGCTCACGGCGGCGCTGTTTGGCGCGTTCACGATCCAGCTCAGCACGCTGTTCCTCAGTCATGTCCTCGGCATACTCTTCTTCTAAATCAGCGAAGTCGACATCCTCAAACCGTTCTGAGCGCCTGCGCACATCCCTGTCACTCTCGTCTGCCAGAGCAGCAACTGGCTCCGCTTCAGCTGCCGCCTCTACTTCTGCCACAGATGGCTCTGCACTGGCAATCGCTTCTGGCCCGGGCCTGTCTGCACTCAGCCCCGTCATACGAGCAACCAGCTCAGCGCGGCGGGCGCGGGCCAGCTCATCATCCAACCCAGCCTCCGCCACTGGCTGCGCTGGTACTCCTGCAACCGGCTCCAGGGGCTCCTCCCCGACCTCGGTGCCAGCCTCGACCACAGCTTCCGCCTCCTGGGCCACAGCCACCGGGCCTTCCAGGGGGGTCTCAGGCTGCACACCCTCTGCCTCAACAACCGGCTCAGGGAAGGTGATAGTCTCAACCATCTTTTCCACAGCCTGCAACGAGGAGCGATTAAAGTCCGGCAGCCGGAGAAACTGCTCCGGATCGAAATAATACTGCTCCATCACATCCCCGACCGTATTGTAACCAGCGTCGACCAGGATATTGAACACACGCAGGGGAAGATCGGTTTCCTCTAGCGAGAAACGATAGGCAGCCTCCGGAACACGAGCCCGCGCCTCTTCGCGCCGCGTGCGCCATTCCGAGCGTGTGGCCTCGCGTAGCTGTAGCCAGTGATTCTCGACTGTCTTGACGAAGTCTACCAGCAGATCGTAGTCTTCAGGCATGATGGGGCGATTGTTGGCTTTCTTATCAAGAATATAGGCCACCTGCTCGACCTTCGCAGCATGCTCTTCACGCAGGCTGGCTGCCTCAGGATCGTTGATCGCAGCATACGAGTCGCTGGCAGCTTCGGTTACACTCTTGATGTCAATGCGCCAGCCGGTGAGCTTGGCCGCCAGGCGTGCGTTCTGCCCCTCGCGTCCAATTGCTAGCGAGAGTTGGTCATCAGGCACGACAACCATCGCTGTGCGGCCTTGATCGGGATCGTCATCCAAGAACACAGCACTCACCCGAGCTGGGCTTAGGGCTTTCGAAATGAAAACCGCTTGGTCTGGGTTCCACTCGATGACGTCAATCTTCTCATTGTTCAGTTCTTTGACAATGCTCTGAATGCGCATGCCGCGCATTCCCACACACGCGCCCACAGGATCGGCGCCAGGCTGCAAAGCCGCCACCGCCACTTTCGAGCGTGCACCAGGCTCGCGGGCAATTCCCTTGATCTCAACAGTGCCGTTGTAAATTTCTGGCACTTCGTATTCCAGCAGGCGGCGTAGCATGTTGCGATGTGTGCGACTAAGGACGATTTGCGGACCGCGGTTGGTGCGGCGCACCTCCATCACATAGGCACGCACTTTCTCGTGCATCTTATAACGCTCACCCGGCATCTGCTGGCTGCGGGGCAGAATCGCCTCCGTGCGGCCCAAGCCGACCGTCACCACATCCCCGGTGTCACTTTGCACAGTGCCGGTCACCAGATCGCCAACACGCTCCTGATATTCCTGAAACTGAGCCTCGCGCTCAGCCTCACGCATGCGCTGCAGGATCACCTGCTTGGCTGTCTGGGCAGCGATACGCCCAAAGTCCTCAGGCGTATCTTCGACCAGCAGCGTATCGCCTAGCTTAACCTCTGGATCGAAGCGGTGGGCTGTCTCAACATCGACCTCGGTACTGGGATTCTCCACACTCTCAACGACTTCTTTCTCGATCCAGATTGTCGGCATACCGGTCTTCTCGTCAATGCGCACTTCAAGATTCTGCGCCGAACTCATGCCGGTGTTGCGGCGGTAAGCCGACGTCAGCGCTGCCTTGAGAGCTTCAAGGATGACCTCACGGGGCAGTTTGCGCGTCTCAGCGATCTCGTTGAACGCCAGAATAAATTCGCTTTTGGCCATGGCTACAGCGGCTCTCCAACTAAACTTGGGTGTTATTATGATCAGCCCTGCGGGGAATTCGGTTCTCAAAAACGAAACGTGGGGAACGCCCACGTTTCGAGAGATAGCTATACAGAATCACCCGCGGCAGTTAAAGTATAGCACGTTGCGCTGGAGTTAGCAATAGCCGTTCGGGTGGTTCGGGGAAAGGTGGAGGAACAGCCTAGTACAGACACACAGGGTTGATTTAACGTCTTCAGCGCCAAGGCTCCACACACCACTAGGGACCAAGCGCCACGCTCAGGAGAATGGTAGAGCGCGAAGATGTGAACTTACCCCCGATGGCAAGCGCTTTCGACATTTGACATGATTCACGGTGACAACTGGCGCATACGGTTGGGACTTTCTGCACTGTCAAGACATTGGACCGCAGGCTAGGATAGATACAGTAAAGTCAGTGTAGGGGCATCCACCTGCGAGGAGAGTCTGTCTCAAATGGCACAGGGAACCATTCTGATCGACCAGGATCGATGTAAAGGTTGTGGACTGTGCCCAACCGTGTGTCCACAGCAGATCATCGCCATGGACAATAGCCGTCTCAACGCCAAGGGTTATCATCCGGCGCAGCTGGTCGACCCAGACCACAAGTGCACGGGCTGTGCAATCTGCGCCGTCATCTGCCCAGATGTGTGCATCACCGTGTTCCGCGAGATCCCGGCCAAACGTCGGGCTGAGGCGATGGCCTGACTCCTAAGGAGGTGTCACCATTATGGCGAGAGAACTGCTCAAGGGGAATGTCGCTATCGCCGAAGCAGCCGTCCGCGCGGGACTCGAAGCCTACTTCGGCTATCCGATCACTCCACAGACTGAACTGCTCGAGCACCTGTCCGAGCGCCTGGTGCAGATGGGACGGGTGTTTCTGCAGGCCGAAAGCGAAGTTGCCGCCATCAACATGGTGTATGGGGCTGCCTGCGCCGGCGCGCGGACAATGACATCGTCCTCCAGCCCTGGCATTAGCCTGATGCAGGAAGGATTGTCTTACATCGCAGGCTCCGAGCTTCCAGCAGTGGTCGTAGATGTCATGCGAGGAGGGCCTGGGCTGGGCAACATCTTACCCTCACAGGCGGACTACTTCCAGGTGACACGCTCAGCCGGACACGGGGATTACCGGCCGATCGTGTTGGCGCCGGCCTCAGTCCAGGAAGCGGTTGACTTCACAATCCTGGCCTTTGACCTGGCCGAGAAGTATCGCCACATTGTGATCCTGGCGCTTGATGGGCAGGTCGGGCAAATGATGGAGCCTGCCGAGCTACCTCCCATGCGCCCGCTGATGGAGCAACGTCCTCCCTGGGCACTGACGGGCGCAAAGGGCCGCCCCAAGAATTTCATCAGCTCGATCAACCTCGTTGCCGAGGAAATGGAGAAGGTCAATCTTCGAATCCAGGAGCGGTTGGTGATCATCCGGCAGAATGAACAGCGCTGGGTCGAGCATTTTACCGATGACGCGATGCTCTTGGTTGTTGGCTACGGTACAGCGGGCCGCATTGCCTACTCGGCTGTTGAGCAGGCCCGCGCCAAGGGCCTCAAAGTTGGGCTTCTCCGTCCCCAGAGCCTTTTCCCCTTCCCAGAGGATCGCGTATCAGAGCTAGCGGACTACGTGGAAGGGGTTCTGGTAGTTGAGATGAACGCAGGGCAGATGCTAGAAGACGTACGCCTATCCGTCGGCGGACAGATCCCAGTGAGCTTTTATGGCCGAATGGGAGGCATTGTCCCCATGCCCGATGAATTTCTAGCTGCCATCGAAGATACGTACGAAAAGCTTGTGATCCGCAAGCCTGCCTAGCATAGAGGAGCAATCGCGATGACTGCCTCGGCTTTGGTACCACCTCAAGGCATGGAGATCGTCTACCAGCGACCTGAAGCCCTGACTCAGGTCTACACTGGTTACTGCCCCGGCTGCACGCACGGCATCGCCAACCGGTTGCTGGCAGAAGCCATTGACGAGTTGGGGCTGCGCGAACGTACTATTCTGGTTGCCCCCGTCGGCTGCTCAGTGTTCGCCTATGCCTATTTCAACACGGACGGCTGCGAGGCAGCCCATGGGCGCGCCCCGGCAATGGCAACTGGTCTCAAGCGGGTCAACCCAGACAATGTTGTAGTCACGTATCAGGGCGATGGCGATCTGGCAGCAATTGGCACGAGCGAGATCGTCCACGTCGCTGCACGCGGCGAAAACATCACGACGATTTTCATCAACAACGCCATCTACGGCATGACCGGTGGGCAGATGGCTCCTACAACGCTGCCCGGCATGAAGACCACCTCGTCCCCCGCGGGCCGTGACGTAGAAATCGCTGGCTTTCCGATCCGCATGGCTGAAGTTCTGGCCCAGTTGCCGGGCGCTGCATACATCGTGCGCCGTTCGCTGCACGATATCAAGAACATCCGCCTAGCCAAGAAGGCTATTCTGACTGCGCTCAAGGTGCAGATCAACGGTCTGGGCTTTAGTATGGTCGAGTTGCTGTCAAGCTGCCCGACTAACTGGGGCTTTCCGCCAGAGAAAGCCCTGGAGTTCATTGAGGAACACATGGTGCCCTACTTCCCACTGGGTGACTATAAAATCATAGATGCTGTCAAGGACCTGAAATAGAACAGGGTGGGGGGTGCAGGTCATGCCACAAGAAGAATTCCTGTTTGCAGGATTTGGTGGTCAGGGTGTGATGTTTGCAGGGCAGTTGTTGGCCTACGTGGCAATGGACGAAGGATTGGAGGTGACCTGGATTCCATCCTACGGGCCTGAAATGCGAGGCGGCACAGCCCACTGCTATGTCATCATCAGCGATAAGCCCATCGGCTCGCCAGTGGTCCGCCATCCCAAAACGGTCATTGTGTTTAACAATCCCTCGTTTGAGAAGTATGAGCCACTCGTGGCTCCTGGTGGACTGCTGGCCACTAACTCCTCACTGATCACAACCAGAACCCAACGCAAAGACATTACGTTCCTGCCCGTCCCAGCTACCGGCATCGCCGACGAACTAGGCAATCTGCGGATTGCCAACCTTGTCATGCTGGGCGCTGTTTTGGCAGCTCATCCGGTGGTGTCGCTGGAAGCCGTCAAGCACGGTCTGAGTGAGCATATTCCAGCGCATCGGCGTGACATGTTGCACCTCAACTATGCTGCGCTAGAGCGTGGTGCAGAGCATGCCCTCAGCTTAGTCCATGCTTAGGTTGGTTCAGAAACCATCCTGCAACTCGCCAAGCAGTGCAAGACAACTCTGAACCGTGTCCCGGACAAGGTCCTGACCGGGGAACCAAAGCGAGGAATCCATGCTCAGGGTCGAAGACATTATGACCCGCGACCCCGTGACCGTGTCTCCAGACACGCCGTTGGGTGAGGTGGTCGAGTTGATGAAAGCACACTCCTGCCGCCAACTCCCTGTGATGTATGGCGATAGGCTGGTTGGGATTGTGACTGACCGAGACATCCGGCTGGTGATGAACTCCCCACTGACGTTGCACGAGCGTGCTGATGACCTGGCACTGCTGAACCACGTCCCCGTTGAGGCATGCATGACGCTTAACCCCATGACAGTTGAAGCCAGCTCGTCCGCGGCGCTGGCCGCTGATCTGATGCGCACATACAAATTCGGCGGGCTGCCTGTGGTACACGAAGGTAGGCTGGTTGGCATCTTGACAGTGAGCGACATTCTTAAGAGTTACATTGACCTGCTCAGTGCTCAGGAGGAGACGGGAAAGCCACCTGGCTGAAGGTTTGGAGCAATAAGCTGATACAAGAGTCACTGCCGCTCAGGCAGTGACCTTTTTATGCCAAGATCATCCTGGGAGTGGCGGGATGTCGCCGATGCACTATACTTTGGGTGGCACAGCGCCAGGAGAGCACGTCTCCGGTGGGGAAGGGAATAGACCATGCATGCCGACGACATCTCCACACCAAATCCGCGCCTACCCGATCCGAACAGCATCGCCAGTTGCACTAACATCCTAGGAGATGGCAACCGATCGTGGGTCGAGCTGCAAGACATGATGCCACACCCGGCAGGTGGGGTCTCGCCAGACGTCAGCATTGCCAATGCGGCGCGGGTATCGTTCCTGGGCCACAGCAAAGGGCCTGATCAAGATAGAAAATTGCTGCTCTACTTGCTGCGAAATCGCCACACGTCGCCCTTTGAGCAGGTCGAGTTCAAATTTCGGGTGCGTGCGCCCGCGGTGGTATGGTGGCAGTGGGTGCGACATCGTACATGGCATTACAATTTCCAATCGGGTCGTTATACCCCCTTTGAAGAGGACGATTTCTACCTCCCCCGCGAGTGGCGCAGGCAGAGCGAGTCCAACAAGCAGGGCAGCGAAGGTACTCTCGACGCGGCACACAGCGAACAGCTACATCGTCAGCTCAGCAAGCACGCTGTTCAATCCTTCCACCTGTACCGAGAAGCGCTTGACATGGGCGTCGCCAAGGAGCAGGCAAGGCTTTTCTTGCCCGCCTGGGCCAGCTACTATATCGCGGTCTGCAAGGTTGACGCCTGGAATCTGATGCACTTCTTACGGCTACGCATGGCACCTGATGCACAGTGGGAAATCCGGCAGTATGCCTCAACGGTCCACAGCATTTTCCGCCAGGTGATGCCATGGACAGCAGAGGCGTTTGACCTGTACATCAACCCAAGCTGAGCCATCTATCTGGTTGATTCCAAATGCAGCTTCGGAGATCGCGCCATGAGCGAGATAGCTGTTCAACACGGAGAGACTGGTCTGACCCTGAATCCGGACCAGGGGACACTCTCCTTGCAGTTCGGCCCAATCCAGCTGAGTGGCCACTGCCGAGCAGAGGTAAGCATCGACGGGCGGCACGTATCCATCCTGCCAGGTAAACGTGCTAGCGATGTATCTCGGCAACCTGCAACTGAACCGCACGGCGTCGGCACTCGCCTAGTTGCCAAGTTGGAAACCGTTGCATCTGAGATTGACCTAAGGGTTGAAGCCATCGTATACGACACCCAGCCTCTGATTGCCCTCCGGATCGGAATCGACAATCATGGCAGCCGGGCGGTGCAGGCACACACACTGACAGCGCTAGCGTCGCACCACCTGAACATGGGCAGCGGCCCACTCGATGGTTGGGTGAACGGTTACCACTCATGGAGCTTCAGTGGGTTTATCCACCACAGCCAGCGCCAGCCGCGCATGGTGACCAACCTGCTCACACGTCCCCACGCGGAGAACCCCACCACCCACTACCCGCGCCAGCCCGGACGTTATGTAGGCGAATGGGTGGGCGCCCTGATCGATGGCAGCACGCAGGCGCTGATTGCAGGGTTTATAGGAGTAGAACGGCAGTTTGGGCAGGTATATATGGATGGCCGTCCAGGGCGCCAGGCGATCATGCTGCAAAACACTGCTGACGGCGTGCCGATTGCGCCTGGCGACACGTTGTGGGGCGAATGGGCAATCTTGTATCGCATCAAACTCCCCCATGCTGATCCCCTCGGCGTGTATGCTGAGACTGTTGTACGTCTGACACCAGGACGGTACCCCAGTCCACATCCCACACCGGGCTGGTCGAGTTGGTACCAGTTTTTCGACGCCGTGACTGCTGAGGACATGGCAGACAACCAGGCTGCACTGCGCACACAGTGCGACCGGCTTCCTCTTCAACTGGTACAGCTTGACGATGGATACCAGCCAGCATGGGGTGACTGGCTGACCCACAACGCAAAGTTTCCGCACGGAGTCTCTGGCTGGGCAGAGACGGTCCGCGCCGACGGGTTCGAGCCTGGCCTGTGGTTGGCGCCATTCACCGTAGACAGCCAGTCACGCATCTACCATGATCACCCCGACGCTTTGCTGCGCACTCCGCGAGGCCGTCCAGTACACGGCGGGTTCCTGATCAAACGGTGGATCAAAGGACTGGATCCAACCCACCCGGCCACACAAGACTTCATTCGCCGGACCATTGAGACTATTGTGCACCAGTGGGGCATCCGTTACCTCAAGCTAGACTTCCTTTACTGTGGAGCGCTTCCCGGAGTACGTTACGACCCCACCAAGACGCGAGCACAAGGGCTACGCGAGGGCCTGCAATTGATCCGCGAGGTCGCAGGAGAGGATGCTGTGATCCTGGGTTGCGGCTGCCCGTTCGGCCCCGCACTCGGCATCGTAGACTTGATGCGGGTCAGCCCAGACGTGGCCCCCTATTGGTATCCAGAGGTCCTCAACCTCAAACAGCCGTTCCGGGGTGACTTCAGCCTGCCCGCTGCGCGCAACAGTATCAGCATCTCTCTGCAACGGTCGTGGACACACCGCCGCTGGTGGTGGCTTGATGCCGACAATCTGCTGGTGCGTGAGCAGCAGACACTTAACGCCAGTGAGGTGCAGACACTCGTTACCGTCATCGGCCTGATCGGCAGCCACCTGATAGTCAGCGATGACCTGCCACGCATTACTGACGAGCGGCTACGGTGGGCAGCGTCGCTGCTGCCCATGCTGAACGGTGGCGCTGAGATTCCGACCTTGCTTACACAGCGCACCCCCGACCGTCTGATCAGACACTTCAGCGGCCCTGCTGGGCCACACTGGGTCGTAGGGCTGATCAACTGGGAAGACATCCCCCGCTCTCTCAGCCTGTGGCTGCCCGATCTCGGCCTTCCCAGCGACTCGCCAACACTGGTCTGCGACTTCTGGGCGCGCCAAGTCTACGTCCATGAAGGTGAGTACCTCAACACTAATCCCATCCCCCCACACGGTTGTGCGTTGATCGCGCTGCGTCCGGTTGCACCAGGTCCGCAAATGGCCGGAAGTGACCTGCACATCAGCATGGGCGGTGAGATAGTCGCATGGGAAGCCAGCCAATACGGGCTGCGATGCACCGTTCGCCTGGGGCGCAAAACCGAAGGCACACTCTGGTTCAAGCTACCCTCTGCTCCGCGCGCTGCCGCATGCGACGGCCATGCTGTGGCCATTTTGCCATCTAGCAACACCGACCTGCATGCCATTCCGCTCAGCATTGATGGAGAGGCAGAGGTCGCTATTCAGCTCTGACCCCAGTCCCACTCACTAACCAGGAGAGACAGGCCGTGGAAAAGATCGTTTATGGTGGCTGGCCGAACTGCTACCGGCTGACCAATGGCTGTGTGGAGTTGATCGTGACAGGGGATGTAGGCCCCCGCATTATACGCTTCGGGTTCTGCGACGGGGAGAACGTGTTCTTTGAGAACCCAGGAGATGCCGGGCTGACCGGGGGCACCGACTGGCGCCTCTACGGTGGCCACCGTCTGTGGCATGCACCAGAGGCGAGACCACGCACGTATGCCCCCGATAATAGTCCAGTCACATTCAGCACTGAGGGTGGGATTGTGCGTGCCACGCAGCCCATCGAGCCGACAACGGGCATCCAGAAGCAGATCGACCTAGCATTGGACACCAGTGAGGCATCCGTCACCGTGACACACCGCCTGATCAACACCACCTTGTGGGCAATTGACTTGGCCCCCTGGGCCCTGTCAGTGATGGCGGGCGGCGGGATTGGCATCATCCCGTTGCCACCGCGTGGTCTGCATCAAGAGAACCTGCTGCCAACCAGCTCGCTTGCGTTGTGGGCCTACACTGACTTGGCCGATCCTCGCTGGACCTGGGGAACAAAGTACATACTGCTACGCCAGGATGCCTCGGCCAAGACGCCACAAAAAATCGGGATCAGCCGGTCGCTCAACTGGGCGGCCTACGTGAGAAACGGCACACTGTTTGTCAAACAGATCGAGGGCCGAAATGATGCCCCCTACCCTGACATGGGCAGCTCGATCGAGATGTTCACTAACTCCGATATGTTAGAGGTCGAGACGCTGGGGTCCATGGTGAAGCTTGATCCAGGCGCAGCGGTCGAGCACGTTGAGCGATGGAGTCTGTTCAGAGACGTGCCAATGCCTGCCAGCGATGATGACGTAGAGCGGCATGTGCTACCTCTCATCACCATCGCCTGATTGTGCCTATCGTGTGACTGCGGGGGGCATGGCAGCCTCCAGGGCTTCGATCAGGTCAGCCTGCGATACTCCCAGGTCCGCCAGAACCTCAAGTGCAGCGTGAGGTCCAGCACGTGCCAGCCCCATCGCCAGGTGTAATGGCACGATGGTCAGATGGCCCCGGTTCCACGCTTCACCCATGGCGCAACCGAGGATCCGTTGCGTTTCTTCGGCTAGGGGCAACCGCGCCACCCTGGTCGATGGCAATACCCTCGGCAGGCGGCTGAGAACCTGATCTGTGCTCAGGCCAAAGTGCTTGACAAACAGGTTCTGCGTTGGCCCTGGCAACGCTATCAGCGCAGTGAGCAGGTGCAGGCTTCCCACCTGGATGGCCCCACAGCGTTGTGCTGCATCAACAGCCCAGCTGAGCACCCATGCGCTTTCCAGTGTAAAGCGGTAAGCCCGTGTAGCCTCTTCACGAACGGCAGCGTATGGCTCCGACTGTTGCAGGGCAGCCAACCGATCCAGCACCACCCGACGGTCGAGGCGCAGCGCTGCAAGCATCTCGTCTGCCGAAGTGGGTGCCACCAGGATGCCGTACAGAAGGTGCTCAGTATCGAGTGTATGATGGCCCCAGTGCCGCGCAGCGGACACAGCCCGATCCAGCACTTCACGTGTCTCTTCAGCCAGGTCAATTTGTTCCTGTGAGGTCCGATCATGTAACGCAGCGGTGTCGGAAAGCAACTCGTGGAGCGCCTCAGGAAAGACCCCCGACGAATCGAGAACGGCCCGCGCCAGACCTCTGCTTTCCTGGGAAAGCGCATAGAGGAGATGCTGGCAGGTCACATAGCCATGGCCCAGACCTTCTGCTTCATCTAGCGCAAAGGCCAGCACGCGCTCAAAGCGCTCGGTAGGCACAGGTCGAACCAATGGATCATCTGTGTCAGACATGGGTCAGACGTTCGCAACAGTCACGTCGATACCAAGGCGCTTAGACGTGCTTGCGCAGCATGGATCTGCTCACGAATGGCAGCTCGGTCGGCCAGCGCCTGGCGAGCCGGATCGGCGAGTGTTAGGTTATAGGTTGTTTCGTAAGCCGCAGCACTGTCCAACACGTCTTGTGCAGGCCCGAAGACTCCCTCAACAATGGGATTAAGCAGAATCCCTGACAGACTGCGCCTTTCGTCCTCACCGAACCAATCGACGAGCGGGTCAAGAACACTCGTATTGACTCCTTCGATCAAGCTGGGTAACCCAGCGACTACCTGTTCCATGGCCTCCATACCAGCCCGCGCCTTGGCACCGATACCGAATGGCAGACGCTCCAGCACCCATATCACAAAGCTCGCAATCATCTCTGAGAACGGCTCAATCGGCTCAACGGCCTGCTGAACCTGCGTGGCCAGCCACTCCAGGCTCTCGGCCAGTGCGTCAACCTGTTGTCGAAGCCACTGGATGCCCTGTTGGGGCCCCGGCAGCGCCGCGACGAAGCTACCGAGCACAGCCCGTGCATCTCTCAGGCCAGTGTTCAACACGGCTATCAACCCTAACAGCGTGGACAGAGCGCCACTGACCACACCCAGCGCCATTTCAAGCAGCGTGTCCAGACCGATGTCATCAAGTTGTTGCCACAGGTCGAGCAGACCCTGGTATTCCTCGATGAGCGCCAGGGCGTCGGCCAGTTGGGCACGCGCATCTTCCAGGTCACTGCTAGAGCGCGTGAGGTCGCTGATCAACTGATCGCGCTCCGCAGTGATTTTGGCTACCTGTTCCTCCAGTTCGGCAATGCGAGACACCAGTCCAGACACATCTGACGAGTCGATTGAGGTCCCATTAGGAAGGATGACCACTTGTGGTTCGCGTCGCCGGCGCTGGTCGTAGATCAACGCAGCACTGCCCCCTAATGTCAGCGCCGCCGCGCCCCCCAGCAGTAGGCGTAGGACAAAACCTCGTCGCGTCGAGTCAATCACGCCTTTTTGGCGGTCAGATGCTGTGTCCTCCTCAGCAGGAATCGAGGGCAGGTTCAACAGCGTGCCATCGCTGAACTCGGCGACGATCTCGCCGTCGATCACATCCTGTTTCTTCTCACGGTCAGCCTGCGACATATCCACACTCCCAGCTTGCCGATTCACTGGCGTGGAGGCCGATAGCCTAGGCGACGAAGAGCCTGTTCGTCTTTCCGCCAGTTCTTCAACACCTTGACCCATAAGTCAAGATATACCTGCGTGCCAAGCATTTGCTCCAGCTCGGCGCGGGAGCGCCGCCCCAACTCCTTGAGCGCGTTGCCTTGCTTGCCGATCAGAATTCCCTTTTGGCTCTCCCGCTCAACATAGATAGTTGCAGCAATGTAAGTCATAGTCTTGCTGCGTTCCTTGAACTGCTCGACAACTACGGCAGCGGCGTGCGGGACTTCCTGATCGAACATCAAAAGTACTTGCTCCCGGATAGCCTCCGCCGCACTATCCCTCAGCCGAGTGTCGGTTAGTTGATCGGCAGGGTAGTAGCGTGGACCGTAGGGCAGTCCCTCGACAATCATCTGGAGCAACTTGTCGCAATTGTCACCTCGTGTGGCGCTGAGCAACACCGACGCAGCTCCAGGAACCAACACCTGATAGGCCGCAACATGGATGTCAGCGCTGGACGAATCCAGCAGATCGCACTTGTTCATCGCTAAGATGACCGACGCCTGGCCCTGCTCCTGGATCAGCCGGGCAATGGTCTTGTCCGTCTCGTCTGGCAATTCGGACACATCCACCAGAAAGACAATCACATCGGCGTCAGGGATCGCGCCCGTGGCTGCCTCGACCATGTACTCACCGAGCTTGGTGCGCGGCTGGTGAATGCCAGGGGTGTCCACAAAGATGATCTGGGCATCAGAGCGAGTCAGGATGCCAAGCTGCCGTGTGCGGGTCGTCTGTGGTTTGGGCGAAACGATGGCCAGCCTCTCGCCCAGATAAGCATTCATCAAAGTCGACTTGCCCACGTTGGGCTTGCCCAACACCGCCACGAAACCAGCGCGATGATCCGGCCTCACACTCTCGATCGGCGGAGGTAACTCAGTGGCGCTCTGCGCCAGAAACGCAGCCAGCAATCGCTCGTTCTCAGCGAGCACTTCGTCGAGGCTCTCGCTATTGTCCTCGACTGGTCCCATGGATTCAGACGATTCGCGAGAACCGTGCATTACACCCTCAGTCGGAACGGATTAAAGTCCGTATCATAGTCATAATAGTCCTCACGCTCGGCACGCTTGAGCAGCCCAACAACCTGGTAGGTGATCGGCGTCATGACGGCCTCTATAGCCACCTTGAAAATGTAGTTGGTCACAATGAGCGTCAGCGCAATTGACCATGGGAACACACCAAACAAACAGGCAATCACAATGAACAACGCTGAGTCGACGCCCTCCCCCACCAGTGTCGAGCCAATGGTGCGGGTCCAAAGCAGACGGCCCTGAGTCCAGAGCTTCATTTTTGCCAGCACAAAGCTGTTTGAGAACTCACCGGCGAAGTAGGCAGCCAAGCTGGCAACGATGATCCCACCACTTGAGACACCACCCAGGATCGCGTCGTAAGCAGACTGACCAGCATAGCCCTGCCACTCAGCTTCCCCAGGCAATAGTCTCACCAGCCACAGCGTGAATGCCATTAGCGCTGCTGCGCCAAAGCCTGCCCAGATCACGCGACGTGAACGTCGGTAACCATAGACCTCAGTCAGCACATCGCCGAAGATGTAGCTCAACGGAAACAGCAATGTCCCAGCGTCAAAGGCCAACCGCAGCGGCCCCAGACTCACCCCCCAGTCGACGATTTTGGCCGATGAGGCGATGTTGCTGATCAACAGGACGCTGACGAACAGTGCCATGAGCAGATCATAATAGCGATAGGTGCGGTAAGCGTCACCAACAGCGCCCGGTACTGACCGATCCACGTTCATGCACCCTCCGGAACTGCGAAGTCAGGAAACGGTCCCACACCAAACCGCCGCACCTCGAAGGTGAAGTTGTGCTGGTCGCGTTTGGCGACCCTCACCCGCATAAACCTGACGATGCCATACTCGTCGTCAAACCGTAGCTCGATAGCATCGTTGGAAGCCTCAGAGGCAGGCAGCACCTTGGTCAGCATGTCACGTGCCCAGGCAAAACTGCCGGGCACAGAGTACAGCCAGAAATCCGATCCGGTCTGGATCGTGCGCCACTCACCCTGCCACAAATGCCACAGCCTGCCACCGACAAACGTCAGATCATGGTCGCCAAAACGGTTGACCGCTGCGCCAATGTAGCTGACGCTCAGCCAGTAGTCCTGGATGCCGTGGGATTGCCAACGTTGAATGCCCTCCACCAATGCTTGGAGATAGTTGCTCATGGACTCCTGCCTCTATCAAAAGTCAAAGGGCTGTATGACCCTTACCCGTGGGCGTCAGACGAACACCAACCCAACTTTAGTTTACCACGGAACCCTCGAATGGGCCGGGGAGACCATGCTATCTGTAGAGACTCTCATTGACGCGAATCACAGGGGGAGTGTGAAAGCCAGCATTTGCAGGGACAGACAACTCGGCAGGTGCATTCTCAGTCCGCCGACGCTACGACTCGTGCTCGCACGTGTTCCCATGTTCTGCAGAAGGAGCACCGATCATCGGCGCTGGTGGGCTGGCCACAGGTTGGACACACACGAAGGCTGCTCTGCTCCACTACAGAAGGAAATGCACCCGCTTCCTTGGCCCGAAGGAAGCCCAGGTAGAACTGGAGTTTGGTGCCAGGGTGATGCTCCTCAAGCCGGTTCAGCATATCCTTGTTCGCCAGGGTAGTTGCACCGGAGGCAAACGGACATTCGTCATAGATGTAATCGATTCCGGCCAGTAGAGCGTAGGCCGCCGTCTCACGCTCGTAGAAACGACAGAACGGCTTGGCCTTGCGGACAAGGTTTCCACCAGCGGCAGGCAGGACTGGCCCCTGCCGAGCCAGATACTCGACCTGCCAGTGCAGCGTGTTGCCGAATAACACCGCCACCTCGTCATCTAGATTGTGGCCGGTAACCAGCACATCGTAACCGCCGTCCAGGGCCACACGGTTCATGATGTGGCGCTTAGTCATACCACACACTGAGCAGGGCCGTCCTCGTCCACGGATCGACATCCCTGCGGCTACAGGGACAGTCGCACCATAGAGTTGCGCTACATCCACAACCTCCAGCGGCAGACCCGGCCGGTCCGCGACGAACTTCTGCACCTTTTCCTGAGACAGGTCTGAGTAACCGATACCCTCGTCGATGCCCAGATCGATGTATAACCCGCCAGTCCGGTAGCCGAGTCTGATCAACACGTCCCACAGCGCCAGGCTGTCTTTGCCGCCCGAAACAGCTACCAGAACACGCTCATCGCGTGTGAACATCTTATATTTGCCGATAAACCGCTCGGTTTGCTCGCGGAACCAATCGAGGTAATGAGGTTTGCAGAGGGCCAGCTTGTACTGGCGCATATTGACAGCGGCGCTCTGGCCACACCTACGACATTTCATCAAGCCACCACTTTTCTCACCATACCGCCACCTCATCCACCAGAGATTACGGCCACCAGCGTGATCACGTCCCCCTCGCGGACCCACTGGTCGTCGGTGAGCAGCTCGCCCTCCTTGACAGGCAGCACAGCCTCAGGTGACAGACCGCACTGCCGGATGGCCTCGCGGAGGGGCACGTTGGCATTGACTTCATACTCCTGGCCGCGGAAGATCAGTACAGCGCTCATGGTTTGGATTGTAGCCAACAGACCAGGCCCGATCAAGGCTCCCCCGCCAATTGCGTCCCATCGATCAACTCATGCAGCCAATCCGGGCTAGCTACATAGCACCGGACAGCCATGTGCAGCAGAGTTGGAAAGCGACCATCATTCAACGGCATCTCAGAACAGCCAGTTGCCTCAAGATCGGCCCATACAGCCAGGTCCAGGCGAGCAAATGGCTTGGGCGTACCAGGCGCAATGAGAACAAAGGCAGATACTCCACGGGCCAGGTCAAGCTGCTTGAGGAACAGGTCAGCACGCTGGCCTGTAGAGGCACGGCAGCCCACCACATCGGCGCGGGGAAAAGCGTCACCCTGGCGTAGCATGAAGTCAAGTGCATCAGCGCCGTGATGCTCTCGGCGGAAGTCGTCGTAGACCCACTGTGGCAGGAGGAAATCCTGTTCATAAAGCAGGGCCAATCCGTAATAGACCGTGATCTCGCCACAAAGCAAGGCACCAAGAGGAAAGTCGTGCGGCACTTGCCCGCCGACCAAGGTCATACCGGAACTGCCCCTCAACCTCATGAGATAGCCTTTTAACACATCCGATGGAGGCGGGTATAGCTTCAACAGGGACACTCCTAGCTGACGACTCTCACCGTGCGAAATAGCTCAGCGCCAAACGCATCCGCTCCTCAATATCTTCCGGCGCATCATGCGGTATTGACTGAAGCGCAGCCTGAGCTTCGACGATGCTGAAGCCCATCGCTGTGAGGGCCTCGATCACTTCAGTATCGAGTGCAGATGTTGCTGCCAGTCCAATGGGCAGTACCCCTGGCGCAAGCTTGCCCCTCAGCTCAAGAACGATCTTCTGAGCCGTCTTTTTCCCGATCCCCGGCACACGGGAGATCACTTCCGGCTCGTCGTGGTGGATCGCGTTGGCGAGCATATCGGGCGACAGGGCATTGAGAATCGCAAGCGCCAGTCGCGGCCCGATACCCGACACGCCGAGCAGCAGGTGGAAGATCGTCTTCTCCTCTTCGGTGGAAAAACCATACAATGTCAGCGAGTCTTCGCGCACAATCAATGTCGTGATCAGTTCAACCGGATGCCCGACCAGCCCCAGGCTATTGATCACGGACGTCGTGACGTGGACCTCCAGTCCCATTCCCCCCACTTGCACAACAATGGTGTGGGGACCCACATGCTTTAAGATACCGGCAATGGACGCGATCATAACTCCTGCCTCTTTATGGTGTTCTCCCTATTATGATAACGCCTTTTTCCGTGCCGCCCATTGGCAGGCACAAAGCGGCGAGGGTAATATCGGCCAAATAGACCCATTTGATCGAATTGCCCCGCCAGGAATGATCGTACAAGCTTAGTATCGTTAAGGAGAAAGCAATGGCTGTATCGACCCCGGCTTTGCGCCAGGACGTTCAGATCGAGCATGGCTGGCTACACAGCCGCAGTTGGGACCTGACGTTCGTCTCGCTTAGCGTCGTTCTAGTCGCGGTACCCTATCTCGCTTACCTGAGTCTTCTCCAGCTCGACATCGCGCTTCAGCCCATTGCCAGCGCGTTGGGCACTACAGTCGACGACCTGAGCCGTAACCTTATCAATGCAGTCGTGGCGTTGCTGGTAGGCGGCCCACACATGTATGCGACCTTTCAACGCACCGCCCTGGACCGCGACTACGCGAAAAAACACAGGGCAATCATGTGGTCGTCACTGCTCATTCCAGCAGTTGTGGTCGTGCTGGCAGTAGCGAACCTTCAATTGCTGCTGACGATCTTCTTTTTCTGGGCCTCGATCCATGTCCTGCACCAGATCGTGTACGTCACGGAACTTTATAACCGTCGGCAGAAGACCACGCTAACCTGGTTCTCGCGTGCTGCTGACTACGCTGTGATCCTGACGGCTCTCTACCCCCTGGCTGCCTACAAGATGTCGATCAACGACTTTACCATCGGCCAGAACAACATCAGCGAGGTTGTGAAGACGGCCCTGGGTGTGTTTGGCCTGCCCCTCGGTCCGTGGATGGTCTGGCTGACCGGTGGCGTATTCGGCATCTCAGCTACAGTGTGGACGGCAAAGACCGTCGTTGAGTGGCGCAATGGCACATTGCACAGCCCCAAAGCGCTGTTCATCGCACTAACTGTAATCGCCTCATTCTTTGTTCCGGCGTTGGGCAACCTCGACACGGCGTTTCAGGGGATGAACGTGTGGCACTCGCTGCAGTACCTGGCGCTGACCTGGATGCTCAACAACCTACGTCAGCGACGAGGTGAGCTGGAAGCCTCGCCTTTCGTAAAACGCCTGGCTCAAGACAACGCAGCCCGCAAGTATTATCTGTTCAACGTGGGTCTGACCATCGCCGACGTTGCGCTGGCTGTTGTCATCTTCTTCATCATGCGGTTGGTCTTCAAGCAAGACTTCGACTTTGCTTTCGACCGCGCCTACTACATCGCTGTGCTCAGCTTTTTGTGGATCCACTACTACCACGACCACTTCCTGTTCACTCAGCCAGACGTCATCGCAGTACGCTGACACCAGCATCAGCAGATAGTTTAGGGGGCAGGCCGAATCGGTCTGCCCCTTTTCAGTGGGCCGTGAGCGCTTGTCGGTCTGAGCAGTGCGGGCTAAAATGCCGGTCATGGTTTACCTATGGATGTCGTAAGGCAGCGCTGCGACGATGACCAAAAGCCAGATCGTCTACCTTGAGCACACATCGAAGGCATTGACAGGCAATCCGCTACGCGATCCAGCCACACGCCGGATACCCCTTTATCTGCCGCCCAACTACCAAGCCAAGAGACGACAGCGTTATCCTGTAGTCTGGGTTCTCGCCCCTTTTACAAGCTGGGGAGAGCGGTTCTTCAACCTCCAGGCATGGGATGAGAACATCGTGCAGCGCATGGACCGTCTGATCGCGGCAGGGCAGGTGCCCCCCACCATCCTGGCATTCCCAGATTGCTTCACACGGCTCGGTGGTAGCCAGTACGTCAACTCGACAGCAGTGGGGCGCTATGAAGATTACATCGTCGAAGAACTAGTGCCGTTGGTGGATGCAACCTTCCGCACACTGGCAGATCGCAATCACCGGGGAGTAATGGGCTATAGCAGTGGCGGCTACGGCGCACTGATGCTCACCATGCGCCACCCAGAGCTTTTCGGAGCAGTGGCCAGTCACAGCGGTGACATGGGCTTCGAGCACTGCTACTGGCCCGATATCCCTGGCGCGGTCCGCACGCTGGAGCAATGGGGCGGGCTTGATGGCTTCTTTGAGAGTCTTAGAGATACTTCCAGAGTGCGCGAGCGGGGCCGTGACTGGTTCGCCGCCTTGAATCTGATCGCCATGAGTGCCTGTTATTCACCTAATCCCCACAGCCCGCATGGTTTCGACCTGCTATTTGATCCCTATACAGGCGCAATCCAGACTGAAACATGGGGGCGTTGGCTGTCTGCCGATCCCGTGCGCGTCGCCACACAATACATCGATGCGCTGAAGTCACTGCGGGCCTTATACTTTGACTGCGGTACACGCGACGAGTACAACCTCTTCCTCGGTGCACGGATGCTGCACACGATTCTGGAAAACCAGGGGGTCCCACACAGCTACGAAGAATTCGATGGGGGACACTACAACCTCAACTGGCGCTACGAGCACTCGCTGCCAATGCTAACCACGGCACTGGCGCCAAAGAAGGGATAACCCGCGGCCATGATCGCCCGCCTTCGATGGATTCCCTTGACAGGGCTGATGATCATCTCGCTTGCAGCCTGTACACCAAACGGCAGTTACATCATCTTGATCACTGCCACGCCTGCCGATCCTGAGCCTCAGATAGGCGGAGGAGGTGCCGAGGTCGCTCCACCGGCGGGAGCTGCCGCCCCATTGATGCCTGCCCCGACCCCTACCTTCATCCCTACACCCGATCCAACGCGACCCGCTGTGACCGATCCGAGCGAGGATCAACTTCACGTGGTGCAGTTCGGCGACACGCTGAGCCAGATCGCCGAGCGCTACGGGACAACAGTCGAAGCGATTGTGCAAGCCAATCAGATTTCCAACGTGGATGTATTGGTAGTGGGACAGACGCTAGTAATACCGCTGGGCATTCAGGGAACCGGCTCTTCCTTCAAGATCATCCCTGACAGCGAGCTTGTCTACGGGCCTTCAGTGCAAGGCTTCTCAACCGAAGCGGCCATGCAAATCCTTCCTGACAACTACCTTGCCAGCTACCAGGAAGACCTGGGAGGCATCATGTGGACTGGCCCCCAGATCATCGAGCGGGTTGCCTTGGAGCAGAGCATCAATCCACGCCTGTTGCTGGCTCTACTTGAATATGAGACACACTGGCTCAGCCAGCCTATGGTCACTGAAGAGGCTGCGCTCTACCCCATGAACTACCGAGGGCAGCCAACAACCATCTACGGACTCTACCGCCAGCTCGATTGGGCCGGCAAGATGCTTCAGGCGGGCTACTACGGCTGGCGGCAGCGTGGCCTATCTGCCGTCTTACTGTCTGACGGAATGCGTGTAGCACTTGACCCCACAATTAACGCCGGGACAGCTGGCGTACAGTTGCTGCTCGCCCAAACTCGCACGTTCGATACCTGGATGCAGGCTACCAGCCACACAGGATTCTTTGCCACCTACGTCAGCCTATTCGGGGATCCTTTCCAATATGCCATTGAGCCACTGATCCCACCTGACCTTACTCAGCCACCGCTCAGCTTCCCGTGGGACCCGCAGGAAACATGGTATTTCACCGGTGGTCCACATGGCGGTTGGGGCAGCAGCAGCGCCTGGGCTGCTCTCGATTTTGTCACTGGAGACGAGGTAGAGCTAGACTGCGCAGTTTCGGACAAGTGGGCACGCGCAGTAGCCGATGGCGTGATCGCCCGCAGCGAATACGGGATCGTCGTCCTGGACCTCGATGGCGATGGGTTTGAGGGAACTGGCTGGACGGTGTTTTATCTGCACATCTCCAGCGAAGATCGTCCAGTGGTCGAAGGGCAGCATGTCAAGCAAGGCGATCCGATTGGCCATCCATCGTGCGAGGGCGGTGTTAGCTTCGCTTCACACCTGCACATAGCACGGCGCTATAACGGCGAGTGGATCGCCGCCGACTGCTCTAGTTGCCCACTGGCAGCGCCTGCACCTCAGTTCGACCTTGACGGATGGCTGTGCTACTCGTGGGGTCGCGAGTACGATGGGGAGCTAGTGCGAGGCGACGATCGACGAGAAGCGTGTGTGTGCCGTGAGCCGATCAACACCTTCACCGCAGCAGACTTCGAATGAGCTTGACTTTGGGGATTGAGTTCCCTGGCCACCCTGAGAGGCACACGGACATCCACTATATCAATGGGGCATGGGGAAAATGAATGGTTCCAGGTTGGCTGCCTTCTCGACTGGGCGGGCTACATCAAACAACAGATATCGGCCTGACTGTCTGGGTTGGGCATGGGCATAACTCGCCAGACGCAGCTGGCGATCGGCCACAATCGTGTAGCCGTTGCGCACCGGGATGTGTCCCGTGACCATGACCCGCTGGGGCATCTCTGCTGTTGAGTAGAGACGCAGGAAGCGCTCCAGGATTTTGCCATACATCAACGCTCCATACCCAGCCTCGCACTGCGTGAAAAAGAAATCCCACAGCAGGGGCCACTCCGGTTCCAGGCCGGATACAACGAACCCGCGCAGCAGGTCAAGGTAGCGCGGATCCTCCGGGCCGGTCACGGCCAGGTACTCCCACGCCATCTGCGCGTACTCTTCTTCGGTTGTCCGCTGGTAAGCTGCAAGCAGGTCTCCAATGTCCTGCCGCTCAAGCAGGCGATCCACTTCCCTCAGCAGTGCATCATGCGAGAAGGACAACAGCCGATCAGCAGCTTCGGGCGCAGCGGTTGAGACGGCGGCTCCAGCATGGGTCAGCAGCACACCGCCAGCCGTACGTACCATGAAGGGCAGCGTCTTCAAGAATTCGATCACCTGCACACGATACTCACCCAGAGCATGCTCAAAGCGCGGCGTAAAGGTCAGATCGCCCTTGGAGAGAGGCACGCCATAGATATGAGGCAGTTCGTGGTTGCCAAGCAGCATCATGACGACACCAGGCCCCAGGTCTGCCTGGAGCCGCATGATGTCAAACAGCAGGTGCAGCGAATAGTCCTCCTCCGGGGGGCCATAACCATGGATCACATCGCCTAACAAGATCAATATATCAGCATGGCCCTGGTCATGCAGAGCAAGGAAATGATCGCGGTAGCGCACATACGCATCCCACTCGCCGTGGAGATCGGTGACGACAAAAGCAACTCCTTGAGCGAGGTCAACTGCGCGATTCACGGTGTTGCCTTTCCCTGCTCCGACACAGACGGGATGAAGGCCGCCGCCTGGTTTCTCAGGCGGCGGTAGCAGTCACATGTTCCGCCCACGCGGTCTCTGTAGCCGATCAAGCCCTTAATGATATCCAAGAACTTCGACGACGCTACGCACAGCCTCCGCCGAGTGATCGAGCATAGCCTTCTCTTCGCGGTTCAACTCCATCTCAATGATCTTCTCAACACCATTGGCCCCCAACACTGCCGGTACTCCAATGAACAGCCCATGGTAGCCATATTCACCTTGCAGATATACCGCAGAAGGGATCACACGCTTGCGGTCCTTGACAATGGCCTCCACCATGCTAACCGTAGCAGCCGCTGGGGCATAGTAGCCACTGTAGCCCAGCAAGCCCACGATCTCCCCCCCACCCTGTCGCGTGCGCTCGATGATGAAGTCCAGGCGCTCCCGGCTCATCAGCTCTAGCACCGGGATTCCTGCCACCGAGGTGTGGCGTGGCAGGGGCACCATCGTATCACCGTGGCCGCCGAGGACAATGCCATGCACGTCTTGGACTGAGACGCCCAGCTCCATCGCAATGAAGGTCTTGTAGCGAGCTGTGTCGAGTGCTCCAGCTTGGCCAACAACGCGATGGGGGGGAAACCCGCTTTCATGCAGGGCTACATGGCACATCGCATCCAGTGGATTGGAGACGACGATCAGGATGGCATTAGGCGAGTATTGGACAGCAGATCGGACAACCTGTGCAACAATGTCTTGGTTGACCTTGACCAGTTCATCACGGCTGGGGTACTGGCCTGTCACCGGGTCCTTGGTGCGCGGCTTGCCGGCTGTGATCACGACGACATCCGAGTTAGCGGTGTCCGCGTAGTCATTGGTGCCAATGATCTGGATGTCAAAGCCTTCGACCGGGCCAGCTTCGAATAGGTCCAGAGCCTTGCCCTGCGGCATTCCTTTGATCACGTCCACCAGAACCACATCCGCCAAATCTCTGGCAGCGATCCAATGGGCTGCTGTAGCGCCAACGTTGCCAGCGCCTACTATCGTGACTTTCTTACGCATGCTGTCTTGCCTCCTCAAGAGCAGTTCAGGCTGCTTAGCTACCCAGGATCATATCGAATTGGGTAAACCGCAGACCATGATCTCTATCATTTTGATGCGAAGAAGCCAGCTTTGGATCGCAAAACGAGGAGAACAAGTCCGGGACTCATCCGGTCCGGCCAGCCTTTAGGCCATCCTGAAATGCCTTGAGCATCGCCCATTCGCCTCTGGCGGCCATATCGGCTTGCTGGGGCCACGTCGTGGGGTCAAACGGCGCTTTGAACCCGGCAGCCTCAAGGATAGCCCCGATCTCCTCAGGCTGTTTGCTAGCGAGCTGCTGGAAAGTAGCGATACCTGCAGCCTGCAAAATCTCTTGTATTTTGGGTCCAATGCCTTCGATCTGGGACAGGTCATCGGAGGGTCCATGATTATGTGAGTGATCGTCTTCCACCTGCGCAAATTTTGTCAGGACGGTTCTGCCTGGCCATGCAGTCTGAATTGGCTGTGGGAAGGCCGGGAAAAAGATCGTCGCAATCAGGCCAATGACGAGAGCGCTCAGGGCAAAGCCCAGACCCGCCAGGCTGGCCGGCTGGCTCAAACCACTGTTTGGAAAGAGCAGCCCCAATAAGAGCAAGATCGCACTTCCAAAGGTTAAGAAGCCAAAAAGAGGGGTAAGGCCAGACTTGCCTGCTTCCTCACGCCGATTGACGATCCAGAGTGTCATCCCAATCGCCATCACACCGAGCCCAAACCATCGTAGTGCGACAAGAAACGGCTGCTCGGCGAACAAAGCCCCAGTGGCGACCATGCCATACGCCAGCGATGCAGCCAGCGCAATAAACCCAACAATGAAGGTGAGGCCGTACTGCCGTGCCCAGGCTTTCATCCAAACCTCCACGTGATGTATGTTGTTGCTGAGTAATTGTTCGAGGGCAATTGGTGTATGTTCACGGATTCATTGTAGCACGCGCGAAAAGGAGCTGCCAAAAGGGTCCCTGCTACAGAGACCAAAAAGACCGGGTTCCGACCGGCTCCTCAAGGATGGCAGTCATCATGAAGATCATGCCTGTTGGGCCAGCCACTCCTCACGCAGAACGGACATCAGAACCTCATCGTGATAAGCCCCCTCGCGGAACAACGCTTGGCGCAGACAACCCTCCTGCACAAAGCCTGCCTTCTCATAGGCGCGAATGGCCCGCACGTTGAAGCTGAAAACCATCAGCCCAACCCGATTCAGATTCAACTCCTGGAAAGCAAACCGCAACATGGCGCGAGTCGCATCGGTGCCGTATCCCTTCCCCCAGCACTCTTTTTCGCCGATCACGATCCCAAACTCTGCACTGTGGTTCTTGGCGCTGATGTTGAATAACCCACAGTTGCCGATCAGCACGTCTTCAGCCAGCGTTCGTATGCTGAAATTATATTGGTCAACTGCACGAACGGCCTGTTCAAACCATTCTTCCTCACGCTCGTCTGTGTATGGCACCGGGACCATACCGAGGAAACGCTGGACCTCGTAGTCGCGAAACCAGCGTTTGAAAGCGGGAAGGTTAGCTCGATCCAGCGGCGCCAGGCGGACAAGATCGCCCACAAACAAAGACATCACTTGGCCTCCACAGATAGGGACCTTTCAACCACAGGCACAGGCAGACGTTCAGACTCAAGAACCCGCTCAAGCGCAACAATGCTGACCTGGAGCATGTCAAGGGAAGGTTCGCGGGTGGTAAGGCGCTGAAGCCACAATTGCGGCGCGACGAGCAAACGCGCCACAGGGTGATGGATGTTGCGGGCCAACAGGCGGATGTACTCGTAGGCAATGCCGGCAATCACCGGGATCAATACAATCCGTGTCGCCAACCGAAATAAGATCGGAGGGCGACCCAGCAGCGAAAAGATCAACACAGAGATCACTACGACGACCAGCAGGAAGCCAGTTCCGCAACGTGCGTGCTCCAGCGGATACCGCGCGACAGATTCGGGTGTCAACGGGGCGCCGTCCTCGTAGGCGTTGATCGTCTTATGTTCCGCGCCATGATAAGCAAACAGCCGTTTGGCATCCTCCATGTGTCCCACCAGCCAGATGTATCCAACGACCAGAAGCAGGCGCAAAATACCCTCTACCACGTTGCCGACAAACGGCGATGCAAGCCCGCCTAGCGCGTGAAGTCCATCCGCCGCAGCAGCAGGAGCAAGGAAAAACAAGGCAATCGCAATCACAAGCGACACAACAATCGTGCCCCAGGCCACTGGCCCGCTGAACTGCGCTTCACTGCCCGTGGCTACATCGGCAGAGAAAGTCAGGGCACGCATCCCCAGCCCCAGCGAGTCCCACAGCATCCCCAGGCCACGTACAAAAGGAACCTTGCTCCACAAGCCATTGTACAGAGGTGAGGTGATCGGCTCCTCGCGAATGATAATTTCACCTTCGGGGCTGCGAACTGCTACAGCCACATGGTTGCTGCCGCGCATCATCACGCCCTCGATGACGGCCTGGCCACCATAGTTAAACCGTTGATCGGCCATCAGACTGGTCCTCTTTTTGAAGTTAACCGTTGGTCGGATTATAGAGGTAAGGCAATGCCACAGCAAGGTAGGGAGCCAAGTGTTGGAACCAAGCCGTGCGTTGTATCCAGCTTACTCAGCCATGCGCTCAAGCCTATGGTAACGCATAGAGTGCAAGTGTGTGACGGCCACAGCGAGGGCGTCAGCAGCATCGTCAGGACGTGGAATCTCATCAAGGTGCAGCAGCAACCGAATCATGTCTTGCACTTGTGACTTGGAAGCATTTCCATAACCGGTTACCGACTGCTTGACAATGGCCGGCGTGTATTCGGCGACTGTGAGGCCACAGTCGGCAACTGCAAGCAATATCACGCCTCGGGCCTGGCCAACAGCAACCGCTGTGGTCACATTCTTGCCAAACAGCAACTTCTCGACGGCCACACTGGCAGGCCGGTACTGCTCGACGATTTGGCGCACACCACGATACACTTGTTGAAGCCGTGCAGACAGGTCCTCATCGGCAGCGGTCGTAACCGCGCCATATGCCACGACCTCAATCTCGCCGTCAGATCGCTCCTGCACCAGGCCGTAACCCATGGTCGCAATGCCAGGGTCAACCCCTAAAACCCGCGTGGCCGACATGCTCTCATCCTATCAAAAACACGAAGGGCAGACTTCATTCCCGTCCGCCCCAGAGGCTTGCGAGCCGTCGAACGATGGGCATCCCTGCCTGAGAGCTGCCCTAGCATTTCTGTCAACAATATCCAGACCCGTCAGCCTGCTGCCTCAAATGAGGCCATCAGCTCATCGGTGACGTTCAGGTTAGAGAAGACTTGCTGGATGTCATCCAAATCTTCCAGGTCTTCGACCAGGCTCATGACCTTCACAGCTGCTTCTGCATCGAGATCGATGCTAACTTTGGGCATCCAGTCCAGCCGGGCTTCCTCGAACTCGATGCCCGCGTTGTGTAGAGCATCTACCACCGTGTGCAGATGATCGCGTGGGGTGTAGACCTCGATCATATCTGCGCCATCCACCACATCATCGGCCCCGGCATCAGCAGCAATCATAAACACATCATCATAGGTATACTTACCCGCCGGGATAGTAATGTACCCCTTCTGCTCAAACTGCCAACTCACTGATCCCGGCTCGGCCATGCTGCCACCAGCTCTGGTAATGCGATGCTTGACCTCGGCCAAAGCGCGGTTGCGGTTGTCAGTGGCTACCTGAACGATCAGCGCGACACCGTTAGGTGCATACGCCTCGTACAGAACTTCGACAATTTCCTCAGCGTCTTTTAACTCTCCGGTGCCGCGCCTGATAGCACGCTCAATGTTTTCCTTGGGCATGTTGGCGTTTCTAGCCCGCTCAACGGCCAGACGCAGCGAGAAGTTAGCATCCGGGTCGCCGCCCGACCGCGCTGCAATGGTAATATCGCGAGCTAAACGGGTGAACATCTGGCCACGCTTGGCGTCAGCTGCGCCTTTCCTGCGCTTGATGGTTGACCATTTGCTATGACCTGACATAGCTTTCTTGCAGGGAACACCATGCCGGTGACTCACACTCATGCCGTCCGGTTGAGTGTATCTCTGCGCCACCCTCCTTTTTTTATATCACTAAGTCAATTATATCATGCCGCCGATTTGACACACAATATGCACACACATCGGGGCAAGAATCTCGAAGCTACCCACATGAATTCAATCCAGCTTGAACGTACGATCAGGCAGAGCTCAGACCGGCATCCTCGCGGGCTTTTTGGGCAATCTTCTTCACAACCATGGCAATCCCTGCGGCGGGGTTGACCAGCGTGGCCGTGACCACATCCAAAATGTCCGGTCCCATACGCGCTAAGTTGCGCAGATGCCGCGCCAATGCACTTTCATCGGCCTCTTCACCCTTCTCGACCTCAGCTCTGACCTCCTCGACCACATCTTTAGCGTCAGCGACATCCTGCGGATTGACTCCTGGCAGACGATCGAGCCTGGCCAACATCTCGCTAAACATTTGCGCTAGCGCGGCTGCATCGGCGCCCTGGCTGACCGTAACCGACGACCCTCGCCCGATCGCAACACCGGTGCTGCCAGAGATGTCACCCACTGTGATCTTGTCGCCGCTTACCTGATCCCCTTGAATAACCTTGTCACCAGCCACATAATCACCAGCGACGCTGCCGATATTCGTCTCAGCGATGTCGCCCCCTGCCACGTTGACCTTGCCACTGACATTGCCACCAATGCTGATGTTGAAAGATGGCTCACCCGACTTCTTTTCGTCCTGATCCTTCTTGCTCACCACTCCTACTCCCTCCCTACCCAGGTCAAAGATACGACCGTCTGGTGCACGCAGGTAGAGCACCGATGTCCCCCACTCCACATTGTCACCCTGCGCATAGATCGCCTTGCGGCCCTCAGTAATGGCCGCATCGACAGGATAGCCATCGGCCAGTGCGCCATAGAACTCGCGAGCCAGTGCGATTGCCGCTGGATCAGAGACTCTGAACTGCATTGCAACCACCGCCGGGATGCCTTGACGGATCAGGCTCTGCGCCGCGCCACCGAACTGGTCTTCGCGTGAGGCACGCCCTCCCTCACAAGCATTCAGCACCGCCAATCGCATCCAGCGGTGATCATGGAGAATCGTACCAACATCCTTCCCGGCGACCAACCGGCTGGTATGGTCTTCATTCTCCAGAATCAGTACGCCATCCTGCGTGCTCTTGTCGAACATACCGTGGCCAATGAAATGAAAGATGTTATATTGCCCCTGGCGGAGCTGGCGTTGCAGAGCTGTGAGCGAAGCCTGCCCAAGCCTCTCTACTGATATCGCGCCGCGCTGCTCCAGGTTGCCAAGCGCCTCCTTGACGACCCTCCATTCTGCCTCAACATCCAGGGCGGGCTGGTCGGTGGGCATAGAGATCATGACCAGGACACGCAGCGGCGGCTCCACAAGCAGAGGATCGATTCGCTCTGGCAGCTCAAGGAACCGAACCAATGGCGTCTCAGTCGAGAGCGCAAAGAAACGGTCCAGCGCCTCGTAGTACAGAAACTCCCAGGGCAGGTCCCCCAGGTCTGCCGCTGCCTCGTCAAAGCGTAGCCGCAGCCGGAGGCCAGCTTGCTGGCGATCTGCTTCGTCAAGGCTGCTGCGAAGAACGCTACGCATCTCTGCATCGAAGATCGTGTTGAACAGCTTCCCACCAAATTTGCGCGCTGCATCCATCTCCGCCGGGCTGCGCCGAGGCTGGCGCATTCGCATCAGGAACTCCTCCAACTCAAGCTTAGTGAATGGTAGGCCGAAGGTCGTCGATACATTGCCCCCTGGCGACTCGATGATGCGCGCCACATACCGCTCGCCTGAGCGGAGAAACAGCATCTCAAAGTCCAGATATTCCACGCCTCCCCCCTCCCCCACACTGATACACAAGCAGCCTAAGGTGCATCACTATAGTCACCGATCGCAGCGCCGTCAAGCCGCCGCGCCTGCAGCAAAGCTAAATGACACCGTAAATGCTGCAATTTGCAACGTCAGGTTGAGCTTGTGCGCTGGTTTAGCTTTCTTGGTGTATGCCCGTGCTTCGATAGTCATCTGCTTGAGCAGACGGCCCTCTTGCATGATCTCGACCATGATCTGCGGTTTGCCCTCCCGCTCAGCCTGAAGCACAAAGGTACGCATGTCCATCAATCCGTCGGGGCGCACGGTAAGCACCTTCTTCGAGTCCCCAATGACCTTGAAGCCCTTCCCAGTAACAGCCACCTCCACGCTGGCAGGCTTGAGCTGCCCGGTCTTAGCATCGACCTCGAACTCGACAGCCGCCCTCATCACCTCACTTTCCAGGAGCTTGGCCCGCTTCTCCTCGGTAAACGGGGAGGGTGCATCAGGAAGAAGCACAGCTACCGAGAGGTCGTATTCCGCACCCACATGCACCTCATGGGGAAACGCTGCCTCAAAACGTCGCTCCTGTTGCCGAGTCTGCTTTTCGGGGGGCAACACAATGACTTTGTCGCCAGCCACATAGTCACCTTCCACTCGCCCGATCTCAGTCTTTTGGATATCGCGACCAGCGACATCGACCCTGCCGCTGACGTTACCGCCTATGCCGACATCGAGCGACTGTTCCCCCTGAGCAGCACCAGCGAAAGTCTCCGTCGGTTGCGGTTGAGACGCCTCTATTTCGCCCTCTCTGTCCATTGGGGGGGCTGCTGGTTCGGCACGTGCCGAGGGGGCCAAAGCTTGGGAGGGTGCAACCGCAGGCAAACTCGGCTCCACTTCGGATCTGGCAACGCCGTCCTCGAGTCCGGGCCTGCGTCTGGTTGGTGGCTTGCTTGCCCTAGCCTCAACCAATCCTGCCAAATCAAACAATGAAGGCCCGTCGAAATCTGCTCCACTGCGCGCCACACCGATGCTGATCACGCCGACAATTGAGGTGCGGCGCATCTCTAGCGCAGCTCGGCTTGGTCCTGCTTCAGCACAGACCAACACCAATCCTCGGAGATTATCCTGGGCGAGCTGTCTGGCCCTGGAGAGTTTGTCCCTCTGCGATATTATTTCTACAGGCACGAGGGGATCGCCCAGGTCCTTTAGAGGAGCTTCGAGAATAGAGGGTCGTTCAGCATTGATGCGGTCACGGAAATCACCGAAGCGCGCGCCCAGGTAAGTCGGCTGGTCATCGTCCCAGACCTCTACCACCAAGAACCACCATTCCTGACCGCCCTGTTGCTTCAGCAAGGCCAACGCCTCGAGCAGCGTCTGATCGCCCTGCACAATGACAAAGTGAGTACTCACCCTCGGCATGAGTTCATCCAGGTCTGAGACCATATTCCTCACTCCTGCAAGCCGGACACACTTAACAATAGAACCTTATGACGTAAGTTTAGCACAATGCAGGCTCCAGCCAAACCCAGCCTGCAACATCTTCTACAACCCTCTGGTAGGCTGAACGGACACGCTCTTGCTTTTTCACGAGAAATTCATGAACGTTCACGCAATCTTACGTTGACCTGTGTTATGATTGGTTCATAGTCGCAACAAGGCGGTAAGGTGGTGGTTAACCACTGACCTATCCCAACTCAGGGAACCGCCATATGGACTCTCTGAAAGAGTTCTCATCCCTATCCTCACCCCATGAAATACGCGGCCCGTTATGACGCCCCATCATAGCGGCTGCGTATTTCATTTTCTCTCGCAGACGCTTGCCTTCCTCTCTACGCATAGTTGTGCAGAGTGTGCTATGATCAACACTGTTATAGTGTGCCGCTCTTGAGCCAGGACACGCTGATACGCCTCCTTAGCCGGGAGAGGGAATCCTATGCCAGATTTAGTCGGGCAGACACTGGGCAAGTACCAGATCGTTGAGCGCCTGGGCCGTGGTGGCATGGCCGATGTCTACAAAGGCTACCAACCAGGGCTGGATCGTTATGTAGCTGTCAAGGTAATGCACACCCACCTGTCCGAAGACCCTGACTTTGTCACGCGCTTTCAGCGCGAGGCCAAGGCCGTGGCAAAGCTGCGACACCCCCACATCATCCAGGTGTTCGACTTCGATGTGCAGGGGGAGTACTACTACATGGTGATGGAGTACATCGAAGGTGGGCAAACGCTCAAGGAGATGCTTCAGACCCTCAACGCACAGCAACAGCGTCTCCCCACCGATGTGGCTATCGACATTATCGCCAAGCTGGCCGATGCGCTGGATTATGCCCACCAACAGGGGATGATCCACCGGGACATCAAGCCATCGAACATTCTCATTCCTAAGATCAGTCAGCCGATCCTGAGCGACTTCGGGATCGCACGACTGATCGGCGAGACAGGATTGACCAGCAGTGGAGCTATGATCGGGACGCCCGCCTACATGTCGCCGGAACAGGGCCGTGGTGAGCGTGCCGACGAGCGTAGTGACATCTATGCATTGGGCATTGTGTTGTACGAAATACTGACCGGCCATCCCCCCTATGACGCCGACACGCCCTATGGCGTGATCCTCAAGCACATCAACGATCCCCTGGTACCGCCTCGCAGCCTAATCAGTGGGTTGCCCGAACCTGTGGAGCGGGTCGTTTTCAAGAGCCTGGCAAAAAATCCGGAGGACCGTTACCCCACTGCCGGCAAAATGCGCGACGCCCTCCACAGCACCCTGGTTAGCCTGGAGGAGCAGACAGAGATCGTCCAGCCAACCAAGCCTTTGGCTATCTCCGCCGATGCACAACGATCCGCCGAAACGATGACCACACCCGTCACAGATGAGGCCGCCACGCTGGCTGTTCCGCCGCCTCTTTCCCCCGCCGTTCACGCCATCCAGAGAAAGAGAGTGAAGTGGTGGGTGTGGGTTGGCGCGGCAATCGTCGGCTTGATACTCGTGGGCGGAATCGTGGGTATCGCTACAGGTCTGTTCCGCGGCCTGACGGGGTTCGCCGGGCTGGGAGGTGGAGTCCCTGCCGCCGAAGCCAACGAAGCAGCCCGTCTGGTCAGTGAGGGATTCCTGCTGTATGACCACGGCGACCCCGATGCCGCGTTCCCCAAATTCGACGAGGCAGCCACCCACGATCCCAACAACGCTGCAGCACGAGCCGGAAGGGCGTTGGTCTACCTGGCACGTGGCGAATTTGCCTCTGCCAAGAACGATCTGGACGAGGCGCAGGCTAGGGCGCCCAATGACCCCCTGGTCAACTACGCGCTTGGGCTGCTGCACGTCAACTCCGAGGAATACTATGACCCAGAGGCAGCCTTTGCCGAGTTTTCAACCGCTGTCGAGGGCTGTGGTGACAATGCGGATCTTTGCTCAATCGCGCTTGATGAGCGGGCCCAGCTTCAGGCCTGGCACATGAATGACTTCGGGAAAGCCATTGAGGACATGAACAGAGCTATCGAAGTTCAGCCCGATGAAAACCAGGTTCCCGATCTGGTGGCTAACCGTGCCTATCTATGGTTTGCTAGCGGTGATGTGGAGCAGGCCATGGCCGACTTCGAGCAGGCTTACGAGATGAGCAACGAGCCATACTTCCAGGAGCATGCTGTCCAGATAGCTGTCCAGATCGGGGATTATGAGAGAGCGCTTGGGTACTACGATGAACTGCTGGACGATCACGGTGAACAGGCTCACCTGCTGGTCGGAATAGGATACATTTTCTGGCGAAGGGGCCAGTACGATGAGGCGCGCTCGCAGGTGGAACGTGTGTTGACGCTCTCGCCAATCCCGGCTGAAGCCCACTATCTGGCAGCGCTGGTTGATCTTGAGAGCGGCAGATACGAGTCGGCTATTGAATTACTTAAGCTTGTGGCCGAAGAACAAGAAACTTGGGTCTACGACTTCCCCTTCTTCAACCCCGACTTCGGCCATGAAGTTCACTACGATATGGCCCGCGCCGAATGGGCCCTGGAACGTGTGGATGCAACCATTGAGCAGGCCACGCGCTCGATAGAGCTTACAGGCTGGTGGCCAGAACCTTACGTGTTGCGTGCGAGGGCTTATTCTTCTCGTGGCCAGATTGAAGAAGCTCGTCAAGATTATCAGACGGCGCTCGACCTCGTCGGCGATAACGAGGAGTTGAGGGCCGCCATTGAAGAGGGCCTGAGGCAGCTCGACCAGTAAGTCGGCTAGTATCCGCCCAAACATACCCCCACGACCTTTCAGAATACGGGGGACACCACGTTGGCGACGCGGTGTCCCCTGGTTTGTCTCATTTTTGGCGTTGTGATGGCTTGGTGATACACTCCGCCGTTTAGACGAATCTTTCCGAGCATCACCAAACAAAGCTTGTCGTCATTGTCAGCATAGGCACTGGAGGGCACATGGAAATACTACAGTCACATCCTGAACTGGAAGCAATGGGTCTGCACAACCTCAACATGGTGTACTGGCAACTGCACACACCTCAACTCTACGAGCAGGCTGTCCGGCGGCAGGAAGGGTTCATCGCTCACCTGGGGCCACTGGTGGTTCGCACCGGTGACCACACCGGGCGTGCCCCCAGAGACCGCTTTATCGTCCACGAGCCAACGTCTCGGGACAAGATCTGGTGGGGGGATGTGAATCGCCCTTTCAGCCTGGAGCAGTTCGACACCTTGTACCACAAAGTAACTGCCTACCTGCAGGGCCGGAATGCCTTCGTGCAGAATGCCTTTGCGGGTGCTGACCCTCGGTACCGCATCGGCGTGCGTGTGGTCACAGAGACTGCATGGCACAGCTTATTTGCCCGCAACATGTTCATCCGTGCCACAGACAAAGAGCTAGACGAGTTCCAACCTGATTTCACCATCATCCATGTGCCCAACTTCCACTCATTGCCCCAGTATGACGGAACAAATTCTGAAGCATTTGTGCTGCTACACTTCGCCGAGCGGCTGATCCTGATTGGCGGAACAGCCTATGCAGGTGAGATCAAAAAGTCGGTTTTCAGTGTAATGAACTATCTCCTCCCCCTCAAGGGCGTGTTACCCATGCATTGCTCAGCCAATGAGGGTGACCAGGCCGACGTGGCGTTGTTCTTTGGGCTTTCAGGGACAGGGAAGACAACGCTCTCCTCAGATTCGACGCGGACGCTGATCGGCGACGACGAGCACGGCTGGAGCGACGACGGCATCTTCAACTTCGAGGGCGGCTGCTACGCCAAGGTCATTCGTCTGTCCCCAACCGGTGAGCCAGAAATTTACCAGACCACCCGCCGCTTTGGAACCATCCTGGAGAACGTAGGAATGGACATGGCCACCCGCCGCCTGGACCTGAACGAAGCAAGTTTCACAGAGAACACCCGCGCCTCCTACCCCATCAACTACATTCCTAATGCCACCCGCAGCGGCCTGGGGGGACATCCCAACCATATCATTTTCCTCACCGCAGATGCTTTCGGCGTCCTGCCTCCAGTCGCCAGATTGACCCCTGCACAGGCCATGTACCACTTCCTGAGCGGCTATACGGCCAAAGTGGCCGGAACAGAGAAAGGGGTGGGCAGTGAGCCGCAGGCCACCTTCAGTTCGTGCTTTGGCGCTCCATTTCTCCCTCTGCACCCCAAGGTCTACGCTGGACTGCTGGGCGAGAAGATCAAGAAACACGACGTAAAAGTGTGGCTGATCAATACTGGCTGGACTGGTGGGCCGTTCGGTGTAGGCCATCGCATCGACCTGAAACACACCCGCTCAGTGGTACATGCTGTACTGGATGGGTCTCTTGATGAAATTGAGACACGCGAAGACCCGATCTTCGGCTTAAACGTGCCAGTACACTGTCCAGATGTGCCAGACGAGATTCTTGACCCGCGCCAGACCTGGGAAGATCAAGAGGCGTACGACGCCAAAGCGCAGCACGTGGCCAGCCTGTTTGCGAGAAACTTTAGAGCATACGAGGGCCTGGTAGAACAGGCCGTCTACGAGGCTGGCCCGCGGGTAGGATAGGACCAGTGTCAGAATCGACAGCGGCGGTCACTGCGACCGCCGCTGTGTTGTGCGAGTCTGTTACCAACAGGCTACCAACGCCCCAGCACTGCGATCACGCCCAGAGCGATCAAGGGACCCAGGATTGCACCCGGCCACCCAATCAGCACATTGCCCAGGTAGGCAGGACCAGCCACCCCTAGACCGGTATAGCCGACAAAACCAAGTAGGGCCGGAAGCCAGCCGTATTTGGAGCGGTAACCCAGCAGCCGCAACGCATCCTCACACCACGCACCGACACTCACTGAGGCAAAGACGAAAAATACCGGCAGCAGGCTTAGCCCCAAACTGATCAGAAAGAACGGCGCTCGCAGTATACGCACTACACTTTTCATAAACCTATGGCCATACCCCCAAGCATAGCGATCTCCACCCTCACTATAAACCTGCACCCCCTTCCCGTCAAGGAGCCTGAAGACCATCCAGTTGGGCGCTGAGTGCCTCCGGCGTTGTGACTGGAAGCTGGCACACAAACTTCCGACAGACATAGGCTGTTGCGGCATTCCCCACCATCTCGCGGTTGGCAAGCAGCGGGATCGAATTAGCCGTTTCACGGTCGCCATGCCGAAGCAGCGCCACAACTTGGCCGGGTCGGTAGGATTTATGGATGACCTCCAATAGCGCCTGGAGATCGTCTGACTTCGGATCGCCCACCAGCGCAATCTCATGCGGCTCGCCGTAGGCGAAATCAAGCTGACAAGCCAGGTATGGAAAGGCTTGCGGATACTGTTGGAGAGGCAACGCCAGACGCTGCAAGACACGCTCAACCAGCGTATGCCACTCAGGACGATCGGCCAGAATTGCCATGCGCGCCAGCACCGCCACAGCCATCGAGGTACCGGCAGGAGTGGCATTGTCAGTCACTTCCTGTGGGCGAGTGATCAGCGACTCATGGTCAGTGGCCGTGTCATAAAACCCAGCCTGGTCATCCCAAAACAGGGTGACCATCTGCTCAGTCAGGGCCAACGCCTCTTCAAACCAGCGCCGATCGAAGGTGGTCTGGTATAGCTCGATGAGCGCTTCGGCCAGAGCAGCGTAATCTTCCAAGTAGGCAGGAATGTGTGCTCGACCGTTTTTGTACGTGCGCAAGAGACGGCCCTCTTTCCGCAGTGCGCTCAAGATGAAATCAGCAGCCAGAGTGGCCATCTGAATATAATCCACACAACCTAACGTGCGCCCCACCTGCGCCAGCGTGTGGATCATCAAACCATTCCAGGCTGTGAGCACCTTGTCGTCCAGGCCAGGTCGGATGCGCCTCTCACGCACTCCAAACAAAACTTCCCGGGCTTTTGCTACCTGACTCATCAGATCATCGACGCTCATAGCATGCCGCGCCGCGACCTGATCCGGCGGCTCAGGCACCCACAGAATACTACGTCCTTCGAAGTTGGGACCCTGTGTAACGCCCCAATAATCAAGCACGACCTCGGTTTGGACCGCACCGGCCAGTGCTGCACAAAGCTCGTCTTGCGTCCAGATGAAGAATTTGCCCTCTTCACCCTCACTATCCGCATCCTGTGTGCTATAAAAGCCGCCGGCAGGATCGGTCATCTCGCGCTTTACGTAAGCGAGAGTTTCCTCGACGATCCGCCGGTAGCGTGACTCGCCTGTCACTTGATAGGCATACAGGTAAATGCGGGCGAGTAGCGCATTGTCATATAACATCTTCTCGAAGTGTGGCACCAACCATTTCTCATCGACAGAGTAGCGGTGAAAGCCCCCACCTATCTGGTCGTACAGGCCACCCCAAGCCATTCGGTCGAGAGTGTGAGTCACCATCTGGAGTGCGTGTGCCCAACCGTGACGTCGGTGCAGGCGCAGCAGCAGTTCCAGCGTCATGGCAGGAGGAAACTTGGGCTGTGTGCCAAACCCGCCCCAGCGGGGATCATAGCGCTCAGCAAGCGACTGGAACACAGACTCAAGGACCTTGAGGGAAGGGGTCTGGTTATGTTCACTCTCCAGCAAGATACGCCCACCAATTGCCTGGGTCAGGCGAGTGGCGTCCCCCTCGATGCTGTCACGCCGCTCGTGGTAGAGCTGTGCAATACGGATCAGCACCTGCTTGAACGATGGTAATCCATAACGTGGTTCTTTGGGGAAATAGGTACCACCGTAGAAAGGGCGTCCATCGGGAAGAAGCCACACAGACATAGGCCATCCTCCCCGTCCTGTCAATGCTTGCACCGCATTCATATAAACCGAGTCCACATCCGGGCGCTCTTCCCGATCCACCTTGATGCTGACATAGTGCTCGTTGAGAATGGCTGCCGTAGCCTCGTCCTCGAAGGACTCGTGCTCCATCACGTGACACCAGTGGCACGCCGAGTAACCCACGCTGAGGAAGACTGGTTTGTCCTCAGCTTTGGCTCGCTCAAAAGCTTCCTCACCCCAGGGGTACCAGTCGACGGGGTTGTCTTTGTGCTGCAAGAGGTAGGGACTGGTCTCGTCCACCAGATGGTTCGGCATGTGTCCTCCACGAGACGACATGGCAAGCAATCCTCGTGATTATACCGAAAAGGAGGGGGCGATTTCCGCAATCTAGGCGCTGGAAACCGCGTGGCCCACTGCCTACGGCAGTGGGC
>DAOTXR010000063.1:0-7311 GCA_034435375.1 Anaerolineae bacterium
CTCCCCCTCTCCACGGTGTGGAGAGGGGGCAGACCGAGCGTCAGCGAGGTCGGGGGTGAGGCGGCCCTCACCTGAAACGCCCCCAGGAACAAGTGCGTCCATTGACACTCAGGCCGCCTCGTCTTATAATCACATCAACAGAACAGCAGACCTTCGGGGCGGGGTGTAAGTCCCCACCGGCGGTGATAGATGGCGCGCGGGCAGGAGTTTGACTCTGCGTGCAGAGCGCCATCGCAAGCCCGCTACCCGCAACAGCGGTGGACGCCGGTGCGATTCCGGGGCCGACAGTGATAGTCTGGATGGGAGAAGGTCGGGCCAGCCATCCCAGTTGGGTGGCTGTTCCACCGCGCAACCAGGCGCGTGCGCCTGTCCATGGCGCGTTGGCATTGCCTGTACATGCCCCGAAGTCGATCCGTCGGCTTTGGGGCTGTTGTTGATCTCAGGCAGCCGCGTCTTGGCAGGCGGCGCTGGTATGTGTCGCCTGCCTGTCCCCCGAGGTCGATCAACGGCTTCGGGGGTTGTGCTGGATAGGTGAAGCGTGGCATGGCGGCGCGCGATCCCCCTTCTGCTCGCCCCGCAAGCCAACCATCAGATGCAGGCGCGAGGATCACCCTAGGTCCACGCCCAGACAGGGAGAGCCATGCAGGTCGATCTGACTCAACATCCCCACGCCCACCCTAGCGCCCCGCCAGCGCGGCGCACGGCCCAGGCCGCCCACACGATCATGCTGCGGCGGCTGCTGCCGCCGGTCACGCTGGCGCTGTTCCTGCTCGGTTGGGAGGCGCTGATCCGCTGGGGGCGCTACCCGGCCTTCATCCTGCCCTCGCCGGGGCGGGTGTGGGCCAAGCTGATCACGGTGGCGGTGGTGGACGGCACCCTATGGCATCACGTGGCCGTCACGCTGAGCGAAGTGTTGGGTGGGCTGGCGCTCGGCTCGGCGGTGGCGGCGCTGCTCGGCTTTCTGCTGGCGCGATCGGTCACAATCGAGCGAGCGCTGGCCCCCTATCTGGTCGCCTCGCAGGCCATCCCCATCGTGGCGATTGCTCCCCTGCTCGTGATCTGGTTTGGGCCGGGCCTGGTGAGCAAGGTTCTGATCAGTGCATTGATTGTCTTCTTCCCGATCCTGGTCAACACCATCGCGGGCGTGCGGGGGGTGCCCGCCGACCTGCGCGACCTGATGCGCTCGCTGCGGGCCACGCCGTGGCAGATGCTTGTCAAACTGGAGATTCCAGCCGCGATGCCGGTGCTGCTGGCCGGGCTGAAGGTGGGGGCGACGCTGTCGGTGATTGGCGCTGTGGTGGGCGAGCTGGCAGGGGCCGATGCGGGCCTGGGATTTATGATCAACCTGGCCGACGGCCAGTACGACACAGCGCGGGTGTTTGTCGGCGTGCTGGCGCTGGTGGTGATGGCCCTCAGCCTGTATGGTTCTGTCAGCCTGATCGAGCGACGGGTGCTGCGCTGGCGGCAGGGGGGAGCATGAGACAGACTCAGCCCACCCGCCCCGACCTGCGAGTCACAAGCTGTGAACCTGATCTGCCAAGGAGAACGTCTCAATGAAATGTCGTCCTACCTCGTTCCTGCCCTTTCTGATCGCCGTCCTTGCGCTGGGGGGCTGCACAACCTCTGCCCCGCAGCCGACCGAGGTCGCCCTGACTCCCATCGAGATTTCGCTGGGCTACATCCCCGACGTGCAATTTGCGCCATTCTATGTGGGCATCGAGAAAGGCTTCTTCGCCGCGCGCGGCGTCGAGCTGACCCTCCAGCACCGCCAGGAGACCGACTCGGCCCGCCTGCTGGCCACCGGCGAGATCCAGTTTGCCGTCGTCAGCGGCGAGCAGGTGCTGCTGGGCCGCCAGCAAGGGCTTCCACTGGTGTACGTGTTCCAGTGGTACCAACGCTTCCCGGTGGCGGTGGCCTCCAAGCAGGAGAAAGGCATCACCACGGTGGAGGACCTGCGCGGGCGCAGCGTCGGCACGCCAGTGCGCGAGGGAGCTAGCTACATTGGGCTGGAGGCGCTGCTGGCAGCGGGCGGCCTGACCGACGACGATATCGACTTGCAGACCACCGGCTACGCCCAGGTAGAGACGCTGGCCACCGACCGGGTGGACGCTGTGGTGGTCTATGTCGCCAACGAGCCGATCCAGCTTGAGGCGCAGGGCATCCCGGTCAACATCCTGTACGTCTCAGACTACGCCAACCTGGTCAGCAACGGGCTGGTGACCAACGAAGTGACCATCGACTCGACTCCCGACCTGGTGCGGGCGGTGGTGGCTGCGCTGAGCGAGTCGCTGCAGTACACCATCGACCATCCAGATGAGGCCTTTGAGATCAGCACACACTTCGTGGAAGGGCTGGCCGATCCCGACGTTGCAGCGACTGCCCGCCAGGTGTTGCAGCGGTCGATTGAGCTATGGCGGGCCGACCGCCTGGGCGAGTCGCACCGGGAAGCCTGGAGCGAGATGCAGGACGTGCTGATCGCCACAGGGTTGCTGGGAGAGGCGCAGGACTTGGATCAGGTGTTCAGCAACGAGTTTCTGCCGTGAACGCCCACAGCTCAGCTCAGGACGCTGCCCGGTATCTCTGCGCGGTGCAGAGCTGCTAGAAGGCCCGCCTCATTTTCAGAGATCGCTGATGACCTCTGAACCCGACCCACTCACCTCCGGCCAGACCCGGCGCGACGTGACCCTGTCTTTCGAGACGATCAGCCGCCGGGCATGGCTAGGCGTGCCGCTGGTCGCCGCGATCTTCCTGCTGCCCCACATCCTCCTGTGGGGATGGAGGTCGCTGTGGGCGGCGTTTCACGTCCACCTGGCCGCCCTCCTGCTGATCGTCCCCGTCCTGCTGGCCAGCTTTGCCGGGCACGAGGCGTTGCACGGACTGGGCTTCGTGGTGTTTGGGCGGGCGCGGCTGGCCGATCTGCGCCTGGGCTTCGACCGCAGTTACCTGGCCCCCTACGCTCACTGTCAGGCTCCCATGCCGGCGTGGGCATATCGACTGAGCACGCTGCTGCCTGGTTTGCTGCTAGGCGTGGTCCCCGGCGTTGTGGGGCTGGCGACCGGCATCGGTTGGCTGACGCTGTATGGGAGCGCGATGGCCGTGGCTGCGCTGGGCGACGTGCTGATCGTGTGGGTCATCCGCAGCGTGCCGGGCCAGACGCAAGTGATGGACCATCCCAGCCTGCCCGGCTGCGTGGTGTGGGAAGGATAGCCGCCCATGGTCGCCTCGTCTCCGCCGGCGCTGATCGCCAAAGCGATCAGCCACACCTATTCCACTGACAACGGCCCGCTGCTCGCCTTACACGAGATCAGCCTGGAGGTAGACCGCGACGAGTTTGTATGCCTGATCGGGCCTTCAGGGTGCGGCAAGAGCACCCTGCTGCGCATCCTGGCCGGGCTGGTGAGGCCCACCACAGGCGCCGTCTGCATCGATGGAGAGCCAATCGACGGGCCGCACCCCAAAATCGGCATCGTCTTCCAGCAGGCCAACCTGATGCCCTGGCGCACGGCGCTCGACAACATCAGTCTGCCGCTGGAATTGGCCGGGGTCGAGCGGGCCGTGCGCGAGGAAGCCGCCCGCGACCTGGCGGCGCTGGTGGGGCTGAAGGGTTTTGAGACGGCCTACCCTGCCGGGCTGTCGGGCGGGATGGCGCAGCGGGTTGCCATTGCCCGCGCGTTGATCCAGCAGCCAGAAGTGCTGCTGCTCGACGAGCCTTTCGGCTCGCTGGACGCCATGACGCGCGACCTGCTGGGCGAGGAACTGCTGCGCATCTGGCAGGAGCGCAGCAGCACCGTCCTGATGGTGACGCACAGCATCAGCGAGGCGGTTCTGTTAGCCGATCATGTGCTGGTGATGAGTCCGCGGCCTGGCCGGATCGCGGCGACCTTCCAGGTGGAGCTGCCACGCCCACGCACGCTGGAGATGCTGCACAGCCCAGCCGCTGGGAAGATGATGCGAGCACTTCGCGCCTCGCTGCGACTGAACGCCCCCTGAAGACTCTTCGACGCCCGCTGGCCCAGGCATGTCTCCTGCCGGGCGCGCCATCAGGAGTCTCTGCCGGAGGAGGAATGGTCACAACCCCTCGCCTCGCGGCAGGGAGACGGTGAAGGTGGTGCCCTGACCAACCGTGCTCGTCACCTCGATCTTCCCGCCGTGCAGGTCAACAATCTCCTTCACGATGCTCAACCCCAGCCCGCTGCCAGGGACTTTGGCAAGGCGAGCATTCTCGGCGCGGAAGAAGCGGTTGAAGATGAAAGGCAACTCCTTAGCAGAGATGCCAATGCCGGTGTCCTCTACACTCAGCAGCACCCTGGGACCGAGGTCCTGTGACGTTCTGCCTGTCCGCACGGTGATGTGACCACCAGGGGGCGTGTAATTCACGGCGTTCATGAGCAGGTTGACCAACACCTGCCCGATGCGTTCGCGGTCGGCATAGATGTCCGACACGTCGGGCGACAGGTCAACGGTGAGGTGTAAATCCCGCTGCCCGATGCGTATCAGGTGTGTGCGCACCACATCGCCAACCAGGTCGTTCAGGTTGAAATGCTCCGGGGTGAGTGGCAACACACGCCGGTCCAGCCGCGACAGATCGAGCAGGTCGTTGACCAGACGCTCCAGCCGGTCGATCTGCTCGCCGAGGGAGTCGAGGTAAACCTCGCGTTTGTCTGTACGGCCCGTGCGGACCAGGGTGTGGTACAGCTTCAGGTTGGCAATCGGCGTGCGCAACTCGTGCGAGACGTTGGCCACAAAGTCCTCGCGGATGCGGTTCAGCTCTTTCAGCGTGGTCACATCGCGCACTACACTGACTAGGGTGATGAGTTCGCCGTGGGCGTTGGCCACCGGCGCAACCGTGAAGCTGGCATCGTACTCAGAGCCGTCAGGTCGGCTCAGGTGCGCCTCGCTCTGCCAGACCTGGCCGCTGTGCAGGGCGGCCAGCATCTCCTCCACCTGGTCGAAAGCGCTTCCCGAATACACCTCAGCCGTCTGCCGGCCCACGGCCTGGGCGGCAGGAACGCCCACGATGCGCTCCCAGGCCGGGTTGACATACTCGATGGTGCCATCCAAAGCCGTGATAACGATGCCCTCTCCGGCGCTCTCAACAATAGCCTTAAGCCGCTCGCGCTCCTGGCCGATCTCGACAGTGCGCTCGGCGACCAGCTCTTCCAGATGCGCGGCCTGCTGCTGGAGTTTCTGGTATAGCTGGGCATTCTCTAGCGCGATGGAGAGCTGCACAGCCAGGTTTTGCAGCGTGTGAACCTCCGCCTGGCTGAAGCGCCCCAACTCCTCGGCCTGCACATCCAACACTCCCAGCAAGTTCTCGCCCCAAAACAACGGGAAGGCGGCCTCGGATCGGGTGAGCGGCAGCAGCGGGTTGGGCAGATGGTGGGGGTCTTGTCTGACGTCATTGACTACCACTGGCTGGAATGTGCGGGCGGCCAGCGCCACCAGGCTGGGATCAGCCGACAGGGGAATGCGGGAGACGGCCTGCTTGAGCCTCTCGCCAGCCTCGCCGGCCCCCTCGCGCAGCACCAGATCGCCGCTGGCCGGATCGTATAGCCGGACGTGCACATGGTAGAAGCCCAGCTTCTCCTGGACCTGGCTAATGATGGCCGCGAGCAGGTCTTCGAGCGACAGCATGGCGGTGATCTGTTGCCCCACCTCGCGGGCCAACTGCTCACGCCGCTCATCCTCTTTCTGAAGGGTGATGTCCTTGACCACCCCTCGGAAGCCGATCAGGCTGTGCGCGGCATCGAACACTGGCATGGCGTTGATCAGAAACCACAGCGACGCAGCGCCCTTAGGATGTACGTTGACCTCCAGATCGGTGATAGGCTTCTGATCGGCCAGCCACGTCTCCCACATCGACCGCAGGCGAGCCAGGTTTGCCTCGGTCGCCACGGCAGCCAGCAGGTCAAACAGCTCGTGGCCAACGATCTCGGCAGGCGACAGGCCGAAGCCTGCTCCGGTGTACTCCGAACAGTAGGTGATGCGGCCCTGCGCGTCGATCTCCCACACCCAGTCCGAGGCGCTGAGCGCCACCTGCTGGAAGCGTTCCTGGGCCTGGCGAGTCTCCTCGAGCAGGCGGTGATTCTCGACCACAGCGGCGGCCTGGGGCAGCATGAGGCGGTAGAAGCGGAGTTCATCCTCACTGAAGCGGCGCGGCGTGGGCCAGTTCAGGTTGATGGCTCCTACCCATCTGCCGCCGACGATCAATGGGCCAGACAGCGCCGCCCGGATGCCGAACTTGTTGAGGAGAGGAGCGGTCTGCTCCTCGACCAGCGGAGAGCGCGCCGTATCTTCGACGATCTGGAGCCGGCTGGGATCGGCCATCATGGCCCGGCTGAGCGCCTCGTCGCTCAGCTGGTACCGTGCTCCAAGGACGACCTCTGGTTGGCCGGCAGGCTGGACGGCAGCAACCGTCCTGGCCCACCTGGGCTGCCCATCGGCATCATAGTCCACGTAGTAAAGCAAGGCCAGATGAGCGCCATTCTCAAAGGCCAGGTCGGCGACAGCCCGCAGCACGTCTTCAGGCTTAGCAGCACTGATCAGCTTTTGGCTGGCGCGGTTGAGGGCCTGCATCCGCTCGATCAAGCGGGCGCTGCCCAGGGTGGCGGCAGCATAGGCAACCAGCATCTCAGCGACCCAGACATCGTCCTGGCCAAACACGCGGCGTTGAGGATCGGCGTTGACGGCCAGCACGCCAATGGTCTGCCCCTGCCAGCGCAGCGGCACCGCCAGCATCGCGCCCACACCCTGGCCAACCAGGGCATCGCAGCGATCAGGCCAGGCGTCGTAGTCGGGGATGATCAGGTGGCCTTGCGCCGACGCTAACTGCTCAACGAGGGACGGCGCTGGGACGAGGGGCTGATTCAGCAGGAGGGCCAGCGGCCCGGCGGCTTCCAGGAACCACAGCCTGGTGGCGTCCTGGTCATACAGCCCGATCAAGCCCCCCCGGTCGGCGTCAAGCAGATGGATGGCCCGATCCAGGGTGTGGCGCAGCAGGGCGCGCGCATCTATCTCAGCATCCACCTCGACAGTGAGCGTGCGGATGGCGCTCAGGAGGTCAGCATAGCGGCTGGTTGCCCTTGAGGCTGCACTGTCTGAGGACATAGCTCACTCGCGCTGCTGGGCTAGGCGATCTGCGTAACAGTCATAATTCAGCTTTCCATTTTAGGCAAATCAATCGCCTATGGGAAGCGCCCCACACAGCGGATATGGATCGTTGAGCGCCGCCCGGCGCGAAGCCTCACCCCCTGTCGAGCCGCCCCTGGCGGCTCTCCTTTCCCCTCTCCACGGTGTGGAGGGGGCAGACCG
>DAOTXR010000064.1:0-3137 GCA_034435375.1 Anaerolineae bacterium
GGGGTCTCTCAGGATGTCTACTTGACTCTATTCAACCCACCCGATTCTTTGAAAGGAGGGGACATCCCTCCGGTAACATTATCAAATGAGCGAACTATTCCTGTTCGGTAACATTATCATTTGGGTTGACACGGCCGCTGGGGGCGGCTCTCCCTCGCTGACCTGCCTCCCACGTAGGCAGGCAGGTGCTGTTTCAGATCGGCTGACGGTATAATAGATGAAGACTTACACAGTCGGCTGCGGCAAGGCCCGCTCTGGCGCTTCGACTGCCTCACTCCTGAGATTGCTATTGGCCATCCCCAGGCCCAGCAACGAGGAAAGCCCAGGAAAGCGTGTATGGAGAACCTCGACCGGTTGCTTGCACACCATCAGATCTTTGCCCACCTGAGTGACGCCCAGCGAGAGCAGGCGGTCAGGCACAGCATCGCCCGTCGCTATGCCAAAGATGCAATTATCGCCTGGCAGGGAGAAGTGTGGCCCTACCTGTTTATGGTGGGCGAAGGCAAGGTGAGCGCCGTGAAAGAGTCCAGTGAGGGCCGCCGGCTGGTGGTGCTGACCCTCGATCCGGGGGATGTTTTGTGGGGCCTCGCCTTTTACGTCGAAGGCATGTCCATGCCAGTGATGCTCACCGCGAATGAGCGCTGCGGCATCTACCTGTGGGACCGCGCTAGCCTGCTGCCGATCTTGTTTGAGAACGGGCACGCCCTGTGGGAACTGACTCGCCTGATGGTCCTCCGGATGCGCCATGCCAGTGAACTGGTCGAAGGTCTCGCCTTCCAATCCGTCACAGGGCGGGTGGCGCGGCTGGTACTCGACCTCTCTGGCGACGCGGTCGGCACCCCGGTTGCCCGTGACATGACCCTGGACGAGATGGCAGCCATCGTCGGCACGACACGCGAGGTGGTGTGCCGGACGCTTTACCGGATGGCCCAGGAGGGCCTCATTCAGATTACGCGGACCGAGTTCACCCTGACCGACAAGGAGGGTCTGGAGCAACTGATCCGATCCCCCTAATCGCCCCCTCAGGCCACACCGCGAAGGTCCGATCCGCCCGCGCCAGAGCCGCTGGTCAGGGCGCGGGCTGCTGAAGCAGGTCCTGAGCCTGCCCCGACTGGCTCCGGGGGTCGTCCATCCTCCCATGGCGCTCTTCGAGGCCCGGCGCCCAGTGGATTCCGCACAGGCGCTCAGAGAGCGCCCACAGTCGGGCAGCTTCTTCCGCGCGGCGTGCATACGGGCTGGGCTGGGCGGGGCGGCAGTCCTTCCAATAGAATTCACAAGACCCCTCAACCGATGGATCGGCGGCCAGGAAGACTATCGTGGCCGCTCCTTGCTCAGGACTCACGCCGTTGGTTTTGCGCCTGCGCCACACCCACTGCTCGATGCCTCCGGTGCCCTTCATCCCGATCTCGGTGTTCACCAGCCATGGATCGACGGCATACGCTCGCAACCGGGAGCTTGCCCCCAGGCGACGGTTCAGCTCAAAGGTGAACAGCACATTGGCAAGTTTGGACTGTTTGTAGGCCAGCAGGCAGCTATAACGTCTGTGGTACATGACATCAGACCAGTGCATCCTGGCGCGACGGTGAGAGCCGGAGCTGACCGTAATGATGCGGGCCGCCGGCGCCTGCCGCAGCAGAGGCATCAGCTCGTGGGTCAGGAGAAACGGAGCCAAGTGATTGACTGCAAACTGTAGCTCGTACCCGTCCTCGGTTGCGACATACCAGCTCGACACGGCGCCGGCGTTGTTCACCAACACATCGATCTTCGGCTCTCCCGCACTGGCGAGACGCGCCCGGATCGCGGCGGCCAGATCGCGGACCTGGCGCTGGGACGAGAGGTCCGCGACCAGGAAGAAGAGATTGGCCCCAGGGTAATCCGCCAGGATGGCATTGTGCGCCTCAAGCCCTCGCGTGGCCGAGCGGCCCACGCCGATCACGTAGGCCCCCCGCGCAGCCAGGGCGCGAGCTGTAGCGTGCCCAATCCCGGCAGTGGCGCCGGTCACGACGATAGTCTTGCCTTCAAGATCGCGGCTCAGTTCCATTTCAACCTACTCCCTCACTCGTATCAAGCATTTCAACCAAATCCTCAGGCCCGCCCCTGCCCCGGCGAGGCAAGCCGTGGCAGCGCCAGAACGCCGCTCTGCTGTTTCTGATAGCTCTCCCTCCAGCGCCTGTTGAGCAAGAAGGCCACTGCTGGAGGAGCCACCAGCGATCCTACAGCACGCAGCACCTGATTCACAGCGCCGGGAACATACACGCTGCGCCCGGCCAGCGCGAGATCGACTGCCCGTGCAGCGACCTCTCCGACGTTCATTGTTGTGATGTGCCCCATGACTCCCTGAGCCTCAATGGCGCGGAGGCAGGCCGGAGTGGTCGGCATACCCGCCGGGCACAGCGCCGTGACCGTCACGCCGCTCGAACGTAACTCCTGGTTCAGCGCTACCGAGAAGTCGAGCAGGAAGCGCTTAGAGGCGGCATAGACGGCCTTGAGGGGCATGGGGTAAAAGCTGGCCAGGCTGCTCACGTTGATGATCCGCAGAGTCCGGGTGGGGTCTCGGAACGGCAAGACGCGCCGGGTCATCTCCACCGTGGCCTCGATGTTCAGTCGCACGAGGGTGCGCAGTTCGTCCACCTGACGCTCATCGAACGGCCCCTCGTAGTCGCGGCCAGCCACATTCACCAAAAAGTGAAAACGCAGGTCCTGCTGGCCAATCTGCTGCCAGAGCGCCTCCCGCGAGGCTGGGTCGGTCAGGTCACATGGATAGTGTAGGGTGTTGGCATTGTACAGACGCTCGATTCCCCTGGCTACGGGCATCAACACTTCGTCCGAGAGGTCGGTCAGGAACAGGTTCCAACCCCGAGAGGCACATTCAACGGCAAAGGCTTTGCCCAACCCCCCGGCGGCTCCAGTAATGAATACATAGCTTTTCATTGCATTTCACCTCTACAGCATAGCTTGGCCGATCACAAGACATCTGCTCTTACTATAGAGAAGGGATGGATGTAGACACATCCATCCAAAGACACATCAGGAGGCACACTTTAGGGTTGAAGGGGGGTGCAGTCAGATGTATCGGCTCAAGTTGGCTTAGGGCAGAGCCGCACCCCCCCGGGGGGGGGGGGGGGGGGGGGGGGGGG
>DAOTXR010000065.1:0-8544 GCA_034435375.1 Anaerolineae bacterium
CGCTCGGTCTGCCCCCTCTCCACAAGTGGAGAGGGGGAGGGAGAGCCGCCAGAGGCGGCTCGACGGGGGTGAGGCTCTGAGTTTGCCTCACCCCCCGACCTCGCTGACGCTCTGTCTGCCCCCTCTCCACACAGTGGCTGAGGGGGAGGGAGAGCCGCCGGGGGCGGCTCGACAGGGGTGAGGCTCTGGACCGGGCCATCCGGCCCCGCCAGCGACCCTTACCACGGCGGACCGCACAGGTCAATCGGGCCGCCGGGCCACGGATCGTCGCGGCATGCCAGAGCCATCAAGACGGTGTCCGTGGGGAAGGCCATCCGCCCCGTCGATTGTTCAAATGTGCATGGCCCCTCGACCACCTGCCAGCCAAGCGCGCTGTAAAAGGGGATTCTGCTCGCGCCGCACACCAGAAAGCCAAAGGGGACTTTCATCGCGTCGCGCATGAAGGCGGCGGCCTGCCGCATGGCCATCGAGGCGTAGCCGCGCCTGCGGCGATCCGGATGAGTCATCACGCCGCCGACTCCCCCTACGCGCACTGGCCTGCCGCCGACCGTGATCGTCCGCTCCAACAGCTCAAGTGAGCTGACCCACTGCTCTCCCTCGCAGACGATCACCAGCCACTCGCCGCCTGTCCACTCGATCTGCTTCGATGAGGGATCGGCCTCGATGAAAATGCGGTGCGCCCATTCGTCGATGGAGGCCATGAGGGGGGCGGGGACATCGGCTCTCCGGTAGATGGCGGTGTGTGGCGGCACGGCTGAACTCCGGCTGTGGGGCAAGAATCGACAAAATCGCTGGCTCATGTTCAAGATCGGTGGGCGGGCATGTTCACCCCAGCCGCCTTCTGCGCCTGTTCTGAACATGGACCCGGTGCTGTGAATTGTAACGCGCAGGGCTTAGACCACCAAGCGTGGAAATGCGCCAGCCGGACTATGGCCGAAGGCGCTATACTCGTCCGAAGATAGTATCAGGAGCTGCCTATGACTCGCATTCGTGCTCTGCTTATTGCACTGATCGCCCTCGCGCTGGCGGCGCTGGCCTGCGGCCTCCCGGCGGCCTCGCCGACGGCGGTCTCGGTTCCGCCCACCCGGACCCCCGCCCCCTCGCCCACGCTCCCACCGACGGCCACGCCCAGGCCCAGCCCTGCCCCTACTGAGACGCCTCTCCCTTCGCCTACCCTCCTCCCCCTGATCGGAGCCGAGGGCGCTGGCGATGCCTACTTCCCAACTATGGGCAACGGCGGCTACGATGCGCTGCACTACACGCTCGACCTGACGGTTGACCTGGAGGCCCACACGCTGGACGCCACTGCCATCCTGGATGCCCAGGCCGCCCAGGACTTGGCCCGCTTCAACCTGGACCTGGTTGGGATGCAGATCGAAGGGGTAGCGGTGAATGGCCAGCCCGCCCACTACGAGCGCAGTCGGGGGGAGCTGATCATCACCCCTGCCGACCTGATCGGCGTGGGCGAGACCTTCCGTGTGTGGGTCGATTATCACGGGACGCCGCGCGGTCAGGCCGACATGCCCGACTACTCGCAGGGCTGGCACTTCTACGAGGGCGGCGCGTTTGTGGCCGGCGAGCCGACCGGCGCGTCGGGGTGGTACCCGGTCAACATGCACCCCAGCGACAAGGCCACCTACACCTTCCGCGTCACGGTCGAGAAGCCCTATGAAGTGGCCGCCAACGGCACGCTCCGGCAGAGCATCGACAACGGCAGCACGCAGACCTTCGTGTGGGAGTCGCGTGACCCGATCGCGCCATACCTGGTCACGGTGGGTGTCGGCGACTTCCGGATCGAGACGGACGCCTCGACGAGCGGCGTGCCGATCCGCAACTATATCGCCGCCTCATTGTCATCAGACGTTATCCAGGCGACAGCCCTCCAGGCCGACATGATCGACGTGTATGAGTCGCTGTTTGGACCGTACCCGTTTGAGGTGTCGGGCGTGATTGTCCACGATGTCCGCTTGCAGTTTGCGCTGGAGACGCAGACGTTGATCGTGTTCGGCAACAGCTTCATTGACGAGTATGTTGTGGCCCATGAGCTGGCGCATATGTGGTTCGGCGACAGCGTGACGCCAGCCCGCTGGCAGGACATCTGGTTGAACGAAGGCTTTGCCACCTACGCCAGCCTCCTGTGGTTCGAGCGGGCCTACAGCCCGAAAGACGCCGAACAGGAGCTGCGAAGCATGTACGAGGTCATGGCCGGGTCGGGGGGCAACACCATTGTCATCGGCGATCCGGGACCGGACGACATGTTCGACGGAGCGGTGTACCTGCGCGGCGCGCTGACGCTGCACGCGCTCCGGCTACGGGTTGGCGATGAGGTGTTCTTTGAGGTGCTACGCACCTACGCCGACCGCTACCGCCACGGCAACGCCACCACGGAGGACTTCATCGCGCTGGCAGAGGAGGTCAGCGGGGAGCCGCTCGATGACCTGTTCCAGAGGTGGCTGTACGAGGCTAAAATGCCGGACATTCCTGAGATGGGGCTGTACGCAAAGGACTTTGCGCCCTGAATGTTGGGGTCAACGCCTGCCTGACCGCCTCCTGCGTCGCGATGCCACGCTTGCACACTGGGCTTGCGCCAGGCATTGAGCGCGGCCAACTCTGCGGTTCTCTCGCTCCAGAGCGCCTTTTTCGAGGCGCCCTTTCTGGGTTATCATAGCCTATCGAGGCTCAGTGTGCCTCTTTTGGGCCATCCGGCGTTCTCAAGGAGGCTTCCCATGACACCCGGAGACATTGTCGGTCTGATCGTGTCCTATGTGTACGCTTTTGCGCTGCTGATCGTCGTCGAGGCGCTGGGCAGGCAGTTCAAATGGCCCCAGCACGTCACTCGCAAGATCATCCACATCGGGGCAGGCATGTGGGTGTGGGGCATCCTGTACTTCTTTGACCATTGGTACTGGGGCATTATTCCCTTCGGCACGTTCATCGTGCTGAATTATGTCTTCTACCGTCGCCAGGTCTTCCAGCAGATGGATGCCCAGGACTCGTCGCCCGGCACGGTGTACTTTGCCTTTTCGATCACCGTGTTGTTTGCCCTGCTGTGGCGCACCGGCCAGGGCCAGCTTGACCAGGCGCCCATCGCTGTCGCTGCTGTGATGGCGATGACGTGGGGGGACGCCATGGCCCACATGATCGGCAGACGCTGGGGGAAGACCACCTATGTGTTGTTCAACCATTCCCGTTCATGGGAGGGCACAGCGGCGATGATCGCCTTCAGCTTCGTGGCGGTGTTCCTGACGCTGTGGCTGCTGCCCGGCTCGGCCCTCAGCCCGGCTAGCCGCGTGCTCGGCCCGGCCAGCGCGGCCATCATGGCGCTGTTCACCGTCACCCTGGCCGCCTTTTTCGAGGGCGTCTCGCCGCTGGGGTTGGACAATCTGACGGTGCCGATGATCTCCGCGCTGTCGCTCTTTTTGTTGTACCAGTTGTAGAATTTTGTTTTACAATGAGGAGTGATGATCGCCACCCACGATGCGGCGCTGCCTCTGGCGCTCAATGTGAGAGACCGGAGGAACCTTGATGGATCGTGGGGCGGTAGGCTGTTCCAGCTTCACCTCCAAACTTCGTTGGGCGCGATTCTGCCTCTTGACCATGCCATGGGGGAGAGGAGAGGTGAGGCATTCGGGAAAAGGCGAGGTGAGGCTCTGGAATAAGATCGTTCGATCTTCGACCAGCTGTCGGGGCGAGGGGGCAGGGAGCTTGAATCGACATGGGCGCACTATAAGCAAATCCTCCGCACAATCAGCATCCGGGAGGACGAGGCTATGCTGACCGAGGTTGTTCTCCCCGACGGGGTGCCGGGGCAACTGTTCCGCTCGCCGATGCCGGGGCGCTGGGACTGGCCGTTCAAAGAGGCTTTTCGCGCCATCATGAAACACAAGATCGATCTGGTGGTGGTGCTGGCCAATCCGCTGGAGATCGAGACCTATGCCCCGCGCTATGCTCGCATGATCGATGAGGAAGACCTGCCCTGGGAAATGTGGGACTATCCCATCCCGGACGAGGGCGTGCCTGAGGACAACGAGGAATTCCTTGACCTGGCCCGCGATGTGGCGGAGGAGATTCGTGAGGGCGCACGGGTGCTGATCCACTGTTACGCCGGGTCGGGGCGGACGGGCACGCTGGCCACCTGCGTGCTGATGGCGCTGGGGATGCGCTTGGAGGAGGCTCGCGTGGCCGTGCGCGATGCCGGAGCCGGGCCGGAGACGCTGAGCCAGGAGCGGCTGGTGGAGTGGGCTGCGCGGGCGCTGTCGCAGGACAGTGAAGTGGCGTAACGGAAACCTGACGCCTCACCCCCTGTCGAGCCGCCCCCGGCGGCTCTCCTTTCCCCTCAGCCACACAGTGGCTGAGGGGGCAGACCGAGCGTCAGCGAGGTCGGGGGGTGAGGCGGCCCTTACCCGAAACGCCCCCCTCACAATGACGCTGGGCGAGTCTGGCTCACCAACCGACCCTCGGCGAGCCTCAGGAAGATCACACTGGCCAGGATCATCAGGCTGCCGCCGATCTGCACTCCGGTCAAGCGCTCGCCCAACAGGAGATAAGCGATCACGGCAGTGAAGGCCGGCTCCAGGGTGACGATCAGATTGGCAACGCTGGACGGCAGGTAGCTGAGGCTGACATTGTACAGCCCAAACCCCATCACGGTCGGCCCGGCAGCCAGCAGGAACAAAATGGCCCATCCGCCCAGGGCATCTCTCAGCCAGAAGAGGTCAGCCGGACGAGCAGCGCTGCCGGGCGCCACTTCCCCTGGCAGCAGGTTGAAGCCCAGCAAAAAAACAGTGGCAGAGCCAAACGTGTAAAGCAGAGTCGTCCAGGGGTTCAGTCCGCGCTGCGACGCTGCGCGGCCCATCAGGCTGTAGATGGCATACAACAGGCCGGAGAGTATGCCAGTCAGAATACCGAACAGGTTGGTATGCCAGGCTTGCGGGTCCAGCGCCCCAGCGACCAGCGCGCAGCCGCTCAGGCTGAAGGCAATCGCCAGGAGCTTGACCCCATCCAGACGTTCCTTGAGCAGCCACCAGCCCAGCAGCGCCGTAAAGGCGGCGGAACAGTAGACCAAGACAGTAGCGATAGCCGCGCCATTCAGGGCCACCGACAGAGTCCACAGGGCATTGAAGATCGCCAGCGCGAGGCCGTACAGGACGAGGTAGGGCAGATGTCGGCGGTCCACTCGCAACAGGCGAGGACGCAGCACCCCCAGCACGGACAGCAGGGTGAGGACCACAAAGGCGTCTCGCCAGACCGCCAGAACCAGCGGCGGCATGTGGTAAGTCTGGGTGAGGTGCCGAATGAAAATGGCAGTCGTCGATAAGATGGCCGCACACGCCAGGGCAATCGAATAGCCACGGGTGAGCTGTGAGCGGCTGGAAGGTGAAGTGGTCATAGCTTATCCAGATCGGGTACGCCGTGTTTGGTGTCTCATTGATATGATACAGGATCGACTTCATGTTCAGGGCGAGAGGGCCTGGATCTCACCCCCGCTCGACGCTCTCATCAGCAGCTCGGCAGGGGATGAGGCAGATAGCGCATCGGTGGATTGCATCGTGATCTGATCCAGGGCGGGCTTACTTGCCACGAGAGCCGATAACATCCTGACCAAGCGCCTCCGCGGTTGCCGGCAAGCCCAGGACGTGCAGTGTGCCATCCAGCAGCGTCACGGCCAGCAGCTCGCCGTCTCCCGACACGCTTACCGTCCAAATGTTCTGACCGAACTCCAGAGCATGCACCTGCTGGCCAGTCAGGGGGTTCCATGCCCGCAGCCAGCCGTCATCGCCCACCGTGAAGTACAGGTCGCCGCCGCGCCCAAAAGCTGCGTCGCGGCAGCCCAGGATGCCTCTGTCGAGCGCGAACTGGTGCGCCGTAAACTCGGCAGCCAGGGACCAGTCCTCGGTGCGCCACACCCGAACGTTGCCATCGAAGTAGCAGTTGGCCAGCAACGACTCGTCGGCAGAGAACTCCAGGTCGCGGCCTGCGATCAACGGCCCATACTCGAACTCGCGCCGCAGGTCATAGGTGGACGCATCGAAGACAAATACGGCGCCCATCTCGTTGGTGACGGCCAGCCATCGACTGCCATAGGCCACCGACCACAGCCATTGCCCCGACGGCCTGCGCTGAGTCAGACTGGCGCCATCGGCAGCATAGATGAACACACGACTTGACCCCCGGCTGACCACCGCGAAGCGACTGCCGTCGGGCGACCACTGCACATCGTATACGGTGTAGCCCGTCAAGCCCTGATTGGCCAACACTGCGCCCGACTCCAGGTCGAGCAGGACCAGATCGTTGCCGCCCGCTCGCCCGCCAGAGACCAGGCGGGAGCCGTCCGGCGAAAAAGCAACCCCCATGCCGACGCCGTCGTGCTCGTAAGGCTCGGCCAGCAGCCGTCCGGTGTCCACATCCCACACACGCAACACGCGATCAGCGCCCAGCGAGGCCAGCCGGTGCTGCTCGGTGGGCGAGAAGGCGGCAGCTTCTACTGGCCCGATGGATACAATCCACCGTCGCACTTCCCGAAGCTGTGCAACATTGTCTGCCGTGATGGCCCGCTCGGAGAGCGGGGGACGCTCAACGGGGCCAGCCGGCGAGAGGGCCAGGTCCGCCTGGTCGGAGTTGCCGCAGCCCGCCGAGCCAGCAAGCACAAGCACGAGCGCAGCCAGCCACCATCGGCCCTGCATTGTCCTCATCCTCGCCCTCTCAATACACCTACGTCCTCATCGATCATAACACAAACCGGCAGTCCAGGCCGCAAGGCGCTCTTGCCGCCGGACCCCGCCAATCTGAGACAGCCTGGACTGCTACGCTGCCCGGTTCATCGTCGTGCTTCCTGCCGAGTGGGCATGGACGACCTATCAGGACCCTGGCCAGCAGCGGCGGCAACACGGCAGAGTCGCATCACTGCCGCCCGCCCTGTCTACCATCATACGGGGGCAATGCGGGGCGTGTCATGGCCCAGAGGGGCTATATTGCAGGACACCCTGCCTCGTCAATCGTGACCCGGAACCGGGCCTCACCCCCAACTGCGTTTCAGCGCGGTCGGGGGTGAGGCGGAAAAGCTCACTCCAGTCCTAGGGCAGCCCCAGGACGCGCAGCGTGCCATCGTCCATGGCCGCGGCGATGTACATCCCATCGCCAGACATGCTGAGCGTCCAGATGCGCGCGCCCAGGTTGATCTCGGCCAGCTCGTCGCCGCTGAAAGTATCCCAGGCATACACCCAGCCATCATCGCCTGCCGAGAAGTACAGGCGACCATCGCTGGAGAAGACGCCATCCACACAGTCCCCCGGATAGACCACGCCGCCCAGCACCGGAGTCATGTTCACCGTCTCCCAGACATACACCCCGCCGCCGTCGTGGCAGCTAGCCAGCAATGAGCCATCTGGCGAGAACTCCAGGTCCCACCCGGCCCCGGAGGCGGTCGTCGAGTCCTGCATGATCAGCTCAAGCGTATCGACGGCGTACACCGACACCGTTCCCTGGTTATCTGCCGTGCCGATCAGGCTGCTGTCGGGCGCAAAGGCCGCCGACCACAGCACACGGTCGCTGGGTTGCAGATCGATGATTTTCTCGCCGCTGGCCGAGTCGAACAGCTCGATGCGGCTGCTGCCGCTGCCCACCACGCCAAAGACCGAGCTGTCGTGCGACCAGATCACGCGGAACACCTGCGCGTTGACGAGCACGGTGTGGATCAGGTCGCCGGTCAAGGCGTTCCAGATGCGCACGCGATAGTCATCTGCGCCGGAGGCCAGCATCAACCCATCCGGCGAGTAGGACAGCGCGAAGCCGGGGGCCGTATGGCCAGGCATCTCGTACCGCAGGTTGCCGGTGTCCAGGTCCCAGATACGCACGATGGTGTCCACGCCAAAGGTGGCCGCGTCGTGGGAGATGGGCGAGAAAGCTGCCGCCAGCACAGCAGTTTCGTCAGCCACGCCGGATAGCAGTTCGGTGATGCCTGCGACGTTTTCGGGTGTTAGCACGCCTTCCGCCGCCGGTTCAGCCTGGCCGCCGCCCCGGAAACCGCCAGACTGCCCTCCGGCGGGAGCTGGCGGCGCAGTGGGGGACGGCGCTGGGGTGTTGGTTGGAGGCAGCGGGGTGGAGGTAGGTGGAGGCAGGGGGGTGGAAGGCGGCGGGGTGACAGGGCCGCAGGCCAGACTGGCAACGATCAATGCCATCAGCGGGATGGCCACAGGCCATGAAGTTGCCAAACAATGCACACGGTTCCAGGGATGTTCTTTCGCTTTGCTCATACGACCTCCTCAACAACAATTCACAGGATGATGCTGATGAGGTAAGCCTATTCAAAACTGGTCCCGTGTCAAACCGGCCAGCAGGAAGGAGCGCACGTCAGGTGGGGGGAACTGAGGAGCAAGCCTGGGCGCTCAACACCTCACCCCCCAGCCCTCTCAGTGACCTTGCCCCGATTTAACGGACAGTTTTCAAGGGGTAGAAATACTGCTGCTCAAACTCGGCCGGGCTGAGATAGCCAAGGGCGGAGTGGAGCCGCTGACGATTGTACCAGACCTCAATGTACTCGAAGAT
>DAOTXR010000066.1:0-7940 GCA_034435375.1 Anaerolineae bacterium
CGAAACTGCGCCATCCCGTGCATCCCCAGCACCTTCGTGATCGCCGCCGTCAGCGTCGTCTTCCCGTGGTCTATGTGCCCGATTGTCCCTACATTGACGTGCGGCTTGGTCCGCTCGAATATCGCCTTTCCCATCATTCCTCCCAATCAGTCTTTGTAGTCCGGTCACTGAAGACCTGATGAAAACCCAATCATGCTTCGTGGATAACCCACTGGCAATCCCTCTCAAGCCCTGCCCGCAGGGCGAGGCGCAGACAATGCCCTATACAACCTCACCGCGCATGATTCTCTCGGCAAGAGAGTCAGACAACTGCTCGTAGTGCGCAAACTCCATGGTAAAGTTGGCCCGTCCCTGAGACATGCTACGCAGATCCGTCGCATAGCCAAACATCTCAGACAGCGGCACAATGGCCTCAATGGCCTGCGCGCCGCCAGGTCGCATCTCCATGGCCTCGATCTGCCCTCGCCGAGCTGAGATATTCCCTTGGATAGCTCCCACATACTCTTCAGGCGTCACAACCTCGACGTGCATTACCGGCTCCAGCAGGACCGGCTGACCTTTCTGCACAGCCTCTTTGAGCGCCATGCTTCCCGCGACCTTGAAGGCCAGTTCAGACGAATCTACTTCGTGGAAAGCGCCGTCGACCAGCTTGACCTCCACATCGACGACCGGATACCCAGCAATGACGCCGCTAGCCATCGCCTCTCGAACGCCATCCTCAGTCGGCTTGATAAATTCACGGGGGATGGACCCGCCTCGCGTCTCATCTTTGAAGACAAAACCTGAGCCTGGCTGGCCAGGTTCCAAGTGAAGCACGACGCGGGCATATTGCCCTTTGCCGCCAGTCTGGCGTTTAAAAGTCACATCAGCCGACGCAGGCCGCGTGATCGTCTCACGGTAAGAAACGCGCGGCTTGCCGACGTTGCACCCCACTTTGAACTCACGCTTCATCCGGTCGATAATGATCTCCAGGTGAAGCTCGCCCATCCCGGCAATGATCGTCTGGCCGGTCTGCTCGTTGTAGAAAACCCGGAACGTAGGATCTTCTTCGGCTAACTTCTGAAGCGCTTCGGACATCTTGTCTTGGTCAGCCTGGGTCTTTGGCTCAACAGCAACCTGAATCACCGGCTCAGGGAACGCGATGCTCTCCAAAACAAGCGGGTGATTCGGGTTGCACAGCGTGTCTCCGGTAAAGGTTTTCTTCAGTCCCAGCGTCGCCGCAATGTCCCCCGCCCTTACCTCTTCAATATCCTCTCGCCGGTCGGCGAACATACGCACGATACGTCCTACGCGCTCCTTGTCGTCTTTGGTTGCATTGGCGATCGTGGTGCCCGTGCGGATCACGCCGGAGTAGACCCGAAAATAGGCCAGACGCCCCACGTAAGGATCAGTCACAATCTTGAAGACCAGGGCGGCCATAGGCTCGTCGTCCGCCGCCGAACGAAACTCTACCTCATTGGTTCGGGGATTGATCCCCTCAATCGGCGGCACATCCAACGGCGACGGTAGATAGTCGACAATAGCATCAAGCAACGGCTGAATCCCCTTGTTCCGCAGCGCCGAACCGCACAGTACGGGCTGAGCCTTGCCCGCCACCGTCGCGCGGCGCAGCGCCTGCTTGATCTCGTCGACCGTGATCTCTTCCTCGGCCAGATATTTCTCGACGAGCACATCATCGGTCTCGACGATGCGTTCCATGATAATGCCACGAGCCTCGAGCGCCCATGCCATCTGGTCAGCGGGGATGTCGTCATACACAGGCTCTGCCCCAAGCTCGTCACTCCAGGTGATCGCCTTCATCTCAAGCAGGTCGATCACCCCCTTGAAGTCACTTTCCTGACCCCAGGGCACCTGGACCGCGATGGGGTTAGCTCCCAGGCGACGACGGATCATGCCAACTGTGCGCACAAAATCCGCCCCCGTGCGATCCATCTTGTTGACAAAGCAGATGCGGGGCACATTATAGCGATCAGCCTGCCGCCATACGGTCTCAGACTGTGGCTCCACACCCGCCACACCATCAAATACCACTACGCCGCCATCCAGAACGCGCAGGCTGCGTTGCACTTCGGCAGTAAAGTCGATGTGGCCAGGGGTGTCGATCAGGTTGATCTGATGGCCGCGCCACTCGGCAGTGATAGCCGCCGCTGTAATGGTGATCCCACGCTCGCGCTCCTGCTCCATCCAGTCGGTGATGGTGGTTCCTTCGTCCACCTCGCCAATGCGATGAGTCATGCCGGTGTAATACAAGATACGCTCAGTCGTCGTCGTCTTGCCGGCGTCGATGTGCGCGATCACCCCAATATTACGGATGGATTCGAGTGGCTTGCGCGTGCTCATCTCTGCTCACGTATCCCAAATCGCACAGCCTCAGCTGCTGCCTGTGGAGAGACTCCTACCATCGATAGTGTGCAAACGTGCGATTTGCCTCTGCCATACGATGCGTGTCGTCCTTCTTCTTGACCGCCGCACCCTGCCCGCTTGCCGCATCCAGCAGCTCGCCGGCAAGCTTCTCAGCCATCGTATGCCCGCCACGTGCGGCAGCAGCGGCCAGGATCCAGCGCATGGCCAGCGACAGACGACGGTGTGGGCCGACCTCGATAGGAATCTGATAGGTCGAGCCGCCAACGCGACGTGGCTTGACCTCGATCACAGGCGACACATTTCTAATGGCCTGCTCGAAGACCTCCATCGGATCACGCTTGGCCCGCTCGGCTATAATGTCAAACGCCCGGTATACAACGGATCGTGCAGTGCTTTTCTTGCCCCGCCGCATCAGGCGGTTGATAAACATTGCAAGCTGCACATTGCCATATTTCGGATCAGGCTCGATCTTACGCATGGGTGGACGATATCGCCTGGGCATACCTCAGACTCCTGATTTCTGTCTCAGACACCGACGCAGGCACTGCGCCGGAGCCTCATTTGGGCCGCTTGGTGCCGTACTTGCTGCGCCCCTGCTGACGGTTGTTGACGCCAGTCGTGTCCAGCGTGCCGCGCACAATGTGATAGCGCACACCGGGCAGGTCCTTCACACGGCCACCCCGTACTAGCACCACCGAGTGCTCCTGAAGCTGGTGTCCCTCACCAGGAATGTAGGCCGTGACCTCTATCCCGTTCGACAGGCGGACCCTGGCGATCTTGCGCAGCGCCGAGTTCGGCTTTTTGGGCGTCATAGTACGCACCTGAGTACACACCCCTCGCTTCTGGGGAGCACCCTTCGGTTGCCGGACGCGCCTCTGAACGTAGCTATTGAAGGTATACTGCAGCGCCGGGGATTTGCTCTTCTTATGCTTTACCCTACGCCCCTTGCGTACTAGCTGATTGATGGTTGGCACAGTCAGCCTCCCAGGCTCATACTTGCGGCGCCTTCTTGCGCCTTGACAGTGTTCACGCTTCTGGCGCACGAGACGGGCGCTAGTTCATAGGCCCACGCCCGTCTCCTTACTTCCCAATCAAGAAGGCCATCGCAGAGACCGCCAATGACCCTCTTGCGACTACCTATCCAGTTCAGCAGTATTGGCTCTCAGCCACATGAGCGTGCTGCCGAGTGCTTAGGCAACGGAAGAGTCTACCGCGTGCATGAGATCATGTCAAGGATTTGGATCGCCCCGATCCGCACTCCCACCCCAACCAAACCAGACGGGGCCATCTCATGCTTCTTGCCGACTCCCTGTCAGTCCTGAGATGTGAAACGGCTGCTCTCAGCAAGGCCCAGCAGACCCATATCCAGCTTTAGTTGCCTCGTTTTCTCCTCTTCCTTACCAAAGCGGATGACCTCACCCGTATCGGTGATGGCTTCTACCGCTAGGCCCAGGCTCTGCAACTCCTTGACCAGAACGCGGAAGCTGGCCGGAATACCAGGTTCCTCGATTGGCTCGCCCTTTACAATAGCCTCGTAGGTGCGAACACGCCCCTGCACATCGTCGCTCTTGATTGTGAGCATTTCCTGAAGCGTATGCGCCGCACCATAGGCCTCAAGCGCCCACACTTCCATTTCACCAAAGCGCTGCCCACCAAACTGGGCCTTGCCGCCGAGCGGCTGTTGTGTGACGAGTGAGTAGGGACCGGTCGAACGAGCGTGCACCTTGTCCTCAACCAGGTGCGACAGTTTGAGCATGTGGATCACCCCCACCGTCACTGGCCGGTCGAACGGTTCACCGGTGCGCCCGTCGTAAATAATCTGCATTCCCAGGATGGGCATCGGCTGGCCACTCTCTAGATACACCTGAGTCGCCATTCTGCGGAGTTGGTCGGGATCGACTTCTGGAGAGACATCATGCCCCAGGCTGATCAACCACAATCGCAAACCAGCCGCAATGGCTCTTGCATCGGCAGCCTGCCGCTCGGTCGAAATACGGGGATCGTCCTCGAAGACAAGCAGGGAGTCAGGATCGTACCCTTTTTCGCGCAGCCACTCCTTCAGCACCGAGCGTCGCGCATAAATCACATCGTGCACCAACTTCTCGCGGTCGTAGCGTCCATCCTGTCCCAGCCACGCCTCGATGTACAGGCTGCGGGCCTCAGCTTCGTCCTCGATTTGCTCAGAGTCGTAGCCGTATTCCTTGAGCCACTGCCAAGCTGACTCAGTGACCTCTTTCCAGGCCCGATCGATCATCCAGGCGCGGGCCAGTTCGGCCTCGATCTCAGACTCATGTGCACCATCAAACACCGGCGAAACGGCCCGGAAACCCAGCCGATCGGCTGCCCACCCCAGATGCACTTCGAGAATTTGGCCGATGTTCATGCGGCCCGGCACCCCCAGGGGATTCAAGATGATGTCTACCGCCGTGCCATCTTCCAGGAACGGCATATCCTCAATTGGCACGACTTTCGAGATCACGCCCTTGTTGCCGTGCCGTCCGGCCATCTTGTCCCCCTCAGTCAGCTTACGGCGCTGCGCAACACTGACGCGCACCATCTGCTCCACGCCGGCTGGCAGGTCGCGGTGCTCCTTGCGAGTAAAGGTTCGCACGTCTACCACTTTGCCGCGCTCACCATGCGGCAGGCGCAGGGAGGTATCCTTAACCTCGCGAGCCATCTCGCCGAAGATCGCCCGCAACAGCTTTTCCTCCGGGCTAAGTTCTTTCTCACCCTTGGGCGTGATCTTGCCGACCAGGATGTCATTCGGGCCAACCTCAGCGCCAATGCGAATGATACCGTGCTCGTCGAGGTCCTTCAGGGCATCCTCGCCTACGTTGGGAATATCCGAGGTAATTTCTTCTGGGCCGAGCTTGGTGTCGCGCGCCTCGACCTCATGCTTCTCGATGTGGACGCTGGTGAATTTGTCGTCCCGAACCAGTTGCTCAGAGATCAGCACCGCGTCCTCAAAGTTCCCCCCTTCCCACGAGATGAAGGCGCATAGCACATCGTGACCTAGCGCCAGCTCCCCGTTGACCGTTGACGAGCTGTCGGCCAACAGGTCGCCCCGGTGCACGATCTGGCCTTTAGTCACCACAGGCCGCTGGTCGATACAGGTGCTCTGGTTGGAACGCTCGTACTTCCGCAAGTTGTAGATGCGCTCATTCCCCTCGGTCGTGTGCACAACGATTCGATCTCCAGTGACACTGATCACCTCGCCGTCCACATCCGACATAACAACCTGACCGGAGTCGCGGGCCGCCAGAACCTCCATGCCGGTGCTGACAATGGGCACGTCTGGCTGCAACAAAGGGACCGCCTGGCGCTGCATGTTTGACCCCATCAACGCGCGGTTGGCGTCATCATGTTCCAAGAACGGGATCAACGCAGCACTGATTCCGACAATCTGGCGCGGCGCTACATCGATAAAGTCCACACGGTCAACAGACGAAAAACGGAACTTCTGACTGTACCGCACCGAGACCCGGTCTTGGACGAAGTTGCCGTAGTCATCCAGCCGGGCATTGGCCTGCGCAATGGTGTAGCGATCCTCGTCATCAGCCGACAGATACTCCACCTGATCCGTCACAAAAGGTCGGACCTTGATCGACTCAACTGTGGCCTGCCGGAGTGTGGCATACAATGCCTCATCCACAAACTGACCCTGCGTGGCCAGCTTCTCCTCACCCACGACGACATCCTCGCGGATGACGCGGTGCAGCAATCGCGGGTCGTCGGGTTTAAGCTCATTGACCACCCGCCGATAGGGCGTCTCGATGAAGCCGTACTCATTGACTTTGGCATATGAGGCCAGGCGCCCGATCAAGCCAATGTTCGGACCTTCCGGCGTCTCAATGGGACAAATGCGGCCATAGTGGCTGTGGTGCACGTCACGCACATCGAAGCCAGCACGTTCGCGACGCAGGCCGCCAGGGCCAAGTGCGGAGAGCGTGCGCTTGTGGGTCAGTTCGGCCAGAGGATTGGTCTGGTCCATGAACTGCGAAAGCTGCGAAGAACCGAAGAACTCCCTGATCGCGGCCACAATCGGACGGATGTTGATCAACGTGACGGGTGTCAGTCCTTCGCTCTCACGGATTGACATGTGCTCGCGGATCACGCGCTCAGTGCGACGCAGTCCAACGCGCAGCTTGTTCTGGATCAGCTCACCGACGGTCTTGACACGGCGATTGCCCAGATGATCGATGTCGTCTGGCTCAACCAGGCCGTTGTTAATCATGATCATCCGCTCTACCACTTTCACCAAGTCCAGCTTGGTGACGGTACGGTGGGTCCGGCGGATGTAGCGGTCGAGGTCGAGGCGCTGGTTGAGTTTATAGCGTCCTACACGCTCCAGGTCGTAGCGCCGCTGGTCAAACAGTTGCGACTCCAAGTACTCACGGGCATTGTCAAGCGTGGGGGGATCACCAGGACGCATGCGCTTATAGAACTCGATCAGCGCCGCTTCCGCGACCGTCTGGTCTCTTTTGAGTTCCCAGGTAGGTTCTTGGCGTAGCGTGCCCTCGATAAAATGGTGATCTGGATCAGTGTCCACCTCGGCAAAGAGCTGACGTAGCTCGTCGTCATCGCCGACACGCAACGGAGAGAGGTCGTCCATGCCATCAGACACAGCAGCCAACGCACGCAGGAAAATCGTGATAGGAATAGTACGCTTACGATTGAACTTGATCGCGATGTAGTCGCTGCGCTTCGACTCAAACTCCATCCACGCGCCCCGATCCGGGATCAGCTTGGCCATCGCCAAGGGGCGACCAGTAGCAGGGTCCTTGTCAGCATCGAAGTACACGCCCGGTGAACGAATCAACTGGCTGACCACCACGCGCTCGGTGCCGTTGATGATGAAGGTGCCATTCTCGGTCATCAAGGGAAAGTCTCCTAGAAAGATGTCCGAGACGATCAACTCGCCTGTCTGCGTGTTTTGCAGCGCCACCTTCACATACAACGGTGAGGCAAAGGTCATGTCGCGCTCAATACACTCGTCCTGATCATATTTGGGCGCATCAAACCAATAATTCAGACCGAACTGACGCGATTCTTCAGTATCACTGGGGAAGAACAGCCTCAAGGTCCCATTGAAGCTTTCGATTGGCGAGATCTCTTTGAAAAGCTCGGCTAGTCCTTCATTAATGAACCAGCGAAACGACTCGAGTTGGACCTCGATCAGTGTAGGCAGCGTATGCACATCGGTGATGCGTGCGTAAGATTTCCGACCCAGTTCACGAGACATGCATTCTCTCCTCAATGCGCCAGGTCTGAGCAGACCCTGGCATCGAACTCGGCCCCATACAACACAAAATAAGGCACGCGCTTACACGGCTGCTGCCAGCTTGCGTTGCCTTGTACTCCCTTGTCACCTGCTTTGTACTCAGGAACCCTGATTATATCAAAAGCACATCAAGGAGTCAACTTAGATTTTTCAGTTTTTCAGGGGAGTGGATAAAAATCCGGGTACAGGTAAAATAGGGGCATGAACACATGTCCCCATTGTCAAAGTACAGAACGGCAGGTGAAGGTCGGGCGCAATCCATCGGGCAGCCAGCGGTACCTGTGCCGGGGGTGTG
>DAOTXR010000067.1:0-35388 GCA_034435375.1 Anaerolineae bacterium
GTCATCGGTTTCCCTGCGCACTTCAACTTCTCACTCACCCGGCTGGCCGCACAGTGCCGCGCTGCCACAACCCCCAGACATGAGTCTCCCCCTTTTTCCCCCTTCCTCCAAAAAGTGTCGGAGTCTGAACCACTCGTGGCTGAGGGGGCAGACCCAGAGCCTCACCCCCTGGCGGCTTGAAAAACGCTCCACGGAACATTACAATCAACCTGCGACGTTCTGATGCGACAACGCACCAACAAGGAGTGAAACCCATGTCGATGTCAGTCCCTCGTGACCTCATCCCGATGGTGATCGAGACCACCGGGCGCGGCGAGCGGGCCTACGACATTTACTCGCTGCTTCTCAAAGAGCGCATCGTGTTTGTGGGCATGCCGATCAACGACCAGGTCGCCAACCTGATCGTGGCCCAGCTTCTGTTTCTGAACCGCGAAGACCCTGAGCGCGAAATCCAGATGTTCATCAACTCGCCAGGCGGGCAGGTGTACGCCGGCATGGGCATCTACGACACCATGCAGCAGATCAGCGCGCCGGTGAGCACAGTGGCGGTAGGGCTGACGGCCAGCTTTGGCACCGTGCTGCTGACAGCAGGCACTAAGGGCCGCCGCTACGCGCTGCCCAATGCCACCATCCACATGCACCAGCCGCTGGGCGGGGCCGAAGGCCAGGCCACCGACATCCAGATCGCGGCCAAGGAGATTCTGCGGATGCGCGAGCGGCTGGAGCAGATTCTGGCCTACCACACCGGGCAGCCTGAGGACAAGATTCGCAAGGATGTGGAACGCGACCTGTACCTGACGCCCGATCAGGCAGTCGAGTATGGGCTGATCGACGGCGTGCTGGAACCTACCTCAAAGGGCATCTGACCGCTCAGGACCTGGGGCTAGAACGACGCAGCCCAGGTTCACACACCCACACCTCCGCAAGATCGCACGAGGCGGCTGACGAGCCGCCTCGTGCGATCTTTGTGCGGGGGTCTCGTCACCGGCGACGCTGTGGCCTGCGCCATCGGCGCAGCGCCCGGTGCATGGCCATAATCTCGGCGATCAGCATCTCACGGTTCTGGGCGTGCAGGCTGGCCTGACAACCAACGCTGAAGAAGTAGTGATCGCCCAGCACCAGCCGGATCTGGGCCGGGTGGAAGTGAATGCTTTCCAGCAACTCAAGCGTGTTCTGCAAGCCGACGAGCCGATCACGGTGGGCCAAGAACACCACAAAGTGCGGCCACTCGTCCTGATCGAAGTGCGCTTCAAGGCGGCCCAGCGCGGCAAAGGTGCGCGCCACCACGCCCTCAGGCGTGACGCGATAGATGCGATGATGCTCGGCGCGGACGCGCTCGCTGCCCCCGCTGGCCAGCGCCTCGATCATGCGCGGCGCGATGACGTTCTCGGCCAACCGGTCAATGAAGTCGTTGAGGCGGCTGAGGTGAATGCCAGTGCTGAGCGTCTTGTAAAAGCGCCGTCGCTGGCGGTCGTTGAGCAACAGGGCGGGAGCCGCTGCAATGCGGCCCACCTCGTGCGGTTGCCAGTGCGAGTCATCCAGGAAGAACAGCGCCGCTCCCCCCATGCTGTGCCCGACGAAGGTGAAGGGGCGCAACCGACCATCAGCCAGCACACCGCGCAGGTCCAGCAGGTCGATCCAGCGCTCCAGCGAAGCCATCACAGCGGGCGGGCCGCACCGGTCGAGGGGGGGCGTGTGGGTTACGAAGGGCGTCCCACCAAAGCCGTTCACATCCGGCACCAGCGCAATCAAGCGTGGATTCTTCTTGAGGACCTGCGCGGGCATGTCCTCCCAGATGTCGCCGTTGCCATCCCAACCGTGGACAAACACAACAACCCCTTCAGCCTGGGCCAGCGCGTAAGCCAGCGACTCTCCATCAGGGCGAGGGTCGGCGTCAGCCCACAGCAATCGCCAGGCAAAGTCGGCTAGATAGGTCTCCTGGCAGAACGCCTCCACCGCTTCAGCGTCGAGCAGGCCCCGGCGGGCCAAGTCACGCAGCGTGTAGCCGACGCGCCGCACTGGCGAGACGCGCTCCGGCAGCCAGGCTGTAAAGCCGCTGGACCAGGGCGGGGCTTGGCAGGTCGAACAATTGGGGGCCTGAGTAGCGTCTATCACAGCATCATCTCTCTGACCGATGTCTACGTCCATTCTAAGCAGCTCATGGCGAGGATCAATAAGGTGTTTTACCTATACCGAGGGACGCCGCCCAGGCTGGGCGTGGGGAACAGCCGCCAGCCAAAATCTGCACGGCGGCTGAGCGGAGAGAGGCCGCCGATCTCAATACGCCCCAAACTCCTCCACTGCCTCAAAAAATGCGACGATGTTTTCCCACGGGATGCCGTCCTGCGGCTCCAGATCGTAGGCTGGGGCGATGATCAGCCCACCGCCCTGCCCCACCGTGGCGATCCGCTCGCGCACCTCGGCCCGGATGTCCTGTGGACTGCCCCACGCCCAGCGCTGGGGCGTGCCCACCGTCCCGAAAAAGGCCAGCCGGTCGCCGTAGAGCCGCTTCAGCCGGGCTGGGTCCATCACGTCCGGCTGCACCGGGTTGAGCACATCCACGCCGATCTCGATCAGGTCGGGGATGATCGGCTCGATGTAGCCATCGGAGTGCCAGAAGATGTGCAGGTCGGGGCGGGCCGCCCGGCAGGCGTCGATAATCGCCTTGAAGTGCGGCTTGAAGGTGCGCCGCCACAGGGCGGGGCTGATCAACATGCGGGTCGGCTCCCCCAGGTCGTCGTCCAGCGCCAGCAGGTCGATGCCGGCCCGCGCCAACGCCAATGACACTGCCATGTGCATAGCCGTCAGTTGCTCCAGCAGGTAATCGACCAGCGGAAGATTGGTGGCCAGGTCGATCATGAACTGCTCAAAGCCGCGCAACCGGTAGGCCGTCTCGAACAGTTCGCCGCCCAGATGCGGCGGCGAGGCCATCACGGCGTAGCCACGTGCATGATGCGCCTCAACCTCAGCCCGCAGTCGGTCAAGTTCGACATGCTGCATGAAGTCTGGCAGCGGCGCAGCCGCGATATCAGCGATGGTCCGCGCATCGCCCAGCGGGGCGTCCTGCGCAATCTCAGGATGGTAACCCCAATCGTGATAAGTCTTGAGAATGGCCTGCGATCCCACGTACACGTCAGGCGGCAGCGACCCCAAGTAGCGCAGGAAATCGGTTTGAGGGGGCGGCTCGCCGATGTGCACGAAGCGGATCTCACAGTCAAACACCTCTTCTCCGGTGCGCCCTGGGCAGCGGTCGAACTCGGTGGAATAGAAGTTTACCATCTTGGGAACACGGTCGGGCTGCTGATGGCGCAACACGGCCAGGACGCGCTCACGGGGATTCATGACACGCTCTCCTGTGAGGGATTCAGGGGACGCCTCCTCCATGATAACACAGCCTGAGCGGTAGATTCAATGCCGGTTTCAGCCCCACCCCCTGCCCCTTTCCCATTCGCCTTAACGGCCAAATTGCCATACAATGGGAGCCAGAGAGGAAAATCTCAACTGACAACTATGCCCGGTGAGGACTCAGGCAAGCACCTATGCGTAAGGTCATCATCCGCAAACCGCAACACGTGAATCCATTCAACGAACCGGCCAGCCGGCTGCATGTGCTCAACAAGTCGCTGGCAGAGTGGCAGAGCGACCTGCTGAGACCCTACTGCGACCAGGAAGTTGTTGTGGACGACTTCAGCGCCATCCCTGCCAGCACAGGCGAGACGCTGGTCGTCAGCGACAACCTGTGGTTCGACGAAGCCTTCCTGAAGACATTTCTTGAGGAGGCTCGCCGCCGGGGCCATGCTGTTCGAGCTGCCTTCCGCGCCGACGATCCCGCCTACCTTCAGCAAGGTCTACGCGCCCTCAGCCGCTCCTACAACAGGCACGGCGATCTGTACTTCGTCGACCTGTGGTACTTCCCCGGCAGCACCACCGAGCGGGTCGAGCCAGTCATCCTCAGCAGCGATGCCCATCAGGTGGGCTACTACCACATCCCGCCCGTCGTCAAGGATCAGGGCCGTGAGATGGCCTGGTGGCTGCCGGAGCGGGCCGTGTGCGCCGTTGATACGTGGGTGCACCTGTTTTTCATCAACATTGTCTTCGGCATGTTCACCGAAGCCTGGCGATTTGAGCATCAGCACGCCGCCCGCCGCGCCTTCCGGCTACAGGCCCGGCTGCGCGCCCTGTTCGAGCGCAAACCGCTGTTGGCCTCGTCGGCCTACGTGAAGGTGGGCCAAAACTGTAGCATCGATCCCAGCACCGTGTTCCACGGCCCAGTCGTCATCGGCGACCGCGTCACCATTGGGCCGGGGTGCGTGATCTCGCAGTGCATCATCGGCAACGATGTGACGCTCACTCACGGCAACCACTTCCACATGTGCGTCATCGGCGACCGGTGCTTCTTCCCGTGGGGAGCCAGCGCCTACTTCACGGCGATAATGGCAGACTCGATCTGTGGACAGGGCGCCTGCGTCGAAATGAGCGTCATTGGACGTGGGTCGTACATTGGGGCGGGCGTCATCTTCACCAACTTTAACCTGCTGCCGATCCCGCTGCGCACGGCGGTAGATCGCCGCCTGATCGAGATGGACATGCCCATGCTGGGAGTGTGTGTGGGGCACAACTGCCGGCTGGGGGCCGGGCTGGTGGTGTATCCGGCCCGCATGATCGAGTCAGACGTGGTGCTGATCGCTTCTCCGACGCGCTCAGTGATCATGAAAAACATCAGCTACGAGGAAAGCGATCACCATGCTTTCGCTGCCACCGATCTGCACCCACGTCGTTATCCTCGTGAGCACGAAGAGGAGCTGCTGGAGTCGACGTGGTGAACGACACCTTTGCTTTCATTATCCATCCCATCGATCCCAAGACCGATGTGGCCCGCAAGTACCCGCTGCTGGGCAAGGCGCTGCCGGAGCCGTTGATCCACTTCCTCTCGTCCTACTGGCCGCCGGTCTACATCTCGCACATTGAGGGGGTGCGCTCGGCAGCCACCGGCAAGGAGGTCCACGGCTGGTTCGTGGCTGCCCCCTACACCCCTCGCCAGATGCTCAAGTTGCCGGTCGAGCGGGTATACCGCAAGATCGTTCAGACGGGACGGCTGGCCGAGCGGCTGGGCGCGGGCATTCTGGGGCTGGGCGCGTTTACTTCGGTGGTAGGCGACGCCGGCATCACCATCGCCCAACGCTTGGACATCCCGGTAACGACCGGCGACGCCTACACGGTCGCCATCGCCGCCCAAGCCATCCTGGAGGCGGGGCGGCTGATGGGCATCGAGCCGAGGCAGGCCACCACGGCCATCATCGGCGCAACCGGCGCGATTGGGTCGGCCTGCTCGCAGCTCCTGGCCCACGAAGTCGGGCAGCTAACGCTGATTGGGCGGCGGGAGGAGGCGCTGGCGGCGGTGCGGGAGCGGTGCGAGGGCGGCACAGCCCAGCTCAAAACCAGCACCGATCTGAACGCCATGAACGACGCCGACCTGATCGTGGCCGTCACCAGCTCGATTGGGGCCATCGTTGAGCCGCAGCACCTGAAGCCGGGCGCTGTGGTGCTGGATGTGGCCCGCCCGCGCGACGTGTCGGTGGCGGTGGCCCGCGAGCGCAGCGACGTATTGGTGATCGAAGGGGGCATGGTGGAGGTGCCAGGGCCGGTAGACTTCCACTTTGACTTTGGCTTTCCGCCCGGCAAGGCTTACGCCTGCATGGCCGAGACGATGACGCTGGCGCTGGAGGGCCGCTACGAGGACTACACGCTGGGCCGCGACATCGCCATAGAGCGCATCCGGGAGATCAACACGTTGGCCAGCCGCCACGGCTTCCGGCTGAGCGGGCTGCGCAGCTTTGAGCGCGAAGTGACGTGGGAGCACATTGCAGGGGTGCGGGAGCGGGCGCATTATGCCCTGCGCTCGCTGAGATCGCTGGCGACGCCGTGAGCGGCGCGATGTGGGCCTTTCGAGGCCCACGACAAGCACAGCAGCGCCTCGCCGCGGCAACAGGCTGCGCCTGCTTGCGCTTAGCTCCGAGGTCCCCGTCTGGGGACTATTTGATATGGCCGGACCACTGATTGCCAGAGATGCGCTTGCCAAGCCGGAAATGTGCTTTTCGACTATAATTAAAAACTAAAGGCGACATTGATTCACGTGCAGGGAGAATGCCACTCAACAGGGAGGCGGATACAGAATGTCTAAGGGCAGAATCCTGGTAGTCGATGATGAGCAAGACATCGCCAACATGCTCAAGATCTACTTCACCGGCCAGGGCTACGACGTGGAGGTCGCCAACCGAGGAGGTGATGCGCTCGAGCGCTCTCAGCAGCAGCTTCCACAGCTGATCGTGCTCGACATCAACCTGCCGGATATTGACGGATACACCCTGTGCAAGACCCTGCGTACCAACACTCGCACCAAGCACATCCCCATCATCTTCCTGACTCAGAAGGATGAACGCAGCGACCGCATTGCGGGGTTAGAACTGGGCGCAGATGACTACATCACCAAGCCCTTTGACATCGAGGAGTTGCGCCTGCGCATCGCCAATGCCATCCGCGCCGCCGAGCGCATGGGCCTCACCGACCCCCGGTCGGGGCTGCCCAGTGGCCGTCTGATCGAAGATGCGCTGCGCGAGCTGTTGCGGATGCGCGATTGGGTGTATATGGACATGCGCATCAGCCACTTTGAGCCGTTCCGTGACAAGTACGGCTTTGTGGCCGGGGACGAGGTGCTGCGCTTCACAGCCATGCTGATCAGCGAGATCGTGGACACCAAAGGCTCACCTGAGGACTTCATCGGCCACCCTGGCGGGGACAATTTCGTTCTGATCACCAAGCCAGCCTACGCCGAGGCCATCAAGACCACGCTCGAAAAGCGCTTCAACGAGGAAGTCAAGAGCCACTATTCCTACGTGGATCGTGAGCAGGGCGGGATGAAGATCGACGACGGCATGGGCGGCACACGGCTCGTCCCTCTCCTGACCCTGTCGATAGGCGTAGTTAGCTCGACGCGCGAGTTTTCAGATATCCGCGAGATCACGGAGGCGGCTGCCGAAGAACGTCGCAAGGCTCAACAAAGCAGCGCGACCTGAGCAGGCCCCTCCTGCTTGATCCGTCGTCTGGAGGCAGGGAGGGGAGGCGTCAGCCATTCGGTGTGGCCGTCCGTGGAGCAAGTGGGCGGTAAGATATGGACATGCTTGTTTCAATCGGTGTCGGCCTTCTGGTGCTGGGCGGGGTGGTGATCGCTGCCGTGCTGATCTCGGCTCGCGTCACCAGCCGCCAGCGCCAGCAGATGATCGGCAGCGAAGACCCGATCATCCCCGTCAATCTGGCTTCGGTCAGCGATGCGGTGTTGGTGGCGCGGGTGGGCGGCCAGGTGATCTTCGCCAACGAGGTCGCTCGCCAGTGGTTCTCGCTCGACGGCAGCCAGCCCGATCTGTGGCTGCTGGCGCAGCGCGTACACCCTTCCAATGCTTTCTTGGAGCTGTTCGCCACCGAGGGGCAGGCCACTTTCACCCTCGATGACCGCACGATTCAGGCCACCTCGCACCGCGTAGCGGTGGGCGACACGGCCCAGTTCATCGTCGTGATGCGCGAGCAAACCCCCTTGCCTGCCCTTGACCGCGATGACCGAGGATCGACGCAGGCCCTGAAAGTGCTGAGCGAGGTCATCAAGTCGATCAACGCCAGCCTGGAGCTTTCCACCACGCTCGACGCTACGCTGAGCGGCATTCGACGCATGATCCAGCACGACGCGGCCCAGGTGTGCCTGTGGGACCCGGAGCAGGAGCTGCTGCGCCCGGCAGCCCGCACCGGCCCGGACGAGTACATCGCCGCCATCGATCACGACGGGCAGGAGTACCGCCGCAACGAGGGGTATCCTGGCTGGGTGGCCCTGAAGCGCCGCGCGTTGCTGATTGCCGACGCGGCCTCTACCAGCGATCCCCTGGTGGTACGCCGCCCCACCGACCCGCCGTTTGCCAGCTATCTGGGCGTGCCGCTCACCGTCCGCAACCGTTTCATCGGCACGCTCGACCTCATGGCGGAGCCGCCCGGCTTCTTTGATCGTGAGGACCAGGCCCTGCTGGAACTGGTGGCCGAACAGGCCGCCATCGCCATCGACAACGCCCGCCAGTTCAGCGCCCAGACGGAGCGAGTGGCGGAGCTATCGGGTCTACAGAAGATCGCCGAGGCCATCAGCGAGCTTCAGGACCCGCGTCAGTTGTTTGCCCAGCTAGGGCAGCGCGTCGCCGAGCTGATGGGCACTGAGATGGCGGGCGTGCTGTTGTTCGACCGTGAGCAGGAGCGGTTGGAGGCCCAGAAGCCGCTGCACGGCGTGGTGGATGCCATCACAGCCCGTTACGTCATCCCACTCAAAAAGGGCAGCGCCGCTCGCAGCCTGTGGGAAGACGTGTCGTTCTGGTACAGCAACAATGTGGCCAACGACCGCCTGGCCGAAGAGCTGGGTCTGCTCGATCTGGCCGAGATGGCCGGAGTGCGCAGCACGGCCATGGCAGCCATGACGGTCGGCGACGACCGCATCGGTGTGTTGCAGGTCTCCAACAAGATCAATGGTCAGCCATTCACGCTAGACGACCTGCACCTGCTTCAAATCTATGCCAACCAGGCCGCCATCGTGGTCGAGAGCGCACGGCTGTACAGCCAGGAACAGAGCCGTGTAGCCGAGCTTCAGGGCCTGCAACAGATTTCGCAGGCCATGAGCGCCTTCACCAACCCAGAGGAGCTATACGCCCGGCTCACCGAGCGCATTGCCGAGCTGATGGACGTGGAGATATGCGGCGTCTTGATCCACGAGGCGGACGAGGACAAGCTGGTCGCCCGCGTGCCCTTCTTTGGCGTCAGCGATGAGGTCGCTCGCAGCTACGCCCTGGCCGTCGGCAAGCGCGGGTTGGCCCGCGAGATGTGGCGCGAGCACGACCTGTTCGAGTCCAACCACGTCTTCACCGACGACGCGGTGGACACGCTGGGGATGCGCGACTTTGCCCGCAGCACCGCAATGCGGACCACATTGCTGGCCCCGCTCAGCGCCGGCGGACGCCGCTTTGGGATGCTTCAGGTGGCCAACAAGACCGACGGCACCGACTTTGACGACAACGATAAGCGGCTGCTGGCCATCTTCGCTGGCCAGGCCGCTGCGCTGATCGAAAATGCCCGCCTCTACCAGGACACTGACGCCACGCTGCGCAAGCGCGCCGCCGAACTGCGCTCCGTGTCGCGCATCAGCCGGGAGCTGAACGCCACGCTGGAGCTGGAGCGCATCCTGGAGGTGATCGCCGTCGAGGCGCAGCGGGCCGAAGGGGCGCGCTGGGGCAACTTGGTGATGTTCCTGAGCACAGGCCAGGACTACGTGCCGAGCATGATGTTCGGCGCTCGCCTGGGCGAGGAGGCTCGCCTGCTGGAAAAAGCCTGCGCCCGCAGCGGCGAGACGCTGGTGATCGAGGATTTCGAGAAGGTCTCGCACTACCCCAGCCCGATCCCCGGTGCGCGCTCGGCGCTGCTGGTGCCGATCCGCTTCGAGGACCGCACGGTGGGAGTGATCGGGCTGTACAGCGACAAGCCACGCGGCCTGGGAGCCAGCGCCGCCGAATACGTGCAGGCGCTCTCGTCGCAGGCCACCATTGCCGTCACCAACTCAACCCGCCACCAGGAGCAGGTCGAGCGCAGCGAACTGTTGCGCCGCCGCGCCGAGCAGATGACCCAGATCTTCGAGCTGGGCCGTCTGTTCCGCAGCGACCAGTCGGTGGAGAGCAACCTGACCTCAGTGGCCAAGGCGATCTCAGAAGCCGTAGGGTTTGACACCACGCTGATCAGCGTGCTCGACCCCCACAAGAAAATGTTGCAGCACGTGGTGGTGCGTGGCATGCCTGAGGGGGCCATCCAGGCGCTGATGCAGTTGGAGATTCCGTGGGACAAGGTGGCGGGATTCCTGAGCGAGAAGTATCGCCAGGGAGGCTGTTATTTCGTCCCGCACTTCGACAGCCCCGATCTGCTCCGTGCACTGGGTCTGCCCGTCCCGCCGCGCCTGGAGGGCGACGCCAAGCCGGTGGCAGGGCTATGGCAGCCCGGCGATCTGCTGATGGTGCAGCTGCGGACTTCGACCGACGAGCCGACAGGGCTGCTGATCGTCGATCAGCCACGCAGCGGCCTGGCCCCCAGCCGCGACGCGCTGGAACTGCTGGCGATTTTCGGCAACCAGGCGTCGGTGGTGGTGGAGAACAGTCGCCTGTACCGCTCGGTCGAAGAGCGCGCCGAGGAACTCAGCCGCAGCCTGAAGAGCCTGGAGCGCAGCTACGAGGAGCTGGACAAGCTCTCGCAGGAGATGATCCGCAAGGACGTGGAGTTATCCCAGGCCAATGAGCTGCTGAACCTGCGCGCCCAACGCCTGCTGGCGCTGCACCGCATCATGGAGAGCGTCGATACGACCCACCCCCCCGACGAAGTGCTGCGCGACATCGCCAAGTCGGTGGTGGACGAGATGGATCTCGATCAGTGCCTGATCGCCATGAGCAACGGCGACGGCGCTCCGGTGCGCGTCATCGCTGCTGAGGGCAAGCTGCCTGCCGGCTCGGACTTCGCAGCCCTCTTTGCCGGCGAGGGGCCGTTCGCCTCGGCCATTGCCAAGCAAGAGGCCATCATCTATGCGCCAGGCGGCAAGGCAGGCACGCCCATCGCCAAAGCCGCCGAGCGAATCGGCGCGCACACCTTCGTCCTGTTGCCCATGCAGGTGGAGCAGCAACGGGGCGCGATGCTGGTGGGCAGCAGCCGGCGCGGCGCGGCCTTCGGCGAGGACGACCGCGACCTGTTCACGTTGCTGGCTGGCCAGACCGTGGTGGAGTACGAAAATGCGCGGTTGTACAAGGCCGTCCAGGACGAGGCTTCGTCTGCCGCCGCCGACCGCGACCGCTTGCAGCAGTTGCACCTGATCACCACGGCGCTGCAACAGACCCGCAGCCTGCACGACCGCCTGGCCATCATTGCACGCGGCATCCGCTCGGTGGGCTGGGGCCGTGTGGCCGTGACGCTGCTGGACGAGCACTATAAGGTGGCCGAATTTGCCACCGCCGGGTACAGCGCCGAGGAGGAACAGGCTCTGCTGGCCTCGCTGGTGCCCGGCGACGTGTGGGAGCGCCGCTTCGACGACGCCCAGTTTGTCTCGCTGCGGCTTGGATCGTGCTACTTCATGCGCCACGATCACCCGTGGGTGATCGCCAACGTGCCGGGCGCAGCGCTGGAAGACGCCCAGAGCGCTGTCGAAGCAGGGCGCTGGCACCCCAAAGATCAGATTTACCTGCCGATGTACGCCGGGACGGACATCATCGGCGTGATCAACCTGCGCGACCCCGCTGATGGGCAGGAGCCGTCGGTGGCCAGCCTGCGCCCGATTGAGCTGTTCGTGCAGCAGGCGGCCTCGGCGCTGGAGAACGTCCGACTGTACCAGGAGACGCTGGAGCTTCAGAGCTACAACGAAGCCGTCCTCCAGTCGATCCAGCAGGGCATTGCCGTCACCGACGCCGACGGCGTGATCGAGACGCTCAATGCCTTCATGCGCGAGCAGTTCGGCTGGAGCGAGGACATGGTAGGCCGCAACCTGTTCGACGCTCAGCCGAAGCTGGCCGAGTTGGGCCTGCGCGATGAACTGAAGTTGGTCATTGCCGAGGGCAAGCAGATCGAGCACACCAGCGTGTCCTACCCCGTCGGCGGCGAGGCTCACGTCTTGAACGTCTACCTCTACCCGCGCTTCGACGAGGCCGAGGCAGTGACGGGGGCCGTGTTGCTGATGGAAGACATCACGCAACGCGCTCGCCTGGAGGCCGACATCGCGCTGCGCGGCAGGCAGCTGGCCGCCCTGAGCGAGGTCTCGCGGCGCATCACGGCCACGCTGAGCGTCAGCGACGTGGTGCGCAACGCGCTCGACCAGGCAGTTGAGGTCATTAGCTTCGACCACCTGGAGCTATGGCTGCGTCGGCCCGACGGCAAGAGCTTGGAACTGGTCGGTTCGCGCGGCGAGGGCGCCGATAAAGACACGCTGGGCCTGGTGGTTCAGGTGGAGAAGGTGCCTAACTTCAAGCAGATCGTCCGCGACAACCAGCCGCTGACGATCGAGGATGCGCCGCCGCCCGACAAGAAGGACGGCAAGGGCCACCTGCGTAGCTGGCTGGGGGTGCCCATGATCAGCGGCGGCATCCTGATCGGCATTCTCGTCGTCGAGAAGACGGAGGCCCACGCCTATCTGCCTGCCGACGTTCAGGTCGCCTCGGCCTTTGCCAACCAGGTCGCCGTGGCGCTGGAGAATGCCCGTCTGTTCGAGGAGGCCGCCGACCGCGCCGCCGAGCTGCACAGCCGCACGCAGCGCCTGGCGCTGCTCAACCGCATCTCATCCACACTGGGCGGCTCGCTCGACCAGAGCAGCATCCTCCAGACGGTGGTCGATGAGCTGACGCTGGCGCTTGACGCCGAGCACGGCTCGGTGATCCTGTTTAACTCCGAACTGCGCACCGGCGCCCTGGTGCTCCAGTCGCCCTCGAACCCGGACGGCTCAGTCGATCAACTGGGTCTGGCGCTGGACGACATCCCGGCGATTGCCCATCTGCAACAGATCAAGATGCCGGTGGCCATCGAGGATGTGTCGAAAGACCCGCTGTTGAGCGTCATGGGCAAGGACATGGCGGCCCTGGGCATCAAGTCTACCCTGCTGGCTCCGCTGATCGTCGGCAACGTGATGATCGGGCTGATCACCATCGACGAGAAGAGCAAGGCGCGGCAGTACGAGCCGGAGCAGATCGAGTTGGTGCAGACAGTCATCAACCAGGCGGCCATCTCGGTGCAGAACGCCCAACTGTTCCAGGAGACGGTCTCCCGCCAGCGCGAGATGGGCGTGCTGGTGGAAGCAGGACGCATCGCGTCGGCCTCGCTCGACCTGGACACGGTGGCCCACAACGCCGCCGAGTACTTCGTGCGGGCGTTGGAGCAGGTCGAAGGATGCTTTATCTCGCTGCTTGAGCGGAACCGGGGTGTGCTGGTCCCGCTGATCGACTATACCACGGCAGACGGCGCTCGTCCGCTGGGCGAGGACGACTTCCGCCCAGACCTGAGCATCTACCCCGCCATCTCCAGCGCAATCGCCGAGCGGGGCGTGGTGGTGCTCGACGTCCACAACCCCGATCTGTCGGTAGGCGAAGCGATGTGGCTGCACCGTCGGGGCATGGGCACCGTGCTGGTGATCCCGCTCATTGCCCGCGACGAGACCATTGGCCTTGTCGAGCTATGGGACTCGTCCGCCGGGCGGCGCATCACGCAACGCGAGATCCGGCTGGCCCGCGCCCTGGCTGCCACCGTGGCCACCGCCATGGAGAACGCCCGGCTGCACGAGGAGACCGAAAAACGCTTCGCCGAGCTTTCGACCATCAACCTGCTCAGCCGCGCCCTGACGCAGATCATCTCGATTGAGGACTTGTACGACATCCTGACGGACCAGATCGCGCGGGCGTTCAACGCTACGTCGCTGACGCTGGCTCAGCGCGACCCCCTCACGGGGCGGATCGTGTTCCTGCTGGCGGTGCGCGACGGCCAGCGCATCGAGCTGGCGCCGGTCGAGCCGGGCGCTGACGTGTACGGCCACGTGGTCGAGAAGGCTACAGCATTGCTCATCGACCACGATGTTGAGGCGCAACTGGCCGAACTGGGCCTGACCCACGCCGAGGGAGGCTTGCAGTCGCTGCTGGCGGTGCCTTTCTCCAGCGGCGAGGTCGTCGGTATGCTGGCGTTGGAGGACTACCAGCGCGAGCACGCCTTCAGCGAGGCCACCCTGCGCGTCCTGAACCCCATCGCCGCCCAGGTAGCCGTGTCGATTGAGAATGCCCGCCTGTACGGTGAACTGGAGCAGCGCCTCTCGGAGACGACCACGCTGCAAGAAGTGTCGCGCGTGGTCAACTCGGCGCTCGACTTGCAGGAGATCTTCGAGCGCGTGGTGAGCGAGCTGGCCGGGGCCTTCAAGTACCCGCTGATCGGCCTGTTCACGTTGGAGGGCGCCGACCTGCACATCCAGGCTTACCACGGGTACACGTCTGAGGAGGCCGAGATGCTGGCCCGTCCTGCGGCTCAGGGCGGGATCATTGGGCGGGCAGCCCTGAGCGGCGAACCGCAGTTCGTGCGCGATGTGTCGCGCGAGACCGGCTTCCTGCCCATCCGCTCCTGGGTGCGCAGCGAGATCGCGGTGCCGATCATCTCCGAAGAGGCTGTGCTGGGCGTGCTGGCCGTCGCCTCCGGCCTCGACAACCCGCTCGACGACAACGATGTGCAGCTCATGCGCACCTTCGCCGGGCAGGTGGCCGCCGCCATGACCAACGCCCGGCTGTACGCCCAGATGGTCCAACTGTCTGAAGACCTGGAGCGTCGCGTCGAGGAACGCACCCGTGAGCTGCGCGAGGAACGCGACCGCATTGACACGCTGTACCGCATCGCCGTGGAGTTGACCGCCAGCCTGGACCTGGACCGCGTGCTGAACCGCGCGCTTGAGTTGGTAGGCGAGGCAGTAGGGGCCGACACCGGCGCCCTGTTCCTGATCGATCCGCAGTCGGACTTCCTGATCCACCGCGCTTCGATGCAGTACGACGCTTCGCTGCCCCCCGGAGGCCGCCAGATTCAGTTGGGACGTCACGAGGGCCTGGCCGGCTGGGTGATGGACAACCATCAGTCGATTGTGATCGAGAACGTGCAGCTTGACCCGCGCTGGTCGAACGTGCCCGGCACCGAGAGCCGTCGGTCGCTGCTGGGCGCGCCGCTGGTCGCCAACGAGGAGGTGCTGGGCTGCATCTTCTTCAACAGCGACACGGTGGCAGCCTTCAACCAGGAGCACCTCAAGCTGGTCGAGGCTGCCGCCAACCAGGTGGCCGCCAGCATCAACAACGCCGAGCTGTACCGCCTGATCCGCGATCAGGCCGAACGCCTGGGCGTGATGCTGCGCAGCCAGCAAACTGAGGCGGCCAAGTCGCAGGCCATCCTTGAGTCGGTGGCCGACGGTGTGATGGTGTCCGATCAGGCCGGGGAGATCATCCTGTTCAACGCCGCCGCCGAACGCATCCTGGGGCTGCGCCGCGATCAGGTGCTGGGCCGTCCGGCAGCAGACCTGTCGGGATTGTACGGCACGGCTGCCGCCCAGTGGTCCGAGACCGTCGCCGTGTGGCGGCAGGCCCCGCTCAAGTACGCCGGCGACTTCCTGTCTGACCAGATCGAGCTGGAAGACCGCATCGTCTCGGTGCACGTCTCGCCAGTGCTGCACGGCAGCGAGTACCTGGGACTGGTGTCCGTCTTCCGCGACATCACACGCGAGGTCATCGCCGATCGCATCAAGAGCGAGTTTGTGGCGCGTGTGTCGCACGAGCTGCGCACGCCCATGACGAGCATCAAGGGCTACGCCGATCTGCTCCTGTTGGGGGCAGCCGGTGAGATCACCGACCAGCAACGTCGCTTCCTGGAGACAGTGAAGAGCAACGCCGACCGGCTAAGCCTGTTGGTGAACGATCTGCTCGACATTTCCCGCATCGAACAGGGCCAGCTTTACCTGGACATCCGCCCCTTCAGCGTGCGCGACCTGGTCAGCCAGGTGCTCGACACCTTCGAGGGCCGCAAAAAGCAGGAAGGGCGCGAGATCGCCATTCTGGCCGACATTCCCGAAGACCTGCCAGACCTGGAGGCCGACTACGACCGTGTGATGCAGGTCCTGACCAACATTGTCAGCAACGCCTACCACTACACGCCAGACGACGGGCATGTGACCATCAGCGCTCGCGTTGCCGACGACGGCATTCAGATCGATGTGGCCGACACGGGCATCGGCATTCCCAAAGAAGATCAGGAGCGCATCTTCGAACGCTTCTACCGCGGCGAGAGCCACCCCATGGTGTTCAAGACGGCAGGCACGGGCCTGGGCCTGGCCATTGTGCAGGAATTGGTCAAGATGCACAATGGGCGCATCTGGTTCGAGAGCGAGGAAGGGGTGGGGACGACCTTCAGCGTGTGGTTGCCGTTAAAATACAGCGGGCCGACCCAGTAAGCCGATGAAACGCTCGAATGTTCTCCTCAGGAGCGCTGGAGGGAAACTCTCAGGACAATTTCGGGCCTTGCGCCAAGTTATCCTGAACGACTTTCGAAAACATATCGGACAGACAACGCCACAGTTCCGGGACGGAGTGACATGCCAAAGATACTCGTCGCAGAAGATGAGCCAGACATTCGTGACCTGATCGTCTTCACCCTACAGTTCGGCGGCTTCGAGGTGGTGGCCGCCAGCAACGGCGCCGAGGCGGTAGAGCGCGCCCCCCAGGTGAAGCCCGACCTGATCATGCTGGACGTGCGCATGCCGCGCATGACAGGCTACGAAGCCTGCAAGGCGCTCAAGGAGAATCCGGCTACCGCCTCTATCCCGGTGGTGTTTCTCTCCGCCAAAGGGCAGGAGGCCGAGGTCCAGACCGGGATGGAGTCGGGGGCAGTGGCGTACATTCTGAAGCCGTTCGCGCCCGATCAGCTGCTGACGCGCCTGCGCGAGCTGGTGGCCCAGTATGCCGCGTCTGCCTCGGCTCCGGCTGCGACTCCGCCAACTGCTCCAGCGCCGCCAGCGCCCTCGGCCACATCCTCCGCTCCGGCGTCGTCTTCTCCACCGCCGCCGGAGACGAAGCCGCCATCCGCCTGAGGGGCCAGCGCCAAGTTACGGCATCGTCCGCCGCATGGGGTCCGTGCGGCGGATCGCTTGGGGCCAGGAGCAAAGGAACGGCCTGTTTCGCCGACCCCCGTTGCCGAACTGAAACCAGATGCTATAATCCCTGTCGCACGCCCAAAGCCAGCCGAGGAAGTGGTATGCCGCCTCATCTCACCCGCCGAAATGCGCTGAAAGCTGCCGCCCTGGGGGCGACCGCCCTGGCCGCGCTGCGGGCCTGGCCCGCCCGCGCTCAGCAGTGGAACCCCGGCGGGACGATCTACAACTGGCGCGACGCAACCCTGTCGTTCAACGAACTGTACGGCAATCCGCCGCTGCTGGGTCGCGTGCACGGTGCATCCTGGATTCGGATGTTCGCCGAGCCGACTCCCCGCTCGAACTCGGTGGGGCGCGCCGAGTGGGGCTTCGTCATGCCGATCTACCGCGCCGTCCACGGCCCAGCCTACGACCAGCGCGCCCAGAGCACGGTCTGGTTCGAGACGCTGGAGGGGCGCTACGTGCACTCAGCCTACGTGGTGCCCAGCCACGAGCAGTTTCAGGAGCCAGTGGATGACATCGGCAGCGGCTGGTGGGGCGAGATCACCGTGCCGCACGCCTGGCAGTTCTCCAACCCTCGCCTGAACTCGTGGCGCTGGGATTACTCGTGGTACATGGGGTTCTGGGGCCAGGTGCACCGCGTGGTCGAACGGGCCGAGGACGAGGAAGGCCGCGTGTGGTATCGCATCGAGGACGACGCGGAGCCGAACCGCCGGGCCTGGGTGCAGGCTCGGCAGGTGCGGCGAGTTGCGCCGGAGGAGCTGACGCCCCTCTCGCCTGAGGTGCAGGACAAGATGGTGCTGGTCACGCTCGACAACCAAGTGTTGACCTGCTTCGAGAACGGCATCCCGGTGTTCACGACGCGCATCGCGTCAGGCAGCACCTTTCAGGACGATCAAGGCCGACTGCATGACTTCACCACCACCGAGGGCGACTTTCGCATCGAGCGCAAGCGCCCATCGCGCCGGATGCGTGGCGGCGACGAGTTCGGCCTGCCCTACGATGTGAACGGTGTGCCGTGGTGTACCTACTTCGGCGACAGTGGGGCGGCCATCCATGGGGCATACTGGCACAACAACTTTGGCCGCAAGCGCAGCCACGGCTGCCTGAACGTCACGCCCGACGCGGCCAAGTGGATCTATCGCTGGACGCTGCCGCACCTGAACTACGATGAGGAATACCGCCGCACCAGCGAGGACGAGCCGTCCACGCTGATCCGGATCGTGCAGTCCGCGGAGGGGTAAAGCTCAGCGGTCGGGAGCCGGGCCGAAGTCCGCCACGGCCTCTAGCTCTGGTCGATGTCGATCAGCCCGATCTTGATGGCGTACTTCACCAGATCGGTGCGGCTGTGCAGCTCCAACTTGCGCATGATGTTCTCGCGGTGGCGCGCCACCGTCTTGGGGCTGATGCCCAGCGCCTCGCCGATGATCTTGTTCGACAGCCCTTCCGCCACCATGGTCAGCACCTCGCACTCGCGTTCGGTCAGGTCCACGGCAGCCGACTCGTCCTGCCCGTCACGACCGCGCCGCAGGTGATCCTGAAGCAGCAACTGGGCGACCGACGAGTGCAGGTACACTTCGCCGCGCGCCACCGCCCGGATGGCGATCATCAGCTCTTCAGGGGCTGCGCTCTTGGGCACGTAGCCCGACGCCCCGGCGTTGAGCATCTCAAAGAAGTATTCACGCCCCTCGTGGATGGTCAGCGCCAGCACTGCCGTGCTCTGGCAGCCATCGCGGAGCTGGCGGGTGGCCTCCATGCCATCCATGTCTGCCATGGTGATGTCCATCAGCACCACGCGGGGGCGCAGCGCCAGCGCCTTTGCAAGCGCCTCACGCCCGCTGGCGGCCTCGCCGACGACCTGCATATCGCTCTGGGCCTCCAGCAGCGCCCGGATTCCGGCGCGCACCACGTCGTGGTCGTCAACCAAGAGGATCGTGATGGGAGAAGCATTGTCAACCATGGGGTGTCGCTCCCGGCAATGGTATCATGGCGCGCACACAGGTGCCCCTTCCGGGCTGCGCGTCGAGGACCAGGCGGCCCCCCACGGAGGCCGCACGCTCTTCCATCCCAATCAGCCCCCAGGCCTCCCGCCCTACCAGGGCTGTCGATCTCACCTGTTCCGCATCGAACCCCAAGCCCTCGTCGCAAACTTCCAAGGTCACGGTGTCCGGGTCAAAGCGCACACAAATCCGGGCGCTGTCGGCGCCCGCATGCCGGGCGACGTTGGTCAGCGCCTCCTGAGCGATGCGGAACAGCGCCGTCTCGGCGTCGCGTGGAAGCCGCACACGGCTGCCCACCACCTCGACCGTCACATCCAGGTCGAGTCGCTTGCGAGTCTGATCGGCCAGCCAGTAGATGGCGGCCACCAACCCCAGGTCGTCAAGCTGCGCCGGGCGCAGGTCGGTGACGAGCTGCCGCAAGTCGGTGAGCGTCTGGTCGGCCAGCTCGCGCAGGTCATGGACGGTCTGGCGGGAGGCTCTTCGCCCGCTGCTCATGGCCGAGTCGAGGGCGGCGGCATGGTAGGTGAGCGCTGTGAGCATCTGCCCGATGTGATCGTGCAACTCGCGGGCGATGCGCGCCCTCTCCTGTTCCTGCGCGTCCACCGTGCGACGCAACAACTCGTTTTGCAGCGCCTCACGGCGGGCCAGCTCCTCCTGGGCGCGGGCGCGGGCGGCCCGGAACATACGGTGGCGCTCAAGCTCCAACGCCCGCAGGGCGCTCAACATCCCGACGGTCGAGACCACTGCCGCGGCGGCTCGCAGCACTTGCACCGGGAAGCCAAACAGGCGTTCAAAGGTCACCGTATTGTACACCGTGGAGGGAAACAGCACACTCGGCGCGGGGGCCGTCTGTCCGACCAGCCCATACACAGTCAGGGCAGACCCGGTGATCAGCAGGCCGGAGGCTATGTCGGGCAGGCCGCGTTGGCGAAAGTTGCGCGCCTGGGCCAGCAAGCCAGTCCCGGCCAGCACGCCTCCGGTCACGCCCAGGCTGTAGCGGCCCCAGGCGTCGACGGCGTGCAAGAGAGTGTCCCAGTCGGGCGCCAGCCTGACGGCAATCAGCCCGGCGCCGACCACAAACACGGCCAGCAGCGCCAGCGGCCCGCCGCAGCGGGCCAGCGGACGGCGCGTGCAAATGTGCAGCATGTTGAAGCCGAATAGATTCAGCAGCCCAAATGAAAAAGTCAGCATCACCATGCAGGTCAGATCGACACCCGGCGATACCTGAAAGCGGCCCTCCGTCTCGACGATTTTGACGAACATTTCGAGCCACTCATGCAGGCCATGGATCAACCCAAAGGCAGCTAGGATCAGCATGGCCCGGCGCATCTGAGAGTCGATGATGCGGCCACTGGAGTCGAAAGCGATGGCCAATCCCATCGTGAAGAAGGCCAGGCCATAGATGAAGAAGATCACGACGATAGGAGGGAGAGGAATGATCCCCATGGCCCACCATTATCCCGCGACCATGCGGCTTCCGCTAATCCAGGGGGACCTCCACGGTCATTGCACCCGAACGCCGCGATAGCCCCACCTCAGCAGCGATCATCCCACCATCCGCACCTGGCAGCGCCAGAAGCAAGCCCTGTGACATATCGTTGCGTCTCTGCCCAATCCGATCAGTTCTCTGGCGCGCCCTGCGCGATCCACTCGATCACCAGCTCCAGCTCCTCCGGCGTAAAGCGCCCAAAGTGCCCCTCACGCTGCCGCTGCACCAGTGGGCTGCCTTGCGCGTCTCCGGGCAGGATGACCGGGCCGGAGGCTCCCCCGGCCATAGCCTCGTCATACGTGTCGAGCACCAGCCCACCGGTGGCGATGCCCGCGCCGTGGCAACCCGTGCAGCGCTCGGCAAACAGCACCCCGATTGACCCCGACCAGGTCAGGTCGCCCGACATGGCGGGTTCCGGCGTCGCGCCTGCCTCAGGCGTCGGCTGAGGTGTGGCCCCTGTCGCCGGATACATGTCCTGGTCGTCGGTCTCGTCTGGTTCACGGGCGGCCTGAGCTGACGGCTCAGGCGGCGCGCCGATGAGGGCGGACAGGCCGGGCGCATTCAGGCCAGCAAAACGCCACTCAGAGCCGTGGCAGGCCGAGTTTGAGCAGAAGGATGTGTTATCGGCGCCGCCGGGATTGCTGACGGTGTGACAGGCCTGACAGGTCTGGTCGAAGGCAAAGCGGTGTTGGGCGATCCAGTGTGTGCTGAAGTGCGACTCGGGCTGGATGCCGCTGGCCAGCGGCAGCACCGGCTCGATAACGCCCTCGGCCACCACCTCCGGGATTGAGTGACACAGGTTGCACTCCAGCCGGATGGCCTGGCCTTGTGCATTGACGTGCTGGCCGTCGTGGCAGCGGAAGCAGCCAGGCCAGTCGCGGTGGCCGACATTGTTGGGATGCGTCTGCCAGTTGACCTGCTGATCGCGGAAGTTGCTATCGTCCTGGATGGCCATCAGCGCGGCGATAGCCCGTTCGACCGCCTCGCGGTTCTCTGCGTAAAAGTCAGGATACTCGTCAGCATAGAAAGCCGCCAGGTCACGAATGGCCTGATGGGCCTCCTCATCGGTGGCATACTCGCCGCTCAACACCCGCACTGCCTCGCGGCGGATGTAAGGGATGGCGACGTCGATCTGGCGACGGGCCAGCGCCAGGTCCACCGCCCGATCAGGCGACAGGATGTTGTGCGTGATGCGGTTGTGGCAAGTGATGCAGTCCATGCGCTCCTGGGGCATAGCAGCCAGCTCGTCCGCGCTCAGCGATGAGTCGAGGGCCACATACACCTGCTCGTCGCCGTCGGGGCCGATCACCCGCACATAGGGGATGTCCTGCTGGAGGGGATCGGCGGCCACGAACCACACTTCGTTCTCAACGTGCCAGTGGATGCCGCGTCCCAACCCCTCGCGGCGGCTGCCGCCGCCGGTGCGCAACGCCAAAAAGGTCGAGGTGCGGGTGTTGGCTTCATCTTCAGCAAAGTGGACGATCTCGCGCAGCGAGTCGTCGGAGAACTTGGCCGGGTAATGGCACAGCTCGCACGTCTCGCGGGCAGGGCGCATCTCCCCGGCAAAGATGGGGTACTCGTAGGAGGTAAACAGCGTAGCGGTGACGTGTTTGATGTCGCCCGCCTTGCGGGTGATGCGCGTGGCGATGAAGCCCTTGCCGATGTGGCAATCGACACAGGCCACGCGCGCGTGGGGCGAGACCTGATAGGCGCTATACTCCGGAGGCATGGTGTGGCAGGTAGCGCCACAGAACACCGGCGAGTTGGTGTACTCCCACCCATAGGCTCCCGCCGTCAGGAACATCAGGGTCAGCAGGCCCAGCAGGCCGTAGGGCAGCAGCTTGCGGAAGCGCGAGGCTCCTGGCGGTGGGAAAAAAAAGGTCCTGAGGACGTTGCCCAGTCGGGCGAAAAAGGCGCGAGCTTGGTTCATGGATCAGCTCATCTCCTCCCAGTGCGACGTTGAACAGCAGAAGCCCATTTCTGGCTGAAGATTCATCAGGGCAGCCCTCCTGCGGGGCCGCGCTCAGGTAGTCCACCCGTTTCGCCTGTCTGCCGGGTCTGGAGGTGGGCAGGTTCTGACAGGTCTCTATTATGGGCTATATAACCCATTTGTGCAACTGGAGAAAGTCATCTATAATGGGATATATATCACATGATTGTGACATATATCCCTGCTCACATGTGATAACTGTCACTAAGTCGAATGCGGTATATAACCCATAATTCATCGTATATCAATGGGTAGTGCGCCACCTGCCCCACTCAGCGGCTCAGTGCCGGTTTTAGGCTTGAAAGGAGGAACTGCCCAGCCTTTGATACGATGTGCTCTAAGTGTTTTGCGAAAAGTGGCTCAGATTGTTTCTCGCAAAATCTGAGGTTTCTCTGAAAGTGTTTTCCAAACACTTTCAGAGAAACGCTTAGCCACTTGCCATACCAGCAAGTCACACTTTAAGAAGAGGAGAGAACAACTCCATGCCACATAAATCCTTACTTATAGCCGGCGCCGTACTCCTCTTGGGGCTGGCGCTGACCGCCTGCGGCGGCGGGGCCACCCCGGCAGCCGAGACCACGCCCTGCCCGGAAGCGCCGGCCTGCCCGGAGTGCCCTTCCTGCCCGGAGCCGGCGGTGAAGAACATCCCCTACGAGGCTGCATGGTCAGGCTCGCCGCACGCCGACAGCACCGCCGAAGCTTTTAACCACTGGAATGAGGAAGACCCAGCAGAGATCCCGGTGGAATGCGCCACATGCCACAGCACTTCCGGCTATCAGGACTTCCTGGGGGTGGATGGGAGCGCGGCGGGCGTGGTGGATGCCGCGGCCCCCATTGGCTCCGTCATCACCTGCGAGGCCTGCCACAACGACGCTACCGCCTCTCTGACGAGTGTGGTGTTCCCCTCCGGGGCGGAGATCAGCGGCTTGGGCGACTCGGCCCGCTGCATGATCTGCCACCAGGGCCGCGCCTCGACCCAGACGGTGGACGCCAAGCTGGCTGAGTTGGGCCTGACGGAAGACCTCGACACGCCAAACGCCGACCTGGGCTTCATCAACATTCACTACTTTGCGGCTGCCGCTACGCTGTTTGGCGCTGAAGCCCGTGGCGGCTACGAGTTTGCAGGCCAGAGCTACCAGCCGCGCTTTGCGCACGTCGAGGGCTATCAGGAGTGCATTGACTGCCACAACCCGCACACGCTCGAGTTGAAGATCGAGCAGTGCTCGATGTGCCACGTCAACGTTGCTTCAGAAGAGGACCTGAAAAATATCCGTATGCAGGGGTCGCTGGCCGACTACGACGGCGACGGCAACATGACCGAGGGCATCTACTACGAGGTCGAAGGGCTGCGCACGATGCTGTACACGGCCATCCAGGCTTACGCCAAGGAAGTGGCCGGCACGCCTATCGTGTACGACGCGCACGCCTATCCCTACTTCTTCATCGATAGCAACGACAACGGCGCTGTCGATGAGGGCGAGGCAGTCTTCCCCAACGCCTACAACGCCTGGACCGGGCGTCTGGAGCAGGCGGCCTACAACTACCAGGTCTCGACCAAGGACCCCGGCGCGTTCGCGCACAACGCCAAGTACATCATTGCCCTGCTATACGACTCGATTGTGTCGCTGAACGAGGCCCTCGCCACGCCAGTAGACCTGTCCACGGCCATGCGCAATGACCCTGGCCACTTCGACGGAACCGCCGAAGCCTTCCGTCACTGGGACGAGGAGGGCGAGGTTCCCGGCGCGTGCTCGCGCTGCCACACCTCAGAGGGGCTGCCGTTCTTCGCCGAGCAGGGCGTGAACATCTCGACCGAGCCGTCGAACGCCTTCATGTGCAGCACCTGCCACACCTTCGAAGAGGGCATCCAGGTGCTGGCTTTCGAGCAAGTCACGTTCCCCAGCGGGGCCACCCTGACCCTGGCGGACAACCCGGAGGCCAATCTGTGTATGCAGTGCCACCAGGGGCGTGAGTCGACGGTGAGTGTGAACCGCGCCATCACCGCTGCCGGTGTAGGCGACGATGTGGTCTCCGAACAGCTCCGCTTCCGCAACCCGCACTACTTCGCTGCTGGGGCCACGCTGTTCGGCGCTGAGGCCCAGGGCATGTACCAGTATGCCGGCAAGACATACGCTGGGCGCTTCCCGCATGTCCCGGCGGCGGATGCCTGCACGGAGTGCCACAACGTCCACGCCTTGACGGTCAATGTCGAAGTGTGCGCGGGCTGCCACGGCAGCACCGAGCCGGAGACCTTCCGCATGGCCACGGTGGACTACGACGGCGACGGCGACGCCAGCGAGGGCATCGCAGGCGAGATCGCCACGATGCAAGAGAAGCTGCTGGCGGCCATCCAGGCCTACTCGACCGAAACAGCCGGCGTCGCTCCCATCGTCTACCAGAGCTGGTACCCGTACTGGGTGCTGGAGTCGGGGGAGACCTACAACACCTGGACGCCGCGGCTGCTGCGGGCGGCCTACAACTACCAATACGCCGCCAAGGATCCGGGCGCATTCACGCACAACGCCAAGTACGTGCTCCAGGCTCTGTATGACAGCCTACAGGACATCGGCGGAGCCGAGGCAGTGGCTGGCATGACCCGGCCTTAGCACAATGCCGTCTCTTCGTTAAGCAATCCCATGTCACAGGGGCACAGCATTGCGCTGTGCCCCTGTTCTATCGCATTGCTGCTTCAGGAGGGAAGTCAGACAGGACCTAGAGAGCACGACTCTCGACTCTCGCGACCCCACCCTCTCAGCCTCTCACGCCACGCGCTGCAAACGCGCCTGCATGTACACCCCCAGCACCACGATCACGTAGGATGCAAAGTATGGCACGTCTGCCAGGGCCGCGATGAAGTTCCTCCCCTCGACGAGGGCAGCCGGATAAATCCCCTGCCACTCCGCATAGCCATACAGCAGGTCGGCCAGCGCCATGATCAGGTAGCCCGTTGCGATGGTGCCCCACGGCCACGACAGCTCGCCGCCGACCAACACCAACATGCACAGCAGCGCGATCAGCGCCACGGCCAGGTCGCCCACGGGGTACACCACGTTGAGCACCTTTTCGAGGAGACTGGCGTGGGGGTCGGCCACTATCGGGCCAATGACGAACACCACCGCCAGCGCCGCCAGCCCCACGAATATGCCCAGGGCGAGGCCCCACTGCCACCCTGCGGGCCTGGCTCTCAGCGAGCGGAAGCGCAGCAGCAACGCGGCAAACAACGGCAGGTAGCCGATGACCCACAGGAGGTCGGCAGGCGAGGGATACACGACCTCTGCCGCTGCGATCAACTCGTAGTAGCCGGAGAGGACCTCGGCTACAGCCCACAGCCCCATGCCCAGGGTCAGAAAAGCCCAGATGAGCTTGAGCACCTCGCCCCGCGCAAACGAGCGCCACAGCAGAACACCGGCTGTCACCATGGTCGCCAGGCTCGGCAGCAACAGCAGGTAGTAAATCCAGGAGCAGACCACAGGGCTGAGAGCCTGCTCGACGGCGGGCACATAGGTCAGCGCCACGATGACCGTCGCCGCCAACCCACACAGGGCAGCCAACCTCAACCTGCCATCCCTGACAATGCCTCTGTCCATCGCTCCTGCCTATCTCCGTCCCGCTGGCCGCAGCCCCAACCGGTCAGCGGCGCTGAGGCACTCAGCCCCAAGCTGCCGATCCACGGCCTCGATCTCGCGCTCCACGACCTGCCAGCCTACGATGTTGACGCCGTAGAGGACAGCTTCGGCCAGCAGCACACGATACGCCTCAGCCGTCGGGCTGTCCTGGACGACGATACGGTTTCCCTGGATGCTCACCGTCCAGCGGCGCTTGCGTGCGGCATCGTTGACCAGCGTGTCCAGGGCAGCCCGCACGCGGGGACCTCCCATACGGGCCAACAGCACCTGGAGCGCGCTGAGATGGGCGGTGAAGTAGAGTTGAGACCACATCTGATCCATCTCGGCCTGCTGGCGCTCCGCCTCGGCCCGAATCTGCTGGATGCGGGCGCTCAGCACATCCCAATGGGTGGTCAGCAGTTTGAAGGGCGCTTCGACGGTCAGACGGCGCAATGTAAGGTCTGCCCCGATGAAACCACCGTTGTGATCGTAGGTCGCCATACCGCTGCACAGGACAATCAGCGGGCGACCCGCAGCATCGCGCAGCTCCAGAGGGCGCTCGGCCACATAGCCCTGCCGCGCCACCTCGTCGATGAGGCGATCAGCCCCCTCTGCCGACATTCGCAGGGCCTTATATACGGGTTCGCCGACAACCTCGCTCGACTCGCTGTAGCCCAGCAGCAGCAGGCATTGTTGATCGACGAACACCACACGCCGGCTGGCGTCGGTGAATAACAGCGCCACCTCAGCGCTGCGCGGCGGTCCGGGTGCAGAAGAGGCTGTTTCCATACCTAATCAGCGCCTGCCAGATCCAAACCCAACGCAAAATGGCCAGCGTCCAGCGCCAGGCCAAGTAGGCCAGATCGCTTCCTTGACAGCTTACGCCCCTTCCTGCATCCAGGCCTGCATGTAGATGCCGATTCCCAGGACCACGTAGCCGACCACGTACAGCACATCGATCAGCGCGGTGAGGGCGCTTGCGCCGGTGACCAGATAAATCTCGCGCCAGGTGGCATACGAGAACAACAGGTCGTACACGGCAATGGTCAACAGGCCGGCAGTGATGAACATCCAGGGCCGCGAAAACTCGCCGCCCAGGATCACCAGCACCGACAGCGCCAGTGCGAAGGCCAGCGACAGGTCGCCCAGCGGATACAACACATTCAGAACTAACTCTGTCGGGCGTTCGAGGTCAGGCTCAATCAGCATGGGGCGGATCACAAAGACCACCGTGATCACGACCAGCACGCCATAGGCAGACAGCACGCCGATCAGATGGCCGCGTGGGGGCATAACACGGAGCGAGCGATAGCGCGTGATCAGCGCCACAAACAACGGCACATAGGCCGCCACATAGGTCACATCGGCCACGGAGGGGTACGGATCGATCCCCAGGATCAGCTCGTTGATGGCCCACATCGTCTCGCCGACCGCCCACAGCAGCAGGCCGAGCGCCAGCAGCCCCCACACCCGGCGCAGCGTCTCGCCCTTCTCAAACGACTGCCACAGAATCCCTGCGCCCAGCGTGCAGGCGATTGCCAGCAGCATGTCAGCCAGGTCAACCACCCAGCGGACGGCGCTAAAGCCCAGCGCGTCGTGGAACACGTAAGCCAGCGCTACGACTGAGATCACGGCCACACCGATCAGCGTGGCATACAGCAGATAGTGGTCTCCTCGAAACGAGGTATGCACAGCGCTATCCCTCACCCCTTAGCTTAGGTGTTTTGCGAAAAGTAATTCAAATTGCTTTTTGCAAAACCCGAGGTCTCTCTGGAAGTGTTTTCCCAAGACTTTCAGAGAAACACTTAAAATCTGCCAGCAGCTCGTCAGCGGCCAGCTAGGATGGTGCGCAGGCCGTGCCGCCCGGCCAGGGCGCAGCACTCCGCGCCCAGTTGACTCTCGACAGCAGACATTTCCCGCTCGACGACCCGTTTGCCGATCACCGTGGCGGCGTAGACAACCACCTCGTTGAGCAGCGTCCGATACGCTTCGACGGTTGGGCTACCAGCGATGACAATGTTGCTGCCCAAGATGGAGATTGGCCAGTGATTCTTGTCTGTCAGATTGTTGACAATGGAGTCCATGGCCTCGCGGATGCGGTGGCCGACCATGCGGTCGAGCAGCACCTGAAGCGCGCTGATCTGCGCCGTAAAGTAGAGCTGGAGCAGCATCTGCTCCCGCTGGGCCTGCTGCTGCTCAGCCTCCACTCGGATGCGCTCGACGCGCTCGCTGAGAACATCCCAGTGAGTGGTCAACAGCCTGGAGGGCGGCTCCTCCTTCACGCGACGCAGGGTAATATCAGCGCCAATAAAGCGATTGCGATCGTCGTAGGTGGCCACCCCATTGCACACCACCAGCAGCACCTCCCCATCGGCGTCCTTGATCTGGAGCGGGCGCTCGTGCACGAAGCCCGTTTTGGCCACCTCGTCGATCAACTGCGCTGTGGTCTGCAAGTCAAGGCCCAAGATCATATGCGCCGACTGCCCCACCAATCGCTCAGAATGGCCATAGCCCATCAGCGCCAGAAAGTTTTGATCGACAAAGACGACTCGCCCTTTGGCATCGGTAAAGAGAAGGGCCAGCGAATCGCCACGGCCAATGTTCGGTAGAGCGGAAGGCGCGGTGATCATAGGATATCCACACCCCAGGAGATGGAGATTGAGCAGAGTAGCCTGCTCGATAAGCGCCGTCACCGGTTACAAGCTGTATGATCGTCAATTTGTCGGATTCATGCAACCCCCTGCCCCTAGTATAACAGATAACCCGGCTGCGTTGAGGGCAGGAGCCTCGGCGGGATGGCGGCCCCAGAGCCTCACCCCCTGGCGGCTCTCCCTCCCCCTCTCCACGGTGTGGCTGAGGGGGCAGACCGAGCGTCAGCGAGGTCGGGGGTGAGGCTGGCCCCATCTGAAACGCCCCTGGAGCTGGGGCGTGTTCCTCGTGGGGGGGCAGGGCCTCCAGCAGGATGGCGGCCTGCCCTTACGGGGCCGCCGCCGTCTTCCCGACAGTCCCTTTGGCCCCCTGTCCTGCCATAGCTGCCAGGCGGCCATCCTTCTCCAGCAGGCGTATCAATGAACGCGCCGAGCGCAGCCCCAGGGTCAGCCCGATCATCAGCGTCATCACAAAGCCCACCGTCCCCAACAGCGGCGGCAGGGCCAGCAACGGCGGCGCTGCCGCCAGGAGGCCCGTCAGGGCCGTGGTGGCTGCCGGGATGACGACGATCAGGATCAGCAACCAGATGGCCCACAACGCCACACGCAGCAGGCCGCGCGCCCAATACTCCCACACCAGCGAGCCAGCGCCCCACACCACAGCCTCAAACACAATCGCCAGCCCGGCTTTGGGCTGCTCCTCGACCAGCCGCATGACCCGGCCCACCCCGCGCCCCAGCCGCCGGAGTTGCACAATGGCATACACCAACATCCCTACCACGATCACCACGGCAACGCCCAGCAGCGCCACCAGCAGCCACGGGCTGATGTTCGCCAGCAGGTAGAGCAACACGGCGACTACCACCGAGGCCACATTCTCCGCAGTGGCAAAGATCGGCGCGGAGATGTGGCCGGTGGTGCCGGAGCTGGCGCTCAGCGCCGGTTTGGCGGCGGCCTTGGTGCCGGTCAACGCCGTGGCGATCAAGGCGCTGCCACCCGCCACAGCCACGCCGGCCCTGCCGATTCCCCCCTGCGGCGTGAACAACTGGATGGCCTCCAGCGACTCCCTCATCTGCGGGCTGAGGTTGGCAATCGCCCCCGCCGAGGCCAGCGCGATCAGCGCCGACGAAGCCGGCACCAGGAAACCGCTCAGGAAGTTGGTGACGGTATTGATGGCATTCATCACGCCGGGCGACAGCAGCGATGAGTAGGCTGGGGCAATCGTCAACAGCCACAACACGGCTACTACGCCGATGAACACCCAGCTTTCCATGAACTGCATCTGGGGCGCCAACTCGATCAGCTTGAAGCGCCCCGCCAAACACAGGATCAGCACAAACAGGTACTGGTTCGACACCCCCACCAGCCCCCCTGCCGACATCGAAGACAGGATCAGTTCCATGGCCACCCTCCTGAAGCATTTCGCTGCCTTTCTTGCGCCAGCCCCTATTCCATCACTCGGCTCAACGTGCGGGTCGTCAGCACCAGCATGGTCAGCCCCAGCACCACGATGGCCAGTGCGTCGGGCAGCAGGGCCGTCACGTCGGCCCCCTTCAGCATGATGCTGCGCACGATCACCAGGTAGTGCCGCAGCGGCACCACCCACGACGCCACCTGCATCACCCTGGGCAGGTTGGTGATCGGCACCAGGTAGCCGGACAGCGTCAGCGCCACCATGGCCCACACAAAGACCACCGTCGTGGCCTGCTGCTGGGTCTGGGCAATGGTCGAGATCATCAGGGCGTAGGCGATCTCGCAGGACAGATACAGCAGCGTCAGGCCCAGCAGCGCCAGCAGCGAGCCTCGCAATGGCACATCGAATACGACCTGGGTGACGGTCAGCATAAACAGGAAGTTCAACATGCCCAGGATCAGGGGCGTGATGGCTTTCCCGGCAATCAGCTCCAACCGCCGCAGTGGGGTGATGGTCAGCATTTCGATGGTGCCGATCTCACGCTCACGCACGATGCCCGTGACGGCGATCAAGGTGGTGATCTGAAAGGTGATCAAGCCAAGCTGCGACGTGACCGAGTCGGGGCGGAAGTCGAGCGTCCGGTTGAACAGCGCCTCGGAATAGACCCGGATGCCTGGCAGGCGCTGGACGGGCGCCACCGCCGCGTCTTCCACCAACGATTGGACCGCCCCCTGCGTCGCCCCCAGCGTGCGGGCGGCAATAAGCGAGCTGACTCCGTCGATGATGACCTGAATCTGCGGCGTTCGGGTGGTCGAGCGGGTGCCCTCCATGAAGCCACGTGGGATGATGACGATGCCCATCACATCTCCCCGGTCGATGAGCTGGCGAGCTTCATCCAGGTTGTCGGGATAGTAGGCAACGATCAGCTCGTTGGTGTTGTCCAGCGCGGTGGCGATCTCGCGGCTGAGCGGCGTCACGTCGTAATCGAGCACGGCCACGGGCATGTTCTGGATGTCCTGGCCAATAGCGCGACCCAACAGGATGATCTGGATGGCCGGGCCAACCAACGAGAAGGTCAGCAACACGCGGTCGCGTGTGAACTGGATGATCTCTTTGTAGATGAGCGAGCCGAGTCGATAGAACACGCTAGCCTCATGGATGAATCAGGTGGAAACCATACGCCAGAGCAACAGGGCATCGGCGTTCCCTGGCATGCCTCTCCTCGCCGATCATCCCAGCTTCTTGCGAAACAGCGCAATGCTGACCGCCACTGCCGCCGCTCCCATCGCCAGCAGGGTCAGGGCCTCCGGCCACAGCTGGGCGAGTGCGATGCCTTTAAGCGCCACACCCCGCGAGATGACAATGAAATGGGTGGTTGGCAGGCCAAAGGCAATGGCCCGCGACACCACCGAACCCTGGTCGATGGGCAGGATCAGGCCGGTCAAGAAGAAGCTAGGGATGAACAATGCCAGCAGGATGACGGACGTGGCGGCCCGCTGGCTGGAGATGAAGTTCGCCACACACATCGAGAAGGCCATGACCGCCAGCAGATAGTCGGCAGTGAGCAGCACGTACAGCCCAAGCTGGCCGCGAAACGGCACCTTGAACCAGAACACCGCCACGGCCAGCGCCATCAGCATCCCCACCAGCCCCAGGCTGAGATACACCACCAGCTTGCCGAGCAGGTACTCGTGGCCCACAATGGGCGTCGTAACCAGCGACTCGAAGGTGCCCATCTCCTTCTCGCGCGTCATGCCCAGCGCAACCGCCATGGCGGGCAGGATCAACACGATAGCCATCAGGCCAGGAATCATGCTGTACTGCGAGCGCAGGTTGGCGTTGAACCATACCCGCACCCGCACATCGAACGGCATGCGCAGCGGCCCGGTCAGGGCCAGGGCGTGCACCTGCACACGCTGCTCGATGAAGTTGATCACCTGAAAGGCCGTGCCCACATCGCTGCCGTCCACCACCACATTGATAGGGGCCTGCTCGCGAGCGGTCAGGTGGCCACCAAAGCCAGGCGGGATGACGAGCGCGGCGTCAGCGCCTCCGGCGCGGAACAGGGCCGTGATGGCATCGTAGTTCTGCACATGGGCCACCACTCGGATGTCGCCGTTGGCTGTCAGCGCCCGAACCAGTTCAGCCGACTGAGGGGTGCGGTCCTGGTCAAGCACAGCTAAGCTGGCCTTTTCCACATCGAAGGAGAACACATAGGAGAGCAACGTCAACAAGACCGCCGGCGCGAAGATGGTCAGGAACAGAAAGCCGGGGTCCAGGGCGATGTGCTTGTATTCTTTGGCGACAATGGCCAGCGTGCGCCGCAGCGACATGCGCAGACGTCTCATGCCGTCTCTCAATCCAGACAGTCGCCCCCATCGGGCGCAACTTACTGCCTGCTATTGTAACCGAAAATCGGCAGGCAGGGACAGCCCAGGGGAAACGGGGGCATTGCCTCTAGAGGCTGCGACGAACTGTTCAGCCCTGCTCCTCCTCCGGTCTGGAGGAGACATGTGTCGTGGGCAACGTAAGTGGCCAAAAACAGGGGATGAGGGGGGATGAGACAGAACAGGGCGAGATGCGCCCTGTTCACCAGACGAAGTCAAGCGTCATGCTAGTGTTCTTCAATAGGCGCTGCCAGGCGCTCAGGGGCCAGGAGAGCCGGGAGCGCCTGTCAGCCGCTGCGCTGAGTCTGGAAACGCAGCAGGAGCGGCCCGATCAGGTCCATCAGCCAACCGAAGGCCAGCTCAATCCACGGGACGATGGCCAGCACGCGCGGCACGTAGGCCACCCGCGCCGGGCGGCGCAGCAAGCCCTGGATGCGCCGCGCGACTACCTCCGGTGCGACAGCCAGCCACTCTACCGGGATGCGCAGGCCGTTCTTCTCGGCGGCGGCGTCGAAAAAGGGAGTGGCCACAGCTCCGGCCCGCACCACGCTGATCCGCACGCCCGTGCCGCGCAGCTCGCGGTGCAGCGAGGTGGTCAGCGCATCGATAAAGGACTTGGTGGCGCTGTATAGCGCCACCCCCTGGCTGGGGATGCTGCCCACAATCGAGCCAACGTTGATGATGTGCCCCCGGCCCTGAGCCTTCATCTCCGAGAGGAACAGCAGCGTCAGCCGCACCACGGCGGCCACATTGACCTCGATCATCTGCCGGGCGAGCGCCCAGGGCATGTCGTCGCCGAAGCCATACCAGCCCAGCCCGGCATTGTTGATCAGCACATCGATGGTCCCGTAAGCCCGGCGCACCTGATCGTAGACGCGAGCGCACTCATCCTCGTCAGACAAGTCGGCCACGATGATCTCGGCCTGCCCCCCCGACCTGTGGATCTCGTCGACCAGGCTCTCCAATCTGTCCCTGCGCCGGGCCACCAGCGCCACTCGGTAGCCGGCAGCCGCCAGCCTGCGCGCAGTCGCTGCGCCGATGCCGCTCGATGCGCCAGTGACGACAGCGACCTTGCTGCTCCTCTGGCCCTGCTGGACCTGGCGACCCAGGCGACCGCTCTGGGCCTGCTCTCCTCGCGCCGACATTGGCCTACCCTGCTCCCCGGCCACTCCACACCCGCGATTTGGTGAGCAGCCACCAGCGGATAAAGGGGCTGGCCAGCCGGATGAAAAACCGCCCCAGGCCCACCCTCTGCCGCACCTGGGCAATGTAATCCTGCAGTGTGTGACGCTGGAAGTGCAGCACCTTCTGGCTCTCAGAGGTGTCCAGCCAATCGACAGGGTAAGGCTCGGTGGTGAAGGCCCGTTCAGGCAGCCTGCCGACTCCCACGGCTTCCAACACATTCCACACCAGATCGCGCTGGTAAAGCTGGCAGCGCGGCCCCCCGCCGATCAGCCAGGTGCGGCCCCAGGCTTGGTCGGTCTCCAGCGCATTGGCGATAGCCATGGCGACATCGTGGCGGTGGACAAACTCAATGCGGTTGTCCAGCGGCACCTCAAACATGCCGGGGTCGAGCACCAGCCGCACCGGCAGCGCCGCACCCAGCCGGAAGATTATCCACGTCAGCCCTGACTCCCTCACCATCTGCTCGCATTCGACCTTATGGCGGGCATAGTGTTCGATAGGCTGAGGCGGATCCTCGACTCGGCGCGGCGGCTGTTGATCCTGCGTTCTGCCGTAGACGTGCAGCGACGAGGTGAACAACAGGCGGGGTGGCTGGGGCTGCGCCTTGATGGCGGCAATGACGTTCTGCGTGCCGCCCACATTGATGGCTCTGGCCCACTCCGGCGCTTCCTCGCTCCTCACACCGGTGGCAGACAGATAGGGGATCACAAACGCAACGTGGACGACCACCTCCTGGCCCCGCACAGCGGCCTCGACCTGCTCCGGCTGGCGCAGGTCGCCCCACACCACCTCGACCTGCCCGGCAAAGCGTTTTGCCACACGTTCGTTGGCCTTCGTGCGCATGTCAAAGCACCGAACCTCGTGCCCGCGCCGGAGAAGTTCCTCCAGCGTGGCGCTGCCGATATTGCCAAAGGCGCCTGTCAATAAGACTTTCATCGGACGTTTACCTCTTAGCCAATCCTTCTAGCATCACTCTGATTCCTTCACGTGCGACCTGCTCCCAATCCGCACCAGCCGGATCGAGCAGGCCCTGGATGAACAATCCCATCGCCAGCGAAACGATCACGCGGGCCGCGGTCTGGGAATCGACTGCCTGGAGCGATCCCTCGGCCACGCCGGCCTCGATCATGCTGGCGAAAAAGTCGCGGTAGTGGTGGTAAGGCGCAATCGTGACCTCCCACGCCTGGGGATGGCGCACGGCCTGGCTCCAGAACTCAAGGAACAGGGCAAACCGCCCTTCTCCCGCCGCCTGGAGAACGCTGCCCACCAGCCCGGCCATGGCCAGAAGCGCTTCCGGGACGCTGGCCTCTTCGCGCCGCAACAGCCCCATCTGCTCGTCTAGGCCGCGCAGCCAGCGGTTGAGCAGCTCCATAAAGACCGCATGCTTGCTTGCGAAGTGGTGGTAAAACGCGCCCTTGCTCAGCCCGGCCTCGGCGCAGATCTCGGCCACGCCAGTGGCATCGTAGCCATAGCGGGCAAAGCACCCCTCTGCCGCCTCCAGGATGCGGGCGCGGGTTTCTTCGGTGCGCTGCTGCTGCCGGGACATAGGGCAAGCCCCTTTTCATAAACATACCGACCGGTCGGTATGTTTATTATACCCCATGAAGTACAGTAGGACAACTGAGACAAAGGTCCGGGGTGCATGTCCACTGGGGAGGATCAGGCGGCTGGTTTTCTCCTGGCTGACGCCTGAGCGGAGGCGCAGGACTCGGTCAGAGGGAGGGCTGGCCTCACCCCCGTCGAGCCGCCTCTGGCGGCTGGCTCCCTCCCCCTCTCCACAGAGTGGAGAGGGGGCGACACTAAGTAAAAGGAGCAGGAAGGGCAGTCAGGAAAGCAAATCGTCCTTCCTGAAACACACTCCAGCGGCGAGCAAAAGAGCCGTCTTTACGCCGCTTAGGGGCAACACCCAGCCCGGCTGAG
>DAOTXR010000068.1:0-13906 GCA_034435375.1 Anaerolineae bacterium
GTCATCGGTTTCCCTGCGCACTTCAACTTCTCACTCACCCGGCTGGCCGCACAGTGCCGCGCTGCCACAACCCCCAGACATGAGTCTCCCCCTTTTTCCCCCTTCCTCCAAAAAGTGTCGGAGTCTGAACCACACCGTGGCGAGGGGGCAGACCGAGCGTCAGCGAGGTCGGGGGTGAGGCAGACTCAGGGCCTCACCCCCGTCGAGCCGCCCCTCGGCGGCTCTCCCTCCCCCTCTCCACGATGTGGAGAGGGGGCAGACCGAGCGCCAGCGAGGTCGGGGGTGAGGCAGACCCAGAGCCTCACCCTCTCCACAACGGCTTGACAGATAGAACTTATGTTCGTAAAATATGAACACTGTCAATCCCTACCTGAGGATGTCGCTCATGCTCAACCGCCCCTATCCCCTGCCGGCGCTGCGGACCGTGGCGCTCCACGCCCAGAGGCTCACTGCCCCCAACGGCGCCGAGTCCCCACCCACCCTCGACGCCCTAGATGAGGTCGTCGAGCTGTTGAGCTGCATACAGATCGACACCCTGCACCTGGTCGCCCGCAGCCAGTATCTGGTGATGTGGAGCCGACTGGGCACCTACGACCCTGCTGACTTTGATCGGCTGCTGTTCGAGCCGGGCCAACGCCGTCTGTTCGAGTACTGGGGCCATGCGGCGTCGATCATTCCACTCGACGCTTACCGCTACCACGTTCCCTACATGCAGCACTTTGAGATGTCGCCTGGTCGGTGGTGGGAAAGGTGGCTGACAGCGGAAGCCAACCGCGAAACCGTCCATCTGGTCCTGGAGCGCATCCGCGCCGAGGGAGCGCTGCGCGCCGCCGATTTTCAACACGACGGGCCGAAGCGTGGAAGTTGGTGGGACTGGAAGCCCGCCAAGTTCGCGCTCGAATATCTGTTTGCCACCGGCGTGCTGATGGTGTCCAACCGGGTCAACTTTCAGCGAGTGTATGACCTGCGGGAGCGGGTGCTGCCGGCGTGGGTCGATCAGGTGGGCGTGACGAAAGACGACGCCAAGCGCCACTCCCTCGAACAAGGGGTAAAGGCGCTGGGAGTGTGTCGCCTGGCCCAGGCCGCCGAGTATGCCTACATGCGGCGCGGCGATGCCCGCCCCTACCTTGAGGTGCTGGTGCGCGAGGGTGTGATCGTCGAGGTGGAGGGCACGCTGCACGATGGCAGTACAGCAACGCTGGTCGTTCACCGCGATCACCTGCCGCTTTTAGATCAGGCCGCCGACGGGATCATTCGTCCGGCGCGGACCACCTTCCTCAGCCCGTTCGACAGCCTGTTCTGGGCGCGGGGCCGCGACGAAGACCTGTGGGGCTTCCAGCAGGTGCTGGAAGCCTACAAGCGCGAGCCGGACCGGCGATGGGGCTACTTTTGCCTGCCGATCCTGCACCACGACCGGCTGGTAGGGCGTTTCGACCCCAAGCTGGAGCGCAAAAACGGCCTCCTGCGCCTGCGAGCGCTATACCTGGAGCCGGGCATTGAGCCGGACGAAACGCTGGTCGCCGATGTGGCTGCCGCCCTGCGGGACTTCCTGCGCTTTCACAAGGCCGGGGAGGTCGTGATCGAGCGCAGCGATCCCCCGGAGTTTGGGGAGCGGCTGGCGCGGGCGCTGTGACTGACGCCAACGATCACGACCCCACCGGCGGGCTGGACTGGCGTCTGGCGGCCTGCTACACTCACTGCATGGACCATCATCCCGTGATCGTCATTAGTGGTTCACCGGCGTGGGCAGAGGCCCTGCCCCCCCTGCCCGGCTTCGCGCTGGTCCACTATGTGGACCGGGCCGGCTACATCGCCCGGCTGGTCGACGACCATGCCGCGCTGATCGTTGTCGACGGCCACCAGCCCGACTGGCGAGCCTGGGTCACCACGCCTAAGGCCAGCCCTGCCACCCGACGCATCCCGATTGCGCTAGTCGCCGCCGACCCGGCTACCCGCGCTCAGGGTCCCATTGCTGGGGCCGACTTTGTGCTGGCCCCCGCCGAGATCGCAACACGCCTGCCAGAGATCGCCTGCCAACATGCCCGGATCATGCCTGCCGAGGTTCGCCAGCGACTATCTGGCCAGTGCGCCGAGCCGCTCCCGCCGCAGGCCCGTCAGGCCGTCGATCTGTTCAACGCGGGGCAGTATTACAGGCAGCACGATCTGTTTGAGGCGCTGTGGGTGGCCGAAGAAGGCCCGGTGCGCGACCTGTACCGGGCAGTCCTTCAGGTCGGCGTGGCCTACTACCAGGTGACGCGCGGCAATCGGCGCGGCGCGCTCAAGATGTTGCTGCGCAGCTTACAGTGGCTGCACGTGCTGCCCGACGTGTGCCAGGGGATCGACGTGGCCCGCCTGCGCAGCGATGCCCAGCGCCTGCGCGAGGCGCTGGAGGCGTGGCCCACCGACGATCTGGCCGGCTTCGATCTCGCCTTGCTGGGGCAAGTGCATCTGGTGGAGAGATAAAACACCACTTCGCAGAAAAGGGCGAGGAGGTGAGCGCCCCCCTACCCCTCCGGCACCACCAGGCTGCACGCCACCCGGAACCCCACCGAACAGTGTCGGTCGTAGGGGTTCAGGTTGTCGCGATAGGTCACACGCGCCGAGTCGCCGCTGTCGTACCACGACCCGCCGCGCACGATGCGCCGGCCAGGCGCATCGGGGGCCTCGCGCCCGTCGGTCGGATCGTAGGGATAGGGCGCATTGGCGCTGCTGGTCCACTCCCACACCCCACCGCTCATATCCAGCACCCCGTAGGGTGAAGCGCCCTGCGGATAGCGGCCTACCGGCGTGGTGCGCCCCAGATTGCTTTCGCTGGTGTTGCAGCGCGCGCTGTCGAACTCGTTGCCCCACGGGTACAGGCGCTCATCGGTGCCGCGTGCAGCCTTCTCCCACTCGGCCTCGGTGGGCAGCCGGTAGGCAAAGCCGGTAGCCTCGGCCAGCCAGTTACAATAGGCGACTGCCTCATGCCAGTGCACACCGACCACCGGCAGATCGTCGTCGCCGGTCCACTCCGCCTCGTCCCAGTAGCGCGGCTCGGCGACGTTCAGGTCCTGAATCCACTTCCAGCCGGGTTCGGTCCAGTATTTGCGTTCCCTGTACCCTCCCGCCTCGACAAACACCCGATACTGCCCGACCGTCACCGGGGTCACACCGATAGCATAGGAATCCAGTTCGACCGTGTGCGGCGGGCTTTCGTCGCCGTAGCCGCGCTGAGACCCCATCGTGAACGACCCTGCCGGGATGGCCACCAGCTCCGGCTCGAATGGCAGGTTGGTTGAGGCCGGGGTCGGCTCTTCATCCCAGGAAAAGATGTTGGCCTCCGGCATCGGCGCGGGAGCCGTGGAGGGCTGAGAGGGGGGGACGGACGATGGCGCAGGCGGCGCAGCCGGTGCAGCGGGCGGTGGGGCCAGGGTGGCCGGGACGGCCCGCAGCGCCTCCAGCGCCCGGCGGCGCACATCGCGATCTGGGTCATCAACGGCCATCTCCTCCAACACAGCCCGCACGGCCTGGCCATGCTCCGGGTCAGAGAGCATCGTCTCGGCAACGTCGAGCGCCGAGCAGCGCACATCGGGGTCTTTGCTGGTCAAGGGGCGGCGCAGTTTGAGCGGCAGCTTTTCGATGGGCGAAACCTGGGGCGGGACGTACAAGACCAGGTCGCCGCCCTGGCTGCCCTTCAGGTGGCCGAACTGGGGAATCTGCATCTGGCCGCTGTCGAGGGCCATCGCCTGTTGGGCGCGCAGCCCCAGCGCGTTGAAGGTCAACAGCTCGTTGTGCTCGGCGGCCTCCCTGAGCGCGTCAACCAGCAGGCGGGTCATCGAGCGGAAGTCCGAGACGGTCTGATCGCCCGCCCCGGCGCTGATCACCTGGTAGGCGCGGCGCAGCAGGAACTTGTCGGCGGCCACGCCGGGGGCGCGAGTGAGGCCCAATGCCTGCCCGCTGAAGCATGCATCGAGGACAAAGGCAATGTGTTTGGCTTTGGAGTGGCGGCACAGGGTAATGACCTCGTTCAGCTCAAGGGCAGTGAAGTGCTTCTCGGCCACCGTATCATAGCAGGCCAGGTAGCCTGTCTCATTGCCAAAATTGTCCGTGAGGGTGTAACCATGCCCAGCAAAATAGATCAACACGCGGTCATCGGAGCCAGTGTGGTAGAGGCGAAACAGAGCATCCTGAATGGCTGCTTTGGTCGCGTCCTTGCCGAACAGGCCATCCACCTGGAAGCTGTAGGGGGGCGCAGAGAGCACGTCGGCCATCAGCTTGGCATCGGCTTCCGCCTCGCCCAGCGGCACAAAACGCCCATCGGTGTACGAATCGATCCCTACGACGAGGGCGCGTGAGCCGGAATAGGTAGGGTGATACTCGTCAGGCATGCCACACTCCATTCAAAACTGCGTCTCCTGGCGATCAACACGATCCGCACTTAGCTTACTTGGCTTTTGCCATTTTGGAAAGAGCCTGTGCGGCTGGGGGCATGTCAACTGGGGGATCGGGCGGCTGGCTCCCTCCTGGCTGACGCCTGACCGAAGGCGCACAGGACCTGGTCAGAGGGAGGCTGGCCTCACCCCCGACCTCGCTGACGCTCGGTCTGCCCCCTCTCCACTCGTGGAGAGGGGGAGGGAGAGCCGCCAGGGGCGGCTCGACAGGGGTGAGGCTCTGGGTCTGCCTCTCATGGCGTAGGCGTCGGCTCCGGCAGGGCCATCTGCGCCCGGATTTCCTCCGGGATGGTGTCCGTCAGCGTCTGGAAGGCGGCGATCAGCGCGTTGGTGACGGCGTACTGGTTGGCGTTCAGCCGCACTCCCCGCTGGATCAGCGCCATGGTCAGCCCTGGCGCAGGCCCATCCAGATACAGGAAGTGGGGGTCCTCGAAGTCGAAGGTCCGCACCCACCCGAACCGGTTGGCCAGGGCATAGATATTCTCGATCTCCATCACGCTGCGCAGCGTGTGGCCTCCATCGTGGCTGATGTAGAGGTCCGCAGCCAGCCCAGTCTGGTGCTGGCTGGCTCCCGCGCCGAGCGGGTCGTAGGGGCTGTAGGGGCGATAGGTGTGCATCACGTATATCTGCTCGCCGGTCTCCTCCTTGACAGCCAGCACGAACTGGCGCAGCGCTTCAGCCGCTGCCGCATTGAGCGTGGGCACATAGTCAGCGTCCATGCTGGGCACGTGGGGCACGGCAGGGTCGAGCGGCACCAGATCGACCGGCGTGTAGTTCGAAGTGTAGAGCAGCCCGCGCGGGCTGTCGGTGGGGAGGCTGAGGATAACCTGATCGGTGCAGTCGCCCTGGCAGCGCAGATCGATGTCGCGGCAGGCCAGATAATACACCAGCTCGACCGGATGGATCAGACGGTTGCCGTAGACGGTAGACATGATCGACCACTCCACCCGCTCCTGATCGTACCAGGGGGTCGGCGTGGCCGTGGGCCAGGGCGTGGCGGTGAGGGTCGGCGCGAGCGTCGCTGTCGGCGGCGCTGTCGCTGTCGGGACCGGGGTGTGGGTTGGCAGATCGGTGGGGGGGATGGTTGGGTCAACGAGCGCGGCGGCTGGGGCAGGCTGGCAGGCCGCCAGGGCGAGCAACAGGATCAGGGCAGGGGCGAGACAGCGCATATCGGCTCCTGGTTGAGGATTGTCCCCATTATACCCTGGATTTCCGCTCCCTGACCGGCCGCTTGCCAGACACGACCCGCCGAGCGAATCCGTCGGCGGGTCGTATTTTCCCTGCGATGCATCACCGCTTCCGCATCCGGCCTGCGTGTCTCCCGTCCTCGTCCCGCAGGCCGTGCAGCGTCCCCCGCACGGCGGCGTCGTGGGCGATGACGGTGTTGGTCAGCCGATCCACCGCCTCCGTTAGCCCGTTCAGGCGCTCGGCGAACTGCGCGTCAGCCCGATCCATGAAATCCCGCCACTCCTCGTCACGGGCGTTGAGGTGCTTCAGGAACTGCTGCACCAGGAACGCCATCACCAGCACGAAAGGCGCTTGCACCAGCGCCGAGATCAGCATCTCTGGCATATCCCCTCCGTTCATCCGGCTGTCGCCAGGCTGATCACTACCGCCGGGGGACGAACAGCCACCGCTGCCCGCAGGGCTGCATCTTCCGCCGGGCCGCCGTCGGCCCGAGTGGCCGGAATCGCCACCTGGACCGTCATCCCGTCGTCGTCCAGCACCTCGAACACCGCTCTCATCTGTTGGAGGTCGGCGCCGTCGGTGCCCTGGGCGTCATAGTTGAGAAAGCGCTTTTTCATCCTCATACTCCCTGGGTCTCGTCCGAGCGCGTGAACCAGATCGCCGTCAGGTTCAACGTGTAACCTGAACTGGCCCCATTCTTCCCATTGATCGTCCCCACCAGCAGGTGGCGGCCAGCGCTGGCCACCACGATGTTGGAAGTGGTCATGATCACGTTGTTGGCAGGAGTGGCGGCATACCAGTCCTGCCCGGTCGCCAGCGGCACGCCGTCCAACGTCCAGTTCACCATCCCGCAGTTGGTGTTGGTCGCCCCCAGGACGTTCAGGGTATAGGTCCCCTCATCCAGCACGCAGGCCAGCTCGAACGAGTCGCCGTTGGCTGACGGATTCTGTCGACTGTAGTGATAGTGCGCCTGGCTGGTGTTGTTCTGGATGGCGATGGCGCTGCCGACCAGCACGCGCGAGGTGTAGTGAAAGCGGTGAGCGTGCTGGGCCATGTTGTCGTGCAGATGCTGTACATTATCGACCACATCCTGATTCCAGATGGCCGCCGTAATCAGGTCTCCGGTGTTGCGTAGGGTTGGATCGCTCCAGCTCATGCGATAGCCTCCTTTTCGTCCACATCAGTATCCCAGCCGCGATCCCTGCCCCAGCGCCGCCTGGGCGCTCGATCCCAGCACCCAGAACGCGGTCAGGTCGGCAGGGCTGGTGCGCCACTCCACCCGGTGTGACGCGCCGCCACGCCTCACCTCGTGCCGCACCCGCTCGATGAAACACGCTGCGCCGTCCAGCGCCAGGGTTGCGTCGCTCAGATGCAGCCGGTCGCCCACATCACGCGCCAGCGCATGGGCCAGCAGCGAGGCGTCGGCGGTTGCCTCGACCATCACCGTGAGCCACGGGTGCAGGTCCTTATGGCGAGCCAGCAGGGCGTGAGCCATGTCGCCAGCCACGCGCGTGTCGGTCTGCAACGGCATATCGATCCGGAGAGGGTGCTCGCCGGTGGCAAAGCGGCTGGCGGCGTCCTCCACGGCGACGGTGGACGGGTAGGCGCTGCGCAGCGGCGTCCCCCGGAGGCGCAGGCTGTGCAGGTAGAGCGTGCCAGGCCACGCGCTCCACAGCGTCAGCCGCGCCGAGGCGGCCCCTGGCTCCAGGCGCAGCCGGACGTGCCGCGTCAGGTCCTCGCCGGCGCCCTCCTGATCGTCTGTCGCCCTGAAGTCGACGCCTGGCAGGGGCATCGCCACGCTCAGCGCACCGACCCGCGCCATCTGCTGGTCGGGATCGGTGTAGCGGCACACCAGCGTGCGCGTCTGGCCGGAGTCGATCCGGATGCTGTGCCCGGCCTGCCACAGCGTCGCGTCGGATGCGCCCACCTCGCGGGGGTGAGCCGTGACCTCCACCCGATTGGCGACACGGGCCTGCCCTCGTTCAATGCTCAGTCCGGCCAGCGTGCTGCTCAGCACGGCGTCAGGCGCGATGTGTTTGGGCCGCACGTGACGGTCATCGAAGGTGGGCGTGCCGTCGGCAGCGATGTAGAAGAAGCCGCCTTCGCTGGCGCATACTTCGCGCAGCGCAGCGAGGGCCGACAGGCCCGCCGGCCACGTGTCGCCGGCCCACGGAAACACGCTCTGCCCGGCGTCGAGGTCCACCCCGGTCGAGGCGTCTGACAGCACGCTGGTCTGGCCCAGCCGCCCCGCCTGGGGGTGGTCGAGTCGCCAGTACGCGAGCCGCCCCGGTGGGACGAAGCTGATCGTCACCAGCCGCTCGATCAGGTCGCCAGGCGCAGCGTCGATCACCAGTGGGAATGCTCCCACCTGCATCCGCTCCAGCGCGGCCATGTCGTCCGCTCCCACCACTGCCGTGGACCGAGACGACCGGCCTGCGGCCTCCACCCTTCTGGCCGGGTCGATCTCCATCACGCGCCCGGTGAACAGCGTGAAGGTGTGCAGGCCGTCGTTGGCCCTGAGCCGCACGCCAATCCCAGCCTCGAAGCCCGCTGTGGCGTTGGCGTGGCCGGGCGTGTAGCGTCCATCGGGGTTGTACAGCGCGAAGGTCAGCCGGCCCACCCCGGCCACCCGTTCCCCCGGCGCGATCCCCCGCTCGATGACGAGCGGTGCTGCGGCGGCCCAATCGGCAGTGACATCGGTCCAGGTGTTATAGCTGAGTTCCAACTCAAGGGTATAGATTGCTTTGGGCATACCTTCCCATCCTCTCCCCCTTCTCTCGGCGTTCAGGGTCGGCTGGGGGCAACGCCCCACCGAGCGTTCCCCAGGCCGCTCCGGGGCCTGCTTCAGCAGGCGCATTGACCCCGTAGCCGGAGGCTTTAGCCTCCGGCTCCGGCTCTCGAACCTTGTCTTGTCTGCCTGTCATCCCACCGTCCGCACCCAGCGGTGCCGGAAGCGCGCTCCGTAGTACGTCACCCTGCCCCACGCGATCACGCCGACCTGCACTCGCACCACCTCCAGCGGCGCGGCCAACGCCCCACCGAGCGTTCCGTCGGCGCTGACCGCCGCCAGATAGCTGTCCACCGCCTCGATCAGCGCCGGTAGCGCCGACCGCAACCCCATCTCCGACCAAGTGGGGCACCATACCAGCAAGTGCTCAACGTGCAGGGCTGCCGTCCAGGCCGAGCCGTCGTAGGTCAGCACTGCCAGGTCGGGATCGTCCTCATCTGCGCCGCCGACCGGCGGGAAGGCCGGGACCAGCGCAGGCAGGTCGGCGGCGGGCAGCGTGTTGGGCAGGTCGTCCACATCGTAGCTGGTCTGTACGCCTGCCACCGGGATGGCCGCCAGATGGGTAAACGCCGTTCGCCACGACATGCCTCGTCTCCTCTCAACGATCTTGTCGCAAAATACCTAAGCGCCGATGAAGCTCATCCGCAGCCGCACATAGGGGTCGATCAGGTCGATCACGTCGCGCGGCAGGCGCGGCGGCGGCGCTGCCACTCCCTGGCCTGTCATGCCCATGCCGGGCTGCCCCTCCGCGCCTGTGTCCCGCTGCCGATACAGCCAGGCGGCCAGTCGCACGGCAGCGTGCACAATCGGCTCCGGCGCGACGAGGCTGTAGCCCCAGATTCCCGCCACGCTGATCGCTCCCTCTGGGTCGCTCACGTAGGTCCAGGCCAGCCCGCTCGACTGGCGCAGCGAGATGCCGAAGTACGGGGGCATGTTGACCGGGCGCAGGAGGTACTGATCGGCAGGAATCACCGTCCCATCGCCGTTGGTCAGCGTGGTGATGCTCAGCAGGTCGGCGTCGAGCAGCATCAGCTTGTTGTATAGGTGCGGCCCCACCGCGTCGTACAGACGAGTCTCGGTGCGCGCCACGAACCATCGCCCACAGTGATCGTCGATCAGGCGGCTGGCGCGCGTCACCAGCCCGCCGATCAGATCATCGTCGCCCGCGCCGCTGATGCGCAGATACGCCTTTACTGCCGCTGTTGTCGTGTAGTCTGCCATCGTTTTATCGTTGACCTCCTCTCTCTTTCAGAGGCCCTTCCCCTCTCCGCCAGGCCGCAGAGAGGGGAAGAGATCGGGATGGGAACTATGGCCTCGCGCCCTTCAACACCTCGAATGAGGCGGCGTGCCGCACGTTGGCATCCACCCGCATGATGGCGCGGATGAACACCTGGTCGTATTCAAAGGCGTTGCCTGCTGCATCGCTGGCTCGCAGTTCCAACACCTTGCGCTGCCCGATCACAAAGTCCGGCCAGCAGCCCAAGTAGATGGTCGAGCAGTCGGTGCTGGTTCCCTTCGTCTCGTTGACCGGGATGGCCGTCGTAGTGAACACCGGGTAGCCCCACAAGGTGGGCGGGTCGCCTGGCGCTGCCGGATCGGCCCACAGGTAGCGATTCTGGCCGTCCTTGATCTGGCGCAGCGTGTTCAGCGTGCGCGGGTGGACAATCCAGGCGCGGCCCTCGCCGGGCACGTTGTCGGCGTCGAGCGCGTAGAGCATGTTGGCCAGATCGTCGAAGTCCGGCGCGCCGCCGTTGGCCCCCAACGTGGACGTGTCCACGTTCACCCCGCTGATGTGCTCCAGCCCGGTGGGCGTGTTGCCCGTGCCGTCGCCGCGCAGGTACTTGATGTCTTCCTCCAGCGCCAGCACGCGGGCCAGGTCGGCCATCACCAGCGCCTCAACCGCCGGGTCCGAGTCCTCAAACAGCTCCGCCGAGAGCTTGGTCAGGGCCGCCAGCTTCCGAGCCTGGAGCTGGACCTGCCCCCAGGTCTGATCGCTGGCCGTGATCTGGGCATTCTCGGCCACCCAGTAGGCCGTCGCGCCGCCCGTCTGCGACGGGATTTGCAGCGTGTCGCTGTTCATCGGCACGATGGTGGCCCCGGCGGCCCGCACTGCCGTTCGCGCCCGCAGCATCTCGACCAGCTTGGCGCTGTGCTCGACCGGCACCAGATAGCCGCCAGCGCTGTCAGCGCCTTCGGCCAACGCCTTGCCGGTGAGCTGGAAGCGCACCACGTCGAGACGGCCCAACCGCATGGCTTTGATGGCATCCACGAACGGCGTGTGGTTGGCCGTCAGCAGCGGCTCACCTCGCTGGCGGATCACCGCCGGTGCCTGCCCGGTCAGGAACATGGTCGGCGGGCTGGCTTCGCCAGCCGCTAGGTCTTCGAGCGCCGCCGTGAACTCCTGCCGGATGATGTTGCGAATGGTCATGTCTTCCATGTCTTTCACCTCTGTAGAATGTGTGTCAGAGGCCCTCACTCCCCTGGCTCTCTCGTCTGGGAGAGGGAGGCAAGGGCCTTCCCCCAGCGCTCTGGCGTCCAGCCCGGCGGCCTCAAAGACCGCCTTGGCATGGATGGCCTCCACGCGGTATGGGATCGCCACCGCGTAGGGGTTGGCGGGCTGATGCTCGCGGGCGTCCAGCAGGCTGATCTCGCCGATGGGCCACATCACGATCCGCCCCCCGGCAGCCACGCGCACCAGGTGTGCAATCGCGCCTGAAGAGGCGCGGGCCATTCCCTGCTGCGCCGCCTCCCACACCCGCCGCGCCAGTGCGCTGGCTCGGTCGAGCGCCACGCGGAACCACACCCCGTCTGCCCGGCGCTCCCACCCCAGCTCCTCGCCGATCACCTGCGGCGCCGCCTCCCCTTCCGCCAGACCGTGGTAGTACACGACCGGTCGCTTTGGGATGCGCTCCAGCCACAGGTCGCTCTCCGGCGTGAAGTATTCGCCCTGGGCGTCTCTGCCGCCGAAGGGGCCTCCGAACGGCACGCCCAGCACATCCAGAATCCACGCTTCATCGCCAGTCTGAATCGCCTTAACCGTCTGCATGATCGGACCTCCCAGCAGGGCGCGGTAGACCTGTCCTGACGCCGCACAACTCTCTGGCCTCGGCAAACAGCGCGACGACCTCCTCAGCCGTCTGGGCCTGCGCCAGCCGGTCGGTGACGTGCTGCCACAGCTTCAGCGGGATGACGGTCGTCTTGAAGGGGCGTAGGGGCTGCTTGGCCTTGATCCGCCGCACAGCAAAACGCTCCCAGCGAGCCAGTTCAGCCTTGATCTCCGTGGTTGTCCTCTCCGGAACGGCCAGCAGATCCACGGCTTCTTGATCCCCCTGGCCGGCGCGGAGCCGGTCAGCCGGGCCGGAAGGCTGATCGTCGCCCTCCGGCAACTCTCCCAACGGCAACATGCCCATCTCAACCCGCGCCTCGTCCCGCGTGATGACCCCCGCTTCGAACAGCATCACCAGCCGCCTGGCCTTGTCTGTCGCCGACTCGCGCAGCGCCGCAATGCTGTCGGTGTCCCATGCCAGCCGCGCTCCACGGGCCGTCAGGTCGGGATAGTGCGTCAGCAGCGACCTGTTCAGCACCTCGGCCAGGTAGTCGAGCTGGGGCAAGATGGTGTCCTCGTAGAAGCTGGCCTTCTGCTCGCGGGCTGTGGCATACGTCGCCGACTCCCACGCCCCGGCCAGGCCCGGCGGCACGCCAAACACGGCGCAGATGGCCCGCCGATCCTCGGCCCGCAGCTCGGCCAGCGCCAGATCGGTGGGGGGGAAGGTGATCGTCTGCCACTTCAAGCCGCTGGCCACGATGCCCGTCTTCCATCTGTTGCGCGCCCCCTGAAACAGCCGCTCCCACCACGTCCGCACCCGTTCCATCTCACTCTCATGCAGCGGCGAGTCGCTGGTCAGCAGGCCCGCCGGGCGTGCATCGTTGGCAAAGAACGCCGCCACGAAGCGCGCCGCGTTCAGGTCGGCGTTGACCTCGCTCAGCGCCACAGCCAACGGGCTGAGTCCGCCCAGGTCGTCGAAGGGGTCGAAGTTGCGGAAGACGATCACGTCTTCTGGCCTAAACTCCTGGGTCTGCGCTCCCACCGTCTGCCGGTACGCCACCACCCCGTGCACCGGGTCGGTGATGGCCTCCACCGTTTGCGGGTTCAGCCACACCAGCCAGCGAACCCCGTTCTGCGCGGGGCTGGGGCCGGCGGTCCGCACTTTCAGCCAGTAGGCCACCCCCCAGATGTTGTAGGCCGCCTCGGTGGCCCGCAGCAGGTCGCCCAGGTTCATCGTGGTGGGGTTGACGTCCCGCAGCAGGTCAAGCAGAGGATGATCGTCGAGGGGTGCGCCGTTCCGATCCAGCAGCCTCAGCGGGACGCTGGCGACGGCGTCGGCCCGCAGCTTGATGCAGCGATAAGCCCATACGGCGCTGACATAGGCCCGCGCCAGGTCGGCGGGCGACGCCCCCAGATCGCGGTCGCGCCGTCGCGTGATGCCGTGCAAGGCATCGAACAGCGGGCCGCCTTTGACGCGCACCGGCTGCGCCCGTCCGTCCGGCCCGATCCATACCCCTTGCGGGTTTTCACGCATGAACACCTCCTCAGACAAGATGTGGCTATCTCCCACCCTCGCGCCTTCGCCCATTTCTTCCGGGTGCCTCTGCTCCGCAAGACCCGCCGCGCCGGGGCGCGCTTTAGCGCGCCCCTGATCCCCGTCGCCGGGCGGTTCACCGTCCGGCCAGAAAGCGCCCACGCTCACTCGGTGGGGAATCAAGCCTCCGGCCACACTTTTGCGGTACACTTCAGCCACCCTGTCGGCGGCGAGCCATCCTTCGAAAGGAGCAGTTGCCATGCACGCGCTTGAATTCCGCATCGTTCTGAACGTCCGCTTTTTCGATCTCTCCGTCCGCTTCTATCGCGATATGCTCGGCATGGCTTCCCTGGGCGGATGGAGCGGCCCGCACAGCCGGGGCGCACGTTTCTCGGTGGGCGGCGGTCCCGTCATTGAGATTGTCGGCGCACCGGAAGGCGCGCCCCCCTTCGAACGTCCGACGTTTGACAGCCTGATGTTCAGCCTGCGCGTCCCCAATGTCGATGCGCTGTACGCGCAGCTCATGGCGGTGAACGTGCCCATCGTGCGCCCGCCCGAAGACGCCCCTGCTGGGCGCCGCTCATTCGCTGTTGAGGACCCCAACGGCATCCGCATCTGGTTCTACCAGGGGATGGAGACCGCCTGAGGTCAAAGCGCCCCGCACCGCTCAGCCATCGGGCCAAGCGGTGCGGGGCGCTCAACTCCCGCCTGCCCACCTTCTGGGCTGCGCTATGCGATTTTCGATACAGAACATATGTTCTGATCCATAACTATCATACGCCGTTCCGGGCAGTTGTCAAGCTCCTGGCGTTGATCGCTCGATCAACGAGGAGTTAGAATTCGACAACCGGACTCTAACTGACAAGGGGTCTGTTTCAGGTGGATGGTTCAGCCTCACCCCCCGTCGAGCCGCCCTCGGC
>DAOTXR010000069.1:0-130983 GCA_034435375.1 Anaerolineae bacterium
ATTGGATATACCCCCGAAAAAGAAGCTCTTCCCCCAACCCAAGAAAACAAACATAGAAGACAAATGCAGATACGGCATTGCCCACTGTGGCTCTGAAAACGAGAGCCGCAAAGGCTGTCGGGATTATGACACCGATCAGAACACCATCTCCGTGTGTTGGCTTGTGCTTCAATAACCAGCCAACTGCAACAAGAACGACAATTTCAACGCCCGCCAAGATGAGCGAGCCACTCCATTGCCTATAGTTGATAAACGCGAAAAGGGTGCTGCCGATAGCCACAGGCACGAATGCAGTTGCCATCACATCCAGGTGGTATGGGATGTCGCGCAAAGACAGGCCATAAGACGCCAAGTTCCGGCGAGCGATTAACAGCAACAGCAAAGGAAAAGCAATCATCACAGCGTACTCAACAAAGAAACGATTGGATACTTGCCTTTCCCACCTGCCAATGGGCGACAGGCTTACCAATGCTATAAGCAGCAAGGTAAGGCTGAAAACAATCAACACTTCAATTACTGCTTTTACCTTCACCTGCATTTCGTTATCTGGCGGGCTAACGGCACGGCGTGAGCCGCCGGGCGGCTCTGGCGATGAGCCTCCGTGATAGACCTCGGCAGCAGGCCCAGCTAACCTCACAACCGCTCATGATAGCCCGGTCGGCTCCACGCCGAGGTTAGGGGGCCGCTCTCGTCGTGCTTTTCCCATGCCCTGCTATTCACTGGAATGCGCCCAACCCGCGTAGAAGAACCCGCCCTCCGAATCGATGATCCGCCATTGGTCCCCTACACGCTCCAACTCCAACCGCGTCTGGTTGAAAGACAGGTTCCGGAAGTCGAATCCGCCTCCCAGACACGGGTCGTAGTACTGAACCCGCAGCTCGACCGCGGCGTGGTCACCGGCTGCTTCCACTGACTCGACATACACACAGGGTCGAAGCTCGTAGATGGGCAACAGACTATGCTCTTCAAGATCGCCAAGGAAGCTCTCCATGGTGGTCGGGTATTGTGGTAGAGCAGGCGAGAGATAGCCGTAGGCGCGCGCGTAGTCTTGTCTGACCAGAGCCATCAGGTAGTTGTAGGCAACAGCCTCCGGGTCGCTTCCTCGCTGGTAGCCTTTCTGGAAGACCGCAGGGGCGAGGAGTGCTGCGCCCACGATACAGACCACAGCTACCAGCCCGCCAATGACGATGAACAGGAAGATGACTCTGCGGCGTGATCCCATTGTAGCACCATTTTCTTGGACGCGGTTGCTCTCTCTACCTGTGCAGTTGCTGCCAAGTGAAGGCCCAGCGGCCCCCCAACTATGAATTGGGTTGAGCAGCTCTTCATAACTGCCTATATCTTGCAGTTGTCAGAAACAGGGTTACAATTGTGCACTGCTCCATCTAAACTGCAAGAACCAGGTTTATGTTATCTTAGTTATAAGCTTTCTTACACCAAAGTCAAGTAACCATGGCTAAAAAACTCCTGGATCAACTTCGCGAGACCTTGCGGCTCAAACACTATTCCTACCGCACCGAAGAATCTTATGTGGATTGGGTCCGCCGCTACATCCTCTTTCACCATAAACGCCACCCCGCCGAAATGGGAGCTCCTGAAATCCGCGCCTTCCTGGCCTACCTCGCCCAAGAAAGAAGTGTCTCTGCCTCCACCCAAAACCAGGCCCTCTCTGCACTCCTGTTCCTCTACCGCGAGGTGCTTCACCAGGAGATCGAGCCTGTCTTGCTCTCCGGCGCCAAACGCCCCGAACGCATCCCCACCGTCCTCACCCGCGAAGAAGTCCTGCTTACCCTCAATGCCATGAACGGCATCTCCAAACTGATGGCGCAATTGCTTTACGGCTCCGGCTTGCGCCTGATGGAGTGCCTTCGTTTGCGGATCAAGGACATCGACTTTGAATATCAGGCAATCACCGTTCGCGATGGCAAAGGCGAAAAGGACCGCATCGTCCCCCTCCCTCGCACTGTCATCCCCGACCTGAAACGCCAGATCGAACGTGTTCGACTCCTCCATGAAGAGGACCTGGCCGCCGGCTGCGGTGAGGTTTATCTGCCATATGCCCTGGCCACCAAATACCCTCACGCCGCCCGCGAACTGATCTGGCAATACCTCTTCCCTGCTCCTAGACGCTCATTCGATCCTCGCCATGGCAAGGAACGCCGCCATCACCTCGACCCCTCCGGTGTGCAGCGCGCCGTCAAAGTAGCCGCCCGTAGAGCCGGGATTCAGAAGCGGGTCACCCCGCATACCTTCCGCCATTCCTTTGCCACCCATCTTCTGGAAAGCGGCTACGATATCCGCACCGTGCAGGAACTGTTGGGGCACAAGGACGTGCGCACCACGATGATCTACACCCACGTCCTCCAGCGCAGCGGCCTGGCCGTTCGCAGCCCGCTCGACTTTTGAGCACCCAGGCTCTCCTGAAACGAGAAACTGGGACCTCATCCAAACATGCCCTGGCGACAGCGGCGGTTCACCGGGGCAACTCCAGACATGTTGAGGGGTTTCAATGTAGGAGGTAACATAGAGACCGCCTCATTGGTATGCCGCCAGCTGGAGACAGGGAGTTGTCACATGAACGTAGTAGAACAGGCAAGGGCCGACATCTTCGAGAAGACAAAGGCATTCACCCGCGCCCGAGAAGCTCAGGCAATGGGATTCTACCCGTTCTTCATCCCCTTCGAAGATTCCGAGGGAACGGTCGTCCGCTTCCAGGGCCGCGAGATCATCATGATCGGCTCTAACAACTATCTCGGCCTGACGACCCACCCTCGGGTGCGGGAGGCCGCCCTAGAGGCTATACGCAGATATGGGACTAGCTGTACCGGTTCGCGTTTCATGAATGGCACGCTTCAACTGCACCGAGAATTGGAGGACCGTCTGGCAGCTTTCGTCGGCAAAGAGGCCTGTCTGGTCTTCAGCACCGGTTACCAGACCAACCTGGGCACCATCTCAGCCATTGTGGGGCGTGGGGACTTCGTCATCACCGACAAAGAGGACCATGCCAGCATTGTCGATGGCTGCCAACTGTCCATTGGTGAAATGAAACGCTTCAAGCACAGCGACATGGACGATCTGGATCGGGTGCTCAGCCGACTGCCTGCCAGCGCCGGGAAGTTGGTCATCGTCGATGGGGTGTACAGCATGGGTGGAGACATCGCCCCCCTGCCCGACCTGATCGCTTTATGCAAGAAGCATGGCGCACGCCTGATGGTCGACGATGCACACAGCATGGGGGTGCTGGCCCAGGGGCGGGGCACCTCAGCCCACTTCGGCGTCACCGACGAGGTGGACCTGATCACGGGCACGTTCAGCAAGTCGTTTGCCTCCATCGGTGGATTTACCGCCGGGGATGAAAGCGTGTTGCACTACATCCAGCACCACGCCCGCTCACTGATCTTCAGCGCCAGCCTGCCTGCACCCAACGTGGCGGCGGTTCTGGCTGCACTCGACATCATCGAGAACGAACCAGATTACGTTCAGCGCGTATGGGATAACACAGCTTACATGAAGAAGGGCCTTATGTCACTCGGCTTTGACATTGGCCATAGCGAGACGCCCATCATTCCTATCATTGTACGTGACGAAATGCGCACCATCTTCTTCTGGAAAGGGCTGTTTGAGGCCGGGCTGTTCACCAATCCCGTCATCCCTCCTGCCGTTCCGCCGAACATGGCTCTCCTACGCACCAGCTACATGGCAACCCATACTACCGACCAACTCGACCGCGCTCTGGAAATCCTAGACAAAGTGGGGCATCAGTTCGGAGTTATCTGAGCCTGCCATCCTCACAACGAGAGCACAGAGAGGTTCTCTCTGTGCTCTTTTCGGTGGCTCATCAGGGCTAAACGTTCTTTCGCCTCAGCAGGCTGGTTACCGAACGCCACAGCCGTGTGAGAAGTTTAGACGGTGCGGGCGCACCCACCTCATCGGCAGCCTTCGCCACGCTCGCAATCCCGTAGGCTCGAAGCTCCTGGCTGTGTTGCCATACCCAGATGAACAGATCGGCCTCAGTCCGGTTGGGGAAGCGTCCCAACACGCCCCGCTCTCGGATAATCTGGACAGCAGGGGTGTAGATCATGTCGTACCATGCCTTTACGGCTTCCTCGTAGCTGAAGGGCATTTCGTCGATCTGCTCCAGCGCCTGACGGTAGCCCTCAATCTGACATTCAAGCTCGCGATAGTGCCCTGGTGTTGTGAACACGATGTTCTGGTCTGGATACAGCCTATCAAGGTGGGTGCATTCAAGGAAATCTGCACGTTCGGCTTTGATGATCAACTCATCCAGGTCAGCATCGGCGCTCAAGCCAAACGGTGTCACGAACTCCCATACGTGGGCTTGGATCGTTTTTATGTTGGCCTGCCTGGCAATGGAGACACGGTGATTGCCATCCAACACGAAATAAGCCTCGCCGACCTGATAAACCTCGATCGGCGGCACACCCTGGGACAGCGCTACGCGGCTAACACGCTCCCAACGCTCGCGCATCTGGTCATAGCGCGGCAGAAACGTGCTGGTAAAGTCACGGTAACGCCCCACGCTTCCGCGAATACGGTCTAGCTCTATGTCCTGTATGCCACGATAGTTTTTCTGCATCAGACGCAGGCGGTTCTTGACCTCATCAAACGAAAGCAGGCCAGTGGGCCGTCGTGAGAACACAGACATCACTTCCTGAATGACGGCTTCCTGTCGCGCCTGGGCCCAGTTCCGCCGGGCTTCAGACATTAAGAGTGCGTTGTTCTCTTCCATGTCGAGTCTCTCTAACCGGGGGCTATCTCGCCCCCAACTCTGATACCTCCAGTCTCACTGACTCCGTCAGGCCCGGCGTCACTTGGTGAAGGGGCTTATCTGCCTGCATGGAATAGATTCCCCCACGGTTGTCGATGATCCATGCCTACTCGCTCTCACCCCGGATGAAGGCTTCGGTTTTCTCACGGGCGATGTTATCTGGGAACTGTACCGGCGGTGACTTCATAAAGTAGCTGCTGGGGCCAATCAATGCCCCGCTGAGTCCGCGGTCTAGCGCCAGCTTGGCGCAGCGCACTGCATCGATGACCACTCCTGCTGAGTTGGGGCTATCCCACACTTCCAGCTTCAGCTCGATGTTGAGCGGCACATCGCCAAAGCTGCGGCCCTCCAGCCGAATGTAGGCCCATTTGCGGTCGGTCAACCAGGGCACATAGTCGCTGGGGCCAATATAGACATCCTCAGGCGCGAGCTGCTCGCCCAGCAGCGAGGTCACGGAGCGTGTCTTGCTGATCTTCTTGCTCTCCAGCCGCTCACGCTCCAGCATGTTGTAGAAATCCATGTTGCCACCGACATTGAGCTGGCTGGTGCGCTCCAGCCGCACCCCACGATCCTCGAACAGGCGGGCCAGCACGCGGTGCACAATCGTTGCCCCCACCTGGCTCTTGATGTCGTCGCCGATCACGGGCACGCCGCGCTCGACAAAGCGTTGCTGCCAGTACTCCTCGCGGGCGATGAACACGGGGATGCAGTTGACGAACGCGCAACGAGCGTTCAACACCTGCTCGATGTACCACTTGGTGGCCTGCTCACTGCCAACCGGCAGATAATTCACGACCACATCGGTCCCAGTATCTCTGAGGATCTGCTCAATGTTGGCCGTCTTGCCGGGCGCCTTTTTGATCTTCTGTTGGAGATATTTCCCCAGGCTGTCGTGAGTCATGCCACGCTGAACCGGGACATTCAGAAATGGCACGTCAGCGAACTTGACGGTATTGTTCTGGCCAGCCCAGATAGCTTCCGAGAGATCCTTCCCGACCTTTTCGACATCGATGTCGAATGCAGCACTGAACTCGATATCGCTGATATGGTAGCCGCCCAGATTGACGTGCATCAGGCCAGGGACACGCTCGTCCTCGTGAGCGTTGCGATAATACTCCACCCCCTGTACTAGTGACGAGGCGCAGTTGCCAACCCCGATAATAGCAACGCGTACTTTGCTGCCCAAGTGATCTCCTCCTGTATGATATTTCACTGTTTGAAGGCTTGCCTGTAAACAACATTGCCGCCCGGCGAGATGCCGGACAGCGATTCTGCGCGTCGAGACGAAGGCATTTGCAGCCGATTCTGTACAGAATGTGGACTGAGAACCGGGCCTGCCCAGTGACTACAATGGCTGTGACCTCACACCGCTAGCTGATCCAATCCCGGTGAAGCGGGTCCCAGCTGCGATGGGCATAGACCCGGTGGCACTCACGGCAGATCAACGCCGAATCCAACTCGCGCGTCGGTGTGCGCCAGCGCCAGCGCACCCGGACCAGATGGTGTCGGCAAGCCGGGCGCTGGCAAAGGGGGCAGGTCTGCCCCTCGGAAAGCCCTGTCGAGCCTAAATGATGCGCCTCGGCCGGGTTTTGTTCGCAGATGTAGCAGCGGGTCACGGACATATCGATACGCTTGCCGGTTTTGATCTGGGTGGACCAAAAGCTGGCCAGATCAGTTGGATTATACCAATGGTAGATCGTTTCTAAAAGGAGAGCAGCGCTGGGTGAATCATTAGGATTCCAGGCGTGTATGCAGTGTATCACGTGCAGCGGGTGATTTACGTCACTTGTGGACCTTAAAAGCCTGATTTACGCTAAAGTTGTATCCTGACATTTAAGATGTTTAGTGCCTAATTTCCGGTCGTCGCATCCCAGGACATCGCGGATACAACCCACTGTCTCGCCAGAAGGCTTTTAAGAACCCCCTTCTGATGAGACCACAGGTTTGACCGAAGACCTCTTCGGTCAAGCACTTAGACAGTGAGGTACTTAGATGTTGGAAATCACACGACAAGCCGACTATGCACTCCGCGCCAGCGTCGAAGTGGCTCGTCTGGCCGAAGGCGAGCGTGCGCCGACAGCGGTAATCGCTACCCGCCAGCAAATCCCTCTTCCCTTTCTGGCCAAGATCGTCTCTCAGTTGGTGGTCCGAGGCGTTCTAGAAGCCACGCGCGGCGCAAGCGGTGGCGTCAGCTTAGCACGCCCAGCCTCCGAGGTATCCATGCTGGAGATCATCGAGGCTATCGATGGTCCGATCATGCTGAACCGCTGTACTCGTGATTCCTCCGTGTGTGAACTGTCCTCTAGCTGTCCATTCTGTGAGATCTTCACCGATGCCCAGCAACAGCTCATGAACCGATTGGGGGCGATCACGCTGGCCGATCTGGTAGCCCGCGTCGAGCAGATCGAGGATGCAGCGCATTAGCAACCTCTGGATTCTGCCTTAATCTACTCCTTGCTCACTTTCTCCAGAGGCTGCCCACCGCGCACACGAAAGTGGTCGAAGTCGCGGGCTATGATGGCTCCTGGATAGAACTGTTCCGCTTCGGCCCAAATGTCTCGTTCCCGGTATCGCCGCGAGACGTGCGTCAGGATCAAGTGGCGGACTCCGGCTGCCCGCGCCAGCTCGGCTGCCTCGCGGGCCGTGATGTGTCCAAAGCGTCGCGCCAGCTCCACCTCGTAGTGCAGGTATGTGGCTTCGATCACCAGGGCATCGGCATCGCGGACAGCTTCGGTCAGCCCATCCACGCGCCCAACATCACCGGTGATACACAGCGTCTCGCCTGGCACGGCCTCCCCCAATACATCCTCCGGTTGAACGACCCGTCCATCGTCAAGCGTGATGGCTTGCCCATTGACCAGCGCCCGCCGCTCCGGGCCACGCGGCACACCCAACGCTTCGGCACGCTCGGCCAGGAAGGGGCGATGGGGTTTGCGCTCGAACTTGAACCCAAAGCAGTCCGGGGCGCGATGCTCGACAGAGAAGGCGCTTAAGCTGAACTCCTCATCTTCCATCAGCACGCCAGGCTTGATGTCATACAGCGCAATCTCAACCGGAGGCCGCGCTCCGCGCAGCACGATACCGAAGATCAGAGCCTCCACCCGATCCAGGGTAGCTTTACCTCCCCAAATCTCGACACGCTCGGTCGCCTCCCATCGCGCAAAGGTCGAGATCAGACCGGCCAGCCCTAGAATGTGATCCAGGTGACCATGAGTCAGCAGGATTTTGTCGAGCCGGCGAAAGCCCAGGCCGCTGCGCAAGATCTGACGCTGAGTTCCCTCACCACAGTCGATAAGGAAGCGATATTCATTGTACATAACGATCTGGGCACTCAGGCCGCGCTGCACCGAGGGTGCACTGGCCGAAGTGCCCAGGAAGACAATCTCGAACACAGTTGGCCTTTATGGATTGTGAAATGTGCAGCAAATTATCTATGTCAGCGGCGGGCGTACTTGCCGATCAACACAGTTTCTTCCAAGAGGCAACTCCGTATGCGCTCGAGCACACCTTGACGACGGACGCCCGGCGGCAGGTCAAGCACACAATCGAGGGCATACAGACGAAACATATAACGATGCGCCGGGCCGCGAGGAGGACAGGGGCCGCCATACCCGATGTTTCCAAAGTCATTGGTGCCCTGCACACCGCCCCACGGCAACGTCTTCTCTGTCGGAACACCCTCACGCAGCAGTCTGAACTCTGTCGGAATGTTCAACAGCACCCAGTGTGACCACGTTCCACGCGGCGCGTCGGGGTCATCACACAACAGGGCCAACGCCTTGGTCCCCTCGGGTGGCTCAGTCCACTCAAGAGGAGGCGAGATGTCCTCTCCATCGCAGGTATACTTTACAGGGATAACCTCGTCCGGCCCGAAGGCGTCGCTTCTGATCCGGAATGTCATGGCGCCTCCCTTCAAACCAACCTAGATGGGTTGCGCGATCAAGGGCGAGCACGCTCGGCCTGGAACCAGCGAATGTCCAGCCAATCGATCAGCTGCCGGGCTACTGGATGGGTGATGCGCACCGAAGCCTCAAACCGTTGGGGCGAGAAGGCATACACCCGTAGATAATGTGGACGCAATACGAAGATGCAGTAATCATCCTCCCAACGACGGCTGTTCCACAGGAACGCAGCTCCGGCCTCACGGCGCATCAAGTCCAGCCAGCGGCGTTTGTCGTAGCTGCTCAGATTGGCGACATGGAAACGCAGCGCCAGCATGTGATTGAGCGTGAACGTTGCCTCAGTGACATCCTGGTCGGTGTAGATGTCAAAGGTCAACATCGCGCTCGAGTCCTGGCTGGTCAGCATGGCAGTCGAGCGGCTGGCCGCGCGGGTATCCTGCGGTGAACGGGCAATCGATGTCAGCAGCGGCGCTTTGGCGAAGCGGCGGGCAAGTTCGGTGTCCAAGTCAATCTCGCCGCGCAGGAACTGTTTGATGGTAATGGGCGCCTGATCAATTTTGATGCTGCGCCGCAGCGAGCCAGTGCCGCTCAAGTCGCGCAGCAGGCGCTGGCGGTCTTGAGCAGTAATGCGTGCATGAGTAGCCAGCGCCGACGGGTTCAAGCGTCCTGTGCCTGCTGGCAAACCCTCCCGCTGAGGTTCCTCTTTGGGCTGTGCCGCGCCGATGGTCGGCGTGTCGCCGGGATCAAATTCAAAGTCACTCATAGATTGTATGACCTCAGCCTACTTACCATTACACAATGTGCATACTGCTTCACTATAACACTCGTTTGACCTGAAGACAACAGCCCTAGAGCTTCATCCGATGCATTCAGGACCCACAGCACAGCGCTAGTAATGCTCACCCTACTCCCGACCCCATGCTCTGGTTGCATCACATGAGGCTTTAATGTACCCTTGACACAGGCTACCTTTGGCGCAGATATCTTCAGTCAGCCTGTGTGACACAAGGTGTCACATCGCTGCGTTATCTTGATAGCACAATTGTTCTATGATGGCCCACTGTGTGTGAGATCAAACAAAGGAGTTTCCATGTTTCAGCAGTGCATCATTGTAGGCAATCTGGGCGCCGACCCAGAGATGCGGTACATGCCCGATGGCCGCCCGGTGACCAACTTCCGTGTGGCTGTCAATCGCAAGTGGACTAACGCCGACGGCACACAGGGCGAGAAGACCTGGTGGTTCCGAGTGGCCGCCTGGGGCCGCCAGGCGGAAGTATGCAACCAGTATCTGAAGAAGGGCCGCCAAGTGATGGTCGTTGGTGAGATCGACGCCTCGGCCTACGTGGGCCAGGACGGCCAGCCCCACGCCAGCTTAGAGCTGAGAGCACGCGAGGTGCGCTTCCTGGGCGGGCGCGATCAAGTGGCGGGTGAGCCGGGAGCCTTCGGCGCTCCTACCCCGCAGGACGAAGAGGACATTCCCTTTTAACCAACCATGGACAACCTGGACATCATCGCGGAAGCAATTCGATCTGACCTAGAAGCCAGGAACAGCGCCCGCGACGAGGCGCTGGCCCGCTCACGAGTGCTGACTCGCTATTGTGCAGAGGCAATCAAAGCCATTCACCGCCAGCAGTGGGACGAGGCTCAGGCTAAGCTGGCGGTCGTCCGTACTTCGGCACACAAACTGATCGAGGGTGTGGAGAGTTATCCCGATCTTTACCATTCAGGTTACACCCAGGATGCCCTCAAGGAGTACGTTGAGGCATTTGCTACCTATACGCTAGTGCGCGGTGAGCTGCTTCCCACCCCAGAGGAACTGAACGTGATCGGCGCGACCTATCTGAACGGATTGGCCGAAGCCGCCAGCGAGATGCGTCGAACCATCCTGGACATCATCCGGCAGGATCACAGTGCGGAGGCGGAGCGTCTGCTGGAGGAAATGGATAGCATCTACAACATGCTGATGTCGTTCGATTTTCCAGATGTCATTACAGGGGGGCTGCGCCGGCGGGTGGACAGCCTGCGCGGCGTACTGGAGCGCACACGCGGCGATCTGACCAATAGCCTGCGCCAGCAGCGCCTTCAGGCCGCACTGCGCAACCTAGAGAACCGGTTGGGGCTATCCACCCTCGACGAGGTAGATATGCCGGAAGGTGAAGCTGAATCGGAGGAGGATGCCAATGGCGGCTGAGCGTGCCGCTGCGCCCGTTGACGAGCTGGAGGTGCTCATCACCACTGAAGGGATCGCCACCTATCTGGCCTGTCATCGCGCCTGGTGGCTGGCCGATGTATTGGGTCACGCACCTTCGATGGACTTGCTCGCAGCACAGGCCAGCCTGTCGCAGCGCCGTCGACTGGCTCACGTCCTGACTGCTACGGGCGCTGGCATGATCGGGCTGGCGGTGCTGATCGTTGTAGTGAGCCTGCTAGCGGGATAGTCCTATGTCTGTTGCTGTCCAGGTTGTCGCGCTGCTGCTGATCATCTTAGGGTTGATGGCGCTATTGGCTGCCTATCGACTGCGGCAGGCAGTGCGCCCTACGGGGCATGTCGACCTCGTCGACAGCGCATGCGAGGGCTACGTACCGCATGGCCCCCTGATCAGCCCTGTCGATCTGCTCGCCGGACAGCCGCACGGTCTGTCACGACGGACCGATCAGGGCCAGGTGATCCCGGTCACGGTGATCGACGAGCCGGCCCCCCCAGTTCCCGAACTGGCCTCCCGGATGCAGGTGGCAGCATTTTGTCAGTTGACGGAGATCGTTTATGATCAGTCTGTACCCTATGGGCTGTTACGCTACGTCGATCGAGACGTGATAGTAGAATGGACATCAGAGCTGGGTCAAGAGCTGAGCCAGCTTTTAGAAGCAATGCGTGCCCATGCGAGCGCCGAGGATGTGCCACGCTCGCATAATGACCCGGCAGTGTGTCGCGCCTGCCGGGTGAAGAAAGTATGTGATCAGGTCCTGGAGTAAATCGCAGCTATGTCCTCAATACCTGCGACGCTGACTTCTGTGCAGGGGGAAAACGAAGGCAGCTACTATCTGCTCGATGTGACCCCCTTCACCATTGGACGAGCCCCGGAGTGCCACCTGACGCTCGCCGCGGCAGGCATCTCGCGCCTGCACGCTCGCATTGAGCGCTCCTTCGGACAGTACATTCTGGTCGATATGGGAAGCACTAACGGAACGTTCGTCAACGATCAACGGGTCCAGGGGGAGGTTGTGCTCCACCATGGCGACCGGATCCGCCTGGCTTCGGTAGCCGTGCTGGTATTCGAAGACCCCGCCGCCACCGCCCAGCTCGATCTCAGCCAGCTCAGCTTGGGCGGAATCCAGATCGATGAAGCACGCAAGGATGTGTACGTCGATGGACGGCTGATCGACCCGGCACTATCTCCCACACAGTATACCCTGCTTGAGTTGCTCATCCGCCGCGAGGGGGAGATTGTCACCCGCGCCGACATCGCCGCAGCGGTGTGGCCCGATCAGGTGGACATCAGCGATCAGATGATCGACACGTTGGTGTCGCGGCTGCGTCGTCGTCTGGCCGACTATCGCGCCGATCACTACATTGTCACCCGGCGCGGCTTTGGGTTGATGTTTAGCCGCGAGTAGCTTGCTGGCGGCGATCGAGTGGAGCTCCACCTTGCAAATCGACCAAGTTGACACCGAACGGCGCTTTGATGTTCGTCGCTTCGTCAGCCTGCCATTCAGGTTGTATCGAGACTGCCCGCAGTGGGTCCCACCCCTGAGGTCAGAGGCGCGCCTGCAGCTCGATCGCCGCAGGAATTTCTTCTACAAACACAACCATGCCGCTTTCTTCATCGCCCGACAGGACGGCGAAGATGTAGGACGAATCGCTGTCATTGAGCCTCGCCGTCACAACGATCACCTGGGCACACACAACGCTCACTTTTACTTGTTCGACAGCATAGACCAGCAGGCCGTCGCCAATGCCTTGTTTGACGCTGCCGCCGACTGGGCAGCGCCACGTGGGCTGACCACCTTACGAGGTCCGTTGGGTTTTATGGCCTTCGATGGATATGGGATGCTGGCCTCAGGCTTTGAGCATCTGCCTGCCATCGGCGTACCCTACAACTACCCATACTACCCCCGCCTGGCCGAGACATGGGGCTTTGAACTGGAAGAGCGCGTGCTCTCCGGTTACATGGACGTGCCAAGAATCCTGGCTAACTTCCCGGAGAAGGTGCTGCGCATCGCTGAAAAGGCTCAGAGACGCTATGGATTCTCAGTCAGGACCTTCAGGAGTAAACGCGATTTGGCGCAGTGGGCCAAACCACGTATGGTTGACCTGTACAATCGCATGATAAGGGACATCGGCGATGCGCCGCCCATTCTCAAAGAGGAAGTTGACGTGGTGGTTGAGGGCCTGATGCTCATTGCCGATCCCAGGCTGATCAAGTTCGTCATGTGCGGTGATGAGTTGGTGGGCTTCTTGTTTTGCTTTGTCGACATCTCGCGCGGAATCCAGCGGAGTCGTGGGCGGCTGTTTCCGCTGGGCGCGCTTCACATCCTGCGTGAGATGCGGCGCACTTCCTGGGTCAATATGAACGGAATAGGAATCTTGCCAGAGTATCAGGGAAAAGGCGGCACGGCGCTGCTGTATGCTGAGCTGTATCGTTCGCTTCTGGCTTTCCCGCGTTTCAGACATGCTGACATTGTGCAAATCTCTGAGTTCAACGTCAAGAGCCTCAACGAGATGAAAAACTTCGGCGTCGATTTCTACAAGACCCACCACATCTATCGCCGCACATTATAGGGTAGCACCCACCGATACGAGCAAGTGGGCGCATCGCGTCTTGCGTGACGGGGTTTTGAATGATCGACACAGTGTCATTTGTGCATTCTATCCCCGCTCGTGCAGGGTGCGACCTCTCCGCACACCAGAGGAGACAGCTATGGTGCGCATCTACGAAGTGGACACCGCCAAGCGCCGTGATGTCAACCGTTTCATTAACTTGCCGTTTAGGCTATACAAAGACTGCCCCCAGTGGGTTCCGCCGCTGATTTCAGACGCGCGATTCCAGTTAAACCGCAGCAAAAATCCTTTCTACAAGCACAACGATGCTACCTTTCTCCTCGCTGAGCAGGATGGCCAGGATGTTGGGCGTATCGCGCTGCTGCATCCGAAGTTCTTCAACAACTTCAAGGGCCTTCAGAATGCTCACTTTTACCTGTTCGACAGCATCGATGACCAGGAGGTCGCCAGCGCACTGTTCGATGCGGGCGCGGCATGGGCCAGGAAGCGAGGTCTGAATGTCCTCCGGGGTCCTCTGGGCTTTATGGCTGCGGATGGCTTTGGAATGTTGGCGAAAGGCTTCGAGCATCGCCCGGCAGTCGGCATCCCATACAACTACGAGTACTATACTCGACTGGCTGAAACATGGGGGTTTGAACTGGAGGAGCGCGTCTATTCCGGCTATTTGGACGTGGCCCGGCTGCGTGCGGAGTTTCCCCAGCGGGTGCTGGAGGTGGCCGAGAAGGTCAAGCAGCGGTACGGGTTTACGATCAAGACGTTCAGGAACAAGCGGGAGTTGAGACAGTGGGTGGCGCCGCGGTTGGCCGAGATTTACAACCGCACGCTGACCCACATCGCTGGCGACCCTCCGCTCTCACAGGAAGAGGTCGATGCCGTGGCCGACAGCCTGCTCCAGATCACCGATCCAAGGCTGCTCAAGTTCGTGATGAAGGGCGAGGAAATCGTAGGCTTCCTGTTTTGCTTCCTGGACATCTCAGAGGGCCTCCAGAAGGCTCGTGGACGGTTGTTTCCGTTTGGCATCTTCCACATCCTGCATGCCCTCAACACCACATCCTGGATCAACCTGAACGGCATGGGCATTGCGCCAGAGTACCAGGGGATGGGCGGTACAGCCCTGATGTACGCCGAGCTGTATCGCGCTGTCGAGCATTTCCCGCGCTTCAAGCATGCCGACGCCGTACAGGTTTCAGAGTTTAATCCCAAAAGCCTGAACGAACTCAGGAACTACGTCACCGACTTTTACAAGACGCACCACATCTACCGCAGGCAAATCTAACTTTGCTGTTTGCCTCTTCTTCAGCAGGAATGCCACCCTTCAGCTCCGAAGGCTGTACGGTGTAGTGTGTCTCTATTCCAGCGGGATCGTCGCCTGATCGAGCACCTCACCTCCCAACGCGATGGCGGCTAGGTCAATCCGGTTAGCGTAAATCTTCAACAGCACAAAATGCGTCTGGCGAGCAAATGCCGCACTTCCCGGCAACGTCTGCGTCTGGGCGTAAAGCGACCCTGATCCACCTCCTGACACGACATAGGTAATGCCATTGAGCGTCAGCCGCTCGTAGTTGTGGTCGTGCCCTGAGAGCACCAATCGCACGTTCGAGGTCTCAAACAGCGGCGCCCACGCCTGTTGCACAGGCAGGCCGTCACGGGTGTGCCTGCCGCTGGTGTAAGGTGGCACATGAAAGGTCACGATGGTATGGGCGTAGCGCGGGTCGGTCAGCCGCCCAGTCAACCACGCTTCCTGCTCAGCGCGTCCTTCCTCTCCATAGAAGGTCTGCGTGTCGAGCATCACGAACTGCACATCCCGGTAGCCGAAGGCATACCATTGCCTCCGCTCGGCGCTGCCCGAAGGCTCAGGGCGTGGCTCGTCGAATGGCGGGAAAACCGTGTAGTAAAAGGGGACACCGTTCCACCATGCAGCTGCTTCTACATCATGGTTACCCACCACGGGGTAGACTGGCATCTGCTTCAGCAATGGTGCGAATGGCAGGTACCATTTGAGCATGTAGGCCACATAAGGGCTGGCGTTCTCATCGATGTTGTACACTACATCACCGGTGTGGATCACGAAATCCAGGTCATAGGTGGCCATCTCACTGGCAAGCTCATACGTGATCTGCTCACCAAACCCCGAATCGCCGACCACCCCGACATGCAGTGGTTCGCGGTCTGACATGGTACAGAAGCTGACGGGGTCCCAAAGCTGATCGCCATACATCACCTGGCGATAGACGCCTGGCACAGGATCAGGTCCCAACCCAACTATGGCCTGATACGCCGTGCCTGGCGACAGCCCTGACAGAGCGATCTGATGCCGGGTTCTATTCTCTTCCAGGGCCACCCATTGCTGGGCAGCGAGATCATCGACAGGCCAGTAAAGCACGATCCCCTGGGCTGCAGATTCGAGTTCGAAGAACAGCACGGCTTCCGTCGCAGTGACGTGTTGCACAGTCAGCGGCAACGTATACCGAAGACTTGCCGGAGCGTCGGCCAGCACAATGGGGGTCGGAGTGGGTGTAGGCGCCAGTGTTGCGGTAGGCGTGGGCTGCGGGGTGGACATCGTGGTCGGCGAGGGTATAACAGTCGTGGGCACACTTGTCTGAGAGGGAGTCGCACGTCCAGCCGGCAGCGCAACCTGACAGGAAGAAAGCGCCAGCCACACAGCGACCATCAAGACGGCCCCCATCACCGTGGCCCGCTTACAGGCATCTGACCTCTGCAAGATGCGATCTATGCTCTTCATCGCTCGCCCCCAATTTATTAGCCTCTCGCCAAGTATACACACACCCCGCGATCCTTGTGGCGCGCCTGCGATGACGTGCTGCGAGCGCCAGCATCTTCTCGACTGGGCGGGTCGAGTTTCCTGATTGCTGCAATTCGGCGTCGACGCATCACCCTTGGTGTCGCGAATCTAACATGGGCAAGTTCAAGTTGACTCTTCAATTCAGAGCATATAATCTCTAGTTCGGCAGAGAAGTTCAAAAACCCTCTTAGACAGCAGTCGCACGGTTTGGCCCACAACAGAAGCCTCTACAGGTTTCACGAAAAGGAGATCGCCCATGCAACCTAACCCCGTTCTCAAGAAGCTTGGCCTCTCAGAGACCGACCGCGCAGTGATCATCCACTGTGACGATATTGGCATGTGCCACGCCAGCGTGGCCGCCTTCGACGACTTGTGGGATTTTGGTCTGGTGTCATCTGGCGCTGTGATGGTCCCTTGCCCGTGGTTTCTGGAGGCAGCAGCTCTCGCCCGACGCACTCCAGGCATCGATCTGGGCATCCACATCACGTTGACCAGCGAGTGGGAGACCTATCGCTGGGGGCCAATTTCGACCCGCGATCCGTCTTCGGGCCTGCTTGACGATCAGGGATGCTTTCCGCACCGGTCGGAGCACACACAGGCTGTAGCCACATCTGAGGCAGTACAGGCCGAGATCGCTGCCCAGATCGCGCGAGCGATCCAGGCTGGCATGGCGCCAACCCATGCCGACACCCATATGGGCACAGTGGCACATCCCAAGTTTATGCCCGCCTATATTATGACTGCCCTACAAAACCGCCTGCCAGCGATGGTCCCCAGGCTGGACGAGACGGGCTGGCTGGCGATGGGCCTCGACACGGCAACCGCAGCTCTGGCCGCACAAATGGTGCAGCAGCTTGAGGCGCAGGGCATGCCCATGATTGACCACATCGGCGGGCTAGAGCTTGACCGCGCCAAGACTCGCGAGGAGCGCATCGCTTACGCCAAAGAAGCCTTGAGCGCCCTTCAGCCGGGCGTGACACACTTCATCATTCACCCGTCGATTGACTCGCCTGAGCTACATGCCATCACGCCAGATGCGCCCTGCCGAATCGCTGACTATCAGGCATTCCTCAGCGAGGAGCTGCGTGACTTCGTGGAGGGATCAGGGCTGCATGTGATCGGCTACCAGGCCCTCCAAAACCTGATGCCGACCCCCAGCTGATGGCCAATTCAGCGAGCCGCGAGAGGGGCAAGCATGACGAGGAGTGCTGAGCTATTTGCCCCTCTAACATCCACCCAGCGCGCTTAGCGCTCCGTGGAAGCGACCGGTGTGAGCCGTCCTTCGAGCAGGGCAGCGCGAAAGAACTCGATCACCTTATGGCGATAGGTCGCCGGTTCGCGCTTGTAGGCCTCGCGGTGCCCCACCCCATCAACACGCCAGAGGGTTTTGGGATCGCCGCACGCCCTAAAAAGAGCATCCTGATCGACGATGGGCACGAAGGGATCGGCGCTGCCATGAACAAACAGCACCGGACGGGGCGCAATACGTGAGACGACTGGCAGCGGGCTGGCATCGGCCAGGCGTATCCCCCCCAACCGAAGCTCAGTAAGGCGCATCACCAGCCACACGAGCAATCTGAGTCTTGCCCCCAGTCTCTCCTGGAAGAATCCCTCAATGGCATGTTCGATGTGCACAAAGCCGCCATCGCACACCACGCAGGCAACGCGCTGGTCTTGCGCAGCGACGCGCAACGCCACCGCCCCGCCCATTGAAAAGCCCATCAGCCCGATGCTCTGCACACCGCGCGATTGCAGGAAGTCGATGGCTCCTAGCAGGTCCTCAGCCTCGCGCACGCCCAGCGTCACTCGCTGCCCGTCGCTGATGCCGTGGCTGCGCCAGTCAAATTGCAACACATCGAACCCTGCGGCCAGGAAGGGCGGCACCATCGCCGTGTCACCGTCCATGCTGCCAAACAGTCCGGCGCAGAAGATGACCGTCGGTCTACGACCCCGCTCACCAACCAGCCACCCGCCGAGCTGTACGCCGTCGCGCGCCGTGAAAGTGACATGTTCAAAGGGTAGGTTGAAGGCTTGAGGCGTGCAGGGAGGATCGGGGGCGCGGCGTCGCACAAGCCTGCCGGCCAACAGCCAAGCGGTCAGCAGTATCAATGCGACAGCGGTTGCCAACACACCCAGCAGGTACACAATCTCAGGCGGCATACGACAAACTCCAGTTGATCCAAGAGGGTAGACCTCTTAGGCAGCCTTCATCATAACCGCTCACTGGCAGCGGTGCCACCAGGCCATTGGGCAGAGAGCTACATTGGCTTGGTACTCCAGCCCTGTTGACACAGTGTCGATCACAAGAGTATGCTACAATCAAGGGTGAGATGGGTCGGCGGATCAGGACATCTCTAAAACGGATAAAAAGGGTAGGTTTTGTGTGATGGACAAAGATCGGCCAATCTCACTTCGATCACCCCGCCTCGCGCTGGCTGGCCTGGTTGTGCCCATGCTCCTCATCCTTGCCACCATATTGAGGCTGCCTAGCGCCGTGGCACAGATCAAAATGCTGACAGCCTGCCCCTTGACGTACGTGAGCGACACAATCGGCGCGCCCAACAACCAGAGCATCACTGTCCGATCGAACAACGGGGCCGGAGACGGGGTCGCATACGAGAACATTGACCTGAATTGGGCTCCAACCAACAAGAAGCTGCGCTCGTTCACCATCTCCACCTCGAGCGGAAGCAGCAATGCTGATGTGAATGCTCGCCCGCCAGTCACTGTCACTTTGGGAGGCACAGTCCCCGCAGGCGACACAGCAACGTTGATTCTTGAATACGATGCCAACGCCAAAGACATCACTGGCCCCATAGATGTCGCCTTTCACACCTCGGATTATGGGGTGTGCGGATTCAGCTTCACACCCGGCGCCGCTGCGAACAACCCGCCGACCGCCAACAATGACAGCGCCAACACCAACGAAGACACTCCCCTGAACGTGGGAGCGCCCGGCGTGCTGGGCAACGACACCGATCCTGAGGGCGATCCTCTCTCCGCCATCCTGGTGAGCAGCCCATCCAACGGATCGCTCACGCTGAACAGCAATGGCTCTTTTACGTATACGCCCAATACCAACTTCAACGGGTCGGACAGCTTCACCTATACAGCCAACGATGGCACATCAGATTCCAATGTCGCCACAGTGACGATTGCCGTCAACCCCGTCAACGATCCCCCCTCTGCTGTCAATGACGCGGTTACGACCAACGAGGATACCGCCGTCCTGATCGATGTGCTGGCCAACGACAGTGACCCAGAGGGAGGGCTTGATCCTGCTTCGCTGATGGTGACGGTCCCACCCAGCCATGGCAGCACCACCATGGGCAGCGGCCAGATCACCTACACGCCGGCAACCAATTACAATGGCAGCGACAGCTTCGTGTATCAGGTCTGCGATGCTACCGACTGCGCCTCAGCGACCGTCTCGGTGACTGTCAACTCCGTGAACGATGCCCCCGTGGCGGCGAATGACTCGACCTCCACGCCAGTGAATACGCCTGTAAACATCGATGTGCTGCTGAACGACAGCGATGTAGATGGCACATTGGTCGCCAGCACACTCAAGGTGACCAGCGGTCCCAGTCATGGCACAGCCACAGTCGGCAGTGGAAAGATCGCCTATACACCTAGCACAGGTTATTCCGGCAGCGACAGTTTGACCTATGAGGTGTGTGACAACGAGGGAGCCTGCGACTCCGCCACGGTATCGATTACAGTGACAGGCGGCACGAACAGCCCGCCGATTGCCCACAATGATACAGGCTGGACCAACGAGGATGAGACCATCTGGGTCGATGTGTTGTTCAACGACGAAGACCCGGACGATCCCAGCACCCCTCCCTTAGATGACCGGTGGACCATAGAGGTTGTGACCCAACCCTCACACGGCGCAGCAACACCCGACGGTATGGATATCCGGTACATACCTCAAGCCAACTACAATGGCTCTGACAGCTTTGTCTACAAGGTGCGCGATCCGGCAGGCGCCTGGAGCAACTTGGCCACGGTGACAATGACGATCTACGCAGTGGATGACCCACCTGTGGCCAACAATGATTCGGCTAACACGCCAGTCAACACAGCAAAGATCATCGACGTGCTGGCCAACGACAGCGATGCCGAAAACAACCTGAACCGGGCATCTCTCGCGATAGCCAGCCCGCCGAGCCACGGCACAGCTACGGTCGGCAGCGAGAAGATCACCTACACACCCGAAACGGACTATACCGGCAGCGATAGCTTCCATTATCAGGTGTGTGATACCACCGCACCCACGCCGCTATGCGCCACCGCCACAGTGACCGTCTCCGTTGGCAGCGTGAACAACCCGCCGGTGGCTAACAACGATGCTGTCAGCGTTCCCAAGAACACAACCGTGCGGATCGATGTGCTGGCCAATGACAGCGATCCAGACGGCAATCTAGACGTTGGGACATTGGCGGTGACGGGTGGACCAAGCTTTGGCACGGCCTCAGCCGACACAGCCATCGGCAAGATCACCTACACGCCGCCGACCAACTACACTGGCAGCGACAGCTTCACCTATCGGGTGTGTGATATGGCTGGCGCATGTGACGAGGCTGTGGTGGCGATCACAGTGGTGGCTTCGAGCACACCCCCATCGTCTCCATCTCCAACGGCGACACCCGGTCCAGGCGGCTCCCAACCAGCCAACACTCCACCAGCAGCCCGTGACGACATGGTCATCACGTTGCAGGACACCCCTGTGGAGATCAACGTGCTGACCAACGACAGCGATCCGGATGGCAGTCTGAACCCAGCCTCGGTCACAGTTATGAGTGGGCCAGGCCACGGCGCCACTGCTGTGGACGCAACTAACGGCCAGATCACCTACACACCAGCCCCTGGCTACGTCGGCAGCGACACTTTTACCTACCAAGTATGCGACAATGGCGGAGCGTGCAGCATCGGGCTAGTGACTGTCGCCATCAGCCCCAGCAGACGCCCGGCCACAACTCGCCCACCCGGGTCGACGCCAGGAAGCACAGCAGGCACTGGCCCCTCCGAGGAAACGGAGGTCGCCGAGGCCACTCAGCCCGCGCTAGAGGTTGTTAACATCGATGGGCTACTGCTGGTGGGTCAGATTGCAGATGTGGATCAGGCGGGATTGTATGACACCGTGCGGTTCTTCATCGCCGTGCGCAACATCGGTGAAAGCACTTTAGAGAATGTGTCGCTCAACAATCAACTGTCGTCAGAGGGGATGATCATCGGCGGCGCACTGTCGCGTGGGCTGATCGCCGTCGCGCCGAACAATGCTCAGTGGTTCATCGAGTCAATTGAACCGGGGCAGACAGTGACTTTTACCCTTCTGGTGCGTGTGATTGATGGGCAGAACGGTCGGAATCTGACTAGCTGCGGTACAGCCAGCGCCAGTGGCGTTGAGCCAGCCATCACCTGTGATGTAGTGGCCATCCTCAGCCGGGCCCAGACCGTGCCAGCGGAACAGGCGCCTGTGGAGCTGATCACGGACCTGCTCAGTGGAGACGAAATTTCTGGGCAGGCTGCACCTCAGCAGCCTTCTCAGGCCGAGCCAGGTAGCCTACAGTGGCAGCGCGACATCGCCATGTGCCTGCGGGCGGGCAATAGCATCTTCGGCTGTGTTCCAGCGACACGGCTGCTGCTGATCCTGGGCGGTGTGGTCCTATCAGGCTGGTTCATTGGGCTGGTGGTATGGTATAGGCGACAGGAGAAGCGTGAACAGCCCACTGGCACAGAGCCAGTGGACCCTGACGAGACACCAAGCTGAGACAGATCGTCAGGCTCTTGAGCACACCTTCAGCAGGGCACACAGACGTTACGACACCTCTGTGTGCCCTGCCTGTTTTCACGGTTGAAATCTCGCCAGGTCCATGCTAACCTGGGAGATAAACTGGTGATGCCCGGCCACAGAGCATAGATTGGCACATGAGAGGGGCCTAGAACTCGTTGAGAGGGTTTACACAAAATGCGACAGTACAGCGGGGTGAACCCTGCAGCGAAAAGGCTCACGAGGAGCATTGACCTTGGCTGAACGGAGACTGCTCGAAGGTCTGGTTGTGAAGACCCAGAGCGGTTTTTTTACAGTAGCGACCAGCCAGGGATTGATTGTCTGCCGGGTCCGCAAGCGGTTGCTACAAGAGCGCTACGACACCGATCCGGTGGCGCTTGGGGATCGAGTCAGAGTCTCACTGGCCGAGGTATCGGGAAACGACAGAGGAGGACAGCGCGGGGTGATCGAGGAGGTCGCGCCACGCACGCACGCTTTCACCCGCCAGATGCCGCCCAAAGAGGGCCGCCGCGCCGAGCGTCTGCCTGATCGGGAGAAGGTCATCATCGCCAATCCGGATCAGGTGGTGTTTGTCTTTGCCTGCGCCGAACCTGAACCGCATTTCAAGATGCTCGACCGCTTTCTTGTCATCGCCGAGCGATCACAAATTCCAGCCATCGTTTGCGCCAACAAAGTGGATCTAGTCGGCCTCAGCGAGGCTCGCGACCTCTTTGATCTGTACGATGCCATCGGCTACCGCGTCATCTACACCAGCGCGCTGACAGGCCGGGGGATCAAGGACTTGCGCCGGGCCTTGCAAGGCAAGATCACAGCCCTAACAGGCCCTTCAGGGGTCGGCAAGAGCAGCCTGCTGAACGCCCTCCAACCAGGGCTGGGACTGGCCGTGCAGGCTGTCAGCCAGGCCACCACTAAGGGACGGCACACCACCGTCTCATCGCAGATGTTCCCGCTGGATGGCGGCGGCTACGTGGCCGACACGCCTGGCATCCGGCAGGTCGGTCTGTTCAACATTGAGCCATCCGAGATCGACGGGTACTTCCCAGAGATCCGACCCTTAATAGGCCATTGCCGCTTTAAAGACTGCCGCCACGAAGACGAGCCGGGCTGCGCGGTGCGGGGGGCTGTCGAAGCTGGCGATGTCTGGATCGAGCGCTATGAGAGCTACCTTCGCCTGCGCGAAGAAGCAGAGGAACTTTTCTACCGATGCTGAGTCTGGAGAGCCGAACACTTGAACGCCAGGGCATCGCTCAAGGACATAGCCAGGAAGTTTATGCCTCGCTCGCTCTACCTGTGGCTGGCGAACCGTTATCGGAGCCTGCGCCGCCTGTTTGCCTATCCTGACACAGCTCACGTGGGTGTTACCAACTACGATGAGTACTGGGAGAACAAAGCTGCGTCAGGGATGGGACATCTTTCAGCATGGCGGCTGCGACGGGCTGAGGTCTTCGCGCGTGTCGTTGCACAAGGCGACCGGGTGATGGACATAGGGGCAGGGGACGGCGCGCTGCTCAAGTATCTGATCGACCGCAAAAACGTCGAAGGCTATGGCGTGGACATCTCGCCCAGAGCCGTCGATTTCTGCCGTCAACAGGGCCTGCGTGTCACTCTGGTGGACGCCAACACGCCGCCGCGCGAATACCTGGTGGGATTGTATGATTATGTCATCCTGTCTGAGATCATCGAGCATCTGCCTGAACCGGAGAAGCTACTCAACGACCTGCGCCCGCACCTCAGAAAAGGACTGTTGGTATCGATCCCCAACACGGGCTTTATTGCTCACCGACTGCGGCTGCTGTTCGGCAGGTTCCCGCTCCAGTGGGTAGTCACTCCGGGCGAACACCTGCGCTTCTGGACGCGGGCCGACTTCCATTGGTGGGCACGACAGATGGGCTTCGAGATCGTGCAGGAGTTTCCCTATGAGGGTGCGCCTGGGCTCAAGGCTATCTGTCCAGGGCTATTCGCTGCCGGGATCGTGTTCGAATTGAGGGATTTGCATCAGACGACCTCCCCATCACATCAAACCTGAGATACAGATGGAACAGGCGCCTTTCCCTGAGAGCGCCCGAAAGTGCTCCTGTTTGAAGTTACCTCTGGCCGGTTGCCGAGACTTTAAGGAGACGATCCGATGATTCTGCGTCCTGTCGATGTCCGTCTTGTCGCACATACTCCCCCTCAATTAGTGTTCGCCAGCAGCAATGGTCTACGATTTCGGTTGAGCGTGCTCGACGAGCATGTGGTCCGCTTGCAGGGTGACCGAGGCACAATGCAGGACCCACGCACCTGGTCCATTGTTGGGTCAGCGGGCGATTGTCCGTATGAGGGCCGTCATCGCGACGATCTCTCGCCATTCCCGTGTCCACCCTTCGAGGTCAAGATCATAGGCCAGCGGGTGAAGGTCCACACCCGCGAGATAGGCATCACGGTCCGGCTGACCGACTTTGGCCTGTCATACTTTGACGACAAGGGGAAGCTCTTTGCCGCCGACCTGCCTGAAGTGGCTTACGGCTTCGACGAGCATGGCCCTGTGTCACATTACCTGAGGGCCAGCCGCGCTGACAGCTACTATGGCTTGGGCGAGGTGAGTGGAGCCTTGAACAAACGCGCCCGGCGCATCCGCCTGCGTGCATCGGACGCGCTTGCCTATGACGCCGAACATGGCGGGCCTCTCTATAAGCATATTCCCTTTTATATCACGCTTACCGAGTCTGGCATCGCCTATGGTCTGTTCTATGACAATCTACACCCCACCGTGTTCGACCTGGGCTGTGAGGTTGATGGGTACTCAGACACATTTCGCTATTGGGAGGCCAGTGGCGGCGATCTCGATCTGTATTTTATCTATGGCCCAGATATGGCGCGTGTCGTCACCACCTTCACCCACATCACCGGCCTGCCTGTGATGCCACCCCGCTGGTCGCTGGGTTATCTGGGTTCGTGCATGAACTATACCGAGGGCCTAGACGCCGCCGACCGCGTGATGCTCTTTGCTCGCCAGTGCGCCGAATACGACATCCCCTGTGAGGCATTTCACCTCTCGTCGGGCTACACGCTGGGACCGGGAGGAAAGCGCTACGTCTTCACCTGGAATGCCGAGCGCTTTCCCGACCCTCGCGCCTTTTCCGACTCGTTGCGTGGCCTGGGGATACGCCTCGTGGCGAATGTCAAACCGGCGCTGCTGACTACCCATCCGCGCTACGACGAGGTCGCCGCTCAGGGCCTCTTCTTGTTTGAGCAGCCGGAACAGGCGCCTGTCACTGCGCGGTTCTGGGGCGGCCCGGCAAGCTTTCTCGATTTTACCAATCCAGACACAGTGGCTTGGTGGAAGTCACAGATCGAGACCAGCCTGCTTGAGTACGGCATCGTCGGCATCTGGAATGACAACAACGAATACCATGTCCGCCACGGGGAGACTTTCTGCCACTACGATGGCAACCCACACCCCCTGGAAGGTGTGGAGCCGGTGGAGACCCTGCTGATGCTGCGTGCTTCTCTCGAAGCCTGCCGTGAATTTGCTGCTGAAGCCCGTCCATTTAACCTGACGCGCTCAGGTGGACCAGGAACCCAACGTTATGCTGGGACATGGTCAGGTGACAACGTGAGTGATTGGACCACACTGCGTTTCAATATCCCAATGGGGCTGGGTCTGTCACTAAGCGGTGTCTCGAACACAGGGCACGACGTGGGCGGGTTCTTTGGCACGCAACCTGAGCCAGAGCTGTGGCTGCGGTGGGTGCAGGCCGGCATCTTCTGGCCGCGCTTCTGCATTCACTCATCTCACATGGACGGATCGGCCAATGAACCGTGGATGTATCCCGACCTGCTGCCTCAGGTGCGCAGCCTGATCCGGCTGCGTCTTGCGCTGATCCCGTATCTCTACTCGCTAATGTGGCTCTCCTCACAGCAGGGAGAACCGGTGATGCGCCCTCTGGTCTATGAGTTCCAGCACGATCCACGCTGTCGCAACGAGTCGTTCACTTACCTCCTGGGGCCAATGCTGCTCATCGCGCCAGTGCTTGAGCCGGGAATGCGCCAGCGCCCAACGTACTTCCCCGGCGAGGGCTGGTTCGATTGGTTTACGGGGGAGTTCATCGCTGGCGGGCAAACTGTGGTGCTCGATGCCCCGCTAGATCGTACGCTGCTGTTCGCCAGAGCGGGCGCCATTGTGCCGGTGGATGAGGGCGGCGGGCGGTCGATCTATCTTTTCCCGCACCGAGGGAACGGTGAGAGCGCCTTCACGATGTACGAGGATGACGGTGAGACAATGGGATACACACGAGGCAAGTACGCGACCATCCCGGTGCATATGCGCACGTCGTCCACGGTGGTCGAGGTCAACCTGGGGCCAGGGGAGGGAAGTTACAGGATGCCATTCGACCGGGTGACGTTGGTGCTGCCGCCCGGCGAGTCGCGGACGCTGGCGGCAAGCCAGTTGGATAAGGAGGAAATCGATGGCCAGGGGCGTCGGCGTGTGACGCTTGAGGTGTAAGGGCATCCCTGGCCAAGGTAAGGAACACCGCCAAGCAGGAAAACGGGCCTTGTGCGTCAGGTGAGGTACAATCGAATGCACACAACACACACGAGGCTATTGCACATGACCAACTTCCTGAATGTGGAACCGTGGTGGCGATTCGGCGTGGCCCTGCTGCTCGGCGCATTAATCGGCCTGGAGCGCGAGTTTATCCAGCAGCACAACCACTCCGCCGACTTCGCTGGGATTCGCACCTTTGCGCTGATTGCGCTGCTGGGTGCCGTGTCAGCCTTCCTGTCTGATCAGTACGGCATCTTGCCGGCTATCGTGGCTTTTGGCGGGCTGATCTTGCTCATGGTGGCAGGGTACGTGGGGACCTTTTTCCGCTCCCGGAAAGGTCCTGGCATCACCACCGAGGTCGCTGCGATTCTGACCTTCCTGCTGGGCGCTATGGTTGCCTGGGACCAGGCCGAGGTCGGCGTGGCGCTGGCTGTGGTCACCGCACTGCTGCTATCGCTAAAAGGCAGCCTACATAAGGTCATCCGCCGCATGAGCGTGGAGGACCTGCGGGCCACGCTCGAATTTGCGTTAGTGGCTGCGGTTGTACTGCCTCTGCTGCCTAACCGCACTATCGATCCGCTGGGCGTGCTGAACCCATCCCAGGTGTGGCTGCTGGTCGTGCTTGTGTCGGGTATCGGGTTTACAGGCTACGTGTTGATGAAGCTGCTGGGAGCAAAGAAAGGCATCGGCCTGACCGGACTGCTCGGCGGCGTAGTCAGCAGCACAGCCACCACTATCAGCTTCTCCACGCGCAGCAAGGAGACGCCTGAGTTATCATCCCACTATGCCCAGGGTGTCCTGATCGCCTCATGCGTCATGTTCCCCCGCGTGGCCATCTTGGTGTTGATCGGCCACCCACCGCTGCTGGCAGCAGTGACCGCGCCGCTGACCACCATGCTGACGGCTGGCTTGGTCATGGTCTTTGTCCTGCAACGCCGGCAGGCCAGGCGGCGCTCGGACGAGGACGAGAAGGCTGTCGATCTGGCCAACCCCCTGAAGCTGTCTACAGCAATCACCTTCGGGTTGGTATTTGCGGTGGTCCTGTTGGCCGTCAAGCTGTCGCAGAGCTTTTTTGGCTCGATCGGAGTATACATTGCGAGCGCCATCGCCGGGCTGCCGGACGTGAATGCCATCACGCTCAGTGTGGCCGGGCTGGCCAAGAGCGGACACATCACCACACAGGTCGCTGCGGGATCGATCATCCTGGCGTCAGTAGCCAACACCCTCGCCAAGGCTGCGATTGCGGCATTCATCGGCACACCCGAAATGCGACGCACCGTCCTGGCAGCCTCTGGTGTGGTGCTATTAGCAGGGACGATCAGCGCCATAGTCATGCTGACGGCCTGATGAGAACATGTATTGGCATGATGTTGGCCGGGGGCGCACCATACCATTCTCACCAAGAAAAGTGTGGGGAGGTGGCCCATGCCAGTGATCAGCGCCAGCCGCCGGACGGACATCCCCGCTTTTTATTCATCATGGTTCATGAACCGTATCCGGGCCGGGTTTTGCCATTGGCTCAACCCATACTTTCAGCGGGTACACCGCGCCTCGCTCGCTCCAGAGGACGTAATCGCCCTCGTGTTCTGGACACGCAACCCGGCCCCATTGTTGCGGCATCTACCTGAGCTTGATGCACGAGGGTACCGCTACATCTTCCAGTACACAGTAGTTGGATACGGGCGGCCCCTTGAGACACACAACCCGTCGCTCCAGTCCGCGCTGCGAACCTTCCGCACCGTTGCAGAGCGGATCGGGCCGGAGCGGGTCGTCTGGCGCTATGACCCGATCGTGATCAGCAGCGACACTCCCCCTGAATACCATGTCCAGCAGTTCGAGGCCATTGCCCGCGCATTGGCAGGGTATACCCAGCGGTGCAAGTACTCGTTTGTTGACCTGTATAGCAAAACACGCCGCAACCTGGCCCAGCTGACCCAGACTCATGGCATCACTTTCTACGAGCTTGCGCCAGCCGAGCGTTGTCTGCTGCTGGCGCAGCTCGCAGATGTTGCTCAGACATACGGCATCGCGTTGCAGTCGTGCTGTGAAGCAGATCACGAGGCTATTCCGGCGATCCAGGCAGGCGGCTGCATTGACCTGAATGATCTGCGTGCGATCACAGGAGACTCCACCCTAGACCTCAAGCCGCGGCCCACACGCGCCCTGTGCAACTGCGCTGAGTCAACCGACATTGGCGCGTATGACATGTGCCTGTTCGGGTGTACGTACTGCTACGCAACCCGCGCCCGGCCAGCTGCACTTGAGCGTCATGCCATGCACGATCCGGAGGACACGATCCTCTTCAGACCCGACTCCTGGCGTGGGATCGATCTGGACACACGCCTCAAGGAGCAATTGGCGTCGGCGGTCCCAGCCCCTGGCCACAGCTGCCCAACGACGTGCAGCTCGTCCAGCGCACAAGGGCGATAAGCGGCTGGGTTTTGCTGCCCAGCCGTCAGCCCGCAGTCTGACAACTATTCCCTAAATAGGGTAGACTAAGCGCCACCAACCACCACGGGCGCATGTGCAACACTGCGCCCTTTTCCAGGGGGCCTTATGAAAGATCGGCTGCGCCGCGCTGTGCCTGACCTGCTGGCGATCGCTCTGCTGTTGATCGTGCCGCTGGCGCTGTTCCTGCCACAGACCATCGGGGGCAAGACGCTCATCCCTGTCGACAACCTGTTCCAGTGGCAGCCCTATCGCGCCCTGGCTGACGAGTACGAGGTAGGCCAGCCACACAACGCGCTGATCTCGGATCTGATCCTTGAGAACACTGCCTGGAAGCAGTTCGCCCGTGAGCAGATTGTGGCTGGGGACATCCCATTGTGGCAGCCGAACATCCTGAGCGGTACACCGTTCCTGGCAGCCGGGCAGTCGTCGACGTTGTATCCGTTTAACCTGCTGTTCCTGGTCTTCCCCATCCCGGTTGCTTACGGTTGGTTTACCGTGTCTCAGTTGTGGGCTGCCGGGATCAACCTGTATGTCCTCGCACGTGTGCTGGGCATCCGGCGGCCTGGTGCGCTGATCGCAGCGCTGACCTATGAACTGAGCAGCTTTATGCTGGTCAGCGTTGTCTTCCCCATGATCGTTGCCACAGCCGCCTGGCTGCCGCTGGAACTGGCGATGATCGAGCTGGTGATCCGCCAGCAGCCCGTGGCTGCCCGACCTGCAACGCTGCCCTGGGCTGCCATCGGCGCTGTTGGGCTTGGAATGGCGGTGCTGGCGGGGCATGTCGAGGCGCTGTATTTCACCCTGCTGGTAATGGGTTTCTTTGCGGCCTGGCGGCTGATCGCTGAAGCAGTGGCAAGGCGCTCTTTACCTCTGCTTGTCACTCGCGCAGTGTGGCTATTAGCCATGGCGATCACCGGGCTGGCACTGGGCGCAGTGCAGATCGCCCCGGCCTACGAGCTGGCCCGGCTGAGCTTCCGTCAGGGGGCAGTATCGCTCGATCAGGTCCTTGATTGGGCCTACCCGCCTCGTCACATCTTGGCTTTCTTGATGCCCAACTTCTTCGGCAGCCCAGCCCACCACGCCATCTTCGATGTGTTTGCCTGGCGCTGGGTCCCGGTGGAGGTCAACACTCTGGGTGAGACAATCCACACTACCGAATGGGGGATCAAGAACTACGTTGAAGGTGGGGCTTACGTAGGTATCCTTCCAATGCTGCTGGCAGGGGTCGCAGTCGCCTTCTGGATCGCCAGACTCCTTCACCACAAGAAGAACAGTGAAGCTGGGCGCAGTATGCTCCTGCCAAAGGACGTGGGCGCCGAAGGACCAGGACGGCCCTACCGCGCGATCTTTGCCATGCTGGGGCTGCTCGCAGCTTCGTTTGCCTTTGGCACGCCGACCTACGCCGTGCTGTACTACACCTTGCCATTCATCAACCAGTCGCATGCGCCATTCCGGTGGGTATGGCCACTGACGCTGTGCACCTCAGTGCTGGCCGGATTTGGGGTCGAGGTCCTCAGCCGCCGCCAGGATCGCCAAGATAATGGGGACGGGATGTATCCCGCACCTCTACAGACGCAGTTCACATCCTGGGCAGGATGGGGAATCATGGCTGTAGGCGCGGCGATCCTGGCGAGTCTGATCGCCAGCCGTGTCTTCTACGGGCGGATCGCCGGGCTGGTTGAGCACATTTTCATAGGGCTGGCCAAAGCGCCTGAAGCCTTTGCAGACGCGCAGGCGTTTTACTCCTATGAGGCGGGGAATGCGCTGGTGCTGGCCGTGCTGCTGATTCTGGCAGGGGGCGCATTTCTTCTGGCGGGAGCAAAGCGCGTTCTGCCCCTACAGAATCGCTGGCCGATATGGCAAATGCTGGCTGCCTTGATCGTGATTGTCGATCTCAGCATGGCCACCTGGGGCCTTTACCCGGCCAACGATCCGGCGTTGCTCAATGTCGTGCCGCCCTCAATCGCGTGGCTGAAAGACCAGGTCGATCCTCTCGAACCGTGGCGCTTTGCCATCTACGAGGAGCCGGGGGCCAAAACAATGAATGCCAATATCGGCTGGCTGCACGGTCTGGAAGACATTGGTGGGTACGACAGCCTGATCCCGGCCCAGTACGCGGACTACATGGACCTGATCCTGCCCCAGACCGATCTGCCGTACAACCGCATCGCGCCGATTTACAGCTCCTACACTCCGGCCCTCGACTCACCGCTGCTGGACCTGCTGGGCGTGCGCTATGTGGTAAGCGAGGTCGAGATTGACCACCCGCACTACACACCGGTCTACCAGGACGAGGCGGTGCGCATCTACGAGAACTCCGGCGCAATGCCGCGCGCCTTCACGCTGCCTGTCAGCAGCACACAAGTCTACGGCGGCCGTCTGTTTGCAGAAGAGACTAGCCGCAGCGATATTCGCCGCCATGTGCTGATCGAGACAACCCCATGCGAACCTTCTCCCCGCCTGTCAGAAGCTACTGAATGTGAATTTCTGCCCACGGGCGTCTCAGCGGAGCCAACACCCGCCACGATCACGGCCTACACAGCCCAAGAGCTGTGGATCGACCTGGACGTGCCGGAGAAAAGCTGGCTGGTTGTGACGGGGAGCTACTTCCCTGGCTGGCGAGCGTGGATGCGACCGCTGGGCGCCAGCGATGATGCCGAGCAGGAAGTGCCCGTCTACCTGGTGGACGGCAATTTTCGGGGCATGATAATCCCACCAGGCACATGGACAGTCCGCACCAAATATAGCCCCGATTCGTTCCGCTTTGGGGCGTTCGCGTCGTTTCTCACTGGGCTGGCGCTCGTGTTTGCTGTCGGCGTGTGGGGTTGGCGTTTCATCTACCACGAAGAGGACGAAGATAGCGGCGTAAAACGAGTTGCCAAGAACACCATCACGCCTATCTTGCTCAACCTGTTCAACAAGGGCATCCTCTTCGTTCTCACCTTCGCTCAGCTCCGCATCTTAGGGCCGGCAGGGGCAGGAGATTATCGCTATGCCTTCACCATCTACGGCTGGTTCGAGATTCTGGCCAACTTCGGCCTGAATCTGTTCCTGATGCGCGAGGTGGCTCGTCACAAAGATGAGGCCAATCGATACTTTGTCAGCACCACATTGCTGCGGCTGATGCTGGTGGTGATCGGCATCCCGTTGCTGGCCGTCTTCCTGGCGATCCGCCAGACGTTCATTGCACCGCCGCAGAGCACCGCCACGCTGTGGACCATCGGCCTGCTGTACAGCGGCCTGTTCTTTTCGACCATCTCGACCGGCCTGACAGCGTTGTTTTACGCCTACGAAAAGGCCGAGTACCCAGCAGCGATTCAGACCGTCAGCGCCTTCCTGACAGCCTCATTGGGCATCGCTGCGCTGCTGGCCGGATGGGGAATCGTCGGGTTGGCCGTGGTAAGTGTGCTGGTCAACTTCATCACACTCGCCATTCTAGGCACGCTGGCCATGCGCCTGTTCTTCAGGCCGCGTTGGTTCTTCGACTGGGCGATGCAGAAGCTCGCTATGAGCGAGTCCTTCCCGTTGATGCTCAACCACCTGCTGTCCACGCTGTTTTTCCGCATTGCAGTGGTGCTGCTAGAAGCCCTCAAAGGCAACATTGTGGTCGGCTGGTATGGCGTAGTGTATACCTGGGTGGATGCCGTGGGCTTGATCCCGTCGCTGTTCACCTGGGCGCTCTTTCCGATGATCAGCCGCCAGGCTGCCGAGGATCGTGCCAGGCTGAAAAAGACTTACCTGCTGGCCCTGCGGCTGATGACTTTGCTGTCCATCCCTACTGCGATCTTTACTACGCTGCTCGCGCCGTTTCTGGTCAACGTGCTGGGTGGACGCGAGTATCTGCCGCACGGGGCTGTTGCGATGCAGATTTTCATCTGGGGGATGATTATCGGCTGGATGAACAGCGTGACCCAGTATGTGATCATCTCGCTGAATCGTCAGCGCATGTTGACGATTGCCTTCTTCATTGTGACGGCCTTCAACGTGATCGCCAATCTGCTCACCATCCCACGCTACTCGTATCTGGCAGCGGCAGTAAACGCCATCCTCTCCGAGTTCGTGCTGTGGGGATTATTCTACACCATCGTTCTGAGCGAGCTGGGAAGGATCAACTGGCTGCTGGTGCTGTGGCGCGCTGTGCTAGCGGGGATCGTCTCTGGCGCGGCCACGCTTCTGCTGGCGCCGCTCGACACAGGGCTGGCATTCATCGCCGGGCTGGCAACCTATGCTGTGATGGTGGTCATCGTGAGGCCGTTCGATGATGAGGAGATGCGCCAGCTTGCGCCCGCACTGCCAGCGCCAGTGCGACGGTTGCTGCGGGTTGCCGAGAATGCAGACGCATCCCATTCAAGACGGTAGAACATGGGCATAAAGCGTCCATACCGCGACAGTGAAAGGCGATAGCCAGCATATGCACGGCCACCATCCCCTCCTGCGCCCGATCAGGCGGGGGGAGGAACCAGACGAAGCCAGCTATTTTCCTACTCTCCGCCAGCCAGAATGTGCGCGGCAACCGGGCAACTGTAGCTCAGAAATGCCTGACACGCCGCAGGGACATCCACAGAGGGATCGATTTGGACCTGGCGCAGCATCCGTGTGACGTGGCACAGCGGCAGGCCCATAACATTGGCAAAGCAGTGATCAAAATGCTCCACGGGGTGAAGGTCAGCATTTTGGATGGCATAAGCCCCCGCCTTATCAAACGGGTCGCCGCTGGCCACGTAGGCCGCGATCTCTTCGTCGGTATAGGCCCGCATGGTGACCGGGCTATTGGCCATCTGGACGATGGTATGCCTGGCCGCTGTGTCGAGCAGCGCGACAGCCGTAAAAACCCGATGGGTGCGCCCGCGTAGACGCCGCAGCATAGCAGCAGCTTCGCCAGCGTCGCGCGGTTTACCCAGCACTGTACTGCCATCCACGACTATGGTGTCGGCGGCAAGCATCAGGGCTGCCCCCTCGATCAGATCAGCTGCCGCCTGCGCCTTTTCGCGGCTCAGGCGGCGGGCATAATCAGGAGGCAGTTCGTCAAGCCGCCGAGCTTCGTCCGTCTCAATTGCCACAACAGAGAACGCCAGACCGATCAACGCCAGCAGTTCCCGTCGACGCGGCGACGTCGACGCCAGAATCAAGGCCATAATCTCTAGTGACGATCGCTGCTGTGAGCTTCACTGTGAGAATGCCCGTGGGCTAGCTCCTCAGCACTGGCAGGGCGCAGCCCCGCAACGGTCACCTCAAAGTGCAAACGCTGGCCCGCCATCGGATGGTTGAAGTCCAGGGTGACGATCTCATCGGTTAGCCCGACGATCTGGGCGAAGTACTCGTTGCCCTGGTCATCTTCCACATCCAGTATCATCCCAACCTTTGGCTCAAATGGGAGCGGCAATTCCTCACGGCTGACTTCTTCTACATCGTCCGGATCATACTCCCCGTAAGCATCGATGGCTTCTACTACCACCACTTTTGTATCCCCTACTTGCAGCCCTTGCAGTTCGCGCTCCAGACCGGGGATGATCTGGTCGTGTCCGTGCAAGTATACGAGAGGATCATCAGCATCCGTCTCTTCGATCAGTTGTCCATCGTCCAGGCACAATTTGTAGTGCAGGCTGACGACAACATCTTTGGCAATCCGGTCAACAGGCATATCGTTTGGTCTCCTCTTGAGTTAAAATCGGTGCTTAATCCGGGCAGCCTCTCACCCTGCGCAAGAACAATAGAGTGAGTATAGCGCCGATACAGAGACATCCCAAACACAGGTCGGAAATCTATGCCACCAGAGACATCGTGATGAATCGTAAGTTGGTTGGGACACTCCTGGCCCTGACCTCGGCCACCAGTTATGCCTTCCTGCCCATCTTGGCCAAGCTTGCCTACCAGGTGGGTATCCCGCCGCTTGAGGTCTCGACCTGGCGATTCCTGGTGGCCGTCACGACCATCTGGTTGCTGTGGCCGATCTGGCGCAGACACGCCGACCTGAAGGCCATCAGCCGGCCCCAAGCCGGGCGGCTGGTAGCGCTGGGTGTGCTGCTCGCCGCCGTGTCGATGTTTGGCTTCATCGCCGTGGCGCTGATCCCGGCCTCAACTTACACGCTGATCTTCTACACCTACCCCGCCATGGTGGCCCTGCTATCGCTGGCATTTGGCGAGCGCGTGACTCCTGTGAGCTGGGCCGCCGTGGGGATGGCGCTGGTCGGCTGCGCCCTGACGACGGGCGGGCATTTGGTAGTCAATAGCCCATTGGGGCTGACCTTCGTGCTGCTCAACGCGATCTCCTATTCAGCCTATCTGGTTCTGGCAGGCCGGGAGACACGCCATATCCCGCGCCTGCCCGCCGGCACCCTCATCATGAGCGCCACGCTTGTCACGCTGCTGCTCGGTAGTCTAGCATACGGTCTCCATGTACCCCAGACGGCCCAGGGATGGCTGGCTGTGGTAGGGGTGGGAGTGGTGGGCACTGTGATTCCAATTCTGACGATGCTTGGGGCAATGTCATATATCGGCGCACCCCATGCCTCTGTCGTCAGCACGGTGGAACCGGCGATCACCGTGCTGTTGGCAGCAGTGTTGCTCCACGAGCAACTGGAGCCACTCCAACTCATGGGCGGCAGCCTGATCCTGGCCAGCGTTGTTCTGCTGAACCTGCCTTCCCGCCTGCCTGCCGAGGCGACTTCCAACTGACAGGCCCAAAGCTGCCATTGTCTCGCCTCCGGTCGATCGGTTACAATTCCCGCTGAAACCCCACGAGGAGAACAGGTATGCCGCCAGGCCGGTCTACCTCACCTGCCGCGTTGGTGGCGGAGTATGGTGAGCGGTATTTCAAATCCTACAATTATGCTGATCGGCCCCTGGGCCGCTTCAGCATGTACTGGTTTGCCCGCCGCTATTACGCGCGGCTGGTGAGACGCTTTGCGCCATCCCAGCCTACCACAGGACGGCTCTTAGAGATGGGGACGGGCCTGGGGCACCTGCTTGGCTTGCTGAGCAACCGCTTCCGATGTGTGGGGATCGACATCGCCTTCTATGCAGCCTCGGAGACTCGCCGCAACGCAGCCGGCTCAGCCACTCTGGTCGCCTCGGCGGACGCCTTGGAGGTATTTGCCGACGCCTCGTTCGATGTGGTGGTAGCGCTGCACCTGGTTGAGCACCTGATCGATCCCCATGCCTGCCTGCGGAACGTCCACCGCATTCTGACCCCCGGTGGACTGTTTCTCTATGCGACTCCCAACCCCGTCTATGCGCTGCGTCCCCTCAAGAAACCTCATCAGATACCCGATGCCATTGCCAAAGACCCGACGCACATCAACGTGCAGCCGCCGGAGGTGTGGCGGCGCTGGAGCGAAGAGAGCGGCTTCCATGTGCTGCGTCACTTCGGCGATGGGTTGTGGGACGTGCCTTACCTTCCCCTGATTCCGAAGTCAATTCAGTTCGGGATGTTCGGTTGGCCCAGCCTGATTCAGGTGCTGACAGGGACCACAGTGATCCCGCTGGCCCTAGGCGTCAACCAGATCGTGATCGCTCGCAGGCTATAAGCAGCCGACGCAACGCTCAACGGTCCGCCTGCGATTGCTCGAGCCAGCGGGCAAGCAGCACTCGCGTGCTTTCAAAAGCGATCTCGCCGATGGGTATTTCCTCTGGGGCAAAGAACGCCGACTGAGCAGCGTCATCGTGGGCAGCCAATTTCCCGCCTACAATCTCGCCCTCAAACAGAAGCACAATGCTAGCCGGGCCTTCGTGGTGCGGGTCTGGCCCCAACACATCGATCAACCGTGTGATGCGAATGTCGAAGCCGGTCTCTTCACGCACCTCGCGGATGGCCGCCTCACGAGGGTCCTCACCATAGTCAATGTACCCGGCAGGCAACGCCCACCGCCCTGCCTGCGGATCGACCCGTCGTCTCACCATCAGCACGCATCCTGCCCGAATCACAAACACCACAGCAGCCACTTTGGGGTCTTGAAAATGAACAAAGCCGCATGTGCGGCACACGCGGCGCTGTTTCCCATATCTAAACGCATCGCTCAGCGGCCGTCCACACTGTGGACAGTAGTTCATGATGGCTGGCTCGGCCACATCTACCGCCGTCGCGCGAGAGTCAGCCCAACAACGAGCGTCAGCACGATGCCCCCAACGACCACCACCGTGACTATCAGAATGGTTCGCGTTGGAACAGAGGGCAGTTGTGTTTTGACAGAACCTTCCGTCGCGCCTTCCTGAACCTGCGTAGCGGGCATCATTTCCTGCGGCTCAGCCGCAGCCGCAACTCCCGGCTCAGGCGTCACTACCTGAGCATTATAAGCAGAGATAGTCTCAGAGGGCAGTGCTGGAACCTGCGTCGGTGCGGGCTGCGGAGATGGCCCAGCGGACCGTGTCTCCCCGCCACCCTCAGCAGCGGGCTGCCCGGCTGCTGGCGTTGGCGCTCCTGTCGAGGTTGGCGCTATCCCTGCAAGCGCTGGCGGCACTTCTGGCGTCTCAGCAGAGGGGACCTGTGCCAGAGGCTCGGTGGTTGCCGACATCATGTCAACTTGCGGCTCCTCGGCAGAAGGCGCGGCTTCCTCGGCGGGAGCCATCATCATGACCTCAGGCCCTGCTGGGGCCGGCTCCATCGCTACGCTCGGAGCCGCTGCGCCGCCTACCAGGCCGCGCAGCAGCAGCGCACCGCCAACCAGTGCAACCACGACCAGCGCCCCCAGGCTGGCCAGAGCGGCCGCACGAGCAGGGATCAGCCACTGGAACCGCCCTCCGCGGGCTGGTTTTCCGTATACAGCGGGGTCAAGGGTGAAGCTGCGCGGAACACGTATCCGCTCGGCCATGCCTAGCAACGCAACTGTCGCCCTCAGGGACTCAAACTCAGCTCGCAGTGCTGCATCCTGGGCCATGCGGCGTTCCAACGCTGCTCGTTCCGCATCGGAAAGCTCACCGTCCAGGTAGGCGTTAAGCTGGATCTGGTCTCGTTCATTCAGAGGTGCTGCCATTGCTGGTTCTGCTCAGTCATCATATCGCTTGCGAGCCTAGATACGTTTCCCCTGCCACCCCGCAAGTCTCCTTCTCAGGCACATCAGCTTCCATCAGTAGAACGATACTCCACCGGCAAAAGTTCCTGAAAGCCCTGTAAGCAGTCGCGCAGGCGACCTCGCGCCCGGCTCAGCCGCGACTTGACCGTGCCCAACGCCACACCAACAATCCGCGCGATCTCGTCGTAGCTGAACCCTTCGATGTCAGACAGCACAGCCACAGTGCGCTGGTCCTCCGGCAGCCCTTGGAGACACTCGACGATAGCTGCCTGCAGGTCCATACGCTGGGCGAAGCTCTCCGGGTTCTCGGTGCGGCTGACAAGAGAGGGTTCGGGGGCCTCATCTTCGACGTACAGTGCATCCAACGAGGTATTGGGGCGGCGTTTGCGCCGCCGCAGCTCGTCGTAGCAGGCATTGGTGACAATGCGCAGCAGCCAAGCCCTGAACGACCCGCCGCGAAAGGTCGAGATGGCCTTATAAGCGGAGATGAACGCCTCTTGCGTGGCATCGGCGGCAGAGTCGATCTCACCCATGATGCGGTAGGCAACGTTGAACGCCTGCTCCTGGTAGTGTAGGACCAGCGTATTGTAGGCGTTGACGCCTCCGCGCTGCGCTTCTCGGATGAGTGCTGCTTCGTCCATGACATCCCGGTAGCTGGGACGGGTGGGTACCCGCATCAGAGTCCTGGGGTTGATTGTATCACAGAATCCCATAAGACCAGAACCCGTCCTCCGCTCAGGCGAGAGAGAGTGCATGACGAATGGTCGCCAACCACATGATGGATGCCATTGGATGAACTCGCCTCCCCTGCGTAAACTCAGTGATAATCCACCCTCTGCATCCAAACCACATGGGGGCTGCGAAAAGACTGAGGGAATCGATAAATATGCACGACAACCTGATCGCCTTCTATCTTGTAGCTGGGCTGGTCGCCTTGATCTTGGGATTGGGCAAGGGTGGGCTGGGGGGCACTTTGGGCGTGCTGGCCACGCCTCTGATGAGCCTGGTGATGCCAGTGACACAGGTAGTTGGCTTGATCCTGCCCATGCTGATCCTGGGCGATGTCTTTGCGGTCTATGCCCACTGGCGACGATGGGATCAACGCCTGCTGAACATCCTGCTGGCAGGTGGCATACTGGGTGTGCTGGCAGGCACCTTTGTCCTGACCAGCGTCTCGCCACTGGTGCTACGTCGTGCGCTGGGCGTATTTGTGCTGCTGTTTGTGGCCTACAAACTGATCGAGGAGCACATCGCCCGTGGAACAGCCTATGACCCCCATGCGTGGGTCGGCGTGCTGGCCGGATCGCTCTCTGGGCTGACCTCTACGCTGGCACACGCTGGCGGGCCACCTGTCGCCATCTATCTGCTGCTGAAAAAGGTCGAGCCGCGCACATTCGCGGCCACGCTGGCCCTGTTTTTCGCCGTGACCAATCTGTTTAAAGTGCCCTCTTACCTGGTTGCACACCTGTTCAGCCTGGACCGCATCCTGCGAATCATCTGGGTGCTACCGCTGCTGCCGCTCGGCGTATGGTTGGGCAAGTGGATAAGCATCCACCTCAAGCATGAAGTATACGAAAAGGTGATCCTCGCGCTGCTGACACTGGCAGCAGTCCTACTCCTGTTTACGTAGGCAGTTGCTTTGCCACGGGTGCCATGTTCCGGGCTTGCACAATCTCGGCAATGATGCTGACGGCAATCTCGCCAGGGCTGCGGCCCCCCAGCGGCAAGCCAACTGGTGCGTGTAAGCGGGCCAATTGATCCTCGGTCAGGCCAGCCGCACGCAGCCGCTCCAGGCGCAATTGGTTGGTGCGGTGGCTCCCCAGCGCCCCGACATAGCGTGCATCACTGGTCAGGGCCACCTTGAGGGCAGGATCGTCCAGCTTAGGATCGTGGGTCAGCACCACAACATAGGCCCACCCATCCAACGCCATCTCAGGAAGCACATTCTGCGGCCAGTCTTTGATCAGTTGAGTGGCGTGAGGAAAGCGCTCCTGTGTGGCAAAGACTCCGCGTGGGTCGATCACGATGGTATCGAAGCCCGCCAGATTGGCCATTGACACCAGGGCCTCGGCGATATGCACTGCGCCCACGATGATCAGGCGCGGTACTGGCGGGTACACATCGATGAACAAGGTCAGACCGTCTTCCAACTCCAGGGTTCCTCCCCTGCCCTGAACCAGCCTTTCTAGCGCTTCCCCGATCACTTGGGTGGTCTGCCCCGCCAGCGACAAATCGCCTTCAACACAGCCATCGATGGAGATGACCAGCTTGCGGTTGATCTGCTCCGGCGGCCCTTTGAGCACACCGACCACCGCCATCGGCTGGCGGGCCTGTAGGCGCTGCTTGATCAAGCTGTAGGTATTCTGGAAGGCAGCAAACGGCTCGACAAAGACCTTGATCGTGCCGCCGCAGATCAGACCTATCTCCCAGGCCTCATCATCAACCACGCCGAACGACAGCAGGCGTGGCTGACCCGACTGGATAACTGCCTTGCACTCCTCGATCACGGCTCCTTCCACGCAACCTGCGCTGGCCGACCCCGCTACACCGCCACTCAGAGTGACGACCATCTTAGAGCCGACTGGGCGCGGGGCAGAACCCCAGGTGTCGATCACGGTTGCAATCGCGATCTGCTCGCCACGCTGACGCCACGCTTCCAAGTTGTCCAGCACGTCGAACATCTCTCTAGTTCTCCCGGCAATGGCTTTGCAAGGGCAGGGCGCCGCCTGCCCCTACAAATGCCGCGTTACCCCGCAATTTGCCATACAGCGATCTGGTGTGTGTACTGAGCCTCTGGCATTGAGGTTATCGTCTATGCCCGCGCTGCGTCAAGCTCAGCCTGCAGACGACTCAGGCGCTTATCGCGCTCCCTCACAAAGCGTTCAATGCCCTTCAGCACCCAGTCTGGGGACAGATGGGCCTCCTCGATCACCTCCTCGAGCATGCCGCCCGTGCGCCAGCGATTGTCCCAGTCCGACGAGAGCGCATACTCCTCCGCCACTTTGTTGAACAGCCAGTCATGCATCAGCCAGCGCGCCTGGGTGGTGATGACCGTCGAGTCGCAGCGATCCCGCGCTGGGAGCACCTGCTCCCGGTATTCGGCAGGCTGCCTGGCGAACAATTGCGGGCTGGTAGCGCACACGATCTTGACGTTTAGGTCGCGCTTCTCCAGCTCAGGTAGAATCTTGACGATACTGACCATTGCGCTCGTGCCCTGCACGATCACAGCGCCGCCGCGCGGCTGGTCAGGGCGATAGTCGCGCACCACATAGGCCCCACGCGCCGCCTCAAAGTGGGAAGGTATCCCCAGCTTTGCACGGTCTGGAACCTCAATCGGCGGACGGGTCAGATGCAGAGCGACAATAGGCGCATCCTGCTTCAGCGCCGCGCCCAGCAGCACTGGCACCTCGTTGTGCTCCCAGGGGTGCAGATTGATGATGCGCCCCTCAGGGAAAAGCTGTGTCACGCCAGGAGAGAAGATCCCGAAGTGCGTGCGGCTGTCATCGGCAGTCTCCGGCCCGGAGTGGCCAGCCACGAACAGCACCTTGCCGACTTTGAGGTCGCAGTCCTGGGCCAGCTGGCTGAACAGGCGCAGCGGGCCGTACAGAAGATATGAGAACGATCCGTAAGTCGAACTGGCCCCCCAGAAGCCGTCAAACACATGCTCCGGGTCCTCAGAAAGGTTGACTGTGGCCATGCCGACCATGATGCCGGCGTTGGTAAACTCGGTAATCTCCTGCGGCAGCAGCACACCCTCAGATGTGCCGAACCGCTCGTACCAGCCATAGCCTGGGAAGCTGCCATAGCCTTTGCCGAATCCACTGATATTGGTCGACTCGGTCAGATCGGCAGAAGAGACGATGAACAGCGGACGCCCATACTCTTGTGCACCAAAGGCATTGACCCACGCCCCCCACTTGGCGAGCGCAGCGCGGTTGGGAGCAGAGGTTCCCGGCGCGACAAACAGGTCGGCGGGGTAGTTGCGAAAATCGTACAGCCGTTCATCCTGGAAAGGATTGCCGCGCTGCCCAATCCGCAGGGAAGGTATCTCTTCAGGCACGCTGTCTCCCAGCGCCACCAGCGTGTCAGCGAGATAGTCAACCAGCGCCTGGTCGCGGTGGAGCACCTCGATCACGGCTCGCAGGTTCGCTTCATATTCACGCTGAAGCTGAGTTGGATCGTTGGGAGCAGCGCCGCCGAAGTTCTGGAATGTCACGCCGTATTTCTCAGCAAACTCGCGTTTGGTCTCCCAAAAGATGTCACTATTGATCTTGTGGGGTACGCCATGTACTACGTTGTCATACTTGAGGTACCCCCGACCTTTGCGAGTCCGCACCCAGGTTACACTGGGCAGGCGATCGCCATTCTCCCCAAGCGCCATGGACAAGATGGCCTGGGTCACTGGCCCCCACTCGCTGCCCTGTTCGGCGCTGAACACACGCCAGCCATGTGAGGCAAACCAATCGGTGGGCGTGCCATAGACGGAGGCGCTGACAGGATGATCGTCAATGCCGAAGTCGTTCCAATCCACCACGTAGTACAGGTTATCCAGCCCCAGCCCCCAAGCTGAGTTCATCGTCTCGTGGGTGGAACCAGGCGTCAGCCCGCCTTCACCCTCAAAGATAAACACCTTGACCCCCGCTGCCCCCGCCCGCTTGAGAGCCAGCGCGATTCCAGCGGCTGCCGGGCTGCCGTGACCAGAAGGCCCCGTGTTGAACTTGAGGAACAGGGTCTTGCCTTCCATCTCGGCATGGCCCGAAAGCCCGCCATGGCGGCGGAAATGCATCAGGTCTTCCCAGTACAAAATGCCCTCTCTGGGCCGATCAATGCGGTACCGCTCGTCGCCGGTCTGCTGATACTTCAGACGCATAGCCTCGTTGAGCACCGCCAGCGTCACATAGATGAGCGGCACGGTGTGCCCAGCACCTAAAACGAAACGGTCCGCGAAACGCTTCTCAGGATGGCGGATGTCCCAACGCATGACGCCGCTGAGCAACGTGACAACCAGGGCATGAACCTTGGATCGCGATCCACCGGGATGGCCACTCTGGCGATAGTTAAGCATCACGTCCAGGAGATGATCGATCAAGTCTTTGAGCTTTTCCCAGTGGCCAAAGTATCTAGAGAGTTCCTGATAACGTTGTTCGATGACTTGATCCACGATTGGCTCCTTCATGATATGTTCCGCTTTGCCCGACAGCTATAGGATTGACTAGGCGCGCGCCCAGGCTTCCTGCCACACACGTTTGGTCCCAGCAATGACCTGTTCGGAGGTTTCCGCAGCTGTCTGCGGCTTGACTTCGAACCCGACCCAGGGCAGATCCTTTTTCCCATCGGCCAAGTACCCGACCTCAAACATGGCCCGGATGAACTCCGTCAGCTCAGGCACATCGTTGGAGCCGCCCGGCCAGCCAAAGCGTGGGTGCAGGTCGCCATAGCCTGGCGCACCTGGCGTCGTGACGCAGTTGCCGACGTGGATGTGCACCAGCGAGTCTTTGATCGGAGCCAGCGCCTCAACAGCCGTCTCACGCAGCAACGGCATGTGGCTCAGATCATACATGAGGCCAAAATCTGGATAATCTTGGCGGATGACCCTGGCAAACTCGGCTGAATAGCTGGCTGGGCCGATCAGGCAGGCTTTGTCCACATCGCGGTCGAAGATTTCCAGGGTCAGTGCGATGCCTTTATCCTGGCCATAGGCGCAACATTCCTTGACCGACTTCACCAGGGCTTCAAACGCTCTGGGGCGATCCGCATCGCCGGGGTCCTTGCCAGAGAGAAACGCTACCCGTCTGGCCCCCACTTCGACCGCCTCGTCGATGTTGGCCTTCATCTGAGCAACCGCTTTGCCACGCTCGGCCTCATCCAGGCTGTTCAGGTTGAGCTTCTGCATCAGCAGTGTGGGCTGCCCACCAAAACCTACCTGGAGATGACTGTTTTCCACGATAGCCCGCACTAGGGCGCGTGTCTTGGGATCCTTGATCCAGCCGATCTCGATGGCGCCAAAGAACGGGTCTTCGGCGATCTTACTGACCGTCTCGACAATTGGCCCTTCGCCACCGATGGTGGTGGGAAAGGCCATGAAGTGCACAATGCTCATCGTGCAATAACCGTTCCAATGCTTGTCCATAGTGTTTTACCCCCTTGTAGAACCAGGCAGGGGCAGCATAATTCTTTCAGCCCAGGCATAGCTCCCCTGCCAATGTCGTTCGCACTCAGATTCTGTTTACAGCTATGACGGAGGCGGCACCGGATTTTTGGGCGGTCTGCCCTCGATCACGGCGATGATGTCCTCCACGACCAGCGCCATGCGCAGCAGGGCCTCATCGGTGTGAGCAGCCATGTGGGGCGAAACCACCACATTATCCAGCTGAAGCAGCGGGCTGTCAGCAGGCAGCGGCTCCGGATCGAATACATCCAGCCCTGCGCCGGCAATCCAACCTTCCTGGAGGGCGCGTATCAGCGCCGCCTGGTCGATCACCGGGCCGCGGGCTGAGTTGATCAGATAAGCCGTGCGTTTCATCCGCTTCAGCGCTGCCTCGTTGATCAGGCCCTGCGTAGCGGGCGTCAGCGGCGTGTGCACCGAGACGAAGTCCGACGCTCCTAAGACTTCCTCAAGCGAGACACGTCGAGCCTCAAGACGGGCTTCGGCATCTGGATAAGCGATTACATCAGAGTACAGCACCGGCATGTTGAACGCGACGTGACAGATCTCTGCCACCCGCTGGCCGATCCGCCCAAAGCCGATCACGCCCAGCGTTTTGCCCAGCAGCTCGACGCCCGTCAGGCGGTAGCGCGACGCCCAATCCCCAGCCCGCAATGCTTTGTCAGCTTCCACCATGCGTTTGGCCAGATTGAGCATCATCCCCACACACTGCTCAGCCACCGACTCGAGGTTGGCATCTGGCGTGTTCACCACCACAACGCCCAGTTCAGCGGCGGCCTGCCGATCAATGGCCTCCACACCCACCCCGTGCCGCCCGACGACCTTGAGACGTGGAGCGGCTTCCATCAGGCGGCGGCTGACTTGGCCGTTGGCCCGGATGACGATGCCTTCTACATCGTTCACAACCCGAATGAGAGCCTCCTCGTCCAGGCTCTCGGCCATGCGCACCTCGGCGTGCTGTTTGAGCAGCTCAACAGCCTTCTCATGAATAGGCTCATACAGCAGAATGACCGGTTTGTTCATGCAGACGCTGCCCCTAGTCATTCTCATGATGCACGCACATCCGTGCACCACGCGAGTCGTAGCTCATTTCCTGGTAAACAGTCTTCCACTCCAGGTATTCATTGATGGCAATCGAGCCTTGCTCGCGGCCCATGCCGCTCTGCTTCATGCCGCCATAAGGAGCCTGTACCATCGAACCGTGGATGTCGTTGATCCAGACCGAACCAGCCGTGAGACGGCGGGCAGCCAGGAAGCATTTCCGCTGGTCACGGCTGAAGAAGTAGGCGCTCAGCCCATTCCAACTATCGTTGGCATACTCGAAAGCCTGCTCTAGGTCATCACCCACCTTCATAAAGGCCAATACCGGCCCGAAGGTCTCCTCGCGCATGACGCTCATCTCGTGTGTGCAGTCAGCCAGAACAGTCGGCGGGAAGAAAAAGCCCTGATCGTACTCAGCTCCGGTCAGGCGCTTGCCGCCCGACAACACCCTCGCTCCCTTGATGGCAGCATCGTCCACCTGGCTGGCCACCCACTCAAGCTGTCGCTGGTTGATGATAGGGCCAATGTCCACGCCCTGCTTGGTGCCCTCGCCGACAGTGATGCGGCTGGCCAACTTGGCAATGCGGCTGACTAGCTCTTCATAGACAGTCTCATGTGCATACACGCGATTGATACGGTTACACACCTGGCCAGTGCCTCGGAAAGCCTGGAAGGTGATCGCATCCACTGCCTTGTCCAGGTCGGCATCTTCCCACACAATGCAGGGGCACTGCCCACCTAACTCAAGGGTAACGCGCTTCATGCCATCAGCAGCGGCCTTCATGACGCTGATGCCACCCGGTAGGCTGCCAGTCAACGAAGCATGGGCCACCAACGGATGGCGCACCGCTGCCTCGCCAACGCGGCCCCCTGGCCCAGTAATGACATTCAGCACACCTGCCGGCAGTCCAGCCTCCAGCGCGATGTTGGCCATCAACAGGGTGGTGAGCGGCGTGTCTGAAGATGGTTTGGCCACCGCCGTGCAACCGACCGACAGAGCCGGGCCGATCATGCGACTTAACAGGTGCAGAGGATCGTTCCAGGGCGGGATGCACACCACCACGCCCTGCGGCTCACGCAGGACGTACACGAAACGGTCCCTATGGTCCGATTCAAGCACCATCCCGGTGACGCGGCGAGCCTCCTGCGCATAGAACTCGATCACGGCACAGAAGCCGTTGATCTCGCCTTTGGCCAGGTAAAGGGGTTTGCCTTGCTCGCTTGTCAACAATGCCGCCATCTGATCGATGTTGGCACGCACAGCATTGACAACTTTCATCAGGATCGCGCCACGGTCGGCGGCAGGAGTGTCACGCCACTCCTTGAAAGCCCGGTAGGAAGACCGAACGGCAGCATCGATCTCCGTCTCGCTGGCGATGGGCACACACCCAACCAACTCGCCATTCGCCGGGTTGAACACCTCCACATACTCGCCAGAGCTGCCCTCAACCGGCTTCCCATCGATGAGCATAGGGGTCACAGAGGTTTTTGTCTTTGCCATGGCTTTTCATCCTTACTCACTGCTAAACTGATCTCACTGGCTTCAGAGCCATCTCCTCCATTCATTAATGAGACGGAAGGAGGGATAATTTCCCACATTTAAGCGACACTCGCCTCTAAAGGCATCACGCCGCCGCGAAACTCGCGGAACAGCACCTGCAACAGTTCATTGGCCATCTGCCGGAAGTCTGACACCACAATGGCATCGCGGTAAATCTGGCGAACGAAGTCGCCGCCTAGTCCAATCCCGATCACGCTACAGCCCAGGTTTTCCAGCATTCGCACCGTCGTCATCAGATGATTAGCATCACCATTAGGTTGCCCATCCGAAATGACGATGATGGCCTTACGCCGCTCGGAGCGAGCCTGGATCCGCCGAAAGGCAAACAACAGGTGTTCTTCGTCCCAGTTGTTGTGACGCGGCTGGATGCCCGACAGTCGGGCGCGTACCACGTGATACGGTTCGTCGAAGCGTTTATAGATGCGATGCTCCAACGGGCTGCACCGCAGGGTCCGATACTCATGGGCTGGCGTCAGGCCGAGCTGCATGGCAGCCCGCGCCTCGAAGCTAGCCGTTGTATAGCCGATGATCTCCAACGGAACCCCTAGCTGATCGAGCGTCTCGCCCAGCAGAATGGCAGTCTTCATGGCGATGCGATATTTATCCTGCCCTTTCATGCTGGCGCTCTCATCGACCAACAACGTAAAGGCAAAGGCACGCTGCCCTCCGCTGACAGGCCGCTGAAACAACCGATAGTTGCCCAATCTTTGCTTCCACAGTTTGGCCATGTTCAGCGCGCCACTGCGATAGCGCCCGCCGTAGCGTAGATAGACCTCCTCACGCAGCAAATTCATCATCCGGTGAGCCAGAAAGCCGGCTTCCCGTTGCACCTCGGCCCTGATGGCGCGATACTCTTCATGGTTGCCTGCTGGCGGCTCGACGAGAGTCTGCCGGTCGGTGCGCACTGCTGAGGGGTGGACTTTCTTCTCCCCCAGGCCACGCTCGAACCAGGGGGCTGTGCCAGGTCGATACCACTCCGGCATCTCGCGCCGCCTGCCCATGACTCCCACCATGACACGATCATCGCTCACCTCGATCTCCGGCAGGCCATCAGGCGGCTGGCGGCCATCATTCCCGTCAGGCGATTGAGCCTCCCGGTGGGTCTCCGCCTTCTCAGGCTGTGAGCGCCGGGGGCTGTTTGACGGGACATGCTCCACCCGCAGCAAGGCCATAGCGATCGGGTAGATTGCCACCATCGCGTCCAGCGAGCTACGCGGCGTTTCACCCTGCACACCCTGTTGAATGAAACCCGCAGCCTCGTCCAGCACGACCCTGACAGCGCGTCGGTACCTGGCGCCGTGGTAGCCACGCCCCTCGTAGTAGAGGCCCAACTCCACCTGACGGGCGGGGGACATGATCTGGAGCAGCGAACCACCCAGGTTGGCTGGTATCTTGGCCGCGAACATCTTGTACGTGCCGGGCCAACGCCTAACCATGTGGTTCTCCATTCGCGCGTCCTCCAAAGCGTGCCACAGCGCTACGAAGTACGGCCTGTCCTGCGTTTCGAGCGAGCGGGCTACCTCAGCCCAGATCAGATTCTCGCTCAGGTAGTGCCCCAGCAAATGCAGAGCTTGTCCTGCCAGAGCATGGCTGGTCTGTGAAATCACCTGCTCTGTGCTGCACCCCATCACAATGTGCCCTTCACCCAGCGAGTCGGCCTCGCCAAAATCCAGACGCAGGTCAAAGTCGCGCGCAACAATCTGAAGCAGGCGTTCCAGACGCACCCGCCGACTTTCGGCCATCTCAGCCGCCAGATGGGGATCAGAAGTAGAGATCGATGATGTCACTCACAACCTCGGCATCATAGCTGGTCAGCTTGTTCAGCACGGTATAGCGGGCGCTTTCGCACACATCGAAGTGCAGCGCCATCCGCGCCCATTCGATCACCCGCCGTGTGCTGAACGAACCGAACACCTTCTCATTGTGGATGGCTGTCCGCACGTCGTTGGCCACGCGCACCATGCGCTCGACCACCTCACGGTTGGCATTGCCGCTGCGCGACATCACCACTTCGATCTCTTCTTCTTCCGGCAGATATTCCATGCGGATCACCACCGGGAAGCGGTCAAGCAGCGCCTCGTTAAGCATCTTGGTGCCGCCATAGCGGCCTTCCTCGCTGGGGTTCATGCTGGCGAACAACCGGAAGTGAGGATGCGGACGCACGATCCGCCCATCATGCTCAGTGAGCACCACCATGCGGTCGTCATCCAACAACGAGTGCAGGCAAAAGGCGATCTCTGGCAGCGTCGCGTTGATCTCGTCCAGCAGGATCCAGTCGCCGGACTGCATAGCACTGACCAGCACGCCGTCCACCCAGTACGTCCCCTGCTCGTTGATGAGCAATTTGCCCAGGAACTCATCCACGGTCGTTGCGCCGTTCAGATTGACGCGGCGCAGGCCGTTGTTTGTCTTCCAGGCCAGATAGCGCACGGCCAGGGTCTTCCCCACCCCCGTTTCGCCAATGAGCAGCACCGGCAGGTTATGAGCCACGCCGTAGGCTAGCTTCTCCAGATACCCCTGAGGAGGAGTCAGATACTCCTGCTGACCAGGGATAAATGGGCTGGTATTGCCTACATTCACTGGAACACAGACGGAACCCACACGAAACTCTGTCTGTTCCTGTTGATTGATCTCTGACATCAGTCCTCTACGACATGAAAAAGGCAGCCAGTGTGACTGTGTGGCCCGCAAACTCCAAAGAGAGGACGCGAGGCTTGCTCTGTGCACTGGCTGCCTGGAAGGGCCTACACGGCTCCTTCACCTAGCTGCTCTTCGATAGCTCGCAGCACCTTTTCGGGCGTGGCAGGCAGGTCTGTGATCCAGACCCCAATCGCGTTGTAGATGGCATTGATGATGGCCGGAGCTTCTGAGTTGGCCGTCATCTCACCGATACCCTTTGCTCCATATGGACCCGTGCGCGATCCCATCTCCACAATGACCGAATCCAGCTCAGGCACATCCTTGGCTGTGGGGACCATGTACGAGAAGAAGCCAGTTGGGTAGTGGTCCAGCGTGGGATAGTAAGGATGCAGCTCCTCCAGGATCGCTGAACCAACGCCCATCGCAGCTCCACCATCAATCTGCCCCTCGGCCATCAGGGGGTTGATGGCCTTGCCACAGTCATAGGCGCTGGTGAGCTTGAGCACTTTGACTATGCCGGTCTCGGTATCCACCTCGACCTCGGCCACGGTGCAGCCGTAAGCCATGTTGTGCAGCGGCTCGCCTTCGCCCGTAACCGGGTCCACTGGAGCCACTGGCCAGCCAAAAACGCCCCGTCCAGCGATGAACTTGCGCTCGACCCAGGTGGCGTGGTTGGCCACATCCGCGATGGGGATGGCCTGTTCGGGGAAGTCTCGAACGACCACCATGCCATCTCTGGCCTCAAGCTTGTCTGGCTCCACGCCAAGCTGCGCCCCAGCCACCTCGAACAACACCTGGCGGGCCTCGCGGGCTGCCTGGAGCACTGCGTTGCCCGTCTGGTGCGTGCCGCGACTGGCAAACGTACCAGTGTCAAGCGGGCTGGTATCAGTGTCCACCGTGGTGACGTTGACCTTTTCGATAGGCACGCCCATCTCCTGGGCGGCAATTTGGCGGACAATGCTGCGGATGCCCTGGCCAATATCCACGGTCCCGATCAGCACATCCACACTGCCGTCCGGTTTCATTTTGACGACGGCCTGGCTGGGGTCCCCACCGCCGCTCATGCCAGTCGAATACCAGATCGCAGCCATGCCGATTCCACGTTTGATTGCCATTTACGCCTCCCTGCCTGCCGACGACATCCTGAGCAGATCGTCATCCAGTCTGATGCCGGCCCGCTGAGCAGCCGTCTGCATCACCTCGATCAGGCCGCAATTCCAGAGCACGGCCCGTGTGGCCGAGGTGTCACCGTCGTGCACAGCATTGATGAAACGCAACCTCCACGGGTCCATGCCTAGAGTGGCGGCAATGCGTTCCATCTGTACTTCGCAGGCAAACGAGGCCTGGAAGAGGCCGAACCCGCGCATCGAGCTGGTCGGTCGCTTGTTGGTGAAGATCGCGTAAGCGTCGATCCACACGTTGGGGATGTTATAGGGCCCTGCCACACCGTAGGCATGCTTACGGGCCACATAGTCGTTGGTGGACGGATAGGCTCCACCATCACGGATGCTGCGAATCTTGCGAGCGATGATCCGACCATCGCTCATTACGCCATCCTTGAAAACTATGTGCATTGCGGCGCGGTGGGTTGAAGCGATGAATTCTTCCTCTCGCGTCCACAGCCACTTGACTGGCTTGCCTTCGGTGTAGAGGGAAACGACGGCGCAGATGTGATCAGCATGTGGATCGTTCTTCGACCCGAAACCGCCGCCCAGGATACCAGCGATCATGTGTACGTCGGAAAGCGGCTTCCCGAGGATAGAAGCTATCGTGCCCTGATTGAAGAAAGCCGCCTGCGTTACGCTGTAGATGTGTGTGCGCCCCATCGCATCGGTCTGTGCAATGCTCACCTGCGTCTCAATCGGGCTGTGCTCCTGCCCAGCAGTGCGGTAGTAGCCCTCGACGATGTGGTCAGCCTGCTCAAAGGCGGCGTCTACATCGCCCTTACGGATGGGCACATAGGGCGTCTCGCCGAAGTACAGGTAGTTGCCGCCGGGCCTGACCTTGGGCGAGTCGGGTTCCATGGCCTTGAAGGGATCGAGGATCGGTTCGCGCTCCTCGAGATCCACCTTGATCAGGCTGACAGCTTCCTGTGCAGTATCCTCGTCCACTGCCGCAACTGCGACGACCTCCTGGCCCATGTAACGAATCTCTTCATCGGCCAGGACAGGCTGCTCACCGCCAAAGACGTTGTTCGGCACGTGTTTGTGCGTGACCACGGCTGCTACGCCTGGCATTCCCTCAGCCTTACTGGTGTCAATATTCCGGATCCAGGCCGAGGGGACAGGCGAGCGCCAGACTTTCAAGTGAAGCATCCCCGGTAGCTTGATGTCATTGACGAACCGTGTATTGGCCGTCGCATGCTGCATACCATCGTAGCGTGGGAGACGCTGCCCAACATAGTGAGTTGTCTCTGTCATTGCCATCTCCTGTGCTACTTACTGCGCATCTCTTCCGCCGCCACCAGGATAGCCTCGACAATCTTGTGGTAGCCCGTGCAGCGGCAGATGTTCCCAACGATAGCGTCCACCACATCCTCACGAGTTGGATGCGGGTTGTGGTCCAACAATGCTTTGGCGGACATCAGCATCCCCGGTGTGCAGTAGCCACACTGGGCGGCATAGCGCTCATAAAAGGCTTTCTGCAGCGGGTGCGGGTTCTTCAGCGTCCCGATGCCCTCTACTGTGGTGACTTCCTTACCTTCCACTGTCGGAGCCAGCACCAGGCAGGAATTCACTGCCTCGCCGTTGACGATCACCGTGCAGGCACCGCAGTTGCCCTGCCCACAGCCGTATTTAGGGCTGGTGATGTTCAGGTAATCGCGCAGCAGCGTCAACAGGTTGATGTGTGCCGGGGCCTCGACTGAGACAGGCTGGCCATTGAGCGTGAATGAAATGGCGACATTCATGTTGTTACTCCACTCCCCCGTTCAGGCCGCCAGCCGCACGCAGCATGCGCATTACTAGCACCCGCGTCAGCTTGCGGCGATACCAGGCGGTGCCGTGTACGTCATCGATGGGCTTGATCTCCTGTGCCGCTCTCTGTGCCGCCTCTTCGATAGCTTCCTCAGTGAACGGCTTACCCCGCAGGACCGTCTCAGCCTGCACGGCACGCAGCGGCGTGGGCGCAGCGGCACCGATAGCGATGATCACGTCCTCACAGTTGCCCTTCTTGTCGAGTTTCACGCGCGAGGTTACGTTCAGCACCGCCAGCGTCAGTGCCTGGCGACGCCCTACCTTGGCATACGCTGAACCTTCGCGCTCGCCCTGCGGCTTAATGCGAATCTCGGTTAACAGCTCGCCCGGCTTCCTGACTGTTGTGCCAGGGCCAGTAAAGAATTCGTGCAGGGGAACGATGCGCTCACCTTTGGCGTCGATCAGCACGACTTCTGCGCCCAGGCCCAGCATCGCGCATATGGTATCCCCTGCGGGAGACGCTGTGCAGATATTGCCTCCCAGCGTGGCCAATGAACGAACCGGCGGGCTAGCGAGCTTGGCAGCAGCTTGGGCCAGAGCCGTTGCTTTCTTCCACAGCAAGTCAGAGGCGCCCGCCGTCTGCATGCGAGTTGCCGCCCCAATGTGGATAATGCCTTTTGCCTCCTTGATGTACTCCAGGTCCAGGTGACCGATCCACATGATCTTGGCGGGGTTGGCATACCCCAGATTCATATCACGCACCAGGTCCGTGCCGCCGGCCAGCACGCTGATGCTCGACCCATGCTGGCCCAGCAACTTCAGGGCCTCTTGCAGGGTCTCGGGCGCGAAGTATTGTACATCTTTGCCCACTGGCTTCACCTCCCATGTCATAGATAATCCACGGTTCTACGTGCCCAGACCGGACATCTCAGCAAGCAGCTTATAGACCGCCGCAAAGTCCAGTTCGGCGTAACCGCGGCCTCTAGCAGCAGAGAAAAGCTGATGTGCCAGGCCCGTGCTTGGCAGTGATACGTCAAGGCGGGCCGCTGTTTGGATCATCAGCCCCAGATCCTTATGCATATGTTTGAGCGGAAAGGCCGGCTGAAAATTGCCTTCCACGATGTTTTTGATCTTACGCTGGATCAGGTTGGACGCGATGGGGCTGTCTGAGATGATCGCGCCCACCTGCGCCAGATCGAGGCCGCCCTTGGCAGCCAATGCCATTGCCTCGGCCAACGCCACGGCCTCGGCTGCGACCAACAGATTGAAGCACAGCTTGATCAGGGTGCCGCTTCCCTGAGGCCCTAGATAATGCAGGGCCTTGCCCATGGCGCTCAGCACATCGCGCTGCGCCTCAAACACGTCCCGGTCGCCGCCAACCACAATGGTCAGCGTGCCTTCTTTGGCCGGGCCGGTGCTGCCAAACACGGGCGCATCGAGCATCTTGAGACCGTAGGCAGCAATCTCGTCGGCTATATGACAGGACTGCTCTGGCGCGATCGTGCTCATGTCGATCAGTACCATGCCCGGCTGCGCCCCAGCCAGCACGCCATCCTCACCGTGCAGCGTTCCCGCAACTGCACCTGCATCACTGAGCATAGTGATGATGACCTCGCTGGAAAGGGCAACCTCTCGCGGCGAGCCGGCCACGGTTGCTCCCAGTTCCTGCAACGGCGCAGCCTTGCCAGGGGTGCGATTGTAAACGGTCAAAGGAAAGCCCGCGCGGGCCACATTGGCTGCCATCGGACCGCCCATCAAACCTAGCCCTATGAAGCCTACCTTCTTCATTCCAATTACCCTTCGGTGGAGCTGGCGGAGGCGTGGAGCGACCAACGCCTCTGCCAGTGCATCGTATCAGCCACTAATAGGGATAAAAATCGCCACGTTCCTCAGCAGCCTTGCGGGCAGGCTCGCCGTATTCCCAGGAGTACTCCGGACGATAACGCTCACGCCAATCGTTGTATTTCATCCTGCCGATATCAGCCTCGTCGGGATAGACCCACTTCACCCCCCACTGCGGGATGACGATCTTGACGCCGGGGGTGTGCCATTGGGCGATGACGCGCACTTCCTCCGGATCAACCTGCGTGTTGCCCCAGTTATCCCAGTGCATTGGCAGCAACAACTTGGCGCCGATCGCCTCTCCCAGCCGGACGGCATCGTAAGGAGTCATCTTATCCGTTGCGCCGGGGGCATTGTAGCCAATGTTGAACGTCAGCACGTCTACATCGTACTTCCTGAACATAACATAGGCATTCTGGAACAATGAGTCGGCCAAATGGCAGAGGTTATGTCCACCGATCTTGAAGAAGAACGTCACAGCGACATCATCGAAGGCGCGGCGCACACCTGGTTTGACCTCGACGCCAGGACCACCCGTCATCGTGGCGATGCGATCGTAATTGGGTAGGATCTCGATCTCAACATCCTTGATCTTGTACGTCTGGCCAGGTTCAACCAGGACGATCCGGTCCTCAGGCACCTGAAAGTTGCGCATACGCTCCACTGACGAGATCGGGCCATAAAACTTGCAATCGGTTGTCTGCGCGGCGGCTTTCAGCGTGTAGATGTCGGTGTGGTCAGCGTGCTGGTGGCTGCAGAACACGCCGTCCAGCGTCTTGAACCCAAAGATGTCAATCACCTGCGGGTTCAGACGCAGCCAATCGATGGTCGGTGAGCCGCTGGTGCGGCACACGCCGCAGTACTCGTACTCGGTGTAGTGAGCTGGTCCGGCGTAGTTATCGACCAGCAGCACGGCCCCACCCGGCGACTTGAGCACGAAGCCCATACCGCCCGTCCACCACAGGGCATAGGTCCCCTTCTTGACCTTGGTCTGCTCGATCTCGCGGTTCAGGTACTGCCCCCATTCCGGGAAGCACTCCAAAGCCCAGCGAATACGGTCCATGGGGCGGTCCTGATTGAGGAGATAATTTCCCTGCATAGTGCCGCGCCCATCACCGACGATAGTGATTTCTTCGTAGTTGATCTTGTCCCCGTTTTTGCTCATGAGCGACATTCTCCTTACTCCATATGCACAAGCGTTGGCCGTAGCTGATCGATCACTACTTACGTGAGGTAAGACCTTTACGGTCGCAAGATGATCTTCCCACACTCCCTGCTGACCATGAGTTGAAATGCCCGATCAAACTCTTCAAGGGACAGGTCGTGCGTGATCACAGGCGAGGGGTCAAGCAGGCCAGCCTGCAACAGGCCATCCATTTGTTTCCAGGTCTCCCACATGTGGCGACCTGCCACGCCGCGCACGCGAACCTGTCGCAGAATGATCGCAAAGTTCAGGTCTAGCTCAACAGGCTTGGCCGAGATACCGAACAACGTCACACGGCCCCCTTTGCGAACCACCTGGAAGGCTTGTTTGATGGCCGGCGGCGCACCTGAGGCGTCAATGGCGACATCGACGCCGAGACCGTGGGTCTCATCCAAGATCGACTGGACCACGTCTACGCCCTGATGGGTCACGTTGAACGTCTGATCCGCGCCCATCTGCTTGGCAGTTTCCAGACGGGCATCGATCATCCCCACTGCGGTGACTCGACTGGCCCCGGCTGCACGGGCCACCCCGACGGCAAACAGTCCGATGGGGCCATCGCCAAAAATGACGACCGACTGACCAGTAACCGGTTCGACCAGCACGGCCTGCGTCGCGCCACCCATCGGTTCCATGACCGCCGCAATGTGGGAAGGCACATCGCGGCTCAATTTCCACAGCGAGGTCTCAGGCACAGCTAAGTATTCAGCAAAGCTGCCATCCACCTCATTGCCGAAGATCTTGAGGTTCTGGCAGATGTGCTGCAGGCCCATCTTGCACACCTCACACCTGCCGCACACAATGTGGCTGTCAGCAGTGATGAAGTCACCCACCTTGTAGCCCACCACCTGATTGCCAACCTCGACGATCTCACCAGCAAACTCATGGCCGATGGTCAGGGGCAGATTCTTGAGCTTGGCCTGGGCAAACTCATCCCACACATAGAAATGCACATCCGAGCCGCAGACAGCCGTAGCCTCAACTTTGACAAGCACTTCGTCCGGCTTGATCTGCGGGATGGGCGCTTCGACCAAGTCCAGCCCCGGCTCACGTTTGGTCTTTCGCACAGCTCTCATCAGGTCAGCCATAACTGCTCCCCCCCTCGCAACATCCAGCTCAAATAACGTTGATGTTCTTCAGGACGTTCTTGAGTTGCTCGCGTTTATCTTCCGTGAGCGGCCCTACTGGCGCCCTGGCAGGACCGGCGTCCATGCCCATCAGGTTGAGGGCCTCCTTAATGACCACCGGGAATGTCCCCCAAGAGAAAGCGAGGCGCAGTGGGGCTAGCGCCTCCTGCGCTTCGCGCGCCCCCTGGAAGTCACCGGCGATGAAGCGCTCATAGATGCTGGCCACGAGCTGGGGAACCACATTGCCCGTAGCGGCAATGGCCCCCTTCGCGCCGTACATCAGCCCGGCATAGATGAGTGTGTCACGTCCCATCACCACGGCGAAGTTCTCTCGGGCGGTGGCCTCAATGTACTGTGCGGCTAGCTCCAAATCGCCGCTGGAGTCCTTGATACCGACGATGTTGTCGATCTTCGCCAGACGGGCCACCAGCTTGACCGACAGCTTGACGCCCGTGCGAGCCGGGTTGCTATAGAGAAGCACCGGCAACTTCGTGGCTTCAGCGACGAGACGGTAGTGGTCGTAAAGCTCGTCATCGTTGGGAGAGATGAAGTAGGGCGTCAGCACTGATACCGCATCCACGCCTACGCTTTCGGCCAACTTGGTGAGCTGGACTGTCTCGCGGGTGGTGACAGCAGCCGTCCCGGCATAGACCGGAACTCGCTTCTTCGTCTCGTCAACCACGATCTGCCAGACGTGCTGCTTCTCCTCGGCTGTAAAGGCCCAGAACTCGCCCTGACTGCCGATGGCGAAAAGACCATGTACCCCACCATCGATCAGGTAGTTGGTCAGCCGACGGAGGGCAGGTTCGTTGATCTGGTCATCCGCCGTCAGTGGGGTGACCATAGCAGGGATGATGCCGTAGGGTGTCTGCATAGGTTCTGCTCCGTTCCGGCTAGTCGTGCTGGAGTTCACGGATCACCGACTCGGCGCTGCCCACCCAGGCAAAAAGCGGGTCAGTGGTGATGTCGTAGGCCTTGCCATCGCCGGAAAGCGTCCACAGATAACCAATGGTCACGCCAGGCGCAGCCACTGTGGGGTGGTAGCCGCCCTGGAGGACGGCCACATCGTCGTTGACGATGACGTAAGCCTTCCGGTCATCACCAGAGTACATCAGCTGTACACCATATCCGTTGGCGGGCTTCATCTTGAAGAGATAGAACTCCTCCAAAACGTTCTCGATGCCTGCCTTGATCTCATCGTGCTTGTGCGGTGGGATACCCGACCAATTGCCAGGTGGGTTAATGGTCTCGCCAACGATCAGCCGCTGGCTAATCGGCGAGCCAGGCGGGATGACCAGCCGCACATCACGCCGCCAATTGGCCACACCTACCGAGATGATCTTGTTGTCCTCAGGCTTGACGAGGGTCGCTGGCAGGTCCACATTGCATGGCGCTTTGGCAATGGCCAGTTCAAGCCTGGACCCGGCCACGACCGTGGTCGTACTGTTGCGTGGCGCGTAGACCGCTGTCGCCGGACCACTGAAGATATCGGGACGACTTCCAAGGACCTCCCACTTGCTGCCATCGACAGCGATGGAGCAGCGTCCACTCAGGATCACCAGAGCGGCCTCCTCGTCCTTCAGGCTCCCTTTCCAGGTCTCACCGGTTTCCAGGCGGAGGACCTCCAGACCCAACCAGCGAATGCTATACTCACCGGTCTGGAAGACCGACTGATGCCCGCCTTTGGATGCTACCTTGAACATTGAACTCATGATGTCTCCTGTTTTTAGATGGATCTTTGGTCTGCCGACTGAGTTTGTCCTTCAGCGCGACACCACTCCAGCGCAGCCGACCCACGTGCGAGAGGGATGTATTCCAGGCCAATGTAGCCTTTGTAGCCTGCCTCACCGGCAGCATGTGCCAGATTGGCAAAATTCAATTCGCCAGTGCCAGGCTCATGACGGCCTGGCACGTCAGCAAACTGAATGTGTCCGATCAGATCGATGTTCTCCACGAGGGTTTGAGTGAGGTTGCCCTCCATGAGCTGAATGTGGTACGTGTCGAATTGGAACCTGACCTGGGGATGGTTCACCGATTGCACTATCCCCAGCGCTTCGCGAGTCGAGGTAAGAAAGTAACCGGGATTGTCCCAGGGATTCAGCATCTCTATGGTCAACAACACCCCAGCCTGAGCTGCCAACGGTGCCGCATAGCACAGGTTCTCAACCATGCACTCGCGGTGCGCCTCACGAGCCATGCCCGGCACGGTGACTCCGGCGGGCAGCATCACCTTCAGTACACCCAGCCGCTCAGCGAGGGCCAGCGCGTCGTCCAGCTTGCGTCGAAACTCGTCGCGCTGCGCCGGATCGACTAGGTAGCCTCGATGGACAGCATCCCACACCGGCACATCCTGGTTAAACAGGACCACCTGAAGGCCCAGGTCTTGGCGGGCCGCTTCCAGCGCTGGAATGTCGGCATGGCTGGGAAAGCCAAACTCCAAAGCCCTAAACCCGGCAGCAGCCACCGCGCGAGGGCGTTCGGCAAAGGGCAGCTCTGGAAACAGCCAGCTAATGTTCGGGGCATAGGCCAGCATGGAGGCATCCATTTCCCAATGGCAATCTCTACTGACCAGACTTGCGCATGGTATAGACAGCCACCGCGCCCAGGACGATGAAACCCTTGATCACCCACTGAACGTAAGAGGACACGCCTACCAGGTTGAAGATATTGTTCAACAGGCTCAGGATCAGCACTCCGGCAACCGTCCCGGCGACGGTGCCCTTGCCGCCCCCCAGCCGCGTGCCGCCGATCAGCACAGCGGTGATCGAGTCCAGGTCGAAGCGCCCGTAATCCAGCCCTCCGACCTGAGGGTCGCCAATGCTCATACGGCTTGTCAGAAACAAGGCTGACAGCGCCGCTGTAAAACTGCAAAACATATAGGCAAACAAGATGACGCGCTTGGTGCGAATACCCGACCAGCGTGCAATGACCTCGCTGCCGCCGGTAGCCACAATGTGACGGCCTAAGACCGTCTTGGTCAGCAGAACAGCCGCCACAACCACCAGCCCCAGCAGGAAGATTACAGGGAACGGGACTGGTCCGATCATGCCCTCGGCGAACAGGTTCCAACCCGGCGAGATCCGTCCCACAGGGCGCTTGGCATATAACAAGACAAACCCCTGGATGATCGACCCTGTGCCCAGGGTGGTGATAAAGGGAGGAACCTTAAGTTCAGTAATGGCTATGGCGTTAATGGCCCCGATCAACAGCGCGATGCCGATCATGAGCAGGATAATCGGGACAATCACCCCCAAGCCAGGGCGACCTGCCATCATGCCTGAAGTATAGACAGCAATCAGGCTGATGGTGGCCCCCACCGACAAATCGATACCTGCGGCCAGGATCACAAACGTCTGTCCGACACTCACCAACCCCAACGCCACGGCCTGACGCAGGACGTTAAAAAGGTTATAAGGTGTGCGGAATTCAGGTGAGATCAGAGCAGCCAATCCTAGAATGGCCACCATAATGCCATAGATGGTGACTAGCTCAGGGTTTTCCTCAGCAAACTGGCGCAGGCGGCTTTGGCCGCGTCGCGAGGTCAATGCCGCGTCACTCATGGGTTCCTCCGTAGGTAGCTAACATCATCACTTCTTCCTCGGTGGCCTGTTCGCTGTGCAAAACCCCCGCAATGCGCCCCCTGTGCATCACGACTATGCGGTCGCTCATGCCAATCACCTCAGGCAACTCCGAAGAGATCATCAAAATTGCCGTCCCTTGGTCGGCCAGTTCGCGCATCAGATGCCAGATCTCACTCTTGGCTCCTACATCGATGCCACGTGTCGGTTCATCAAAGATTAACAGCTCAGGACCGCTGATCAGCCACTTGGCCAGCACAACCTTCTGCTGATTTCCGCCGCTCAAATACTGGACTTCTTGGTTCAGGCTGGGAGTACGGCAGCTTAAGTTGTCGATCACCTGGCCGACAACTCGCTCCTCTTTGCGTCGCTGCACGAAGCCCCAACGCTGGCGGTCATCCAGGCTGGGCAACGCCACATTGTGGCGTACCGATAGCTCCCCCACTAACCCTTCAGCCTTGCGGTCTTCGGTCAGGTAGCCGATATTACAGCGCACAGCGTCACGGGGACTTCTGACTTTCACTGGCTTGCCGTTAATCTGGATCTGACCTCGGCTGATGGGCCGTGCGCCGAAGATGGCCTGTGCCAGCTCAGTCCGCCCTGAGCCTACCAACCCGGCCAGGCCGACAATCTCGCCGCGGTGCACGCTCAGATTGATGTCCTGGAGTAGGCCATCGCACGACAGCCCTTGGATCGACAACACTTCCGCACCAATCGCCTTACTTTTGGGCGGGAAGGTCTCAGAAAATGTGCGTCCTACCATCATACGCACCAGCGAAGGCCGGTCGATCTCATCTACGTTACGGGTGCCTACGACCTTGCCATCCTTGAACACCGTAACTCGGTCAGCGACCTGGAACACCTCAGCGATACGATGCGAGATGTAGATCACCGCTACACCTTGCTGCTTGAGGGCCGCGATGACGTCAAACACGTGCTGGAGGTCATCTCCTCCCAACGTAGAAGAGGGTTCATCCATGATGATCAGCTCGGCGTTGAGCGACAACGCTTTGGCGATCTCGATCATCTGCTGGCGTGCTACGCTCAGGCGGCCCACTTTCGTCCGAGGATTGATATCCTCTACCCCCAGCCGGCGCAGGACTTGCTGGGCCTGGTTCTCCAACGCATGCGCATCCACAAAACCCAGGAAGCCGACTTTTGGCTCGCGGCCCAGGAACACATTCTCGGCCACGTTCAGGTCAGGCAGGAGATTGAGTTCCTGGTAGATGATGCTGATCCCCATCTGTTGGGCATCGTGAGGGCTGCGAATCTGCACCGGCATGCCACGCAGGTAAATCTCACCTCTGTCCGGCTGGTACACGCCGGCCAGAATTTTCATCAGCGTCGACTTGCCCGCGCCGTTCTCACCCACCACTGCATGCACTTCACCCCGGCGGCACTCAAACGTGACGTCGTCCAGAGCTACCACACCGGGGAAAGTCTTGGTGATATGGCGCACCTCAATCTGCATGTCAGACAACATACTTGCCTCTTAGATAGAGTACGTGCTGGCGTGGCTCACTGGCCAGGGGATATTCCCCTAGCCAGTGAGAGGTCTAACCCGCCTTCAGGTCGGGACCAAGAGATTATTTGGGGAACAGGCGATCCGCAACCTCAGGCATGGAGGCTGCCCAGTAGTCATCAGGCAGGTCCATACGGACAAACTGGTCCAGGTTGGAGTTGTCGATAATGAGCGGTTCGACACTGATGTAGTGTGCGACCGGCTCACCCTGGAGGACCTTAAGGGCCACCTGAACGGCCTCATACCCCATACGCACCGAGAAGCTCACCGCATAGCCCTCGAAGCCCATTTCCTTCCACTGCTTCAGGTAGCGGTTGAAATCCTCGCCAGTGATGGGCGGCACTTCCCGGCCAGCCTCGACGAAGGCTTCCACGGCACCGGATCCCTGGAGACCACTATCTGACCATACACCATCGATCTGGTCGAAGGTTGTCAGCCAGTTCTCCATGATGGTCTTGCCCTCGGTGGGCGACCAGCTAGCATAGGCCTGAGCCAGCTCGGTGATCTCCGGATACTGCGCGAAGACCTCGCGTGCGCAGCGCAGGCGATCCTCTGCCGGGGTTGCACCCGCGATGCCAGACAGCAGCACGACGTTGCCCTTGCCGCCCATCGCCTCGACCAGCCACTCGGCCTGACGACGGCCCATGTCGCAGCTGTCCTGCTCAACGAACGAGACATAGCGGTCGCTCGCGATGTTGCGGTCAACGGTCACCACAGGCACACCCTGGTCCATGGCCTTCTCGGCAGCGGGCGTCACGGCCTCTGCTGTCGAGGCGCTGATGATCAGGATGTCGCAGCCTTTGGTCAGCAGGTCCTCGATGTCAGCGATTTGCTTGGTCTCATCATCGTTGGCATCCGTCTCGTAATATTCCTCGACGATGCCCTGCTCCTTCAGCTCATCGACGGCAAAGCGCAGATGTTCGACCATTGAGACACGCCACGAGTTCGAAACCGAGGCGTTGCTGAAGCAGAAGACATAGGGCGGGTCCTGCTTCATCGCGCTGGTGTCGACCATGCCGTTGGCGTCTACATTGACCACGACTGGTCCCTTTGCTGCGCCGCCACCTGTGCAGGCTACCATCGCCAGCACCACAACGATGACGAACAGAAGCATCCAGAGCTTGCGCAATTCCTTGTTAAACATGCTTTCTTCCTCCTCGTGAGGTACGCGTCTGGATCGTTGGACGTTATTGAACACACTTCTTTGACCGTAGGAAATGGTTGCTAACCTCCTTTGCGGGTTGATGAATTGACCTGTCTTCGAACACACATTCACTGGCGGGCACGCAGTCGCATATACAGGGCCACCGCAAGGATAATCGCGACCCCCTTGACAATGCGCTGCGTTTCTTCGTCCAGCGCCAGCAGCAACACCAGGTTATACAGAATGAGGATGATCAACACCCCTACTACCGAGCCGAGCACACCACCCTTCCCGCCTTCGAGGACCGTGCCGCCGACAACCACTGCCGCAATAGAGTCCAACTCGTATCCGCGGCCAAGCCAGTTATCGGCCAGGCCGATGTAGCCAGTCAATACCAGACCGGCTACCCCGGCCAGGAAGCTGGAGATAGTGTAGGTAGCGATAACAATGCGATCGACGTTGACGCCAGATAGGTGAGCGGTGTCCCGACTGCCACCGACAGCATATACGCGCCTGCCAAACGTAGTCTGGCGCAGCACAATGGCAGCGACCAGGGCAATGCCGGCCCACAGAAACACAGCAGTTGGCACCGGACCGATGGCCCCACGACCGAAGAAGCGCAGCGCCTCTGGGATCGAACCTTTGGGTGCACCGCCAGTGTACAGAAAACGAAAGCCCTGCACGATGAGGACGGTGCCCAACGTGGCCACGAAGGCCGGAATTTTGAGCTTGGTCACTATCAGGCCATTGAACAGCCCAATGGCGGTGGCAATGCCCAGGCACAGCAGGGTGATCGGCAGCACCAGACTGTCCTGGCCCTGCATCAGATTGGCGGCCAGCACTGACATCAGGGCTATCACTGCCGCCACTGACAGATCAATGCCGCCGGTCAGAATCACGAAGGTCTGCCCGACTGCGGCAATGCCCAGTGAGGCAGCCTGTTTCAGCAGGGTGGAGATGTTGCGCGGCGCTAAAAAGACCGGCGATATGATGGCCGACACTGCAATCAAGATCACCAGCACGATATAGATCGCCACCTGGGCAACTATTTCACGCAGCCGGCTCAGCTTGCTGCTTCCGACCTGGACTTCTTCTGTTCTGGGAGAGATGGTATCAGCTTGCACGTTTTGACTCATCGATGTTGCACCCAAAATACATTGTAGGAACCTGAAAGGATGGCTAGACCCGGCGCATACCTCCTTTCTGGCTCTAGGTAGGCGTGCTCAGATTGTCAGCATTCTCCTGTTGCACCCATGCGGCACGAAGGCAGATGACACGTAGCCTCGTTCACCAAGCAGTGTAGGCTCCATCGATCACAAGAACATGCCCTGAGATGTAGTCCGAGGCATCGCTGGCCAGGAAGACCACCGCTCCTCCCAGGTCCTGTCCACGGCCAAAACGCCCCAGCGGCACGCGACCGATCAGTTCCTGATAGAATTCAGGATCGCGATACTTGAGCCTGTCGGTCATGGGGGTCACAAAATAGCCCGGTGCGATGGCATTCACGCGAATGCTGTACCGGGCCCATTCAACAGCCAGCGAGCGAGTCAGGGCGATGACTCCCCCCTTGGTGGCGCAGTAGTGGCTGTTCAGGCCACCACGGTTCCCTACCAAGCCAGAGATCGATGCGACATTGATCACCGAGCCACCCCTGGCCTGCTGGATCATCTGGCGGGCCACCCACTTCGAGCACTGGTAGATGCCACCCAGGTTAACCTGCAGCACGCGCTCCCAGTCGGTCTCTTCCAGGTCCTCAAAGGGCGAGCGGCTCGTCACTCCCGCGTTGTTGACCAGGATGTTCACTTCGCCGCAGCACTCTACGACCTGAGAAATGGCTTCTTTCACCTGCTGACTGTCTGTCACGTTGACTTCCAACGCCAGTGCGGTGCGGCCCAACGCCCCAATCTCGCCTGCCACAGCCACTGCATTGTCCTTGACCACATCCAGCACCGCCACGCTAGCGCCTGCCTGCGCCAGAGAGAGCGCCATAGCGCGGCCTAATCCCTGCCCTGCGCCAGTTACGATGGCAACCTTGCCATCCAACCGGAAAGAGGCCAGCACGTCATTGATGGGTTCAGGAGTTGGCACGTCTGTTGTTGACACAGTTACAGCCGTCCTCCACGGGCATCGAGAAGCCCTAGGATGCGGGTTTTGACGTTGGTGATGTGGGTGCTAAGCGCCTGGCGCACCTCGTCGGCATTGTTGTCTTTGAAGGACTGAAGAATTGCCAGATGCTCCACGTGTGCTTCGCGGGCATTCTCGACATGGCTGAGGTAATGCGCACGCGCCACCTGGATGTGCACATTCATGTCAGTATACATCTGGATCAGCCGCTGGTTCTCGCTGAGCATGACGATGGCCAAGTGCAGGTCTCGATCATGGGCAATGAACGACTGGTAATCCTTGTAGTCGTCCTGGTCCATCGCCTGCTCCATACCCTGCATAGGCTCCTCAACAGCCTTGAGCAATCTGTCGACTGCCCCTGCGCGCAGGATGCGGTCGGCAGCGAACAGCTCGATCATGATACGGATGTCAAATAACTCGGCCACATCGCGTGCAGTCAACTCGGTGACGAAAGTTCCGCGCCGGGGCACGATCTCAACCAGGCCATCGCCGGCCAACCGTTTTAGCGCATCCATAACTGGGGTCCGGCTGACTCCCAGTGTACGTGCCACTTCGTCCACTGAGATGCGTTCTCTAGGCCGCAGCTTACGCGTCAGGATCCCTTCGCGCAGGATGGTGTAGGTTTGTTCGGACAGATCTGCATGATCGAGGAGTAAACCTGTCAGATCCATCGGAGAGGCCACCTATTTCAACAGCCGAGGCTGTGCTCGCCCACCAAGACTCTGGGATATTACCTACCCCTATGGGCTGATCAGAGACTGCGAACGAGTCAGAATGGCAAGAAACAAGGTCGTGAAATGTAACATGTAAAGTGTAACATTTTACATTTCACACTATATAGGATTTTTATCGACGTGTCAATAGCCAGCGCCAAATTCAGACCGTATGCACTCAATTGGGACTGTCTTGTGGCCTGTCTCGATGACCACCGGAACAACTCTGGGGCTTAAGACGGACAGAGGCTCTCTAGTCTCGCCGAACCAAGCCGTGCTTGAGCGCCAGCGTGGCAGCCTCCGTGCGGCTGGTCACTCCCAACTTGGAGAGAATGTTGCTGACATGATTCTTAACCGTGAAGCGGCTGATCACCAGACGATCAGCGATTTCGGGGTTGCTCATGCCCTGGGCCATTAACTGCAGGACCTCCAGTTCTCGTTCGGTCAGGTCGTATCGGAAGTCATCCGATCTCGTGGTCGAGTTGATCAGCGCCTGGGCTACCTCAGGCGACAGAGTGGCGCGGCCCACATGCGCACCCCGAATCGCATCAGCCAGTTCTTGGGCCGAGACATTCTTGAGCAGATAGCTGATAGCTCCTGCCGTCAAAGCCTCTTTGACCAGCTCCTCCTCACCAAAGCTGGTCAGGACGACCACCCGGCTCTCCGGGCAGGCTGCCAGGACCTTGCGCGTTGCCGTGACTCCATCCATGCCAGGCATAACCAGATCCATCAGCACCACGTCAGGGTGGAGATTCTGGCACAGAGCGAGCGCTTCCTCGCCAGTCGATGCTTCGGCCACCAGCTGTAGGTCAGGGAACACTTGCAGAAAGGCTGCCAGACCTTCGCGCAGCATGTCATGGTCATCCACAATCATCACGCGGATAGGGTTCTGGTGGGTCATTGCTGCTCAACCCCCTGCGCACACGTCCAGGCGACTCGCACCTGGGTGCCTTGCCCAATGTGGCTGTCAATCGTGAGGTGGGCGCCTACTGTCGCCGCACGCTCATACATGATCCCCAGGCCCAGACACTCGGAGGGCACTCGGGACGGGTCAAAACCGCGACCGTTGTCACGCACAGTCAACCGGACCTGTCCTGACTCACAGTGGAGGCGCACTTCCACCTGGGTCGCCTTCGCGTGCTTGGCAACATTGTTGAGCGCCTCTTGAGCAATTCGGTATAGCGCAATCTTGGCATCCGGCGGAAGCGAGGGAGCTTCACCAGCCACATCAAACACCACAACCAGTTTTTTACGGCCTGCAATGGCGTCCGTTAACTGCCTCAGAAGGGCCTCCAACCTAGCCTCGGCCAGTCCTGCGGGCCGCAGCTCCAGCAGCAGTGTGCGCATTTCAGCCAACGCACCACGTGTCAGTTGTCGCAGCCGATCAAGGTTGCGATGAGCTTCCCCGGCATCTTCTTTCCACAGAGTGGGCAGAACGTCTGCAATCAGGCTGGCCGTCCACAGCGTCTGGCTGACGGCATCGTGCAGGTCGTGTGCCAGGCGGTTGCGCTCCTCAATGACAGCTACCTGCCGAGTCTGCTCGTACAACCGGGCATTGTCAATCGCGATGGCAGCCTGGGCAGCCAGCGATTCTAACACCGCCAGGTCGATCTCGTCGAAAGCATCGAGGCGGTCGCTCTGGACATCGAGCACACCGATCACCGCATCCTTGGTCTTGATCGGCACCGCCAGTTCCGACCGTGTCTCAATAGCAGCTGACAACCTCGCATAGCGTCCATCCTGACTGACATCGGGTACAATCAATGGTCTACCCTGGCGAACCACCCAACCCGTGATGCCTTCCCGTCCACCCTTAAGCCGCGGGAGGCAGGCTGTCGGATCGTCCCAGGTGGCACCAGCGCCTGTCCTGATAATAACCTCATCGCCTTTCACCAAGCCAATCCCAACCATATAGTAGCCCATCATCTCATGGACCAATCGCACGATCTCACTGAGCAACTCGTCGATGTCTAAGATCGATGTGATACGGCGACTCACCTCGCTAATCAGTCGAAACTGCTCAGCCCGGCGCTGTTGGGTTTCGAACAGCCGCGCATTTTCGACAGCGACCGCGATCTGGCTTGCAATAGAAGTCAGAAGTTGCACGTCCTGATCAGGGAACTCGCGGCGGGTGCGCGTCGCTGTAAACAGGATACCCAGCAATTTGCCTCGTGAGCTTAACGGCACGATAGCCAGCGACACAATGCCCTGATCGGCGGCAACAGCCTGTGTGAGGCGCGGGTCGGAGACAGCGTCAACGGCCACAATCGGCTGAACCTCCTGAACCCCATGGCTAGCAAACCCTTCATTCACAAGCAGATTGCCTAGCCCGGTTGCGAGCGGCGGGCTGAGTCCTCGGTGGGCTGCCAGCTTCAGCGCCCCCGCTTTGTGATCGAGCAGGTAGATGCCGCCCAGCTCCATCTCCATCACTTGGAGAGTCTCGTGCAGTGCGTCTCGAAGGATGTCGCCGAGGTCTAATGAACGGCTGACAACTCCGGCAATGGTGTTGAGCGTGCTCAGTTCGCGAGTACGGTCCGCCACACGTTGCTCCAGGTTGGCATAGGACTCCTGAAGCTGGGCAGCCATACGGTTGAATTGCTCAGCCAGGTTCTCGATCTCATCCCCCGTTGAGGCCGCAATGCGGCGGCTAAAGTTGCCTCCAGCGACCTCTCTGGCTGCTCCGATCAAGTCTTGAATAGGCCGCGTCATGCGCCTGACGCTGACTGTGACGATCAACGCCGGCACCAGGACGCCCAACGCCAGCAAAAACAGCAGGAATCGCTGATAGGCGCGAGCGGCATTTGAGACGGTGTTCCAGCTTTCGCGCGAGATCACTCCCCACGAGGTCCCAGGGATACGCGCATAGCTAGCGACGACAGGTTGACCCAGTGAGTCGATGGTACGCAGCGATGTAGCTTCGTTCATCAGGACATGCTCAGTAGACAGTTGCCCTAGATCGCCTGTCTCCCCTTGCCCAATGTCCGAACGATAGATCACCTGCCCATTGCCATCAACCAGATAGGTCGTGCCGCTGTCCATCGCCAAGTAGCGATCAATCGTGGTGTAGAATACGCTCTCAGGGAGGGTATCCAGCCAGAACAAGCCCACTATCGAACCGAGAAACTCGTTTTGGAGGCCAAAGATCGGCACGGCAAAGGCAATGGCTTCTGCACCTTGAAGGCCATCGCGCACCACATTGGAAATCGTGGGTTTAAGGGTGCGCGACACTGTGCGGAAGTAGTCGCGCTCTGACCAGTCCCGGCCCAGAATATCTGGCTGGCTAGGGACAGCCGCCACCACCTGCCCCAAGCTATCGAGGACAAGGACGCTGTCAAATACATTCGTCCGGCTGCTGGCTTCGCTCAGGGCCAGGCCCAATGAAACCATATCATTCTCAAAGAGGAAAAAGGTTTGCGCCCAAAGCTCGAGGATCTCGTGGAAATGGGCTAAGCCCGTGGCAACCTGACTGGCCGAGAGACGTGTCACCTCCCGATCGCGCTCGATCACGAGGTCAGTCGTTACCCGCTGATAGGCATTGAAGGTGACGAGCGCGACAGCGCCCAAGATGATCGTGGTGGGCACGAAGGCCCACACAATGATCTTGGCGCGCAGCCCTCCCCAGTGGATGTTGCCCAACACAGCGACACTCCCCCTACCCATCTCGCTGTGATGATGTTCTGACCATGAGACAGCGCCTGCCGTTCCACCTCAATTATACGGCACCTTCGTGGGTCGGGTTCCCTATAGCCTCTCGCCGGGCCATAAAACGGCGTTTGATGATATGCATCGAATAGGGTATGATCAGCCGCTGCAACAGACTTGAGAGGCAAAAGGACCCATGAAGGTTATTTTACTTACCGACATCTACAAAAAGGGCGTGGCCGGCGACGTTGTGGATGTAGCGCCCGGCTTTGCCCGCAACTATTTAATTCCCAGGGGTATGGCAGTGAAGGCCACCCCTGGAGCGATGCGCCGACTCGAAAACCTGCGCAAGCACTCTGAGGTTCGACGGGCCGAGCGCGGTCAGGAGTTCGGCAAGATTGCTGAGCAGATTGAGGGCCTGACGCTATATTTTGGCGTGCGAGCTGGCGAGACTGGCAAGCTATACGGCTCAGTCACACCGGCAGAGATAGCCGAACAGCTCCACGAATTGGTCGGCCTGGAGATCGACCGCCGCCGCATCGGTGACCGCCCTCTGCGTGAGTTGGGCACATTCGAGGTCCCAGTACGTCTCGATGCTAACCTGACTCCTCATGTGAAAGTGATCATCTTCCGCGAAGGCGAAGACCCGCGCCTGGCCGGAGCCGCCGCCGAGACTGCTGCTGAGACAGTGGAGGTAGAAACCCTCGAAGTCGAAGCTAGCGTCGAGGAGATCGCGCCAGGGGCGGAAGCTGCCGAGAGCGCTGCTGCCGAGGAAGCGTAGAGGGCCAGCCACTCGTGTGCAGGCGTGCAGCCTGTTTGCTGCCATGACGAACGAAGACTTGAAGCTGCTGGGGGAGACACTGCGCCATGCACGTGAGGCGCAGGCGCTTTCACTTGAGGAAGTCGAGGTCCAGACCCGCATTCGAGTCAAGTTTCTCCAGGCCCTTGAAAATGGCGACATCAGCGGGCTGCCATCCGCAGCGCACGCCAGAGGTTTCCTGCGCAACTATGCCCAGTTCTTGCGCCTGGATGCCAGTGCGATTATCGCCCGCTTCGTTGAGGCCACCGGGAGCGTGGCTGTTCCCGTGACGCGGCCTCTGACCCCACCAGGGCAGATGCAGCCGACCGGGCCGCATGCTGCTGATTCGGCCCCCGCGGCGCACCCGACTCCCAAAACTGCTTCACCGCTGCCGCGCCCGCGCTCGATCTATGTCGAAGCCGCCCAGCGATCTGGCCCTGCAGTGCCACTGTCGCTGGCACAACCTCAGCCGACCCAGATCACCAAGCCTGAAAAACGCCATTCGCCGGCAGGACGTGTCATGCATTCTAGCATCTTTACGGCTGGGGTGCTTTTGCTTGGGTTTATGCTCATTGTATGGTGGACCACCAGCCAGCTGGGACGCATTTCGGGTGAGGCCCTGGCGCCAGTTGGGCAGGAGTCAACCTTCTTAGAAGAGTTTTCGGCCAGCGAGACTGTAGCACCTACTCCAACCTTTAGACCCACTTCGACGCTGGCGGCAGGCGGCGGGGTGGCAATCAGCGACCGCGTGCTGCTGGTTATGTCGGTTATACAGCCAACGTGGGTGCGTGTCACCGTGGACGGTTCCGTCGTGTTTGAGGGTCAAGCCCAGCCTGGCCATATTTTACGTTACGAGGGTCGTCAAGAGATTTACGTGCGTGCCGGGAATGGCGCAGGGCTGCTCATCAACTACAATGGTCAGGACATTGGGCCGCTGGGGCAGCGCGGTGAAGTGGTGGAGCGCTTCTTCATGATTGGCGGCCAGATCACGCCCACACCAACACCCACCCTCACCCCGACCAACACCAGCGTCCCGACACCGACGCCGAATTCCACATCAACGCCATAAGAAACCGCATGAGCCTGTCGCCCAGCCCAGGCGACAGAGGTGAATGAGGGGGAACGTGCGGCATGACCAGGAAGGGGCATATTTTCTTTTTAGTGAGTCTGGGTTGTGCCAAGAACACGGTAGACTCAGAAGGCATGGCCCAGGTCCTTTCGCGTGGGGGCTATCGCAGCACGGCCTCGTCGGATGAGGCAAGCGTTCTGATCGTTAACACCTGTGGTTTCATCGACATTGCTCGCCAGGAGAGCATCCAGGTACTGCGCGAACTGGCTACCACCAAACGTTCCGATCAGTTGCTGATCGCTGCCGGGTGTCTGGCCCAGCGCTATGGCAGGCTGCTCTCGCAGGAAGTGCCCGGCCTGGATGGTGTGATCGGTACACGGCGCTGGATGGACATCCTCGACTTGATCCACCGACTGCGTGAGCGCAGACACCCCAACCCACTCTATCACCTCCCCGACGAGGCAGTAACGGTTGGCCGCGACGAGCAGGGAGTGCTGCGGGCTGCCGTCCAGGGAGCCAGCGCCTATCTGAAAATTGCCGACGGCTGCCGCCGTCCGTGCGCTTTCTGCTCCATTCCGCTGATCAAGGGAACCCACGTCAGCCGCCCGCCGGAGGTGATCCTATCTGAGGCTGCCCACCTCAACCAGATGGGCATCCAAGAGATCATCCTCATCTCCCAAGACACCACCGATTACGGCCACGATCTTGGCCTCCGGGATGGCCTGGCTGTGTTGCTTGAGCAGCTTCTTGCCGCTGCTCCCGACGTGCCCTGGTTCCGAGTCATGTATGCCTACCCTGGCTATGTGACCGATCGTCTGATCGAGGTTATGGCAACCCATCAACGCATCCTGCCCTACCTGGACATGCCGCTTCAACACGGGCACCCTGAAGTTTTGAAGCGTATGCGCCGCCCCGCCAGAGTGGAGTGGGTGCACGAAACGATCGCCCACATGCGGGCTGCCATGCCCGACCTGGCTATCCGCACTACGTTCATCGTAGGCTATCCCGGCGAGACCGAGGAAGAGTTTGAGGGTCTGCTCGATTTCATCCGCGACCTGCGTTTTGACCGCGTGGGAGCCTTCGCTTATAGCTATGAGACCGACACACCGAGCGCCAGTCTCCCCGGTCAGGTGCCCGATGAGGTGAAAGAGGCTCGCCGCGAGCGGTTGATGGCTATCCAGCAAGACATCTCGCACCAACGCAACCAGTCGTTCGTCGGCAGGACGCTCGACGTACTGATAGAAGGCTCTGGTGATGGGTTGAGCGTGGGTCGCTCCTACCGTGACGCGCCGGAGATCGACGGACTGGTGATCGTTGAGGGCGATCTACCCATAGGGGAGATCATCCCGGTGCACATCACCGGCGCGATGGCTTACGATCTGATTGGCACGGTGAGAACTCAAGCAGTTCTGGCCACGGACAGCACCTCAACCCAAGGGATAATCGGCTGATGGATCGCTGGACACTGCTTGAGCGTTGTGAAATACTTGACTGCTCACCATGGTTCAAGGTGTTCCGGGACAAGGTCCGTCTAGAGGACAGCAAGACCATTGTCCCTGACTTCTACCTGATCGAGGCTACATCCTGTGTCTCCATCTTTGCACTGACTGTTGACCATCAAGTTGTGCTGATCGAGCATTACCGATATGCAGTTGGGCGGCGCGTGCTGGACCTACCCGGCGGCGGCATCGATGCTGACGAAAATCCACTGGACACGGCGCAGCGCGAGCTGCGCGAGGAGACAGGTTTCGAAGCACAGGAGTGGCATCCGTTGGGCGTCTTTACCGTCGATGGCAATCGGGGATATGGGCAAGTTTTTGCCTTTCTGGCCCTGACTGCCGTTAGGAAGGCCGCCCCTGACACAGACGACCTGGGAAGGCAGGCGGTGCGCCTGTACACCCCTAGCCGCCTGCGCACCGTTTGGCAGGCCGGCAACATTCCCGTCCTTACGGCAGCTGCTACCATTGGACTCGGTCTGGCCCATCTAGAAGCCAGGGGCATAGCCTGACCACCATCCTAGGTGGCAGGCTATGCAGGGAGTCGCTATACTGCAGCCGCCGTCGGCCACAGGGATAGATTACGCGGGAGTCGTTGTGAAATCTGCGCCATCCCTCTTTCGCAACTTCGATTACATGCTGCTGGTCATTACGATCATCTTGATCATCTTTGGGATTCTGATGATCGCCAGCGCCACGCGCGATGTTGACAGCTTGGCAGACCGTGTCCGCAGCCAGATTCTGTATGGGATCGTGGGCATCGGCATGCTGCTCGTTGTGGCTGCCATCGATTACCGCCTGCTGACCAGTACTTACCTGTGGATCTACGGCATCGTTGTGTTTCTGCTGGGATTGGTTGGCCTGCTTGGCGTTGAGGGCGAGGCTGGGGCGCAAAGCTGGGTGAACCTCGGCGTGGCCGGGTTCCAGCCCTCTGAACTGGCCAAGATGCTGCTCATCATCGTTCTGGCCGAGCAGCTCGCCCGCAACGTCGAAAAGATAGAGCGTCTGCCGACCATTCTCAAGTCGCTGGCGTTCGCTGCTGTTCCGGTGTTCTTCATCTTCATCCAGCCGGACTTGGGCATCAGCATCTTGGTGCTGGTAGTATGGTTCATGATGGTGTGGGTAGCCGGGATGCGTTGGCAGCATATCGCGCTGTTTGCCGCCATTGCGCTGATCGCTATTCCCATTCTCTGGTCACAGATGGAGACCTATCAGCGTTCCCGCATCGCTGTCTTCATCAACCCTGAAGTTAGCCGGGAAGCTTCTTACAACATCAACCAGGCCCTGACAGCTATTGGCAATGGCGGGCTGTTGGGCCGTGGTTACATGAATGGCTCGCAGAGCCAACGGCGCTTTTTGCGCGTGCGCCACACCGACTTCATCTTTGCCGTCGTCGCCGAGGAGTTTGGCTTCGTTGGTGCGATGGCTGTGCTGCTGTTGATCCTGATCGTAGTGCTGCGCATTCTTCGTGCCGCACGCTTGACCTCTGATATGGCAGGCAAGCTGATCTGTATTGGGGTGGCTACTGTGATCTTCTTCCAGACCCTTGTGTCAATCGGCATGAATGTCCGTATGATGCCGGTCACCGGTCTAACACTGCCTTTCATCAGTTCGGGTGGCAGTTCGCTGGTGACATTGCTGTTCGGCATCGGCCTGGTAGAGAGCATCGTTGCACGCCACAACCCTCGGGAATTGTAAGGCGCTCTACCATGCTATAATCTGCACTCACGTGCAATAAGAGTGGGTTTCCGAGATCCACCCTCAAGCTCATCAGGCTTCCACAGGAGATAGGGCCTTGTCTGACGCAACTACCTATCCAGTGCGCGTCCGCTTCGCGCCCAGCCCAACCGGTTATCTGCACATTGGTGGGGCGCGCACGGCGCTGTTCAACTGGCTGTTTGCTCACAAGCACGGCGGCGTCTTCATCTTGCGCATCGAAGACACCGACCAGACCCGTTACGTGCCTAACGCCGAGGATGACATCAAGGAAAGCCTGCGCTGGCTGGGGTTGCAGTGGGACGAAGGGCCAGACGTAGGCGGGAAGTATGGCCCCTATCGTCAATCGGAGCGGTCCGAACTGTACCGGAAGTGGGCTGAGTGGCTGGTCGAACACGGCCATGCCTACCGCTGCAACTGCACGCCGGAACGGCTAGAGGCCGTGCGCGAGCAGCAGCGACAGACAGGCCAGACACCTGGCTATGACCGTCACTGCCGCGATCTCAACCTGGGTGCAGACATCGGGGCGCACGTGATTCGCTTCAAGATGCCGATAGAGGGGGAAACAGCGTTCAACGACATCATTCGTGGGCCAATCGTCTTTAAGAACGCCGATTTGCAGGACCTGGTGCTGCTCAAATCGGATGGCCTGCCTACTTACCACCTGGCCAATGTGGTCGACGACCATTTTATGCAGATTAGCCACATCATGCGCGCCGATGAGTGGATCGCGACTGCTCCACTCCACTGGCAGATGTACAAAGCCTTCGGCTGGGAGATGCCAGCCATTGCTCATCTTCCGGTGATCCTCAGCCCCAGTGGCAAGGGCAAGCTCAGCAAGCGAGATCAGGCTTTCCAGGACGGCAATCTGCGGGTGATGGTGCAGGTGCGCGAGTTCCGCGAGTCCGGCTACCTACCTGAGGCGGTAGTCAACTTTTTAACCAACGTTGGCTGGGCGCTGGGTGACGACCGCGAGGTCTTCACGCCTGAGGAGGCAATGGCTCGTTTCCGCTTGGAAGACATCAATCCAGCAGCCAGCAAACTTCCGTATGAGAAGTTGGAGTGGCTGAACGGCGTCTACATTCGCGAGAAGCTGACTGCGGACCAGCTCGCCACCCGCCTGAAACCCGTCCTGGAGCAGGCCGGGCTTGTGGTGGATGACGAACGCCTGCGCTGCGTCATCCCCCTGATCCGGGAGCGCATCAAGACGCTCAATGAAGCGGTCGATATGGTGGGCTTTATCTTCCGAGACACTGTGACGGTTGCCGACCCGACAATGCTGATCCAGAACAAAATGGATGCCGCCAGCACCGCCCTGGCGCTGGGTGCTGCACACGATACGCTGGCTGCCCTGGCCGACTTTTCGCACGTTGCTCAGGAAGCTGCGCTGCGGCCACTGGCCGAACAACTTGGACTAAGTGCTGGGCAATTGTTCGGCGCGATCCGCGTCGCTGTGACCGGGCAGACTGTTTCGCCGCCGCTATTCGAGACCATGGAGATCCTGGGAAAAGACATCAGCCTTAGGCGCATTAGGGCAGCAGTGGATTTACTGCAAGGCTGATCTCTCGCTGCGATCAGGAACGCCAGGAGGCGTTCCTGATCACGGGGGTCGTTGTTAGCCGATCCTTCCCTTCAATGCCGCTTCGAGCATCTCCCTAAACCGGTCAGGGTCTGGGAAGGGCTTATTGATGAACAGGTCTGGTTGGGCTATCTGCATGATGGCAGCCCGCTCCTCTGGGTTGAACCGGTAGGCAGTGATCATCGCAATAGCCATGTGGGCTGTCTTTGGCGTGGCCCGCAGCCGCCGCGCGATCTCATGGCCTTGCGGTCCTTTTGGCAGACGGACATCCAACATGGCCAGCTCAGGGACACTGCCGCCAAAGGTGGGGTTTTCTACCTGATCCAACCAGGCCATCGTCTCAATACCATCGGAAAAGACCAAGGGAGTGATGTCCCAGATCGAGAGCATCTCTGTAAGGGCCAAGCGGAGTGCCGGCTCATCTTCCACGATCATCCACACTCTTTCCTGCTTGTCTTCTTGTGCCACGTTTGCCTCACTCCGATCGTCGTTCACCGCCAGACAGACTCTTCAGACAGACCATACTCTGCCCGCCGAACTCTGGCAGCCATCTCTGATATCTGGGGTCTACATGCATACCGCCCTAAATGAGAGCTTCTCTCAATTTTAGGGTTTAATGTGCACCTGGGCAATCCGAAACCGGGCTTGCATACACACTCTAGTTCAGGCCAACCCACTATAATCTCACATGAGGTCGCCATGAAAGTGGGCAAGCTAAAATACTATACCTCTGGGCCATCAGAACTGGTAGGTCTATTTATTTAGAGAGCTTCCTGAGCAGACGCCCGCGGCGGTGGTGCAACTCGTTCAGCGCCCGCCTGCCCCGCCAGCCAGGCCGCCACGACTCGGCCAGGCGGATGGCCCGTTCAGTCCAGTCTAGCGCCTGGGTCAAGTCCCTGGTGCGCCACTCGTGATACTTCGCAATCTCCTCATGGCCCAGGGTATCAATCCCCAGATCAGCCACAGCAGCCCACAGGGAGACGGCCTCGTCGTGGCGGCCCGTCTGCTTGAGCAGGGACGCCAATCCCACCAGAGCATCATATCGTGACTCGGCGTCGGGCGCTGTGTGGGCTGCCACGCGGTAGGCCGTCTCGCTGTCTCGAAGCATCCCTCGATGATAATACCAGCGGGCCAGACTTAACTGGTCGTCAATAGGCTGTGCTGCAGCGTCGGGCCGCTCAAAGATTTGGCACAACGTCACGGCCAATGCCACCATGGAGAGCAGGTCCATCTCATTATGGTAGAGCACGCGCACCATCTGGCGAGCATCTCGCGTTTCCAGGTACTGGCGGTAGAGCATGGGGATTAGCGCGCCAGGCACGTCCTGGGAGGTGCGTTGAACACCGAGCACACTCTCCTCCAGCGACCTAAGCGAACATGACGACAGCCGTCGCCGCCACAGGCGGCGTGCCGGAGGCAGCAAATCCAGGTTGGGCAGGCGGCTCAGAGGCGACCGCCGCCGCGCCAATACGTAGCGATCAGCTAACAAGGGAACATCAAAGGTCCGTCCATTGAACGTCACCAGCGCGGTTCCCGGCGCGAACACGTCACTCAGCAGCGCCAGCATCGCCATCTCTTCGGCTGGATCGCGCAGGAAAAGTTGATGCACCTCAAACCGACCCGCCTGGTTAAAGAAGCCAATCCCCACCAGGAAGGCCAGCGCCCCGCCGCCGAGACCTGTCGTTTCCGCATCGAGAAACACGAAACGGGGCAAGGCTGTCTGGGAGAGCGTCTCCTCGGCGCTGAGCTGGGCTAACGTCGTTACGTCCTGCGCCAGCCATTCTGACAACTGGACAGCGCCATGCACCGTTCCTGGCTCGTGCAAGCGCCTGATTCTAAAACATGCCCCACTGGCCCTCTCAACTGTCTGGCCGTCGACCAGCGCATCAATATCCGGACCGAGTTGCGGGCGTGGCTTCGGCACAAAATCGCGCCCAGTGGTCACTCCCAAGCGTCTCAAGCGCCTGCGTAGATCGTCAGCAGCCACTGCAATGGCCTCACGCTATACCCGGCTTGTATTGTGAACGGGATCACAAATTGTGACTAATGTCACGCAACCGGCGTGAACTTTGTAACTAGGGTTTCCTGTCCGCATATTTTAGTATAGCAAGTGAGTTTGATAGCGCTCATCGCTGTCTCCTCCTTTGGCGAAGGCCCCCGCCGGGTCTCCCCCCTCACACCCGGCGGGAGCTCTGCTTTTTACGGCCAGCGGGTAGGCCATTTGGCCACCCAGTTTCGACGGATGCATCCAGCATGATGTATAATCGTCAAAAAGTTATGGGTACTGATGGAGGCCAGCATGCCAGGTCTTGACATTGCACAATTTATTCCACTCTACCCTCTGCACTGGACGACGATTTTACACTACCTGCTCCTGATCGGGACAATCGCTCTGTTAACGCTTGCCGGGGACAAATCGTCGATTCTCTACACATTCGTGCTCGCCTTCCTCGCACTGCTGATCGGCGTCGATCTCTATTCCAACCTGATTCGTATCCCGCGTCTATTTATCTTCTTGGTACGAATCGCAGTCTTCGGCATCCCAGTCATCATTGCTGGCATGGGAGCAAATGAGCAGTCAAGGAGTGTGGCTGGCATCACGGCTGTGATTGCCTTGCCGCTTCTCGTGCTGACGTTCATCTCGTGCTGGCTTGGCCCTACCTTTGGCGATCCTCGCATCATCGGATGGTGTTAAGGATTCCCGGAGACACCTACGAGGAGCGGGTCTTGAAGGGCAAACCTTGCCCGTCGTTCTCGCCCAATTTCAGAGGGCTATCCAGCTCCTACATCCAGCGGAAGTTTTAAGGTAGAGAAAAGGACCTGTTGAATCGCTCAGGTCCTTTTGTACACGGGGCTAAGAGCCGTTGTCTTACTGCGCCATAATGCTCTGATAGACAGGCGTGGTCCAGTGCCGGTACTTCTCCACGCGACCTGTCACAACATCAAAATACAGAGAGCGCAGCTCGCTGACAATCGGCCCCAAGCTACCGGACCCTACAGGCCGGTGGTCGACGGAGGTGATGGCTGCGATCTGCACCCCGGTCCCGCATAGAAAAGCCTCGTCAGCTAAGTAGACCTCTGTCCGGTCGATTTCCCGCTCAACCACTTGGAGACCCATCTCCTCGCGCAGCAGTTCAATCACCGTGCGGCGGGTAATGCCTTCCAGGATGTTGGCGGTGATAGGCGGGGTATAGGCTACACCGTTGCGAATCATGAAGAAGTTGGCTGCACTGCCCTCTGAGAGATGGCCATTCTGGTTGAGAACCAACGCTTCATCATAGCCAGACAGCACAGCATCACTCTTGATCAGCGCCGAGTTGGCATACGCGCCGACGATCTTGCCACGCGCCGGGATGGTGTTGTCGTCCACTCGACGCCACGAGGAGAAGGTCACGCTGATACCTTCTTCATTCGGGACATAGCTACCAAACGGCAGCGAAAACATCGTTACCGCGTACTCTAAGCCGTGCAACTTGACCCCGATCAGATTGGAGGCGATGTAGGCCAGCGGGCGGATGTAGACGTTGGTCTGCCAGCCCTCGGCGCGGAGCAGCTCGATCAAAATGTCGAGCAGGCGCTCAGAGGTGTAGTCCAGATCGAACATCAAGAGACGGGCCGAGTCTAGAAAGCGTGTGAAGTGATCGAGGGGACGAAATACATAGAGCTGTTTTTCATCTGCGTTCCAGAACCCTCTCAGACCTCCAAAGGCCCCTGTGCCATAGTTGAACGTGTGATTCATGACGCTCAGAGTCGCTTTTTCAAATGGGACGATCTGCCCCTGAAAATAAGCGTACTTGGGGAGCTGTGGTGTCACCGAAACCCTCCTTAGAATGGCTCGAAACTTTTGCAGCGTCTGTTATTCACGTCCCCTGAGGCAATGCTTCCTTCATCTGGTCGTTGAGCAGCGCATCTCTGCACCCCCATGACGAATGATCTTACCCTCCTTGTATTATAAATAAAATCGACACAGTTGGTACAAATTGTTGGCCAATCATAGGGCAACCACCTACCCGATTGACACATAGCCCTCACCACCGAGGGGGGGGTGAGGGCTATCGTTTGCTCCATATCTCCTGCCGTCCTCAACTCTGCGGCTTAAGGCTGGGTCCCCCCCGACGGAGTAGGTATCGTTTCGTAGGTCTGCTGAGCGCCTGCTTGCTGCATCAACTGCTGAAGGTCAAACAGGAAGGGGCTGTTGCTGGGTATGATGATCAGGCGCACCTGGTCCCCTAGCTGGTTGATGTACTGCCACTGGATCAGGTTCGGATTCTGAGTAAGCACCTCATTGATCAGCCGCAAAGCCTCGGCGTCAGCCTCAGCGCGGATGATGGTCGCCTCAGCATCGCTTTCTGCCGCGATCACGACCGCGTCGGCGCGGCCCTGGGCCTCGACACGCACTTGTTCGGCCTCCTGACGAGCCTGCTCGACGCGCCGCTGAGCCTGCTGGGCCTCCTGTTCGGCGATCTGCTTCTGTTCGATGGCCTGGGTGAACTGATCGGAGAACGAGATGTCACGGATGAGGAAGTTAGTCAGAATGAAGCCCTGCGGTTGAATCTGCTCCTTGAGGGCATCAAAAACCTGGGTTTCAAGCTGGGCGCGCCCACCGCTGTAGATCTCCTCGGCTCCATATAGCGAGACTAAATTCCTCACCTCGGAGCGCGTCTGGGGCACAATGAAGCCCTCCTCGTAAGTGTTGCGCCAGCTACGATGAATCTGGTTGATCTGGGTGGGGTCTAGCTTGTAGATCACTGTGACATCAACATTGATGGTCTGGCCGTCTTTTGAGATGGCGCGCACAGCACTATACATCCCGGCCTCACCAGCCTGGTTGTATGCCTCTGTCACGCCAGCCATGGTCACGCTCTGCTGGCTGGCATCGTAGACAATCACCTGATCGATAAAAGGAATCACCCAGTGGAGGCCGGAGCCGAGCGGCTCGCGCAGCGAAGCATCCCCCTGGGCCGTCTGGCGAAAGACCACGCCTACTTCATTGGGCTGGATCAGCACCAGGCCGGCGTTCAAGGCAATAATCACCACCACCACGATCAGGCTGATGGCAGCCAGCAGGACGCCGGGTTGAGCTTTGCGTCCGCGGGCGCTGTTCATCACCGCCAGGGCAATGCCGCCTATGATCCCTAGGACAAAGAGTGCAATCAGGAAATTCAGAACGCCCTTAATAGCCATGAAATAATGTCCTCCTCAACTAGCCCAGCAGATTAAACAGAACTGACTCTGATTCCAATGTGCACACCAATCAAATTATAACCGATGTCTCGCGTTGGCACAGCCCCAAAAAACTGGGGGAGCACGTCTACCTTGAGCCAGCGCCAGAGGGGTTGCCGCACGGCAAGGCCAGCGGGTATCATTAACCTCATATGGCACCACAGCTTGGACGGATCGGATCGATCACTCTCTGGACATATACCGTGCTGCTGGCCGCCGCGATTCTGGTTGGCCTAGCTATGTTAGCCTGGCAGGGTTGGCGTACCGAGAAGCGTGCCAATGCCTGGATCGATGCAGGGCTGCTGGCCCTGATGGGAGGGATTGTGGGTGGGCGAGCGGTGCACGTCGCGATCCACTGGCCTTACTTCTCAGATCACGTAGTTGAGGCCATCCAGGTGTGGCATGGCGGCCTGGACTGGCATGGGGCGCTGCTGACCGGCCTAGCTGTGCTGGCCCTAGCCTGCCGCTGGCGGCAGGTGATCTGGCGGCAGGCCACCGATGCGCTGGCGTTTGCGTTGCCAGCGGGAGCCGTGCTGGTGTACACAGGCTGCTTGGCCGATCGCTGCGCGGCTGGTCGGGCTGTCGACTCACTAGCCGGCTACGCGCCTCTGGTGGTGGCCGAGCTACCTGACCTGTACGGCCTGGTCCAACCGCGCTTTAACAGCCAACTGTTTGGGATCGTGCTGGGGGCTATCCTGCTGGCCATGGCGTGGTTAGCTGCCCGCCTTGTCCATCGCCCAGGCGTGTGCTTGTGGCTGATGATGGCTCTGCTGGGGTTAGGTGTGTTCGGCATTGGTTACACCCGTGGCGAGGCAGCGCCTATGGTCGGTGGACTACGGCTTGATCAGGCGCTCGATCTGGTCGTAGCCGCCGTGGGACTGAGCGGGGCAGGCGTCGCCGCGCTCACCTTCCACCCAGCGGCTGAGGACTGAATGAGGCAGCCCCTGGAGGGTCAACATGCGTTTTTCCCTGGGTCTTGCTCAGATCAATACAGTTCTTGGGAACGTGCAAGCCAACCTGGACAAACACCTGAGCCTGATCGACCAAGCCTGCCAGCAGAATGTTGACTTGATCTGCTTCCCTGAGCTGTCACTGACCGGCTACAATCTCCAGGACTTGAGTTACGATGTGGCCACTCAACCTGCCAGGGACAATCCCGTCTTCAAGCCGCTGTACAAGGCCAGCCGCCACCTAGACATCGTGGTCGGATTTGTCGACGAGGACGCGCGGCACCGTTTCTATATCGCAGCGGCCTATCTGAGCCAGGGCGAGCTGGTCCATGTGCATCGCAAAGTCTACCTGCCGACCTATACGCTGTTTGATGAGGGACGTTACTTCGCGTGGGGCAACGACCTGCGTGCTTTCGACACACGCTTTGGGCGGGTTGGCCTGTTGATCTGTGAGGATTTCTGGCATGCCAGTCCACCCTACTTGCTATGGCTAGACGGAGCCGACATCCTGTTGCTGATGTCGGCCAGCCCAGGCCGCGGCCTGGACAAGCAAGAGAAACTAGCCAGTACCCGTTGGGTTGAGCGGGTCACACAGGCTTATGCCGGGCTATTTACGGCCTTTGTCGCGCATGTCAACCGGGTCGGCCTAGAGGATGGGTTCATCTTTTGGGGAGGATCGTTGGTTTACGATCCGGATGGTGAGCTGCTGGCCCAGGCTCCCTATCTGGATGAGGCTCTGCTGACCGTCCCCATCGACACTGGGCACCTGCATCGCACCCGCTCACGCCTGCCGCTGCTGCGCGACGAGCGCACCACGCTTACGGCCCAGACGTTGGAGCGCATCCTGCACACCGCGCCGGACAGGGGTTGATCTATGGCTATCACCCACCTTTTGGAGCAGATGGAGATCAACACAGACCTCGCCCGCCGCGCGATCACCCAGTTTCTCAGGGACGAGGTGCAGCGGGTTGGATTTCGCCGGGCTGTGATCGGTCTGTCCGGCGGCGTGGACTCATCGCTGGTAGCCTTCCTGGCCGCCGAAGCTCTGGGGCGAGAAAACGTGCTGGGTCTGCGGATGCCATACCAGACCTCAGTCGCAGAAAGCTACGAGCATGCCGGCCTGCTGATCGAGCGCCTGGGGATCTGCCACGACACAGTAGACATCACGCCGATGGTTGAGCCTCTCTTTGAGCGCTTCCCAGACATCACCCCCCTGCGCCGAGGCAACGCGATGGCTCGCCAACGTATGATCGTGCTGTTTGACCAGTCGGCAGCCTTCGATGCATTGGTCATTGGCACCAGCAACAAGACCGAGACGCTGCTGGGCTATACCACGCTGTTCGGAGATAACGCCGCTGCCCTGCAGCCCATCGGCGACCTATATAAGTGCCAGGTGCGGCAACTGGCCCGCGCGGTGGGGGTGCCAGAGGCAATCGTCAGCAAGCCCCCCTCTGCCGATCTGTGGCCCGGCCAGACCGATGAGGGCGAGCTGGGCTACACCTATGACGAGGCTGATCAGCTTCTTTACCTGCTCGTCGACCGACGTTACACGCTCGATGAGGCGGTAGACGCCGGGTTCCCACGGGCGTTTGTCGAGAAGGTATGGCGCACCGTCCGGCTGACGCACTACAAGCGCCGCCCGCCAATCATCGCCAAGCTGTCACAGCGCACAATCGGCCACGACTTCCTGTATATGCGCGACTGGGGGACGTAGCCGCAGGGCACATATCCTTCTCTGCTCCTGGCCCCTACATGCGATACAGTGCTCGGCTTGAGCTATTCTCAAGAGGGAGCGCCATTTTGACCTCACCCATTCTGAAGGGACTGAATGACCAGCAACGGGCTGCCGTCACTGCGCCGGATGGGCCGGTGCTGATCCTGGCCGGGCCGGGCAGTGGCAAAACCCGCGTGCTCACCCACCGCATCGCCTGGTTGGTTCAGGAGCGGAGCGTACCGGCCTGGCGTATCATGGCAATGACCTTCACCAACAAAGCGGCCCGTGAGATGCGCCAGCGCGTCGAGGGGTTGTTGGGGGGATCGTTGCGCGATACTCGGCTGGGCACTTTCCACGCTATCTGTGCGCGCATCCTGCGCGAGCAGGCTAGCAAAGGCTATCTGCCCCTCTCACGCGAATATGTCATCTTCGACACATCCGATCAGAAGGCGCTGATCAAGGCGGTGATCGTCGATGACCTGGGCCTGGATGAGAAACACTATCAGCCCGATCGCATCCTGAACGTCATCTCACAAGCCAAGAATGAGCTGATCACCCCCCAGGATTTCCAGCCCCGCTCCTACTTCGACGAGATAGTCAAACGCGCCTATGAACGTTACCAGCAGCGGCTGGCGGCCAACAATGCCGTAGACTTCGACGACCTGCTGATGCACACTGCGCTCCTGTTTGCCAACCACCCGGAGGTGTTGGCATACTACCAGAACCACTACGACTATGTCCTGGTCGATGAGTTCCAAGATACCAATGGCGCCCAGTACGCCCTGCTCAGGCATCTGGCGGCCCAGCGTCGCAATCTGTTCTGCGTCGGTGATGAAGATCAGTCGATCTACCGCTGGCGTGGGGCTGACTACCGCAACATCATGCGCCTGCGCGAGGATTACCCTGACCTGGTCACCATCCTGCTTGAGCAAAACTACCGCTCCACTCAGTTGATCCTCGATGCAGCTCGCGCCGTGATCGACAAGAATCCGCACCGCACCGCCAAAAAGCTGTTCACCGAACAGCACGGCGGCCCGGCTATCCTGCTCTACGAGGCGCACAACGAGCAGTACGAGGCGCAGTTTGTAGTGGATCAGATCGCAACGCTGGTGGCGACCCACGAGGCAGAGCCAGGCGAGATCGCCGTGATGTACCGTACCAACGCCCAGTCGCGCGTGTTGGAGGACGCCTTCGTGCGGGCCAATCTCCCTTACCGGCTGGTAGGTGCCACGCGCTTCTACGCTCGGCGCGAGATTAAGGATGTGCTGGCCTACTTGCGGGTGATCCACAACCCGAATGATGCCGTCAGCCTGGCGCGGGTGATCAACATTCCACCGCGTGGCATAGGCAGCAAGACCATCGAGACGCTCGAAGCGTGGGCCAGGCAGATGCAGGTCTCGTCTGGAGCTGCATTGCAGCGTCTGGCTGAACAGCCAGACAGCGGGCCTTTCAATGGGCGGGGCCGAGACGCGCTGCTGACCTTCGCCAGGATGCTGCATGGCTGGCGTCAGGTGTATGCTGAGATGCCGATCCGCACACTGCTCAAGCTGGTGTTGGATGAAACTGGCTATCTCAACAGTCTAGATGACGGCACCCCCCAAGGCGATGAACGGCAGGCCAACGTGATGGAGCTGGTCAATCTGGCCGCCGAGTTCGAAGAGCTTCCGCTCTCGACGTTCCTGGAGGAAGTATCGCTCGTCTCAGACGTGGACAACCTGGATGAGCGTGCTAATGCCCCCTCACTTCTGACACTTCATGCCGCCAAGGGACTTGAGTTTGATGCGGTGTTCATCGTAGGGTTAGAGGAGAACCTGCTGCCGCACCAGCGCTCCATCGGCGACCCAGAACAGATGGCCGAGGAGCGACGGTTGATGTATGTCGGCATGACGCGCGCCCGTCGACTGTTGTATCTGGTCTATGCCTTCCGGCGGTCCTCGTGGGGTGACAGCACTCTGAATCTGCGCTCCCGTTTTATCGACGACATTCCGGTCGATCTGACCATGCCTGTTCCATCCATCAGTGCTGGCCCAGCAGCATACGACATCGGGAGAAGGTCTGGTCTTCCACTGTCCGCTGCGGCTGGAGGGAGCGCAGCACGCGCCGTCACCCAGTTCCGGGCTGGGCAGCGTGTCAAACATGCCCGGTTTGGCGAAGGCATTGTGATCGAGAGCCGCCTCAGTGGAGCTGACGAGGAAGTCAGCGTCGTGTTCGACACAGCCGGGCTGAAACGTCTGCTGGCCAGCTTTGCCAACCTGACGCTGCTCGATGAGTAATGTCTAGCCGAAATCACTTCCAGCCCAATGTTTGAGTCTGGAAAAGGCGCTAAGACCTTCCTGCAAAGCGCTCAAGCTCCCTTGCCATTGAGCGGAAGGTAGGCAGTGATGGCTGTTCCCTTGCCTGGAGCCGACGTGATCTCCATCCGTCCCCCCACCGAACGCACCCGCAGCTTCATGTTTGAAAGGCCGTGCCCCAGACGATGGTTGGCCTTGTCCGGGTCAAAGCCGATCCCATTGTCCCGCACCCCCAACACAAGCTGTTCATCCTGCACGTCGATGCTGACGGAGAGAGTAGTCGCGGCAGCATGTTTGGCAGCGTTAGCCAGCGCCTCCTGAACAATATGGAAGGCGGCAGTAGCAATCTGCTCATTTAGACCATGGTCCACTTGAGGATCGCACTCCAACCGAATGTCGGCCAATGTGTTAGCTTGAAACTCGCGGGCCAACATGGCAATGGCGGCGGTCAAGTTGGCTCCCTCAAAGCGGATGGGGCGCAGGTCCAGGATGTAGTTGCGGATATCTTTGATGATCATGTTGAGGCCGCTAATGGCTTCGTTGAATCGCTCCTGCGCCGTGGCAGGGTCTTCAACCATCAGACAGCGCACGTGCTCCAGCGTCAGCCCAACAGCATAGATCGACTGGATAATGCCATCGTGCAGGTCCATGCCAATGCGCTCGCGTTCTTCGAGCACAGCAAGCCGCTGCATATGCTGATACAGACGCGCATTCTCAATAGCTACTGCTGCATAGCTGGCCAGTGTCTCGATGATCTTCTGATCCTGAAGGCTGAACTCGTCGGCGTCGATCTTGTTCGTCAGGTAAAGATTGCCCAACAGCCTGCCGCGCGAGCGGATCGGCACTCCCAGAAAGCTGGTCATGGCCGGGTGACCTTCCGGGACTCCAACTGAGCGTGGATCGTCAGCAATGTCACGGAGCCGGATCGAACGCGCATCCGGCTCAAGCAGCGCACCCAGCAATCCACGACCAACCGGGAGACTACCGATCTGGTGCTGCTCCTCCTTTGTCATACCAGAGATCACAAACTGTACGAGGTGGCTGCCACTAGGATCGGGGATACCAAGCGCCGCATAGCGGGCCTGGGCTAGCTCTCGCGCCAAGCCGACAATGCGATTTAGAACCACGGGGAGCGACAACTCAGATGTGATGGTTAGCGCTGCCTCATGGATGGCATCCAGTATCCCCGCAGACATGCTTTCAAACGGCGACCCTATCATGGATTCGCAGTGTCCTCTGACACAACCTCACGCAACGAAATAACGTCAAAGCCGTGCCATCAAACTCTCACGAACGGTTTGCAAGATTATAGTAAGTGTACCACATTTCTGATCGGGTGCGCCGTCACACACGAGAATGTTAACTGCCTGTTACTCACGTCCTCATGCCTGACACATCTCTGGATCGGAGTCTTTGCTGTCGAGTCGTTCCACCATGGCAATGTGTGTCATAACTGTGGCCGCCGATGTCTATTTCCCGAATCCTTGCACGCCTTGCCTTGTTCAGCGACCGGTCTGTCGCGCGAAGTCTTCGGGATAGCGATCCCCTTGCACTGCGATCTTTGAGAGGGCGCTCTCAATCTCCTGGAGATCGTCTGACGTAAGCTCGACGGCAACTGCTCCGATGTTCTCCTCCAGGCGCTCGAGCTTACGGCTGCCCGGTATCGGAACAATCCACGGCTTTTGGGCCAGCAGCCAGGCAAGCGCGATCTGAGCCGGTGTCGCCCCCTTCCGTTCTGCGACCTGAGCGAGCAAATCGACCAGAACTCGGTTGGCTTTCCGCGCCTCTGGCGCAAAGCGAGGGATGCGGCTGCGGATATCGGAGCTGTCGAAGGTTGTGTTTTCGTCTATCTTTCCCGTGAGGAAGCCCTTCCCCAGCGGGCTAAATGGCACAAAGCCAATGCCGAGTTCCTCGCATGTGGGCAGCACTTCCTCTTCAGGGGCTCTCCACCACAGTGAGTACTCGCTCTGGACCGCCGTGACTGGCTGGACTGCGTGGGCGCGACGGATGGTTTGTGCTCCTGCCTCCGAAAGGCCAAAGTGCTTGATCTTGCCTTCCTGAATCAGTTCCTTGACGGCCCCTGCCACGTCCTCGATGGGCACGTTTGGGTCAACCCGGTGTTGGTAAAACAGATCGATGGCCTCGACCCGGAGGCGCTTGAGTGAGGCTTCGGCGACCCGCTTGATTTGCTCTGGCCGACTATCCAGGCCAACCGTAGGACTTGGTCCCTTGTTGGAATCGTGTTTGAACCCGAATTTGGTGGCGATCACCACCTGCCTGCGGAATGGCTCCAGGGCTTCGCCCACGAGTTCTTCGTTTGTGAACGGGCCATAGACCTCAGCCGTATCGAAGAAGGTGATGCCGCGTTCGACAGCCGTCCGAATCACAGCGATCATTTCCTGCCTGTCGCCAACCGGTTTGTCTCCAAAGCTCATTCTCATGCAGCCAAGCCCGAGAGCCGAAACTTCCAGGCCCCTGTTTCCGAGTTTGCGCTTTTGCATTTTTGAACTCCTCCTTTTCATCAATCTGATTATTGCTGGGGCCTGGCCTTCAACCCAGTTCTTTTCATTCCTCTACTTGAACGATTTCCCTTTCTCTTTTCAAGACAGCGTTTTCGTACACTTCAATTTTGCGATCCAACATATCCAGCATCTTTTGCATTTCTGCCACTCTGACCGCAAGCTGCTCCCGCTGCTCTTTCAAGATTTCTCTCCTGGCTTCAATGGTCTGGTCGCCCTGTTGAACCAGTCTGAAATACTCGATCAGCGCTCCAATTGGAAGCCCTGCACTCCTCATGCACTTAATGAATTCGATCCGCCTAATATCGATTTCACTGTAATCCCGGACACCACTGGCACTTCGATTTACTGGCGGGATCAGACCGATACGCTCATAGTAGCGCAGTGTGTCCAACGAAATACCATATCGTTCGCTTACTTCCGAGATTTTCATAAATTTCCCTCCCGTAAAGCCAGTATACCCCTTGGAGTCGACTCCAAGTCAAGTTTTGTGAGAATATGAAGCCAAAATCCTTATTGCGTTAGGCGGGGCCGGAGCGATCTGGTCCCGCATTGTGTGGGGGAGATGACTAAAAACATGGGCACAGGAAATCGATGAGGGGGTGGGATAATCCGGGGAACGCTGGAGGCGATGGAATCAGGGGTCGAAGAAGAATCTTCTCTTCGTTGGCAGGCAGCATCAAATTGTCTGTGATGGCCCACGTGGATATGATCGCTTCGATCATCTTTGGATCTGGGTTCAAGCAGTGTGAGCATCAATGAGCCATCACAAGTTGGCTGCTGCCTTCAGGATTGCCATGCGTACCGAACAAGAAATGTTGGATCTCATCATCAATACCGCGAAGGACGATGAGCGCATTCGAGCGGTGATCATGAACGGTTCGCGCGCGAACCCTAATGCTCCACGGGACATCTTTCAAGACTTTGACATTGTCTATCTGGTCACCGATGTCGCTCCCTTCAAGAATAACTTTGAGTGGATCAAGCGTTTTGGCGAGATCATGATTTTGCAGCTGCCTGAGGAGATGCAAGAGCCGCCTCCGAGCAACGATGGCAGTTTTGTATATCTTATGCAATTCATGGATGGCAATCGGATAGACCTAGGGATTTATCCTGTCGCAAGACTCAAGGAGCTTGGACGAGACAGCCTGAGCCTGTTGCTACTGGACAAAGATGGGATCATTGAGCCGTTTGACCCCCCCAGTGAGAACGACTATCTGCCCAGACCACCCACACCCAAAGCCTTCTCGGACTGCTGCAATGAATTTTGGTGGGTTTGCCCCTACGTAGCCAAGGGATTGTGGCGGCAGGAGATCATCTACGCCCGACACATGCTGGATCAGGTGGTGCGAGAGCAGTTGGAGAAAATGCTGATCTGGCATATTGGTATCGAGACCCAGTTTTCAAGAAACCCCGGCAAGCAGGGCAAGTACTTCCAGCAATACCTGGAGCCAGAGTTGTGGGATATGCTGCTGAACACCTACGCTGAGGCCAGCTACGATAACACGTGGAGAGCGTTGTTCGCGATGTGCGATCTTTTCAGAAGGGTAGCTCTGCCCATCGCAGAGCGTTTTGGCTTTCAGTACCCTCACGACGATGACAGGAGGGTTAGCGCTCACCTGGAGTATGTGCGATCCCTGCCCAGGGATGCAAAGGAGATGTACTGATCACAGCCCAGCTATAGCCGACAATCTCCTTCGGCAGGAACTGAGTGCACGTGAATCCGACCAGCCAGACGATGCCGGCAACGATCAAGGTGATATAAGCGCCGCCGCTGGCAATCGATTGGCGGGTTTTCTGGGCCACAGCCTGGATGGCTGCCCTCCCGCCAAAGCCTTGATTTTTGGGGGGGCGCAGTGTACTATTACACATGGACAGAACCAGATGCCAAATCAGCGAACCAGTGTGTTGTGCTCCTCCCGTAGGAGCCATTTCTGTGCATGAGGAAACGTCGTCTGGCTCGCCTATTTGAGAAGCCCAAAGGTTTGGCGCGGCTTCCTCTGTCCGGAACTGTCTCCAAGCACGTCATAACCACAACAATCGCTCCAGCAACGCCGCACACACCGCGGTGAGGAGGTTAGCGAGGCATCATGACAGTGGAGTTCGATGACCTGCACAACCCCGACTATCCTATCCCGGATGAGCTAAAGTCCAACATAGCCATTACTACCCTGGATCGGATCTATAACTGGAGCCGGGCACGCTCGGTGTGGCCGATGCTGTTTGGACTGGCCTGTTGTGCCATCGAGATGATCGCCACGGCAGCTTCGCGCTACGATCCGGCCCGCTTCGGCATGGAGGTGATGCGCCCCAGTCCGCGCCAGGCCGACCTGATGATCGTGTCGGGCACAGTTACCAAGAAAATGGTGCCCCAGATCGTCCGGCTTTACAACCAGATGGCTGAGCCTCGCTACGTGCTGGCCATGGGCGCATGCGCGTCAGGCGGTGGCCCTTTCAAAGAGGGCTACAACGTCGTCGACGGCATCGATAAATTCATTCCGGTGGATGTATACGTCCCCGGATGCCCCCCCACCCCTCAGGCTCTGCTCCACGGCTTCATGGTCCTCCACAAGAAGATCGAAAGCCAGAGCATCCGCACTGTGCCGTGGTATAAGCCAGGCCAGAGCGAGCCAATTCCCATTCCTTTGCTAGGACCAGACCTCATTGATCCCCGCCAGGCGGCCCTGATCCGCAGTGAGACGGCCCCCAAGACTGGCGCACAACTCTCGGACGACGCGGCAGCAGACTGATCTGAGGACGTGAGAAGAGAAAATGGTTGACGCAACTCCCAATGCACCGGCTGACGCGAAAATTACCGAACCGCTTGAGTTCCTGACCAGCAAATTCCCCGGCGCAGTCGAGCCGGACACCCGCGAAGGTTATCAGGGTGTCATCGTCTCCAGCGACAGATTGGTGGAGGTCGCCACCTCCATCCGTGATGACCTGGGCTACGACCTGTTGGCCAGCGCTAACTACGTGGACTATCTGGCGGATGGCTTCTTCGAGATGGTCTATAACGCTTCCAACACGCACCGAGGCGGCCCGGCCCTGACCTTCAAAGCACGCACCCCGCGCGATGAAGCCACTCTTCCCTCGCTGATCGACGTGTGGCCTGGCATTGACTTTCAGGAGCGCGAAGCCTGGGACCTGATGGGGATCCGCTTTGCTGGCCATCCTGATCTGCGCCGCATTTTGATGTGGGAAGATTTCGTTGGGCATCCCCTACGCAAGGACTGGCGTGAGCCTTTCTATGAAGAAGATGCCAAGCCATTTAAGAGCCGCTGGCCGGGAGGGCACGTAGAGCGTGCTGAGATGCATGTGCCCTATGGCATGAACGTGCAATACCCGCCAGGGTTCACCCTCGAAGAGTGGAAGCCTAAGGGCGAAGAGGCCCTCTATGCAGGGCTGGGCACGCCGATGACTGGCAGCGGTGTGGACGTTCACCAGATTCAGACCGACCAACTGATTGTCAACCTGGGGCCACAGCACCCCAGCACCCACGGCGTATTCCGTATGGTGGTGACTGTCGACGGGGAGACAATTACCCGCCTTAAGCCAGTGTTCGGCTATTTGCACCGTAACCACGACAAGATCGGCGAGCGCAACACCTACCTGCAGAACATGCCCTACACTGACCGCCTGGACTACTTCTGCAGCATGTCGAACAACCTGGCCTACGCCATCACGGTTGAGAAGATGATGGGCCAGGAGGTGCCGGAGCGCGCCGAGCTGATCCGTGTGCTGATGGTTGAGCTGACCCGTATCCAGAACCACTACTCGGCCATCGGTTTCCTGTTGAACGACCTCGGCGCTTACTTCACGCCGGTCCTCTACGCCCTGCGCGAGCGCGAGCTGATTCTGGACCTGTTCGAGTCGGCTGCCGGGTCGCGGATGATGTGCAATTACATGCGTTTCGGCGGTGTGGCCTTTGACCTGCCATCCTACATCGGGGGTCCGGCAGTCAAGCCGGGTGACCGGGCACGCAACCTCGACACGTTGGAGTTTATCAACGACCTGGTGTACGAGCGCCTGCCGCGGGCGACCGATGAACTAGATCGCCTGCTGACCACTAACGAGGTGCTGGTCACCCGTTTGAAGGGTGTGGGCGTGCTGCCTCCCGATCGGGCCATTGCCTACAGCACGACCGGGCCGGTCCTGCGAGCCAGCGGGGTGCCCTACGACCTGCGACGGGCCGATCCATACAGCATCTACAATGAGTTCGACTTCGATGTGGCGGTACGCTACCACGGCGACGCCTATGATCGGTATCTGATCCGCCTGGACGAGGTGCGCCAGAGCCTTCGCATCCTTCAGCAATTGGTGCCGCGTCTCAAGGAGACAGAGGGACAAGAGTTCTGGGCCGGTAAGCGCGCCTACAACTTCCGCATGCCCAAGGGTGAGCACTATGGTCACGCCGAAAACCCAAAGGGCGAGTTGGGCTTTTATCTCGTCTCAGATGGCTCGGCGAATCCATACAGATACCACGTCCGATCGCCAAGTTTCATCAATCTGACCGCCCTGGAAGAGATGTGCCTCGGACATAAAGTGGCTGACATCATTGTCATTCTGGGCAGCATCGACATCGTTTTGGGTGAGGTTGATCGCTAGGCGTTTGGCGCATCGCCTCCCTGCTAAATGGGGTCTTCACGAGGAGTGAGCATGTACGGACTGGGCATCCTGAAGGGGTTGGGGGTCACACTCAAACACTTCATCGATACCTATGTGGATGACTTCCGCTGGGGCCTGAAACGCTATACCTCCGACGCTGGATTCCAGGCACGGCAGAGCACAGATACAGTGGGCATCTTCACCGTCCAGTATCCTGAAGAAAAGATCGCGGTGCCGGAGCGGTTTCGCTACATCCCCTTCCTGGTAGTCAACGACGCCGATCACCCGGAAGCTCCCGGTGATGACTGGTGCACCAGTTGTGGCATCTGTGCTAAGGTGTGTCCACCTCAGTGTATCTGGATTGTGCGTGGGACCGATCCTGAGAGCGGGCGTCCTAAGCCTCAGCCGGAGCAGTTCTACATCGACATTGACATCTGTATGAACTGCGGCTTCTGCGCTGAGTTTTGCCCGTTTGATGCCATCAAGATGGACCACGACTATGAGATCGCCAGCTATGATCGCACCACGGCCCACATCTTCGATAAGGCGCGGCTTTCGAAGCCGTTGAGTTATTGGCAGACAATCGCTCCCACCCGTGCTGAGGAGGAACGCCTGGCTCGCGAGACGAAGGAAGTCGCCAAGAGTGCTCGGAAAAAATAAGACATGTTGCTGGCATGGGCTGGAGCAGCAGCTATTCCTTGAAGATGTGAGCTTGGCTTCCAATGCAACGCCCCAAGACCGCTCCTGCCGAGTGAGCGGTCTTTGTGTATCAGGTGCTTAAGGTCCGTCGAGATGATGTACCAGAGTGATGCCGAGATCCTCTTTCCTGCTCGCGTCATTCCACTGCTACGCAATCTGCGCGGGCGGGAGTGGCAGGAGTTGGTGGATCATGTCCTCCAGCAACCCCCTGGCAGCCTGGAGCACCAGGCTTTTACGCTGATGATGATCCGGCTCGATGGGTGCCTGACCTGCCATGCGGATAGCTACCGGGCCATGCGTGGCTGCACTCTGTGCGCCCAGCAGACAATTGCCCGCTACAAAGGCAGCGATCAGGAACTGGTTGCCGCCTACGAACGGGCTAAGGTCGACATGCAGGTCTGGCATCAGACCGGTGAGATCCCCCTTAGCGAGCGGGTCCCACCCGAGGTATAATTAGAGCGACATCTTTATTTTTTATTCCCTAGGGAGAAAGCCCATCTCATGTCCAGCTCTGCTGCACTTATCGATCAGATCATGGCGCGCCTGACTGACGTGATCGAGCCTGAACTAGGCCGTGACATCGTATCTCTTCACATGGTGCGCCACGTGACCATAGAAGACGCCACGGTTCGCCTTACCCTAGCGCTGATCACCCCTACCTCTCCTGTGCAGGACCACATCGCCAGCGAGGTGCGCCAGGCCGTGCTGGAGATCGATGGGATTCACGACGCTGAGATAGCTTTCGATCTGGGCATTCCCACCACCTCACCTGCAGTGGAGCAGATGGGCCTGCACATCAAGAACATCGTTGCCGTGACCAGCGGCAAGGGAGGCGTCGGCAAGAGTACGGTGGCGGCCAATGTGGCGATTGCGTTGGCCAGGCGCGGTATCCAGGTGGGCCTGATGGACGCTGACATTACCGGCCCCAACCTGCCGATCATCATGGGGCTGTATGGCCGAAGGCCGATCACCGGTTCTGAGAAGATGATCCCGCTCGAAGCCTACGGCGTCAAGGTCATCAGTATGGGGTTCCTGATCGACCCCGACAAACCCATCATCTGGCGCGGTCCTATGATCCACCATGCTATTCGTCAGCTTTTCACCGACGTGGAGTGGGGCAATCTGGACTACATGATCGTCGATCTGCCGCCCGGCACTGGCGACGCCCAGCTTACCCTGGCCCAGTCAGTGCCGCTGAGTGGCGCGTTGATCGTCACTCAACCGCAGCAGATGGCTGTCGGCGATGCACTGCGCGGCCTGACAATGTTCGAAGCAGTCGATGTGCCTATCCTGGGCATCGCCGAGAACATGAGCGGCGACTTCTTCGGCGAGGGGGGCGGCAGGCAGTTGGCAGAGAGTCGGGGGGTGCCCTTCTTGGCAAGCATCCCGCTCGATCCAAAGGTGCGGATTGGCGGAGACACGGGCAGACCAATTGTCGTGGAGGATCCCCAATCCCCCGCTGCCATCGCCCTGACCCGCCTGGCGCTAGAAGTTGCCGCTCGCATTGCAGACATTGCCTCAGGCCAGAGCAGCGCCGCCATCCAGTTGAAGACTGTCGGTTGAGAGGCACGAGTCCTAGAGCAAGACAGGTCAATCTGGCCCAATGAACATCCTGACCATTACGCCTTCGGTCGATGAGCCGTCGTTACTTTCGCAACGACACGGTTGCTCATCATTCCTGTTCATCCTACCGATCCCTATGTACAATACCACAGGTTGCAGTCCAGTAGACCGTCATCTAAACTACGGGCACTGACGCCATCACAGGCAGGCCCACACACAGCGTGCAGTGCCGTTAAGTTGCAGAGAGAGATATCTATATGGTGGTTTCAACTGCGCCTCTCATCGTAGGCGTCCGTTTCCAGGAAGTCGGCAAACTGTATCACTTCGACTCTTCAGCCTACCCGGAGGTGACACTAGGCGACTATGTGATCGTCGAGACGTCCCGCGGGCGGCAGCTTGGCCAAGTGATGGGACTGATCCCACCAGAGAAGGCCGATCTGCCTCGCCTTAAGCCGATCAAACGTCCGGCCAGCGCCCGCGACCTGGTGATGAAGAAGCTCTACGAGGCTAAAGAGATCGAGGCGCTGATCCTCTGCCGCGAGGCGGCTGCTGAGATTGGAGGTCTGGAGGCTGCCAAGTTTGTCAGGGCTGAGTACAGCTACGATGGCAGCTCGCTCGCTTTTGTCTACACGGCTGAGGAAAACGTGGACGTGTCTCGACTGCGTAAGCGGCTGTCTCGCGAGTTCCGCTCCGCTCGCGTCGAGATGCGCCGGATCGGAGCGCGCGATGCAGCCAAGCTGCTCGGCGAATATGGAGCATGTGGCAGCCCGCGCTGCTGTTCCACCCACCTTACTGAGTTCAGTCCCGTCTCGATCAAGATGGCCAAGGACCAGGGCATCTCGCTCAACCCGTCGGAGATCACGGGCATGTGCGGTCGGCTGCGTTGCTGCCTGGTCTACGAGTATGAACAGTATGTTGAAGCCAAGAAGGGTCTCCCTAAACTGAACAAGATCGTTGTCACGCCGCACGGCGAGGGCAAAGTCATCGAAGTGAATCCCCTCAAGGGAACAGCAACTGTTGTGATCGAAGGCAATCGTTACGAGCTTACCCGCGAGCAACTCGAACCGTCTGCAGAGCTGCACGCCCTTCAGGAGAAAGCAGCCAGGGGCTGCGCCAAGGAGGGCCTGGGCGGCGTGTGCGACTGCGGCGCACGCACACGTGAGGGTGTCCCAGCAGAGGTTATCACCGAAGCGTCTGACGAGGCCACCGCTGAGGCTATGGGTACTCCACTGCCGAAGCCGCCGGAGAGCATCGAGCAACCTTCGGCAGCGCCGCGTCCGTCGCGCCGGACAAAACGCCGCCGTTCGCGCCGTGGCCGCGCAGGCAATTTGCAATGATCCCCAACTGAGAGGTGGCCTTGTTCTTGAGCATTGACTTCACCAGCGAGTCGCGCAGCCTGAAGGCTGAGATGGTAACACGGCGTCGGGATTTTCATCGCCATCCTGAGTTGGCCTTCGAAGAAACTCGCACAGCGAGCATCGTCGCCGCCGAGCTAGAAAATCTTGGCCTGAAGGTGCAAACTGGCGTCGGCCAGACAGGTGTGGTCGGGATGTTGGAGGGCGACCACGAGGGGCCAACGCTGTTGGTCCGCGCTGATATGGACGCACTGCCCATAGCAGAGGCCAACGAGACTGATTATGTTTCGCTCGTGTCTGGCAAGATGCATGCCTGCGGCCACGATGGTCACACCGCTATCGGGTTAGCCGTTGCAGAGATGATCTCCCAGCGCCGTGGACAGATGCATGGGCGGATCAAGTTCGTCTTCCAACCCGCTGAGGAGATCGGGAAGGGGGCGCTGGCGATGATCGATGACGGTGTGCTCCAGGACCCCCGGCCCGATGTGTGCCTGGGTCTGCACCTGTGGAACAGCATGCCCGTCGGCACGGTGGCCGTCACGGCAGGGCCGAGCATGTCCGCCGCCGATGACTGGCGTTGTGTGATCAGCGGCCAGGGGGGGCATGGCGCAGCACCCCACGAGACGCATGATCCCATTGTGGCCGCGGCGCAAATCGTGAGCGCGATCCAGACCATTGTCAGTCGCAACGTCCATCCCCTTGACACAGCGGTTGTGTCGGTGGGATCGATCCATGGCGGCGACGCCTTCAATGTGATTCCGCCGAGCGTTGAGCTGAAAGGCACCGTCCGCACCTACAAAAAGGAAACGCAGCACACAGTGCACCAGCGCCTGCGCCAAGTGTGCCAGGGCGTGGCAGAATCCCTAAACTGCCGGGCTGAGGTGGACATCCGGCAGATGACCATTGCGGTGGACAACGACCCTCAGATCGCAGATCGTGTTGCAGCGATTGCGGCCAGCGTGGTTGGGGAGGCCAACGTGCGGCGCGACGAGCGCACGATGGGTTCTGAGGATATGTCGTTCTTTATGGACGACATTCCTGGCTGTTACTTCTTCGTCGGCTCGTCGAACACCGAGCGCGGCCTAGGCTACCCCCATCACAACCCACGCTTCGACATCGACGAGGAGGCGCTGGCAATCGGCGCAGCGATCCTGGCTGGCGCTGTAGCCAGCTTCGTCATTCCCCAGGGATAAAAAGCATCCCCGCCTAGGAGTGCGCCGCGCAGTCCCGCGCGGCGTTTGCCTCTATAATAGGGGTGGTACAGACAGCCAGAGAGTGAAAGCAAGGAAGACATGCCCGCCCATGTGATTGTCGGAGCCCAGTGGGGTGACGAAGGCAAGGGCCGTGTAGCGGATTGGTTCGCCGCACAGGCCGATATTGTGGCACGCTACGGTGGGGGTGATAACGCCGGGCACACCGTGCGCGTGGGCGATCAGACGTTTAAGTTGCACCTGGTACCATCCGGCGCACTTCACCCCAACGTGATCTGCGTCCTGGGCGGCGGCATGGTGATCAACCCGATCCAGCTTGTGGCAGAACTGCGTCACCTGGAAGAGCGTGGTGTAGACATCTCACCCACTCGCATCAGGGTCGCGCAGACTTCTCACCTGATCACGCCTGTACACATCGCGCTGGACAGCGCCAACGAAGCCCGGCGCGGCCAGGTGGCTATCGGCACCACCCAGCGCGGCATTGGTCCGGCTTACACCGATAAGGCCGCCCGGCGGGGTCTGCGAGCTGGCTTGATGCATGAGCCAGACCGATTTGCTGTCCTGGTTCGTCAGCACATTGAGGAGGGCAATCGCCAGTTGGAGTGCCTTTACGGCGCACAGCCGGTCGATGTGGCTGCCGCCACTGCCGACCTATGCGCTGCCGCCGAATTTCTGGCGCCCTACCTGGCAGACGTGCCTCTGCTGCTGCACGAAGCGCTTCAAGCAGGCAAACAGATGCTATGTGAAGGCGCTCAGGGCACACTGTTGGACCTTGACCATGGGCATTACCCCTACGTCACCAGCTCGTCGCCGACAGTGGGCGGCGCACTCACCGGCTTGGGCATCGGGCCGCGCCACATCGAGCGCGTGATCGGCGTCAGCAAAGCCTACAGCACACGTGTAGGAGCAGGCCCATTCCCCACTGAACTGCATGATGAACTGGGAGACAGGTTGCGCGGCACAGGAGCCAATCCGTGGGATGAGTTTGGCACGACCACCGGCAGGCCGCGTCGTTGCGGCTGGCTCGACACGGTAGTGTTACGCTATGCGGCACGCATCAACGGGATGACCGAGATGGTTCTCACCAAGCTGGACATCCTGAGCGGCTTCGAGCAGGTCGCCATAGCCAATGCCTACCGCCGTCAGAATCTTGAGGTCAGCGAAATGCCCTCTGAGCAGGAAAGGCTCGAAGAGTGCGAGCCGATCTACGAGACGCTTCCAGGCTGGGCTGAGGACATCATGAACGTGACCCACTTTGACGATCTGCCACAGGCAGCGCGTGAGTACATCCGGCGTGTCGAGATGCTGGTTGGCATCCCCGTGACCCTGATGACCGTCGGCCCGGACCGTACCCAGACCATTGCCCGCCCGATCGGGTAGCATCCGTGAGGCAGGGGGCAGGACTCATAAGGGGGAAGCGATAGCTTCCCCCTCGTCGTCAGAGCCTACAATCCAGTTACGGCCTGCACTGCTGGCCTGTGCACGAGTTGAAGCAGTTCTTGCCTGTCCGGTCACACTCACACCGGCAGCAATACGAGTAGTTCTCGGCGTAGAAGCCATCCGGGCAACTCAGGTTATTGCCCTGGCATGAGCAGCCGCACTCGCTCTCGCTGGTTCGGGCATAACTGTTTCCACAGTATACATCCGGCCCACTACATGAACATGCACAGTTGACGGTATCATTCGTCGTCCGGCTGACCTCTTTGCCGGTGGCGTCCAGACAGACGTAGTCGGTGCCATAACAACTGCACTGAAGCTGCGTGCAGCGCTGGTTGTTGGCGATACGGCTGATCTCCTTGCCTGCAGCATCGAGGCAGACATAGTCAGCGCCTCGGCATGAGCAGGTGACCCCGACGCAGCGCTGATCGTTGGGCGAGCGGCTCACGACCGTCTGGCTGAACCGACCCCGGCAGATGTAGTCGGCGCCCTCACACGCACATACCGGGATGCAGCCTTGGGCATTTTCGATCCGGCTGACTTCTTTGCCGAACGGATCGTAACACACAAAGGCGTCACCCTGGCACTCGCAGGTCGTCTGGCACTGCTGAGCGTTTTCGACCGTGCGGACCACATTGCCCGCCTGATCGCGGCACATATAGGTGGTTTGTTCGCACTTGCAATCGGGCAGGCACTGGGCGTACCGCTGGTTATCGTACGCAGCAGTGAAGTTGGTTGGCAGGCAGGTGCAGGGATCGCCATCAGGTGTACAGGGCTGCTCGCAGTCGGGATCGACGGCGTTGGTCGGTACCTGGTTGTCATAAGTGTTGCTTGGCACGTAGGACAGCGCTGGTGCGCCAACGAAGTCATTGCCCGGATCGTCCGAGTTGGGGTCGTCATAGGGATCCCAGAATGGATCGCAGTTGGGCACACACACCCCATCCTCGATGCAGCGACCACCACAATCACCGTCTAAGCGCGAAGGCCCGCCATCCGGGGTCTGGCCATTGCCAGCGCAGGCCGGGTGATTGTCCAGGGGAGGTTCAGTGCCACACTGGAGCGTTGTCCCGTTGCAGATGCAACCCTGGCCAATGCAAGACGCATGGTTCTCGTAGGAAGTCCCATCGTCACAATACAGCGTCGAACCATCGCAGCTACAGGTCGGCGTTGTGTTGCAACTTGGATAGTTGTCGTAGGTCACATCTTCACAGACCAGATTGTCTCCCTGGCACTGACAGGGGGCAGCCATCGACTGAGTGACCGCCCGTGCATAGACGGCGGGCACATGGGCTGCGGCAGCCGTTTGCACTGGAGTGCAGCCGTCGATCTTGCCATCCTGGTCTCGGTCGTAGCAAACCACATCGTCATCCGGTTGCTTGCCCGGATCGCTGGGGTTGGGCACACACGTCGGATCGCATACGCCATCACCAGTGACGCACGGGTTCTGCCCGCAGTCCCGGTCAACATAGATCGAGCCAACCGAGGCTGTCGTGTAGCCCGTGGTGGGCTGCCAATTGGCAAATTCTTCATCCGTGGCGCACAGAGGATTGCACACGCCATCGCCACTGATGCAAGGCTGGCGAGTGCAGTCCAGGTCTTGTTCAGTGTATGTTGGTCCATCGTAGCCAGGCGCAGGCTGGCCAATGCCATCTGGTCCATATCCCGCCGGGTAGGCAGCAGCCAGCGTGCTGGGAGCTCCCGTATCCGACTGCGGGAACTGGTCAGGCTGATCCAGCACATCCGCCGGGACCCGTTGCCCCACCTTCCCCACGTCTGGCACACAGGTCGGATCACACACGCCATCGCCGCTGATGCACGGCCCACCTGGAGTACGCCCGCCCATGTCTGGGCAAGCCACCCTGACAATCTCAGAGCTAGGCCAGATCAGGATGTATTCTAGCACCATAGGATCGCCCATCTGGCCGATGGTGAAAAGGATGATGGTTTTTCCATCGCGAGCCAGGGCAGCATAGGTATGACCCGGTATGGCTGGGACACCATCGCGTTCCCAGACTGGTTCTGATGGCAGGTTGATCTCAGGCAGCGGCGTCGCACCCATATCTCCCAAGTCAACCAGCCCAAGCTGTCCTTCCAGATCGGCCATAAACATAAGCTGGCCATCTGGCCCCAGGGCAAGGTAGAAGTCAGCTTGAGGGCCAAGCTCCCCAGTCAGGAAGTTGCGTCCGAACTCAACCCCTACGGCCAACCGCATGAGGCGTACCTCAGGGCACGGTGGCAGGGTGACCACCCAACACTCAAGCGCGGGCGATTCGCCTGCCGTGTTGAAGGACGCTACGGTATACTCGTAGGTTGCACCGCACACGACATTCTGATCGAGAAATTCGTCCTCATCTTCGCCAGTGCTGCCCGCGCCCACTGGGGCCTCGAAGATGTCTAGGCGACGGCGATAGATTCTGAACCCATCCTCATTGTCGCTGTTGTCATTCCAGCCCAACAAGATGTCAAAGATTTCTTTAGCTGTCGGGGTGATATTGCTTGGCGGGGCGGGTAGGGTGTCAGGCGCTCCTCCTGTGGGTTCGCCGGCCTCCTCCTCAGCCACCGTCTGGCCTGCCCGCGCTCCAAAGCCACGGCAGCCAGCCACGGCAATGGCCAGCGACACAAGTATGGCGACCCAAACCAGGCCACCTATTGCTGTCCGCTGCCACCTTTTTGGCTCCAGCCCTTTCATCCCGAAGAAACTGCCTATACACGGCCACTGATCCATCACTACACTCCTCCGCTCAGTATATCAGTATGCCACAAGGCCCAAGGCGCTCGCTGGTAAACTGCACTTGGCTCTCCCACCCAAGCCCAGGAAAAGCGAGCGACTCCATCCATTATTTCATCAACTCTTTTGACCGATTCTGCCCTCCCATTGACACAAACTATTTGCCTGCCCTAGTGTAACCCAAACCATTATAGATCAGAAATAAAGTCTGCGCTAAGGCGCAAGAAGCTGAGAAACTAGTCCTACCCTATGATCCGTTCTTCCCGTAGGCGGCCTCCCATTCTTCCATTATTTTCTCGGTCTGAGTTGCCCCAAAGCGTGTCACCCCGACAGCACGCACCTCTAGCGCATCGGCCAAGCTACGCACACCGTGGGCAGCCTTGATCTGCACTCTCTCGCTGACGCTGGCCCGCATCAGCCTGAGGGCAGCAATCGTATATCCGGAGGGAGCAAAGCCGCTGCTGGTTTTGACGAAGTGCGCCCCGGCCTGCTCGCACAGGTGGCAGGCATGGACAATCTGATCGTCGTTCAGGTAGGCGATCTCCAGAATCACCTTGACAACTGCCCCTGCGGCTGCGTCGACTACCGCTGCGATGTCATCGCGAACCAGATCGTCCTCGCCGCCCAGCAGCGCACCGACGTTGAGCACCATGTCGATCTCCTGTGCGCCCTGCGCCACTAACTCGCGGGTCTGGAAGGCTTTGGTAGCAGTGGTATCGTACCCAAAGGGGAAGCAGATCACAGGGTTTACCTTGACAGCGCTTCCGGCAATCATCTCTGCGGCTAGAGGCACGTAACACGGTTTCACTGTCACTGCTGCGACATTGTACTTGAGGGCAATCTTAATGCCTTCCACCGTATCGTGACGGGTGATCGTTGGCCTCAGCAGCGAATGATCGATCATCCGGGCCAGCTCCTCGCGCGTGATGGGGGGAGTCATGGTATCGTTTCCTCCTAAAAAATTGAATTGGCCATCCCGATGCAGCCTGACCAGGAGATCGCAGGGGGACCCATCTCGACCTCCCACGCACCAAATACTAGGATTCGGTATGCCGCGCGACCCGGACAGTGCAGACGTTCAAAGCAGCCTCTGACACCTGGATCATGCTGCTGTGCACAGGCGCTCTACGTCAAACGTGTAGGGTAGTCAAAGGGACGCCCGTGCGTCCCCTCGTTGCCTAGAGATGGATGTAGCTGCCCACGATGCCGTGTGCGGCCTCCATCAGCACTTCACTGAGCGTGGGATGCGCGTGAACATTGCGGGCGATCTCCTCAGCAGTCAGCTCGGCGTAGCGCGCCAGCGTGTATTCCGGCAGCAACTCAGTCACCTCCGGTCCGACCATGTGAGCGCCCAGAATCTCACCGTAACGTGCATCTGTGACCAGCTTGACAAAGCCCGCATAGTCCCCCAGGCCCAGCGCCTTGCCATTGGCCTGGAATGGGAATCTGGCAACCTTGACCTCATATCCGGCCTGGCGTGCCTCTTCCTCAGTATAGCCAAAGCTGGCTACCTGCGGCTGGCAGTAGATGCAGCGGGGCATCATCCGGTAGTCCAGTTCGACTGTCTCGTGCCCGGCAATGACCTCTGCCGCCACGATGCCCATTGCGCTGCCCACGTGCGCCAACATCAGCTTGCCAGTCACATCGCCGATGGCGTACACATTGGGCACATTGGTGCGCATGTGTGAGTCGATCTCGACAAAGTTGCCACGCTCTGTCAACTTCACGCCAACGCTCTCCAGGCCGAAACCTTCCACATTGGGCGCAAAGCCGATGGCCACCAGCACCTGCTGTGCATCAAGGGCCTGCTCGCCGTTCGGGCCGGAAACCCTGACCCTGGCCCCGGCATCTGTTCGCTCGATCCCTTCGACACGGGTACTGGTCAGGATTTTGACGCCCAACTTCTGGAAAGCTTTGCCCAGTTCGGCGCTGACCTCCGGGTCTTCCAACGGCGCAGGCCGGTCTAACATCTCGACGATGGTCACTTCTGCACCGTAGTTGGCCCATACGTAGCTGAACTCCAACCCTATTGGCCCCGCCCCAACTACTATCACCTGCTTGGGCACTGTGTCGGAGAGAATGGCCTTGATGTAGGAGATGACAACATTGTCTTGGTCCAACTCGACACCGGGGATTGTGCGTGGGTGTGCGCCCGTAGCCAGGATCAGATTCTTAAAGGTCAGGACCTCTTCGCCGCCGCTGTTGAGCCTGACATGCACCGTCTGGCTGTCCTGTATCGTGCCCCAGCCGTCGTAAGTGTCGATATGGTTCTTCCTCATCAGGGAGCCGACGCCCTTGACAAGCCGACCACTGACCTGACGGCTACGCTTAAAGGCTACGCCGAAGTCCAACTCTAGGTTGTCGAACTTGAAGCCAAACTCTTTAGCACGATGCTGGAGTATGTGGGCAACCTCGGCGTTCTTGAGCAGCGCCTTGGACGGAATACACCCGATGTTCAGGCACACACCGCCCCAATATTCCTTCTCTACAATGGCAACTTTAAGGCCAAGCTGTGCAGCCCGGATAGCTGCCACATACCCGCCTGGCCCCGCGCCAAGGACAACGACGTCGTATTCCTTGCCAGCCATGCGATCTCCTTCTATTGCACAAGTTTCACGATAACATCCTGTCATGGACTCGCGCCGAGGGTCTGAGATACAAAATTACAGGGCGTGCAGGGCTGCACGCCCTGATTGTAATGCGAGTGGCGCAGCCTTTCCAAAAATACAATGGGGCAGCTCAACTCGACAGGTTGTAGCGTCTGGCGATGTTGGGAATCAGGTACTCGTCAAAGGCGCGGGCCTGGTCATAGTCTGGCCGCCAGCCCCAATCCTGACGAGCGGCGCTGTCGTCGATGTCGGCGGGCCAACTGTCAACAATGCCCTGCCGGTCGAGGTCCGGTTCGAATGTGACCTCTGCCGAGGGAAAAGCCTTCTTGACCATACCCAGGATGTCTTCTGCAGTCAGGCTGAAGCTCGTCACATTGTATACATCCCTGGTCAAGGATTCCTTCGGCGCAGCCTCCAACTCAACGATGGCTTTGATCGCATCTGGCATAGCCATAAAAGGCAGACGGCTGTCTGGGCGAACGAAGCACGCATAGGGCTTGCCCTGCGCTGCCGCATGCAGCATCTCAGGGCCGTAGTCGCTGGTGCCGCCCGTCGGCACAGTGAAGGCGCTGATCAGGCCGGGGTAGCGAACACACCGGAAGTCGATGCGAGACATGTGCTTACCCCGCGCCAGCCGCCGGTAGAAATTGGCATAGTAGTGGCCCAGGTGTTCGCAGTAAAGCTTATTGCAGCCATACATTGTTCCCGGAACGCAATACTGGTCTTCATTGACCCTCCCTGCGCGGTTCTTGGTGGCAAGGTCGGGCAACCCATAGATGGCAATGGTGCTCGGATACATGAATTTGACCGATCGGCCCTGCCACTGCGACTGCTCAACAGCCAGCCGCAGCAGGTTGAGCGTACCCTCCACATTGACGCGGTGCGCAGCTTCAGGGTTAAACTCGGCCTTGGTCGACAAGATCGAGGCTAGGTGGTAGATCGTCCCGATTTCGTAGGCTAACACCAGACGCCCCAGCAACATCTCGTCGAGGATGTCTCCTGTGATGACCTCATAGCAATAGGGCTTAAGCCCTTCGTCAAGCGGGTCAATATCCATAGTGACGATACGGACATCGCCGCGCTCGCCCAGATAGGTGATCAGCCCGTGGCCGACCTCACCATTGGCGCCAGTGATCAGAACGACTTCCTTGCGTGGCATATGTCTATCCTCTTATGTATAGGGCCAGTGAAGCGCGGATAAAAGGGAGCGAACTCAGCATGGGATAGAGAGCGTCGAACTGAGTGAGCAGACCTATTGAACCAGACCCTCACAAATAGCCCACAACCCTAACGGGCAGCTTCCCGCGCCACCGCAGCCCCGGCCAGAAACGCCTGTCGGTTCATCTCGACGGCCCTGGGGGGAACGCGCCGCAGCAGCACTTCAAGCCACTGAGCCTCGCTCACCTCCATCACCGCCGAGAGTGTGCCCAGGATCACAGAATTCATGGCGCGGGCATTGCCCAGCTCGCTGGCGATGCGCGTCCCCTCGACCCAGATTACACGGCCCGCCACCTGATTAAGCGCAGCGAGCACTTCATCCACAGAGGGGTATACATCGCTCCCGAAGACAGTCGAGGCCGGTCGGATCTGCTGGTCGTTGACGAGTGCGGTGCCGCCCGGCTTGAGATAATTCAACCAGCGCAGCGATTCAAGCACCTCAAGCGCCACCAGATAGTCGGCATGGCCAAGCTCAACCAGGGGAGATGCGACTTGAGGGCCCCAGCGCACATGGCTGATCACAGCCCCGCCACGCTGGGCCATGCCGTGCACATCGGACTTCTTCACATCCATCCCGACGGCCAACCCGACTTCGGCGATCACATCGCTGGCGAGCAGGGACCCCTGTCCACCCACGCCACAGACGATAAAATCAGCAGTATCCATCTTAGGCACACTCCGTTGGGCTTGTCTTAGTCGGCTTCGAAGTCACTTGTCGATCTACTCCTCACGACACGACGGCCTCGCCAGACAGAATACCTCCCCGGGCGCACACCTGCGCACACAGGTCACAGCCGTAGCACAATAGGGGATCGATGACAGCCTTGGGACGACCTGTCTTCTCATCAAGAACCTCGCCGGGTCCAATCGCCGGGCACCCCAGCCGGAAGCACAACGTACAGCCATTGCAGATGTCCTGATCGACGATGTAGGGTTTGTGCTTCTCGAAGTCGGCAAAGACACATGGCGCTTCGGCCACGAGCACAGCCGGGGCATTGGCATCCAGGCAGCGGCGGACCGCCTCTTCAAATGCCTCCAAATTGGTCGGATCGGCCTTCTCGACAACTTCGACGCCCATGCCGCGGGCCAGTTGCACAAAATCGATCTTACGAGATCGCGTCCCCTGGAGTGTCACGCCCGTGCCCGGATGACCCTGGTGTCCGGTCATGGCGGTGGTGTGGTTGTCGACGATGATGGTCAGGACATTCGACTGGTTATAGATCACATTGGCGAGCGCAGGCAATCCGGCGTGGAAAAAGGTTGAATCGCCGATCACGGCCACATTGCGACGGTCCACCCCGGCCAGCGACAGGCCATGCGCCACACCGATGCTGGCCCCCATGCAGCCGATGGTATCGGTGATCGACAGCGGCGGGAGCGCACCCAGGGAGTAGCAGCCGATGTCGCTGTTGACGATCAGCTTGAGCTTGCGAAGCACCCAGAACACGCCGCGATGTGGACATCCAGCACACAGCACCGGCGGGCGCGCCGGGAGGTTCGGCACGGTGAAGACAGGTCGGTAGGCTGCTGTCTCTAGCAGACCACCCTCGTAAGCGCTCTGCCGCACCCGCTCCGGCGTGAACTCGTCGCACAGCGGGAAGATGTGTTTGCCTTCAGCCTGAACACCCAACAGGCGGACATTCTCCTCCAGGAAGGGGTCCAGCTCTTCAAGCACGATCACGCGCTCAACGCGCGTTGCGAAATCACGGATCAGATTAGCAGGCAGCGGCCAGACCATCCCTAGCTTGAGTATCGACGCTGTGGGGAATATCTCACGGGCATACTGATAGGAGATGCCGGCAGTGACAATCCCCAGGCCCGGATCGCGCATTTCCATGCGGTTGTAGGGCAATTCCTCAGCCAGATCTGCCAGCTTGCGCATCCGCTCCTCGACGATGGGGTGCCTTCGCCGGGCATAGACCGGGAGCACCACATATTTGGCTGGGTTGCTCTTGTACTTGACAGGCTCAGATGAGACGAGCTTGCGCTCCCCCAACTCAACCACTGACTTGGCGTGCGAGATGCGAGTTGTGGAGCGCAGCATAACAGGCGTGTCGAACTGCTCGCTGAGGTCCATCCCGATGACCACCATATCTTTGGCCTCTTGGGCATCGGAAGGCTCAAGCATCGGCACCTTGGCAAAGCGGGCATAATGGCGGTTGTCCTGCTCGTTCTGGGAAGAATGTAGGCCGGGGTCATCAGCAGTGACAACCATCAAGCCAGCTTCGGCGCCAGTGTAGGAAGAATAAAAAAGCACCTCAGAGGCCACGTTCAGCCCGACGTGCTTCATCACAGCGATGGCTCGCCGCCCGCCGTAGGCCGCTCCCACCGCCACGTCAAACGCCACCTTCTCGTTGGCCGCCCACTGAGCAGCAATCTCTGGATACTCGCGGGCGACCGTCTCCAGGATTTCAGTGCTCGGTGTGCCGGGGTAGGCCGCTGCGACCTGCACCCCGCTCTCATAGATACCACGTGCAATTGCTTCGTTGCCAGAAAGCAACCGTCTTTCCATCAGGTGGCATTGCCTCCATTTCCGATCCCTGTGCTCGAACCGATCGAGAGCTATCCATGCTGTGGCACTATACAGAATAACAGACAGGCATTGTACAGAACAGGGTCAACTCTCACCTCGAGTCGCTGCCAGTTATCACAACCGCCCCAGATCAGATGCCCAGAATCCAGGCCAGTTTCATGATCGTCAGGTTGTTGCGCAGGTAGTGGCTATACTTCTGCGCCATCGAGACGTCCTCATCCGTCAGCCCTAACGCTGAGGGTTCGGGCATGCCTCCTGCTCGGCGGATCATGTCTGCGATTTCCTCCGATGGCGGCACCGTGGCAGCAATGGCCTGGATGGCATCCCAATGGCTGACAATGCTCTGCTTGAGTTGATTGAAGGCTTCTTCAGTGAGGCTGAGGAAGGGTTCCTGGGTGGCAATCACCTGATCGGCGATCGCACCGTAACCTGTCCGGATGTGGTCCTCTTCGTGTGCGCGATCGGGCAACGTGGCCGCCTCCAACCGGGCGAGCAGCTCTTGGCGCGTCATTTGCCTGATCCGATCGTACCGCTGGGCCGCCAGCACAACACCAGCCCCCACCTTGGCCCCATGTAAAATGGCCCGCCGTCCCTCGCGCAGCAACTTCATCTCCCAGTAATGGGAGAGATGATGCTCCGCGCCAGAAGCAGGCTGCGAGGTGCCGAACTCGACCATGCACAGCCCTGACTCGATCAGCCCTTCCATCACATAGCGCACACCCTCTTCCGACCCATGTCCGATCTCATCGACACGGGCAGCACAGGCATTCAGGGCCGTGCGCACTTTGTGTGCAATCGGCTCGCTGTAGCGCTCACCCCACAGCAGATTGCCGAGTCGCCAGTCGGCCAGCGAGGTGAACTTGCCCACCATATCGCCGAACCCGGCAGCAATCATGCTCTGAGGCGCTGCACACAGCACATCCAGATCGGCAAACACAGCGACCGGGGGGTGCGCCTGGGCATTGACCTTCAGCCCGTCGAGAACCAGCGGCGCCACAATGGAGGTGAAGCCGTCCACAGAGGGCGCTGTGGGGAGGGAGATAAATGAGGTCCGGCTGCGATGGCTGACGAACCGCGCAATATCGGTGATGGTACCCGACCCCACGGCCAGATATACCCGCTGTGTCGCGTCAGCGCGAAAGAACACTTGCGCGATGTAACGTTCATCAGCCAGCACCTCGTCACCAGTCAAAGTGACGGTCTCCACGTCAAACCCACGCCCCTTGAGCAGACCTTCGACCCTCTCGCCCAGCACTGAGTACGTGTTTTGATCGGCGACAAGCATGAAGTGCTCCAGGTGAGCAGCCTCGCAGAAGGGAATCAAGCGCGAGATGGCGTTTCGTTCGATGACAATGGGAATCTCTGGTCTCATAAGGTCAATATGCTCCTTGCCTGCTGAAATCAAGTGTAGCGATCTGCAGCACAACCCATTGGGGGCGCGCTGCGAGTCGGGGGACTATAGATGCAACAGGCGCTGCCAGCCAATCTTGACAGCGCCCGTTCGGCAGCTCAAACCAACAACCTCAGATGTCCAGATTGCGCACGCTGCGGGCGTGGGTCTGGATAAACTTGCGGCGAGGCGGCACACTGGAACCCATCAGCATATCAAAGGTCCGGTCGGCTGCCGCCGCATCTTCAATCGACACTTGGAGCAAGATACGGTTGGCCGGGTCCATGGTAGTCTCCCACAATTGCTCTGGGTTCATCTCACCCAAGCCTTTGTAACGTTGGATCTCGACCTTCTCGCCCAGTTCGCGCACCACCTGGTCCTTCTCGGCCTCAGAATAGGCATACACCCGCTTTTTACCCCCCTTGATGAGGTACAGGGGTGGCTGGGCGATGTACAGGTGCCCGCCCTCGATCAGCTCCGGCATATAGCGGAAAAAGAACGTCAACAACAGGGTGCGGATATGTGCGCCGTCCACGTCGGCATCGGTCATGATGATGATGCGCCCATAACGCAGTCTGCTTAGATCGAACTCCTCACTGATCCCTGCACCCAGAGCCGAGATCAGCGCCTGGATCTCCCGGTTGTCTAGCACCTTGTCAAGCCGGGCACGCTCGGTGTTGAGGATCTTGCCTCGCAGCGGCAGAATGGCTTGGAAGTGGCGGTCGCGTCCCTGTTTGGCGCTGCCCCCTGCGCTGTCACCCTCTACGATGTACAGCTCGGACTCCACCGGATCGGCTGAGGAGCAGTCGGCCAGCTTGCCGGGCAGAGTGGTACTTTGCAGCGGGCTGCTGCGGATCAGGTCACGCGCACGCTTCGAGGCCACCCGGGCACGAGCCGAGACCAGGCATTTCTCATAGAGCGCCCGCGCCCCGCGCGTGTCAGTCTGCAGGAACTCACTGAAAATATCTCCCACCAACGACTGAACCAGCCCTTTGACCTCCGAGTTCATCAGCTTGACCTTGGTCTGGCTCTCAAACTGCGGGTCCGGATGTTTGACGCTCACGATCGCCGTGAGGCCCTCGCGTGTGTCGTCACCGGTAAAGTTCTGCTCGTTCTCCTTGAGCACATTGGCCTGGCGAGCGTAATAGTTGAGCACACGAGTCAGAGCCGCACGCAAACCCTCCAGGTGAGTCCCGCCGTCCGGGGTATTGATCGTGTTGGCGAAGGTCAACACCGACTCGGCATAGTAGTCGGCGTACTGAACTGCTACCTCGATCTCAACTGCGCCGATCCCCTCGACTTCAAAGGTGCGGCTGCCATATACCACGGAATGCAAGGGCTTGCGGTTGCGGTTCAGGTAGCGCACAAACGAGGCAATGCCTCCTTCGAAATAGAAGCACATCTCGCGTGGAAATGGCTCGGCGCGTTCATCGCGCAGGCTGATGGACACCCCACGGGTGACAAATGCCATCTCGCGGAAGCGGCTCACCAGCGTGTCAAAACGGAACTCCGTGTCCGGGAAGATTTCCGGGTCGGGCCAGAAGGTTGTCGTGGTGCCGGTCCGACCATCGGTTTTGCCCACCCGCTCGACCGTGGTGACGGGCTGGCCTTGACGGTAACGCTGGCGGTAGATGTAACCATCATCCGAATGGACCAAGACCTCGCAGCCCAACGACAGTGCGTTCACTGCTGTGACGCCGACGCCGTGCAAGCCGCCGGATACTTTGTACGCCCCTCCACCAAATTTGCCGCCTGCGTGCAGTTCAGTCATGACAAGCTGCAGGGTCGAGATGCCCTCAGTGGGATGAATGCCCACCGGGATGCCGCGTCCATTATCCTGCACCGTGACGCCGCCATCCTTGCGGATGGTGACCTGAATAGTGTCACAGAATCCGGCCAGTGCTTCGTCAATCGAGTTATCGACCACCTCGTAGACCAAGTGATGTAAGGCTTTCAGGTCGGTGCCGCCCACATACATACCAGGACGTCGGCGCACAGCCTGGATTCCGTCCAGATGGACAATTGTGGTCTCGTCGTACCGCACAGTATCGCCATTCGGGTTGTCTTGATTACGCACCATGCTGTTTCCTCTACATAATCCCACCGCTTATGAACGCCGCACTAGCTAAGCGAGGTTTCTCTGAAAGTTTTTTTCAAAGACTTTCAGAGAAACACTTAGCGCCGGCTGTGCCCTGCTCGACGACGCTCCAGCTCAACGAGAAGCTGCGCACGCATCTCGCGCCAGTATCGATATCGGTCCCTGAAGAAGACAAACGTGGCCGCGAGCAACCCAGTGCTGATAAAGGCATTTCCTACGATGGCAGCCACTGTCAGCCAGGAGCCAACGGGGGCCATCGACCAGATGGCTGTTAGCGCAACATTAATCAACACCACCAGCAGCACCAGGCCCATCGTGGCTGTGATGTTCCACTGCACCACACGGATGCTGTCCCACAGAGCGCCCAACAAACCACGATTGTTCATCAACAAACCGTGGACTGTGAACACCAGGAACAGCACGATCCATATCACCAGCAGCCAGCCAGCCCAGTTCGTCAGCACGGCTAGCTTTTGGCTAAACGTCGAGAATCCGAGCGCCAACACCCCAAATGGCAGGTAGATGAGTATCACCAAGATCGGAACCAAGATACTCAGGATACCCACTTCCAGAATGTTGCCAGGCAGCCGGGTTATGACCCTCTTGAGCGCGATATGCCCATCGCGGACCTGATGTGCAATCAGGCTAATGTAGGTAGTCCCCAGAACAAGCCCGCCAACCAATGACAGAATCCTCACGCCCAGCATATCCCCTGGCGTGTTAATCTCGAACACCTGCGGTGTGTATCCAAACGGCAACGAGTCCGACTTACGGCCAGCCAACAGGATCGGAACACCAGGGACAGGCAGATACTGAGCTCCTTTATCACCCAACCCAACGGTCAGGGCCTCGGCGATGGCATTCCAGTCCTGTTCGACCCCAGAGCCAGCTTGGGCTACGAATGGAACCCAGAGCTGATCGTGATAAACGTCCAGAAACGCATCAATGGCCGGGCCGAAGTCGATCCGCGGCCCCAGCCACAAAAACAGGTCCAACAGCAGTGGCAATAACAACAGCAGCAGATGTTCGGCAACCGTCTCAAAACCTTGAGATAGGGACTCTATCACACCGACCGGAGGTGTCGGCGCATTAACATTCTCGGCGTTCATTGCCTGGATTCTACCACAAGCAGTACATTCGTGCGATTGAATGGCAGTCAGAAGGCAGGCAAGCGCACCATCCTCCGCCTCGCGGGAATTCGCTTTACGTCAGAAGGTGTCAGGGCGTTTTAGCCTTCAAACTCAAAAGCGATTGACGCTCGGGCCTGCTGAACTGAAGACCGCATCCGCTTATGCAATCAGCCTGTGGAGGCAGGTGATCTGCCTTAATAAACCAGATAAAAGCAAGACTTTTTCTGTGACAGCCAGTACAATCAAAGTGACATGCGTGAGACAAGGGGAGGCGCTGATGCTCACGTTTACCGAAGTTGCACGAGCCAGGATTGCTGAGATTCTCGAGGCCAAGGGCCAGGCTGGTTTTGCCGTCAGACTGCGGGTCATAGGCCGCGATACTGACCGCTTCTTGTACGAGTTCCGCTCGGTCGAACAGGCAACCCGCCGCGCGGACGACCTGGTGATCGACATGGGGGCGTTCAGCGTGTTCATCGACCCAGAAAGTATGCTTCACCTGAAAGGGGCCACGATCGACTTTGGCGGGCTGAACGAGGGCGGATTCAAGATCGACAACCCCAACCCGGTGTGGACTGACGACACGGCACGCCAAGTAGCCCAGGTGATCGCCGAGCGCATCAATCCCGCCATTGCCGCCCACAGCGGCAAGATCACCCTGCTAGACGTAAGAGACAATGTGGCCTACATCCGTATGCAGGGCGGTTGCCAGGGCTGTGGCATGGCGGGCGTGACGCTGCGCTTGGGCATTAAGAGGCAGATCCAAGAGGCCATACCGCAGATCACAGACGTGGTGGACTTAACAGAGCACGAGCGGGGGACCAATCCCTATTATGTGCCCGGTCAAGCTGGGCAATCGCCAGTGGCAGGCTGACATCTGACCGGCAACCATAGTCAAAAGGCGGCAGATTAAGGACGAAAGTCACAAGACTCTGCGCCTTCACCCCCATACAATCGGGGTGACATAGGCCAGAGGGGAGGAACTCATCATGTTGACTGTGACTGAGACCGCACAGCAGAAGCTCGCCCAGGTGCTCAAAGAGCGTAACCTGCCAGGATACGCATTGCATCTACATATTATGGGCCGTCTGGTTCATAGCTTTGCCTACGACTTCCTGCTGGTACAGGAAGACATGGTCGATCCCAGCGACACGGTCGTCGATGCTGGGGGAGGAGTCAAGGTATTCATCGATGCTGAGAGCGCGCCGAATCTAGAGGACGCCGTGTTGGACTTTGACACTCAGCAAAATGGCTTCCGCATTGACAATCCTAACCCGGTGTGGTCAAGCGAGCTGGGGGAGACGGTCGCGCGGCTCATCCTGGAGAACATCAACCCCAACGTGGCCTCACATGGCGGTGCGATCCTGCCTGTCGATGTGCGCGACAATGTGGTATACATTCGGATGCTGGGGGGATGCCAGGGCTGTGGCATGGCCAACGCCACGCTCAAGATGGGCGTCGAGCGAACGCTCAGAGAAGCGCTCCCCCAGATTCGCGAAGTCGTGGATGTAACTCACCACGCGGCAGGCACACACCCGTATTACGATAGTACACGGGATTGACGATCTTCTCAGCCGTCAATCCAGGTCGGGATCGGAGAGAACAACAGGCTCCAGAGCCAGACTAGAGCCTGCGGACTTTGCCAATTCCAGCAAGGTCTCTTGACTACCCAGCCGCTTGCTCGGTTTCCATCTCCTTAACAAAGCACAGACGGAAGTCAAACAGTCCCAACCGGATACGGTCGCCATGATGCAACAGTTGAGGTTTGTGCGACGGGATACGTTCCCCATTGAGAAACGTGCCGTTTGTGCTGTCCAGGTCAACTACGTAGAGGTTTTCCCCCGTGCGGTGGATAGCCACATGCAGGCGCGACACGCCTTTCTCCCATGCCCTCAGATGAGTCAAGTTGATCGTCGGTAGGACACTCGTGAAGCGATCTACGCGGCCAATAGTCACTTCAGCACCGTCGCTTAGCAGGACCACCTGGCTGACACCCTCAGGAAATTCGAGCAGGAGCTCAGCGTTTTCGCCAAATGTCTTGGTGCCCTGATCGGCAGGAGGCATAGGCGGCGCTTCTTCCTGTTTCACCTTGCGCGTCGACACCTCCAGAAGACGAGAGGTTGGCGCTTCTTTTGGCGGCTCTGGAAGAAGCAAGTGTCCACACTTTCGGCAGGCCAACGCCTTGGCCAGATTCTCATGGTGGCACGCAGGGCAGACTTTCATCGGTTCTCTCCCCAACCTCGCAGCGCACCCGTGAGGCTTCACACCTCTGCTCACCACGAGCTTCGCCCCATCCCTCGCAGTGGGCAATGCGCAAGGCCATATGCTGGCTACAAAGTCGCTGACCGTATGGTAATCAGAGTCTGGCACCAGCGGAATGGGGGAAAACCCTACGTTCCATGGCCCAGGGGAGAGAATCGGGGCGGCGCTATGTCGCTGGGGCGCCGCCCCGAAAAGCAGGCTTTGCAATGCAAAACGCTACAGAGCAGACGAGCGAGTCACGATAAACTCTCTGATCATTGCTAGGAATTGGGCTATCGGCACATCCTCCTGGCGCGAGCCATCGCGCTTACGCACGTTTACTGTTTCGTTGCTGACCTCACGGTCACCCACGACCAGCATATAAGGTACCTTCATCAGCTGCGCAGCGCGGATTTTGGCATTCATGCGCTCTGCCCCTAAATCGGCTTTCGCACGCACCCCTGCGTCAAACAGCTGGCGAGCAACCCGTGCGGCATAGTCGTTGTGATCGGTGGTGATGGGGATGACGCTCACCTGCTGCGGGGCAAGCCAGACCGGGAAGTTGCCCGCATAGTGTTCGATCAGGAAGCCGATCATGCGCTCATGGGTGCTGAGCGGCGCACGATGGATGCAAAGTGGCGTCTCCTCCTGGCCGGTGCGGTTGACGAACTTCAGGTCGAAGCGATCTGGCTGGGCGAAATCTACCTGGTTCGTCGCCAGCGTAAACTCGCGGCCCACCGCGCTCCAGATTTGCACATCGATCTTGGGACCGTAGAAGGCGGCTTCATCAGGGACCTCGACGAACGGGATGCCCCCATTCCGCATCGCCTGACGCACCATCTCTTCTGTCTTCAGCCACAGCCGCTCGTTGTCGACGTACTTCTTGCCTAGACCTTTCTTGTGGTGCGTGCTCAGCCGCATGACATATCTGTCGATGTTAAAGATGCGAAAATACTCCAGGTACAACCCTATCACGGCCATGAATTCCTGCTCAAACTGCTCTTCTGGCACGTAGATATGGGCATCGTTCATCTGCATTGAACGCACACGCATCAGGCCAAACAACTCACCGCTCTTTTCATAGCGATAGCAGGTCCCATACTCGCCCAAGCGCAACGGGAGGTCACGATAGCTACGCGGCCTGCTGGCGAAAATCAAGTGATGCATGGGACAGTTCATTGGCTTGACGTAGTAGCGCACACCCTCCAACTGCATGGGCGGATACATGCTCTCAGCGTAATAGGGCAGGTGCCCGCTACGCAAGAAAAGGTCCTCTTTTGCCAGATGAGGCGTGCGCACCCGCTCGTAGCCCCCTTTACGCTCCAGCTCCCTGGCCAGCGCCTCCAGCTCCTCGATCATGATTCCCCCATTGGGCAACCACAGTGGAAGCCCTGGGCCAACCTCATCGGCGAAGGTAAAGATTTCCAGGTCACGGCCCAACCTGCGATGGTCGCGTTTCTTAGCTTCCTCCAACATGTGGAGATAATCCTGAAGCTCCTTTTTGTTGCGCCAGGCTGTGCCGTAGATGCGCTGGAGCATGGGGTTGTTCTCATCACCCCGCCAGTAGGCCCCTGCCACGCTCAGCAACTTGAAAGAGTCGGCGGGAACCTTGCCGGTGTGTTCAATGTGTGGGCCACGGCACAGGTCGGTGAACGTGTTGTGGGTGTAGATCGAGATCACCACCGGCTCGTTCGTCTCCTCGCCGTATTCGTCCATGCCTCCCTGGACCAGACCTTCGATCAGCTCCAACTTAAAAGGCTGATCCTTGAACAGTCCACGGGCTTCCTCCGCGCTAACCTGCCGATACATGAAGGGATGTTTGCCAGCGATGATCTGGCGCATCCGCTTCTCGATCTTTTCCAGGTCCTCAGGCGTGAAGGATCGCGGCTTCCCCTGCTCGTCAACCCCCAGATCGAAGTCGTAGTAGAAGCCATCTTCAATAGGCGGCCCAATGGCCAGCTTGGCCTCTGGATACAGCTCAAGCACTGCCTCGGCCATGATGTGCGCTGCTGAGTGCCGGATCCGGTACAGGTCGGTTTCGGCATAGGGCACAGCTTGTCCTTGATGTTCCTGCTCTTTTACGTCAGCCACTGGTTCTGTCCTCCTCACAACCAACTGCCTAACGCTGCCTAACGGATGAAAAAAGAAAACCCCACGCCCGATCGGGGCGTGGGGTCAAACACGCGGTTCCACCCAAACTTCAGTCGATGCGGATCAAAACACCGACGCTCTAAAGCCTGTAACGTGGGCTGCACGTCACCCCATACTTGCCCCACCAGGGCTTTGAGGGATGCACTCGCGGGAGGTTTTCACTGTAGTCTGACAAAAGAGGCTTCCAGCCAATGACCTCTTCTCTCTGATGCCGACAGGCAGCTACTCGTCCCGCTCGACGCTTTACAATGCCTTAAATTGGTCCAAATGTGCTTTCTGAATCGTTGCTCACACCGGTTCGGAACGACAAGCATAGTGGGTCCAAATTAGACTTTACTCAAACCACACGCTTCTCGTTGCCAACCCTGGGCGTCAGATGACAACGAAGTCAGGTACACAAATGGTAAGTGCAACTCATGGTCTACAATCTCATCACTGACATTTACTATAATGCGCTTTGCGAGGATTCGCAAGAGCAGCTGGCGCATTTGCAGCGGGCTGACGCCCACCTGAACAAGCTGCGGCTGTACCTGTGGCTGGCCCATCAGTGGGGCTGGCTGACTGCCGGGCAGTACCGGCATGTGAGCGCGATGGTGGCCGAAGTGGGCAGGCTGCTGGGCGGGTGGGTCAGGCTGAGCAGGGGCCGACTCATCGGGATGCTGGCAGCGAGTCCGGCTCCAGGTCATCAAGCACTAGCACGCGGACCTCTTTCACGCGCGTGATGCCTCGGTCATTGGTCAGGAAGGCGTCACAGCCGGTCTCGACCGCTGCTGCCAGATGTAGGGCGTCGGGTGTGCGCAGGTCATAGCGGGCACGCAGCCTGGCAGCAGATTCCGCGATCGGCGCTGTCACATCACACAGGTGAAAACGCTTGCTCCTGGCCAGTATGTCACGATACTCCTGTGCAAGCCGGGCATCTCCCAGTTTGACAGGATGAACCAGTACTTCGGTCAACGTGATCACCGAGCTAACCATCTCAACAGATGCTGCCGCCGCTGCTTCCATGACAGCATCCATTTTCAGGACATGGACCGGGTGCTCTTCAACTATAATAGATCAATGGTGCTGTCTCAATATACAGCCGCCTGACACCCTCAAGCGCGCTGCGCACCTTCATCAGCGTGTATCCCATTCATCGCGCAGCCGGTCAACGTATTCCTGAGCATCAATACCCTGCCAGATTTCCTTGCCCAGCCCACGCAGCTCTGTGAGACTGCGTTTTCCCGATACGCTGGCATCCTCATCCAGCATATCCACTAGCCGCTTGACCAGCTCTTTGCGCTCCTCCGCGCTGAGCGCTCTGGCCTGTTCCACGATCTGCGCTACTGTCACCATATTCCTGCCCTCATCACCTCATTCCACACAGCTAATTGTACCAGAAAAGAGCGGGCGTGACGGGATCGCCGCAGCGTTCCGGGTCACGCCTTTTGTGGTGGAGTTGGCGGGATGCTCAAGCACCCAGGCAAACTCCCAAAGAGAATGACAGAGCTGTTCTTCCCATATGCGCCCGACGTACTGCTGCACGTGCGGGCCAGGCCAGCCTGCGCTGTTCTTCTGATCGCCTCAGCGCGGAGACCTCGGCAGGGCAACCGGCGACCAAAGGTCGCTTGGGGTCGCCCCTACGTCGCCGCGCACCAGCCGGGGGCATCTGCCAGGCGGCCTGACTGGTGAGCCGCGTGACGCACGACAGCGCCCACTGGACAGCTAACAGCATACTCCACGAAACCGATTTTGGCGATTCGCGCTCGCGGCGCTGCGCGCACGCTCGCGCCAGATCCAGAGAGTCAGAGAGCAGAGAGCAGAGCGTCATGGAAGAACAGGGACGGCACCCCCCACTATGAGCCATGAACTGCGGACGCCGCTTAATGCAATCATGGGATTTTCTGAATTAATGCTAAGAGATGAGACGCTGACTCCCGTACAACGTCAAAACCTAGAAATCATTATGCGCAGCGGCGAGCATCTGCTGGGGATCATCAATGAGGTATTGGAGCTGACAAAAGTCGAGACAGGGCATGCGGAGCTGGTGAAAGAACCCTTTGATCTCCACTCCTTGCTCAACGATATAGAAGACATGTTCCGCCTCCGCGTCCGCGAAAAGGGGCTGACGCTCTCCTTCGAGTGTGCACCCGACGTGCCGCGATATATCTACGCTGATCGGGGCAAATTGCGACAGGTGTTAATTAATCTGCTGGGGAACGCAGTCAAGTTTACCCAAGAAGGGCAGATTGGACTGCGTGTCAAGAGTATACCCGATATTACCGTAGCTTGCGGGCACTGCCAGTTGCAGTGGGAAGTGTTCGATACAGGGATTGGGATCGCGGAGCAAGACCTAACGCGCATTTTTGAGGCTTTTGTGCAAACAGACGCTGGATATTTCACACTGGGTGGCACCGGCCTGGGGCTGACGATCAGCCAGAAGTTTGTGACCATGATGGGGGGACAGATCAAAGTCACTAGCCAAGTTGGCCGGGGCAGTCGTTTCTGGTTTGAAATCCAAGTTGAACTGCCGGAGCTGGCTGAAATTGAGCGAACCCTGTCTGAAGTCCGTCGTCAGGTAGTAGCTCTGAGGGCGGGCCAACCCACTTACCGCCTGTTGGTGACTGAAGATATCCGTGAGAGTCGCGAGATGCTCACACAGTTATTGAATGAATGGGGGTTTGAGACCCGTAGTGCAGAAAATGGAGCTGAGGCTGTTCAGGTTTGGGAAGAATGGCAACCCCACTTGATCTGGATGGACATGCGGATGCCGGTCATGGATGGGCTGGAAGCTACCCGCAAGATCAGAACGGCGGAAAAAGATGATCACAACACGATCATCATCGCCTTGACGTCCAGCGCATTTCAAGAGGATCACATCCGTGTTCTGGAAAAGGGTTGTGACGATTTTTTGGGCAAGCCTTTTCGCCAACTGGATATTGCGGAGATGCTCATCAAGCATCTGGGTGTGCAGTTCGAATACAAGGAAGTGAAAGAACCCCCTGCCAAAATATCCGAAAGGCCAGACACCCTCGATCTGACAACTCTCCCTGCCGAATGGCGCTCGGAATTACATCAGGCGGCTATTAAAGCAGACGGGCTTATGATTGCGGCACTGGCCGAGCAAATCCGATCACAAAGACCGGACCTGACTACCGTCCTCACCAAACTAGCGAACAACTTCGACTACGATGCCATCCTGATCGCCCTGGATCAGGTCCCTGATAAGTGAGAGGACAATGCAAAACCATACTGCCAGCCAACCTCCCGAAGAGATTCTGATTGTAGATGATGTACCGGAAAACCTGCGTTTGCTGTCACAAATGCTTACTGAGCATGGCTACAGGGTTCGTGCGGTCCGCAACGGCTCACATGCTCTCATGGCGGCACAAGCCGCTCCACCTGATCTCATCTTATTAGACATTGTTATGCCAGAGATGGATGGCTATGAAGTATGCCGGCAATTGAAAGAGGATGAGCGCACACGAGATATTCCGGTTTTATTCATCAGCGCTCTCGGTGATGTAGAGAATAAGCTCAAGGCGTTTAACAGTGGCGGAGTAGACTATGTCACCAAACCCTTCCAGGTGCCGGAAGTGTTGGCTCGCGTTCGCACTCACCTGACTTTGCGGAGATTGACCCGAAACCTGCAGATGGCCAACGCCGAATTGGCACGGCAGGCTGAGGAACTGTCGAAGCAGAATGCGGAACTGGATGCATTCGCCCATACTGTCGCACACGATCTCAAAGGCCCACTTGCCATGCTCTTCGGCTATGCTACCTTGCTGACAGAAAGATGGGGAACTTCGCCCCCTGAGGATGTCGCGCGGTGTTTGAAGTTCATGGAGGCGGGAGCGAAGAAGGGGTGCGATATTGTTGAGGCGCTACTTCTGCTCGCCTCAGTTCGGAAGCAGACCCACATTCACACACAACCGCTGGATATGGCCCAGGTTATTAAGGAGGCTCAGCAACGCCTGGCAGACATAATACAAGGCCGTCAGGCTGAAGTACTGGTACAGGAACACTGGCCAGTTGTTGCCGGGTATGCGGTTTGGGTCGAAGAGGTATGGGTGAACTATATCAGCAATGCGATAAAGTACGGCGGCACACCCCCCCGCGTTGAGATAGGTGCTACCGAGCAGTCTGATGGATACGTTCGTTTCTGGGTAAGGGATAATGGTCCTGGCATCCCCGACGAAGAATTGTCTCACTTGTTTGTTGAATTTGGCCGATTGGGCGAGGTCCGCCTCAAGGAAGGGCACGGTCTGGGGTTATCTATTGTAAAACGCATTCTTGGTCGTCTTGGCGGCCAAGTCGGCGTTGAAAGCACTGTGGGCGAAGGTAGCACTTTCTGGTTTACATTGCCCCTTGCAGAACAACAGGATGCTTCCAGTAACTCCGGTTGACTCGATCATAGCAAGGGCAAAGTCATATGGCTTGCGTCTACGATGGCGGCAGCGCGGGTAAGACCGAAAGCCAGGCCGAGCTTGATCTCAAGGCACTCTTCACCCAGCACGCCTATCCGCCCCTGCATCAGGGGGTAGGCGTCAGGCTTGAGCCTGCCCCGCTCATCCAGGAGGACTGATAGCAGCCTGCCGAAGAGTGGCAGTACGACCTTCACCTCATCCACATCCACGACCAGGTTTCACCCGTCCGCGCGGACATAGTGAGTGCCTTTCAGATGGAAAGCCAGCGCCTCGGCATCGCGATAGTAGTCAACTGGCAGGCCCGGTGACGACCTTCGCCCGCGCATACTCCACGTCCGGCAGCAGCAGAGTGAAGGCGGCATCAGCCAAGTGGGTAACGATGGGGGTACCCACCCGGTGGCGGTCGCGCGAGCTGCACACCGATTCCGGGAGGCCCACGAAAACTTGTGGGAGAAACTGCAAGTTCGAACCCAAAGTTGACTTTGTAGGCAGAACGCGGGATATGGCCATTCTGTTAGAATAGAAGAGGCGCTGCTATTGGACGTCCCCACTGATTTCCTCTGGCAGTTCAACCCAATTGCACAGGGCGCTTCGCGCACAAATGCTGGCGAGGTGAGCGATGGTAAGACTGGAAGGACTGAAACCAGGTTTGCGGGTCAAAGGCATTGTCCCGCAGCAGCCTGTACTGGTCGTTGATGTGAAATGGCACGGCGAGAACGCCATTGAGCTGTTCTACAAGCGGGTGGATGGGCAGCCGGGGATGCAGCTGCTGTACCGTGGCGATGAAGCCAGCCTGGAGATTGTCGAGGCGGCGGGCGCCCGGAGCTTCAATGCGGATGGTGCTGTGTTCCGGCTGGTATCGGAGGCGTACCGCATCCGTCTCGCTCACCTGTTTGACCCGGTGCTGGCTGTGCATATCTCGTTGATTGAGCCGCTGCCCCACCAGATCACAGGGGTCTACGGCGAGATGCTGACCCGCCAGCCGCTGCGCTACCTGTTGGCTGACGACCCCGGCGCGGGCAAGACGATCATGGCCGGGTTGCTGATCAAGGAGCTGTTTGTTCGGGGCGACGTGCGCCGCTGCCTGATCTGCGTGCCGGGCAATCTGGCCGCCCAGTGGCAGGATGAGCTGTGGTTCAAGTTCCAGCTTCGCTTTGACATCCTGACCCGCGAGACGGTCGAAGCCTCCGTCACAGGCAATCCGTTCACTGAGCGTGACCTGGTCATCATCCGGCTGGACCAGGTCGCCCGCAGCGATGACCTGCAGGAAAAGCTGCGCCGCACCGACTGGGACCTGATCGTGGTGGACGAAGCGCACAAGATGTCGGCCTCCTTCTGGGGTGGCGACCTCAAGGCCACCCGCCGCTACCGGCTGGGAGAGCTGCTGAGCGGGCTTACGCGCCATTTTCTGCTGGTGACGGCCACGCCGCACAATGGCAAAGAGGAAGATTTTCAGCTTTTTCTGAAGCTCCTCGACCCCGACCGCTTTGAAGGACGCTTCCGGGAAGGCGTGTACGAAGTGGACGTATCGGACATCATGCGGCGGATGGTCAAGGAAAGCCTGCGGCGCTTTGACGGGCGCCCGCTGTTCCCAGAGCGGCGGGCCTACACGGTGGACTACCAGCTGTCTGCCGTTGAGATGCAGCTCTACCATGCTGTGACCGAGTATGTGCGCGAGGAGTTCGACCGGGCCGACCAGCTTGAAGATGACAGCCGCCGGGGCACGGTTGGCTTTGCGCTGACCGTCCTGCAGCGCCGCCTGGCCTCGTCGCCTGAGGCAATCTACCAATCGCTGAAGCGGCGGCGCGAGCGCCTGCAGAAGCGCCTGCGCGAGGCGGAAGCCGCCCGACGCCAGACGCTGGCCGGTGAGGGAGAGACGCTGTACGACGAAGAGTATCTGGACGACCTGGACGACGCACCCGCCGAAGAGACGGAGATCATCGAGGAGCAGGTGCTGGACAGCGCCACCGCTGCCCGGACCATCGCCGAGCTGAGGGCCGAGATCGAGACGCTGCGGAGGCTGGAGCGGATGGCCTTCGAGGTGCGCCAGTCCGGCGCCGACCGCAAGTGGGAGCAGCTGGCGACCATCATCCAGGACGACGAGCATATGGTCGGGCCGGGCGGCGCACGCCGGAAGCTGGTCATCTTCACCGAGCACCGCGACACGCTCAGATACCTGTGGGAGCGCATCAGCACGCTGTTTGGGCGCGAGGACACCACGGTCTCTATCGATGGGAGTCTGACCCGCGAGCAGCGCCGCGCCGCCGAAGACCGCTTCCGCAACGACCCGGACGTGCACTTCCTGGTCGCTACCGACGCCGCCGGGGAGGGCATCAACCTACAGCGGGCGCACCTGATGATCAACTACGACCTGCCCTGGAACCCCAACCGGCTGGAGCAGCGCTTCGGGCGTATCCACCGCATCGGTCAGACCGAGGTGTGCCACCTGTGGAACCTGGTGGCCGGCGAGACGCGCGAGGGATACGTCTATGAGCGGCTGCTCAAGAAGCTGGAGACGGAGGGCCAGGCGCTCAACGGGCAGGTGTTTGACGTGCTGGGCAAGCTGTTCGAGGAGACGCCGCTGCGCGAGCTGCTCATCGAGGCTATCCGCTACGGCAACCGGCCTGACGTGCGCGCTCGGTTGGGGCAGGCTGTGGACAACGCCGTAGACCGCGAGCGAGTTCGCGAGCTGCTGGAAACCAGGTCGCTGGTAACGCAGGTGATGGATATCAGCCAGATCGAGGCCATCCGCGCTGACATGGAGCGCTATGCTGCCAGACGGCTGCAACCGCACTACATCAAGACCTTTTTCGTGCAGGCGTTCGAGACGCTCGGCGGGCGGCTCAACGAGCGTGAGCCAGGCCGCTACCAGATCACCCATGTCCCGGCGGCCATCCGTGACCGGGCCAGGGAGATGGGCACGGTGCTGCCCGTCCTGCGCGAGTATGAGCGTGTGTGCTTCGAGAAAGCCCTCATCAGCGTGCCGGGCCAGCCGCTGGCCGACTTTCTGTGCCCTGGCCACCCGCTGCTGGATACCGTGATTGACCTGGTGCTGGACAGACACGGCGAGGCGCTGCGCTCCGGCGCGGTGCTGGTGGACCCCACCGACCCCGGCACACAGCTACGGGCGCTGTTCTTCCTGGAACAGACCATCTGCGATGCAGCAGGGCAGACCATCTCGCGCGAGGCACACTTCGTCGAGGTGGACGAGGCGGGGAACATCCGCGCGGGCGGCAGCGCGCCCTACCTGGACTACCGCCCGGCGACGCCGGAGGAAATGGCGCGGCTGGCCCCGCACCTTGAGGCTGGGTGGCTTTCCAGCGGTGCGCTTGAGGCGCAGGTGACCGGCTTTGCCATTGAGCAACTTGTGCCGCAGCACCTAGAGCGGGTGCGGTCGCGGCGCGAGACGCTGATTGACAAAACGCTGGCCGCTGTGCAGGAGCGGCTGACCCGCGAGATCAATACCTGGGACCGGCGGGCGCGCGAGCTGCGCGAGCAGGAGCGCAGCGGGAGGCCCAACGTGCGGCTCAACTCTCAGTTGTGCCAGCAGCGCGCCGACGAGCTGCATGCCCGGCTGGAGCGCCGCAAGGCGGAGCTTCAGCGGGAGCGGCAGATCTCTGCCACCCCGCCGGTGATCGTCGGCGGGGCGCTGGTTGCGCCCCTTGGGATGCTGCTTGAGGAGAAGACGCCTGCCGATCTCGCCGACCGGCAGGTGGTCGAGGCCATCGCCATGCAGGCAGTGATGGAGACCGAGATCGCGCTGGGCAACGACCCGCGCGACGTGAGCGGCGACAACCGGGGCTACGACATCGAGAGCCTGGACCCGCGCACGGGGCGGCTGCGCTTCATCGAGGTGAAGGGGAGACGCGCCGGGGCTGACACGCTGACCATCACTCGCAACGAACTGCTGACCGCCATCAACAGCCCGGAGCAGTGGACGCTGGCAATTGTGCTGGTCGAGGGTGGACGGGCGCAGCCGCCGCGCTATGTCCGGCAGCCGTTGGGCCGGGAGCCGGATTTCGGTGTGACGAGTGTGAATTATAATATAGACAAGTTACTGGAGTTAAGTGAGGAACTGTGACGATGAGCACGATGACGATTGAACAGATTCTGCACGCTGTTGAGCAGCTTACACCTGAGGAGCAGGACCTGTTGATTACCATCCTGCGCCGCAAACGGGCTGAGCAGCAGATTGTGCAGCAGCCACAGACAGCACCCCAGCCTGAACCGGGTGAGCCAATCGAAGATGAGTGGGCATTCAGGCGCGGGGCTGAATTCGTGGATTACTACCGCAGCCCGACACGCGCGGAATTGATTGAGGAGTTGGAAAGTCAGCGCGCGGTTGGGGCGTTTGGCCGGGTTGAGAGCCTGTACGGGAAGTTCGCCAACCCTGATGCGCCGGACCTGAGCGCTGAAGGTCTGCACGCTCAACTTCATGATATTGCCACCGAATGGGAGCAGGAGCTAGATGAGTTTAACCCCGATAACGCCTGAGCCGCTCTACGTCGTGGATACCCACGCGCTGATCTGGTACTTGCTAGGAGATAAGAAGCTCAGCCCGGCAGCGCTGTCCACCTTCCGCGCTGCAGAACGTGGCGAGACCCGGCTGCTCATCCCTGTGATCGTGCTGGCGGAGTTGTATTACGCCAACGCCAGAAACCGGTGGTTCCCCGATTACCAGACTGTCTACCGAGCCATCGTCAGCAGGCCCTATTTCCGGCTCCTGCCGCTTGACCCCCTGCATATCCTGGACTTTGACCGTGACACAGTGGTGCCAGAGATGCACGACAGGATCATCGCCGGGGCAGCGCGGCGGCTGGGGGCACCTGTGATTACGTCGGACTCCATGATCATCGCTTCTGGTATCGTACAGACTGTGTGGTGACAACATGACCACCCACAAAAAACTCATCGAAGTGGCTCTGCCGCTGGAAGCCATCAACGAGGCCAGCGCCTTTCACTGAGGTGAAGGTATATCCACCAGCCCGCGTTTGCCGACCCCGGTTTCGGTGCGACGAGTGTGAACTATAATATGCGTGGGCTGCTGGAGCTGAGTAAGGAACCATCATGAGCATCACATTTGAAGACGTGTACCGCATGGCGCTGAAGCTGCCGCCCGACGAGCAGCGCCAGCTGATCCAGTACCTGACCAACCCGCCGCCGCCGCTGAGCGCAGACGAGATCATCAGCAGGCTGGAAAGCCATGCAGATGAGCTGCGCGAGATGGGCGTGGAGAAGATCGGGCTGTTTGGCTCATATGCGCGCGGGGAGGCTGACCCGGCCAGCGACATTGACATCCTAGTGAAGCTGCGGGTGAAGTCGTTTTTCAAGGGCTATATGCGCATCAAACTGCGCCTCGAAGACCTGCTGGGCCATCCTGTTGATCTGGTAATGGAAGACTCCCTGCGCGAAGAGCTGCGCCCCCACATCCTCGGCGAGGTCATCTATGCCCAGGGAGTTTAGGCTGTATCTGAGGGACATCATCGCGGCGGCGGCGTTCATCGAGAAGCAGACGGAGGGGCTGACCTACGACGAGCTTGTCGCCGACGAGGTGCGCCTGAATGCTGTGCTCCATGACCTGACCGTCATTGGCGAGGCTGTGAAGCACATCCCCGGCGAGGTGCGCCAGCGCGCGCCCGACATCCCCTGGGCGGAGATCGCCGGGACGCGCGATGTGATTGTGCACGGCTATTTTGAGCTTGATCTGCCTGTTCTGTGGCACATTGTGCGGGAGGAAGTCTCCACGCTGCGCCAGCAGATCGAAGCACTGTTGAAGGAGCTGGACGAATCATGACGCCATACCGCAAAAAGCTCATCGAAGTGGCGCTGCCGCTGGAAGCCATCAACGAGGCCAGCGCGCGCGAGAAATCCATCCGGCACGGGCACCCCAGCACGCTGCACCTGTGGTGGGCGCGCCGGCCGCTGGCCGCCTGCCGCGCCGTGATCTTCGCCTCGCTGGTGGACGACCCTGACGACCCAGACGCGCCGCCGGAGTTCATCGAGGCGTGCCGCAGGCTGCCGCGCGGCAAGAACGCGACCGCTAACGACACCCCGCGCCAGCGGCTGTTTGACTTCATCGAGCTGCTGGTGCAGTGGGAGAGCACGACCGACGAGGATGTACTGGAGACCGCCCGCCATCTCATCCGGCTGTGCACAAACGGCAACCCGCCGCCGCTGCTCGATCCCTTCGCCGGGGGCGGCTCGATCCCGCTGGAGGCGCAGCGGCTGGGGCTGGAAGCCCACGCCAGCGACCTGAACCCGGTGGCGGTGATGATCTGCAAGGCGCTGATCGAAATCCCGCCCAAGTTTGCCAACCAGCCGCCGGTGAACCCGCGCGACCGCGCTCAACTCACTGCCATAGATACCCCTCCCTCCGCGCAGCGTGGGGGAGGGGCAGCGACCGAAGGTCGCCGGGGTGGGGGGTGGCGGGGCGCGGCAGGGCTGGCCGCCGACGTGCGCTATTATGGCGAGTGGATGCGCGACCGGGCATGGGAGCGGATAGGGCATCTGTACCCGGCGTATACCCCCCATCCCCCAGCCCCTTCCCCCACAAGGGGGGAAGGGGTGCAAGGCGTCTTGCCTGCCGCTTCCAATACCTCGGCGGGGCCAACCCCTTCCCCCACAGGGAGAGAAGGGGAGCAGGAGGTGGAACACTGGGAGATACCGCCTGAGCTTGAGCGCAAAATGAGGGACGTTGCGCGCGAACTGCGCAAGAACCCCACGCCAAGCGAGGAGATTTTGTGGGAGGCCATTCGCAAGCGGCAGCTTGATGGGCGCAAGTTCCGCCGGCAGATGCCCATCGGCCCCTTTGTGGTTGACTTCTACTGCTCAACGGAACGGCTGGCGGTCGAGATAGATGGGCCAATCCATGAGTCACAGCGCAAAGCAGACAGGCTGCGGCAGGAGCTGATCGAGTCGCTGGGCATTCGCTTTGTGCGAGTCCCAGCGGAGCAGGTTGAATCTGACCTGCTCGGTGTGTTACGCACCATTCGGGCAGCCTTTCTCCCTTCCCCCCTTGTGGGGGAAGGGAAGCAGCCGGAGGCTGCCGGGATGGGGGGCGAAACGGTGATAGCCTGGCTGTGGGCGCGGACAGTGAAGTGCCCCAACCCCGCCTGCGGCGCGATGATGCCGCTGGTGCGCTCCTTTGACCTGAGCAAGAAGAAGGGGCGCAGGGCGTGGGTGGAGCCGCAGGTGACCCCCACCCCCGGCCCCTCCCCCACAGGGAGGGAGGGGAGCAGGCGGGTGCAGTTTGTGGTGCGCACAGGCGACGGCATAGGGCCGGAAGGCACAGTGAACCGACAGGGGGCGCGCTGTATTGCCTGCGGCACGCCGGTGCCATTTGACTATATCCGCGCCGAGGGCAAGGCCGGGCGCATGAGCGCGCAGTTGATGGCCATTGTGACTGAGGGCAGGGGCGGGCGGAACTATTACTCGCCGGATGAGTACCATGTGCAGGTGGCGACACAGGCGCAACCCACATGGCGACCGGATCATCCTTTGCCGCACAATCCGCGCGACTTCAAAACACCAAACTATGGCATGACCACCTTCGCCGACCTCTTCACCCCGCGCCAGCTCGTCGCGCTGACCACCTTCAGCGACCTGGTGGCCGAGGCCCGCGAGCAGGCTTACGCCGACGCGCTGGCCGCCGGCCTGCCCGACGACGGCATCCCCCTGCGCGAGGGCGGCACGGGTGCGCGGGCCTATGCCGAGGCGGTGAGTGTGTATTTGGCTTTTGGGGTGGATCGCGTCGCTGATCGCTCCTCCACTATATGTAGCTGGGATGTTAGTCGGGACAGCACGCGTAACACTTTTGCACGGCAAGCGATTCCTATGACATGGGATTATGCAGAGGCGAATCCTTTTAGTGGTTCAACTGGTAACTTTGTTGATTCTCTAGCGTGGGTGTGTGATGTACTCTCTAGTGTGAGTGCCTCAATAAATGGATACGCTTTGCAAAATGATGCTACACAGCTACCAAGAACCAAAGCTATTCCAATCTCAACCGATCCCCCTTACTATGACAACATCGGGTATGCTGACCTTGCCGATTTCTTCTATATCTGGCTGCGGCGGTCACTGCGTGATGTTTACCCGGAAATCTTCAGCACGCTGCTGGTGCCTAAAGCTCCAGAGTTGGTTGCCACACCCTACCGTTTTGGCGGGGACCAAAAGGCCGCACAAGACCACTTTGAAACCGGGTTGTTGCAGGCATTTACCAATCTGCGGCGTATCTGCCATGAGGACTATCCGCTGACTGTGTATTACGCTTTCAAGCAATCCGAAGGTGAAGGAGATGACGAGCAAACAACAGTAGCCAGCACAGGCTGGGAAACCATGCTGAGCGGATTGGTTACAGCCAATTTCGCAGTCAGCGGCACATGGCCGATGCGCACCGAACTCAGCAACCGTATGGTTGGGATGGGCACCAACGCCCTCGCCTCCTCCATCGTCCTGGTCTGCCGCCCGCGCCCGGAAAACGCCCCCATGACCACCCGTACGGAGTTCCTCCGCCTGCTGCGGGCGGAACTCCCCGCCGCCCTGCGCGAGATGACCACCGCCAATATCGCGCCGGTAGACCTGGCGCAGGCCAGCATCGGGCCGGGCATGGCGGTCTATTCTCGCTATTCGCAGGTGCTGGAGCCGGACGGTCGGCGGCTGACGGTGCGCACCGCGCTGCAGATCATCAACCAGGTGCTGGACGAGTACCTCGCCGCGCAGGAGGGCGACCTCGACGCCGAGTCGCGCTTTGCGGTGGCCTGGTTCGAGCAGTACGGGTTCCGTGAGGGGGAGTTCGGCGTGGCGGATGTGCTGGCAAGGGCCAAGAACACGGCGGTCGAGGCGCTGGCGAACGCCGGGATACTCGAGGCGAGGGCAGGCAAGGTGCGGCTGTACCGCTGGGATGAGCTGGATGCGGGCTGGGAACCCCCCACCCCCGGCCCCTCCCCCACCGCGACTGCGTCGCGGAGGGAGGGG
>DAOTXR010000070.1:0-9752 GCA_034435375.1 Anaerolineae bacterium
CCTGTCTAGCCGCCCCTGGCGGCTCTCCTTTCCCCTCTCCACGGTGTGGAGGGGGCAGACCGAGCGTCAGCGAGGTCGGGGGTGAGGCCGACCCGCCTAAAACGCCATCTCCAACAGATGCTGGCGCAGATGCTCAATGGCCTGGTCGAGCCGGTCCTGCACATCGAGAATCTGGGCGGCAGCCTGTTCCGCGTTGCCCAGGTCAAGCGTACTCAGCAGCAGGCCAACGCCGTACAGCGTCTGGAGCACGTCATCCTGGATTTTGAGGGCCATCTGGGCGCGAGCATGAATGGCGGCGACTTCTTCGTTCTTGCGGTGAAAACGCAGCGTCTGGATCACGACGGCGGCGTGGCTGGCCAGCATCTCGGCCAGCTGCTGGTCCTGCTCAGTGAACGTCTCGCCGCCCAGCTTGTTGGCCAGGTACAGGTCGCCGATCACCTCACCGCGGCCCTGCACCGGCACGCCCAGGAACGACCGTATGTAGGGGTGGCCCGCCGGGAAGCCCCGAAAGGCCGGGTGGCGGCTCACCTCGTCCACACGCAGCGGGCGACCCTCCTTGAGCAAGATGCCCAGCACGCCGCGCCCCATCGGCGGGCGGCCTGCGCGGGCCACCACCTCCGGAGACAGGCCCGACACGACGAAGTGCGCCATGCTCTGGCCTGGCTCGCCGGGCACCCCGATGGCCGCCATCTCCGCGCCGATGACGGCGCAGGCCGAGTCGGCGACGGTTTGCAGCGCCGATTCCACGTCGTGCGAGCCTGCTACGGCAATCGCGGCGCGGTGAACCAGCTCCAGTCTGGTCTGCCAGTCTTGCTTCGTGTCCATGTCCATGTCCCCTCCCTGGCGTGCGCCGATTAAACTAGGTCGATGGCGAATCGTCCAGTGAGGAAGATCATGATAAATAGGGTGTCTTCTATCCTAATTTGACCTCAGGGCGGCAACGCTTTTCAGCATCTGACGCCCGTCTCTGGTATACTTGGCTGCGCTGCTGTGGAGGGAGCGGGCCTCATCCCCCCATCGCTGGACTGCTCACGAGGTTGCCAAGCCATGAACACCCCCCTGCCTGTGGAGGATTCACCCCAAGACCAACGCCGCTTCAACCCTGATGTTCAGAGAAACCGTCATCACCCCAGAACTGACGACAGAGGAGACTCATGAGAGCGCTGAACGGACTTCGTATGCTAGACCTGACTCACATGCTGGCCGGCCCATACGCCACTATGCTGTTGGCCGACCTGGGCATCGAGACGATCAAGATCGAGCCGCCAGGCCAGGGCGAAGGGACACGCATTCTGCTGGCCGACAACCCTGCCTACAGCCTGCACGGCATGGGGGCCTACTTTCTGACGCTCAACCGCAACAAAAAGAGCGTCACCCTGAATCTGAAATCGGCGCGGGGGCTGGCGATCTTCTACGACCTGGTGAAAGTGTCAGATGTCGTGGTGAACAACTTCAGCGCGGGCGTCACCCAGCGGCTCAAGATCGACTACCCGCATCTCTCGGCCATCAACCCGCGCGTGATCACCTGCACCATTACCGGCTTCGGCGAGACAGGGCCAAGCAAGGATTGGCCGGCCTTCGATCTGGTGGCGCAGGGCATGGGCGGCGGGATGAGCATCACCGGGCGGCCCGGCGATCCCCCGCTGCGGGCCGGGATGCCCATCGGCGACATCGGCGGGGGCTTGATGGCCGTGATCGGGGTGCTGGCGGCGCTGGTCGCCCGCCAGCAGACAGGCCGGGGTCAGCACGTGGACATCTCGATGCTGGATGCCCAGATCAGCATGCTCAGCTACGCCGTAACCATGTATTACCTGTCGGGTGTGGTGCCCACCCAGCAGGGCAACGGCCACTTCCTGCACATTCCCTACAACACCTACCCCACCCAGGACGGCTGGATCATCGTGGCCGTGATCGTCGATGAGTTCTGGAAGAACCTGGTGCAGGTGCTCGATCTGCACGAGCTGGACACCGAGGAAAACGAGACCGCGTCGGGGCGCGCTCACAACGCCGACCGGATCAACGCGGCGCTGGCCGAGAAGTTCAAGACCAACACCCAGGCCCACTGGCTGGAGGTGCTACGGGCGGCGCGGGTGCCCTGTGCGCCAGTCTACGATCTGGGCCAGGCAGTGAGCAACCCACAGGTGCTGCATCGGCGCATGATCGTCGAGGTGGCCCACCCGCAGGGAGGACAGGTGTGTCAGACAGGCAACCCAGTCAAGCTATCCGACACCTATGAGGATGTGTTCGACCCGCCGCCGCTGGTCGGTCAGCACACTGAGGAGGTGCTGGGGGGCCTGCTGGGGATGTCGGCGTCGGAGATCGCGGCTCTGCGGGCCGAGGGCGTGATCTAGGGCGCAGCCATGTTCGACCTGATCGCCTTCGACGCCGACGACACGCTGTGGCACAACGAGACGATCTACGTCGCCACGCAGGCGCGGCTGCGACAGATGCTGGCGGCCTACGCCAGCGCGGATGAGGTGGACCGCGTGTTGCACGAAACCGAGATGCACAACTTGGAACTATTCGGGTATGGCATCAAGGGTTTCACGCTGTCGATGATCGAGACAGCCCTCGCGGTGAGCGAGGGCCGCGTCTCGGCGCGGGAGATCGGGCAGATCGTCGATCTGGCCCGTGACATGCTGCGGACTGAGGTGCGGCTGCTCGACCACGTCGAGGAGACGCTGGCGCGGCTGGCGCAAGACTACCCGCTGATGATCGTCACCAAGGGCGACCTGCGCGATCAGGAGCGCCGCATCGCGCAGTCGGGGATGGCGCATTGGTTCACCCATGTGCAGATCGTCAGTGAAAAGAGCCAGGAGGTCTACGCGGCGCTGCTGGCACGCTACGGCGTGCCGCCGGCGCGTTTCTTGATGGTGGGCAACTCGCTGCGCTCGGACGTGCTGCCGGTGGTCGCGCTGGGCGGGCATGCGGTGTACATTCCCTACCCCCTGACATGGGCGCACGAGACGATTGCGCCGGAGATGGCAGGCGATCACCGCTACCACACGCTTGAGCACATCGGCCTGCTGCCCGCGCTGATCGAAAAGCTCGCCGCCGAGGGCTGACCACCCCGTTCGGCGCTGCCCAAAAGGTTGTCTGCGCGGTTCAGCAGGGAGCCAGAGGAGCATAGCCCGCCGGGTCAGTCGAACTGTTCGTCGGGGAAGATGGGCAACGGCTCGCCCATAATGGGGGGCAGCGGGCGGCGCAGCACATCGAGCAGGGCCACGACGGTGGCCGGGAACTCGCGCAGGCGGCTGTAGGTGATCGACGCCCGCGAGTAGCCCCACGGACGTTGGACATCGGCGGCCACGCCCACCGCGTCGATGCCCAGGGCGCGGCAGGTCAGCAGCGCGCGCGGCAGGTGAAACTGCTGCGTCACCAACACAGCATCCGCCACCCGAAAGATGTGGCGGGCGCGGTAGCAACTGTCGTAGGTGCGGCGACCAGCGTAGTCGAGGACGATGGCATCTCTGGGCGCTCCCATCTCCAGGGCAAAGTCAGCCATCGCCTGCGGTTCATTGTAGTCGTGCGTGCTGTTGTCGCCGGTCATCAGGATCACGTCCACTTTGCCCGCCCGGTACAGGTCCACTGCCGTCATGACGCGGTCGGCCAGCATGGCGCTGGGCCGCCCGCTGGGATAGACCCGCGCCCCAAACACGATGGCCACACGTCGGGCCGGGCTTTCTTCAACGGTGTGGATGTATCCACTGGCCCACAGCGCGGTCAAAACCCGCGCTGCCAGCGGCAGGATGCTCAGGATCGCTGCGGCGATCAGCAGCACACGGCCCATAGCTCGCCCCATACGGGCAGGGTGGAGGGCAGCCGCACGCCCGCGCCAGCAGGCGGCCACGTCACGCAGCCAGACAGCCGCAGATCGCCAGGCCGCCGCTCCCGAACGTTGCCATGCACGGAGATGTGCTCCAACACGCTGAAAAAGCATCGTTTCCCTGTTATACTACACCTGAAGTGTAGCGCCTAGCATCTGACCAAGAAACCTTGCGTTTGGCCGTATCGACTCGCGGTCGGCAGGCTTCAGCAGTTCTCTCGCTCAGTCTGTACGCCATTGTTAAGGCGAGCGTCTCCGCGGAGAGGGTTGAGGAGGCGAGGCCCGCCAAACGAGACGCCCTGTGCGAAAGAACCACTCCCCCAAGTCCTGGGGGAGTATAACAACTCCGATCCGGGCCTGCGCTGCGTTTCTTGCACGCTTGCCTGACGGCGCCCTTACCGTCGAGGGAGAGAACCAACCGCCATGATCGAAGTCGCCCTCATGCTCGAAGGCCAGGATGGCCTGAACTGGCCCCGTTTCCAGCGCCTCGCCCACGCGGCAGAGGACCTGGGATTCGCGGGCCTGTACCGTTCGGACCACTTTACCAACGCCAACCCGCCAGACGTGGACTCGCTCGAATTGTGGGTGTCATTGACGTGGCTGGCCAGCCACACTCGCCGCATCGAGTTCGGACCGCTGGTGACGCCCGTCTCGTTCCGTCACCCGGCGCTGACGGCCCGCATGGCTGCTGCGGTTGACGATCTCTCCGGCGGGCGGCTGCACCTGGGCCTGGGCGCAGGCTGGCAGGAGCGTGAGCACCACCTGTTTGGCTTCGACCTGCTCGACCGCCCAGAGCGGTTCCGCCGGTTTGAGGAGGGCGTGCAGGTGATCAGCGCCCTGTTGAATAGCGACCAACCGGTCAGTTTTGAGGGCCGCTACTACACGCTGCGCGGCGCGGTGATGCTGCCCCGTCCGCAACGGCCCGGCGGCCCCCCGATCCTGATCGGCGGCAACGGCCCCCAATACACGCTGCCGCTGGCGGCTCGCTATGCCCGCCTGTGGAACGGCGTCTACCTGAAGCCAGACGAGATCAAGCAGCGCAACGCCCACCTTGACGAACTGCTCAGTCAGCGGGGCCGCCGCCCCCAGGAGGTGCACCGCTCACTGATGACCGGGTGCTGGTTTGGGAAGGACGAAGCAACCTTGCAGGCCAAGCTAGCAACACACCCACGCCGGCCCACCCGTGAGCAGCTCCGCGAGCGCGGGGCCGTGGTCGGCACACCGAGCGAGGTGGTGGACCAGTTGGGCAGGCTGGCCGAGGCAGGGGTCCAGCGGGTGATGCTCCAGTGGCTCGACCAAGACGACCTGGACGGCTTGGAGTCGATGGCGAACACTGTCTTGCCGCAGCTATAATCGCAGCAGCGCCCAGGGAGACCCATGAGCGAACCTCTCAAGTATTACACCACCGATGGCGATGACGGCACGACCGGGCTGTTAGGCCAGGCAAGGGTCAAGAAGTACCACCCTCGCCCCGAAAGCTATGGCGATGTGGACGAAGCCCAAGCAGCGCTGGGCGTGGCTCGCGCAGCGATGCAGGATGCCGAGGCGGCAGCCGTCGTCCTCCAGACCCAGCGCGACCTGTATCACCTGATGGCCGAGCTGGCCGCCACACCTCAGGCAGCCCACCATTTCCGCACCATCGACGCGGCCCGCGTGGCCTGGGTGGAAGCGCACACCGACCGCTATGGCGCACGCCTCGACCTGCCGCCGGAGTTCACCGTCAGCGGCGACAGCGTCTCCGGCGCGGCGCTCGACCTGGCACGCACGGTGGTGCGCCGCGCCGAGCGGCGCGTGGTGAAGCTCTACGACGATGGGCTGATCGAGAACCCAGAGCTGATGCGCTATCTGAACCGCCTATCGTCGCTCTTGTTCGTCCTGTCACGCTACGAGGACGCGCTGGCCGGGCAGGGAAAAGTCAGGCTGGCCAGAGGGGACGAATCGGGATAACCTCGCGGACTGATCAAAACGAAGGAGGCCACTCCATGTACATCGTCCATGTGCACGTGCACGTCAAGCCCGATCAGGTAGAGGCGTTCAAAGCTGCAACGCTCGAAAACGCCCGCAACAGTGTGCAGGAGCCGGGCATTGCCCGCTTCGACGTGATCCAGCAGCTCGATGACCCCACCCGGTTCATCTTGGTAGAGGTCTACCGAAGCGAGGCCGCCACGGCGGCCCACAAAGAGACCCCTCACTACCAGGTGTGGCGCGACACCGTCGCCGACATGATGGCCGAGCCGCGCGTTGGGATCAAGTTTGTCAACCTGTATCCAGACGATGCAGGCTGGGGGTAAGCGATGCCCTTCGAGTTCGCCACCGCCACGCGGATCGTGTTTGGCCCCGGCGTGTTCAAGGAGATCGGAGCGCTGGCGGCAGGGATGGGCCGCCGTGCGCTGGTGATCGCCAACCGTTTAGATTCCCATCGGACGCTGATCGATGCGCTGGCCGCCCAGGGCCAACCGCTGATCGCCTGGCTGGCTGGGCAGGGCGTCAAGACCACCGTGATGGTGGTGGCCGCCGAGCCGACAGTTGACGTGGTCCGTGAGGGGACGCAGCTGGGACGAGGCTCAGGCTGCGATGTGGTGATCGGTCTGGGCGGCGGCAGTGCCATGGACACCGCGAAAGCCGTCAGCGTGCTGCTGGCCAATCGCGGCGACCCGCTCAACTATTTGGAGGTGGTTGGCCAGGGCCATCCGATCACCGAGCGGGCAGCGCCCTGCATCGCCATTCCGACCACAGCCGGCACCGGGGCTGAGGTGACGGCCAACGCAGTGCTGGAAGCGCCTGAGCAGCGCGTCAAGGCCAGCTTACGCAGTCCGCTGATGTTGCCGCGCGTGGCGCTGGTTGACCCTCTGCTGACATTAGGCGTGCCGCCCCCGCTCACCGCCAGCACTGGCCTGGACGCGCTGACGCAGCTCATTGAGCCGTTTACGTCCATCAGAGCCAACCCCCTCACCGACGCGCTGTGCCGTGAAGGGATGCAACGGGCGGCCCGCTCGCTGCGGCGAGCCTACGAGCAGGGCGACGACGCGGCGGCCCGCGAGGACATGTCGCTGGCCAGCCTGTTCAGCGGGATGGCGCTGGCGAATGCCAAGCTGGGGGTCGTGCACGGCCTGGCCAGCGTGATCGGCGGCATGTTTCACGCTCCCCACGGCGCGATCTGCGCCAGTCTGCTGCCGCACGCCATGGCGATCAACATCCGGGCGCTCCAGGCCCGCCATCCCACCAGCGCGGCGCTGGCCCGCTACGACGAGATCGCCCGCCTCCTCACCGGCAGCCAGCAGGCCAGGGGCGCTGATGGCGTGGCGTGGGTGCAGGACTTGGTCAGTGCGCTGAGCATCCCACGGCTGGGCGCTTATGGCGTCACGGCGCAGGACTTCCCCACCCTGATCGAGAAGGCTTCCGCCGCCAGCAGCACCAAGGGCAACCCCATTGCACTCACAGCAGAGGAAATGGAGGAGATTCTGAACCGGGCGGTGTGAACCGCCCGGCAGAGGCTATCAGCTCACTTTCAGCTCTTAGCCATCCGCTCATGATCGAAATCCGGGCTAGTTCGATCCAATCCCTGGCTCAGCTCAACGGCTTCAGCCACCGCCATCTCCAGCCCCACCGAGACCCCCAGCCAGTAATCATGGGCAGGCGGTGGGTAACCTTCGCCGCGGCGGCGGGCCTCTTCGGCCAGACGGTACAAGCGGGCCGCCGCGTCAATCGACCAGGCAGACACGTCATCGACCAATCTGGCCTTGCCCTCCCGGCTCTTGCTCAGGTCTTCGAGCATGGCCAGCACCTCGCTGATGGCCATCTGCACGCCGAAAGCCATGCCCTGCCGGTAGCTGGCGCCCGGTGCAGTCGTCTCCTGGGATGCTTCCTCGTTGACCCGCTCCGACAAGCTGTACAACTCGCTGGCCACAGCGACCAACCTAGCACGCAGCACCTCGCTCATGCTCTCACCTCACCCTGGCGATCCCACCCCACAGCGCTAAATCGTTCCTCTCTGGCCGAATGGCCGCTGCACATCTTGCAGGCTTTTTTTATTCTAGCACATCTCGCGCCGGGCGGAACATCCCGACGTCAGCGCCCCACGGCGCTGCGTGACGTCAGCGCGGGGGCGTTTCAGGTGGGGTCTGCCTCACCCCCCGACCTCGCTAGCGCTCGGTCTGCCCCCTCTTGACCTTGCCCCGATTTAACGGACAGTTTTCAAGGGGTAGAAATACTGCTGCTCAAACTCGGCCGGGCTGAGATAGCCAAGGGCGGAGTGGAGCCGCTGACGATTGTACCAGACCTCAATGTACTCGAAGATCACCGGGCGGGCTTCGGCGCGCGTGGCAAACTGACAGCTTGCACATTCGGTTTTCAGGGTGCCGATGAAGCTCTCCATCGGGGCATTGTCATAGCAGTTTCCCATGCCACTCATGCTGACCTGGATGTGATGTTCCGCCAGTAAGGTTCGAACCTGCGTGCTGGTGTACTGGCTGCCCCGGTCAGAGTGGTGCAGCAGGCCGGGGGTGGGCAGACGCCGCCCCAGCGCCATCTTGAGCGCGTCCTCGACCAACTCGGCGCGCATATGGTCAGCCATCGCCCAGCCCACAATGGGACGGGCAAACAGGTCGAGCACCAGCGCCAGGTACAGCCAGCCCTCAAAGGTATCGATGTAAGTCAGGTCGGCCAGCCACTTCTCGTTCGGCCTGCTCGCTGTGAAATCCTGCGCCAGCTGGTTCGGGGCAGCCAATGCGCCTGACTCGCGCTGCGTGGTCACCGGTCGCTTGCGCCGCGGCGACTTACCCACCAGGCCGTTAGCCCGCATCAGTCGGGCTACTCGGTGTCTCCCGGCCGCCACGCCCTGCTGCTGCAGCCGGGCATGGATCCGTGGACTGCCGTAGGTACCCCGGCTGGCCTGATACTCCCGGCGGATCACCGGCAGCAGCCGGTCATTCGCCTGCTGTCGCACACCGGGCGACCTGCTGCGCCAGGCATAGTAGCCGCTGGCCGACACCTTCAGCACCTGGCACATCCGTCTCACCGGGTATTCTCCTGTGTGCGCCGCAATAAACGCATAGGTCACGGCTCCAGCTTGCTGAAAATGCTCACGGCTTTTTTAGGATATCCCGCTCCTGTTCCGCTATCGCCAGCTGCCGCCTCAACTGCCGCACTTCTGCCTGCGCGGCAGCCAGGTCGCTGGGCTCCAGCGCCGCGCTCCCGTTTTCTTTCTGCTTCACCTGGTACCGGTCCCGCCACTTCAACAGCAGCCCGGTTGTAATCCCCAACTCCCGCTCAATCTGCGCCGCGCTCTTGCCACTTGTTCTCAGCAGCTCCAGCGCTTCCAGCTTGAACTCCTGCGTGTATGTTCGATAGTGTCTTTCCTTCATGGTCCTCTCCTGACTTCTCAGTCTACGACATTTTTTGTGTCCGAGAAATCAGGGGAAGGTCAGGGAGCTGATGGGTGTCACAGACGAAGAACTAAAGGCGCGCATGATGGCGGAAGCCAAAGCAGCGATAGATAAGCTGCTGGGGCAGAGGAAACCCGCCGAGGAAATCACGCTGAGGGAAATCGAGGGGCTGGTGCTCGAAGCGCGGCGCGCAGTTGGCGAGGGACTGACGGCCATTCTGGTGGAGCAGAGCGCGACAGCCGAGCAGGTGCCTGGGCCAGGGTGCCCGGAATGTGGGCGGGAGATGCAATACAAAGGGCTGAAGAGCAAGCGGGTGGTGAGCGAAACGGGCGAGGTGGAGGTGAAGCGAGCCTACTACTGCGCGGACTGCCGGGTGGGGCTTTTTCCCCCTGGATAAGCGGTGGGGGCCAAACGCAAGCGGCTACAGCGACAGTGTGTGTCAGCAAATGGTGTGGTTGAGCGGGGTCGTGAACTCCTACAGGCAGGCGGAAGAGGTCTTCGCGCGCATTGGACACCAGCAGGTGCCGCGCATGAGCGTGTGG
>DAOTXR010000071.1:0-17362 GCA_034435375.1 Anaerolineae bacterium
GGCGCGCCCCGGCGGCCCAGCCCCGCCGACCCGCGCCGCCGCGCGTGAACGACTTTTCATTACGCACCATCCCCGTATTGTTATCCACACCGAAGCCCCCCCCTTGCCCCCCTGCTAGACTGCGACCAGCAGACCAATCCGCCCATAACGATTGCACCTGTGCAAGTATCGCCGGAATGCGCTGCCAACGGAGACCAATCAATGAAATAGGGAGCCCGTTATGCGCCAGCCAGCACCGCGACCAAACCTCAATGGCAAAAACGAGACGGGATCGACGTTTGTATCCAGCGAACAGCCGGCACGGCCCGCCTACCCCCGGCTGGTCCAGCTTCCACCACCAGGCCCAGCCGATGCGATCGACGCAGTAAAGCGCGCCGCCCTGCACCACAACCCGCTGCTGCCCACTATGCTCGCCGAGGTCCGGGTCAGCGTGGTCGTCCCCGCGCTCAACGAGGCAGAGAACCTGCCCCACGTACTGCCGCGCATCCCGACATGGGTGCACGAGGTGCTACTGGTCGACGGCCACTCAACCGACGGGACGATCGAGGTGGCCCGCCAGCTGCTCCCCGACATCGTCATTGTTCAGCAGGAGGGGCGCGGCAAAGGCGCGGCGCTGCGCAGCGGCTTCAAGGCGGCCAGTGGCGACATCATCGTGATGATCGACGCCGACGGCTCGACCGACCCGGGCGAGATCCCGCTCTTCGTTGGCGCACTGCTGTCCGGCGCCGACCTGGTCAAAGGCTCGCGCTTCGTGCAGGGCGGCGGCACGGCAGATATGACCGCCTTCCGCAAGTTCGGCCACTGGTTCCTGCTCCAGTCGGTGCGCGCGCTCTTCGGCGGCACCTATAGCGACCTGTGCTATGGCTACAGCGCCTTCTGGAAACACGTGCTCCCACGCCTGGCCCTGGACGGCAGCGGGTTCGAGATCGAGACCATGATCAACGTGCGCGCGCTGAAAGCCGGCCTGCGCATCGCCGAGGTGCCCAGCTTCGAGCACGAGCGCATCCACGGCCTGAGCAACCTGCGCGCCCTGCCCGATGGCTGGCGCATCCTCAAGACCATCGTGCGCGAGTGGGTCGGGCAGCCGGCGGTGCGCCCCTCAGGCGCTGGCCGGGCCGCCGAGGGGCTGGAACACGAGGTAGGAGGGGCGTGATGGGAACTGTCGACCAGGCCGCAACACCAAACGCAACCTTACCCCTGCGCGTTTGCGTAGTTGGTTCCGGCACACGCTTTCTGAGCGGGATCAGCTACTACACGATGCGCCTGGCCAACGCACTGGCCGATCAGCATCAAACATCGGCCATCTTGATGCGCCAACTCTTGCCTGGCCGATTCTACCCTGGTCGTAATCGAATCGGTGCTAATCTCACCAGCCAGACATACGACCCTCGCGTGCGGGTCTTCGACGGAGTTGATTGGTACTGGCTGCCCAGCATTCTACTGGCGATGGTCTTTTTGATACGCCAGCGGCCTAATATCGTCATCTTCCAATGGTGGACGGGCACCGTCCTGCATTCGTATCTCGCACTTGCCCTGGTGGCACGTCTGCTTGGCGCCCGCCTGATTGTGGAGTTTCACGAGGTTCAAGATACAGGTGAGATGCGCATTCCCTTTGCGCGTTGCTACGTCAATCTGCTGGCCCCCTGGCTAATGCGCCTCGCCAGTGGATTCGTCATTCACTCAGAGTATGATCGACCAGCCCTTGAGCAGCGTTATACACTCGGGCAGCGGCCGGTTGCGGTAATCCCCCTTGGACCATTTGATCACCATCGGGATATGCAGTCTGATCAGGTACGACGAGAGGCACCACAACAGTGCTGCAACTTGTTGTTTTTCGGCGTCATTCGTCCGTTCAAGGGACTTGAGGACTTAATCGAGGCATTCAATTCTATCCCTAGAGAACAGATTGAACAATACTGGCTGACAGTTGTTGGCGAAACCTGGGAGGGCTGGACGCTTCCAGCAGAACTAATTGCCAGCAGCCCTTATCGTGATCGGATTACATTCGTAAATCGTTACATACGTGATGATGAAGTCAGTAGTTTCTTCGTCGGTGCCGACGCCGTGGTGCTTCCCTACCATCGCTCATCGGCGAGCGGGCCGGTACATACCTCAATGAGTTGGGGTTTGCCGCTGATCACAACCCGTGTAGGTGGGCTCACTGAGGCAGTGTCGCAGTACGAAGGCGCGATCCTGGTGCCGCCAGGCGATCCGTCGGCGCTGTGTGAAGCATTAACCAGGGTAGCTGTAAAACGTGGCATACGATACAGAGACCCGCATTCGTGGGCGAACACGTGCGCGTTGTTTAATCGCCTGTTTGTTCAAATCGGGAATGGTGGCAGCGTTGCAGCCTACGGAGATTGACCAGTGGCTACCACTCATAACCTGCGGGTGCTCATGGTCGCAACACGAGCCTACCCCTATGTGGGCGGCGTTGAGACACATGTCTATCAGGTCTCGCGCCGGCTTGCCCGCGCCGGGGTTGATGTGACCGTCCTTTCAACTGATCTGAGCCGCAAACTCCCAGTTGAAGAGGTGGTCGAGGGCGTTCGTCTGTGGCGGGTGCCCGCGTGGCCGGCCCGGCACGACTATTACGTCGCACCGGGCATCTATCACGCAATGCAGCGCGAGCGCTGGGATGTTGTTCACTGTCAGGGATATCATACTTTCGTGCCACCGATTGCGCTGCTGGCAGCACTCCACGCGGGGATGCCATATGTCCTCACCTTCCACGGCGGTGGGCATTCTTCCCAGTTGCGCAATTCAGAACCTCATCGTGTTCGTTGGCTGCCTCAAGCGTAACAGAGGACGCCTCGCTCTAACTACATTACTTGCACAACATTCAGAGCAAAGGAACGGCGGAAAGGCAGATACATTATGGCAAAATTAGACATATTAGCTGCTCAAAATATGCGCATGCAACCAGTACGAATTTGCACATTAGATTTAGAATATCCAGCTACCGATCTTACCGCTTACGATCAAGAAACCGGAAAGATCTACAGTGATGCCTGGATATTAGTCCGGCTCTACGGACAGCCGATTGGGCTGGAGACAATTTCGTTTGACACTGAACACATATCAGCAACATCGCTGAGAGACCGGATTTGGAAGAAATATAACGCTCGCATTAATGCCATATTACAAGATAATGGCATGAAATCACTTGATTACCTGAGATCCGACGACTTCAATGCCCGTCAGTTTCCATCTAGAACACCCCCAGATCAACCTTTTGTCAGCATTATAGTCTGCACGCGTGACCGCACCGAGCAACTGCAACGGTGTTTATTAAGCTTGTCAAAACAAAGCTATCCGTCCTATGAGATAATCGTAGTGGATAATGCACCACGCACGTCGGATACCGCCAACTTGCTACAAGAACGTTATAAGAATGCACGAAACGTACGATATGTACGTGAAAATCGGCCAGGGCTGTCGTGGGCGCGCAATTGTGGTTTGCATGCTGCTCAAGGCACGATCGTGGCATTCACCGATGATGACGTTCACACAGATTCACAGTGGATCGAGAGATTAGTGATGGCATTCGATGCAGCTAAGAATGTAGTCTGTGTTACAGGGTTGACTCTTCCAGCAGAACTGGAGACCGAGGCCCAACTGTACTTTGAGCGCTTTGGAGGTTTCAATAAGGGTTGTGGTTTCGAAAGGGCAATCTATAATCTGAACGATCACCGACCACTTGACCCACTTTTTCCTTATGTCGGCACGAAATTTGGCTCGGGTGTGAATATGGCATTTCGAGCGAGTTTCTTACGAGTTACAGGTGGTTTTGACCCGGCATTAGGCACTGGTATGCCTTCACAGGGTGGAGAAGAGGCGGAGGTTTTTTTTCGCGTCATTGATCGAGGTTATTCTTTAGTCTATGAACCAGGTGCTATAGTGTGGCACTATCATCGTCGAGACTATACCGGATTAGAACGCCAACTTCACAGCTACGGAATAGCATTTACTGCATACCTGACACGCCTCATTCTCGAAGATCCACGTCGAATAGTTGATCTCATCTTACGAACCCCTTCAATTCTGCGCTATGTACTCAGCCCCACATCACCACGAAATAGTCGAAAGGGCATCGACTTTCCCCACAAGTTGGCACATCTTGAACTTGCAGGTATGCTACACGGTCCATTGGCATATCTCCGCAGCAGACAGATTGTACGCACGACGATGAGAACCTCCAGCATATTTGACCAGTCAGCAAGTTGAGCAACTCCTCGCAACAATCAACTTCAGCAGTACATCTGTACCAAGGAAATCTGACGTGAAGTGTTTGGCCATTATCCCAGCGCGCGGTGGCTCAAAAGGCATCCCTCGCAAGAACGTCCGGCCATTGGCCGGCAAGCCACTGATCGTCCATACGCTTGAGCAAGCGAGGGCCTCGCGTTCTATCTCTCGTGTCGTGGTATCGACCGACGATGCAGAGATCGCCGCAGTTGCGCGCCAGTACCACGCCGACGTGGTCTGGCGACCAGCTGAGATCAGTGGTGATAACGCCTCGTCTGAACTGGCGCTCCTGCATACGCTCGATGCTCTGCGGCGCGATGAGGGCTACGAGCCCGACCTGCTTGTCTTTCTGCAATGCACCTCGCCGCTGACCCTTGCTGAGGATATTGATGGTACGGTGCAGGCATTGCTCGAGGCCAGGGCAGATACGGCCCTGGCAGTAACTCCGTTCCACTACTTCCTCTGGTGCACCGATCCCCAGAGTGATGCGATTGGCATCAACCACGACAAACAGGTACGTCTCCTGCGCCAGCAGCGCGAGCCGCAGTACCGTGAAACAGGCGCCGTGTACGTCATGCGTGCCGAAGGCTTTCGCCAGGCGCAGCACCGTTTCTTCGGCAGGACGGCCATGTACGTAACGCCGCCGGAGCGTTGCCTGGAAATCGATGACCCGGTCGATTTTCAGGTCGCCGAGGTCCTTCTCCGTGAACGGCAGCGCCATAATCTCCAGCAATTGCTACCCGCACCGATCGGCGCCGTCGTCTTTGACTTCGATGGAGTGTTCACCGATAACCGGGTCATTGTAGACCAGGATGGTCACGAAGCGGTTGTCTGTGATCGCGGTGATGGAATGGGACTAGCTCGGCTCAGACAACTGGGCATCCCCATTCTTGTCCTCTCGACAGAAGAGAATCCCGTCGTCCAGGCGCGCTGTGCGAAACTCAAAGTTCCCTGTCTTCAGGGAGTGCACCACAAACTGCGCGCTTTACAGGTGTGGCTACGTGAGCACAATGTTGACATCGCCCAGACAATCTACGTCGGCAACGATGTCAATGACCTGGAATGCCTGCAGGCCGTTGGCTGTGGCGTTGTGGTGGCCGATGCCCATCCACAGACCCTGAACTCGGCTTGCATTGTGCTCTCCGCTTCCGGAGGAAATGGTGCGATTCGCGAATTGACCGATATGATCGAGCAGCGCGTGAAGGAGGATCAGTATGCCGAGCATTGTTAGCATTGGCGGACGGCCGGTTGGGCCTGGTTGCCCTATCTACGTTATCGCCGAAATCGGGATCAACCACAACGGTGATCTGGACATCGCCAGGCGCTTGATCGACGCCGCCGTCCTGGCCGGATGCGACGCGGTCAAGTTTCAGAAGCGCACACCCGAACTCTGCGTGCCACCGGAGCAGCGCGAGATTCTGCGTGAGACGCCCTGGGGAATGATGACCTATCTCGACTATCGGCACCGCGTCGAATTCGGCTACGATGAATACGCGGAGATTGATCGCTACTGCAAAGCAAAAGGTATCACCTGGTTCGCCTCGTGCTGGGATGAGCCATCGGTTGACTTCATCAAAGAGTTTGATCCCGTCTGTTACAAAGTGGCTTCGGCTTCGCTTACCGACGAGCAACTGCTGCGCCACACGAATGCGACCGGTGTGCCGATGATGCTCTCGACCGGAATGTCGACGATGGAGGAAATTCGGCGCGCGGTTGCGTTGATTGATCCGAACCGCTTGCTCATTGCGCACAGCACCAGCACCTATCCGTGCAAACCAGAAGAACTGAACCTGCGAATGATTCAAACGCTGCAGCGCGCGTTCGATAATCCGATTGGCTACTCCGGCCACGAGGTGGGCCTGCAGACGACTCTGGCAGCAGTGCTGCTTGGCGCCTGCTTCGTCGAGCGCCATATCACCCTCGACCGCGCGATGTGGGGTAGTGATCAGGCTGCCTCGGTGGAACCCGGTGGCTTTATGCGGCTGGTTCGTGATATCCGGACTATCGAAAAGGCGCTCGGTGATGGCGTCAAGCGCGTGTACGACTCTGAACTGCCGAGTCGCGCCAAGCTGCGACGAAGGACGGCTTAAGAGCACAAAATCACTGTCCTGGAGCACGTACTGACGTCTCGTTGCAGCTTGCATTGAATGTCAAACCGGTATGAAGCGCTTCATCCTGACATTGGGTAGTTGGCAAATCATTATGGTAACCGCGGCTCTACGCCAGCATCAGATCAGTCGCCCATCTGGAGACGAAGACTATCTAGTCTTGCACGGCACTAATCACTCGCAAGAAATGCGCCATACCATGCAGCAATTAGCAGGTGTTCTCTGGGACTGGAAAGAGATCGTCTGGATAGATGATCTCTTTCCGAGCATCGTTACAACTCACGCTCTCCCGAATATCAGAGAGCGTTTGATCGGCCGGCTGGAACATCTCTATCCAGACGAAATCTGGACATGCAAGCCGTTCGATAGTGATGTTAAAGCAATTTTCGAGATCTTCCCTGAAAGTACCATTATTCTGTATGAAGACGGTCTACATTCCTATGTTCCACAACCATATGCCGGCGGACTGCAGCCCGTTCCTCTCGGCCAACCGCTCACATCGATCCAGCAAATAGCACGCTGGTTCACGTATCGTGGTGACTATCTTGCCACGCCTGGCATCTATTCCAGGCATGTAGCACGCTTTGAACGAGCGCACCTATTCCTTGCAAGACGCTTGTCAGTGCCAGACTATATACGCCATGCCACGCTAGTGAATATTAATGCAGAGCTTTTACTCGAATCAATTCGTCTAGTGCAGCGACATATAGATCTTTCGATTATATCACCACCAGAAAATGGTCCAGATTCTGGACGTGTTCTAGTACTTGGACAGTGTTTTGCCCGTTGGAACTTGATGGATTGGCAGGAAGAACTCACCCTCTACAGAGCCATCATTTTAAAGCTATATGAGCAAGGCTATTCTGTGCTTTGGAAAGAACACCCTCGATCAGCGCATCCTTTCTTTCCATCTCTCGCCCAGTCTTTGTCATCTGAACAACTGAAAAAACTCGATATCCCCTTTACATATCCGATCGAGTTATTCATTAATCAGCTGGATATTGAAGCATGTGTTTCTGCAATGTCAACATCGCTTTTCTATTTATCCGAGCTTTTTAGAATCCCAGCATATTCTTTTACATACAAGATCCAAATACCATTCTGGTATACGGATTTCTGGCGTATGCTGCGCCTCGTCGACAAGCATATCCCGGCATATGAAACCCTGATCGCTTCCGCACCAGAGCCCACGCAAAGAGCACAGAGCCTGGTCGAGTGATGGGGACTTGCCTCTGAGTCTTTGTCAGAATCAAGACGATCAGGTCGGGATATGATGACCTGCACCTGGTCGACAAATAGGAACATTATCTATGGATGCGCTAAATCATCCGGTCTGTCATAAACAAAGTGGAGCGATGACTGAACCGGCTTCATCACCCCATCGACACAGATCACATCTTGCAAGGGTACTCTCTACATTCTCTCCGGTTGCGGGACACTCCAACACGCTTTCACGTATTTCACTGCTGATCGTCGGTATTGCACTGCTACTCTGGCTTGGAGCCTTGTCACGCGCAGATCTTTCCCGAATCAGTGACTATGGCCTGGTCACTGCCTTGCCATGGGGCTTTTTCGTTGCTCTTGGCTTACTCAACATCAGCTTTCTCATAGTAGTTCAGCATCGCCAGACACCGACAGTTATCCTATTAGCGCATGTTGCCGCACTTATATTCATAATTCATGGAACTACAGCCATACTCTACGAGGTTCCTCGCACATCCTGGATATATTGGCTTACTGGATTGACCGAATATATTCAACGCAATCATGCTATCGATAGAGCTCTCCATGTCTATTTCAATTGGCCTGGCTTTTTTGCATTCAATGCCTTATTCGGAGAGATTGTCGGCTTACCTCATCCACTCGCATACGCAAGCTGGGCGCCCGCCTTCTTTCACCTGGTCAAAATTGGCGCATTGCTGCTCATTCTCAGTACGATCACAACTGATCGCCGGGTCATCTGGCTGGCAATATGGTTTTACTACGCTACTAACTGGATTGGCCAGGATTATCTCGCACCACAGTCGCTTAATCACTTTTTCTTTCTTTTGATCATTGGTATTACGCTAAGATGGTTTATACCCTCTCATGTGCCTCTGACAACTAGAAAACATCCGAATGGTTTTGGCTGGATACCGTCCTGGTATCACTCACTAACAGCCTGGGGGCGCGCGAAGCACAACCCTGATAACTCTGTAGATGCGCCTCGAACCGTGACACTGTTGACTATTGTGATAATCCTCTCTGTTGCTAGTGCTGCAAGTCACCAGTTGACGCCTTTCATGCTGATCTGGGGTTTGACAGCACTGGTGCTCGTGCGATTCTGTCGCTTCTGGACACTGCCACTGACGATCTTCATCATTACGCTTGTCTGGCTACTCTATGTGGCCAGTGTATTCCTCGACGGACGAATTGATTGGCTACTCCGACCTGCGGGTCAGGTTGTGAGCAACATTGACCGCGGCATCGTCGACCTATCGATTGCTAGTCCTGGACGAACCTTCGTAGCATGGTCGGCACGGATCCTGACCATCTCGATTGGTATACTCGCAATTCTCGGATTCTTGCGTCGCCTGCGTGCAAAACACCTTGATCTGGCAGCGTTAACCCTTATACTCACCCCAATGATTGCTCCGCTTTTGCAATCCTACGGCGGTGAAGTGCTGTTCAGGGTGTATTATTTCGCACTGCCATTTGCCGCGTTTTTTGCAGCAACGCTCTTTTATCCCAGATTGTCAATCAACGAATCCTGGTTGACAACGATCCTTATCGGCATTGTTAGCAGCGCCATGCTAGCCGGGCTATGCTTTAGCTATTACGGCAATGAGCGTGCTTATCGTATTACTCGTGGTGATGTCGCTGCGGCTCAATTCATCTATGAGCAAGCGCCTCAGGGTTCGCAAATTCTTACACCGCTTGGAAATGCGCCGACACGTTTTACCCAGTTGGAACACTATCGTTTCAAGACCTTTTCGGACATACGACGAGGTTTTCTCAACGAACAATATCCCGAGCCCAATCTTGCATCGATTGAGGATGTCATGCGCAATCAGAAATATGTTGCCAGTTATATATTGATAACACGCAACCAGAGAGAGGGCGCAGCGCTATTCAATCCTCCGCTTGCAATTTGGCTTGACAAGCTCGAGGAGAGCTTGAAAGCCTCACCAACGTTCAAGGTGGTCTACGAGAAGGATGGCTCAGTTCTGTTTGGCCTCACGGATCAAATGATCGGAGGAACCCAATGATGCACCGGATGTATCCAGCAGTGCTAATACTATCATGTATAGGGGCATTGTTAGTCTCGATGATCCCCCTGTTTCAGGGTGTGCGAATACTTGTCTTGCTATGGTTCATGCTTGTATGCCCCGGACTGGCATTTGTGCAACTATTGAACATCGATCAACCTTTGATTGAATTATCTCTGAGTATCGCGCTCAGTCTGGCAATTGAAATGATGCTTGCGCTTATTATGCTCCTGCTTGATCGCTGGCAGCCCCAACAAGCTCTGCTGGCACTGGTAGGCATCACAACGATCGGAACACTCATTCAATACTACAGCGTCAACAAACCAACCCGGATGAATAGTACATTAAGACAAGCGAACTCAAACGAATAGCGCACGTCACATAACACAACTGCCTTTGAACGCTAAAAGCCAGGAATAAGGAGGATAAAAAATGCTTAAGATCGGCTATCGGTACACAGCCAATCGCATGGCTATGGTTGCTCGTCAAGATGGTGCAATGGCCGGGGCTATTGCAGGTATTGAGTTTGTTGCTAGCGAACTGGGCAAACTGCCACGACTGATAACAATGCTCATTACCCGCGGGCCGAACGCCGTGCTGGCCAAACATAGGGCCCCGATCAATGTCGAGATGATTTCTCGCTCGCTGGCACGCATCGGAGTGGAGCCGAAGGATTACTGCGTGGACGTTTCTGGCTTCCGGCAGCACGTGGCCCGGGGCTTCTATCCTGACAACTACGCTGCCGGTCCAATGCTTGAGGGTGGAGCGCGTGAGCAAAAGTTGCTCGAGTACTATGTCTCGCTCGATTTCCTCGACGCTGATGCGGCTAGCGTTGTGATTGATGTGGCCAGCGAATGGTCGCTGTTCCCCGAGGTTCTGCACACCCTCACCGGTGCGACGGTCTACCAGCAGGACTTGATCTATCGACCAGGTATTCATGGTACGCGGATCGGGGGAAGCGCTGCAGCGATGCCGGTGCCTGATAGTTTCGCCGATGCCCTAGTGCTGCATAATGCATTCGAGCATTTTGAGGGTACAGCAGACACCGACTTCATCCGTGAGGCCTGGCGCGTGCTTAAACCGGGTGGCAGGCTGTGCATACTCCCCCTTTTTATGGCGAACGAGCACGTTAATCTTACTGATCCGCTCTCCAATCGGCGGGGGATTGTCTTCGATCCGGGAGCACGGATTATCGAAGCAACCTGGATCCACAACCGCTTTGGTCGTTTCTATGACGCTGCGGCGCTGAAGCGGCGCGTCCTTGACCCGGCGCATGCAGCCGGCTTCGAAGCTACTATCTATCGTATTACCAATTTGCGGGAAGTCCATCCACGAGTGTATCTGCAGTTCTTCCTCGTTCTACGCAAGCCAACGACTTCTTGATCGATTCAGGTAGGATGTTAACAGGTGAATGTTATCAGCACGAAGCAATATGCAAAGCGTATCTGGCACCGCAATACGCTACTCTTCAAAAACGCTGCCTGGCTCTCCGGCTCCACGTTGATCAATTCGGGGTTGGGGTTCGTATACTGGTGGCTGGCCGCGCGCCTGTTTCCCCCTGCGGCGGTGGGTCTCGGCTCCGCGATTGTCTCGGCAATGATGCTGCTTGGGATCGTTGGCATGCTCGGCCTTGGCACGCTGCTGATCGGTGAGCTGCCGCGGCGGCGCGCCGAGGCCAAGTCCTTGTTGAGCACTGCCCTGCTCACCTCCGGCGGAGCCGCGGCTATCCTCGGGCTTCTCTTCACCTACACGACCCCATGGTTTTCGTCAGAGCTTAGCGTGCTTGCGCAAACCCCATTCAACACCGCGCTCTTCGTCCTCGGTGTCGTGCTCAGCGGTTCGCCTGGTTCCAGGTGTGTCGTAACTCCTGTTGTACCGGAAGAAGCGCGATGCGGCAAGTCACACGAACGCATGAGCGGAATAGTTAAAAGTGCAAGGATAGTGACCCTTCGAAATAGTTGCGAGATAGGCCACGTGCAGGAACCCAAACACTCTGAAAGGACAAACCCATGAAGGTGTTCTTCGTAAATGATACGTCAGACGACAGCAACTGGGGTTGTCGTGCAACAACAAGCGCGCTTTGCAGGCTAATATCAGAGGCTGGTGGAACAATTACACATCGTCTTTATCTCAAGCGAATGTCGCGATCAGAAACTGTTATCGGTGGCATAGCTCTGAAAACCCCTACATCGGTGGATTTTTGGCACATCGTACCAGCGATACGCAAGGTGCCTCCAGGTCTGCGTCGACCGATTGAAAGGGCATGGGATAACTTAATAGAGCGGATTGACGTTGTACCCTCTTCTCTTAGCGACTTTGAGCGCTGTGCAAGAGATGTTCTCAACAAAAAGACGCTTCATGCTGAACGACAAGCACTAGATGACTGCGACATAGTTGTAATTAATGGTGAAGGTAGCATCTACGATCGACAACGCAAGGGAAGAATGATCTTCTTTGTCGCATATCTTGCCAAGCAGCATTTCCGCAAACCATGCATATTAGTCAACCATACGGCTGACGTCAGTGATCCATTGATGAAAGAAATGGCGGCGTACATTTACCCCATGCTTGATGACGTTATTTTCCGTGAGCCTCTTTCTGCCGAACAGTGTCTTTCCGTCTGCAACAGGAGTGACAATCTGGCAGCTGATGCAGCCTTTATTTACGAACCGGCCCAAGGGGAGAACTGGCCATCTTTTACATCACGTCCAGATTACTATAGTGTTTGGCCCGACAGTGCTCAGACTTTTAACCCTCTTGAGCCGTACGTATGTGTCGGTGGCAGTTCCATATATCTGCGACCTGATCGCCCGGCTTACGATCCACAGCCAGCTTTTGAGCGGTTGTGTCTCGCACTGCAGCGCAAAGTGGGCCAAGTAGTGCTTACGGCTCCGTGTAGAACTGACGAGCGGATCTTTCGGCCAATTTCAAAGAAGTATGGGCTACCGCTTATCGGCCTAAGTACACCTACTCAACAAGCGGTCGATATTCTAGGTCATGCTCGTGCCTACATTAGTGGAAGATGGCATCCGAGCATCTTTGCGCTCACAGGTGGCACTCCAATTATCACGCTTACAGCAAACACATTCAAGACACAAGCATTAGTTCATCAGGTTGGTCTCGCAGCCAAGACGTTCGATGCAATAACCTTACATGCCTTAGTTGATGATATCGTTGAAGTAACTAGAGAATACATTGCTGCAGGCGAGACTCTGCGAACACAACTTCGGGATCGTTCTAGAGAACTCGCACGGATAGCACGTACGAATGTTCGGTTTCTAAATGGCTTCGACATCCCGGAAGTATCTGCGATGCCTGGATCAATCTCAACAACCTAACACTGATGAGTTAATATTAATTGATATATATATTATTTGGAACACAACAATTGGTGTTCTACCTCATCCGTGTTCATGGCTTCCACGCCAGTTTGCGATGGCGTCCTGAAGCCTCAGCGCTTCGGCCAAAGCCCCTCGATCAGTCGATCAACACGGAGCAGGTAGACCACCCAACAATTGACAACCTCAAAACAGGTGTGAGATAGTGTCACTATCACAGCAACTTACTCGATGGTCAAAAGACAACCAGACCCTGCTAAGCAACGCTGGTTCGCTCGTCAGTTCTAACGCATTGACGATGGGGCTTGGCTTTGTCTACTGGTGGGTTGCCGCCCGCCTGTTCCCGTCCAGCGCCGTAGGCATTGCTTCGGCGTCCATATCAGCAATGATGCTCTTGAGTAACCTCGCAGCATTAGGCCTGGGCACTTTTCTTATCGGTGAATTACCCCGTCAGCGTGATCAGGCTGCTGCACTGATCGTGACAGCACTATTCACTGCAAGCGCCGCTGGCGTGACTCTGGGGGTTCTGTTCGCGCTGCTCTCACCGTACATTTCCCACGAACTTGGCATGCTGGCTGCTAGCAGCCTTAATATTCTGCTGTTCTCGCTGGGCGTTGCTTTGAGCACGGCCATGATCGTGCTCGATCAAGCGATGATCGGCCTGCTAAAGGGTGATTACCAATTACGACGCAATGGTCTGCTGGCCATTTCCAAAATAACACTCCTCCCCCTTGCAACATTTGCGCTACTGGAACAACAGGGTCTCGCGATCTATACAACATGGTCGATCGGCATCGTATGCTCTCTGGCCGTCTTTTGGCGATTCTTACCTTCGAGCCACTTGCAATTGCCCGAATATCTCCCTCGATGGAGACTTCTGCGCAGCATTGGGCCGGCAGCTTTAATGCATCACTTCTTTAATCTCTCAATGCAGGCGCCGGGTCTGGTTCTTCCATTAATTGTGACATCGTTGCTCTCCGCATCACAGAATGCGAGTTTCTATATTGCCTGGACTTTTACCACATTTCTTTCGACCGTAACCATATCACTAGCTACTGTCCTTTACGCGATCGGTGCATCAGAACCCGAACTTCTGGCCCAGAAGATGCGCCATACGCTGAAACTGTCGTTCGGTGCCGTATTGATTGGTAGTAGCCTGTCATTTGTAGGAGCTGACCTTATTCTTGGACTCTTCGGTCGTACGTATGTTGAGCAGGCTGGCTGGTGTCTGCGCATCCTTGCCCTTGGCGCCTTTCCACAGATTATTCGACAGCACTACATTGCCGTTCAACGTATCAATGGACGTCTCGGTAGCGCTATGCCATCGATGCTCTTCGTCACCGTTTTCAGGGTGTTGAGCGCGCTGGTTGGCACCTACTTCGCTGGACTGACTGGTCTGGCTGTCGGATGGCTCGTTGCTGGATGTTTTGAAGCGCTGATCAGTATGCCGACAGTCCTCAGAGCGCTTCATTTGCACAATGCCCCCAGGACTCGATATAACGGGCTTGTGCCTGGCACACTGCCTTCTGAGCTTTCCGGTCAACAATCAGCAGCACCGATATCGCCGGCGATGATCCGTTCATTGCGGCTTGAAGCCCACCTTGGCTACATCGATCTCGCAGTGCGAACCGGCATCCCGGCACGTTGCCTTGCTGAGCTGGAATATGGATTACGCACTGCCTCACCTGAGCAACTCCAGCAACTGGCGAGGGCACTAGGGATACCATACCAGGACCGCTAGATAAAGTGTGGCATAAAAAATTAAATACAAAATCTATGAATAATTCTATTGCTACCAGCCCTCATCTGTGCCCCGAGTATCGCGTGCTGCTCGCCTGCGCGCGTACAACGCTCCGCCCGGAACAGGCTGCGGAGCTGCGGCGCCTGGTGAGCCAGCCGCTTGATTGGGCCTTCCTGTTGCAGGCAGGGCGTCAGCACTTTATCCTTCCGCTCCTCTACCGGCACCTGAACACGGTCTGTCCAGAGCAGGCGCCTGCAGAAGTACTGGCGGAACTGCAGCACTTTCTGCGCGCTATTGCGCCCCGCAATCTGCTGCTGACCGACCGGCTGCTCCGGCTGGTCACACTGCTGGAAGACCATGCTATCCCGGTGCTCCCCTATAAGGGCCCGGCGCTGGCCATGCAGATCTATGGCGATCTCTCGCTCAGGCTGTATGGTGATCTCGACCTGCTGATCCGCCAGCGCGACTTTCCTCGCGCTCGCACACTCCTGGTTCAGGAAGGGCTCGCGCCGGTTGAGCCGTTGCAGAACGATCGTGAAGCGGTTGCCTATGCGAAATGGCTCCACGAGTACCACCTCGCACTACCTGATCAGGACGTGCAGCTGGAGCTTCAGTGGAAGGTCATTCCCCTGCCCGCGGCCTTTCCACCCGACGACCTCGACTGGTGGCGGCAGTTGCCGACGCTGCACCTCGGCGGCAGGCAGCTGCCCGCCCTGCCCCCCGAGACCTTGCTGCTGATCCTCTGCGCTCACGGCGCCAAGCACCTCTGGGCCCGCTTGAGCTGGCTCTGTGACGTTGCCGAGTTGATCCGCAGTCAGCCCACCCTCGATCTTGCCCGCACCAACGCCCAGGCCCGCAGGCTCGGCATGGAGCGCATGTTCCTCTTCAGCCTCGCGCTGGCCCGCGATCTGCTCGAGGTTGCTTTACCGGACGAACTGGCCGATCGCATACGCACCGATCGTGTCGTTGCCAGGTATGTCCGACTCTCGCGGGAGATGTTCTTGCTCGGCGGTCGTCGCGAGGGTGATCTGCCGGCAGAGATGCTGCCGCGCCTGCCGATTCTGCACCTCGCAATGCTGGATCGGCTGCCCGACCGGCTCCGCGCCTGCCGCCTGCACTATCGCCGCGCATTTAACCCGCTGCTGGTCCTCCAGACCTACGGCACAAGCTCATTCCGCTATCTGCGCGAGGTCCTGACCGGCTGATGATAGGGCCCCCACCCGCTGGATGAACGCCGCGTTCGCCCCCGATGAACTTCCTGCAACTCCGAGCCAGTGTCGTTGGCTTCATTTACGGGGGTGCTGCGGGCCACATCCGGCGGCGGCGGGCTCCCCCGGCCGCCCGCCGCGCGCCGCCGATCGCCATTGCAGCGCACCCTGATGCCATGGCGCTCCGTGGCCGTCCAGCGTAAGCCCGCGGCGCCGCCCGGCGCTTTGCCCGGGCGCCCGCTCAGCCCGTTGTCATCCGGGTGGGCTATCCTGGCCGGTACCCGGCAGCGCATTGACCTGACCGCCGTCCCGGGGTGCGCACAGGGTCTGTAACCAGCGGTGGATGTTGAGTACGTCATACACTACAACGAGATGGGTCATTCCGCGTACCTGATGGCCCGGCGGCGGGCCAGTGGCGCCGGGAGCAACCCATGTCACCCCGAGCCCTTCGGCTGCGCGGCTCCCGAGCTTGTCGAGGGGCAGGGCAGGCTCCGCGAGGGGTCTTGCGGCGCATGGGCACCGCTAGATTCCTCACTCCGCCTGCGGCTCCGTTCGGAATGACATGAACCATATGGTTCTGAGGAGCGAAGCGAAGAATCTCTGCTCTGTATACCCTGCCGCAATCCTTCGCTCCGGCTACGCCTCCGCTCAGGGTGACATGGGTGTTGCGTACCGATGCGGCAACAGGTGAAGTCTCGTTGTGCGTGAGGGTTGCAACATCCGTACGGCGTGCGTCTCACGCCTCACGCCTCACGCCTCACGCCCCCACCAGCCGTTAGGGCTGACTGATACCATCTCATAGTAACGAAAGTGAGACACCAATGAGCCGGACCGACACCAGCGTGACACTCGAGACGACGATCGTGGCCATCCCTGACCAGGTCTCGTCGGACCTGCAGGGCGAGGCGGTTATCCTGAGCCTGCGTGATGGCACCTACTACGGGCTGAACGAGGTCGGCGCGCGCATCTGGCACCTGATCCAGCAACCGATCGCGGTGCGGTCGATCTGCGCGACGCTCCTGGAGGAGTACGACGTTGAGCCGGCGCAGTGCGAGCGCGATCTGCTCACCCTGCTCGATGATCTCGCCGCCCACAACCTGATCGAGGTGCAGCGCGCGGTAAGCTGATGTGCATAGCCGCTAGCCGATCCTACAGTTGTACGTATCCTGACAGGTATGCTGAGGCTGACTTTCACCCCGAGCGTGGCGAGGGGTCGTCCAGCCACGAGGAGGGAAGATTCCTCGCTGCGCTCCTCAGAACCATATGGTTCATATCATTCCGAACGGAGCCGCAGGCGGAGTGAGATTCCTCGCTGCGTGTACCCTGAGCTTTGCCGAAGGGCTCCTCAGAACCATATGGTTCATGTCATTCCGAACGGAGCCGCAGGCGCAGTGAGGAATCTAGCGGTGCCCATGCGCCGCAAGACCCCTCGCGGAGCCTGCCCTGCCCCTCGACAAGCTCGGGAGCCGCGCAG
>DAOTXR010000072.1:0-18050 GCA_034435375.1 Anaerolineae bacterium
GAGCGGGGTTGGCGGGCGTCCGGCGCGGTCATCACGTTTCAGTCCCCTAACGGGGATTAGATCGTCTTTCCACCCCATATGCAAATATCTACCAGGTAGTTCCACAAGGGTTTCAGTCCCCTAACGGGGATTAGATCGTCTTTCCACGCCTGGAGGGCGCGGACCTGCGGGGGGCCGTCCTGGAGTTTCAGTCCCCTAACGGGGATTAGATCGTCTTTCCACGTGGAGGGCCATGCAGGCCCGCATCGAGCGCGACTTGTTTCAGTCCCCTAACGGGGATTAGATCGTCTTTCCACGTGACGAACCGCGCTAACAGGGACGTTGCCTACAGAGGTTTCAGTCCCCTAACGGGGATTAGATCGTCTTTCCACGGCTGCTAACAGGTGTCGGGGTATGGTGGCTGAACAGGTTTCAGTCCCCTAACGGGGATTAGATCGTCTTTCCACCTTCCGTGTCAGAAGTCACTATTGGATTCTGATCCAAGTTTCAGTCCCCTAACGGGGATTAGATCGTCTTTCCACTTGCCGGACGACATATACGCAACCGATGACGAGAGCGGTTTCAGTCCCCTAACGGGGATTAGATCGTCTTTCCACAAGCTCGCGCCCCGGAGGTCCGCCCCCCGCAGATCGGGTTTCAGTCCCCTAACGGGGATTAGATCGTCTTTCCACAACCAATTGCGCCCACGCGGCGTGCTGACGAAGATGTTTCAGTCCCCTAACGGGGATTAGATCGTCTTTCCACCGGGGTGCAGTGGATTCAGACGGCCATGAGCCAGGGTTTCAGTCCCCTAACGGGGATTAGATCGTCTTTCCACGACCCGAGAGGAAAGCACAGAGGGTTGTCCTCTTTGTTTCAGTCCCCTAACGGGGATTAGATCGTCTTTCCACAGCTAGGTTCGCGCCCGGCAAGACCAAGCAACTTGCGTTTCAGTCCCCTAACGGGGATTAGATCGTCTTTCCACCCATCCACCAGAGTGAGAACCCTTCCCCGAGAACCCGTTTCAGTCCCCTAACGGGGATTAGATCGTCTTTCCACGAGTTTGAGGAGACCGACCCAGTATGGATCGAGCGAGTTTCAGTCCCCTAACGGGGATTAGATCGTCTTTCCACCGGCTACGGGAACCAGTTGTACCGTTACCTCAAGTAAGTTTCAGTCCCCTAACGGGGATTAGATCGTCTTTCCACCAGTTATTACTTTAGTTCCGATTATTTGTAATAATGTTTCAGTCCCCTAACGGGGATTAGATCGTCTTTCCACCGTCCCAATGGGCCCGGGGTGAGCGTCCGGCACAAGCTGTTTCAGTCCCCTAACGGGGATTAGATCGTCTTTCCACTGCGACCACCAGATCGGGTCCAGAAGCGCCATCATACGTTTCAGTCCCCTAACGGGGATTAGATCGTCTTTCCACGTGAATGCGAGCCGGGGGAGGGGACGAGTCTTCCAGAGGTTTCAGTCCCCTAACGGGGATTAGATCGTCTTTCCACTGTTAGCCGAGAGCAACTCGATTGGCGGTCCTAACATGTTTCAGTCCCCTAACGGGGATTAGATCGTCTTTCCACCGCACCTGATTTTCACGACTCCCTGCTTATGATTTGACCTGTTTTTCAAATTGGGGCCTCTAAGGGACCTTGTAGAAGACCGTTTTTTCTCCACCAGTGCTCCTAATTGGTGCATACACCGTCGACGCTACGAAGATCGATCTTTGCAAGAAAACGGGGGGATCCTCGTAAAAACCCTCCCCGCTCTCACCCCAGCTTGCCTATTTCCCCTAATTATACCACGTCGTTGCACGTACGCCGGAACTCGCACACGCGGCAGCGGGACGCTGGAGCGGACGGCGGCATCTCCTCCCGCTCTGCGATCCGCCGGATGTCCGCCAGCGCCGCAAACAGCTTTTTTCGTAGGGCCTCGTCGATCTCTACAGGCTCGGCGCGCCGCCGTGCGATCAGGTATATATACCCCTGCCTCACGGTGGCGTTCCACACGTCTTCCAGGAGCAACGCATATCCCGCCAGCTGCAGGCGATGGTGCGGACTGACCCGGTTCGACAGCTTGTAGTCTACTGGGAAGCACAATAGCGGATCGCCCCCTTGCACCACCACCTCGTCAACTCGCCCGGCGATCCCCAGCCGCTCGGAGCGCAGCGCCACGTCAAAGATGCGCTCGCCCTGCCCCAGCCCGTAGGCCGCCAGCGACCGCCGCGCCGCGCGCCTGTGCTCTTCCTCGTGCGCCTCCTTGCCTGCCTCCATTATGAAGGTGCGAGGCCGGAAGTCCGGCAGACATTTGGTGTAGTAGACAAAGCGCGGGCAATAGGCGTAATCTTTCAGATCAGTGGCAATGTATAGCCAATCGCCTTCACTCATGGCAGATCTCCAATCGCTGGCCCCATTCGTGGTCGCCCACCGGCACCAACTGCACTTTACCCACTGCCTCCCGCAGGATTTTGCGGATTTTGGCGATCAGCTCCTGCTGATGCGAGCGGCTCAGCTGGCCCTGGAAAGCGCTGAACTGCACGCGGTCCAGCCCATAGTCCTGGCACACGTCCGCGATCTTGTTGCGTAGGCGGTCGTCGGCAATGTCGTAGATCAGGATCACCTGTTGCAGGCCCATCTCACTGCTCCGCCTTGAACGGCTGGTAGGCTTCACGGTCGCCGCGCAGATAGGAGGCCACCGCTCGCGCTTGCATCTGGATCACAGCCCGCAGGGGATGGCGCTTCCCCTCGTAATAGGTGGCGCTTTCCAGATGATCGAGCACGCGCTCAGCGAAGGCGCGGCGGGCTTCCTGCGACAACAGCCCACGCTCGTCCTGCTCCACGCGGAACCCCCTGGCTGTCAGCCCGATCACCACACGATCCACGCCCGCCTGCCGGAACTCCTCGATCAGGTCGAGCGTCAGGCTGGGCTTGCCAGGGCGGTCGGTGTGTACGAACCCGGCGTAGGGGTCCAGGCCGGCCAGCACGATTGCCCGCTGGACCTGCTGGTACAGGATGCCGTAGCCATAGTTGAGCAGGCTGTTGACGGGATCCACGGCTCCCCGGCCCACCCGCCCTGGCCAGCCATACTCCTCCGGGATAACGGCCCTCAGAGCGTCCCAGTAGCGGCGGGCGGCGTTGCCCTCGGCGGCCAGCACCTGTCCCCGCGCTTCCTCAAGGTTGTCTTGCGAGACGCGGTCCAGCCATGCCAGATGATCCAGCACCTCTCCGGCCTGCAAACGTAGCTCTTGGGCCAGCGCAGGGTCGCTGTCTTTGCGGTTGCGGGCCAGATAGCGCAGGGTCGCGGCCTGATTCTGGATTTTGCCCGCGGCAAAAGCCTGCGCCAGATGCACACCGCGAGCGTCAAAGAATGCCAGCATCTGCTCGCGGCGGGCGATCACAGTGCCTGCCAGCCCGGCGGCGTAGAGCGCGGCGTAAGGCTCGCCCTGACGGTTAAGAAACTGCACCGGGATGCCACGCTCACAGCACGCCTCCAGTGCGTCTGATGAGATGCTGATCCCTTCGCTGGCGATGATCACGGTCTCCAGGTGCATCAGCGGGGCCTGCTCTAGCACCTCCCCTTTGCGGCGGAGCTGAAGCCGTTCGCTGTGCAAGCACACCATGGTGCCAAACTCTTCTGCGATCAATTGTTTGACGATAGCCATCGCTGTCTCTCTTTCAATCAACTACAACGCAGCAGGCCATTAGTAATCCTCCACCTCTGGCTGATTCCGGGCCTGTGCCAGCACGAACGCCACATCCAACCCAGACTCGCTGTCATAGGGCGCGTCCACCATCCAGCGCCGCCCACCCCAAGCGGGGTGCGCCACCCACGCCGCCCCGGCGCGTTCCAGCGCCTTATACTGCCGATAAGTGAGGGGCACCAGCAGACTGCTAGCCTCCACGCTCCTGCCCCTGCGGCGCAGGCGGTCATATTCTGGCTCCAGGTCCAGCGGCAGCACCTCGATTCCATCAAACAGGCGGAAGAAGTTGGTGGCCAGATCGCCTTCAGCCGAATGGAACGGACGCAGGGTGTCCAGCACAGCTTGTCGGAACTCCTCAGCAGATCGGCGGTACTCTGCCCACCAGGCCGCCTCGACTGGACCGCTGTACACCTCGGTCAGCAGGTCTGCTATTCGGCTCTCCTCCAGGGGCAACCCGTCGATGCGCTCTAGCGCTGCCAGCCCGGCCTGCACCAGGTCGGCCCGGTAGACTTTCAACCCATCATCCGGCTGTCGGAACACGTACACTGGCTTGAGCGGACTTCCCGGCGGCTGGCCGCGGTTGACCCGACCTGCTCGCTGGAGCACTGCTTCCAACGGCGCAGGGTCGCTGTACAGCACATCCAGGTTGATGTCTAGGCTGACTTCGATCACCTGCGTGGCAACGACGATCACAGGGCAGCGCTCTCCTGAGCGCGTCCCCGTGGCTTGGTTGATGACAGCCTCTTTGGCCGCGCGGTCGCGGGCGTTGAAGCGCCCATGCGCCAACACGATTCGCCCTTCAGCGGCCAGCGCGGGCAGTCGCTCCGTGAGGGCATCGCGCATGGCCATCGCCCGCCCGACGGTGTCCAAGCACACCAGCACCGGCGCACCGCGCTCTGCGTCGGCGCAGATGCGGTCCAGGGCGTCTGCGGAGAAGATGTCGCCGTCCAGCAGGTGCAGCGTGTGGCGCTGGGCTTCCGCATAGGCGCGTGGCGTGGCGCGCAGGGTCTCGCAAATCGGCAGCGCCTCGCACAGTGCACGTTCAACAGTCGGCGGCAGCGTGGCGGTCATGATGAAGAAGCGCGCCGCGAAACGCTCCGCCAGCCAGCGCATCAGCTCGATCACCAGCGCCAGACGATCCGGTTCGTAGGCGTGGACCTCGTCCATGACAAACAGCCCACCATGATAATCCACCAGCGACGCCTCGAAGCCCTTCAGCGCATAGGCCACCCTGAGCATCTGATAGGGGCTGAACACCCGCACCGGCGTGAGGCCGAGATCGGCAAGCTGGCGCTTGATGCGGGCGGATTCCAGCGCCGAGGAGGGCGTGGTGTCATCGCCATGCAGAAGGTCATAGTACAGGCTCTGCACGGCCCTGCTGTGCTGGAGGCCAACCTCCTGCGCCGAGAAATGCCTCTCCACAAGGCGAGCATACATGGCGTTCATGCTGGCCTGATACGGCAGCGTGTAGAACAGGCGCGGCGGGTATGGGCCGTGCTCTGCTTGCCGGGCTGCCCACAGCAGGGCGGCTTCGGTCTTGCCGCTGCCGGTAGGAGCCACCAGGATCGCCGATCCGCGCCCTGCCGCTGCGGCAGCCAGCTGGTGATCGCGCAGAGCGCTCTCTTCTATATCGCCGCGAGCGCACGCGCGGGTGATGGTCAGCGGGCGCACCGCCTCTCCCTGCGCTGCCGTCGAGGAGGCGGTGTGATCGGCAGCCAGCATCAACCCTCGATAGAACAATCCCGCATACTCCCGCTCACCCCATGCCGGGCAGTCAGCGATGTCATCGCTGAATGCGACGAACTCCCCCAGCGCCTGCCGGATGGCGTCTCTGTGGAGAGCAGCCGTGGCCTTGCTCAGCGGTGGGACAGTGGCCGGTTCGACCACGTCTGCCAGGCCCAGCGCCGCGATCCACGCGGTCGAACACTCGCCGATCCACCGCCACATCCCTTCGATAGCCTGCTGGTCAATCCCGTTCACCAGATCGTCGAGCGCCTGCTGGGCTGTGTCGTTCTTCGCGAGATACAGGTCGTACAGCGCGCCGGCTTCCTTATGGTGGGAGGCAATCGTTGCGATGATCCACAGGCGGTCGGTGTGGCCTGCCGGGAACAGCCAATCCACCAGGCCCAGCGAGAGGACCTCATGGCGGTGTGGCCACTGCTTGAGGTCGCCGCGCAGCACCGCCTGGAAACCAGTGGCGGTTTTGCCAGCGTCGTGCAGGAAGCAGGCCCAGAACAGACGCTGCCACAGGCGCGGCTGGCCCACCTGCTCTGCAAGCGTCGGGCGCAAACGGTACAGATCGGCCAGCCGCGCCAGCACCCGCCACGTATGCTGGGCAAGGCTCTCCTCATCTGCCCCAGTCGAGCGGTCGGCGCTCTTGGCAAGCAGACCATCCATCCAGAAAGGCCACGGCTCAACCGGGTATGGCATCGACCTCACCCTCAAAGCTGTGCAACCACACGCCGCGCGGCAGGTCCTCTCGGCCCGGATATCCCCGGAAATCGGGATCAGCCCAGACCCACGGGAGGATCGGCTGCCCCGTATCCGTTGGAAAACGTCCCCGACCTGCCAAGATGGCATACTGCCCCCACTGAACTTGCCGGCGCTCGGTGATGGCGCGTGCCAGCGTCATGGTGATGGTGCCGCCTGCCACTGCTGGGGCAACTTCGACCGGGAGCAGGGTGCCCTCGAAGTATGCCTGCTGCGCCTGGACAAGCTCGACCACCTCGACGCTGGTGTAGGTCATCAGGTCCTGCGAGCGGCCCAGCACCACCGGGTAGTACGGTGAGCGGAATTTTGCAGCGAGCGTGTCCGGGTCAGCCGACTCGACATACAGCGTCAGGCGCGGCTCAAACAGCAGGTGTCGGGTGAAGGGGTTCATCTTGAACTTGTCGCTCTCAAACCACAGGTGCTCATAGTCGGTGAACTCGCCCCGGTGTGTGAAGGTGTAGCCGAAGCGGATGCTCTCTGGCGGGATGCGCTCTCCGCAAGCGCTGGCAATGTGCCCATAGATCGTGGCTGGAGGCGGCATGGGCAGGGTGGGCTGCACGTTCTGTGCAAAGAAAGGATAGCGGAAGGAGGCTACCACTCCCTCCGCCATCACGCGCACCACAACCAGGCGATCCATCGCAGTCACTCCCACCACTCCGGGTGCAGGGCGACCTCAGCCGCCAGCGCATCCAGCGCCTCGCGGGGATGGACAGCCTGCAGACCGTACTCAGCCAGCACAGCATCTGCCTCGTCCATGAAGCCCTGCGCCCGACCCACGTACACCCCGGAGAGCATGTCATCCCTCAGCGTGATCAATGCCTCTGTGAGCGCCCCGCGGTGGATCGCCGGCTCGCCGCGCTCTGCGGTCAGCACGCGCCCGAAGATATGGTTACCGCCCCGCGTCACCGCGGCCATGACGAACGCTGGAGACACATCGGTGTAATGCAGCGTCTGACGCGCCCCCCCTTCCAGACGGCCCAGCCCATAGAGCAGAGTCTGGACACGTTCCACGCGCCGCTCAAACGGCAGGCGATAACTCTTGGTTTCTTGCAGGTGTTCCAGCCCTGCCTGGCGGGCTTTCTCCTCCAGTGAGGCCCCCAGGTTGCGGTACCCGGCGCGGTTCACGGCTGAGAATGTGCCTGCCGAGCGCAGGTCGAGTGAGAACAGTCCTCTCAATGCTGTGCGGTAGAACTCGTGCCCGTGCAGGACCGGATTCCCTTCCTGCCGAGCCATGACGCCATAGTCACGGACAACCTCCACTGGAGCCAGCGCTACCAGCGTGCTGGTGCGGAACGGAGAGATTCGGGTGCGTGTTTCCCCCTCCTCGTCCTTCTGCGCGCGCATATAGCCCAACAGGTCGTCGTCCCAGAACTGGATCGGATCGCCCTCGGTAAATGCCTGTTGCTTCTTCCCGGCCCCGGCGGCGTGGATCGTGGCGCTCTGCCACTGCGGAAAGTAGGTTTGCAGGGTGCGCCTGAGCCAGCTCCGGAAAGCCTGCGCTGAGACGTAGGGATAGGTATACATCCCGGCATGAATGGCCTTGACCGTAGCCGTGGTTTCCTCGCCTTCGCCCATGTTCAGGGCAGATGCAGACGCATCAATCGCTAGAATACCGGTAATGAATGCCATTTGTGTGTCCTCCTTGGGCTTTCTGGGGTCTTATTCCCCTGAGTCTGTATCTTCATCTTCGTCGCTGAACAACTCTTCTTCCTCCGAGGGCGCAGCGCCAGACTGCGCCATGACCTCGATCATGCGCAGCATCACGATGTCACGGGCCAGCCTCCAATCGAAATACTGGGCGTCGCGCGGAGCAGTGAACGCCCGCACAAACTCATCGGCGGTGATCAGGACCGTGCCATGCCCACTCCTGGCGCTGTCATCGGCAGCCCGCAGCAGAGTGCGCCGCCACGTGCTGTAGTCTCTCGCGCGCCCAAACTCGAAGTAGAAGCTCCTTTTCTTACGGAGGGCATACTCAGCAAAGCGGTCTCCAAGCTCACGTAGCAAATCCAGCAGCTCTTTTTCCATGTTCAGCACCTTTCTCGCGTAAAGCTCAGTCAGCGGCCATGATGAAACCGGGCGAATGTGCTCCCGGAAGAAGCGACGTGCCTGCTGGGGCAGTCTGAACAGGTCTTCGTACAGACGGTTCCTGATCTGCTCCCGCTCTCCCTCCTCCTGCTCCTGCGGCCAGCCCCGCTTGATGGCCTGCTCCCACGCCTTCTGGCGCTCCGGTTGAGAAGCGTGCTCCGCCTCGACCAGAAACTCCATCACGCAGGAGGGCAGGTGGTCAATGCGAACGTTAGCCTTCTGGTTGTTGTTTGTAAAGGTGATCAGCGACAACGCCCCCTGAACGCTGCCTGGGTTTGCACGTTCCACGTCGCGCAAGATCTCAACCAGACGGGTGCGGGGGAAGCGCACCACTGGCCAGCTGGGCTGCCATGCCTGCTGATCGTCCTGCGATGCCTGCCGCTTGTCCAGCAACGCCTGCTGAAACAAAATCCGATTGCGTTTGACTGTCCTGCGCACCAGCTTGAGCAGCAGCGACTCGCTGCCCCCGTGCACTACCATGAGCTGTCCTCCCACTCTCGTCGCGCCAAGGGGGAGGGTGTGCACGGCCAGCAAGCAGATTCCGCACACAGGCACGCCAATCGCGCCAGCCGGGCTGAAGTTGGGAAAGCGCCCCGTGAGCAAGGGCACCCGTGCTCGTGAGACCCGTCTGAATGCAGGCTGGCTACAGAAGATGCACTCCTCGCCGGGCAGCGACTCGGTTTGCTGGAAGGCGTACAATGTCTGCGCCAGTTCCTGAGCCAGTTTGGCAGAGGCCTCCGCCGGGTCCTCCGGGAGCTTGTAGGGCGGCGTAAAGGCTGAATTGGGGAACAGGAAGTTGTGCAGAAACGCCGCGAACCTTCCCCGCTTCAGCAGGCCAGTGGCGGGGTCAGTCTCCACGAATACCAGGTCGCGCAGTTCGTCTGCTGCCGCAGAGAGGTCTTCAAAGGTTAGTTCTTCCGGCCCATTCTTCTGAGCCATCGCTACCAGCGTGGCAATCCCGGTGTCAACCAGAGGGTGGCCTGTATATCTGAGCATATTCACCGTCCCCCCAAGGTCCTTACTGAGGCTGGTCTGTTTCTTTGAGAGAAATCGATAAATAAATGAGGAAATAATGTCTGACAGTTACATTATAATCGATATATCATAATCGATATATCTCCGAACGCTCTCAGGTTAACATCGCACCGATCGGGGCACATCCGGAGAAGTCCGGATTTTTCACGCTTTCACGAGGACATGTGCATCAACTGCATCCCTGTCTTGCTGCGCTTGCCTCTTCCTGTCCAGTCACTTGCCCCTTGACCCCAATCCGGATACTATCTTGCTGATACGGCTGACGTTTATCGAATTGTTGCCCAAAATGAGGAGCGCGATGACCCAGTTTCCTGCATCAGATAGTGAGTACATCGTTATCAGACGATCTTGGTTAGTTGCGATTGTCGTTGGAATGGTCGGTTTCGTCCTGGGGGGAATCGTAACTTACATCGTGGCCTTCACCAGCTTCCAGGCAGGCCGTCAGCAGGCTATCGACGCCGTCCAGACGGCGCTGGCTCAGGCTCCGACGGCAGCCCAGGCCGGTGCGGCCCAGCCGTCCGAGCTGCCTGTGCGTGTGGACAATGTGAGCGCGGACGATGACCCCGCCATCGGGCCGGACAATGCCCCCATCCAGATCGTCGAGTTCAGCGACTTTCGCTGCCCCTACTGCAAACGTTTCCGCGACGAGACGCTCCCAGCCCTGCTTGAGCAATATGGTGACCAGATTCGCTTCGTCTACCGCGATTTCGCGGTTGTGGGGGGCGAGACGGCTGCCGAAGCTGCCGAGTGCGCCGACGACCTGGGCGAGTACTGGGAGTATCATGATGCCCTGTTTGAGAATCCGCAGGCTTATAGCACGTCTGACGACTATGTGGCGCTGGCCGAGAACCTGGGCCTGGACGCCCAGGCGTTTCGCCAATGCCTCGAATCGGGCAAGAACCGCGATGAGGTCATGAACGATTACAACGCCGGGCGATCCTACGGCGTCTCTGGCACGCCCACCTTCTTTATCAATGGCGTGAGGGTGGTGGGGGCGCAGCCGCTGGCATCATTCCAGGGGGTCATTGAGGAGGAGCTGTCCAAGTGAGGCGGTCTCGCCGGAGATCGCGTGGAGAGAAGGAGAAGTCCCGGCGTGCCAACGGCACGCTGGGACTGCCTGGCATGGGGCCGCCTCCGCGCCCGTTTACAAAAGTTGGCCTGTCGTTTTGAGTCAGGATGCATGGTGCGATGACACAGCAGCACATTTTCCCAGCGTCGGCCAGCGCCTGGCGCTCGATCAGCCGCACGGCTTATATTCTCTTTGGGGTAGGGGTGGCGCTCACTGCCTGCGGCGCGACGACCTTCGCCGTCGCCTTCGCTGGCGGCTCATCGCCTGCCTCTGGGCTGCTGCTGGCCTCTGGCGCGATTGGCTGCGTTGGTGTGGCAGGGCTGGTGGTGGCCACCGTGATGTTGGCTCGTCTCCGGCAGCCGATCCAGGTCGAGGTGACACCCCATCGGCTGATCTGGCGCGAGGGCAAGCGCATCGCCACGCTGGAGTACGAGGAGGTCGAGCGCGTGGAACTGGTGAAAGATAGCCAGCTATTTCCCGGCGGCCTGGTGCTGACCTATCCGGTGGTGCGCTTCATCGAGAACGACGGCGAGATGATGGAGTTTGAGGTCGCGTTTGAGGACAGGGGAATGGTGCATCACAGTCGGTTCGATGGGCTGGGGATTGCCCGCGCGGCTGTCCCGTATCTGACGCATGCGGTGATCTCCCCAGCGCTGGACGAGTTCCTGCGGACTGGCGAGGTCGATGTAGATGCGCTGCCAGAGCGGTGAGGGTTCGGTGGTGCTTGGTTGGCGCACACTTCCGACGCTCATCTCTCTTTGTTCTGTGGGCTTTCTGCTCTCTGCTTCCTTTCTCAGAGCGTAGTTGCCGATGATCTATAGACGGCGCGTTGAGCTGCTCACGCTGTTCATGCTGCTGATCGTGGCCGCAGGTGTAGCCGTGTTGTTTGTCGACCGGCAACTCGACCTCAGCTACGTCACCTATCGCTACGCGCGTAACCTGGCGGCAGGACGGGGCTTTGCCTACAATCCCGGCGAGCCGGTGCTCAGCAACGTGGTCGCGCCGCTGTACGTGCTGATCCTGTCCCTCGGCGCGAATCTTGTCTCTGACCTGCCCCAGATGAGCAATCTGATCGGCAGCCTGGCCATCGCCGCCGGCAGCCTGGCGCTGTACGCGCTGATCTATGGCGCAGGCCCCCGCTTGGCGCACAAAGCTGTCGCCGCTGGGGCGGCGCTGCTCTATCTGACCTTTCCACTGCTGTGGGCTTCGCTCGGCCTGGATGTGGCGCTGTGGATGGCGCTGGGGCTGGCGGCAACATGGCTGTATGCCCGCGACAGGCTGGAGGGTGCAGCACTGCTGTTGGCGTTGGCCACGCTGATGCGCCCCGAGATCGGGGCTTTGGTGGCCATGCTGATCGCCGATGCAGTGCTGCGTGGACGCACCGCCAACCTGTTGCCGTTGGCGATCTACGGCGGCCTGGTGGCGCTTGGCCTGGTGTGGGTCGGGACAAGTGTGACGGGCGGTGGGCTGCTGCCGAGCCTGCCGCGCCCGCTGGCAGGGGCCGCTCCGCCGGATGCCATCGGTGTGAACGTGCTGGCCGGGCTGGATGCCCTGGCCAGGGCGCTGTGGGCCATCTCGCCGCTGTGGGCGGTGGTGCTGGGGTTGGCCGCGCTGGGCATCCTGCGCCTGCGCGATGTGCGCCAGGTGCAGGTGTTGGCCGGGTGGGCAGTGCTCCACCTGATCACATTGGCGTCGTTCCAGGCGGCGGTCTACCCCTGGCACTTCGCGCCGCTGGTGCCAGCCCTGGCCGCGATGGCCGCCCTGGGAGTGGACTGGGCAGCCTCGAAGATAGCGGCGTTTCCCGCTTTCCGCGCTGCGGAGTGGGGCCAGCCTGAGCCGGATGAGATCGTAAATGAGGCCAGGGCGGGGCAGGTGACGCGGCTGGCTGCCAGCGCCAAAGCCGGTTCGCCTCGTGTGCGGGGGGTGGTTGGCGCGGTGGGCGCCCTGATAGCGCTCGCCGCCATGGGCATGTCGATAGTCCGGCTGGCAATCGCGCCGACCATCCAGGCCTCAGCCTGGCGCGCGCTCTCTGCTGCGCCTGTCGAACAGGGCTTTGTTGAGGCCGGGGCGTGGCTGTCCCATTACACTGCACCCGAAACGCGGGTTGGCGCAACCCGCATCGGAATCCTGGGCTACGACTCCGATCGGTTCCTGCTGGATTACAACGGTCTGCTCCAGCCGGAGATCGGCGCAGCCCGCCAGCGTGGCGATCAGTTGTGGTGGCTGCACGAATACCTGCCGCAAGCCCTCGTGGTGCGCGCTTCAGAGATCGAGGCGCTGGCCGACAACGGCAGCGGCCCCGATCCGTGGTTCGCAGCGACCTACGCCGAAGTGGCCCGTTTTCCGGCATCGCCCGAGTCGAGCGATGCGGTTGTGATCCTGGCCCGTACTGCCAACCTGCCGCCGCTAACCCCTCACCTGGTTGGCCTGGTGAATTATCCCGAAGGCATCGTGCTGAACGGCATCGCCACCGACTTCTCGCTCGACCCGCTCGACGCAGGCCGGATGGGGCGCATTCGGCTGGAGTGGCTGCTGGAGAAACCGGTGGACGAACCCCGCTATGTGTCGATCGGGGTCCAGGGCCGTGACGGGACATACGCTGCATTGGGCGGCGGGCGGATGATTGACTTTCAGAACTGGCCGCAGCGCCGTCTGATCACCACCTATCACACACTCGACCTAGCGCCAGCGGTGTTGCCGGGGGTGTACGACGTGCAGGTAGGCATTGGCCCTGACCCGTTTGACCTGACCTGGCAGCCAGTAGCTATCGCCAAAGTGCCATTCCCGGAGGCGGCTTTTGTGGGCGCTGTCTCCGGCGCACGAGCCGAATTCGGCGATATTGCGCTGCTGGGGTACCGCCTGAGCAGCAACCCGGAGCAAGGGTTGGAAGTGCTGCTGATGTGGCAGGCCATCAACCCGCCGCGCGCCAACTATCGGATGTTTATTCAGGTGGTAGACGCGCAGGGCGCGTTAGCTGCGCAGGCGATCGTTGAGCCACATGGCGGCATGTATCCCACCTCGGTATGGTCGCCAGGAGAGCGCGTGCCCGACTTATACACGCTGGATACGCGCGACCTGCCGCCGGGTGAGTACACGGTGTATGCCGGGCTGCTGAATCCCGACGGAGGGCGGGTGATCACGCTGGATGGGCAAGATGCTGTGCTTGTCGGGCGGGTGATGATCAACCGGGAGCAGTGAATGGCGGCCCCCTGGCCCCTGCGCGACAGGGCTGAGGCGTATCTACCACCGGACCCAGAGGTGAGTGAGGTGTAACTATGACCCTGCAAACCCTGCTCCTCGACCTGTTTGTGCTGGCGGTGTTCGGGGGCGCGATCTATTCGTTCCTGATTCTGCCGCGCCAGCGCGAGTTCAAGAAGCGGCAGCAGTTCGTGGCGGCGCTCCAGGTTGGAGCCACGGTGATCACCTACGGCGGCCTGATCGGAGTGGTGAAGGCAATCGACACTGAGCGCGGGTTGGTGGCGGTTGAGATCGCTGAGGGGGTCACGGCCAGGTTCCTGGCGGCGGCCATCATGGGCGAGTACGATGCCGGAGCAATCGCCGACAGCACACGCCGGGCGCTGGGGTAGGGGGCTATCTGGCTCTTCGACCGCAGTTGCTTTCGGCCAGCCTGCCTAACGCCCTCGCTCGACCGCGCGGCGGGCCATAGCATCCACCAGCCCTGGCGCGATCAGCCTGAGCCACTGCCCCACCTTGCCGCGCAGCGTCATCACGACCTGCCGTCTGCGGCGCGCCGTCGCCCGGATCACGATCCGGGCGCAGGTCTCGGTCGGCATGGCGCGGCGATAGTCAACGGTGTGGCTCTGGCCCAGCAGCCTGCCATCCGGGCCGATGTTGCGCTCGTGGATGCCGGTGGCGACGAAGCCGGGGAAGATGACCGTCACGCTGACGCCCGATCCCTGAAGCTCAATGCGGAGCGTGTCGAAAAAGCCGGTCAGGGCGTGTTTGCTGGCGACATAGCCGCTGTGGGCGGGGACGCCGGTTTTGCCGGCCAGGCTGGAGATCGCTGCCAGGCGGCCCCGCGTCTGGCGGAGATAGGGCAGCGCATAGCTGGTGCAATACACACTGCCCAGGTAGTTCACCCACATCAACTGCTGCATCACGTCAAGGTGCTGAAGCTCCTCAAAACGGGCCCACATGCCCATTCCGGCGTTGTTGATCAGGGTGTCGATCCGCCCATACTCAGCCACAGTTCGCTCAATGAGCGCGCGGCACTGAGCTTGATCGGTCACATCGGTGGGCGCCACAATGGCCCTGCCGCCGCGCGCCCGACATTCGTCGGCAACCGCTTCGAGCCGGTCGGCGCTGCGAGCGGCGAGCGCCAGCCACGCCCCCTGGTCGGCCAACTGGCGGGCCAGCTCTGCCCCCAGCCCCAGCGACGCTCCGGTGATGATCACAACGTTGTCCTCGAAAGCGCGGCTGGTCATGCTTCGCCCTCCGTAGGGAGCCAGAGGGTGAAGGCTGCACCCTGTCCTGGCACGCCTGTGCTCTCAACTTCGATCCGCCCTCGGTGCTGCCTCATGATCTCTTTGACAATGGGCAGCCCCAGGCCGGTGCCTGCCGTGCCAGAGGTGTGAGCCACGCGGCCCCGGTAGAAGCGGTCAAAGATGCGTGTGGCCTCATCTGGTGGAATGCCCAGCCCGGTGTCGCTTACGCACACGCCTGCCTCACGGCGGCCCTCCGATGTGTGCATGCAGGTGCTGACCGTCACCTGGCCGCCAGAAGGTGTGAAGTTGAGGGCATTGGTCAGCAACGCGCTGAGAGCCTGGCCCAGCAGGGTCCAGTCGGCCTGAACCGTTGGTATATTCGCGCCGGGTCTGAAGGCCAGGGTTAGACCTCGCTTCTCAGCCAGCGGCCTCCGGTCGGTCACATACTGTTCGGCCAGCTCATTGAGGTCCACAGGCCCAGGGATCATTGCGGCGCGGTTCTGGTCCAGTCGAGACAGCAGCAGCAGGTCCTCGACGATGTGCTCCAGCCGCTCGGTCTCGCGCTGGAGAGTGGCCAGATAGACATCGCGTTTTTGGGGATTCTCGGCCAGCAAGCGGTGATGCACTTTGAGGCTGGCAATGGGCGTGCGCAGCTCGTGGGACACGTTCGAGACAAACTCGTCTTTCACACGGCTGAGCGCCTCCAGGTGCCCGGCGGCAACTTGCAGCTCCTCTGTGCGCTCGGCGACGCGCCGCTCCAGATCGTCCGCGTGGCGCTGCACCTGCTCGTGCAGATGGGCCTGCTGGATGGCAATCGACAGCTGGTCAGCTACCTCTCGCGCGACCTCAAGGTGCTCTGGGGTGAAAGCCTCAGGAGTGTCAGCCATCAGGTTCAGGCAGCCGAGCAGTTCTCCCCGTGCTATGAGTGGCACGCTGGCAAACGACCGGACGTTCGGGCCGTCCTCGCTTAACCCCAGCGCCTCAGACCTAAGGGGGAGAGCCGTCAGGTTGTCCTCGGTGTATATCTCTCCTGATCGGAGTCGCTCGACCAGGTCGTCTATCAGTGCCAGCGGGAAGTGAGAGCCAGGCGTCTCACATGGCCTGCCGTCTGCCGCAGGGCTGTCTGTCTCAGGCTGTGGCGCTGGCTGTGCGCCTGGAACCGGGGGTATGGGACTGTCGCCCATCGCGGCATCTTTCTCAGGGTAGCAGGCCAGCAGGGTGGAGGTCGCAGCGACAAAGTCAAATGCCAGCACACTGGCCCATGTGAGGGGCGCCAGCTCAGGCAGGTGATGTAGGGCGGCACTGGCAATCGCCTGAGGCGACTGGGCCGCCAGTATCGCATGGTCGATCTCGCGCAGGATCGTCAGGCGGTGGGCATAGTGTCTCAGCGTCTCTTCGGCCCGTATCAGGTCGTCGATGTCGCGGCTGATGCCCACCAAGCCCAGCACCCGTCCCGCCTCGTCAGTGATGGGCACCTTGGTGGCCGAGACCATGCGAAAGCGGCCATCGGCCCGCCGGATGCGCTCGATCTTGCCCACCACCGGCTGCCCGGTGCAGACGATCTCCAGCTCGTCAGCGTGAGCAGCGCTGGCATGTTCAGGGGTGAAGAAATCGAAGTCGGTCTTGCCGATAGCTTCCTCAGCGGAGACCCCCAGCACCTCGGCCTGCGCCCGGTTGATGCGCGTGAAGCGCCCTTCAGGGTCTTTGAAGTAGATCATGTCGGGAATGTTGTCCATGAGGGCATGGAGCAGGTCGCGTTCATGGGCCAGGGCTTTTTCGATCTGTCTGCGTGCGGAGACATCGATGGCAATGCCGATCACGCTATCCACCTCGCCTCCGGCATCTCGGACTGGGACATAGCGGCTTTCGAAGGTCAGCTCCCCGACCTCTACGATATCTTCGAACGTGTGCCCCTCCAACGCCCGTTGAATGTTGTAGAGGATGACAGCGTTGTCGCGATAGACTTCGAACACCGACTGCCCGACCACCTGACCGGGGCGCAAGCCCAGGGCTTCCAGACCCTTGCCTTCGGACAGGGTGAATATCCCCTCGCGATTCACTGCAAACAAGACGATTGGCAGGCTGGTAATGATCGCGCTCAGGCGGCTCTCGCTGGCCCGCAGAGCGATCTCAGCCTCTTCCAACGAAGTGAGGTCGCGGCAGGTCTCGACAATGTGGACTATCTGGCCTTTGCTATCGAAAAGCGGCGTAGCTGAGACCTCGACCAGCCTCTCGCGTCCCTGGCTATCCCGGTGGCGATGCGTGGCCAGAGCCGTGGTCTGTGTGTCCCGCATCTGCTGGATCGGACATGGCTCGTCTTTGCCATTGCATGGTGTAGCGCGGCCATGCAACGCTTCATAGCAGTGCAGGCCCTGCGCGACTGGGTCCTGGCAGCTGCTGGTCTGGCGACCAGCGCGGTTTGCATACAGGATGGAGTAGTCCGCACAGTCGATCACCAACACTGGATCAAGTATGCCATCCAATATCGCCCACGGAGTGCCCCCTCCTCCTTCAGGCTCGGACCGTGAGGTTGTCTTGTTGTCTTCGGCCACAGCCATTTCCCCCATCGACTGGGAGCACTTTGACTGAGCGCAGCCAGCCAACCTACTATAGCACAGTTAGCATACTCCTGCCTGTACAACACAGCGCTGACCAGAATGCCTCAAAATGTCTCGCCGTGCGCTCCTATCGTAGGGTAGAATGAGAAGGCAGCCTCGGAGAGAAAGGGACGGGCATGATGAATGACGACATAGCTGAGCGCCTGGGCGAGATGGAGGTAAAACGCAACCGCACGCTGGCCGATCTGGAGGCGGTGCAAGCGGCAGTTGAGTCGGTGCGGCGGTCGATGAGAGCGCACCGCTCACATCAGGATGAGATCAATGCCCGGTTCATCGACCAACTTGAGTCGGACAGCCTGCCGGAGGCGGATCGGCCACGGCTATACCACGAGTGGAATGAGGCATTCAAGGCCAGCATCGACGAGTACAACCGCCTGGCGGGCGAGCGCGAGCGGTTGGCCATGCAAGAAGTGGTGCTGGTGCGCATCCTGGCCGAGTTGGACCATCAGATCGAGATGCTGAAGAAGGCGCTATCGTAGGCAGGGCCGCCGGCTCCCGAACTCCAGCGTCTGGGTCTGGCAGGGCGCATTTCGACTGGGGGGATCAGGCGGCTGGTTCTCTCCTGGCTGACGCCTGAGCGGAGGCGCAGGATTCGGTCAGAGGGAGGGCTGGCCTCACCCCCCGTCGAG
>DAOTXR010000073.1:0-308425 GCA_034435375.1 Anaerolineae bacterium
AGATTGGTGTGCGTGGAAAGACGATCTAATCCCCGTTAGGGGACTGAAACTCACTTTAAATAACGGTAGAGCTGATTGGTGTGTGCGTGGAAAGACGATCTAATCCCCGTTAGGGGACTGAAACGCATGGAAAAGTCCGGCTGGAGCGCGATCCGCGCCGTGGAAAGACGATCTAATCCCCGTTAGGGGACTGAAACCCGGACGCTCGCCACCCCCGCTCTGCCTTCACATAGTGGAAAGACGATCTAATCCCCGTTAGGGGACTGAAATCTTGCTCGTTGAACAAGCGCACTGCCAACTCTAGAGTGGAAAGACGATCTAATCCCCGTTAGGGGACTGAAATAAACAAGACGACTCGTCCTGCCTTCCTCTCGGGTCGTGGTGGAAAGACGATCTAATCCCCGTTAGGGGACTGAAATTCATCGCAGTTCAGCATCAGATCGTCGAGCGCATCACGTGGAAAGACGATCTAATCCCCGTTAGGGGACTGAAATCGGGATGGGATGGGATGGGCGCGGGATGGGCGCGGGGTGGAAAGACGATCTAATCCCCGTTAGGGGACTGAAATCTAAGTCGTCCGTCTCTCTCAAGTATATCATACCAGTGGAAAGACGATCTAATCCCCGTTAGGGGACTGAAACCCGTTACGTCGTCGAGTTTTGTATGGCCCACGGCCTGTGGAAAGACGATCTAATCCCCGTTAGGGGACTGAAACATGCCATCAAGGCGAACGAGGTCAACTATTCAACGTTGGTGGAAAGACGATCTAATCCCCGTTAGGGGACTGAAACACAGTGGGCCTTTGCGACTTGGCCCACTGTGCTCCCGTGGAAAGACGATCTAATCCCCGTTAGGGGACTGAAACTCGTTAAAGAGACGCACTGCAAGTTCCAATGCCCGGCGTGGAAAGACGATCTAATCCCCGTTAGGGGACTGAAACGAGCCCTTTTAGAGCCTCTTGGACGCTATTGAATGGCGTGGAAAGACGATCTAATCCCCGTTAGGGGACTGAAACTTTTGTTTTGACGCGCGAACAAAGGCCCTGCGGGGTGGAAAGACGATCTAATCCCCGTTAGGGGACTGAAACCTTCCAGCTCAGTCGTGGCGACGATCTCGTCCGGGGTGGAAAGACGATCTAATCCCCGTTAGGGGACTGAAACAGGGCTCGCTCGGTCACATTGGGCTTAATTGCCCATGTGGAAAGACGATCTAATCCCCGTTAGGGGACTGAAACGTGAAGAACCGGGCACGGCACGGCACGGCACGGCACGGTGGAAAGACGATCTAATCCCCGTTAGGGGACTGAAACGTAGGGCCTCTTCGCGCGTCCTGGAAAAAACAAAAAAGTGGAAAGACGATCTAATCCCCGTTAGGGGACTGAAACGTCACGAACGCCGCCGATTGAATGGCAGCCGCAACGTGGAAAGACGATCTAATCCCCGTTAGGGGACTGAAACCGGGGCGCGGGATGGGCACGGAAGAACAGTGTAGCAGTGGAAAGACGATCTAATCCCCGTTAGGGGACTGAAACCTGACGAAATAAACGTTCATCTTTCCCTTTTTCCGTGGAAAGACGATCTAATCCCCGTTAGGGGACTGAAACTTCATTATGTAAATAAATTCTATGCTGCATGTGTCTGGGTGGAAAGACGATCTAATCCCCGTTAGGGGACTGAAACATGTGATACATACTCTATCCCGTAGGGGGGGTCAGTGAGTGGAAAGACGATCTAATCCCCGTTAGGGGACTGAAACCGAAACGGGCACTCGATGGCCTTTCGGCCTTAGCCCGTGGAAAGACGATCTAATCCCCGTTAGGGGACTGAAACTTTTCATTGCTAGCACTCCTTACTAATGCAATTTTCGGTGGAAAGACGATCTAATCCCCGTTAGGGGACTGAAACTGCCGGGGCAGCCCACTAGGGGCAAGAGCTGCCTTGGTGGAAAGACGATCTAATCCCCGTTAGGGGACTGAAACATCTTGAACAGAACGACCCTCTCTGCTTTCGCCTCGTGGAAAGACGATCTAATCCCCGTTAGGGGACTGAAACGAGACTGGCGCAACCCAGCCATGCACCGCATAGGTTCGTGGAAAGACGATCTAATCCCCGTTAGGGGACTGAAACGACGGGTCAGGCACGGGGAAGTCTGGCTGGAGCGCAGTGGAAAGACGATCTAATCCCCGTTAGGGGACTGAAACAGATGACGTGGACGAACCTCTACATGGTCAACTCTGAGTGGAAAGACGATCTAATCCCCGTTAGGGGACTGAAACCTGAAATCGGCATCGGCATCATAGCGCTCGCCGATGTGGAAAGACGATCTAATCCCCGTTAGGGGACTGAAACGAAGTCGTGGCCCAATATACTGAGCCACGTACAGCAGTGGAAAGACGATCTAATCCCCGTTAGGGGACTGAAACCATTGAACTCCTCGACGGCAGCGCGGATTTCCGCCCGAGTGGAAAGACGATCTAATCCCCGTTAGGGGACTGAAACCCCTATATAGGCCTCGGGCTCCGGCATGAGAAGGTCGTGGAAAGACGATCTAATCCCCGTTAGGGGACTGAAACTACCCCGGAATGCCACGGCATACAAAGTAGACGAAGTGGAAAGACGATCTAATCCCCGTTAGGGGACTGAAACGAGACGAGATAGTATTCTACTGCGTCTCCGACACTTGTGGAAAGACGATCTAATCCCCGTTAGGGGACTGAAACCCAATAGCCCTGCACCCCATGCGATACCACTAATCGTGGAAAGACGATCTAATCCCCGTTAGGGGACTGAAACAGACGCATACGTGGACTAGCTCGAATGATGTCCCCTGTGGAAAGACGATCTAATCCCCGTTAGGGGACTGAAACGTACTCCGGACAACATCCTAGTTTTGCCCGGGGCAGTGGAAAGACGATCTAATCCCCGTTAGGGGACTGAAACAAACATTGTGTTCCCCTCTGGTCTTTCCTGTCGTGGTGGAAAGACGATCTAATCCCCGTTAGGGGACTGAAACAAGACCAGACCCAGATGGAGAATCTGATGTCAGGCAGTGGAAAGACGATCTAATCCCCGTTAGGGGACTGAAACACGAGTTATCATGCAGGTTATCCCAGATGTTGATGGGTGGAAAGACGATCTAATCCCCGTTAGGGGACTGAAACCTTCTCGTCATTAGAGGGCAGTGAGTACGGCAAGTGTGGAAAGACGATCTAATCCCCGTTAGGGGACTGAAACGTCGAAAATCGTCCAGCCAAGCGCGTTGGGACGGCGGGTGGAAAGACGATCTAATCCCCGTTAGGGGACTGAAACTCGTCGGTGAACAGCCTCTGCCCGTGCTCGTCGCAGTGGAAAGACGATCTAATCCCCGTTAGGGGACTGAAACTGGACATGATCGAAGAGGGCACCTGGAAAGGGTTGCCGTGGAAAGACGATCTAATCCCCGTTAGGGGACTGAAACGGGCACATGACAACCTTGCGCATAGGTGCCTCCAAGCGTGGAAAGACGATCTAATCCCCGTTAGGGGACTGAAACTCCCCTCCGTCTCAAAAGGTGTATTCCAGACTGACAGAATCTGTCTTATAATGTGAATGGTTCTCATACTCTCCTACTGATAGCGAGTTCTTTTTGCTGCTCTGCTAGCCTTGCCCGCACTGCAGCTTACACACTGACATGAGGAGGTCGTTTTGACATCCCGATCTCCTGTACTCATTGCTACTTTAGGTTCTGAACCCCAGGTCGTCACCTTGGCCCTTGACGATCTATTCAGACAGGGTGTTGAAATCCGCCACGTGACCGTACTCCACACCGACCCCGCCCAGCCGCGCATCGGCGAGGCGCTTGACACGGTGAAGGCAGAGCTTCCACGCGCTTACGGGGACCGGCTGTCGCTTAAGCTGGTTCCGATCTGCTTGCACGACACGCCCATCGCCGATGTCACCACTCCGGAGGAAGCGCGGGCGGTCCTCCGTGCGATCTATGTCACCGTGAGCGATCTCAAGCAGGCCGGGGCCACAGTTCACCTGTGCGCGGCGGGCGGGCGCAAGGCCATGTCCATGTACGCCATGCTGGTGGCCCAGCTCCTGTTCGGCGCGGAGGATCACCTGTGGCTGCTGGTCTCTACGGACACACTGCTCAAGGAGCGCCGCCTGCACGCATCCGAACACGAGGCGTCGCTGGTGCGTGTGCCGGTGCTGCCGTGGGAGTTCAACCTCACTGAGAAACGGGCTTTTGTGGAAGGCCAGCTTACCAGGACCGAGGTCGAGGTGCTGGAGCAGGCAGCCCGCTATGGCCTGACTGATGCTCAGATCGCGACGCAGCGCGGCGTGGCGGTCAACACCGTCGAGACGCACATGTCCCGCGTATTCGACAAGGTGCGCGCCTCTTGGGGCCGGGAGCGCGTGGATCGCCGCACGCTGATCAGGGAGTTTGGCGTGTACTTCGAGATCATGGAAGCCCTGCGCCAGGAGTAGCGGCGAGGGCAAATATCCGGAGGATTACGGATGCTCGAAGGAACCCCTCGCACTATAGTGTATACAGGCATTCTGTGAGAGGAGGTATCGATTGGCGGATCAAGCACAGGTAGATGAGGCGCGAACTGCACTGCTGAACCATGTGCTCAATGCGCTGGGCGAACCGCCCCAGCCGAGCGGCGCTTTTGACCTGTCGCCTTACCTCGATTTGCTACCATCGGACGGAGCACGTGGTGAGCTTGGTGCGATTTTGACGACGCTGGCGCCGCCAGGTAAGGACTCCGGTACACGAGCGGCATGGGCGCGCCAGCCACTGCAGCTAGATCGCAATGTGATCATGCCAGGCCAGAGAGCGCAAACAGGCAACTGGCGAAGTGCTTTCCGGCAGGACTGGCAGATGCTCCAGGACCCGGTAGGGCAGTTCGAGGTGGCCGCCGAGGTGTTCCGCAAGCACACCTGGTGCGTGCCGGGCACGCGCGGCGAGCCAGGTGTATCGCTCTACGAGGAGTTCAAACTGCTGGCCGCCCTGGTACATGCTTCGGGATGTGAGGAGCAGCCTGCCGGGTCTTTCACGCTGGTGACCGGCGATTTTCCGGGCATTCAGCGCACCATCTACACGATCACATCCAAGGGCGCGGCCAAGGGCTTGCGGGGCCGGTCGTTCTTCCTGCAGCTTCTGGGTGATGGCGTGGTGCGCCGTCTGCTGGCAGAACTGGATCTGCCGTGGCTCAATGTCGTATATGTGGCAGGCGGCAACTTCGTCATCCTGGCCAAGTCGGGGGTCGAGCAAACAGTCACGGACTGCGCCAGTGAGATCAACATGAACCTGCTGGACAGCTTCCAGGGCGATATCGCGCTGTGTATGGCCTGCGAGGCGATCGGCGCAGAGGAACTGCACGGTGAGGCATTCAACCAGCGCTGGCGCTCGCTGAAGAAAGCGCTTGCTCAGGCCAAGCTGCGGCCTTTTGCTGAGCAGGCAGTTGGGAACTGGAATGGCGTTTTTAGCCCGCAAGGAGCCGGTACAGACAGGCACTGCGTGGTCTGTCACTATGATCCCCCCGATGAGCGCAACCTGCACCGCTACGGTGATGACTGGTGGTGTGAGGAATGCGAGGGATTTGATGAACTTGCCAGTGCGCTGGCTGCCAACACGACCTACCTCTCCATCGCTAACTGGCCTGAAGACAGGGGGGAGCACTGGCAAAACCGTCTCTTTGCGATCACCGGGCAATGGTACGACCTGCACAGTACACCGCCGCAGGATGGTCGTCCGTTCTTCAAACTGAATAGCACGGATTTCTTGCGGGATGAAGCGTGGGGATTTCGCTTTGTGGCAACGCTCACACCGCTTGACCGTAACGGCAACATCCGCGACTTCGACCAATTAGCAAAACTCGCTGAGGGCTTTGCTCGGATCGGCGTGCTGCGCATGGACGTAGACAACCTGGGGCGCATCTTCCGCGAATACATCCAACAGTCCAGCCTCACGCGAATATCGGCGGCCAGCTTTGCGATGAGCCTGTTCTTCGATGGCTGGCTGAATGAGGTCTGTCGGAGTTTCGAAACAGCGGTGAACCGCCCCGACAGCCTCTATGTGATCTATGCAGGCGGCGACGACCTGTTTGTGGTTGGCCCATGGGACATGATGCCGGAGCTGGCACAGAGAGTCCATGATGACCTGCGCGATTATGCCAATAGCAATCCGTCTATTACCATCTCGGCAGGGATCGCGGTGGTGGATCCGAAGTACCCCTTGTACCAGGCTGCCAGTCTTGCACTCGATGCGCTCGACGGCAAAGCTAAAGAGCATCCTGGTAAGAATGCCATATGCTTCCTGGATGAGGTGGTGGGATGGGAGGATGAATGGCCGCAGGTTATCCAGCAGCGCGAGAAGCTTATCAGTCTGGTAGAAGGTGGGATGCCAAAAGCGCTGGTGCAGACTGTGCGGCGTGTGCATGCCCAGTGGGAAGAGGGGCGAAAACGAGCAGAAAAGAAGGGCATTACCGACCCTAACCAGATCAATTATGGCCGCTGGATGTGGATGCAGGAATACAGCCTGACGCGCCTGGCAGAGCGCAGCAAGAATGGACCGCAAGCCCGGCGACATATCAGGGAGTTACAGCAATCAACGCTGTCACCTGATACGATACGCCTCGCCGGTTTATCCGCACGATGGGTGGACTATCTGAAGCGTAGCAAGCAAGGAGATTGAATGAAATGGGCAGGCAACAGGACAGATCTCAGAGGCAGGAGGTAAGCCTCAGCAATGCTAACCGCACGAAAATCATCATTGAAGGAGACCCTAAGACTCTTGTTGACTGTGCTAGAGAGATCGGCATTGGACTGGTCAACGAGGGGCTGAATGCCGCGCAGATTCGCAACATCTTTGGTGTTGTACGCCAGATTCAGTTCGCCTGGCCCTATGATGCTGATGAGACCACAACTTACCAAGCCTATCGTCGCCTGCAGTTGCTCAAGCCCAAACTTGAGTACACTGCTGCGCGCAACAAGCAGGTGATTCCTCTTAAGAAGATACTGATCCCTGCCATTGATGATGTAGAAGCGGATAGGGAACGCTTCCAGAACTTTGTTGATTTCTTCGAGGCCATTTTGGCCTATCACAAAGCGGCGGGAGGTAAATCCTAATGGCTCACAACAGTTCTTCGGTTAACTTGTATGGGCGCATCTTCATCACAGGGTATATCAGTGCAGAGACCGGCCTGCACATAGGAGGGGCGCAGAGCAGCTTGGCCATCGGTGGGGTGGACAATGTGGTTATCCGAGATCCCATGACCAACCGTCCATATATCCCTGGATCGTCGCTACGGGGCAAAATGCGCTCGTTGTGGGAAAAGAAAAGCGGCGCAGTGCAGAACCAGAAAATCGGTCAGGATGTCCACATTCACGTCTGTGAATACGCAAACGACTACGCCCGCTGCCCTGTCTGCCAGATATACGGCGTTCCTGGGCAGCTTGAGGCATCATCTCCTACGCGCCTCATTGTCCGGGATGTATTCATGAGCGACGAGAGTGCTCAGAAGTTGATAGAGTTGGGGCAAACTGATCTGCCTTACACCGAGGTCAAGTGGGAAGCTGCCATCGACCGTGTCACCTCGGCGGCTACACCCCGGCAGATGGAGCGCGTCCCGGCAGGTGTGATCTTCTCTAACTTCGAGATGATCTTTTCGGTCTACGAGCATCCGGGGGACCTGGATCGCTTTCCTGATGTCTTGGAGAGCATGCAGTTGCTAGAAGACGACTATCTGGGCGGTCAGGGATCGCGTGGTAGCGGCAAGATTATCTTCCAGCAGGTCATGGTCTGGGCTAGATCACGTGTTGACTACCGTACCCCCAAATATTTCTCTGAGACTGGGATGTCTGTGGCTGAATGGCTAAATCAGCGTGAAGCGCTTGTTGAATGGCTAAACCAAGCAATCCCGGCTGGTTAGGAGCGTCACCATGCAGACGCAAGTCTTCTACCTGGAGGCCCGCTCCCCGTTTCACTTTGGTGAGCGTGGGGTAGGTCTGGAAGCTACCAGCGTGGTTGCCCATGCTGACACGCTGTTCTCAGCGCTGTGTGCAACCTGCCGCGAGCTATACGGTGTAGACACACTCTCCACAATGCTGGCGGCTTTTCAAGAAGAACCGCCGTTTCTGCTGTCGTCAGGGTTCCCCTATATCAATACAGGCAGTGGGATGGTCAGGTTCTACCCGCGTCCGCTGGATAACCCACCCGGCGCAGACCCTGGTGACCAGGAAGTGCGTAAACAAACCAAGAAGGTCAAATGGGTGAGCGAGAACATCTTTAAGCGCTGGATCTCTGCTGAGGCTGTCCATGATGACTTCAAACCCTTACATGAAGGCGAAGTATGGGTAAGCAAGGAAGAAGCCTCGGCAATCGATGAAACGGCAGTACTGTGGGAGACAGGCGATGTTCCGCGTGTAACGGTAGATCGCAGCACTAGCGCCTCGCAGATTTACCGTGCGGGCCGGGTATACTTTGCTCCTGGCAACGGGCTGTGGATCGCCTTCTGCTGGCTCAACGATGGGTGGCAGCCCTCTATAGAGGAATGTCTGCATGTCCTCAGCGATGCGGGGGTAGGTGGGGAACGTAGCGCAGGACATGGGCAGTTCAAGGTGGCAGGCAATGAATGGGTTGACATGCCTGAGCCTACGGGTCGCTTCGTGACGCTGTCTCCCTACTGGCCTCAGCCGGAAGAAACGGCGACTGCCCTGGGCAGCGGGGCAGCTTATAAGCTGCTGGTGCGGCGCGGCTGGATGGGCTCGCCTGATGGAAGCGCTTTGCGCCGTAAAGCGGTACGTATGGTTGAAGAGGGCAGCGTGCTCAACTGGGCCGGCGGGCGCACTGCTGGCGGGCTGGCGTGGGTGACACCGGATGTTTTCACCGTGCATGAGGTGTACCGCTACGGTTATGCTTTCCCGGTGGGAATGGAGGCGGTATGAGTTTACCAAAGCTGCACACCAAGTACTGGTTAACCATCGAGGTGCTGACGCCGCTGCACATTGGCACCGGCCAGGAACTCTGGTACGACCTTGACTATGTGGTTCATGGCAAGCGAACCTGGGTTGTTAACCAGGAAGCCCTGCTAGAAACCACACTGAGCGAAGAAGGTTCCTTCGACAACATGCTCCTTAACCGTCCCATTTCGGAACTCCTGAGGCAGGAGGACTTTCAGGAAGACAGCCCATTGTTTCGTTATGTTTTACCCGGTGTGCCCGCTATCACCACTCGGCACCACCCCCTGCGCGAACAGATCAAAGATGTGTGGGGGAACCCCTATTTGCCAGGGTCGTCTATCAAAGGTGCGCTGAGAACGCTGTTGTTGTGGGCAATTTTCAAGAATCGTAAGACGTATCCCAATCTTGCCCGACTAGGCGAAAGAGATAAATATGCGGCACAGGGCATTGAGCGGGAAGTGTTCTCACCGGGAGCACGGGAGCGCAAAGAGGCTCCCAACAAAGATGTTCTAAGAGCCCTGCACGTTGGGGATACAACGCCAGTAATCGCACGCGACGCGCTGGCCCTGGTCACTGCGCGCGTCTACCCGACCAACAAAACTGGCAGCGGGGTGGACGTGGATGTCGAAGCAGTACAGCGCGACATCACCTTTCAGTCATCGTTGACTATAGACCTGTACGGGTTTGAGGACTTGCATGCTTTACAGGTTCTAGGGTGGCGCGACAAGCATGAGCAGAGGGATCTTTACAGCCCGTTAATCTCATTGGCAAAAATCGGCCAGTTCCATGCGCAACTGCGAGTTCAGCAGGAAAAGGAGTTCCTTGAGCGCACTCAGACTGCCCCACGAGTGCTGGACTTTTACCGCTGGTTAGAAAACCAGCCCCTTAAAAAGAATGAATGGTTCATGCAAATTGGCTGGGGGGCAGGCTGGAACAGCAAGACGCTGAACGATCTCCTGCTGGGGCAAGCCGGCTTTGAGAGAGTAATCAGTCAATACAACCTTGCCAGAGGTAAGCGCAAGCCCGGCAGACCCTTTCCTGCCTCTCGCAAACTGATCCTCCGCGACGGCCAGCCTGCTGTCCCCATGGGCTGGGTGAAGTGCCGACTGGAACGAGTAGAAGGGGGTGCGTGATGCCAATCTGCGTCATTTCAACGGTAGGACAGAGCGTGTTCATCAATGCAGGAACAGCAATAAAGGAAGCCGCCAAAGAGTTCAGTGAGCAGACTGGACTCGACCTGGAGGGTATAATCGGCGAGGAGCGAGATTTCCCCGGCGCAGGCCTGTACCACGATACACTGGCTATGCTCCATGCCTACACTACTCCCCAGGCGCTGCACCGCGCCAGCGCAGAACTGAACAGCCTGGATCGCATCCTGGATGGGAAGACACCTAACCGGAATGATCAGCTGCACTTTCTGGCCTCTGAAACACCAGACGGCGCCCTGGCTGCTCGTGTGATGGCAGACTTCTGTAAGGAGCATTTCAAGCGTGAGGCCAAGCCCCACCTGATTGAGGGTCTGCAAGTCCGAGACGGGACGCGCTTCCGCCGGTACGGGCTACGCAACCTGATCGATGTCCTGTACGACGTCCTGGAAGATGCCCCGGCAAGTACTTACACCCGCATCCTGAACCCCACCGGGGGATTCAAAGGAGTAGTGCCCTACCTGACGATTATCGGCATGATTGAGCCAGACATCGAGGTAAGCTACATCTACGAGCAGTCGCCGGAGATGATCACCCTGGCCGGACTGCCGATCACGCTGGACTACGCCCGTCTGGCAGACGCCTTTCCCGCGCTGAAAGCCTGCAATAGTCAGGACATGGTGCCTGAACATGAACTGCTGGGAATGCTGGGGTTGAAGAACCGTTCCCTGGCGGATCACCCGGCATGGTCGCTGTTTCAGCGGTTGGAAGACACAAAAGGCCGTTTCTATGCGCTCAACGGCCTGGGGCAGATCGTGTACCGGCATCTTGAGGAACGAGGGCGAGCGGAAGTGTACCTCTCACGGCAGGCAGCAGCGACGTATGACAGCTATGACAAGACTCGGCAGGAGAGATTTGCGGCGATGTTCGACCGGATGGGCGATGCAAGCTGGCGTCAGCGCGCATACCACGCCACCAAAGGGGACGCCAAAGTGCTCAAGCAGGGCAACACTGACGAGAGGCCGCTGATACTCGAGATGCCAGACGGCAGCGTCCTGGTGGCTGAATTGACGCTGCACAGCGATGGAACCTATGACAGGACAGGCAACCTGCGTCGAAAAGACTACGACAAGTTCCGTAAATGGGAAGGATAGTCCTGTTACATGATCATCCTCAACTTCTCCCACCCTCTCACCGATGAGCAGATCGAACAGATTAGAGACCTGACTGGCGAGTCGGTCATTGAGGTGCTAGACATCGCCTCCCAGATTGACCCTTACGAAGACCTGGCTCCCCAGGTGGTCGGGTGGATCGATTCGCTGGGCATTGATGCTCGCCGCTGGCAGAGCGAGACCTGGCTCATCAACCCTCCGTCGCTGAACTTCAGCGCAGTGGTGCTGCTGGCGGAGCTGCACGGACGGTTAGGCTACTTCCCGCCCTGCCTGCGCCTGCGCCCAGTGGCAGGAGCCATAGTCCCGCGCTTCGAAGTGGCTGAAATCCTGAACCTGCACCGGGTGCGTGAGGAGGCCCGCACGCGACGCAACAGCGATTGAATCAGGGCAGGGTACATGGGCCTCACAGGGGATGTCAAATGCTGGTAGCCGCTATTGTCACCGTCACCGCTCCGGAACCCGCTGAGGCTCCGGCCTTCCTCGGTCGTGCTGTGCAGGCATGGTTCCTAGGGCTGGTTCGCCAGCACAGCCCTGCGATGGCCGAAGCCCTGCACATGGGTGACGGACCGCGTCCGTATACGGTCAGCAACCTGTTCGGGGCCGGCAGCGTGCGTGGAGGCAGACTCCTGCTGGAGCCGGGACGGGCTGGCTCACTGCGCATCACCACGCTGGTGGATGATCTGTCAGGTCTGCTGGTCGAGCGCATTCTTCCTGCCCTGCCGGGCACGCCCATGGACCTGGGCGGGGCCGTCCTGCGCGTAGAGAGCGTCACCACCCGCCACGCCGACCATCCGTGGGCGGGGCGGGCTTCAGCGCCGGGGTTGGTCGCCGCGCACACGCTCAACGGGACCGACCGCCGGCTGTCCTTGCGCTTCGTCTCACCCACCACGTTCCGCTCGGAGGGCAACAACGTGGTGTTTCCACTGCCAGAGCTGGTCTTCGGCAACTTGATTACCCGCTGGAATACCTTCTCGCCGGTCACCTTCCATGAGGATGCCAAGCGTTTTGCCCGCGAGCGCGTGGTCGCCAGCAAGTTCGATCTGCACTCGGCGTACACCAAGTTCTCGCGAGATGAGCACGGCGCGGCGGTGGGGTGTGTGGGGACCTGCCGCTATCACATCCAGAGCGGGGATCGCTACTGGGGCGGCGTGATCCGCACGCTGGCTGCCTACACGTTCTTTGCCGGCATTGGCGCCCATACGGCCATCGGCATGGGCCAGTCTGCGCTGTGGGATGAGGAGGCACGCAGGCCCATCACCGTCGGCTGGGACGAAGTCTAGAGGCGCGGCAGGAGCAGACCTACCCGTCTGCCTGCATGGGCGTCACAGCAGCATACCGCGCGAGAGCGACCCACGCATCACTCAGCTTGTCCTGCCATGAACATCTATGCGGTGGGACTGTGGACATTAGGGAGAGTCTCCCCGGCGTCACATGTCATCCTCAAGGTGTGACATTGTTCACTGTCGCCCAACCTGGGCAAACCTTATTCTATTAGATGAATACGCATTCGGTTTATCGAATGAGGCATGAGCACACATGGATGGCTACGAATATATAGCGGCTCTGATGAAAGCGCTGGGGCACCCGGTCCGGCTGCAAATCCTCTCGGTGCTCCGGCAGGGTGAGGCCTGCGTCTGTCACCTCGAAACAGTCCTGGGGCAGCGGCAAGCGTACATCTCCCAACATCTCATGCGCTTGCGGGAGGACGGGCTGGTGGTGGATCGGCGCGAAGGGATGAACGTCTTCTATGCACTGGCAACCGAGGCGGTCGCGAGAATGCTGGATGTCGCGCAGGAGACCGCCGCCACACTGGCTCAGACGAGAGGCAAGCGTTTGCTGCTCACGCCGCCCGTCCAGGGTATCGTCATAGCCTGTACATGCCCCAAATGTCAGCCCAAACCCGCCGAGGTCCGGTTCGTCCAGCCCACCAACCAAGAGGCGTGAGGTGGCGCACAGCCGGGGACGCTCTACCGGGAGGCGGATAGTCCCGCGCTTGGATCGACCAGATAGTCAAAGGCGCTATTGACTTGCGTGAGGGAAACACAATGCCTCAGACAGGGAAATCTCCCAGACCAGGCTGTTCATGCCTCTCAGACCCGTTTGCTGATCTGCCGCCTGAACTCCGCCCTACAGGCAACGACCATGCAAGGAAGCGGGAGCGGTTCGGACTGAGGCAGGTCACCTGTCCCGGCTGCGGCCTGGTTTACACCACCAACCGCGCCACCGACCTGTGCATAGACTGTGAGCGAAGGGGGGTGAAGATGCCCTCCTGGACTATCGAAAAAGGAGGAGCGATCCACATGCTAACCGTCAAAGTGCTCGGCCCTGGCTGCTCGAAGTGCAACTTCCTTGAGGAGCGCGCCCGGTTGGCGCTGGAAGAGATCAAAGCCGAATACCCGGACCTAGAGGCCACTATCGAAAAGATAGGCGACATAGACGTGTTCATGGAATACGGGCTGATGACGACGCCAGGGTTGGTGATCAACGACAAGCTGGTGTGCGCTGGCAGAGTGGCATCAGCCAGCGTCATCGCAGACTGGATGCGAGAGGCCCTCAACGGTAATACGTAGGCTGGCTTGAGAATCGGGCGCCTGCAAGGCGCTCTTCTTGGGGCACAAGATATTCAAAAACCCAAATATCGTCTGGAGAGAGTGAGATGAACCTTCCCGAATTTCTGCTTCGCCTGCTTCAAGGTGGCCTGGGCAACCTGGCGGCTTACCTAGCTGCGCATGTTCTGCTGTGCCTGGTGCCGGCGTTTTATATCGCTGGCGCAATGACGGCGCTGATCCCCAAGGAGTCGGTGACACGCTTTCTGGGACGCAACACCCCGCGCTTCATTTCCTATCCGGCGGCGGCGCTGGCCGGATCGGTGCTGGCGGTTTGTTCGTGCACCATTGTGCCGCTGTTCGCCGGCATCCACAAAAAGGGAGCGGGCCTCGGCCCAGCCATCACCTTCTTGTTCTTCGCCCCGGCGGCCAATATCCTGGCGCTGGTCTACACCGGGGGCGTCATTGGCGTAGACCTGGCGTTTGCCCGCCTGTTTTTGTCGCTGACTTTCGGGATCGGCATCGGCATGATCATGGCCCTGATCTTCCGCAAAGAGGATATCGCACACGATCAAGCAACTGATGCGATGTTCGCCAGCCAGAGCAAGAAGGGGATGAAGCGTGCGGCGTTGGCGTTCCTGCTGGTGCTGGTATTCTTGCTGCTCTCCGGCACGGTCAAGATCGGCCTGCTGACCAATTCCTACGGGCAGGCAACCTTGCCTATAGCGGGTGTGGACGGCTTCCAGGGTGTTCTTGACCAGTTGGTACCGCACGACGCCAGCCGGGGCGAGGAGGGCCTGGCCGTGCAGGGCGTCGTCCTGATTGGCCTGCTGGCGCTGATCGGTCTATCTGCCTGGAAGGGCCTGGAAAATGTCTTTGAGGGCTTCAACGTTTGGACGTGGGTGGCCCTGGGGCTGACCGCCCTCACGCTAATGATCGCTGCGCTCGGCATGCAGGCGCAGCCAGAGGGGCTGCTGGTCCAGTTCACCGGCAAGTTCTTCGGGGTGATGCTGGCCCTGCTGGCGCTGGGGTACATCGGCTGGAAGCACCTGAGCGAGGATGAGCTGCGCGACTGGCTGTGGGAGTCGTGGCGCTTCGTCAAGCAAATCTTCCCGCTGCTGATCGTGGGTGTGTTCGTCGTGGGCGTGATCCGGGTGCTGATCCGCCCGGAGTGGATCGAGACGCTGGCCGGAGAGAACACGCTGCTGGGCAACTTCGCCGGGGTGGTGTTTGGGGTGTTCATGTACTTCCCCACGCTGGTGGAGGTGCCCATCGCCAACATGTTCTTGAGCCTGGGGATGCACCGCGGCCCGCTGCTGGCCTACCTGATGGCCGACCCGGAACTGAGCCTGCAAAGCATCTTGGTCATCTCGCCGATCATCGGGCGGCTCAAGGCCTGGACTTACGTGGGCTGGGTGGCGCTGTTCAGCACGCTGGCCGGGCTGATCTACGGCTCCTGGATTGATGGCGCGAGCCTCTGGCTGATCGCAGCCTATGTGATCGGCCTGCTGGCCCTGCTGGCAGCCGGGTTATGGCTGGTCAGTCGGCGCAGCATGGTCGCTGTCAAACAGACCGCTTCTGGCGACTGATCCAGTCACCCTGAGGGGCAGCGCTGCATATGCAGCGCTGCCCAGAGCGTTATACGCTTTGACTTTATGAAATCAGGCTCAGCCTCACCAGGAACGGGAGGACTGGGATTCATGGACACCAATTACACGCTTCTAATCGCCATTGTTTTATCCTTTGTGATAGCCTTTATCTTCTCGATGTTTGGCCAGGGCGGCGGGTCAGTATACTCCCCGCTGTTGATTCTGCTTGGCTATGCGATATTGCTTTCCACCTCCACGTCCCTGGTGCTGAATCTCATTACTTCGTTATCTGCGGGCTATATCTTTTACCGTAAGAAGATGATTGACTACAAAGCCTCTCTCATCTTTGCGCCGGGCATCAGCATTGGCGCTTTTGTGGGGGGAGCTCTGTCCAAGTCAGTCGACACGACGATTTTGCTCTGGTTGTTTGTGATCTTCCTGCTGGGCGTTGGGGCAAGGATGATCTATTCCTACTGGGAAAAGGAGAAGGCTGAGGGAACTTCATCCCCCCATCTGTCTACCGGGATGTACGTGCTGATCGCTGTTTTTGGTCTGGCTGTAGGATTCATCGCCGGTCTTCTGGGAGTTGGCGGCGGGATTCTCATTGTTCCGTTCATGGTGTACATCTGCAAGTTCCCGACCAAAATCGCTGCCGGATCATCACATTTGATCATCTCCTTTTCTGCGCTGGCCGGGATCATAGGTCATGCCACAGCTCACCAATTCAATCTTCCCTTGATCATCGCGACGGGCATTGCCGTTCTGATCGGTGGAAACCTGGGGGCAAGGCTGAGCATGAGGTTCAAGACCAAGATGATCAGAGCTGGCCTAGGCTTGATCATGTGGGCGTTTGCAGCGCAGCTCCTGGTAAAACTCTTGAGTTAAAGAGGCGTTCTGTACTGCGGTTGATTGGGCTGGCGGTATTGTTGAAGCAGCCCTCACTCTTAATCCCCCGCCCAATGGGCGAGGAAGCAATGAAAGGATGTCTTAAAATGACAACGCAACACATCCCCCCCGAATGGGCCTTTGAATTTCACGGCCATGAATGTCCCTTCATGCCCCTTGGCTACCGCATGGGCAAACTGGCGCTGGCCTATCTCGGCGCAGAACACGAAGCCGACCATGGCTTCTTTATCTTCCCCGAACTGGGTGAAGGCCACCCTCAGACCTGCATGATGGATGGGCTGCAAGTTGCCACCGGCGCGACCTACGGCAAGGTGCTGATGGCCAAGACCTTTTACGGCAAACTAGCAGCCACTTTCTACCATCCCGCAAAGGGCGCGGTGCGCTACTCGCTCCTGCCCGATTTCGTGGATGCGATGGGCAAGTTCGAGTTTTTTGTCTATCGCAAGAAGGGCATCGAGCCTTCACAAATCCCGCTGGAGGTGCGCCGCGAGGTCATCCAGTGGACCTATGACCAGCCAGACGAAGCCATGTTCAAAGTGGAAGCCAGGCCCGATTTCACGTACGCGCCGGTGAAAGGTTCGTTCAACAAGACCAAATGCAGTGTATGCGGCGAGTACGTCTTCGACCGTTATGTGCGCATGAAGGATGGGCAGCCGGTCTGCATCCCGTGTTCCGGCTATGAGAAATCAGTGTTGATAGAACGATAGTCGTCGGCGCCCACTGCCGGACAGGAGGGAGCAGCCATGCCACTCATTGAGCGCTATGACCTAGAGGTGTTCACCCCACCCTGCGAACCCGGCGCGGAGCGCTTCAGCGCCATTGCCCGGCTGACGGTGGACATCGGCGCGGTGCTGCCCTATCTCAACGCCACGCTGAAAGGCGCGATGTACAGCCCGGAGGCCAACGCGCTGACGTGGGTGCGCGGCGGTCGACGGGTCGCCTACAGCGCCTACCAGATCGCGGTCAGCAACGTGGAGGACCGCGACGAGGCGATGCGAGTGCTGGAAAGCGAGATCGAGCGCGTCAACCGGACCTGGGAGCGACGGGATGAGATTACGCCCAGCACCCATGTCCGCCAGCGCCCCACCCCACTGGCTGTGTACAAGCTGCTGCCGCAGACCAACTGCAAGCAGTGCGGCGAGCCAACCTGTTACGTGTTTGCGACCAAGCTGGCCGCCGGGCAGCGCCAGATCGGTGATTGTCTTGTGTTAGCTGAACCTATGAACGCCAATCAACTGGCCGTCCTCCAGGGTCTTCTGGGTGATGAGGCTGGATGAGGTTCTGCTGGGGAAGAAAAGGGGGGCAGCCGCCTCTAGCGGCTGCCGACTTCGTGATCGGGGGCTGAAATTTCTAGAGGCTGCGCCGCCCAGGCGGATGCTGGGAATACCATCACAGGCAGGTAGTAAGCTGGCTCGGCGCACCCTCTACACAGGATCACACCCTCCCGCACGATCTCACGGCCATTGATGATCTCCTCTCCGCACAACTCGCAGTTGACGCGCACGCCGGGGCGGCTGATGATTTCGGCCAGAGAGACGCTCAGAGCAACCGGCTGGGCAACCAGCAGTTCCGCATCTGGCATGATCTGGTAGGCTTCAAGCTGCGCATGCCAGCGGCTGCGGGCTTCGGGCGCATGATTGGACGCCGCCTGCCGCACATTCGGGTGCGGGGCGATGCGCACAGCGTCGCCCGACCTGGTATCGACAAAGGTCGCGGCGACCTTTCCGTAGTCAACGACGCGCAGCGTGCGATGTCCGACTGTACAGCCAGTCGCCGCAGCGATGCCATCAGCAAAGCAGCCGTCCACTTCGATGAACGTCAGCAGGCGCTTGTCAGTTTGCGGTAAATCAAGCCCCAACAGGCTGCCAGCCAACCTACCCATCCGTACACCGAGCACCTGACGTGGGCACAGGTGATCGTGCTGAGCGGCGGAAAGCTCAAGCAGTTCAGAAAGAGTCGGCATCGTCATACTCCAATCCAAAGGCCATTTGCCAGGAGATCGCCTCGCCAAGCTCGTTCAGGCCGCTAGGGCCGATCCAATGCTGCCAGATAGGCGACCATCGCCTCGATCTCACTGTCCGACAGATGGAAGTTGGGCATGGCCGTCGAGCGGTTGAGCGCACGCGGATTGCGCAGCCAGAGCCGCAGGCCTGCGCCATCAAGCCGCGCCGTCACGCCAGACAAGTCAGGGGCAGTCAACGCCCCCTGCCCACCTATCCGGTGACAATCACGGCAGCCGTACTCGGCAACGAGCATTTCCCCAGCGGCGACTGGGTCGCCGAGATCAACCGGTTTGGTCAGATTCAGCCACCAGCGGGGTGGGGCGGCGATCAGCCACAGAGCTATTGCCACAAGGACTATCGCCGCCCCGAACAGCCAACGCTTTGGCAACCGCGCAGAGGCGCTCATCGTTAAGCTTTGACTACTTTCACCATCGTGTCATAGAAGACCGCGCTGCCGCCCACCGGATCCATCAGAGTGGTGTTCCTCAAATATGGGTCCACTCGCATGGCGGCATTGGCGTGCAGGCCCCGGATGCGGCGCGAGTCGCCGGGGATGCGCACGCCGTCAATCGTCACGTCCACACCGCCATACGACCAGTGGCCAAAGCCCAGGCTGAAGCCAATCACGCCGGGGCGGATGCCCTGAGTTGTCTTGACCTTGCCAACAATCGGCACCCTCCTGCCGTTGCCCAGGTCCCATACCCCATCCGGGTTGCTGGCAGAAAGGATGCGCACCTGGTCGCCATCCCGGAGGCCGCGCGCGGCGGCATCGTCGGCGTGCATGAGCACGAAGTTCTCCGGCAGCACTGCCAGCAGCCAGTAGTTGGATGAGGTGCGGCTCTTGGTCTGGACGATTTCCCGGTAGGTGATCATCCGCAGGTCATAGCCCTCGGCCTCGTCGTCGAGCAGCGCCCCGGTCACATCAAACGGGCCGGGGAAGTAGCGGGCGTAACCGGTCAGGTGTTCGCCCGTCATGGCGCTCTTGGTGTCGTAGGTCTTCTCCTGGTAGATGTTCAGCATCGTGCCGAAGGGGTGCGCCGCCTGCGTGAGGTCCAGGCCAAACACCTCGCCACCCGCCTCCGGGAACACGCCGGGTTTGTAGCCCCTCTCAAAGGCTTCGAAGCGCCCACCCCGGTTGAGCACATAGACGACCTTCGGCCACAGGTCCCCGGCGATGGCTGCCCAGCGCTCCGGATCGAAGACGCTGGTGGGGAGATGCCTCCGCGCCTCCAGGAAGATGCGCATTTCCTCTTCGTCGGCGTCCGGCACCGAGTCGGAGCCGTCTTCCTTCTCCCCAAACGCCAGGTTAGCCACCATCCTGAGGTACAGATCGTCCTGGTGCGACAGATCGCCGTAGTCGCCGAACCCGCCAGGGCCAAAACCTGGCAGCTCCAGCTTCTCGGCCAGGCCCAGCAGCGTGGCTTCCAGCGCCAGCGGCATCGGTTGGCCGAAGACGGTTACCTCTGGAACGAGCGGCGCGATGGCCGGGTTGCGGACGGGCTGCACCTTGAACGGGTTGTTGGGATGGCTGCCGCCAAACTCCCACCGCTCCAGATAGGTCGCATCCGGGAAGATGTAGTCGGCGTACATGCTGGTCTCGCCGATGAAAGCATCGATGGCGACGAACAAGGGCAGTTTTTGCGGGTCGGACAGGATGGCAATGTTGGTGTGCCCGGCAGGCAGCGAGTACACCGGCGAACCCATGTAGAAGATCAGCGCCTTCACGGGATAAGGATACGCATCGCCGATGGACGGGACGATCTCCTGGTAAACATCGCTCGAAAGCGGCCACCAGTTGCGCCTGGCCGGATAGCCATCGCGCAGGAAAAGGGTGTGCTTGTCGTACTTCTGGTCGTGGCGGATGATGCTGGTTCCAAAGGGAGCCATCGCGCCATTGCTTGTCTTGAGGACGAAGGGCTGGCCCGCCGCGCTGCCGTCGGCTTTGTAGGTGCTGGCCTTGATCAGCCCGCCGGCGTGGTCGTAGTTGCCGATCAGCGCGTTGAGTGTGTACCACGCCAACACATTGTAGAAACCGTTGGTATGCTGTGAGACTCCACGGTGGATGTCGGCTACTGCTTTCTTGCCGTGATTGGTGAACTCGAAGGCGACCTCTTCCAGGTCGCGGGTGCGCAGGCCGCAGATGTCCGCCCACTCTTCCAGGGTATGCTCGCGGGCCGAGTCAGCGATGATCTGGAGACTTGACTTGAGCGTGAAATCGCCCAACTGGACGCCATCGACAAACAGGTCGCCGAACACCACGTTCTCGGTGTCGTAAGGGTCAATAGCCACCGGCTCGCCGTTGACCAGCGCCACGAAGTAGTCAAACTCGAAGGTCTTGTTTGGGTCGGTAGAGAGCGGGCGCTCCTCCTTCTCGCGCAGGCCGATCTCGCTGGCGCGCAGGTATCTGCCCGGCAGGCCGTGCTCGTCCAGCTTCACCAGCCAGGTGGCCGGCGTCCAGGTCGGCTCGCCGATGGCCGTGGCAGCAGCTTTGTTAGCCGCCGAGAGGTAGCGCGCATCAAACCGCTCGTTGTCAATCACCCAGCGGATCAGGCCCAACGCCAGCGCGGCCTCCGTGCCAGGCTGGATGGGCAGCCACTTCCAGGCTTTGGCCGCTGTTTTGGAGAGGCGGGGGTCTACCACCACTATCTTCAGGCCGCGTTCGACCTGATTGTTGGTGATACCTGGCACGCGCAGCGGCGGCCCGTAGTTGCCCTCGAAGGGCGACGCGCCGACGAAGATCACGAATTCGCTGTTGCGCAGGTCGCCCTGCCAGTAGAATTTCTGGCCGCCCGTCCACTTGCCGTCAATGAACCGTTCGGACATCGCCTTACCGGTGAAGTACAGGCTGCCCTGGCACACGGTGGTGTGTCCATGCGCGTTCACCGAGCCAAACGACAGGCCGATCCAGCGCTTGATGAAATCGCCGCGTGCGTCTTTCAGGCGTCCCCAGGCAAAGACTACCTGGTTGTTCCGCGGTCCCAGATCGGGATGATCGGGGTCGATCAGCAGGTCAAGGTAAGCGGCAAACTCCACCTTGAACTCCTCGATCAACGCCTGCTTGGCATCGGCGTCAGGCTCATCCTGAATTCGCTTGGCAAAGGCGGCCATTGCTCTGGCTACGTCTGGGTCGGTCAGGGCATAAGATTCGCGCAGACCGGGCACAGGCCCCTCGCCGAACAGGTCGCCGCCCTCGACGATCTCTTCAATCGCCTGGTCAAAGGGGATGGTAATCCACTGGCCGCCGCCGCGCGGCGTGCCGGGCTTGCGCTTGAGCACACTGACAATGCGATAGGGGTCGTAGACGGTCTGCAAACCGGATTGCCCCTTGGGGCACAACGCGCCCTCAATCGTCGCGGCCTCGGCGATGGGTGTATCGTAGGCGATATGCGGTTGCATATTCCAGGGGCTGTAGGGGTTGCCGTCGATCTTGACCGCTACGCCATCCTGCAGCTTGACCTTGATCGGGCAACCAGTGTTACATTGGAGGCAGACGGTATAAATCTGGTTCTCCGGCAGCGCCTGGGCGTAAGCCGCATCATCAGCGCCGCTTGCGGCCCACACCTGCTGCACATGCGGCAGCGAGCCGAGGAACGCCGCAGCGCCGCTTGCAACCGCCGAGACTTTTATGAAATCGCGCCGTGACAGGCCGCAGGTTTCGGGTTGTTGCATCTGTTTGTGGTTGCTCATCTTACGCCTCCGCCGCCGGTTTAGAGAACAGGTGCAGACGGTCGCTGCCGATCAGGAAAGCAAGCGTCGCCAACCCCACTGTGCCAATCGTGACCGCCCATTCCATCAGGCTGGGGAAGTAGGCGAATTGGAGATGCTTGTCGCTGAAGGCAGTGACCAGCTCTTCCAGCTCCGGGATCGTCAGAGCGGGGAAGACAATGTTGGCGCGGGCGACGGCAAACCCCACCAGCACCAGGATGCCCATCCAGCCGGCCCAGCCGTTATGCTTAGCCAGCCTGGGCTGCACCAGCACGATGATCGGCACGAGCGAGCCAAGCACAAGCTGGATGATCCAGAAGGCCCACCAGTACTGACCGAACAGCACCTCCTTCACCGCCGCCACATTGAGCGGCACGTTCCCGTAGATGCTCTGCGAGAAGTCGGCCCACAGGAAATAAATCTTGACAACCTGGAGGGCGACGGTGATGATCGCCAGCACCCAGAGTTGCTGTGGGCGGTTTGGATCGTCCGCCGGGCCGAACAAGCCAAGCGCAGCCAGCAGCATCGCCGCGCCGGAGGCCAGCGAGAAGATCGGGAACTGCACCGGGAACAGGCCCACATGCCAGAACGGGCGGGCCGCCTGCACGCCCAGCAAGGCGCCAACCGCGCCGGAGACAAACAGCGCCAATACCAGCCCGACGGCCATCAAGGGCTTCATCCACCGGCTGGCCGGCTGGCGAATCGCCAGGGTCAGTGCGACCAGCATCAACAGCCCGAACAAGGTATAGCCCCACACCATCTGGAACATCACCGAGCCAGGAGCGCCCTGGACGTAAACCTTCCAGATGCGCTCCATGTGGCCGAGGTCGAACCAGATGGAGAGCAGCCCCGCCGCCAGGCTGACCAGCGCGCCCCACAGTGCGACCTTGCCAGTCCCCCTGAACAACGGGATATTGAACAGGTAGTCGAGCGTGGCAAGCATAAAGCCGCCCGCCGCAACACCAGCGAAGAACAGATACATTGCCACCCACAGGCCCCACACCACATAGGAGCCATAGTTGGCATTTTCGTGCCCTGCAAACAGGCGGTCGTAGGTGCCCCACAGGCCGATCAGGAGCGCCAGCCCGCCGAGAACATAGAGAGCTTTCTTCAGCATTGCCAGCCTCCTAAGTCAGATAGTAGACGCGCGGCTCGGTGCCTAGCTCTTCTTTGAGCCGCATCACATTCGGGCTGCTGATCAGATCGGCAACCAGGCTGTCGGGGTCATTGGCGTCGCCGAAATAGGTGGCACGCCCGACGCAAGTGGTGGTGCAGGCAGGCAGCATCCCTTCCGCCAGGCGATGCAGGCAGAAATGGCACTTGCGCACATTGCCAATCGGCGAAGCGAAGCGCCGGGTACGGGCGCGGCTTTTGCCATACTCGAAGTTGGCCGCCCGCTCGTAGTCGTCGGCGGTTTGCTGCCCTACGATCAACCCGTCGGCGACCGGCGTGTCCTGGGTGTACGTCTCGCCAAAGTCGAAAGTGCGCGACGCATACGGGCAGGCCGTGACGCAGTAGCGGCAGCCGATGCACTGGTCGTAATTGATCACCACCACGCCGTTCTCGTCCTTGTAGGTGGCATTGACAGGGCAGACTGGCACACAGGGGGGGTTATCGCACTGCATACACGGCTTGGGCAAAAAGCGCCGAGTGACGTTGGGATAGACGCCGATCTCCTCTTCCAGCACTGGACGGTAGACTACGCCTGGCGGCAGCTTGTTTTCGGCGACGCAGGCGATGGTGCAGGCGTGGCAGCCGATGCACTTGCGCAGGTCGATCACCATGACCCAGCGCCGTTCCTCCGGGCGCTTTTCGAGGGCCCGCCGCAGGTCCTCGTGCATACGTATGAGGACATCCTGTCCTTCAAGGACTCCTAGCACGGCTTTCACCTCCTCGAAATCAAGATAGAACGCGAAATGCAAAGTAGGTCAGCACATGTCTGACTCATAGAGTAAGCGCAAGCGGCTCTCGCTGGGAGCAGGGAAACCTTGAGACACAGAATGAGGATTGTCGGGGAATCCCCGACAGGGCTTGGGGCGCAATCAGTCGCCCAGCAAACCGCGCAGCAGGGCATACTTGACCAGAGCTGCCCGGCTGCGCAGCCCCAGCTTCTCCATGCCCCGTGAGCGGTACGTCTCAACAGTCTTGACGCTGAGCGCCAACTGCTTGGCGATCTCGGCGCTGGTGTGTCCAAGCGCGACTAGGCGCAGCACTTCGCGCTCTCGCTCGCTGAGGCTTTCCCAGTCATCGGCAGCGCCGGCCTCGTCCAGCGACTCGGCAGCCGGGATCATGCCATCCAGCAGGCTGCGAGTCATGGCAGGGTGGATGTAGACCTCCCCATGCGCCACAGCGCGAATGGCGGAGATCAGCTCAATGTCGGCAGCCTTCTTGAGGATGTAGCCTGCCGCCCCGGCCTTTAAAGCCTGGCGGAGATATAACTCGTCCTCATGCATGGTCAGCACCAAGATGCGGCTTTCCGGCGCTGTCTTACGCAGCAGCGGCAGCGCGTCCAACCCGCCCAGGCCCGGCATGGTCAGGTCGAGCAAGATCACATCGGGCTTCAGGTCGGCGGCCAGCTTGAGGGTCTCCAATCCATCGGTGGCTTCGCCGCTCACCAGGATGTCCACCTGGCGGTCGAGCAGCATTTTCAGCCCGGCCCGCAACATGGCATGATCATCGGCGATCAGCACACGAATCTCAACCATGCCTACCATCCCTTGTGTCTGAGCCTGCCTTTTCCAAGACGGGCAGCGGCACTTCAACAAAGATGCTGGTGCCCCCTCCTGGGGTTGACTCAATGGTGAGCGCACCACCGAGCAGTTCTGCTCGTTCCTGCATCCCGTACAGGCCAAGATGACGGGCCTCGCTCTGAACCGTCTGGGGGTTGAAGCCGCAGCCATCGTCTTCGACAATCACCCGAATGTTATCTGATGACTGCTCCAGCAGAACGCTCACCGTGCTGGCGTGGGCGTGGCGGGCGATGTTGGTCAGGCTCTCCTGCACGATACGATACAGCGCCGTTTCAACCGGGGCCGGCAGCCGCTCCGCTGTCAGGCCATGCATCGCAACGTCCACATTCAGCCTGTGGCGTTGCCGGTACTCGGCGATGTACCGCTCAAGCGCTGCGACCAATCCTAGATCGTCGAGCACACTGGGGCGCAGTTCCAGCGCCAGGTTGCGCACCCCTTCCAGCGTCCCGGCAGCCATGTCGCGCAGCTCCTCGGCTTGTCTCTGGATGGCCAGGGAAGGGCACTCTTCCATAAGCGTTCGCAGGCCCACCATCAGCGTGGTGATGGCCTGGCCGGTCTCGTCGTGCAGCTCGCGGGCGATGCGCCGACGCTCGTCTTCCTGCGCCGCCAACACCTGTTCGAGCAGCTGCGCCCGCAGGCGGTTGCGCTCGGCCCGCGTCTGTTCGGCCTGGGCAAGCTGTTCGGTCATGGCATTGAACGCCTCCGCCAGCTCGCCGATCTCGTCGTCGGCCCATCTCTCCACCCGCTGCGAGAGGTCGCCCTGCCCAACCGCGCGGGTGGCGTCTACCAGCGCCCTGATCGGGCGCGTCAGAATCCAGGTCAGAGCGCTAGCAGCGACAATGCCGACCGCCGCCACTAGGGCCGTCGTCAGTAGAAGTTGAGCGGTCACGGCGGTCACGGCACGCCATAAACTATCCTCAGACAGGCCGACGCGGGCCGTTCCGGCTCGGCCCTCGAAGATAGGCACAGCAGTATCCCAGATGCGGCCTTCGGTCGTTGTCAGCGCCACTGTGTTGTGGTGAGTGCAGTCGACAGCGCAGCCGTTGGCTTCCCGCAGGCCGGCAGGGAAACCTTCGCCAAAGGTGTGGGCGATAACTCGCCCATCTCTGTCAACGATGAAAGCGTAGCGCACGTCGCTGTGGTTAGCCAGGGTGTCGTGCAGCAGGCGATGCAACCCATAGACATCGTTGATCAGGATCAGGTCAGTCGCGCGCGCGGAGAGGTCGTGGGCAATCGACAGGCTTTGCTCTTCCAGACGGTCTCTGAGCGTGCGCTCCAGCAGCACTCTGACCTGAAAGGTCACACCCAGACCGAGCAAAAGCATCAACGAGAGCACGATCCCCAGTATCTTAGTGCGGACGCTAACCGCCCCGGCAATCGCCCAGAAGCGGTTGACGAGTGCGCGGAGACGCGGTCGGAGGGTCATGGCTCAGCGCCTGCCAGGAATGGAGTCACTCTGGCGGTGAGTTCGCGCACCGAATCATAGGCGCTGTCGTCGATCAGGACGAAGCTGTCATAGCTGAGCTGCGCCAGCGCCTCGCGCCCCTGGGGGTCCGCGGCCATGGTGAGCAGGATATCTTGAAGCTCCGCACGAAGCTGAGGGCGTGTATCCGGCCTGATCACTACCGGGGGGATGCCGAAAGCCGGGGAACGGTGAATGACACGCACCCGGTCGGCCAGCGCCGGATCGCGAGCCAGCGCAAACTCCAGCACCAGGCTGTCAACTGAAGCGCCGTCAGCTACCCCATCGGCTACAGCGAAAATGGCGTCATCGTGGCTATAGGTGTAGAAAGTTCGTGCGAAGAATTCTTCCGGGGTGCTGCCCAGTTCCAGCACCAGCGAGGTAGGATACATGCGCCCGCTGGTAGACATCGGGTCAGTAAACGCAAAGACCTTGCCCCGCAAGTCGGCCATGCGCTGCGCCTGGCTGCTGGCGGGCACGATGAGCACAGAGTAGTATACCGATTCGCCGTTCACCTGGGGGGCGGCCAGCAGCTCCATGCCAAATTCGTCATGCCCGGCGATGTAGGCGCTGGTACATACGAATGCCACGTCGATTTCGCCAGCGCGGAGCAGCTCATTCACCTCGGCATAGGTTCGTCGCTGGACCAGCTCGACCGGGCGGTTCAGCCTGTCGCTCAGGTAGTCGAGCAGTGCGTCATAGCTCTCAGCCGTGCCTTCAGGGGAGATCACGGCGGCGACGGCTACGCGCAGCGGAATGACCCCTGTCGGTCGCGCATCGGGCAGGGGTTGCAGCGCGGCAAGGTCAATGACCGCGCCTCGCGCCTGCGGGGCGCAGCCGGCGACCGCAATCGCCGCCAACAGCACGATCCATGGAGATGATCTGCACATCATCCTCATCTCTGGACACCTGAGCCGCCGCCCGGTCTGGCGGAGGCTATTGCCCCACCTCCAGAAACAGCAGCAGAGCGGAGCGAGGGGCAAGAATATTCATATTATAGTCTACTCCCGTGCCTGGCATACACCCAGAATGCCGAACTTCCAGATGCAGAAGGCGCACAGTAGTCATCTCTTTTATCTTGAACTGGTAGGTAGACGCCGGTTTAGGTTGGGGGTGGAAACGTCCGGCAGAGGCCGAGGGCTACTGCGATCAGAGTCTTCGGCCCAGCGCCTCGATCGCCGCCTTCGCCATTTGTAGAGGGTGCTCTGGTGCAGAATGAAGTGCTCGCTCATCGCCCATACTGGATGTCGCAGCCTGCCAGGCTCGATGCTACCTCCACGACGCCCAGGCTGCTGGCAACCACCACCCTGGGCGAGTTCCGCCTCAGATCAAAAGATGCCACTGCGCCACCCTCCACTAATCAGCCCGACCATTATGTCGGCGATATGCTCTGCCCTGAGCAGTCCCTGGGGTCGTTTACGCTGAGGGAAACCCAGCCTTGCCAGGAACTGCTCAACTGCTATAGTGGACGGTTCGAGTGGTATCCTGTCAGGTGAGGGCGGAAGGACTCGAACCTTCGGCCAAGAGCTTAAAAGGCTCCTGCTCTACCGCCTGAGCTACGCCCCCGCGCGGGTAAGTATACCATGCGCCTGGCTGGCAGCAAAAACCACGCCCGGCGCATCGTGCGACTGCCCTGGGTCCAGAGGGGAATGTCTGCGGAGGCCGAGTTTTGTCCAACCCTCCCCGTGCAGTCGGCGACCCTATCGATGGAAGGCGCACACGGGGGCAAGCCCTACCCAAGCTACTGGCGCGCGGCGGCGCTGACCGCTTGGCGGCTGGCGAGCAGCGTCTGGATGAGGGCGGCTACACTGTCGAAGGGGCCTTGCAGCGCCGTAAGGCGGCCAATGGACAGGCCGAGCCGATCGGGGGTATGAGCCAACGGACCGCGGTCATCGCCTGGGTAGAAGTACTCCAGCGACCCAGCGATGCGCTCAACAATCCGCTCGTACACAGCCCCAAGCTGCGAGGCTGCTACGACCAGCACGAAAGTCTGATCCTCCAGGTGTCCGTAGAAACCCTCCGCCCCGACAATCTCATCCACGGCGTGGCTGAGCGTCAAGCTGACGACCCGCAGCACCTCGTCCCCTGCCACAAAACCGTACACCTCGCGGAAAGTCGCCAGCCCATGCAAGGTGACAGCCAACATTCCCCACGCAGAGTCGCTGTTCAGGGTACGTTGGAGCGCTTCGAGCACTTCCTGACCCTGCAACAGACCCGTGACAGGATTCCCGATATTGCCGGCCAGAATGCGCCGGGCGTGGTTCTGCACCCGCAGGCGCAGCTCCTGAATGTCAAACGGCTTGGTGATGTAGTCGAGCACGCCCATCTCCAGGCCGCGCAGCCGGTCGACCCGGTCACGGCGCTCAGTCAGGAAGATGATGGGGATGTGGCGCGTCTGATGGCTTTCACGCAGGCGCTGGCAGACATCAAACCCGTCGATGTCAGGCAGGCGGATGTCAAGCACAATCAGGTCCGGCAGGTTGGTCGAAGCCATATCGAGGGCCTTCTGCCCCCAGGCAGCCGTCACAGCGGCGTATCCCTCGGCCCTGAGGAAAGCCTGGAGCATTTCAGCCAGGCCGAGGTCATCCTCGACGATCAGTATCTTCAACTGCCGCGCCGAAGCCATTCAGAGCCTCACTATCTCCCTGTCGGACTCCGGTCAACAAAGAAACCGCTGAAGCGGGCAGCCTTGACGCTGTGTGCGGCAGGCAGCTCACCTCCTACAGCCTTGGTCGTCATGTGAGATGAAGCAATGGTACAAGCCATAGCGAGGTCGGCGGCGGCTTGCAGTGGCCAGGACAGCTTCCGGCGTCTCGACCGCGAGTCAAGTCACTCAACATGCCTGGAAAGGCTCCAGTCAGGCTGCACTCCTCACACCCAACGCCGCCCGTTCTGGCTGCGCACGGGGCGCAGCCATGCCCCCCAATCGTCGACGAAGGCTAGATAGGTGGACCGTGCAGGCGCTACACGAGTTTGGCCAGATCTTCCGCTGCACGCCCCATGTCCAGGAAGACCAGGCCCAACTTGGCATCCTTGCGGGCCAGCACCGTCAGAACAGCTTCCTCCCCGACGGCCCGCAAGATGACATAGCCGCTTTCGCCCTTGATGTACACTTCGTCCAGCGTGCCGCGTCCCAACTCGCCCGCGATGCGCTCCCCCAACGAGAGCATCGCCGCCGACATAGCCGCGACACGGTCTTCTTCCACGTCAGCGGGCATTGAGGAGGCCATGCTCAGACCGTCGACGCTGACGACGGCGGCAGCCTCAATGGCCGGTGAACTGACCTGCAGGTCGCGCAGGCGTTCTATCATTTGTTCAGTGCGGGACTTGGTCAACGTCTAACTCCTAGCTGTGCATCAAGTTTGCTCGATCGGGTGGCACGCCTGGCACACATCCACCACCCGAAATACATCAGTTCAGGAATTCGGTTCCCCGTTGACGCTGGCGACAGTATAGATGAGTCGATCTATTCTGTCAAAGGTGTCCGGCAGCGGGCTAGCGCCGCTCCTCGGAGTGAACATAGCCGAGGCCGGGCCGAACACGCCCCTGGCCAGCCTACTCGACAGGCACCTTCTCGATCTTGATCACGCAGTTGGTCTCACCCTTGGCCTTGCACTCGGTCTCCAGCAGGCGGAACTTCTTGCCCTCCGTGACCCAGGCCAGACCAGCTTGCAGCACACCGATAGCGAGGTGGCACACAGCCTCTTCAGACTTGCGTCCCCAGCACACCGGACAGCGGGTGATGCGCCAGACCCAGTGCTTCTCATCCTCGTCGATCTCGACCACCTGGTCGCTGACCGTATTGAAGAACTTGGAGAAGAACTCCAGACCCAGCTTGACCTTGGCCTCGAGCGTGCCAACGCGCATGGCCACCTGGGCCGCCGCCGCCACGCTCTTGAACTGCGCCAGACCGCTCATGAAGGCCTGCTCACCAGCGCGCACAGCGAAGACGCGCGCTCCACGGTTGCCGTACATATCCCAGATGGCCTGCTGAAGCTGCCCGACGCCCTCGAAGGGGAACTCCTTCTTCATGTTGTCAGGCGGGTAATTGTTGATGTACTGGGGAATCTTGGCGCCGTTGAGCATGGCATTGACACCCTGCTGGCCCATCACCTCTTCGGCTGAGGTCAGGATGATGCGCGCCCATTTGTTGGGGTAGTGGTACCCAGACAGGCCTGCCGGCTTTTCCGGCTCTTTCTTCTCCGGCTCCTTCTTTTCGGGTTCCTTCTTTTCGGGTTCCTTCGTTTCGGTTGGTTTCTCGATGGGCTTGTCTTCTGACATCTGTTCCCCCGGTCTGTAGGTTAGCGGCACTTGCCTCCCGGCTGCCCGGGTGATGAGACGGTGGCCTATCACCACAGGCCGCCCGACACAGTGTGGGTCTACACACAACTGGGTGGAATGTTACACCCAAGTGCCTGTAGAGACAAATCCACCCGGCATACCACCCGCCACGGGCAGGCCACACTCTCAAAAGCATAAACTGTGTTGACTGTGCGTGCAAGTCAGCCAGCACAGCGTTTCAATCGGGCTGGCCCCACAACCTGGGCCTGCTGTTCTGAGCTGAGGTGGCGCAACCCTGCGCGCAGCGTCAGGCGCAGCACCCGATCACGGCGCTGAAGCATAGACTCGAACGCCGAACGTTGACTCGATTGTAATCGAGAGCTGTGCGAGGGCAAGTGAGGGTTGCGCTGCTGTCCTGCTCGCGCTGCCGCGCTCATGGTGGAGAATGGCCGAGATTCGGGCAGAAAATCCACTTCAAGGTGCATCGATCAGTTGACGGTGCTGTTATAATAATAAAGAGATATGCCCTCAGGAGCACTCAGATGGCCAGGCGAAAGGAGGGCGCTTTGTAGCTTGGCGAACGGATTATTTCTTCAACAGTCGCAGCTCTGCATGTACGCACGTTAATCCCGTTTAAGACAATCCCATAGCCTGCTGGGCGTACACTGGCGTCGTGACGACCTTGGCGATTCGACCTTGCACCTGTGATCTTCTCCCTCAAGAATGCCCCTCTCCTCGACGCCGGCCAAGTTCTAGGCAGGCCCACACGTCCATATACTCGCTCCTATTTGATTGATAATTAAGGAGAATTGGCGATGTCACTGATAGTGCTGCTTGTCGCGATAGTCATTTTCATCTTAGGCTATCGCTTCTACGCACGCAGGATGGACCGTGAGGTCATGCAGACTGACCCCAAACGCGCGACGCCTGCCACCATGTTCAATGACGGCGTAGACTTCATGCCTGCCAATGCCAGCGTGTTGTTTGGCTATCAGTTCAAGTCTATCGCCGCGCTAGGCCCCATTGTAGGCCCCATCACGGCGCTCCAGTTCGGCTGGGCGCCAGCGCTGATCTGGATTATCGTCGGCGCGTTCTTCATCGGTTGGGTACAGGACTACTCGTCTGCGCTGCTGGCCATGCGCAACGAAGGCATGACCATGGGCGGCCTGAGCTACAAGCTCGTCTCGCCGCGCGCCCGCACGTTGCTGTTGTCGTTCCTGTACATCTACCTGCTGTTGATCATGGGCGCTTTCGGCGCGATTGTCGCTCCCCTGCTGGGCGGTGCGAACGTCCCGTTTGGCTTCCTGATCATTGTGCTGGCTGGTGTGCTGGCTGGCCAGATGACCTACCGCTGGAAGGTCGATCTTCTGTGGACCACCGTTATCACGGTAGCGATTGCGCTGGTGGGGGCCTGGGTAGGCACGCTGCCCATCTTCGCCGGCGATAAGGGTGTGGTGGCGTGGATCAACGGCCTGGCGGGCAACGCTGAGGGTGTGCTGTATGCCACACCCTACGGCCCGATGAAGTGGAGCACCTTCTTCTGGGCGCTGATCATGATGCTCTTCTGCTACCTAGGTTCGGTGCTGCCCATCTGGCGCTTCGCCCAGCCGGTGAACTATACCTCATTCTGGTTCGTGGCGATCAGCGTGATTCTCTCGGTGCTGGGCATCACCATCGCCACCTTCACAGGGTCGGTGAACACCGGGTTCGAGATCCCAGCCTTTGTGACGGCCTATCAGCCGCACCTGGGTCCGATCTGGCCGCTGCTGTTTGTGACCATTGCCTGCGGCGCCATTTCAGGCTGGCACAGCCTGGTGAGCACCTCAGGCACGGCCCGTCAGCTTGAGAAGGAGACCGATGCCCTGCCGGTGGGCGGCGGCGCTATGTTGACGGAAGGCGTGCTGGCCACGCTGGCTCTGATCATGGGCGCCACACTGATCGCCAAAGCCGATGGCACCCCAATCTACGATGCTGCACAGAACTATAAGCTGGTCGTCGGCGCGGCAGGCGTATTTGCGGGCGGCATATCGCGGTTCATGAATGTGGTGGGCATCCCCACCGCGCTGGGTGGCGCGGTCGGCTCGATCTTCCTGGTCGTGATGGCCGTGACCATCATGCAGCTTGTGATACGCTTCATGCGCATCGCCAGCGCCGAGCTGTTGGGGGACAAGATCCCGCTCTTCAAGAACATCCACTTCGGCAGCCTGGTCGCCATTGTGTTGACGCTGTTCCTGGTCTACGCCGGATACTGGCAATGGCTGTGGGTGCTGTTCGGCGGCTCCAACCAACTCTTCGCCGGCCTGGCGTTGCTGTTGGTCACCATCTGGCTGGCCGGGCAGGGCAAGAAGCACACCTGGACGCTGATCCCCGCTGCGTTCATGTACGTCACGACCATCGCCGCCCTGCTGTGGACCTCCTGGATAGCGCTCGACAAGGGCTTCATCCACAGGCCGGCTGACATGACCACGCCGTTCGTCATCGGCAACGTGATCACGGTGATATTTGGCCTGTACATGGCTATCTCGGCGATCATCTTGCTGATCGACGGCATCGCCGCCTTTGTGAAGGCTCGCCGGACAGCTCAGGCTGCTCCGGCTGCGGGGGACTGAGCAGGTCTTCGTTGAAAGCTTCGGGTTTCCCGGAAAGGTCGTGGGGACCTTTCCGGGAAACCTCCTGGCGGCGGATGTCCCTGCCGGGTGCGCTTCCCTGGCCCTCTATTCTGTTGGTGGATAGGATGTGCGCCTGGCCACGAGGCTCCTGGGGCGGCCTGTGAGGCGCATCAACCCATACCACCTCCAGCGAGATGCCGGAGAGAAGCGACTCTCACCGCGGGCGTTGCATGGCAGACCTAGGGGGTGAAGGGTATCGACTCCGCACACGCGCCGTTGATGGTCACGATCATAGCCTCCGGCCACGATCTGGTCGGATACGGACCACGGGGACTCTGGTTCGTGGATGAAGTGTTGGACGAAGCCAACCTGCGAGCAGAGAAGGCGGCACAACTGGACGTGTTCGCTCGGCGGGTGCGAGTGCTGGGACGTGCGCTTCAACGTGAGTTTGGGGGCAGGGTGAAGCTGCGGCTGCTCAACCCCTGGACGCTGGGGGGCCTGTGGTTCGTGGTGCGCCACCGAGTGCGCACATTCCCCTGTGTGGTCATCGACAGGCAAAGCTACGAGCTAGAGACATCTCTCGAAGAGCTGGTGGAAGCCATCCGGCAGGCGCTGTCGCGCTACGAGCACACCTTGCACGAGAATCCAGGACATGGCTCACACCAACTGTAAGCTGACAGCTTGCCCCTACCGTAGTACAATATCTGCAAACATGGCGACTGCTTACCCTGACCATGAGAAGTTATCGCCACTGTAGGTTTGTTGGTTGATGCTGTTCTACATCAACCAACAGCCACTTGAATCGTTAAACAGGTTTTGGGCAGAAAGAGAAGGGTCGAATGAGCGAACAACCAGCTCCCGAAAGCACCCAACCCGAAGAGGAGAAACCACCCAGCTTTTGGCAAAAGGCAAAGCGAGCCGTGGGAGACTACATTTACGGGATGGCAGCGCACGAGATGACGCGCCAGGCATTGAAGACGCGCGGCAGCATGGAGCACCTGTTCATCCTGATCACGATGGGGGACCTGCTAGGCGTGCCGATCCTCCCGCCGTACTACTCCCTGAGGCTGCTGCCCTACGTCGTGCCGCAGATCAGCACGTGGAAGCGGCGCATGCTGCGAGAGAAAGACCTGACCGATGCACTGGCGTAGCTGAACTGTGCAACTTCGCGCAGCTTACACACCTCCTGCAACAACCTAGGAGAACCTCCCCATGTCATTAGCGAGAATGTTCGAGGAGCATCCCGAGCGGCGTTACATTATGTTCGGTGGCAAGGGCGGGTTGGGCAAGACAACCTTCAGCGCGGCCACGGCCTACCACCTGGCTTCGAAGGGGCACCGCGTGTTGGTGTTCTCGGTCGATCCCCAGGCATCGTTGTCCGACATCTTCCAGCGCGATATTTTCGGCAAGGGCGTGGTCGAGATCATGCCCAACCTGTATGCTCAAGAGATCGACGCCGATCAGCACATCCGGGAATACCAGGCGGAGATCCGCCAGAAAATTCTGGACATGTATGGGCTGGACCAAATCCCGGACGAGATCGAGAGCTACATTCAGGCCGCTGCCGCCGAGCCGGCGATGGAAGAGAGCGCCATCTTTGATCAGGTGGTGGACATCGTCGTGGCAGGCAGCTTTGACTACTACATCTACGACCTGGTGCCGCTGGGACATGCGCTGTATTACCTCAGCATGGCTTCGGTGTACGACGAGTGGATCGGGCGCATTACGGCGCTGCGCGAAGAGATGCGGGAGTACGAGCAGATGGCAGCCCGCATTCAGCGCGGCAGGCAGCTCCAGGAAGATCAAATCCTGTCTGAGCTGCAGTACATCAAGCAACGCATCTCAACTTCGGCCAGCATCCTGACCGATCGAGAGAAGACAGCTTTCTTCTTTGTGGTGGTGCCAGAGGAGATGATCCTGATCGACACCCAGAATGCCGCCCGTCTGTTCGAGAAATTCAACGTTCCGATCAGCGGATATGTCGTCAACCGCGTGCTGCCCGACCTGGTGATGAGCGAGGCCGGGGTGCCTGAGTACCTGCGCAGCCGCTACGAGATGCAACGTCAATACCTAACCAAGATCGACGACATCTTCGGCACGCAGGTGGTGGCTCGCGTCCCTGAGTTTGAGCGCGACATCACTGGCCTGGAGATGATCAAGCGCATGGCCCTGACCATGTTTGGGGCCTGAGCCGGGCTGCCGCCTGATGAGCGCCTCGCTTCAACCCGCAAGTGACTGAACAGAGAGGACAGCCATGACAGTGCATATCACCCAATCAGTGGCAGATTTCATCAGCGCCCATCCAGGGCTTAAATACGTCTTCTTTGGCGGCAAGGGTGGGGTCGGGAAGACCGTTCTGGCCGGCGCTGCGGCGGTCGCCTTTGCACAGCGCGGCCATCGTACTCTGTTGGCCAGCACGAACCCTGTACACAGCCTGAGCGGCATGCTTGGCCAGGACGTATTCGGACGGCACGTTCAGATTGGCAGCAAGCTGTGGGCCTACGAGATCGACACCAAAGACACAATTGAGAAGAGCAAACGCGAGATCCGTGAGAAGATCGGCTGGTTCCTGCGCTACGCCGAGATCCGCACCAAAGCCGATGATTTCGTCGAGAGTGCGACGATGAATCCAGCCTTCGAAGAGTCGGCCATGTTCGAGAACATGATCGACTTGATGTTTGAGGACGCTTACGACTTATACGTGTTCGACACGGCCCCCACCGCCAACGCACGCCGACTGTTGGGCATGTCGTCGGTGTACTCGCTGTGGGTCAACAAGATGATCCAGAGCCGTGAGGACGCTCAGGCGATGCGCCTCACCCTGTCCTACTCCAAGAAGCAGGAGAAGGACCCGTTAATGGACTATCTCATCAGCTTCCAGGACCGGATGAACCACGCCAAGCAGCTCTTGACCGACGAGGCCAAGACTGCCTTTTTCTTCGTCACCCTGCCCGAAGCGCTGCCCATTGCGGTGATCCGACGCTTCATTGACTGGTTCACGGACTTCGGCATCCCGGTGGGCGGTGTCGTGGTCAACATGAAGATCCGCGCCGAAATGGTCAGCCCCGAGTCCCCCGACTTCGTCCGCAATCGCCTGGCAATGCAGGAGTCGTACATGGAGGAGATCGATCAGGTCTTTGGGCCGCTGGTGCGGGCCGTGCTTCCGCTGTACTCTACCGAGGTGCGCGGCATCGAGATGCTTCAGCGGGTGGCGGATGACCTGCTCGTTCAACCTGAGGTGGTCTGATGACAAGCAGCGCCGCGCCCGCCGAGGGCAGCCTGGTCCGGCACGACATCGACGTGGGCAACATGCTGTATGGCTCAGCGCACTTCATATCGCTGCGCCTTCCAGAACAGTGGGACATTGCGCCAGGGGTTGGACACCCGGAGGTCATGGCCGTCCACGAGCGCGCCGGGCGGCGCTGGATCGTCAGCGGCAGGGCGTGGTATGTGCTCTATCACCGCGACCTGGGCTGGGCGATGGAGCTTAAGCTGGAGAGCACTACCCGACCCCGCCGCCCACGCAGCCTGCCCGAACCGGCTGAGACGCTTGAAGTGCACGGGCACCACGCCCAGATACGTCGCTGGCGGCGTCGGCGCGGCCTGCTGCATCCCAGGACGATCACCTTTATCGAAGTGGTCTATGACTGCGAACGCAGCGACCGTCACATCCGGCTTGAACTCAGCGGGCGCTGCCCGCCTGAGGGTTTCGAGCAGATGCTGCGCTTTATCCCAGCCTGGTGGTGCCACTGAGCAGACCCGTGATCGTCAAGCCCTCCCTCCTACAACGTCTTTCTCGCCAGCAGCGCTGGCCGCGGCTGCCAGATCGGTGAACAGCCCGGCAGCGCTGCCGCCTCTGGTGTAGAGGCCGGCCAGCGAGAGGATGACGATGAACTGCGGCGCTTGGCGGCTCCACGAGATATGCTGCACGAGTGGCCCATACTTCTCCAGGAAGGGAGCCTGTGCGGCGCACAGCGCCGCCGCGCCGCGCCCACGTGCGCCGATCAGCAGGCCATGCGGCCCATCTTGCAGCGTCCAGGGATGCGCTTTCTCGGCCCGCATCTGACGGGCCAAGCCGCTGCCGGCCCTGACCACCTCCACCTCGCCGGGCGTGGCTACCCGCAGCGTGGCCTTGAAAAACAGCCGGTCGCGCTTGCCGCGCAGCAGGTCGAACAGGAAAAGGGGCAACAGCTCGCGGGAGGCAAGCAGGTAGATCAGTTGGACCTCTTTGAACGGCGGGACGGCCTTGCGTATCTGGATCTGAGCGCCGGAGCCAGAGGAGCCGATCCACCGCGAGGAAACCTCGCCGCCAAGCTGATCGAAACCGTTGCGCAGCCAGAAGAAGACAGCCAGGCCACGCCTTCGGTTGACGATGGCCGCGCCCAAGTACCACAACGCCAGGAATATGCCCAGGCCGAAGACGATTGTTTCGGGTGTCAGTTGCATTGCAGTTCTCTCCTGAGGGAGCAGTGCCAACCATGACTGACTATGACAGGCCCACTGAAGACGCCAAGCCCATCCACGCCTTGCAGCGCACGCTGAGGCAGATCAGTCTGCATCTGAAGGACTTCTGGTATGGCATGACGTACTTCGAGATGGACATGACTCTGCGCAAAGAGAAAAGCGAGCTTGAGCACCTGTTCATGCTGATCAGCTTTGGCGACTTGATCGGGCTGCCGATTCTGCCGCCCTATTACTCCCTGCGCCTGCTGCCCTTTATCGTGCCACTGCTGCAAAACTGGAAGCGCCGCCTGCTGCGCGAGAAAGACCTCACCGATATAGTGGGAGGCGGTGGATAACCCCCTACCCTCCCCGGGCGCGTCGTTCCTGAGGCAGCAGCACGCTGTAGATGAAGGTATTGACAGGCACTGGTATCCCCAGTTCAGCGCCCCTGCGCATCACGAATCCATTCTGCGCCTCCAGCTCGGAGGGGCGCCCTTCCATAATGTCGCGCTGCATCGAAGACGTTGAGTCCGGGGCCAGACCCTCGCAGAAGGCCAGCGTCCGGGGCACGATGTCCTCCTCCAGTACGACGCCACACGCCCTCGCCAGCGCCTCGACCTCGCGCATGGCCTGTTCAAGCATGTGACGGGCTTCAGGGCAAGCCATCAGCTCGCCAGCCGGGACGCGGGTCACGGCCCCCATGCCGCTGTACGGCGCAATGAACAGAAACTTGGTCCAGCGAGCCTGGTTGATGTTGTCGCTGACCTCAACCGGCACCCCAGCGCGACTCAAGGCATCGGCAATGGCCTGCACGCGCGGCGTGATCGACCCATCCAACTCGCCCAGGGTGATGTGCCGGAACGGGCTGCTCTGCTGGATCACCCCCGGCGCAGCGACCAGGCTCACGATCCGGCAGGTCCCGCCGAGCACCGGCCCTGGCCCCAGGATGGCGATCAGACGCTCCGAGGCATCGACGCCGTTTTGCAGAGGCAAGATGGCCGTCTGCGGCCCGACCATGGGTCGCAGCGCTTCGCCTGCCGGCTCAATGTGGTGGGTTTTGGTCGTAAACAGGATCAGGTCCACCGGGCCGACCACGGCAGGGTCGTCAGTGGCCTGAGCAGGCTGGATGGTGAAGCTGCCGTGGATGCTTTCAATGCGTAGTCCGCGCGACTGAATGGCTCGCAGGTGCTCACCCCGCGCAATAAACGTCACCTCTTCGCCGGCGTGCGCCAGCAGCCCTCCAAAGTATCCGCCGACGCCGCCCGCGCCCATCACTGCGATCCGCATAGCTCCTCCCTCCGATCACACCACCGAACGTGCCTGTGGGGCGCACTTCTGATCAGCACCCTGCGGTAAGTGTAACCGATCTAGCTCAATAGCCAAACCCTCTGGGAGGCAACTTCGACCTCAATGTTGACAACCCCACCCCAGACCCGCTAACATACAGCGGCTTGGGACCGGGCGGGCCTCCGTCGCTCGCCGGACCGTCACATCCGCAGATTGGTTGAGAAAGCTGGCCATGATACAGGGGTTCATCTTCGACTTAGACGGCCTGATGGTCGACAGCGAGTGGCTATCCTATCGGGCCTGGCTGCGGTGCCTGGAGTTCTACGGCGCGACCATGACCGAGGACCAGTATCGGGGCCTGATCGGCACCAGCCACGACACGACGTTGCGCTACATCGCCGATCTGGTTGGCCTTGAGGGGATCGAGGAGGCGCTTCAGCAGGGGTATCAGGAGCACATCGGTGCGCTGATCGACCAGGGGCACCTGAAGCCCATGCCGGGGCTGCTCCCGCTGATCGAGGCGCTGCACGCACGGGGCTATCGGTTGGGCGTGGCCTCCAACAGCGCCACATCCTTCGTTCAGCGCGCCACGCGCCACATCGGGGCGGATCGCTACTTGAGCTGCCTGGTCGGCAGGGACCAGGTGCCCAATGCCAAACCTGCGCCAGACGTGTATCTGAAGGCCGCCAGATGCCTGGGGGTGTCTCCGGCGAACTGCCTGGCATTCGAGGATACAGCTATCGGAGCACAGGCAGCGCTGGCGGCGGGAATGCGTTGTGTGCTGATTCCCAGCCCCGGCCTGGAGGTCTTGCCGCCGGAAGGCATCGAAGCGGTGTTCCCATCGCTCAGCGACTTTCACGCCGCTCTGGATCGCCTGCTGCCAGGCCAACCAGGCCCGAATGGGGGCAGCCGCGAGCGCGCCTGAAGTGACGCTTACCCTGCCCAGCGCGAAAGGCGCGGGCGTGGACGTGACGCACAGCATCAAAGCCATCCGAGCGCGTGGCGCGAATGTGGAATCACGGCGCACTACCTTACAATCCTACAGCCCTGACGGCCCAGAAAGTGAGCATTCCGCCGAGAATTGTCCAGAAGACGTTGCGCGTGCGCCAGGCAACGACAGCGCCGGCCATGACAGCCAATGCTGATAGCCCGATCTCCAGGCGTCCCTGCGGCGCAAATACCGCAGGGACGATCAAGGCAGCCAAGACCGCCGGAGGGACATAGCGCAGCCAGCGGCGCACCAGCGGCGGCAGCTCGCGCCCCAGGGCAGCGATCAGGGCAAAGCGGGTGAAGAAGGTTGCCAAGCCCATCCCGGCGAAGATCACGAGCGCGTCCATGCCCTGTCCACCTCCTCAAACAGCAGGCCCAATCCACTGCCCACCAGTCCGCCGACGATGATGTACCACTTGCCGGGCAGTGTGAAGGCGCACATCAGCGCCAGCGCTGCCGAGGCCAGCGCGACGGCCAGGCCGGCGCGATCCCTGAGAAACGAAGCGAGCAGCCCCAGAAAAGCCAGGGGAAACACCAGATCAAGCCCGTAGCGAGCAGGATCGGGGAGAGCTGCGCCGAGCAGCGCTCCGGCTAGGCCGCTAGTCGTCCACACCAGGTACATGCCAAGATTGGCTCCCAGAAAGTAGCGATGGCTACCCCGGCCCCGCTCATATTCAGCGATGGTGAGGGCATAGGATTCGTCGCACATCCACAGCGCCAGGAATGCCTTCCAGGGTACAGGCAGATCGCGCAAGTGCGGGGCCAGCGAGGCGCCCATCAGCAAGTGGCGCAGGTTGATGATCAGCGTGGTCAGAATGAGGGTGGCAGCCGAAGCTGACGCCCACATGCCCACCGCGGCGAACTGAGCCGACCCGGCGTGGACCAGGATCGACATGGCCCACACCTGCCACGGCGCAAACCCGGCCTGGCGAGCCATGACGCCATACAACAGGCCAAAGGCAACCACGCCTGGCGCTAGAGGGAAAACTGCTAGAAATCCACGTCGAAAATCCTGCACCTGACGCTCCTGTTGGTAGTGTAAGCACGTGATGTCCTCTGCAACCCGGCACGCAGGCGTGTGTTGCTCTCTAGCGGGTCAGCTATTTTCAATCATGCCGTATTTTGGCGGAGGTGTGGAGGGCTACCTGGACTACGGCCAGCGACCTGCCAGCGGGCATTGCCCTCATCGTCCCCCCTACCTCAAGGGTCTCCCCCTACCCCCCTGCTTCTTGGTCCCCGAATCACACTTGCTCCGGCCATAATCATGCTATAATGAGTGGCAAGAAGCGCGCTTTCGACGCTTGTGAGAAGGGGCAGGAAAGGAACAACAGTCGCCATGCGTTGGTTTCTCAATTTTCTGTTCGGGTTGCTGGTAGGTGCGCTCATTGGCGCTACACTGGCCCTGATCTTTGCGCCGTCTTCTGGTGCGCAGCTTCGTGCGGACATCCAATCCCGTGCTGACCAGATCGCAACGGACGTGCGCGAGGCAGTCGCCGAGGAGCGCAGGCGCCTGGAAGCAGAGCTTGAGGCGCTCAAGCGCGGCGAGATCAAAGTCGCCTAAGCAAGAGAACCAGATGTTCTGTGCTCCTTGCAACCCAAACAAGCAGCGAGGCATGGGGCCTCGCTGCTTGTTTTACGGGCCGATCAAACCCTGCCTTAAAGCTGCCAGGCTTACGGCCCCACTGTGATCGTATATCGATAAGAGGCAGCCTCCGTCGTGTGGCGCGTCAGCCCGCTGACCACCAACACGGCTGGCTCCCCGCCGCCGGGCACTGTCACCGTCATCTCGCCCCGATTGGTCTGGTCAAGCGGCATCCGGACCACCTGGTACGATCCACTGCCGTCAGGCACCACCGCCTGCACCACGAATCGCTGCGCCAGCACGTTGTTGTGCCGGACGAACCCACGCGCCTCCCAGCCGCCGTCCTCGGCCTCGGCGTCATCGCACCATCCAATCGCCCGGAGGCACAGGTTGTCCAGCGCCAGCCCTGGCTCGTTCACTGCATCGTCGGTGATCAGCTCGAAGCGCAGCAGGATTTCTTGTCCGGCATAGGCGCTCAAGTCAATCGACTCGTGCAACCAGCCCTCGGCATTTGCCCCTGGTTGGTCGCGGCTGAAGCCCGTGTAGCCTGAGCCGTAACTGTTGCCGTGCGGGTCGTCGGTGGTCGTGTGGGGCGTGGGCAGGATAGTCCATGTCTCACCGTCGTCGGTCGAGACAGCCAGGTAGGCGTAATCCCATCCTTCCTCGATGGCATACCACACGTCGTATTCAAGCACCGCCTGATTGACATCCGTCAGATCGAGGCGGCGTGTCAGCGTCATATCGCTGTCGTCCCCCCGGTTTGACCACCATACAAAGTGATCGTCCGTGGTCGTGTCGCCATCGGTGTTGTAGGTGTTGGCAGGCAGGATGCGCACCTGCTGGGTGCCCTCAAACCCGATCGTCAGCTCGGCAGGTCCATACATCTCGATGTAATCCGTGCCGTACTGATGCACCTGCCGCCACCCGCTGTCGACAGGATACACACTGAACCCCTCGATCCTGGACAGGGGATATAGAGCGGGGATATTGGGATAACCATATATTCCCGGCGGGATGTCGGCGTCATTCAGCAGGTTGGCGATCACCCAATCGGCGAATACCTCGTCGGCAGTGACGCCAGCCCCGATGTGCGCCAGCGTCTCATCGACGGCCGCCAGCCCGTTGCCGGGATTGGCGACCAGCTCACGCAGCGCATCCTGGCCAAAGCGATCCAGAAAGTAGGCGTTGAACAAGAAGGCGGAGCCGTAGCTGGCCCCAGGGTCATCCGGCCAGCTGTTGAGCTGCAAGTCAGGGTCCATCAAAAAGAAGGGAATGGCGTCTGACGGCCCAAAGCCATTCAGAAAGGCTGCCAGTTCGCTCATACCCTCATTCATCCACGACTCTTCGTTGCGATCCACATTCCAGTGGATCATATGCTGGAACTCGTGGGCCAGCACACCGTCGTAGTACTCGCCAGGCTGGATGTTCTCGATATTGATAAAGAAGATCTCTTTTTCGTTCGAATAAGGCACCACACTGACCGGGTACTCGCTGGGGCTGTAGAAATACCCCAGGATGCTCCACCCCAACTGGCCGGAGTTCAGGATGTGCAGGCGTGGGTCGCCGTCAATGCCCGGCGACGCCTCGCTCCCGAAGTAGGCCCGATTGGTAGGGTAAGTCTCCTGGCTGAAGCGCTCCGCCGATTCGACCAGCGCTGCATAGTCGTAGCTCAGGCCCTGCTCGACCCACATGTAGACGTTCTCGGCAATATAGACCAGCTCGGCCCTCACCTCGACTACCGCCTCGGCGTCATCGTTGTCAACCCAAAACGAGATCACGTCGCCGACGGCATAGGTACGAGGCGTAGGTGGAGTAGCCTCACTGATGCCCAGGAAGCGCCGCGCCAGGTCGTAACGGTCGCGCGGCGGCAGCTCGGCCATGAGGGCTTCTGGTGCTACTGGCATCATCGGCGCCGGCGTGTTGCCTGGCACATCCATGGGTGTGACGGGCAGCGTGGGCGCCGGCGTCGCCTCGTCGTAGGATGGCCGCGTGGATGAGCTGAAGAGCGTTGCCGGCGCGTAGGTGACTGGCCTGGCCAGCCCTCCCCATACGCCGAAGGCTATGCCAGCCCCAGCCAACACAATCAGGCATGCGCACAACACCGCGATCAGCACGCCGCCGCCAAGCGCGATCCACAGCCAGAGGTTGTCCTTTGATTGGGAGGTGTGTGTAGTTTCCATGGGGAGATTATAGCAGATTATGGATTTGTCATTATAGCGCAGGCGCGCTGAGGAGTTGAGGGTGAGGCCAGATGACGACACTGGTTTCACGCCAGGCATACAGCGAACCGGCGCAGAGCACCCCCGCCAGACGTGACAACCGGCACTGGTTCTTCCGCCGATCCTCACCTGGCGTCGGAGTGATATTCGATATACTGAATATAGAATAAGGTAGAGTGAGCAAGCTGTGGACGGATCGAAGCGAATGGCCCACATTGCCCGCCCGGCTAGACATGCTGGCCGAACTGCGGCGCGACGAGACCTGTGTGCGCCACCTTGACCACATCGCTGGCCCTCGCCGTGATCGACCGTCGGCACAGGGCGGCCCGCACGGCAAAGGCCGGCTGAGCTTGTACATCTTAAACAAACAGGAGGCTCACCATGTTGGAGATCAAAGTCCTCGGCACCGGCTGTGAGCGGTGCCAAAAGGTCGAAGCCATCACCCGCCAGGCTATAGCTGAGATGGGTCTGGAGGCTCACATCGAGAAAGTCACCGACTATACCCAGATCACGCAGTACGATGTGCTCACCACACCCGGCCTGGTCATCAACGGCAAGGTCGTCTGTTCTGGGCGCATCCCCACCCAGGCCGAAGTGACCACCTGGCTGGTCAACGCCGAGATGGAAGCTCACTGACCGGAGATTGTTCGCACGGGATCGCCACCCTGCGCGAGCTTGGCGGCGGCGTAGGCCGTCTCTCCTGGCCAGATCACCTCCTCGCCTCCCAATCGGCAATCGCCCGATCCTCAGGGGCACAGCGGCGCTGTGCCCCTGACTTGCAGCCAGCCGCCAGACAGGCTTTAATACAGGGCAAGGCCCGTGTGCGCGGTCCGACCCTTACCCAACGGTATTGCCCTTTGGATTGTCTAATGGCCGATCTGCTTCACCCTGAAGCCCAGCCTTTTCTCGACTCGATTGTCCTTGTCCAGACCACGCCCTGCCTGGCCGAGCCAGGGAAGATCATCGTGGTGGGCAGGCCGTCCAGCGCCCTCAATGCCGTGCTGCCCTACTTGGCCACCCTGCCTAATGTCATTGCCTACAACCCCAATGCCCCAGCCCTCACCTTTCGCCGCCAGCCGGGATTTTTAACCCTGTACGCCGACCGGGTGTACATCACGCAGGTGACAGATCACGAAGAAGGGCAGCAGCTCCTGGCCGCTCTCACCGATGCCATCAACGCTACCTGGACGCACCGGCACGCCATCACCGCCGTCACCACACGGCGTGCAGCGCCGCGTCCGCTCGACGTGTGGTCATTGCTGCCGCAGACCAACTGTGGCGAGTGCGGCGAGCCAACCTGCATGGCATTCGCCTTCGCTTTGATCCAGCAGCGCCGGGCGCTGGCCGAGTGCGCTGTCCTGGCAGATGATCCCGCCCTGGCTGGCCAACGGGCAGCCATTGAGGCCATGCTATGAAGTCGCCGCGATGAAGCGATCCCATGGCTGAACTGCCTTTCGATCCCACGCTGGATGATGTGCGCCGTGCGCTGAACCTGCCCGGCTTTGAGCACGAGGCAGCCTGGCAGCGCATGTCGCCGCGCCCACGCCTGATGCGCCGGCCCGGCGACTGGGCTGGTCAGGCGCGGCGCGGTGAGGTGCTGATCCTGCTCTACCCAGGCGAGGGAACGCTGAGCTTTGTCCTCACCCGCCGCACCGAGACAGTCGCTACGCACAAGGGACAGATCGCGCTGCCGGGGGGATCCCAGGAACCCGGAGACCTCCATCCCGGCGACGCCGCTCTGCGCGAAGCCTGCGAAGAGCTGGGAGTGTGCAGGGCGCAGGTCGAGCTGCTTGGCCGCCTGGCCCCGCTCTATGTCGTCGTCAGCGATTTCGAGGTGCATCCCTTTGTGGCCTACACCCCCTGCCGTCCTGCCTTCCGCGCCGATCCCACAGAGGTGGCGGAGGTGCTGGAGATGTCGCTACGAGACCTGCTGAACGATGCCTGCAAGGCCGAGGAACGGTGGCAGGTCGGCGGTTTTGAGCTGGATGTGCCCTTCTATCGTCTCGGCGCGTATGCGGTGTGGGGCGCGACGGCCATCATCCTCAGCGAGCTGGAACAGCGCTTGCGTGCCGCGCTCAGCGTGGAACCGTGAACACGCTGCGAAGTTCACCGGCGGCCAATGACCTGCCTCCCTCTAACACACTTCTTGCCCGCTTCTATCAGCCTTCTTATACAGCTCTATGAAAAATCTTACACAGCCACTCTATACTCCCAGACGTAATCGATAGACACTCATGAGCACAACTATGGCGGGAGGATTGACAGATGGCACTGATGAATTGGAACCCAGAGCGTGAGGCAGTCCAGATGTACGAGAAGATGAATCGGCTGATGGAGGAGACTCGCAACATGCTGGATTACGCCGGCGGCTCGCGCATGGCGCGCCTGCCCATCGACGCCTACAGCACAGAGAACGAGATCGTCGTGACGGCGGCGCTGCCCGGCGTCAACCCAGACGAGGTCGAGATCACTGTCGAGGGCGACACCCTGACCCTACGCGGCGAAGTCCCGGCTCGCTTGGACAATGTCCGCTATCTCTTCACCGAGCGCTTCCATGGGCCGTTTATTCGCACCTTGCAGCTCAACGTTCCTGTGGACGTGGACAAGATCGAGGCTACCTTTGACCGGGGCGTGCTGACGTTGACCCTGCCCAAGGCCGAGGAAATCCGGCCCAAGGTCATCAAGGTCAAGACCGAGTAAGACACTCATAACCGTTAGCGATCAGTTCGGCGGGGGGCGCATTCTAGTGCGCCCTCTGTTCGTTTTCCCCCACAGCGGCAACTGCAAGCCATTTGTTATCGTCGCATTATTGACAGCAGTCTGGCAACCGACTAGAGTAGAAGCGGTAGCGCACATCTGCCTGCTCCGGAGGGAGAGAGGCAGACGGCGAGTGACACAAAGAGGAGATCGCCCCATGGATGAAGCTGAACGCCAAGCGCTGACCGACTACGTATGCGCTCTGTTCGCCCCGGAGGACGAGGTGCTGCAGGCCATCGATGTCGAGAGTGCAAAGCGTGGGCTGCCGCACTTTCACATCCGGCCCGACGAAGGCCGTATGCTTCAGTTCCTGATGGCCGCCGTGGGCGCACGCCAGGTGGTCGAGATCGGCACGCTGGCAGGCTACAGTGGCACGTGGATTGCGCGGGCGCTGCCAGCGGAGGGTCGCCTGATCTCCCTTGAGCGCAACCCTGAGCACGCCGAACTGGCCCGCGCCACTTTCGCCCGCGCCGGGCTGGCCGACCGAGTCGAGGTGCGCGTAGGAGTCGCTCCCCAGGCGCTCGATGCTCTGGCCCAAGAGGGGCCTTTCGACGCTGTGTTCATCGATGCCGACAAGATCAGCCTGCTTGATTATCTGGAATGGGCGATCAAGCACACGCGCCGTGGAGGGGTGATCCTGGCCCACAATGCCTTCATGCGGGGCCGGGTGATTGACCCTGCCGCTCAGGACGACCCGGCAGTGCAGGCCATGCGTACCTTCACCCATCGTATGGCCACCGACCCGCGTCTGCTGGGCACTGTCATCCCCATCGGCGATGGAATCGTAGCTGCTGTCCGCCTCAGTTGATTCGACTTATTCCTGATCGCAGTTGTTCATGAGGTTCTCGACCTATGTCTACCAAACCACTCTCAGCCATCCCGCCCCAGAACCTGGTGCCCGCTTTTGAGGAGTCGTTTCACACTAAGCCGGGCTTCCTGGTTCGTTCTCCAGGCCGAGTCGATCTGATCGGCACCCATACCGACTATAACGGCGGTTGGGTGCTGGCGGCTGCCATCAACCGTTACACATGGCTGGCGGTCTGCGAGTTCCCCTCGGCGCTAGTCACGTTGCGGGCGCTCAATATGGAGGACAGCGAGTCCGCCTTCCGCCTGACGGACCTTGAGGCTAAAAAGACGCTGTCCGGCCAGCCCATGCCGGAGTGGGTGCGTTACGCTGCCGGAGTGGCGTGGAGCCTGCAAGAGGCCGGGTTGGCAACCCCCGGCAGCCAGATCGCCATTGCCGGCGAGATACCGGTGGGGGCCGGGCTGTCGTCGTCGGCCTCGGTCGAAGTGGCCTACGCTCTGGCCTGGGCCACCATCACCGGCTGGGAGGTGGACCGAATGGAGCTGGCACAGTTGTGCCAGCGTGCAGAGAACGAATACGTTGGCGTCAACAGCGGCTTGATGGACCAGTTCGCGTGTCTGTTCGGCAAGGCCAACCACGCCCTGCTGTTCGACTGCCGCACCCACGAGTGGCTGGCAGCGCCGCTGCCGGAAAGTGTGGCGCTGATCGTGGCCGACACAGGCACGCGCCGCACACTCACCAGCAGCCACTACAACCAGCGCCGCGCCGAGTGCGAGCAGGCCGTCCAAGCTCTTCAGAGGTACCTGCCCAAAGTGCGGGCTTTGCGCGATGTGTCGGTTAGGGAGTTCGAGGCCCATCAGGAGGTGGTCGCCGAGCCGGCCCGCCAGCGCGCCCGGCACGTTATCGAAGAAAACGCGCGGGTGCTGGCCGCCGCCGCCGCCCTGCGCGAAGGCAATGTGGCCGCGCTGGGCCAACTGATGGACGAGTCGCATGTGAGCGCCCGCGATCTGTACCAGGCCAGCGGGCCTGCCCTCGATGCCATGTGGGAGGCCTCCCAGGAGCACCCGGCCCGCCTGGGAGGGCGGTTTATCGGTGCGGGTTGGGCCGGCTGCATGGTGTTTCTGGCCGAGGCAGAGGGCGCCGATTCGTTCATCGAGCACACGTCGCGGCGCTACCTCGATGCGACTGGGATCACGCCGTCCATCTACAAACTGCAAACTGCCGACGGCGTGCAGGTCATCCCGTTCAAGATGCTGTGAAGGCTGCCCAGCAGCTACGTCGGTTTTGCACAGAGCAATTCGCATCACTTTTCGCAAAACACCTAGCCTCCATAGCCATTCCACTGACCCGCATACAGGACTCTCAAAGCCCTCGTTGCCAACAGAAGGAAATTTCGACCGTGAAACTCTTTGTCTCAGGACGCATTTGCCTCTTCGGCGAGCACTCTGACTGGGCCGGAGGCTACCGACGCATCAACGCCGACATTGAGCAGGGCTTCACTCTGATCGCCGGCACCAACCAGGGCATCTATGCCGAAGTCAGCCCTCACCCCAATGCCCTGGTGCTCACCTCAACCACCCCTGAGGGTGAGCGTCTTGGCCCCTACGAGATCCCCATGCGTCTGGATACCCTCCTGGAGGAGGCACGCCGGGGCGGCTTCTGGAGCTACGTCGCCGGGGTGGCCTATCAGGTCCTCACCCACTACCATGTGCGCGGTCTGGTGATCGACAACTACCAGACCGACCTGCCCATCAAAAAGGGGCTGTCGTCCAGCGCCGCCATCTGCGTCCTGGCGGCGCGGGCTTTCAACCGCGTCTACGATCTCAAGCTCACGATCCGGGGCGAGATGGAGCTGGCCTATCAGGGAGAGATCACCACTCCCTCGCGCTGCGGGCGCATGGACCAGGGCTGCGCCTTCGGATCGCGCCCCGTCCTGATGACCTTCGACGGCGACCGGCTGGACACTCAGGAGCTTCAGGTCAGCCAGCCGCTGTACTTCGTCATCGTCGATCTGAACGCTCACAAAGACACCCTGGAGATTCTGGCTCGCCTCAACCGCGCCTATCCCTTCCCCGACAACGAGGTGGAGCGCGGCGTACAAGAGCTGCTCGGCCCGATCAACAAACGCATCGTTCACCAGGCTGTCGAGGCCCTTGTCCGCTCTGATGGCGAGCGCATCGGGGCGCTGATGGCTGAAGCCCAAGCCTTTTTTGACCGCTACGCCCTGCCTGCCTGCCCGGAGGAGCTGACTGCCCCTGTGCTTCATCGGGTTCTCAGCTACCAGCCGCTCAAGCCCCATATCTGGGGCGGCAAGGGTGTTGGCTCACAGGGCGATGGGGCTGCCCAGTTCATCGCTCGCAGTGAGGCCGACCAGCAGGCCGTGATTGAGATCATCGAGCGCGACCTGGGCCTCTCGTGCCTCAAGCTTACCCTCCAGCCCTCGCCCAAGGTGCGCAAGGCCGTCATCCCGGCGGCAGGATTCGGCACGCGGTTGTTCCCGGCCTCCAAGGCCACCAAGAAGGAGCTATTCCCCATCGTTGACCGCGATGGCATCGCCAAGCCCGCCATTCTGCTGATCGTCGAGGAGGCTCTGGCTTCCGGCATCGAAGAGGTGGTCATCGTTGTACAGGAGGAGGACCTGGACGATTTTCGCTCGTTCTTCACCGTCCAGGTGTCCATCGAGAACTACAACAAGCTGCCGCGCCATTTCCAGGAGTTCGCCCACCGTCTGCTGGAGATCGGGCGGCATGTGCGCTTCGTCGTCCAGCGCAACCAGGAAGGTTTTGGGCATGCCGTCTACTGCGCCCGTGAAGCCATCGGCGATGAGCCGTTCCTGTTGATGCTTGGCGACCACCTGTATCGAGCCACGGGCGAGAGGCTATGCGCTCAGCAGCTCATCGATACCTACCAGCAGCATGGCGCAAGCGTTGTGGGGCTGCGTCGCACGCCGGAGTCTCAGATCGCCAACTTCGGCACGGTCACAGGCGTGTGGATTGAGGAAGGCCGCCTGCTGAACATCACCGAGTTTGTCGAGAAGCCGACTGTGGACTATGCCCGCGACAGCCTGCGCGTCTCCGGACTACCCGAAGGCGAGTATCTGACAGTCTTTGGACAGTACATCATCGCGCCGAAGATATTCGGCTATCTGGAGGAACACATCGCCCACAACGTCCGCGAGCGCGGCGAGTTCCAACTCACCTCGGCCCTTGACCAGTTGCGCCAGGAGGATGGCTTCATGGGTCTGATGATCGAGGGGCGTCGTTACGACATCGGCCTGCCCGATTCGTACCTGGAGACGCTTCTCACCTTCCGCGAGCAACAGTAAGCAGTTGCTCCACCTTCGATGAGACCCAACGTTCGCAGGACTTTTACACTTAATCGCTGGCGGCATCTGCCGCCTGAAGCAGCGCTAGCAGCCGGTCTTCTTCGCTCCGCGCCGCTGCGTCGAGCTGTTCCTGGTGGCGGCGCACCAGCGCTGCTACCAGCGGCGACGCCCCCGCCGCCGCGACGTCCTCCGCCGACCAGATCGGGTGTTGCTGCGCGATCACAAACGGGCGACGCCAGCCGCGCGGCTCGCCCGCGCCCCACACAGCCGCCTGTCGGGGCCATGCTGCTCTGGCCAGCACCACCATCACCCGACCGAAGATCGTCAGCGGGTAGCGCGATTTGCCCACATCGTGCAGCAGCGCCGCTGCCAGCAGGTCTGGATGGGTGTGGCCCTGCGCTTGCAGCACGCGCAGCACGCGCAAGCTGTGCTGCTGCTCAGAGCGCCGCATCCGGCGGAACAGCCCTAGCAGCGGCAACGGCAACACGGCGGCTGCCTCGGCCTCATCCAGCGGGCGGGCAAAGGCTGTCAGTGCATGCAGCCCCTGGCGAAGGCGGTGCGCAGCGCGTTCGATCACAGGCCGGTCAGCAGGTGGAAGAGCCTGAGGGTAGGTTCCCACACCACCAACCCCAGGATGTCCAGGTAGCGCCCCCAGGACACATAGGCCGCCATTCGTGAGGCGATGAACCCCAGAATGATCAGGCCGAACAGCACGTACATGCTCTCGGTGCGGTAGCGCTGCCACCACGCTGCCGGACGGGGCGGCAACACGGCCAGCGTGATGTGCCACCCATCCAATGGGAAGAGCGGCACCAGACTGAGGATTGCAACCCCGATGTTCAGCAGCACCATCTGGAACAGGAACTCCAACAGCAGACCGCCGACTACGTTGCCTCCCAGTGCAACCATTGCGCCCAACCGGAACGGCACGGCGAAGAGGGCAGCCAGAACCAGATTGGAGAACGACCCTGCTGCCGTGGCCACCACCGATCCCCAGCGTGGATTGCGCATCCGATAAGGGTTCACTGGCGCCGCCCCCAGAATGGCAAAGCCGCCCAGCACACCCAGGATGAAACCTGGCCACCAGATGTTGACGAACGGGTTGAGCGTCATGCGGCCCATCCGCTGAGCCGTGTCGTCGCCCATCAGGTAGGCGGCATAGGCGTGCGCAAACTCATGCACGCTGACCATGATCAGCAGGACAACGATGCGAATCAACAATACTTCAGGCGACAGAGTAAACAAGGCGATCTCTCCTCGATCCAGTCTCCACTGACTATACCCACGACCAGCGCCACAGCGCTACCCCTTGTGCTCCGCGACTCGCCCCCGCCCGCCATCCTCCCTATAATAGCCTCCAGCGCTTTCTCATCCCAGCCAGACTTCCCAGGGAGCAGACTATGCTTTCAGCCGATCATCCCTCTATCCGCACCTGGCTCGACCATATCCGCGTCCTGGCTGCCGACATCGGCCCCCGTGGTTCGACCACCGAAGCCGAACGCAGGGCCTCCGAGTATTGCACGCAGGTCCTGAGGGGCCTGGGTCTCGACCCACGCATCGAGCCGTTCACCAGCGCCCGCTCGATCTACACGCCGCACTTGTTTGCTGCGCTGGCCATGCTGGCCGCCTTCATCATCTATCCCCTGGCCGGACGAGCCAGCGCAGCCATCTCAGCCGCGATCACCCTCGGCGCCCTTGTCTCTGAGCTGCTCGAATTGAGCTTCCGCGACAATCCACTGCGCCGGATCGTGCCCAAAGGCCCCAGCCAGAATGTCGTTGCTACGTTGTCTCCCTCTGGCGAGCACCGCCAGGACCTGATTCTGATCGGACATGTGGACAGCAACCGCGCAGCGATCATCTTCTCGTCGCAGCGCTGGCTTGACGCCTACAAGGCATTCACGACCGTAGCCTTCGTGGCTTTCGCTGCCCAGGCGATCCTCTACACGCTGGGCATCTTCACGCAGTGGGCGTGGACCTGGCCGCTGAGCAGCGTGGCGGCTGTGTGCGCCTGGCTGCTGGCAGCGCTGTGCCTCCAGGCCAACGCCAGCCCCTTCAGCCCCGGCGCTAACGACAACGCCACTGCCGCCGGACTGGTGCTGACCCTGGCCGCAGACTTCAAAGCTGCTCCGCTCCAGCACACCCGGCTGTGGCTGGTGTGCACCGGGTGCGAGGAGGTTCAACACTACGGCGCGATAGACTTTTTCCGCCGCCACCGCGCTGATATGGTCAACCCACGCGCCCTGGTCTTCGAGATGCTGGGCTGCGCCGGTCCGGCCTGGCTGGTGAAAGAGGGGATCGTGGTGCCATTCCACGCCGACCGCAGCCTGGCGGCCCTGATCGAGAGCCTGGCCGCTGCCCATCCGGAGTGGCAGGCCCATCCTACCTACATCAATGGCGGCAACACCGAAATGGCCGATGCGCTCCTGGCAGGCGTCCCAGCCATCACCTTCACCGGCACAGACGAACATCACCACATGCCCTACTGGCACCAGATGGCGGACACCGTGGACAAGATGGACCCGCAAGTCCTTGCCCGCGCCTATGACATGACGCGCACCTTCATTGAGGCGCTCGACCAGCAGTCCGCGCAAGGGTAACCTGTCAGTGGAAAACCGCCGGGTGGACAAAAATCACTGCGAACGATCTTGAGAGCCAGAGGCGGAAAGCGACCGGAGGGCAATTCGGAGCGCCCGGCGCAACGCGGCAGGCAGGTCCGGCCCGGCGGCCACAGCGATGAGAGCTGGCGTCGCCTCGATGTCGCCCAGGTCGGCCAGCGCCCGCACGGCCATCACCCGCACCTTCACCGGCTGGCCGATCTGGCGCACCAGTCGCAGCAGCGGTTGGACCGCCTGACCGCCTAAGGCGGCCAGCGACGCCCGGCATTCACTCTCGTCCATCTGGCCGGAACGGAACGCCTTTACCAACGCCTCAACCTGCTCAGTAGGTGTTCCGTCGTCCTGAGTCGAATGTTCATCAGCCATGGGCGGCTCCCTGCCGGTTGAGAAAGGCGTGTAGCTTCAGCCGCGCTTCGGGCCGGTCCAGCGCCGTCAGCGTCTCGAACGCCGCGTGTCGCACCGAAAGCTCCCGGTCTTCCAGCGCCGCTGCAATGCGATCCAGTGTTGGCTTGAATGCCTCATCCATCACTGAAAGGCGTGCAATCTGCGCCCCCAACGCTTCGACGGCGGCTGCCCGCACCACTTCGTCGGGATCATTGGCGGCCTGGCTCAGGGGATCGATGGCCACTGGCGCTTCCAATTGACCCAATGCCCACGCCGCCGACGTCCGCACTGCTGCGGAGGAATCTTGCAGCGCTTCGATCAGCCGCCGCGTGGCTCGTTTGTCGCCCAGCAGACCCAGCACCCAGGCAGCTTCACGGCGCGCCCACCACTCCGGGGCGCATAGCCCTTCGCGCAGCAACGGTCCTAGCACCAGCTCAGGGGGCGCTGCCGCCAGGATGCCTGACACCACCTTGCGGGCGCTCTGCGGCAGCACACGCAGCGCATCGACTAGCACCCGGTAGACCAGCGTGGTGCGCGGGTCTTCAGGCTCCATGCGGGCGCACACCGCACGCAGCGCACGGCCAGCGGCCTCCCGCACGGGGGCTATACCCTCGCTCAGCGCCTCAGCCAGCGGCGGAATCGACTCATAGCTCCCGATGACCGCCAGGGCATCCATAGCACGGATACGCTGCGTTGGCGTGAACGACCCTCGCCAGTTGCCCACGCGGTGGCGCGCCCGCGCTGGGATGATCTGCGCCAACTCCGCGGCGTAGATCGACCCCTGCCCCAGGTCGACCACAAAGTCGAGCAGACGGCGCGCCTCGTCCTCGCTGGCAGCGTTAATGATCGCCTGGACTCGATGTACGTCGGCTCCAGCGCGGCGACCGCCGCCCAGCAGCGGCTCGAAACCGGTCAGGACGACGGCCTCGCCGCCCAGCTGCGGCTCGTGTCCAGTGGATGGGTGAGGGAGCGAGTGTGCCATATCACCCTGAGTATAACAGCAAACTACAGGCAGAGTCGAAGGATGCATTTCAAGACCATGGGGCCGGAGAGTCCCATCCAGAGCCTCACCCCCTGCCGAGCCGCCCCCAGCGGCTCCCCCCTCCCCTTCGCCATTGAATGGGAAGGTGGAAGACCGCGCTGATGCGCGGTCGGGAGTGAGGCTGACCCATGTCACTGAAACAGACCCGAGTCGAACGGGTCAGTGGCTAAAACACGGCCTCGGCGATAAGATTGTGTACGGATCGGCACAACCCTGGCTGCTCAGGCCAGGGTTGTGCCTGCTCATTCAGCCATCCAAACACGAGGAGTTGCCAGCAAATGAAACATCTTGTATTGGCAGGCGGGCTAGTCGGGCTGGCAACGTTGGTTGCCTGCAATGCGCCCAGCCCTGCCACACCCCCTTTTCCCCCCACAGCCACGTCAGCGCCCCCGACGCTGGAGCCAGCGGCCACGCTCCCCCCTACCCTCGAATCCACCCTGGCAGCCACGGCTGCGCCGCTGACCGACCGGGTCCAGATCGTCCTGATTGCGCTGGAGGACGGCGGCGTATCCGGCCCGGCGGTGGGCTGCGGCGACAGCGCCATCACCGTTGAGCGGCAGATTGCTTCCACTGACCAGCCGCTTCAGGCTGCTCTGGCCGAGCTATTGTCGATCAAAGATCCCTACTATGGGGAGTCAGGGTTGTACAACGCGCTATCCCAGTCCGACTTGGCCGTCGAGTCAGTGGAGATCGACGCCAACGGTCTGGCGACCGTGCGGCTGGTCGGCCAGATCATGCTGGGGGGCGTATGCGACAACCCGCGTGTGGAGGCGCAGCTCGAAGGAACGGCCATGCAGCTCTCGACGATCACCGCGGTGGAGTTTTTCATCAACGACAGGCCATTGGACGAAGTTCTCTCGCTGAGGTGATGGCAATATTACAAATGCTTGACACATCCATTTTTTGACCCTACACTGGAATCAGACAGGCAATGAGGTTGCCTCGCTGACGGTGCGGGCAAGCTCATAGACATTCCAAGCAGGCTGTTGAATAACCCAGCCAGCGATGTCTTTGCCGCCGTCAGATGTTTAGCCCCCCGGCGCTATGCGCGGGGGGCATTTTTGCGCCCCGCGCCGGAATGTGAGGTTCCTCTGGTTGTGCGATACAATCTACTACGTGATCGACACGGGTACTGATACGAGGGAACTCCATGAGCGACGGTTATTCGAGTTTCGAGCAGGTCAAAGAGGAGACAACTACGGCCTTCAGCCGCAACGATCCGCGTGACGCGCTGCGCCGCGCCGTTGCGCAGGTGATGGACATCCAGGACATAACGCTTGGCGACGAACGCACGCCGATCCGCATCCGGGGGAAGCTGCTCATCCCGCCACACGAAGCCTTCCGTACCCTGCGCCCGCTGTTCGAGGCCGTCGAGCACACGCCGCTGCTACGCCGAGAGGATGGCCTGGATGTAGTTCACGCCATGCCAGGCGTCTTCGGCAAGGCCCGGCGGCGCACCCCGTGGGTAGCAATCGTTCTGCTGGCGCTGACAGTGATCAGCGTGTTTTGGGTGGGTCTGCGCCAGGGGCTGAACGTTGCGCCGCTGGATGCCTTCAGCTACATCTTGACCGGCAAGACCCTGATGCCTGTCCCGGTGGATCGTCTGCCCACCCCGGAGGCCCTCGGCCAGGCGCTGCTCGATGGTGTGCTGTACACGCTGGCCCTGCTGGGCATCTTGGGGGCGCATGAGATGGGCCACTACTTGATGGCCCGTCGCTATGGCGTCCACACCACGGTGCCGTTCTTCATTCCGCTGCCGATAAGCATCCTGGGGACGCTGGGGGCTGTGATCGCCATGCGCGAGCCAGCTCCCAACCGCCGCGTGCAGTTTGACATCGGCATTGCTGGGCCGCTGGCAGGGTTGGTTGTGGCCGTTCCGGTCATGGTCGCCGGGCTGTTGCTGTCTGAGGTACGCACAACGCAAGACGTGATCCGCGAGATTCCCCCCAGCCTGCGGGGGGCCGTGGGAGTAGAGATCAGCCCAGCCTTTTTCGACGCGCCTGTGCCCGAAACTCAGTTCGGCTTCATCCATGAGGGCAATTCGCTGCTGTACCTGGCCATGAAGTACGTCATCTTCGGCAAAATCCTGCCCCAGGGCAACCTCGATGTATGGGTGCATCCGGTGGCGTTTGCCGCCTGGGCCGGGTTTCTGGTCACGGCGCTAAACTTGCTGCCAATCGGCCAGCTGGATGGCGGACATATCCTGTTTGGCCTGTTCGGCAGCCGAATGCGGGCCGTGCGCAGGCCGATTGTCGTGGTGCTGATCGTGCTGGCCCTGATTGGCACGTTGAACGAGATGGGGCTGTCCAACCTGTCGTTTGGCTGGTCGGGATGGTGGGTCTGGATCGGGATGATCGTCTTCCTGCTGCGCGATCACGCCCCGGTGCTGGACGAGATCACCGAGCTGGATAGCCGTCGTAGGGCGCTGGGTGTGGTGATGTTGATCGTGTTTGTCCTGATCTTCACGCCGCGACCGCTGGGGATCGACGCCGGCCCGGTGGCTGAGCTGATCCGGGGGCTGATATAGACAGCAGTCGCCAGTAGGCGCTACCAATACATTGGGGCAGGCGATGGCCTGCCCCGACCTTTCGGGCTATGGGAGGTCTTGCTGCTAGAAGTCTTCTCGCCGGCGTCGTGCCCGCGCCGCCCCGCTGCTGCCTCCGCCCCAGGCGGCGGACAGGCCAAACAGAAAGCCAAAGTCGTACCATCCTCCGTTGTTGTGGACCTCATACATGGTCACCTTGTCCGAGAACAACGAGATCACAAACGTGATCGGAGCAATGATGCCATTCCAGAGGCCCTGCCAGAAACCGGCTACGTCTCCATCTTCGTCAGGAACGTCGGCCAGCTCGTTGGGACCGGCGGTGCAGGAAACCAACGTCAACAGCAGGAGCGCCAGCACACCGAGAATAAGCGCCTTCCTCATCTTCCTTTTCCTTTGCCTTACCATCGCCAATGCTCAATTCGAATTGAAATGGTGAAACACTCTTGAACTTTATACGCACAACGCGACAAGGCGTTGCACCTCAGCGCTGAGTGCTGCCCAGAAAGCTCTACCGAGTTTAAGACACGTGCATCTTGTGGCGCTCCCAGAGACGGTTCAGTTCCCCCTCGGTTAAGAACCCGTCTGCTGCACCCGTCGCGCCGATCTTGTACGAGGCGAAGACCACTGCTTTGCGAATCGCCTCGTAGGGATCGCGGGTGCGGCTATAGATGTGGAGGAAAGCCGAGAACAACGCATCGCCTGCGCCAATGGTGTTGACCACCGGACGGCTGATCACCGCCGGGATGCGCTCCAGGAAGCCGTCGCCACGCACCGCCAGCAGCACGCCCTGCGCCCCCAGCCCCACTGCAACGATCTCGGCTGCGGTGTGGTCGAGCACGCGCCTGACCCAATCCTCAGGCGAGCAGGGCAACAGCTCGTCGCTCATGAACAGGATGTCAGCGGCCTGCATGAAATCGTCGTTGTAGGCGTCATCCAGATCGGAGATGGCATGCACATCTGTGGCAACCATCTTCCCAGCCTGCTTGGCTTGGCGGAGAAACGGGCGCGAGAAATTGATGTTACACAACACCGCCAGCGAACAGCCCGCCAACGCCCGGTCGAACAGCGCGCCGGGGTAAGGTTGCTGCTGGATGTCTTTGAGGTCCACATGGATTTGCCGCCGCCCTCCGGCATCATACAGGATGACCGACTGAGGAGTTTCCTCCAGCGCATCGATCACCAGATCTCCGGAGATTCCATCCCGCGCCAGCGCATCACGAACCAGCAAAGCCGCTGGGTCCTTGCCGATCATCGACAGGAAACTCACCGGGCTGCCAAGCGTCGTCAGCGCCCGGGCGATGTTGTAGCCCACGCCTGAGACGGCGCTGTGTATACCTCCAAAGGGATAATGCACCGGGTGATAGGGAATCGGGAAGGCATCGACGCGCAGTGTGGTCTCGATGTTGATCAGGCCGGAGACGAGAATATGAGCCATGGATATTCTTGAGCCTCTGGTCAAAATTGCTTCCAACTCAGTCTTGCGCTGCTGATTCGGCCTCGGCGCGGCCCCGCTTCTCGTGGACGGCCAACAGCAGCACCAGCCCCGCCACCAGGAAGGCAATGATCGACAGGATGGCCACGCGCTGACCGAGCTGCTCGGCCAGGGGGCCACCCAACTCGAACCCTTTGAACCACAGCAGCGAGGCCGATTCGCCCTGGCGGGCGTAGGCCAGCGCGGCCTCTGCCGCGATCCAGCCGTAGACCGTGGGGCCAATGAACGACGAAGTGCGGCCCGCCACCGCAAAGAAGCCGTAAAACTCCGCGCTGCGCCCTCGCGGGCTGAGCACCCCCACCATCCCCCGGCTGACGCCCTGTACGGCGCTCAGCGCGAACCCGGCCAGCGCGCCAATGACGAAGAACAGCGTGCGCGACTCGTTGAAGAACATCCACACCACGACGCCGATCATCATCACCAGCGCAGCCACGAGCGACCGCTTGTTGTCCCATCGGTTGGCGATCAGCCCCCCCAGATACGCCCCGGCGATGCTCGTCACCTGCACCAGGATCATGAACAGCACCAGTTCCATCTGGTTCAGGCCAAAGATGACCGCGCCGATGATGGCAGCAAAGTTGAGCGCCATCAGAATGCCATCGTTATATACCAGGAAGGCAACAATGTACTTGACTGCCTGCCGGAAGTGCCTGATCTCGCGGAAGGTGCGCCCCAGACGCCGGAAGGCGATGCTCAGATAGGTCTCGCCCGGCGGCAGCGAGCGCGGCTCAGCTCGTTCGTGCAGCCATAAGAAAACTGGCGCGGCAAAGATGGCAAAGAACACCGCACAGATCACCAGCGACAGGCGCGACATCAGCGTGCCGCCGATGAAGGCAATCAGGGGCAGGACGAGCAACAGGCACACGATCCCACCCAGCGAACCAATGGCCCAGCCGTTGCCGGAGATCAGGCCGATCTCCTCTGGCGCGGCGATCTCCGGCAGAAGCGCATCATAAAAAACCTGGGCGCTACGATAGCCGATCTCAGCCAGGATAAAGAACAGCATTCCGATGAAAACATGGCCCCGCTGAACGAAAAACAGCAGCGCCGTAAACACACAGGCCATGGCAGTGAAGAAGAGGAGGAACCGCTTTTTGGACCCGGAAAAGTCGGCAATAGAGCCAAGAATCGGCGAGATGAGGGCTACCACGAGCATCGCAATGCCCACCGACAGCCCCCACAGGCGCGATCCTTCGGCCCCGCCGACGACCTGCTCCTTGAAGTAGGCGGCATAGACCGCCAGCAAGACAACAGCAGCATAAGCCGAGTTGCCAAAATCATACAGATACCACGCCCACCGCTCACGCGGCGTAGGCTTAGGCTGCGAGATGGCTATTTCCACGGGAGGGGACTCCTTGTTATGTGAATAGAGGAGGATAAGCTGGCATCCAGATCAAACACTGGCTGCAAGCACAGGTTGCTTGCAGTTCGACGCCAGAGCCGCCTTTGCCTTCGGCGGAGACGATATGACATGGGCCATGCCGATCCATTCGCCCAGGCTGAGGTGTTTCTGTCGCACATCGAAGAAGCTGAAGATCGACAGTCAATAACGGATGACTACCTCAGGTGCTCGCCGCCGACAAAGTCCAGCTCGGTGGCGTCAGCCCAGGGATAGACTTCGGCGCCCTGTGCCGCGGCGCGGATTTTCGGATCGTCTGAGTAATGCCCACGGCGTTCCGGAGGGATCAACTCAGCGATACGGCGCATGATCTCGTGGCCGATCTCGTCAAGCTGTCGGCGGCGTTCGCGGCCACGCCCGGCCACCCTGAACGGTCCAAACAGCTTGCCAATTCGCACCGTGACGGAGGCGCGTCTTCCCCTGTTCAAAGAGGGGAAGACCTCAGTCAGACCGTCGAAGCCCATGGGGAGGATCGGCGCCCCGGTGCGAGCGGCCAGGTAGGCCGCCCCAGGACGCGCCGGGCGCAGCACAGGCGCCCAGTTGCCCGCCTCCGGGAAGATGCCCAACACGCCACCCTGAGCCAGCACCACCTCGGCGGCCTGCAACGCCAGCCGTGAGCCAGTCCCTCGGAATACCGGATAATAGCCCCACAGCCTGGGGATGAGAGTCACGTGCGGCGGCGCGCCAGGGTTGCGAAAGCCCCCCACGAACTCGAGCGGCCAGGGCGCAACGCGCACCATCGCCACGGGATCGATGTAGCTGAAGTGGTTGGCTACCACCAACAAGGGACCTGTGCGGGGCAGATTCTCACGGCCAACGATGCGGAGGTCAGTGAGCACGGCAAAGGCAATGTAGCTCAGTTGCTGGAGCAGGCTGCGGATGATGCGCCTGCGAGGGTATGGAAACCGGCTATATGCTTCAAACATGGCGTTAGTCTATCCAGCTTCAGGATGGCCGTCAACGGCAGGCCAGGGCCTCCAGCCCAGCGAGCAAGCGCTCAAAAGCGCCCACGGTGCGATCTAACGGCGTGGCATACGAAAAGCGCACCCAGTCTGCGCCATAGCGCGAGAAATACACCCCCGGCACCACCGCTACGCCCCATTCACGGGCCAGATACTCGCCCAGCGGCGCGCTGTCTTCCCAACCGACGGCCCGTAGCCACCGCCCTACCTCGACAAAAGCGTAGTAGCCCTTGCCCAGGATGGCCGTGAAGCCATGTTCATCGAGCAGGCTCTTGAGCGCAGCGCGGCTCTGATTAGTCGGCTCGATGATCGTTGCCGCCGCGGCGGCAAAGCCCATCTGAAAAGCCGCCACGGCCACCGCCTGCGAATAGAAGCTGGGGATCACCCCGTGCGAGGTACGCGACTCGATGAAGCGGATCACCTGCTCGGAGGCAATCAGGTGGGCATTGCGGATGTTTGAGGCCCCCAGCGACTTGGTGATGCCGTCCATGAACATCAGCCGCTCACGCTCCTGGGGGGTGAACTGCGCCACGAAGCGTCCCAGGTCCATGGGCTGCTCGTCGGTGACGGTGTGGTACATCCAATCGAACAGCACAAAAGCCGCTCCCGCTTCCAGGGCGGCATGGGCCAGTTCGGTCTGGCGTGCAGGCGACAGCGTGTTGCCGGTCGGATTGTCTGGGCTGGTGATCACCACGCCAGCCACCTTGCGTCCTTCCCGCGCAGCCATCGCACAGCAGGCGCGGATTGCCTCTGGCGTATAGGCCCAGCCATCCGCAGGATGGCCCGGTGCGAGCAGCACATTGGCCCCGACACCGTAGGGTCCCCAGTTGTAGCTGATCCACGGCACTCGCGACACAACGATCACGTCTCCGATGCGGCCATAGCCCAGGTGCAGCATAGCTTCGTAAGCCTTGAGCAGCGCATCACGCCCTCCCATCGTAGCGATCACGTTGGCTGGGCCGAGGCCGCTCGCACTGTCCAGGCGCCAGTAGTCCTCGATCACCGAACGGCGGAACAGATCGGTGCCATAGGGCATGTCGTAGGCGCTGCCGTGCTCCAGCTGGAGCGCCAGCGCACGCTCCAGGATTTCGTGGGGAACGCCGGGCAGACTGGCGCCGCCGTCACCCTGTGAGGCATCGAACACCGGGCTGTCGGGGTGGGCATCCTGGTAAGCGCTTAATCCCTTCTTGATCAGGAACATGCGTGACGTAGGAATGGCTGCCATGTGAGTCGGATAGTCGCTAACCGGAACTAGCGCCTCCGGGGCGGTCACAAAGACAGGCGTGTCATGATCGAGGGCAGCGTATTCAGGCATGGCTTTGTCCACTCGAAGAATGCGGGGATTCCGCGCGGGCGGGCGCGATGGCCGGCCATGGGCCGGGGCTGGAGTGCATGTTACAGAGTCTGGAGGGAGATGTCAAGAGGCATAGCACGACTTTTATGGAATTTTGTTGCTGATCGGGCTTGAGTTGGCCCCGCGCTGAACCTCACCCCGAAACGCACCCTGTCAAGAGCAAAGGCTTACCTCCCATCCTGAGTGGGGTGTATAATGGTATCATCCAGGTGTTTTTCATTCCACGCCAACCACACGAGAAAGTAGCCTATGCTCAAAGACCTGATCCTCAAGAATCGCAGCACCCGTCGATTTGATCAGAGCGTCGCCATTTCGAGGGAGACATTGCGAGAGCTGGTCGACCTGGCCCGTCTCTCGGCCTCAGGGGCCAACCGCCAGCCCCTCAAGTATATTCTCTCGTGCGATCCTCAGAAGAACGCCCTCATCTTTCCACACCTCAGATGGGCGGGATACCTCAAGGATTGGGGCGGGCCTGCCGAAGGCGAGCGCCCGACGGCATACATCGTCATTCTGCGCGACGACGAGATCAGCCTGAGCGTCGACTGTGACCACGGCATCGCAGCTCAGAGCATCCTGCTGGGCGCGACCGAGCGTGGGCTGGGTGGGTGCATCCTCGGCTCGGTCCAGCGCGACGAGATGCGCCAGGCCCTGGGAATCCCTGACCGCTACTACATCCTGCTGGTGATCGCGCTAGGCAAACCTGCCGAGACGGTGGTGATCGAACCGGTTGGCGCAGACGGCGACATCAAGTACTGGCGCGACGAAGCAGGCGTCCACCACGTGCCCAAACGCTCGCTGGATGAGATCATCATTGGCTAGCCTGGTGAGACTCATCGCAACCCAGGGATCGGCCTCATCTTCCTGTCTCTGGAGGGACAGGACCTCATCGCTAAGCACAAGTTGACCAGGAGCACGCCATGTCTGTGTTAGCACAATCCCCCGGCCTGCTTGACGCGCTGCGGGGCGAGATGACCCCCAAGTTCCTCGCCACCCGCAGCCCGGAAGGCATCCCCAACGTGGTACCCGTCGTGTCAACGCTGCCCGACGAGGAGCAGCCCGACACGCTGTTTTTCGGCAACTTCCTGCTACGCAAGAGCATCAAGAACCTAGAGCGCGACACGCGCGTTGGCTTGCTGGTGATCACCGCCGATCTGAACGGTTGGAGGCTCACAGGCGAGTTTCTCGGCTTTGAGCGCACTGGGCCGCACGTTGAGCGGCAGATGAACAGCGGGCTGCTGCGTTACAACGCCTACACCGGCGTCCGCAACGCGGGTCTGATCCGCGTTACGGCGGTGGAAGGGGCATTCCGCGTGTCGAAGATGCAGGTGCTGCGCGACTATGTGCTGGCCCGGCTGGCTACGCTGGGCGGGATCGCCCGCGCCAAGGACGGCGTCTCGATTCCCCTGCCAGTGCGGCGCGAGTTCGGCAAGATGGTAGCAGTGAAGGTGCTGGCCTGGGTACGCGACGATGGCTATCCGACTATTGTGCCGATGCTCTCAATGCAGCCTGCCGGGGCGCAGACTATGGTCTGCTGGCGAGGGCTGCGCGACCTGCCCGCCCCACCGCCTGGCGCTCTGGTGGCGACCAACATCCTGACGTTCGAGGCTATCTCGTACCAGGCCAAGGGACGCTGGATGGGCAGCGGAAACGTGGGGGCGGTGCTGGTGCAAGAAGTGTATGCTGGTGGGCCGCCGCACCCCGGCGGCAGAGTGGCGTAAAGTCCGCCGGAGGCCAACGCCTCCGGCGACAGCTCCATACGCCTGCTGAAGCAGGCCCCTGGTTCCGGGGGCACGCTTTAGCGTGCGGATGAGTCCCTGTGGCCGGGCGGTTCAGCGCCCGGCCAGTGGGTCCCCAACGCAGACCACAGCCCTCCAGAGCAACCTGCGCCGCCGCCCCACCGACCGGGCTGGCTACACCAGGCGCGAGACAAGCGCCAGCAGGATGCCCCCAGCCAACACACTGCCCAACTGGCCCGCCGTGTTGGCCCCCATGGCATGCATCAGGATAAAGTTCTCGAAATCCTCGTCCTGGGCCACTTGAGCCACCAGGCGACCGGCCATGGGGAAGGCGCTGATGCCCGCCGCGCCGATCAGGGGGTTGATCTTGCCACGGCTCATGGCCGCAAGCAGCTTGCCGAACAGCAATCCGGCCACTGTGTCCAGCCCAAAGGCTGCCAGGCCCAGAATCAGAATCTGGAGCGTATCCCAGCGCAGGAAAGTTGCGGCGCTCATGGTCGAGCCGATGGTAAGGCCCAGAAACAGCGTGGCCACGTTGATGATCTCGTTCTGGGCCGAGCGGCTGAGGCGCTCAACAACGCCGCTCTCGCGCAGCAGGTTGCCCAACATCAACATGCTGATCAGGGGGGCGGCGTCGGGCACAAGCAGGCTGACGATCAGAGCGGCAAGGATGGGGAAGACCACCAGCGCACGGCGCGATACGGGGCGTGGGGCATACTCCATGCGGATGCGACGCTCGGCGGGGGTGGTGAGCAGCTTCATCAGCGGCGGCTGGATGATGGGGACCAGGCTCATGTACGAGTAAGCCGCCACGGCGATAGGGGCCAGCAGGTTGGGGGCAAGGCGAGTGGCGACGAAGATCGAGGTGGGGCCGTCGATAGCGCCAATCACGCCAATGGAGGCAGCCTCGTTGAGCGGGAAACCCAGCAGAGTAGCCAGGATCAGCGTGCCGTAGATGCCGAACTGTCCGGCTGCGCCCAACAGCGCCATACGAGGCTGGGCCAGCAGCGGGCTGAAGTCGAGCATGGCTCCCACGCCGACGAAGATCAGCAGCGGAAATAACTCGGTCTCGATGCCAAAGCGGTACAGCAGCCAGAAGACTCCGCCCTCATCTGTCATGCCGGTGAGCGGGATGTTGGCCAGGATGCAGCCAAAGCCAATGGGCAGCAGCAGCACCGGCTCGTACTCTTTGACAACGGCCAGGGCGATCAGCCCACCGCCAACCAGGATCATCACTGCCTGGCCGGGAGTGAAAGCCATAAAACCCTTGAACAGTTGGGGCGCAAGCTCAGATAGGTCCATGCTGGCAGCCTTCCCTAATCGGCGTATTCCATCAGGATAGCGTGGTGCCTGACGTGCTCGCCGACAGCCACATGCACCGCCGCGATGCGCCCCTCACGGGAGGCGCGGATGACGTTGTTCATCTTCATGGCCTCCAGCACGCACAGCTCCTGGCCAAACTTGACAACCGAGCCAGGCTTGACGGCGATGGAACGGATCACGCCAGGGATGGGCGCATAGACAGCATTGAGCTTGGGCACGGCCTGGGCGCCGTTCCCACCAGGCTGCACAGCCGGGACGGCAGGGGGGATGGGCGCCGGCGGGGCCTGATCGACAGATCGGTCGCCTGCCGGAACGGGATGGACGGCGCGGCTCTCAGGCCACACCTCAAACGTCTCGCCATCGACGATGGCCAGCACCGGGCGGGCGTGCAGATCGACGATCTCCACATCGAAAGTCTGACCTTCCACAGTCACTCTGACAATTGTAGTCATCGAACAGGACCTCGTTGCTTCAACTGACGACCGCGCATCACGGCCTGCCAAGCGCTGATGATGGCCGTGGGGGGCGGCGGGAAGACGTTCGGCTCGGCGATCTGGTCGCGGGCCAGCGCCAGCGCGACGGCAATTGCCGCTGCACGCGCACGCAGCTGCCGCCGCTCAAAGTCGGCGGCGGAGGGCAGGGCAGGCGCAAGAACCTCACCGGTCTGTCCAGAGGGTTGGTCGGTGGACTCGCGCCTGCTGCTCAGGCGGACGAGCAGCGACATCATGAGCATCACCAGGAGGATGCCGGCAAAGACCAGCCCCATCCCGACCAGAGTGATTCCGAAAACAACCGCCAGGTTGTCTGCCATCGTACGTCCTTTCGGATGACGCCTGAGTGTTTTGCGAAAAGTATTTCAAAGACTTTCGGAGAAACACTTAAGCGTCTCAATAAAACGCTCAGACCGGGATGTTGCCGTGCTTGCGCGGCGGCGCGGGCGAGTACTTGTCGCGCAGGGCAGCCAGAGCGACGATGATCTTGGGGCGCGTCTCGCGCGGCTCAATGATGTCATCGATGAAACCAGCGCTGGCAGCGCGGTAGGGATTGTTGAACCGATCGCGATAATCCTTGATCAGGCGGGCGCGCTCGGCGGCGGGGTCAGGAGCGGCTTCGATCTGGGCCTTAAACAGGATATCCACAGCTCCTTCAGCTCCCATGACGGCGATCTCGGCGCTGGGCCAAGCGTAGTTCACGTCGGTGCCCAGATATTTGCTGGACATGACGATGTAGGCTCCACCATAAGCTTTGCGGGTGATGACGCTGATCTTGGGCACGGTGGCCTCGGAATAGGCATATAGCACCTTGGCCCCGTGGCGAATGATGCCCCGGTACTCTTGATCGATGCCAGGAAGGAAGCCCGGCGAGTCGACGAAAGTGACGAGCGGGATGTTGAAGCAGTCACACATGCGCACAAAGCGGGTGATCTTGTCTGAGGCGTCAATGTCGATCACGCCGGCCATCACCCCTGGCTCCTGTGATACGATGCCCACACTGTGGCCGCCAAGGCGAGCCAGCCCAACGATGGCATTGCAGGCCCAGGTGGGCTGAATCTCCAGGAAGGTCCCTTGGTCAACCACACGCTCGATCACCTCGTGCATACTGTACGGGACGGTCGGATCGAGGGGAACGATGGAATTCAGCTCCCTATCCATGCGCAGTGGGTCGTCGGTGGGAGCGAAGTAGGGCGGGTTCTCGACGTTGTTGGAGGGGAAATAGCTGAGCACGCGACGACACAGGGCCAACACCTCCTGCTCCGAGGATGCCACAAGGTGGGCCGTGCCGCTGATGGACATGTGGACGTGCGCCCCACCCAGGCTCTCCACGTCGATCTGTTCGCCAGTGACAGCCTTGATGACCTGGGGGCCTGTAAGGAACATGAACGACTGCTTCTCGACCATGAGGATCAAGTCGGTCAGGGCAGGAGAATAGGCTGCGCCGCCCGCGCAGGGGCCGAGCATCACGCTGATCTGGGGGATCACGCCGGAGTATTGGGCGTTGCGGCGGAAGATCTCGGCGTACCCGGCCAGGCTTTTGACGCCCTCCTGGATGCGTGCGCCGCCGGAGTCGATCAAGCCGATGATGGGAACGCCATTGCGCAGGGCCAGATCGAGCACGCGACAGATTTTGTGAGCCTGCATTTCGCCCAAAGTGCCGCCGTAGACAGTGAAATCCTGGGCGTAGACGTACACCGTCCGCCCATCGATCAGGCCGTAGCCCGTGATCACGCCATCCCCCAGGTATTTCTCAGTGGCGATGCCCATCTCGTCGCCCTGATGGGTGATGAACGGCTCCAGCTCGTTGAACGTACCAGGATCAAGCAACAGGTTGAGCCGTTCGCGGGCAGTCAGCTTACCTTTGCTGTGCTGCTTCTCGATGCGGTCGGGGCCGCCGCCCTGATGAACACGCTCACGCATGGCACGCAACTCAACAACGCGGGGATCATCTTCAGTCATGGTGTTTCCTCACCTGGTGTGCGCTTGTCGGGCAGAGGATGCAGATGCAGCCATCCTGTCACATTCCCGCCGGATGCGTCTTTTCACCAAGCTTACCTGCTGGCAAAGCCATCGTGCAGCGTCCGTAAATCATCAATACAATGTGATAGTTATCACAATCAGCCACGGACAGCATGAACAGTGTGCTGCAATTCGGAACCGCAGCCCGCCGAACAGGCCACGGTGCACGAAACTCCCGTTTTTGACCTCCTCTCCGAACCGGCTACAATCCAGGAGGCCGGCGCTGACACACCACGGTGATCTGGAGCGCCATCTTCCGGGCGGCGTCGGGGCGACGTCTCAAAAGGATGAGCTGAGCAAGGGTCGCTTGGGGGAGAGGCTCCATGCCCCAACACGGACCGTCTATCTCAGCGCCGGTATTGAGGAGTTACGGCGATGGACAAAGTCACGATTCACACCTTCAGAACGATGAAAGAGCGTGGCGAGCCGATCGCGATGCTGACTGCCTACGATTACCCGACCGCGCTGCTGCTCGATCAGAGCGGCATCGACATGATCCTGGTAGGAGATTCGGTCGGGATGGTGGTGCATGGCTTCGAGACGACGCTGCCGGTCACCATGGACATGATGGTGATGCATTGCCAGGCCGTGCGGCGGGGGGTCAAACGCGCCTTTGTGATCGGGGACATGCCCTTCATGAGCTATCAAGCGTCGGTAGAGGATGCCATGCGCAACGCAGCACGCTTTCTGGCCGAAGGAGGCGCAGATGCCGTCAAGCTGGAGGGGGGTCGCCGCATGGCGGAGACGGTGCGGGCGCTGGTCGAGACCGGGATCGCAGTGCAGGGACACATTGGGCTGACGCCGCAGAGTGTCAGCGCATTGGGAGGGCTGAAATCGCAAGGGCGCACAGTCGAGGCTGCCCGCCGCTTGATCGAGGATGCGCTGGCGTTGGAGGACGCCGGGGTGTTCAGCCTGGTGCTGGAGGCCGTCCCGGCGCGGCTAGCGACGCTGATCACGCGCAAGGTTGGCGTGCCAACCATCGGCATCGGCGCAGGGGCAGGTTGCGACGGGCAGGTGCTGGTGACGCACGATCTGCTGGGGCTGTTCGAGCGGTTCACGCCCAGCTTTGTCAAACGGTACGCCAATCTGTCAGAGACGGCCCGGAATGCCTTCCAGGCCTACATCGACGATGTGCGGGCGCGGCGCTTCCCCGCCGCCGAGCACGAGTACACCCTGCGTGACGAAGTCTGGCAGGCTCTCGAAGCAGAGTTCGGCGTCGGGCAGGAGTGAACCATGCAGGTCACTATTCTAGGTATCGGGGCGATGGGCTGTCTGTTCGGGTCGCGGTTGAGCGCCCACGCCGATGTGACGCTGATCGGGAGCTGGCCGGAGCAAATCGAAGCGTTGCAGCGCGGCCCGCTGCGCGTCATCGCGCCGGACGGGCGCGAGGAGCAGGCGCTGGTGCGCGTCGCAACCCGCGTGGAGGGACTCGCGGCGGCAGACCTGGTGCTCATTCTCACCAAAGCCTACAAGACAGCCCAGGCCGCCGAGGCCGCGGCCAAGGCGATCAAGCCGGACGGACTGGCGTTGACACTGCAAAACGGGCTGGGTAATCTGGAGACGCTCGCCCAACACGTGGGCGCAGCGCGGGCGGCGCTGGGTGTGACCATGCAGGGCGCGACCACCGACGGACCGGGCGTGCTGCGGCTGGGCGGCAGCGGTCCAACCTATCTGGCCACCCGCGCCGAGATCGCGCCACAGGTGGCCGCCACGGCAGCGCTGTTCGAGCGGGCGGGCTTTGAGGTACATATTGTGGATGACGTCACCGGTCTGATGTGGGGCAAACTGGCCATCAATGCCGCCATCAACCCGATGGCCGCCCTGCTGCGCATCACCAACGGAGCATTGCTCTCATCGGCCTGGGTGCGCCAGGTGATGCGCCAGGCCGCCCAGGAGGTGTGCGCGGTGGCCAAAGCTCAGGGCATCACCCTGCCCTTCCCAGACGCTGCCGCGCAGGCCGAGCGCGTGGCAGAGATGACAGGCGCTAATCGCGCCTCGATGCTCCAGGATGTGCTGCGCGGCGCAGAGACGGAGATCGAGGCAATCTGCGGGGCCGTGGTGCAGGCGGGGCAGAAGCTGGGCGTTCCCACGCCCACCAATGCCCTGCTGCACTGCCTGGTGAAATCGCTGGAGGAGACACAGGCCAGACGGATCCCATAGGAACGCTGCAATGACACAGCGACAAGTAAGATAGAGGGCAAACAACCATGCACATCGTCGCAACCATCCAGGAGGTACGCCAGATTCGCCAGGCCGAGCCGGGGTTGACATGGGGTTTCGTGCCGACGATGGGAGCGCTGCACGAGGGGCACCTGTCGCTGGTACGGCGGGCGAGGTCGGAAAACGACCGTGTGGGCGTGAGCATCTTCGTCAACCCGATCCAGTTCAACCAGAGGTCGGACCTGGAGACTTACCCACGCCAACTTGAGCGCGACTGCGCGATGCTCGAAGCGGAGGGAGTGGACCTGGTATGGGCGCCATCGGAGGAGGAGGTCTACCCCCCCGGTTTCCAGACCTATGTCACGGTCGAAGAAGTGACACGCCCTCTGGAAGGCGCAGCACGGCCCGGTCACTTCCGGGGCGTGGCGACCGTGGTCGCCAAGTTGTTCAACGTCTTCCAGCCCACACGGGCTTACTTCGGGCAGAAGGATGCCCAGCAGGTGGTCGTGATCCGGCAGATGGTGCGCGACCTAGCCTTCGACCTGGAGATGGTGGTATGCCCCACCGTGCGTGAGCCGGATGGGCTGGCGATGAGCAGCCGCAACACCCGCCTGAATCCGCACGAGCGCCAAGCAGCGGTTGTGCTCTACCGCGCCTTGAGCCAAGCGCGAGCCGCTTGGGAGGCAGGCCAGCGGGACGCCGGGCGTCTGCGCCGCCTCATGCAGCAGACCATCGAGGCCGAGCCGCTGGCTCGGCTAGAGTATGTCAGCGTGGCAGACCTGAATACACTCCAGGAGATCGAGGGACAGGCAGAGCACGCCCTGCTGAGCATGGCCGTGTTCGTGGGAGCTACACGGCTGATTGACAACATGATCGTGGGGTGAGACTTCGAGCATGTCCTTCCCCAAGAGGCTCACAGCACGATCAGGCCGAGCCGGGCAGCACGCACGACGGCATCGGTGCGGCTCTGTGCGCCGAGCTTTTCCATGATGGCAGTGACGTGAAACTTGACGGTGTGGTCGCTGATGCCCAGGCGAACGGCGATTGCCCTGTTGGAAACTCCCTCGGCCAGCAGCCGCAGCACCTCCAGCTCACGCGGAGTCAGCTCATCGGCTGGGGACAGCTGGTCGGATGCTCCCCCTAGCCACAGATCGGGCGCCAGCTCCGGATCGAGGACGATCAACCCCGCAGCGACTGCCGCCAACGCCGCCGCCAGCCGCTCAGCGTCCACATCCCGCCGCAGCAAGCCCGTCGCGCCGGCTGCCCGCGCAGCAGCAGCATGGGCAGCGTTGGGCAGCAACACCACCACCGGCGGCCCCTCTGATCGAAGGGTCTTCAGATGGCCCAAGCTGAGCGGCGATTGAGGTTCCCAACCCAGGTCCACGACGATCACGTGGGGATCAAACAGGGGCAGGTCGTCAGCCGACGGCGCACCATCTCCCATGTGGCCCACCGTCCTAAAGCCTGGCAGCTCAGCGATCAGGCGGGCCAGCCCAGCGCGGGCGAGCGGATCAGCGGCCACAATGAGAACGCGCAGATCGTCCACAGCAGGGGAGGGCTATCAGTGCGGCACGCTGCCAGTAACGATGGCTCGCAGCGCCAGACCAAACAGCGCGGCGCTAGCCAGCGTCCAGGCCAGCACCGAACGGCGGCCCGTGTCGCCGCGCGTGAAGGCAAACACGGCGGGCCAGGTGAGCGCTGTCAACGCGCCGTACAGAAAGTGGAGGAGGCGGGGAGGCATGAGGCCCTGGATCAGCATGACGATGCCGACAAGAGCCTGCAACACAGCCAATCCCTCGCCAATAGCGACCGCTCCCCAGAAGTCGCCGCCGATCTCACGGCGGCGGATCAGGTGGAACAGCCCCCATACGGCAATGGCCAGCGCAAAATAGCTGAAGGCATTGCCCAGCAGCGCATGGACACGATTCAACGACATGGGACGACCTCGGCGCTCTCAACCGATCCCAGCCGCATCTGGGCTGACTTTGGGCAGCACAAACGAGAAGGTGCTGCCATGTCCCGGAGTGCTCTCTACCCAGACGCGACCCTCATGCTTTTCCACTGCCTGCTTGACAATGGCCAAGCCCAGACCTGTACCGCCATACTGGCGCGTCATGCTGCCATCGATCTGGTAAAACCGTTTCCAGATCTTATCGTGCTCGTGGAGCGGAATGCCAATGCCCTGATCGAGCACATCGATCTGAACCGCAGTGCCCACGTCGTGGATGCGGACCATCACCTGCCCGCCGTGCTGCGAGAACTTGATGGCATTGCTGATCAGCCCATCGAATGCCTGTCCAATCAGCCGGGCATCAATGTAGAGATCAGGCAGGTCAGGCGCAAAATCGGTCACCACCTGGACGCCGTTCTGCACAGCTAGGGGCTGGGCAGCCTGGATCGAGGCATTGGCGAGATGGATCAACGACACCGATCGGCGGGAAGGCGGCTCGAACTCCATCTCCTGAACGGTCAGGATGTCATCCACCAGGCGGGCGAGCTGGCGGCTCTTTTCGTTGATCACCTCCAACGACTCGCGCTGCTCCCCAACCAGCGGACCCAGGTCGCCCTCAAGCAGCAGGTCAAGGTAGCCAATGATCGAGGTAAGCGGGGTACGCAGCTCGTGCGATACGTTCTGAATCCACTCATCTTTCAGACGGTCGGCCTGTTGTAAGTCGTTGTAGGCAGCCTCAAGCTGCGCGGCGCGGCGCTGGAGGGCGGCATATAGGCGGGCGTTGTCCAGCGCATTGCCGACCACGTTGCCGATGGCCTGAGCCAAGGAGAGGTCGTCATCGGTGAAGACTCGTTGCGGGTTGGTGTCCACCAGCTCCACCAAGCCAATCGACTCGCCATGGGCCACCAGGGGGGTGATCAACTGGACGCCTGTCATGTGAAGGAAAACCAGCTCATCAGCCGCCGAGAGGGAGGAGGGATCTAGGCGCACCGTCACCGGCGTGCGCTCCACCAGCGCCACGCGCCGCAGGTTGGCCTCATCCAACTCGATCTCACGCCCCTGACCGAGAGGACGCACCACCTTCCCTGACCGGTGGACGGCACAGATCGCCTGATTGGCAGGGTCGTACTCGAACAGTGTGCACTGAGAAGCGCCTGTAGCCCGCAGCAGCCGCGAGGCGAGCGAGTGCAGATGGTCTGCTTCGAGCCACTGGTCAGCCTCCCCGAAGGTCGTCCGCCAGGCAACCAGCGTGTTCTGGCACCGCTCTACATCGTCTGAGGCAAATTCTGACTGGCCACTCAGGTAGTGCAACACGGCTAAGCCAGCCACATGGTCATCGGGAGCTACCGGCAAGATGAGCCGCGCTGCAAACTCCCCAGATGGCGGGTCCAGATGCTCCACCGGCGACCTGTCGCCACTGTGGCCCGTGACAACGGGCTGGCCGGTCTCCAGGACCTGGCAAACGGATGGGCAATCTGCCAGGTTAACACGCGGACCGTCGCCAGTCATCCAGGTGAGATCGGCCACTTCGGCCAGGTGCACCAGGGTATTGGTGCGCTGATCCCAGGCTGAGATGGCGCACCAGCGGCCCGACAGCGCCTCAATCAGCTGTCGGGCAACGGTCTCCAACACATTCTCAATGGACAGAGTAGATGAGGCGGCCTCACTGGCCCTGAGCAGCAACGTCAGCTCGCGCACACGACGCCGGGCCTCGTCATAGAGCTGGGCATTTCTGATGGCCGCCGCTGCGGAGTGAGTCAGGCTTTCCAGAATCTCTAGATCGGCTTCGTCGAAGGTGCCGCTGGTCTTGTTGATCACCTCGACCACGCCGATCACCTGGTCGTCCACGGTCAACGGCACAGCCGCCACGGCGCGGGTTGTCATGCCGGTCAGTGCATCCACCTCAGGGTAAAAGAACTCGCTCTGGTAGGCGTCTGGCACCAGCAGCGACCTGCCTTCGCGGGCCACATACCCGGCAATGCCCTGCGAACAGGGCACCCGCAGGCCGCGCACCTTTTCAGAGCAAGGGCCGACGGCGGCATGAAAGACCAGCTCGTCAGCGTCTGGAGCGCGCAACAGCACCGAGGCAGCGGTCGCGTCCAATACCCGGCTGGCCTCAGTCAGGATGGTGCTGATGGTGCGGTCGAGCGACAGGGTGGAGGCAATAGTCTGAGTGGCGCGGTTCAGCGCACGCAGGCGTTGGGTCTGTTTGGCAAGGGCCTGCTCACGAGCCTTCAGCCCGCCCATGTCGGTCAGGACCATCACACGCTCTTCCTCGCCCTCATCGCGCACGATGGTGTGCCGAGCCTGCACGATCAGCACTGGCAGCGGCGAACCGTCGGAGCGCAGCACGTTGGCCTCAAGAAAGGTGGTCTGCATTGGCTGAGCGGCTGAGACGATCTGCCGGACACGCTCGCGGTCCATAGGGCTGAACAGGTCCTCCACCCTGGCCTCATGCAGCGACTCAGACTCGTGGCCGGTCATCAAGGCGATGCGACGGTTGAAGAAGGTGATCCGTCCCTGGGCGTTGTAGACCAGCAGCCCATCGCCCATGGTGTCCAGCACCGCTTGGCGAAACTCCCGCTCGCGTTTGCTTTCCGCCTCACGCCAGGCCAGGAAACGCATCAAGCGGGCGTTGTTAGTTGCCATGGCAGCCTGGCTGGCCACCGAGGCCAGGAGCTGCTGGCCTCGCGTCGTCTCGACATCGCGCGGTTCGCGTGAGCCAAGCACCAGCACACCCAGCGGCGTGCTGGTGACCTGGAGAGGCAGGATCGACACAAAGTACAGGTCGAGTTGGGAGCATGCCTCGTAGAGGGCACGCTCGCCGCTAGCCCGCAGCGCCGAGAGGGGCAGGTTGAAAGCAGCTACACCGCTCAATGCCACCTGGGTAAGCGTCTGACCATCGGGCTTGAGGGGTCTGGCGAACTCCTCGCCGCCGTCGGCAACGCGCCGGATGAACTGGCGGGCCGCCGCCTCGCCCTGCGACACAGCGACCGCCCGCCCCACCAACATCCTGCGCCGTGGGTCGATGGTGAGCAGAAATGCCAGGTTGCACGGCACCACCATCAGCGCGGCATGGACGGTCTCCTGGAGCAGACGCTGGCTCTGATCGGTGAACTCTACATCGTGGGCCAGCAGAGCGCGCATTCGTTCGGCCAGGTCATCGAGCTGGATCGGCTTGATGATGTAATCGGTCGCGCCAGCCATCAGCGCTTCAACCCGCCCCACGGCGGGATCATAAGCCGTAGCCAGGATGACGGGGATGTGGCCGGTCTGTTCGCTGCTGCGCAGGCGCTTGCAAGCCTCGATGCCACTCAGACCGGGCATCATCACATCGAGCAGGATCAGGTCCGGCAGGTGCGCCTCGGCCAACCGGATGGCCGACTCGCCGTCGCTGGCCGTCAGCACGTCGTAGTTGCGCTTGGTGAGCCAGCTTCGCATCAGTTCGAGCGTATCTTTGTCGTCGTCAGCGACCAGGACTAGGGGCATAAGACAGCACCTCGATCACTCGCACAGAGTTCTCTGGCTGCGCTGAACGCCAGATTCAGCACGCCTGTCTTCTCAGAGCGTCTCGGCAAAGGAGTTGTGCAAGATGCTTTTCGACACACCTCTGGCCCGACTAAGAGCATTTTCGGCTACACGCTCAATAGCGGCCACCTGCTACTATGGTAGCAGGATGCGTCGCAGCGGGCAATTACAGATGCATTACACAGGCAATTTACAGATGTAGGTCGCGCACGAAACGCCGCTACTTTGGGCTATTCGAGCATGGTTCGTGTTATACTACCAAAGGTACTGGCATCCCCGCCTCTGCCCAGGAAGGTAACCCATCATGCTGTCGCTCGTGATCTATGCCGCCCCGTTTGTGCTGGGCCTAGTTGCGCTGATCGTCGCTATCGCGGCCTTTAGCAACTTCCGCAGGGCGCGCCGGGCGCCCTACTTCCGCATCCGCCGCGATTCCAACCGCACGGCATGGCGGCTCGTGTTGGCAGAGGTCATGCTGGTAGGCAGCATCCTAGCCTTGATCAGCCTCAGACGCTTCGTCCCGCCGGCTGATCTCGAAACCTTCCTGATCCCCAGATCGACCATCACACCGACGGCATCCAGCACATTAGCGGCGGAGGCCAGCGTCGAGCCGACATCCGCGCCACCGACCATCACCCCCACGCAGCCAACGCCGACCCCTACCCCGACGCCGCTGATCGCCACCATTGCCTCAGATGTCACGCCACCCGCCAGCGCCAGGCTGACGCTCACCGATGTTGCCAGCGGCATCTCGCCCAACCTGACCCCAATCAACGCCAGCCGGACCTTCCCAATCGGGACGCCGCGCCTGTACTTCTTCATAGAGTTCTCCGGCATGGCCAACGGTGTGTCCTGGTCACGGGTGTTGTTGCTCAATGGGGAAGCGGTGCGCAGCGAAAGTGAAACCTGGGAGCGCGGCGAGCAGGGAGAGGCTTACTACTGGTTCGAAGCGCAGGGCGGTTGGCCCGCCGGGCGCTATGAGATCCGACTGTACCTGGGCAATCAGTTGGCAGATTCAGCTGAGTTTGAGGTGGTGGACTGAAGCAGGGGTGAGGCTCAAGCGTTCCAATCCTGAACATGGGCCTTGCTTTTAGCCTGCGCCGGGACGACTATCCATGGGAGCGCCCGATCACGACGCCCAGAGCCAACAGCAGCACCGTGCCAACGCCGACAGCCACCCACTGCTCAAAGGTCAGCCGCAAGCCCGGGTCCGGGGGGGCCACGGCAGCCAGCTCACGTCCCAGGGTTTCAACATCGGGTCGGGCCACGGCGATATAGACCGTATTGGACGTTCCGGGCAACTCCTCACCATCTCCGCGGACCAGGACGGTCCGAACCTGGTGCACGCCTGGCTCCAGGCCCTCGATCGGGAACTCCAGCGTGTGCAACTCAGCGGCCAACTGGCCATCGAGGTACAGGCGGATACGGTTGGCCTCCTGGCTGAGGTCAAAGAAGCTGACCTGCGTCCGCAGAGGGATGGGACCGAGTTGGAAAGCCTGCCCGTTGACCGGCGACAGCATCTGCAGGATCGGATCGGGCAGGTCAATGGTGAACGAGTAGCCGCTGGCGATCAACGTCGAGCCGCCCAGCGCCGACGCGCTGTAAGAGACCTGATAGCGACCTTCAGGCAGGGGGGGGAGCGAGGCAACCAACGTGAAGCGATTGGCCGGGTCTACATGCCCGTCGCGCAGATCGACGCGCTCTCCGGCCTCGTTCAAGACAGCAATCGCTGCACCCCGGTCGCTGAGGAGGCAATCGAAGGTGAGCGTGACACGCTGGGGCAGCTCGGTGACGGCTGTATCCGCCGGGGGGGAGGCCAGGATCAGCACGGGCCGGGCCTGAGCAGGGACAGCCTGCGCCAGGCTGAGCAGGGTGACTGCCGCACCCACGAGAAGCAATTTCAAGCATCTCATGAATGACATTATACCACGCTGAGGAGGTCTGACGATGCGTTATCTCGAAACGAGGCCGTCCACGCGGGTCGTGGCGGCGATCACCGTGGCGGCGCTGGTGGCAACAGTGGCGGTGTGGTCGCTGTTCACCGAGCCTGAGCGCGAGATGTCGGCGCGGGGATATGGCATTGTGGATTATGAGCTGGCCTTCACAGCAGAGCGGGCCAACGACATCCTGCACGCCTGGGGTGCAGAGGCCGAGCCTGCCGCACGGCGCAGCCTGCTGGTCGATTTTGCCTTCATGCCCTCCTATGGGCTGTTGTTTGCGGGCATCACATTGCTGATCGCGCGTCTCCAGGGCGGAAAACTGCGCAGAGCAGGGTTGGCGCTGACGCCGCTCGCGCTGGTCGCTGCGCTGTGCGACGCACTCGAAAACCTGATGTTGCTGTCGATGCTGGGGGCGGCGGGGCGAGTTGCTGTTGCGCCGCCGCTGGTGGCAGGCGTGGCTGCCACGATCAAGTTTGCACTGCTGGCTGTGTTGATCGTCTACTGGCTGGCTGCGGGGGTAGCTTGGGCCGCGCAGCGACTGCGGGGCGCCGGCATGGCGTAGGCTACGCCGCGGCGGCCAACTTTCTCACCTGCGGCGTAGCTACTGCACAGATCCGTTGTTTTATTCAGACAGAACACACACCACCACACCACCTGATCGGAATAGGGTCAGGGGAGCATAGGACAGCGCCCGACAGCCCATGTTCCGGCAAGGGAGACAAAGGTATCACAGATCATGCCGCGTTTGAAACTGATCCTTAACCCACAGGCCGACCACGGCCACGCCGCCGAGACCGGATCGCGGCTGCGAAATGTGGTCGAAGAGCAGATACGCCGCCGTGAGCAGAGTGGCCAGTCGTATGACCTGAGCTGGGTCTCAACCGAGGGGCCGCGTCATGCCATCGAGCTGGCCCGCGAGGCCGCTCAACAGGGATTTGACACTGTGGTTGCCGTGGGCGGCGACGGCACCGTGCACGAAGTGGTCAACGGTCTAATGCAGATGGAGCAGGAAAAACGCCCCCGCCTGGGGGTGATTCCGATTGGTTCCGGCAATGACTTTGCCCACAACGTGGGCCTGCCCAGCGATCCGCTGGAAGCGGTGCGCTGTACGTTAGGCGATCACACCCGCACCGTCGATGTGGGCCTGATCGTCGATGAGACGGGCCGCCGCGAGTATTGGGACAACACCATCGGGATCGGGTTCAGCGGGCAGGTCAACATCGCCACGCGCGGCAAGACGCGCTGGCGTGGCTTCATGTTGTACCTCATCTCAGTGCTGGAGACGATCCTTTTCAAACCACCCGCGCTCAACGCCACCGTGCAATTCGACGCCAAGCCGCCGGTCGCCAAGTCATTCAGCATGTTGAGCATTTGCAACGGGCCGCGCGAAGGGGGAGGCTTCCCGGTGAATCCCGGCGCGGTGATGGACGATGGGCTGATCACCTACACAGTGATGCGTAAGATGAGCCGCTTCAACATGCTACGCATGCTGCCCATCGTGATGAAAGGTCGACACCTCAGCCTCACCCGCTTCTTCGAAGCCGGGACAGCCCAGAGCATCCGTGTTGAGACCGACCGCACCATGGCGATCCACACCGACGGCGAAGTCTTCGGCCCGTGGGAGGCAGGCATCCGCCAGGTTGAGGCCAGCATTGTCCCGGCAGCGGTGCAGGTGGTATGGAATTGTCAGGGAGGTTAAGGGGGTTGCAAAAAGCAATTCAAATCTTTCGCAAAACCCTTAATCGAATCCTTTCAGGCGTATAATTTATGGGAGAGACAGCAGTCAGTGGGGAATACACCATAGTCAGGCGGTCCGTGCAGCATGCCGACACTTGCCCGTGCCCTATTGGACTACGACATGGACCTGCTCCAGGTGATCGCAGCGCAGTGGGATGTCGACCTGCGGGCAACCGACCGGGGTGTGGCCTCGGAGGAACTGGCCGCGGCCATGGCTCGCCCGGAGGCAGTCCAAGCGACTTGGGAGCGCCTCGACCATGACGCCCGCCAGGCGCTGATCGACCTGCAAGCGGGGGGTGGGCGGCTGCCCTACTCGCACTTCGTGCGGCGCTTTGGCGAGCTGCGTCCGATGGGACCGGCCCGCCGTGAGCGCGAGAAACCCTGGCTGAACCCCATTAGCGTGACTGAGGCGCTGTATTACCGGGGGCTGATCGTGCGCGTGTTCGAGCAAAGCGCAGCAGGCGCTCAGGAGACCATCGCCATTCCCCGCGACCTGCGCGATCTGCTCCCCCTGCCGCCTGCCGAGTCGCTGGCACGCACGCCCGGCTATGCAGTCGCGCCACCGCGCAAACTCAAAGAGGGGCACCCCACCGCTCCCGACGACATGGCCACGCTGATCGCCTACCTGCTGTTGCGCGAGGCCAATGCCCGCCAGTGGCTGGCCAACACGCCCCTGGAGGTGATCGACCGCCACCTGCGCCATCCTAACGAACCGGCCTACCGTGCCCTGCTGGTCCACCTGGCCTATGACCTGGGCCTGATCGCCGACGAGGAAACACTCACCCACGTGGTGACGCGCGTCAACAGGGACGTTGCACGCCCCTGGCTCGAAGCGCCTCGGCTTCACCAGTCGCGCTCGCTGGCCGAGACGTGGATGGTCTCGACCACCTGGAACGACCTGGCCTACACGCCCGGCCTGGAGGCCGATGAGTGGCCCAATGATCCAGTCATGGCCCGACGGGCCATTCTAGACATGCTGAGCGGCGTCCCTGCCGAGATTTGGTGGAGCTTGGATGGGTTCATCGAATATGTGCAGCAGGCCAACCCCGACTTCCAACGGCCCGGCGGAGACTACGGAGCCTGGTACCTGCGCGATGCCTACACCGGCGAGATTCTGCACGGCTTCCAGTACTGGTCGTACATTGAGGCTGCGCTGCTGCGCTTTGTGATCGAGGGGCCAATGCGCTGGCTGGGCCTGACCCGCGCCGGGCGGGGCGCTTTCTTGTTGACTCCCCTGGGGCTGGCGCTGCAGGGCCGCGCCGAGTGGCCCTCCACACCTGACCGCAGCGCCCGCATCCGCGTCGACGAGCAGGGAGTGATCAGCGTCCCGGTGGATGTGAGTCGCTATGAGCGTCTGCAAATCGCCCGCTTCTCAGCCTGGATCAGCGCACCGGGACCATCGCCCTATGTCCCCGGCAGCGAGTCACGCGACGACGGCGTATACATCTACCGGCTGACGCCGCAGGCTATCGGGCGGGTGCTTGAGGAGGGCGTCTCGCTGCCTACACACATTGTGCCATTCTTGCAGAGACTATCCGGCTACAACCTTCCTCCCAACGTCTTGAAGATGCTCCAGGGCTGGCACGATAGCCCCAAAGAGGTGATTGTCCACGATGTGGTGATCGTCTCAGCCAGAGACTTGGGGGTCTACGAGCGCCTGCGCGACAACGAACGGGTCAGCCGATGGCTGGGCAGGCAGGTAGGGCCACATGCGCACATCGTCAACCGGGAGGACATGCCGGCGCTGCTCAACGCGCTGCGCGAGATGGGCATCTTGCCGCTGTTTGAGGGGCACGAGAAGGACGACTGGCCGTAAGCCGCGTTAGCAGCCTCCAGGGGTGTATTTCTTTCTTGGGGCAACTTTGGCCTTATCCTCTACCGGGCGGCGCAGCCGCCGAAGACGGGGGTGAAGCTGAACCGTCCCACACGTGAAATACACTCCAGCCCCAGAGTACGATTGAGGTCTGCGCCAGGCTGTGGTATAGTGATAAGTGAAGAGTCGACCAAAGTGAACATTCGCCGGGAAGGGTTGTCAGGGTGGACGATCAGGCCAAGGGCAACGAGGATCACAAAGCCGATCAGGAATCAAAGGAGCAGCCTGCCAGCGGAAACCGGCCTATTCCGGGGCCCAGCCTCAAGGATCGCATTCGCAAGCTGACGACAGGTCAGCCTTCGACGCCGGCGGAGGGAAAACCGCCTCCCGAACCGCCCACTGCCGCTGCGCCCACGCAACCCCCAACAGGCGATCGCGCACCAGCCAGCCCTCCCCCGACCCCGGCGCCCAAACCTACACCGGAAGCTGTGGCTCCTCAGGGGCCGGAATCGTACATGACGCAAAAGCTTCTGGACCGGCAGCCGGAACGCCCTGCAGCGCCCGTCGAGATGTCGCCTGCTGAGAGCCTCCCCAAACACATTGAGCAACTGGCTGCCAGCCTGCCTGACGCGGTGCGCTCAGAGCCACTGCCACCAGCAGTGCCCTCTTCGCCCGTCCCGCCGGCAACCGAGAAGGTACACGAGGCGACGCCGCCCGCTCCTGAGCTGCGGCCCATCAGCGGCACCGAGATGCTGCGGGCCACTACCCAGCCCGAAGGCGCGGTAACGCCCTGGCAAATTATCCTCCAGACGTTAGGCACAGAGCCTAAGGTATTTGGAGCCGAGATTCGCCGCCCAACGGTCATCGGGCGGGTGGACCCCCACACCAACGTGCAGGTAGACTTAGACATGACGCCCTATGGCGCTGCGGAACTGGGGATGTCGCGCCAGCATGCCATTCTGCTGCCCAGTTCCGAGGGGCTATGGATCGTGGACCTGGACAGCACCAACGGCACATGGATCAACGGCTTATTCCTACAGCCGGGGATGAAGTACCGCCTGCGCAGCGGCGACCGCATCGAGTTCGGTTCGCTGACAGTGCAGGTGCGCGTGCTCGGCGAGGCTGCGCCGGTTCCACACGACACTGACAGGCCAGGATCAACCCAAGTCTCGCGCCAGAAGCCCAAGCGAGGCTGAGGAGTCGCAGGCCACGCATGGGCTTTCAGACCCTTATCTGGCGGTCGCAGCCTGCCAGATCGCCTGCACTTCCCCCTCTGACAGCAGCCGCCACTGGCCGGGCTGCAACGATCCCAGTTCAATGGGGCCTATCGCCACGCGCACCAATCGCAAAGTCGGATGCCCAACCGCAGCCGTCATGCGCCGCACCTGGTGTTTGCGGCCTTCCCACAGCGTCAACCTGATCCAGGCAGTCGGCACCGACTTACGAAAGCGGATGGGGACGGGACGCGGCGGCAAGCCTGGTTCCTCGTCAAGCAAGACAGCCTGGGCCGGACGTGTCCTGCGCCCTTCGATCAGGACGCCGCGTTGTAGCTTCTCCAGCGCCTCAGCATTGGGGATATGCTCCACCTGGGCCAGGTACACTTTGGCCAGCGCGTGGCGCGGCTCGGTGATGCAGTGGGCCAGCCTGCCATCGTCGGTGAGCAGGAGCAGCCCCTCCGAATCGCGATCCAGCCGACCCGCAGCGTATACGCCCGGCCAGTTGATGTAGTTGGCCAGCGTCGGATGCCCGTGCGCATCGGTAAAGCGCGTCACAACCCCGTAGGGCTTAAAGAAGGCCAGGGTTGGCATTGATGCGCCCCCTAAAAGCACAGAACAACACAAAGGCGCTCGCCGGCTAGACGAGCGCCATGCAAACCGGCCTATCGCGGGGACCTGGGTCCACCGAGACGGCACGCCATCCCGGCAGCTTTACAGGCCCTGGCTAGGATGCGCTGGTGGCCACGGCCACAATGGCGCGGAAGGCTGCCGGATCGTGTACAGCAATGTGAGCCAGAGTCTTGCGGTCCAACTCGATGTGGGCCTGCTTCAATGCGTATATCAGGCGGCTGTAACTCAAGCCATTCAGGCGCGCCGCCGCATTCACACGCACGATCCACAGCCGACGCAAGTCACGGCGTCGGTTGCGCCGGTCGCGGTAGGCGTACCACAGCGATTTCAGCATGGCCTCATTGGATCGGCGGAACAGGCGTCCCCGCGACCCGTACTGGCCCTTGACCATCCGTATGATTTTCTTGTGGCGGCGGCGGGTAACGATTCCACCCTTGGTTCTCATGGTTGTCTCTCCAGGTCCTTCCCCAGGTTACTTTTTGCTGCCGCCACCCCGGCGCGACGACATAGAGCTGTAGCGGGAGATGTAAGGAGCCAGCCGCCTGACGCGTCGCATCTCGCCAGAACCTTTGACCTCCGTCATGCGGAGGAAGGTGCGCTTGGTGCGGTCGGATTTCTTGCGGCGCAGATGGCTCTTGGGGCCAGTGGTGCGCATCAGCCGGCCAGAGCCAGTCATCTTAAAGCGCTTGACGGTTGCCTTGTGAGTCTTGAGTTTGTACTTTTTGGGTTTCTGCTTGCTAGTCACGCCACTCACTCCTCGTTCGCAGGGTGTGTCCTGCCGTGTTCTCGCACACAAAGGCCGGACGCCCGAAGCATCCGACCCTGCCAAGCACAGTCAGCACGCACCGGTTGAACCGTTCGGCAGAATTACGATTGAGCCTGCTTAGCCGGGGCCAACACCATAAGCATGGTGCGGCCTTCCATTCCCGGCTGCTGTTCGACTACCGCTACATCTTTGAGGTCATCGGCAATCCGCTCCAACTGCTCGCGGGCGATCTCTGGGTAGGTGATCTCACGCCCTCGGAAGCGAATGCGGACCCTGACCTTCATGCCTTCTTCCAACCAACGCCGCGCGTCGCGGATCTTAAACGACAGGTGGTGATCGGTGGTCTTGGGCCGCAGGCGGATCTCCTTGATCTCGACCACCTTTTGCTGCTTGCGTGCCTGACGTTCCTTTTTGGCCTGCTCGTACTGGAACTTCCCGAAGTCCATGATCTTGCACACGGGGGGATCGGCGTTCGGTGCGACCTCGACCAAGTCTAGCTCGGCTTCCTCGGCCCGTTGGAGGGCTTCCTGGATGCTGACCACACCAATGTTCTCACCCGACTCAAGGATCAGGCGGACCTCGCGGACGCGGATGGCATTATTGACGCGGTAGTTTGACTTACTTATAGCAGGTTCCTTCTACTCGAACTTGTCCTTTAAACTGATGTAAGGGGAGGTCGCAAACTCCGGCGACCTCACCGCAAAGTCAAGTTTATCATAGTGTCCGATCAGCGTCAACTTTTGGCGCGAGCCGCAGGCCGACCTTGACGGAATAGAACCTTTGTGCTATCTTTCCATTTGTCCCTGTCTCTGAGCATGTCGTCCATCACCGGAGGTGGTCTTGACAGCCTGCTTCCCGCGGGATACACTACACGCCATCTCGAAGAAAGGAGGCAGGCAACTATGCAGCGAACAACCACGCCAACGAGCCAGCAGCGTGTGCCAGCCGGTAGTGTTGGCTGCCTGGGGTGTAGTATGCCTGCCGACCGATGAGAGGCGCTTCTGCGCTCGACATCTGCCGTGGGCAGCTACACAAGCTGCCCACGGTTTTTATTTCGAAGGTTCTGTCGTCCTTCGCCGTGGGCGCCCTCAGCCGGCCAGGTAGAAGGTAGAGGCCCACGGTTTTTGTTCTCCGGCGCTGGTCACATGCAGCCTGCAAGAGCACGCGGTTCATTCCCTGCCGCCAGCAGCCGACCACCAAGGAAATCTGCTCGCTCAGACGCACAGCAGCAGGGAACGGTTGGAACGGGAGGTTCGTAGTAATAGCACACCCAGCATCCCACCAGGAGAGCGTTCGCATGTCCATGAGCCTATTGGATCGTCCTCAGACGGTAGACAGTGATGCAAGTCAGTCAGCCGGTTCGATGCAAGGCGAGGGAGCTATGAGCGAGTCATTTGCCATCCAGACCGAAGACCTGGGGCGCATCTATAAGCTGCGCGGGCCGAAGCGCAAGGACGACCCCAAGCAGATCGTCGCCCTAGAAAACGTGACGTTGAGCATTCCGCGCGGGGAGCTGTTTGGGCTGCTCGGCCCCAATGGGGCAGGCAAGACCACGCTGATCAAAATTCTGTGCACGCTGCTGCTGCCGACCAGCGGCAGAGCATGGGTCGATGGTCTCGATGTGGCCAGTGAGATGAACGAGATTCGCCGCCGGATCAGCATGGTGAGCGGCGGCGAGACCAGCGGCTATGGCCTGTTGACGGTCGAGGAGAACCTGTGGATGTTCACGCGCTTCTACGGGCTGGACAACAAGACAGCCCGCGAGCGCATCCAGCTCCTGCTAGACGTGGTGGGCCTCTCCGATCGGCGCAGAACCAAGATCTCGGACCTCTCGACCGGGCTACGCCAGAAGATGAACTTTGTGCGTGGTTTCCTGTGCGACCCGAACATCGTGTTTTTGGATGAGCCGACGCTGGGCCTGGACGTGGGCGCCGCCCGCGAGGTGCGCGGCTTCATCAAACAGTGGATGAAGGACCATCCCGACCGAACGATCCTGTTGACCACGCACTACATGGCCGAAGCCGATGAGCTGTGTGACCGGCTGGCGATCATCGATCAGGGCAGGCTGTTGGCCCTCGACACGCCAGAGAACTTGAAGAAGCGCCTCCAGCGCGACGCGATCTTCAACCTCAGGGTCGAGCCGCTGGGGCCGCGCCCCAACCGCGACGCGATGCTCGAAGCCGTGCCGGGGGTGCGGCAGGTGACGGTAGCCGAGATGAACGGCTATACTGACCTGCAACTGATCCTGGAAGGCGATGAGGTGCTCCAGGAGATACTGGCGCACCTGACCCGGCGTGGGTCCAACCTGATCTCGCTGGAAAAACGCGCCCCGACGCTGGAAGATGTGTTTATCGACCTGGTAGGCCGCCGCCTGGATGTGGACACGTCGCAGCGCGCCGGAGGGGATCATGAGTAGCATCAGTCTGCCACGAGTGGAGAAAGCCCGAGGCATCAAACTGTTCTGGGCCACGATGTGGGCGCGGGCCTACCCCCGCATCGTTGGCGCGATGCGGGAGAAAAGCTGGCTGTTCTTTGAAGCCTTCCTGCCGTTGATGGCCGTCTCGGCCTACGTGTTCGTCTACCGGGCACTGCGTGCGCCGGAGGAATATGTAGGGTTCGCCGTGATTGGCGGCGCGATGACGGCCTTCTGGCTCAACGTGCTGTGGAGCATGGCCAGCCAGCTCTACTGGGATAAAGACATGGGCAACCTGGAGCTGTACGTGCTGGCTCCCGGCCCCATGGCAGCCATCCTGCTGGGCATGGCCGTCGGTGGCCTGGTCATGGCAGGGGTGCGGGCTGGCGTGATCCTGGTCATCGGGTCGCTGATCTTCAACGTCCAGTACCAGGTGGGCAGCCTGGTACTGCTGCTGACGGTGTTTGCCGTCACGATGGCGGCGCTGTATGGCATGGGGATGATGTTCGCATCGGTGTTCCTGGCCAGCGGGCGTGAAGCCTGGCACCTTTCGAACCTGATGATGGAGCCGATTTACCTCGTGTCGGGCTTTTACTTTCCGGTCAAGTTCATGGGGTTCTGGGTAGCTGCCTTCGCGTCGATCATTCCCCTGACGCTAGGACTAGATGCTATGCGCCAGCTATTATTCACCAGCGACCCGACGTTGGGCTTCCTGTCTGTCCCGGTTGAGATCGGGGGCCTGGCTGTGCTGGCGGTGGTGTTCATCGCGACCGCCTACCTGGCGCTGAACAAGCTCGAGGAGGTCGGACGGCGTGAAGGGCGGCTGATCGAGCGGAGACGCTAGAGGGCGGCTGTGTGACCGATGGGAGAAACGAGCATGAGCATGATTGCCGATCGCATCCTAGAGATTCCCTTCGTGCGGCGCAGCGATGCACTGCGCACGTTCGTGACAGCCACTTGGCTGGGCTGGCAGATCGAGTCCAACTGGGCTGATCCATTTCTGTTTGCCATCTACTCGATTGCGCGGCCCATCGCCAGCGTGCTGATCCTGGTGGTGATGTACAGCGTCATCACCAACGGCGCAACGCAGGAACCGCTCTTTGCCTATATCTATCTGGGCAACGCGCTGTACATCCTGGTCGGCATGGTAATCACCGGCGTGAGCTGGACGGTGATCGACGACCGGGAGCACTACCGCACCAACAAGCAACTGCATACCACGCCGTTGAACCACTATTTCTACCTGATGGGGCGCGGCGTGGCCCGCTTGATCATCGGCAGCGTCTCCGTGCTGATCACGATCCTGTTTGGGGTGATTGCCTTCAAGCTGCCAATTCATCTGGGCGCGATCAACTGGCCAGTGCTCCTGGTCAGCACGGCGCTGGGCGTGCTGTCGCTGGCAGCCATGGGCATGGTGATGGGCAGCACAACCATGATGCTAGCCCGCCACTTCTGGTCGTTGGGCGAGGCGGTGGCCGGGGCGCTGTATCTGTTCACGGGAGCGATCTTCCCGTTGGAAGTATTGCCAGTATGGATCCGGTGGTTCGGGTTCTGTCTACCTGCCACGTACTGGCTGGAGGCGGCTCGCCGGGCGCTGCTGGGGCCGGGCGTGGTTGGCTTTCCGACACTGGCGGGGCTGACCAACTTGCAGCTCATTGGCATCCTCAGCGGGTTCACGCTGGCGCTGACGACGTTCTCAGTCTTCTTCTACCGCTGGGCGCTGCACGCGGCGAAGGAGAAGGGGCTGATCGACATGGAGACGGGTTACTGATTAGCCGAGCGAGAGCACTTCCAGCCATCCATTCAGGCTGTGGGGAGAGAGTGTGTGTCGGCGTGCTCACCGCACGTCAGGGGTTTTATCACCCCCACCCGCCTGGCCACCGCCCTGGCGGTTCAGGGGGCGTGTAGCGGGACTGTCAGACGGGGCGCTTTTGGCGCTCGGCGGTGGTTCCTCAGGGCGCTTGTGCAGCCCTGGCCCGTCGATAATCTTGATGGTGCAGGTGATGCGGCCAAAGGTGAGGGTATCGTTGTGCTTGAGGGCGCGAGTCACGCCAGCGCCGAGCGGCACGGCATTGTGCATGGTCCCGTTGGTGCTGCCCAGATCGAGCAGGTAGAGGCTGTTCTGGGTGGGCCGCAGCAGGGCGTGTCGCCGCGAGACGCCGCGCTCCAGCGCGCCATAGGGAGAGAGGTCCAGGTCAGCGCTGAGCAGGTTGTCAGCGTTGCGCCCGATGACGGTATCGCCGACGATGTCCACGCCCAGGGCCGGAGCGCCAGAGGCCAGTCCATGCAACTCGATGCGCCAGTGCGGGGTATTAGAGGGGATATCGACTCCGGCCATCGACAACGGCAGGATGATATACTGTTCTGCCGCGCCCACCTTAGTGCCGAACGGGAGACGGGCTGGCGTGGGAATGATGACGCGCTGTTCAGCCGGCAGCTTGTAGGTCGGGTTGTCGACCTTCTTCGTGGATCGCCGCACGGCTTGCTGGAGGCGTTTTTCTTCCTGTTCCACGGCGCTGATCGAGCGCTGGTCTTCCTCATCAGAGGGCGTCTCTTGCGTCGCCCGGTTGTTGTCGTCGGGAGTCTCAGTCACTGCGCTCACACGCTGCTTCCCATCTCACCGAGTTATTCATCCAGCGTCTGGCGCTGAGGGCTTCGCCCCACCGGACGCCGGAGCCTTGATCAGGCGAATGGTGAACGCCAAGTCGCCCAATACTATCATATCACCATTTGTCACTGGGCGCGCCATGCCCGGTCCCAGAGGCACCGAATTATGCTGTGTGCCGTTTGAGCTATTCATATCGATCAGATAGAGGCGGCTGGCTGTCGGGCGCAGCAGGGCATGTCGCCGCGAGACTCCTTTCTCAACCGCCTGCCAACTTGTCAGATCCAGCCCACCGACCTCGATGACTTCCGGGCCACGTCCCAGGACGGTGTCGTCGTACAGGTCCAGACCAAGCACCTGGCTCTCCTCGTTGATCAGCTGGATGCGCCACGGATCGGAGAGAGCCGGTTTAGTTCCAGCAGGTGAGGTCGTCGGCATGGCGATGTACTCGACATTTACAGGCAGTGCCTCAGCCCCAAAGGCTATACGGCGCGGTTCGTGCGAGCGCTCTTCCTCCGGGGGCAGCGGCGTAGTGCCGGATCCACCTTTTGATGTCATAACCCAACCTTCCCACCTGGCTCACTGCTCAGCCTGGCCGACCCCACCCTTTTCGAAACTGCCAAAGTGGCGCTGCCACTTCTCCTCCATACCTCTAGAGAGGATGGCCGAGGGGCAGCGGGGATGAGGCTCATCCACCAGAGGCTCTCCCCGTCGGGGGGCGGCGGTCCAACCTGAACGAACATATCCCCACAGCCACCGGAAGTACGACAGAGACCGCTGGCGGCCAGAATGTGCTCTGATGTGAGAGATAAGTGTAGATCTGATCTTTCCTGTGCCTTTTGCTGTTCTTATTATAACCGAACACTGCCCAAAAGGGTGGCACGAAAAAAACTACACAACCCATTAGATTCGCAACCGGCACGTCCAGGCCGGGTTTTTCAGGGCGGGGCGTGTTAGAATAGAGCCACACTGCACCGGGGCTAAAGACACAGAATTGTATGCACCTCACTCATCTTTCGCTCACCAATTTCCGCAACTACACCCGGCTGGAGAGGCCCTTCCTGCCAGGTGTGATCGTGCTGCACGGCGACAACGCCCAGGGCAAGACCAGCCTGCTGGAAGCTATTTACTACCTAGCCACCTCGCGCTCGCCCTACACCACCTCCGACAGCCAGCTCATCAACTGGCTGGCGCACGATGAGCCGCTGCCTTACTCCCGGCTGATGGCCGAGGTCCAGACGCGGGAGGGGTTGAAGCGTGTCGAGGTCACGTTGATGCACGAGCGCAACGGGCAAGCCATGCGCCTCAAAAAGCAAATCCGCATCAACGGGCTGCCACGCCGGGTGATGGACCTACTTGGGCAAATCCGGGTAGTGCTGTTCCTGCCGCAGGACTTGGCGCTGGTCGAGGGGGCGCCGAGCGGGCGTCGGCGTTACCTGAACGTGACTCTGTGCCAGACAGACCCCACCTACTGTCAGGCGCTTGGGGAGTATGACAAGGTTCTGGCCCAGCGCAACGCCCTTCTGAAGCAGTTCCAGGAGCAGCAACAACGCGGCGCCCGGGTTGACGTGTCGCAACTGGAATTCTGGGACGAAAAGCTGGCTATGTACGGCGCGGCGCTGATCGCCGGGCGTTACCACCTGGTACGGGAACTGGAACAGCGCGCACAGCGCATCCATCGAGACCTGAGCGGCGCAGGGGAGCACCTGCGGCTGCGCTACGAACCCGGCTTCGACGCGGCGGCTCCGCCGCAGGGACAGATGAGCTTCGACGCTGGAGACCTGGGGCCGTCGGCGCTGCCGCAGCTCCCGCCGCGCGAGATCGCCGCCCGATTCCTGGAGACCCTGCAAGCCCATGTCCGCGACGACATCACACGCGGCATGACGACCCTGGGGCCGCAGCGCGACGAGATGCGCTTTCTGGTCAACGGTCGTGATCTGGGGTTGTACGGCTCGCGCGGGCAGGACCGCACGGCAGTGCTGGCGCTCAAGCTGGCCGAACTGGCTTGGATGCAGGAGCAGACCGGTGAGCCGCCGATCCTGCTGTTGGATGAGGTGGCCGCTGAGCTTGATCCCCAGCGGCGCAGCTACCTGCTGGGCCGCATTCGCGATGTGATGCAGGTGTTGGTGACCACCGCAGAGCCGGGCCTGCTCGACGACTCGTTTCTGGCCAATGCCGCCCGTTGGCGCGTGCAGGCTGGGACGATTCAGGCGGCATAGGCCGGCATGAAGCGGTCCCGCCCCGGCAGGGCGCTGCCCCGCTTTACCTTACCCTTGCGCTGACCTTTCGGCGCGCAGCAGATCAATGGTCTCGACCGCGTGGCGCAAATGCGGGATGACAATGCTGCCCCCTACCACCAACGCAACATTGAGCGCATCGAACAGTTCTTCGTTGCTGAAGCCCGCCTCCACACATTGAATCAGGTGATAATCGATGCAGTCGTTGCAGCGCAGAACTGCCGAAGCGACCAGCCCCAGCAACTCTTTGGTGCGGGCATCGAGCGCACCGTCGCGGTAGGCGGCGGTATCCAGATTGAAGAAGCGCTTGATGCCCTGGTGATCGATCTCAAAGATGCGGGCGTTCATGCGCTCGCGATAGGCGCGGAACTCGTCAAGACGATTGGACATGGAGGCTCCTTACGACGAACCATTCAGAACGATCGAGAAAAACCCTCTGGGAGAGAGGCGCAGGCCGCCTCTCCCGAAACGGCCTTGTCCCCTGGCCGACGCCGATCACCCCGTGGCAAACGCAGCAATGGCGTACTCCCTGCTGAACACGTCAGCAGGCGCTGCCGTGCTGTCGTAGATCATGCGCGTGGCGTGGCGTAGCCGGGTGAAACCGTGCTCAGCGACGATCCGCTGCGCCTCTGGGTTGAGATCGGGCACGTCGATGCGACTCACCCGCCCCTCCAGCGCTCTGAGGGCGGCCCGCAGCAGACGCGCAGCTCCTTCCGGCGTGTGGTGATTCCAGGGGCCGATGTGCCCCCAGTCGGGCCGCCTGGCCTGAACAAACACAAAGCCATTTAGCCCCTCTGGGCCGTCCTCCACCCACCCCAGGTCGCGGAAACCATCGGCCAGCCAGCGGATCAGCGCTGGGCGCTCCACGCCGAAGCACTGCGCGTCCATCGCCACGACTCGCGGCAGATCAGACTCGACCAGCGGACGAAGCGCACCTTCAGGAGCAGGCGAAGGCCCAGGCTCGCGGCTCCACACGCCAACTGTGTACAGTGGTCGAAAGCCCAGTCTGGCGTAGATCGGCTGGCCCATGGCCGTGGCATCGAGCAGGATGTGACGCACCCCCTGACCGCGCAGGCAGTCGAGCGCCGCCGCCGTGACCCCTGTCCCCAACCCACGCTGCCGGTGGTCAGGGTGGGTGACGACCATTCCGATCCAGCCACGCTCTTGCCCATAGGCAATGGTGGTGGCGGTGGCCACCAGATCATCGCCGCGGGCAACGCCAAAACAGCCCGCTCCGCCCAACGCGATCAAGCCTGCCCACTCCTCCTCAGTGTGCCCCCACTGGACTGCACCGGTTAGCCGGGCGGCACGTGGAGCGTCATCTGGCTTCAGACAGAAGAGGTGGTATGCGGAGGGCAGGCGCTCAGCCCATGCAGTATGCATATCGGCTGCTCCAGAACCATGATCAGAGCCAGCATAGTCTAGGCCAACTGGGATGGCCTGAGCCACCCATGTTCCCCCTGGGCGAGCAGTAAGACCTCACAGAGGGCGCTTATCAGGCACACCAACCCGGCGTGGGTAGGCCGGTGGGGTGGCAGCAACCTTGGCAATATCGATCAGGTAGTGCGTCTCAGCCACCATGGGCAACTCGACGGGGGTAAGCTGGACGACGTCACCGCCGAGGAGCCGGATGGCATGGTGCGCCTCAACCACTTCCTGCGCGGCGCTCTCCCCCTTCTGGGGTAGGCAGTGCCCGCCCACCCGGCACAGCGGCAGCAGATACTCAGCCAGCGTGCGCATCCCAGCCACGGCGCGGGCCAACACCCAATCGTAGCATTCACGATGCTCCACCATCTGGCCAAGCGTCTCAGCACGCTCGTGGATCACAGTCACGCGATCCAACTGCAACCGCTGAGCCATGTGCCGCAGAAAGTTCACCTTCTTGCCGGTGGCCTCAACCAGCGTCAGGTCGATGGACGGACAGACGATCTTGATCGGCAGGCCGGGGAAACCGGCTCCGGTGCCCACATCGATCACACGCAGGCCGGGCGGGCGTGGCTTCATCACCAACAGACACGACAAGGAGTCGGCAAAATGCCGCACCTCGACTGCTTCCGGGTCGATGATGGCCGTCAGGTTAGTGTGAACATTCCAGGCCAGAAGTTCATCCGAATAGGTCTGAAATGCCCGAAGCTGAGAAGGGGTGAGCTTCAGACCCAGGATGCTCTCGACGGCCCGCGCAAGCTGATCCATCATTGCCAGTGAGCATTCTCCAGCGGGGGATTGGCCCTCGCCCCTGGTTCTCTCTTATCGGCGCAAGCGCTAAGCGCCTGGCACTCTTTATCACAAAACCTCTCAGGCGAGGGCGCACTGCCCGGTTATTTGGGAGGCGTTTCTGTTACGTCTTGCCTCTTGCCTTCCTGATCTGCTTCCTGGCGGGCCTCGTTCCTGGCCTGATCGCGGCGAGCCAGCATGTCGAAGTAGAATGGCTCGCCGCGCCGCAGGAAGGCATTCAGCCGCATCCACACCCAATACTCGTCGTCCAACGTGTCGGGGCGGGCCAGGCCGAAGGCGTCAAGCAGATGGAGGCGATACAGGTCGTAACCCTGGGCAACCAGTCCGGCCAGCGAACGCGAATAACTGACAGCCGCCTGATAGAACAGCCAGAAAAAGGCCAGGCTGGCGGCAGCCAGCGCGACCATGTCCACCTGCGACCTAACGATGGCGAAGACGATACCTTCGATCACGAGAATGCCCGCCACCAGGGCCAGATGCAACACGATGTCGATCAGCAGTTTCTGGTTGTCGATCTGCGCTAGCAAGGCAGGGTTGTGGCCAGCCAGAATCGTGCGCAGGTAGGGCCAGAAGAACATGCCGTCCATCCCATAGCGGCTGACGGGATATTCCTCCATCATAGCCCAGGCATTCCCAAAGCCGGTCGGCGCAATGCGCCGGGCTTCAAAGGGCAGCGTCTGCACCGGGGCAGCTTTCTCACGTTGGGTGTGCAGGCGGTGCAATTCGTCCTGGAGGGCAAAATCGGCCTCCTCCTCATACTGGCCGGACTCCTCATAGGTTGCCAGCAGGTCACGGCGTCTGGTACGCGCAGCCTCGATGGCTGCATAAAGCCGTTGGTGGCGACGACGCTTGCCCAGCAGAAGGGGGAAAAGTGCCTGTCTGACGCCAGGCAGCAATCCCTCGAACAGCCGAAGGACGAACAGGTTGAGCGGCAGCACCCCTAGCGCCAGGCCCAGCGCCAACACTACGGTCGTCGCGATCTCACCGGTGTAAGCGCCCAGGACGGGCGAAGAACCCGGAAAGAAGTTCAACGGGCCGGGCGCATAGGGTGGAACAAAGATCACAAACTGGTTGACGGCCACGCCGACCAGCATGGGCAGGAAGCCACCCAGCAGAAACGTCAGCCCAAGCTGGCTGGCGATTCCCTTGACCACGGAACCTAGGTCATCGAACATGGCTCACTCTTTGGATGAAGCGCTCTTTTTGGGTTTGCCTGCCATGCGGCGGCGGCTCAGCGTGCCCTTTTCGGGAATCTCGGCAAACTGCCCGGCCAGTTGCACCAGCCCTACATCAAACAGGCCGCCCGGCGCCCGTGTGCCGCCTGCGGGGACGATTCCCCGGAACTCGCCGCCGCTCAGGATCGCCGCCGCATGGCCAGGCGTCTCAGCGGCACGCTGCCGCACCTGATCCAGATCGGCCTGGTCCTGCTCAGCGATCACAGCGATGGGGAGCAGCACCGACCCCACCAGACGGTCGAGCGGCTGGGTTAAGAACGTCTCGCCCTGGGCCTTCACTCCGGCGGTCAGGTCAGAGAAGCGGGCAGCGGCATAGCGCCCCTCCCCCAGGTCAACTACCAGGTGCCACCAATCCTGGCCCTGGGCATCGCGCAGGTCAGCCACAGCGTCAATCACACGTTCGTCAGCGTACATCAAGACAAACTTGTGTCGGTCGATCTGGTCATCCGGGATTGGACACATCGATTGCCCCTCGCCAGCTCAATGTTACCGTGAAGCATAACATCACGTGGCCTGCCCAACAAGGGGCCACGGACATCAATAGCCGTAGGCTTGCAGCACGTCGCTCAGGACATAAACGCGGCGACTGTGGGCCACGAGCTGGTACAGCAGGTCAGGGCGGCTGTTGACGGCTACCCGCACCTGCTCCAGACCCGTAGACAATTCCAGCCCGCTCAGCGAGACCACCCCAGCGTCAAAGTCTTTGACGATCGTCCAGGCGATGCCATCACCGATAGCCAGTGGGTTGGCCAGCAGGCCATTCAGCGAGTGCCACGCCAACTGGCCGCTGAGAGCCTCCAAACCAATCAGGCCCGGCCTGAAGCCCAGCTCAACCGTAGGGGCCGGAGCCAGGACCACCAGCCCATCCGCTGCCACTGCTCCGGCTTCCGGGTCTGCGTTAAAGCTCACTTCCCAGCCCACTGCCCCGGTGATCGGGTCGAGCGCCACCACCCCAGCGACGCCGAGGGCAAACAAGCTGTTCCGATCCAGCACGATCCGATCAGAGCGGCCTCCCTCCATATCAGACCACTGCCAGAGCAGGTCGCCAGTGCGCAGATCGTGACAGGCTACGCCACCGCCTTGGGGACCGTCGAGCAGCACATACAGGCGGGTGCCAGTGTGGAGGATCTGCGCATAGCCGAAACGTTCGTCCTCGGCAGGGCGCACCTCCCACAGTCGCCGGCCCGTCATCAGTTCGTAGGCTGCCAACGTATTGTCCTCGAAGCCATGCGGCCACATGCCGACGATTGCCGCGCCGGTGGAGAGCGCCGCGCTGTAGAAGCGTTGGTCGGCGATCTCCGGCAGCGACCACAGTTCCTGAGCCTGAGGGCCAAACACGATCAGGCGCGCCCGCGAGCCAGCCAGGCCGGTGGAGGGATCAGGGCTGATCTCACGGCTGGCAACGACGGCAACCTGGCCGTCGGTATAGACCTCGCCCAGGGTTTCGCCCTCAAGGATGCCCTGCCACAGGAAGGCGCTGGCCTCAACCCGCCCGCTCGAAGCGTCCAGCCATACAAAGCGCCCATCAGAGACCAACACGGCCAGCCGGTTGCCTGTGGCTGCCAGCGCTGTAGGCTGTGCGACCTCGCCCCACTGCCAGAGCAGGCGTGTGGCAGCTACGCCCTGCACTGGCGGTGTGGGGGCGACGATGGGCACAGCCGTGGGGGTCGAAGTAGCGGGCAGCGGCGTTGGCGAAGCCGCCTGAGTGGGAGTGAGCAATGCGGGTGTGGCCACGGGGAGCGTCACCAGAAGAGGGTTGGCTTCCTGGGTGGGGATAGTCATGTCGCAAGCCGCCAGCAGGATGGCCGACGCTGTCAACAACCCGAAGGCGAAGCGGGAGAAGCCGTGGTCGGTCATGGGCACCATTATAGTGAGTCGGGGCGCGGCTGAAAACTGGGCGCAGCCTTTCTGCTTCGAATTCACATCAAGTCCCCGATTTGCCTGTGTCGGCCTCACCCCTGTGCCAGCTAGCGAGGAAGGCAAGCAGGGCGCAGAAGTTCGGCTCGCGGTAGCCAACGTGCAGAGAGTCTGCGGGGGGAACCTCGGCCAGGGTCAGCATCGAGCCGTCTGGAATAAAGATGGCATTGTACCCACCGCCGAGCGGGTTATCCGGCGTTGGCGCGAGCCAATCCGGCTGGCCTGCTGTCCACCGTTCGCGGGACGACACCTGCCCATCGAGGGCTGTCACCCATGTCTGCGAATCTCCCTCAGGGGTGGCCCAGGCCACCGCCGAAACGATCGTTGCCCGGCGGCTGGCAGCTCCCACCAGCGCTCGCAGGATTCCAATCCGCCCATGCTCTGCGAGGTAAGTTCCAGCTCGCACCCCTGGCTGCCCTCCCAGCGCCTCGACGTGAAAGGTGGTATCCTCCGTGACGATCGGCACCCCTAGCCGCCTGGCGAGTTGCCGGGCGCCATTTTCGGCAATACTGGCCGCCGTATTGCCCTGCTCGACGTAGTGCGCCCGGTCGCCGTAGCGCTCCTGTGCGCTGACCAGGCAGAAAGGGACCATCAGCTGGTCAATCACAAAAGCCAGTTGGGACAGCTTGGCCGGATTGCTGGTAGCAAAGATAAGCTCGTGCATCAGGCACATCCCTGAGAAAAGGGGCTGCCAGCCCTGCTCCCCCATTATAAGCAAAAGAGCCTGGTCGCGCCGACCAGGCTCATGCCCCCGAAGGGGACACAGCAACATGCTTCTCCAGCCGTCAGACCTTGTAGCAGGCCACATAGTGGCCGCCACCTTTGTCCTCCAGCGGCGGATGTGGGTTATCGCGGCAGAAGTTGTCGGCAATCGGGCAGCGAGCGTAGAAGCGGCACATCGGCGGCGGGTCGATGGGCTTGCTAATGCCACCCTTGATCTCAATCGGATCGCGGCCCAGGCGTGGGTCGGGGACCGGAGTCGCGGCCAACAGCGCCTTGGTGTAGGGGTGCAGGGGGTTGGCCAGTATCTCCTCGGTCTCGGCTTTCTCGACCATCTTGCCCAGGTACATCACGGCCACGTTCTGGGTCATATATCGAGCTACAGCCAGGTCGTGGGTGATGTAAAGGTAGCTCACGCCATAGCGATCAGCCAGATCGGCCATGAGTTGCATCACGCCGATGCGGATCGACACATCGAGCATGGAGGTTGGTTCATCAGCGACGATGAACTGCGGATCGACGATCAGGGCGCGGGCAATGGCAACGCGCTGGCGCTGCCCACCGGAAAGCTCGTGGGGGAAACGGAACATGAAGGTTTCGGCGGGCGTCAGGCCAACGACGTTCAGCAGGTCAGCAACCTTCTCTTGGCGCTCGGCCAGCGTGCCGATGTTCTGAACCACCAGAGGCTCCGAGATGGTGTCGAAGATAGTACGGCGGGGATTGAGCGACTCGTAGGGGTCCTGGAAGATCATCTGAACACGGCGGCGGAAGACTTTGAGCGCTGCGCCTCTGCGGTGCGCGATGTCCTCCAGTTCGCCCTTCTCGCCGGAGAGCAGGATGCGTCCCGAAGTCGGCTCGTACAGCCGGACCATCAGTTTACCCGTTGTGGTCTTGCCGCAACCCGACTCGCCCACCAGCCCCAGGCTCTTGCCAGGCATGATCTCGAAGCTGATGTCATCCACCGCATGGATCTGCCCCTTGACCGTCGAGAACAGGCTCGTGGTGAGGGGGAAGTACTTAACCAGGTTTTCAACCTTGACAAGAGGTTGGCCGTTTGATTCCATGGCTACGCTTCCAATTCTTGTTCTTGTGCAGTCTGTTCAAGCGGATTCCAACAAGCAGCCCAGTGGTTGTTGCCATAGTCCTCAAAGGGCGGCGGTTCCTGGCTGCAAATATCGAGAGCACGCCAGCAACGGGGATGGAACCGGCAGCCAGAAGGTGGGCTGATCAGATTGGGAGGTTCGCCTGGCAGCGGCTCAAGCTTTTGTCGTCGCCCCTTGATGCTGGGGAACGAACTCATCAAGGCAAAGGTGTAAGGATGCAGAGGACGTTCGAAGATCTCAACCGAGTCGGCCATTTCCGACATCTGTCCGGCGTACATTACACCAATGCGGTTGCTGACCTCGGCGATCACCGCGATGTCGTGCGAGATGTAGATCATGCTCATGCCCAACTTGGCCTGAACCTCTTCCAGTTGTCGCAGCACACGGTCTTGAACGATCACATCGAGAGCGGTGGTCGGCTCGTCGGCGATGATCAGGTCAGGGTTACAGGAGAGGGCCATGGCGATCACGGCACGCTGGCGCATGCCGCCACTGAACTCGTGCGGATAACGGTCCATCAGGGCAGGGTCCAGCCCCACCAGGTCGAAAAGCTCAGCCACGCGGGCCCGGGCCTGTTCGTTGGTCATCACACCGATGTGGAGTTCCAGAGCCTCGATGATCTGGTCGCCCACTCTATAGACCGGGTTCAGCGAGTTCATGGCAGCCTGGAAAACCATCGAAATGCGCTTCCAGCGGAACTTGCGCATCTCTTCCTCGGACAGCGCCAACAGGTCTGTGCCGTCCATCCAGATATGACCGCCCAAAATCTTAGCGTTATCGGGCAGCAGGCGCAGCAGAGTGAGAGCGATGGAGGTCTTGCCACACCCCGACTCTCCCACCAAGCCCAACGAGTCGCCTTCGGCCAGGGTGAAGGAGACATTATCGACTGCTCTGACATCCCCGGCACGGGTAGTGAAATGCATGGTCAGGTTTTCGACTTGTAAGAGAGGCTTTCCCACGTCCAGGACTCCCTAATAGACTGTTGGTTAGCGTATAAATGTAATGTGGCCCATCCCTTCAAAGCCGGGTGGGCCAAGCGTCTCCGTTTAGCGTCTGCGCAGGCGCGGGTTGACGATCTCGTCCAGGGCGCGCCCGACCAAGTAGAAAGCAGCGCACAGCGACGTGATCGCCAAGCTGGCCGGGAAGATCAGCCACCACTTCTGGATGTCAAGCAGGTAACCTGCCGTATTGGTGGTGTGGATCATCAGGCCCCACGACATGCGGATGTTCATCAGGCCAAAGAACGACAGCACCGCCTCAGAGAAGATAGCACCAGTGACGCTGAACATCATATACAGGAACGACAGCGGCAGCAGGTTGGGGATGATGTGACGCACAATGATGTGCCAATCGCCGCCTCCGGCCACCCGCGCCGCCTCAATGTAGGCCCGCACCTTGACCGTCAGAGCCTGTGATTTGATGACGATGGCCGTGCCTCCAAAGCCCGACAGCAGGCCAAGCAGGACCGCCAGGTGGACCAGTTTCAGGTCGACCAGGGTGGAGAACACGATCAGGATCGTGATCACAGGCGTCATGATGACGATGTCAGCGAGACGCATCAGGAGTGTGTCTATCACGCCGCCGAAGTAGGCGGTGATAGCCCCCACCAGCGTAGCAATCACGACCGTCACCAGGGCTGCCGTCATCCCCAGCGCAAACTCCGAGGCTGTGCTGAACATCAGTTGGCTCAGCACATCGCGCCCCAGGGGATCGGTGCCCAGCAGGTGCGCGGCTGAAGGGGCTGCGGGCTGCTGCTGCTGGGTGAAGTCGTAGCCGACGATAGGGTCATAGATGTTGGGGTCCCACACAAAGCGGATCAAGATGGGATAGGCCACGGCCATCAGGGCGAACAACACAATGATCGCCAGGCCGATCAGCCCGATCTTGTTCTCGGCGAACAGCGCGGCGCTCTGTTTGAAGCCTCGCCAAGCCAACTGGAGACGGATGCGCCACAGTGTGAATTGAGATGGAGCCAGCACTGCGTCGGCAGCCCTGGCAGGGGCAAAATCGGTTTGTTGAGTCATAGCTCACTCTCCGTCCCGGCTACGCATACCGGATGCGTGGGTCGAGGTAGGCATACAGGATGTCAGCGACCAGGTGGCCCGTGAGAGCCAGCACACCGGTGAACACCAGACAACCGACAGCCATGGGGATATCTTCAGTCTGTGCGGCAGTCAGCAACGTCAGTCCCATACCTGGCCACGAGAAGACCGTCTCGGTGATGATGCCGCCATCCAGCACAAAAGCCACGCTAAAGACGAAGGCCGTGATGACCGGCAACATGGCATTGCGGGCTGCATGTTTGTCGCGTACCGTGCGCTCCGGCAGGCCCTTCGCGCGTGCGGTGAGGATGTAGTCCTCGCGCAGCGTTTCAAGCATACTGTTGCGGGTGAGCAGCATCTGCCCAGCGAAATTGACCAGCGTCAGGGTCATGATGGGCAGAACCATGTGTCTCAGGATGTCCAGGGCATAGAGACCCACGCCGCCGGAGAAGAACATCCAGTAGACCAAGGCTGCCAGCACTATCACCAGAAAGCCAAGCCACATGGCGCGAGGGCGCTTGATGGGGTCGAGGCGGCGTGTGAAAACTGTCCACACCAGCAACGCCAGCCCTCCCAACAGACCTGTGACCAACAGCCGCAAAAAGACGGCATTGGCGGTGACGCCCTCTGGCACACCGCGCCACAGCACCGGGTCGATGAACTTGCCAATGGGCAGCACACCCAGCCAGTACGCGAAGATAAACGTCATCATCAACCCGAACCAGGGGTAGAACACAGTGTACAGCCCTACGCCGCCGATGGTGGCAGCATACTCGATCAGCCCGCCGCGTTTCCAGGCCAGAATCTTTCCGGTCAAGAAGCCCACATAGAAGGACACAATCGCGGCAGTGAGGAACAGCGTGACCGTGCGTGGCGCGCGCTCAGCGATCACATCCAGCACCTGGCGAGGGTAATTCGAAAAGGAGATGCCGAAGTCCCCTTGAATGGCCTGGGACATCCAGATGACGTAGCGTTCATAGACGGGTTTATCCAGCCCCAGCTGCGCCCGCAGAACTTGGCGCTGTTCGGCAGTCAGCCTGGGATCGCTGAGAAAGGCGTTTCCGAAGTCACCGGGTTGGGCATCCAACAGGAAAAACACAGTCGTGAGGAACAAAAAGAAGGTCAGCACATTCTGTAACAGGCGCCCGGCGAGATAGCGTCTCATAGTCTTTAACCTCCTCTTGTTATGAGAACGACCACACAGACTTTCAGGCGCTGCCAAAACTGGGAGGGTAGGATCACCCCACCCTCCCAGATGCGTCAGCTCACTGACGCAGGCCGCTTACGTTACTTGATCTTGACATTGGTCTTGACCGAGTGCCCACCGAACTGCAGACCGCTCAGGGTCTGGGTGTAGGGATACTCCACCCGTGCACTGCGGTAGGCCTCGATGATGCCCGTGTCGAACAGAAGCACGTAGGGCACTTCTGTCGAGAGGAGGACCTGGAGGTTGTTCGCGATCTCCTTGCAGCTCTCGATGCTGTCGCAGGTCAACAGCGCCTCAGCAGCGGCATCAAACTCGGGGTTGACGTACCCACCGGCGTTGTTGCCATCCAACACAGCCTGCTCGCTGTTGAAGAAGTCGTTCAGGTAGTCGGGGAAGATGCCGAGGCTCCACCCCAGGATGTACATGTCGAAGTCCTGCTCAGTGAAGATGCGCGGCACCAGGACGTTGAAGCCGGCCAGATTGGCGGTCACGGGGATGCCAAACTCGCGCAGCCAGGTCTCGATCCAGATGGCGAAGGTCGAGCGCAGCGGGTCATAGCCAGCGCTGGGGGCCCACAGGTTCAGATCGGGCACCGGCGTGCCATCGGGCATGATCAGACGTCCACCCTGGAGCACCTGACGGTTGTCGGCGTCCCAGGCGGGTTTCTGATCGTCCGTCCAGCTAAAGCCAGCCTGCTCCAGGATGGCGACGGCATAGTTGACGCGCTGTTCGCGGGTCATGCCCTGGCCCAGCTTGGGCACATCGCCGAAGTACCAGGCCGCATTGCCCTGGGGCACGAAGGTGTACAGCGGGAAGGCCACGCCCTGCAGGATCGTGCCGGTGACGAATTCCTTGTCGATCAGCACGGCCACAGCCTGGCGGAAGGCGCAGTCGTTCATCGGGCGACGGCGGTTATTGAAGCTCAGGTAACGGAAACCGTTGACCGAGTTCTCAATCACCGTGATGTTCGGATCGCCCTGGATCTGCTCCAGCAGACCACGTTGCAGGCCGAGCGGGTTCAGCACGAAGTCGATCTCACCGGCGCGCAGCGCCAGCAGAGCCGCGTCCTGCGAGCCGTAGTAGGTGAAGACGGCGGCGTCAACATGCGGGCCGACCTCATACTCAACTGCCACGTCGCCAGTGCCCTCGCCGTAGAGGATGAACTCGGTGGCGTCGGTGCGCAGCTCTTTATAGGTGCCATCCACGTACTGAGTGATGATCGTGCCGGTGTCGAAGTAGTCGGGATTGGCGGAGTCCTCCACGAACGCGCCAGGCGACCAGGTCTTGAAGAGGAACGAACCGGCCAGCGGCTCCCCATCGGGGACGATGGCATACAGCATGTCCTGGGCCTCAGCCTGGGCTGCCGCCTTGTCCTCATCGCTGGCGTCAGCCGCCAGAGCCTCGATCGGGGCCAGCGCACCGGCCTCATCGATCTTGGCCTGCCAGAAGGCAGCGTTCAGGATCGGAGCCTGCAGTGTGCCGTACTCATGACGGGCCAGACCGGGCTTGGTGTGGTAGATGATCTTGACGGTATAGTCGTCAACAACTTCCATGCCCTCCAGATAGTTCCCGTCATACCAGGCGCCCCAACCACCGGCGATCAGGCCGAACTTCAGGACCGTGTTGGCGGTCCAGGCCACGTCATTGGCGGTGACAGGCGTGCCATCGCTCCAGAAGATGTCCTGGCGCAGCGGGATGTTGACCACCCACTTGCCACCCTCTTCGGTCAGCGGGTCGGGCATCGCAGCCGCGAGGCCGGGCACAAACTGGAAGGTGCGGTCGGCCAGACCGTAGAGGCCCAGGCGCGGCGGCAACATGTAGCTGTTCCACACCGTGTTGTCGGGGCCGTTGGCTGCGAAGTAGTTCGTGGTGGTGACATCCTCAAACACGCCCACACGGTAGACATTGCCGCCCGTCTCCTGTGCTACAGGGCTGGCAATGCGCGTCCCAGCGATGCGAACCGGGCGGACGGGCGCGGCCACACCGCTGGTGCGGGCTGCCTCGGGCAGCTCGGGCAGCGGATTGCAGGCCACCAAGCCCTCAGCCGCCAGCGGGCCTTCGGGGATCTCGGGACCGGCTCCCGGCTCGGGCGTGGCGGTCACGACGATCGTCTCCCCGGCAGGACCTTCAACCTCAACCGTCACCACGACCTGCTCAGGTTGCCCTGCGCAAGCAGCCATAAGAAGCCCAGTCAGGACCAGTACGACGAGTACTAGCCACTTGTTGTTCTTCATCCGTTCTTCTCCTTCTTCCTTCCTGAAGTATGTGCGCGAATGCGCGATAGAGAAAGTGTTGGACGAATCGATCTACCGGAATCCTCCCCTAGACTCCTCCTTCTCTGATTGAGTGGGTCCAACGTTTTCCCCGTGGCACCCCTCCATGCTTGGCTTGAGGGATGATTACAAAGCGCCAAAGAGGGGTATATGAATATAATAAGCAGAACAAAACGAAATGTCAAAAAGAAAGTCACAGCAATAGGCTGGGATTAGTCATTATTGCGCATTTAGGCAATTACGCATAAAGCTGTCCGGCCAGCCATGCGATGACGCGAGCCGCCACAGCGTCCTTGCTCATCAGCGGCAGAGCCTCGACGCCCTGGGCGGTGACGAAGTGCACGCGGTTGGTGTCTACCCCGAAGCCCGCATCGGCTGCGGTGATGTCATTGGCGACGATCAGGTCAAGCTTTTTGCGGGTCAGTTTGTCGCGAGCCTGCTCGATCAGCGCCTGCGACTCGGCGGCAAAACCGATAGTCACGCGCGGACGGCGTTCCTGTTGGGAGACTGCCAGCAGAATATCGGGGTTCTGGACGAAGCCCACCTGCAAAGGCGCTGCGGGCTGGGCCTCCCCTGCGGCTTTTTTGATCTTGTGCTCCGACACCTGCGCCGGGCGAAAGTCGGCCACCGCTGCACACATGATGAGCGCATCGGCCTGGCGCTCGCCAGTCGCGTGGGCCAGCACGGCCTGTTCCATGCTGCGAGCATCGACCACGTCGATCCGCGTTACTCCCACGGGGGTAGGCAAGCTGACCGGCCCGGCGATCAACGTCACATCGGCCCCGGCGTCGATCGCAGCCTGGGCAATCGCAAAGCCCTGCTTGCCCGACGACCAGTTGGAGAGGAAACGAACAGGATCGAGCGGTTCGCGGGTTGGCCCAGCGCTGACGACCACCCGCCGTCCACGCAGGGGGCCATTCAGGCCAAGTATTCGCCGCACGTGCCCGACGATCTCCTCTGGCTCCAGGAAACGCCCCAGCCCCTCCAGCCCGGAAGCCATCCGGCCCACCGTCGGGCCAGCAAAGTGGACTCCCCGCGCCCGCAGCGTTTCGAGGTTGGCCTGAGTCGCCGGGGCGCTGTACATTCCAGCATCCATGGCGGGGGCGATCAGGATCGGGCAGCGGGCGGCCAGCGCTGTCACGCTCAGCAGGTCATCGGCCAACCCATGGGCCAGCCGGGCCATTGTGTGGGCCGTGGCTGGCGCAATGAGCAGCAGATCGGCGTTGTGGCCCAGCCCGACGTGTGCGATGTGAGCGCCCAATCCCCCGCCAGTCTCGGTGTGCCACATACTGGTGTAAGCCGGGCGACCCGTGAGCGACTGGAAGGTGAGCGGGGTGACAAAGCGCACAGCCGCCTCGGTCATAATGACATCGACCAGCGCCCCGGCTTGCGTGAGCTGGCTGGCGACGATAGCCGCTTTGTAAGCGGCAATCGAGCCAGTGACCCCCAGGAGAACATGTTTGCCGTGGAGAATGTTTTCCAGGCCCATGGGTTGCCCTCTCAGCGCCCCGTCTGCTCTACCCGCATTGTACCCCAGCGCCGCCAGGCCGAAAAGCACAGAGGTGAGCTGACGCCGATGCCTTCACACGATCTCGACCTGCGCCAGGCTCCTGGCCATGTCAGACACACTGCCAAATCGGCGGGCCGGATCGTATTCCAAAGCGCGCATCACCACCTCCTCAAGCTCTTTCGGCACGGCAGGGTTGTACTGCCGAATCGGGCGCTCGGCAAACGAGAACGGCGGCTCTAGACGCGGGTCGCAGCGGGTGAGCAACTGATGCAGGGTAGCGCCCAAAGCATAGATGTCGATAGATGGCGCGATCACACCCTCGTACTGCTCAGGCGCTGCATAACCGTCAGTGCCCAGCGGCGCGGCGTTCGGGGCATTGGAGAGCAATTCCACAGCGCCAAAATCGACCAACCGCACACGTCCCTGTGAATCGATGACGATGTTGGCCGGCTTCAGATCCCGGTAGATGATCGGATCGGGCTGGCGCGAGTGCAGATAGCTGAGAACATCGCACAGCTCAAGCCCCCAGCGCACAACCGTCGGCACTGGCAGAGGCGAGTCCGAGTTGTAGAGCATGTCTTCCAGGTCCTGGCCTTCAAGCAGGGGCATCACCAAGTAGGCGCGGTTCTCGATGACGAAATAATCCAGAATGGGCGGAATGGCGGGATGGGTCAGCGTGGTGAGCAGCCTGGCGCGGCGCAGGAACTCTTCGATGGCCTGGGCGCGGCGAGGCGCTGCATCGTCGACAACTACCTCTTTGATTGCGCAAGAGCGAGATTCTACCCACGGTTGTTCGTCGAGCGCCTCGTACAGCGCACTGACCCCGCTCAGGTGGCGGGCATGAACGATCAGATAACGACCGTGCAGCCGTTCATCGCGTTTCAGTGGGCCATTCAGCATAGATTGGGCGCTACGCCAGTCCTTTGGCAAGCCCTCCCCCGTTTGCTATAATCGAACTGAGGAGGCCCCAGTAGCCCAATGGACAGAGCGACCGCCTCCTAAGCGGTAGGTTGAAGGTTCGATTCCTTCCTGGGGCACCTGGGCGACTTATTCCGAACTTGCCGCGACCTGACTGAAAGGGCAATTCGGAATGTTTTGCTTTTGCTCCCCGATCATACCACAGATGCCATGCTGGACAACTGATAGCCCGCGAAAAGCGCCTCGTAGGCTCTTCAAAAGTGACAAACTTCGGGGAAGCTGCCTTGTACCGGCCCCTGCGGCATGACTCACCTTGCCGCCAGGCGCTCTCTCAAATCGACTGCCGCGAGTTACACAGGGCGAGTTTTCCCTCCTCTGCCCTCACTGTTGTGTGCACCCCTGCCTTGTCTTAAGACGCCAAGTCATGCTATGCTGACAACTGTGAACTACAATATTCTGTCACCGTGTGTGATCGACAATCAGTCGGGGAGGCTGGGTGTACTTTCGAACGTTGCTGCTGCCCCGCGGCGATGATAAGTCCTCTATCATAGACAACCCCATCGAGGAGCGGCAGCATGTCATCATTCGCTGAGCCTCCCCGCCAATGGCAGGATGGGCAACACCAACGCATGGTGAGAGGCGACCCGACAGCTTTCGCCGAGCTGTGTGAGACGGCCCTTCCTCACCTGGTTGCGTTCCTGCAGGCCAACTTCCCTCAGCAGGATGCCCACCTGCACGAGACGATAGCCATCGATCTGCTGCTGGACTATCAGGAGTCGCCCCGCCAGTATGATCCGGCCCGGCTCTCGCTGTTTGCCTACCTGCGGATGGCTGCCCGCCGCGACATGCTGAACGCCATCGACCGCGAGCAGCGCCGCATCAGCCACTTGGCCGACCTCGAAGACCCCGCCGTCGAATTCCAGATGTTGCAGCGAAACTCTGTGCAGGACGATGTTCTCCTCGACGAGTGGCTTGCCCAGCACACTCGCCTCTCCCGCGAAGAAATCCTGCGCACCCTACAAGCCGAACTTGATCCGGTTGAAGAGCAGATCCTGCTGCTCATGGTGGAGAATGTGCGCAGCACAGAGCGCTACGCAGCAGTCATGGGGTTGGACGGCCTGGACCAGAAGGCCCAGCAACGCAAGGTGAAGCAGGCGAAAGATCGGCTGCTCAAGAAGCTCAGACGGTTCGGCGTGAGGGTGAGCAGGCTGTAACAGGCGGGGCGCTACCCAGCGCCAGCCAAATCCACACAGACAAACAAGCCCTACGCCGCGCTCACCGTGGATGGCACAACCGCAAACACGGCTACCGGCTCCGACTTGCCCCTGGCTGCAACGGCGGGCAGCGATACTACCGGCGCCTGGCCCGCGATTTGTCGGTAAGTCGCCTCGCCAATCAGAATCTGGCCGGGCAGGGCAGTGCTGGTCAGACGTGCAGCAACGCTCACGGTATCGCCAATGGCCGTGTAGGCGTAGCGGCGCGACGATCCAGCGTAGCCGACCACAGCCTTGCCGGTGTAGATGCCACAGCCAAAGTTGATCAGGCGGTGGGGGTGATCCTCTGGCAGCATACTGTGATACTCCTCTACCCGCCGCCTGACCTCCATAGCCGCCTGAACCGCTCGCCAGGCGTGATCGGGCTGGGGCAATGGTGCGTTGAACAACGCCATGGCCTGATCGCCCTCGTAGCTGGCCGCAGTGCCCTCATAGGCAAAGACCGCTTCCACCACGATGTTCATGAAGGTGTTGACCATCTCCATGACCTCTTCCGGCTCGTGCATCTCGGCATAAGCGGTGTAGCCCCGGATGTCGGCGAACATCACGGAGACTTCCTGCACCTGTCCCTCCAGGTTGATGTTACCCTTCTGCACAGCGCTGAGAGTGGCTCGCGCCACTTCAGGCGTGACGTGCGCCTCGAAGAGCTGCATGACCTGGCGGCGCTGTCGCGCCTCAAGCGAGAAACGATAAGCCGTCACCGTGGCGTAGCTGAGAGCAATGGTCATGAACGGATAGAGCAGATCGGGCATGATGCCCCGAAGATCGAAGATCGCGCTGGCAGCCACGAAGTACAGCGCGGCAATGGCCATCGTAAGCACCAGCCCCAGCCAGGGCCGGGTGCAGACCAGGCCCGTCACCACACCGAGGACAAGCAACGTCACCACCCGCACCCACATTTCCGGCTGCACAATGAAGCGCCCAGACCAGATCGTCTCGATGGCATTGGCCTGAATCTCTGCCCCGTACATGGGGCGACCCCGGCTGACGGACGTCAGATAGCGGTCTGGCTCGGCAGTGGCGGTAATGCCGATCAGCACAATCTTGTCCTCGAATGCCTCAGGCGGCGCTTTGCCGTCCAACACGTCCTGATAACTGACAGTCCGAAACGTGCGTCGATCGGGCTGCGCGGGCGGTCCGGCGTAGTGGAGCATCATCTCGCCGAACTTGCCGACCGGGATGTCCCGTGCGGCAAAGCTCAGGACGCCATCCCTCGGCTCAGGCAGCGCCAATGGCCCTTGTGCTGCCACGCCAGAGTTCAGATAGACATGGATGGCGGCCATGGCAATGCTGGGATAACGCTCACCCTCAATGGTGATGACGGTCGGCGTGCGGCGAACGTAGCCGTCGCCGTCGTGGAGGATGTTGGTGTGCCCCAACGCCGCCGATGCCTCAAGCAGCACGGGCTGCGGCCACACGCCGCCCAGGTAGCGCATTGTCCCTGGCGTATCTTTGTAGGCATCTCCCTGGCCCGTCACCGGCTGGACGACGTTGCCTGCACGCTGCATCGCTTCGGCCAACTGCGCATCGTCGGGCGTTTCGGAGACAAAGTTGAAGTCGAACACGATGGCTCCCGCGCCTGCTTCCACCAGCCGGTCGATCAGCTGGGCGTGAAGCGTGCGCGGCCAGCTTGCCCAGCGTCCGTAGCGCTCCAGACTCTCGTCGTTCACTTCCACCAGCGTCACAATGCCGCTGACAGGATACGGCTCCAGCAGAATATCGCGCATCTGCGCCTCAGGCGTCGAGAAAAATCCCAGCACCAGCATCAGGCTGGTGAGAGCGGCGGCAGCCAAGCCGATCAACGAGCGGGACCAGGAGAGCGCGGCTTTGTCTTCCAGAAACTGCTCGCGGGCCGATCCCAGGGCTACCCGCATACGAATCAGAGCCGGAGCTGAAGCCGGCAGGCTGCCTGCCGCGGCGCGGACTTCACGGAGCACTCGTATCACGTGATCGGAGTCGGCCTTATCTGCCCGGCGGACCAGGGACCGGACAGCCGTCTCGCTGCGAAGCTGGCCGATCAGATGGGCGGCTTGCCGCGCCTGAGGGCTGTCGCTGAGCGCCAGGGCTGTCAGCTTGGCATCGCTGGCGGGCGTCAGCCCCACCGAGCGCCATCGCGCGGAGCGGGGAGCGGCAGCCTGCATGACCTTGAGCGCATTGCTGCGCACCGATGAGGAGGAAGCTCCCATCGCCAGGTCGATCAACCGCTCGAGTGTCGAGGGGGAGAGTCGTTCCAGCGGAAGCTCAGCCGCATCGGCCACCATCTGCGAAAGCGCACGTCCGACCACGGTCTCATTCTCTGTGGCGATACACTCCTCGCAGACCTGCATTCGGGCCTGATGGTCGGCTACCTGTCTCCACCAGTAATCCAAATGGAAGCTGTGGGCCAGGCTTCCCCGCAGCATGAAGCGGCCAATGGCATCATCCAGCTCAAGGCCGTGGCGTTCGGCTCGCGAGTAGAAGGAGTCGATCAGAGCGAAGTGGGTGGAGCTGAGCGGGAATTCCTCTTCGTCGGGTCTCCAATCCTGTTGTGTCAGTTCCAGCAAATAGCGTGCATCGCGGGCGCCCAGCGCCTCATCGCCGAGGGCGGAACCCACCTGGGCCAGCTTCTCAAGCAGCATCGGCGAATTGGCGTCAGGGACGCCCAATTCTCTGCCAAACACACCCGCGACCAGCCTGAAGGCTTCGCGCACGGTGGCCGGGCGCGCCGTCATGTCGGGCGCAGTGAGTCGACGGAGCGCCAGACCTAACTCCGGCGGTAGAGCCGGATTCTGTTCACGCGGGTCAGGCATGATACGCCGCGTCTCAATGGAAGGCGACCCAGACCCCACGGCGCTGTCGGGCAGGGTATTAGTCAGCATTTCGAAGATCAGTACGCCCAGGCTGTAGATGTCAGATTGGGGGGTGGCGCGGTAGCCGAGGTACTGCTCCGGTGGAGCGTAGGGGGCGGTCCCGCGCCCGGTGTGGAGAGCAGCGGTTTCCTGGGTGAGACGTTTGGCCAGCCCGAAGTCGGAGAGGTAGGCGCGACGGTGCGTGTCGATCAGGATGTTGCCCGGCTTCAGGTCGCGGTGCACGATCTCATGGCTGTGCAGGTAATCCAACGCCGAAGCGATCTGCGCCGTCAGGTATAGAGCATCCTGGGGCACAAGGGGGCCGGCAGACAGCAAGTCGCGCAGCGATCCCACGGGACAGTAGCGCATGACAAAATAGAAGTAGTCGTTGGTCGAGCCAAACTCGTACAGCGGCAGGATGTTGGGATGATCGAGGCTGGCGACCAGGTAGACCTGCCGCTTGAAGTCGCTGGAGATGGTAGACGAGCCGCCCTCAAGGGCCGGAATGATCTTGATGGCCACCACACGTTCATGGCGGCTGTCCCACCCCGACCAGATGACTGCTTCACCGCCGTAGCCGATGCGCTCGATCAGCGTGTAGTCGCCAAGCTGATAGCCGACGCGGAGTCCTTCTTCGACCAGCAAGCCTGTCGCAGTTGTGGGCATATCCGGGTCTGTCCTGTGCTGATATTTTCTCGCAACGAAAGTGCATACTCATTGTACTGCAAAAGCGGGACACACACCTGAGGAGAGACCATCGGGGTGTGTTCCTCATGGGGGGCAGGAACCCCAACGGGATTGTGATGGCGGCGCTGATCCCCAAAGCCGAAATGCATCCAACGATCTCCACCGAGGCAGACAGCGCCGAGTACAACCACCACCCCGGCGCTGATGGCCAGGATCGGCAGGGCGCAGTTCTCGGCATCGACCAGGTTAACGCACACCGAGGCCTGTTTCGACAAAACAGCTATAATTCAACCATCTGTAGGCATCCGGTGTCTCACATTGTACCATTTTGCGAAAGGATGAAAGCATGAGCAAACAAGGGGCTTTCCTGGCTTTCGTGGCACTTGCACTGGCAGCGCTGGCCTGCGCTGCACCTCCAGCCTCACCCACGCCGACTCCCAACATTTTGCTTCAGGACGATTTCAGCAACCCTGCCTCTGGATGGGAAATCGGCGACTACGTGGAAGGCTACGTGGGCTACGGCGACGGCGTCTATGTGGTGATATCGGACGGCGATGGCAACAGCATGTGGGGTCTGGCCAATCGCACCTTTGACAATGTCCAGATCGAGGTGGATGCGAGCCAGATCTCAGCCCCAGCGAACAACAACAATGCCTATGGCATTGGCTGCCGCATCCAATCCAACGACGATGGCTACTATATGTTCATCTCCGGAGATGGCTATTACGCCATCACCAAAGTGGTCAACAGTGAATATACCAACCTGGTCGACTGGACACGCTCGACAGCCATCCATGAGGGCAACGCAACGAACCACATCAAGATCGTGTGCAATGGCAACGAGCTGATCCTGTATGCGAACGACCGCCGCCTGAGCAGCATCACCGACACTGACTACACCTCTGGCGACATCACGCTGGTCGTCACTTCTTTCGAGGCTGATCCGTCCGAGATTCACTTTGACAACCTGATCGTCAGTGCGCCCTGAGCGCCCCACGCTGTGACGTTCTAGGCCGTGGCTGGGACAAAACGTCTAAAACTCGACGATATGGTCCTGGTCGCTATCTTGTCCACTACCTGACGTCGCGAGAGGATATGAACGACGAGCACGAGCCTCACATAGCAACCTGGCGCAATCACATCGATAGGTTGGCTGGCGAGATCGGGCCGCGCGGTTCGACGACCGACGCCGAGCGCCGGGCTGCCAGCTACAGCCATGAGGTGATGGCCCACCTGGGCCTTGCCCCGCGCATCGAGACCTTTGCCAGCGCCCGCTCCGCATTCCAGCCCCACCTAGTCGTGGCTGCTGCAATGCTGCTTTCGGCGGCAGTTTACCCGCTGATGGGGCAGATCAGCGCGACGCTGGCCGCCCTGATCGCACTCCTGGCGGTGATGTCAGAGACTCTGGAGCTGCTTTTCCGGGATAATCTGCTGCGTCGTCTTGTGAGCTGGGGAACCAGCCAGAACGTCGTGGCCACTCTCGCTCCAACCAGCGACCACCGTCAAGACCTGGTGCTCATCGGTCACCTGGATACCAACCACACGCCGCTGATCTTCTATTCCAACGGATGGACTAACTTCTGGCGCATCGCCAGCCCGATCATGTTCTTCTCGTTCTGTGTGCAGGCTGTTCTATACACCGTCGGGGCAGTTGCCCAGTGGCCCTGGATATGGCCTGTGTCGTTGGAGAGTGCAGTCTGCGCCGCACTGCTGGGCGCGATCTGCCTCCAGGCCGAGCTGTCGCCCTTCAGCCCTGGGGCCAACGACAATGCCTCCGGCGCGGGCTTGGTGCTCACGCTGGCCCACAGCCTCTCCGATCAGCCGCTCAGGCACACGCGCGTGTGGCTGGTCAACACTGGCTGCGAAGAGGTGAAGCACTACGGGTCCATCGACTTCTTCCGTCGCCACCAGGCTGAGATGGTTAATCCAAAGGTGATCGTGTTCGAGATGTTGGGCCGCGACGGCCCTGCCTGGCTGGAATACGAGGTGATTATCCCGCCCTTCGCTTACCGCGCCGATCCCGGCCTGATCGCTTTGCTGAGGCGCGTGCTCGCCCAAAGCCCGGGCCTGGTCGGCCATCCGACGCGCGTGTTTGGCGGCCACACCGAAATGGCAGACGCGCTACGCCTGGGCATCCCAGCCATCGCCCTGATTGGCATTGGGCCGGAAGGGACGCCGATCAGGTACAGAGGCCCCAGGCTGTACTGGCATCACAAAGACGACACGCCCGACAAGATCGAGACCGCCGTCTTGCGCCGCGCCTACGCGCTGACGTGGGCCTTCATCCAGGCGCTGGATGCAGAGGCCGCAGGCGGGAGGACAGTGTGATGGGGCGTTTACCATTCCGCGATTTGTACTTCGCGGAGGGTCTCGTTGTCGTCGTCAAATGTGAAGCGGGCCTTGATCTTTTTCCCGGCCAGCGCCAGCGGCAGCCAGTGGATCGCATCCTGCCACATCCGGTCAAACGGGATGGCGTCGATCCGGCACCACACTGGGCTGATCTCCTGCGTCTCCATGACCTCGCCCTCCCACTCTTTCACGACAAAGGCATGGACATGGTGGTTCCACTCAGGCCGGGCAGGGAACAGGAAGGTGAGGAGCGCTATCGGGTGCAGGGACTCGATCTGGGCGTGCAGCCCTGTCTCCTCGGTTAGCTCCCTCACGGCGGCAGCCGCCGGGTCTTCGTGCAGCTCCACCTTCCCGCCAATGCCGGTGTATTTGCCAACGCCAAATCCGGCCTTCTTCAGGCCCAGCAGAATTTCCTGGGGCGGATCGCCGCGCAGCGGGTAGCACAGGGTGGCAGCTCTCATGGTTCGTCTCCAGGTTCGTTTGCAGCCAGTCTACCGTGTCCAGGCTGGAAGTCAACCCCGCGGTTGAGACGCAGCAGGTCTTCACTTTTTGCCACGCAGGGTTGGTGTTATGCTTATGGACAAGGATCACCAAGCCGAGGAGGCTATAGGACGCCTGATGGCCACCCACCGATCCTTGACAACCCCAAGGGAGAAGGATCATGCAAAACCAGGTGAATTATGACCTCAAGTCCGTCAGCTTGCCACGGTTGATGGGGACATTGCTTCGGCTATTCGTAGTCCTGCTCGAAAGCCCGCTCACACGTCCACTGCTGATCGGCACTTTCCTCAAGAACGGGGGGATCGACGCCCTGCGCCGGATGGTCGTTGACGAACCACCGACGCTGCTGCCGCTCGTCCCGCCGCCGGATCGAGAGCTGGGGCCGCCGCCCGATCTGGTGACATTTCCCCCCAGCCCCGACCACGCCCACAAGGGCTTCGCCTACGCCACAGTGTGGGACTATGCCTATGCCTATCGCAGCAGTGCAGCCACACCTGAACAGGTCGCGAGGCGGCTGCTGGAAGCCTTGGATCAAAGCGAACGCCTTGACCCGCCGCTGCGGGCCTTCATCGCCGTCAACCGCGACGACTTGCTGCACCAGGCAGAAGCCTCCACCGAGCGCTTCCAGGCTGGGGCGCCGCTCAGCATCTTTGACGGCGTGCCGGTGGCCGTCAAGGACGAAGTGGACATGGCGCCTTACCCTACAACTGTCGGGACGAAATTCCTGGGCAAAGCCCCGGTGACCAGGGATTCGACAGTGGTAGCACGGATGCGAGCAGCAGGCGCATTGCTGGTGGGCAAGGCCAACATGCATGAGATCGGCATCACGCCCACCGGTCTGAACATCCATCACGGCACGCCGCGCAATCCCCACAACCCCGCTCACTACACGGGCGGCAGCTCAAGCGGGTCGGCGGCGGCAGTAGCAGCCGGGCTGTGCCCGGTGGCCATTGGGGCCGATGGCGGCGGCTCGATCCGCATCCCGGCAGCCTTCTGCGGCATTGTGGGGCTAAAAGCGACCTTTGGCCGTGTGAGCGAGTGTGGGGCCGCGCCGCTGTGTTGGAGCGTAGCCCACCTCGGTCCGCTGGCAGCAACTGCCGAGGATGCTGCGCTGGCCTACGCTGTGATGGCCGGCGCTGATTCTCAGGACCCCAACACGCTTTCCCAGCCGGCTGTCACCATCGATGGCTACGACTCGCCCAACCTGCGTGGCCTGCGGCTGGGCATCTACCGCCCCTGGTTTGAGCATGCCATCCCCTCCATCGTCGCAGCCTGCAACCGGGTGGTCGAGGGGCTGAAGGACCTGGGAGCAGAAGTTGTGCAGATTGCCATCCCGGAGCTGGATGCCATCCGTGTGGCCCATGTGATAAGCATCCTGTCTGAGATGGGCGCCAACATGGACCGTTACGACCGGGATCATCGCCGCGATTTTGACCCCAGCACGCGGTTGTTGCTGGTATTGGCCCGTGAATTCACCGGGCGCGACTACATCCAGGCTCAGCGCATCCGCACCCGCGCGATGCGGCACTTCGCCGAGGCGTTCAAGGTGGCCGACGTGATCCTCACACCGACCACAGCCATCACGGCCCCGGAGATTCCTAAGGTCGCGCTGCGCAGCAGCGAGTCGGACACTACGGCTATCACCGAGATGATGCGGTTCGTCAATCCAGCCAACCTGACCGGGCTGCCTGCCATCTCGTTTGTGGCCGGCTACGATGAGTCTGGTCTGCCGATTGGATGTCACGCTATGGGCCGCCCGTGGGAGGAGCACCTGCTGCTGCGCATTGCACACGCGACAGAGCAGTTTGTCGAGCGGCGCAGACCGCAGGTGTATTACGACCTGCTGGGTGAGGGATGAGGCCTCCGCCCTCCAGCGCTCTCCTTTCCAGGCTGTATGAGATTGCCTCGGTGCAACTTCCATTTTACTGACACGTAATATGCCTCAGATGGCTGACGATCTACTGTCGGCTCTGAGGCGTGGACTGTCTGTTCAAGAGAGGGTTGTTTATGATTCAGAACCAGCCAGCTATCGAGGTGCGCGACCTGCACAAGGACTTTGGCGAGATCTATGCCGTGCGCGGAATCAGCTTTACCGTCGCCCCTGGTGAAATTTTCAGTCTGCTGGGACCCAATGGTGCAGGGAAAAGCACCACCATCTCGATGATCGCATGCCTGCTTCAGCCCACGCGGGGCGACATCATGGTCATGGGCCATTCGGTCCGCTCCGACCCCATGGCCGTCAAGCGGTCCATCGGCGTTGTTCCACAGGACACCGCCATCTACGAGGATCTGTCGGCCCGCGAGAATCTGGCCTTCTGGGGCAAGATGTACGATCTGCGCGGGGCCACCCTGCGGCAGCGGATCGACGAAGTCCTCGATCTGATCCAGCTCACTGACCGCCAGCGCGGACGCACCGGTAAGTTCTCTGGCGGCATGAAGCGTCGCCTGAACATCGGCATTGCTCTGCTGCACCGCCCCGACGTGCTGATCCTAGACGAGCCGACGGTAGGCATCGATCCTCAGAGCCGTCGGGCTATTCTGGACGGCGTCAAGGAGTTCAACCGCCAGGGCATGACGATTTTGTACACCACGCACTACATGGAAGAAGCCCAAGAACTTTCAGATCATATTGCCATCATGGATCACGGCCAGATCATCGCCTCTGGCACGCACGAAGACCTGGTCCGCATCGTGGGGGAGAAGGATCGGCTGGAGCTACGCATGACGAACCACTCCGACAGGCTGCTGGAGACGTGGCGGGCCACAACAGGCATCAGTGCAGTGACCGCTGAGGATGGCCATGTGACATTGTTGGTAGACGACAGCAATGTCGTTCTGCCGCACCTGTTCGAGACGGCAGCCCAGCAGGGCTTACGCATCCTGTCGGTGGACATCCAGGAGCCGAACCTGGAGACCGTCTTCTTGCACCTGACGGGCCGTGCACTGCGCGAATAGGAGGCCATGATGAAAGCCTTCGATATTGCGCTCCGGGACATGTTGCGCTCGACGCGCAGCGCTTTTTCGTTGATGTTCATGTTCGTCATGCCGCTGACAATCGTCGGCATCCTCTGGCTGTCTTTTGGCGGCATGGGCCGCCAGGAGGAGGACGGCTTCGACCTGCCCACGACCCATGTCCTGGCTGTCAACCTGGACCAGCCGACGGACCTGTCGGGCAGTTTCGTGGCTGGCGACTTGATTGTTGAGGAAGGACTTCGAAACGAAGGGCTGGCCGGCCTCATTGCCGTGGCCGAGGCCGCCGATGAGGTCAGCGCCAAAGCTGCCGTCGATGCGGGCGAGGCCGGGGTAGCCGTCATCATCCCTGCCGACTTCACAGCAGCAGCCTTCAGCGATGAGGGCGAGGCGGCCATCACGCTCTACAGCGACCCCACGCTGACCATCGGACCAGGCATCGTCAAGGGCGTCGTCAGCGCCTTTGTGGATGCCTTCTCTGGCACCCGAATCGCGGTCAGCGTAGTCTCTCACCAGCTTGAAGCACACGGGTTGGAGGCCAGCCCGGCAGAACTTCAGGCCGTTGTGGGCAGCTACCTGAGCTGGGTCAACGCCCAGAGTGAGCAACAGAGCGCAGGCAGCGCGATCGATGTACAGTCCATCGAGAACCATACTCCGGTACAAGATGCAGATTCCATCATCTTCGGTAGCATCACTGCGGCGATGATGATCTTCTATGTGTTTTTCACCGGCTCGGCAGTGGCCCAATCGATCATTGCCGAGGAGCATGAAGGCACGCTGAGGCGGCTGTTCTCAGCGCCGATCACGATCCGCACCATCCTGACAGGCAAAGTGATCGGCTCGGTGCTCACTCTGACCGTCGAGACAGGGGTGCTGCTGGGGCTGTCGAGGCTGATATTCGGAGTGCGTTGGGGACAGCCGCTCCCAGTGATGCTGGCTGCCACGGCGCTGGTTCTGCTCTCGTCCAGTTTTGGCATCTTTGTCATGTCGCTGGTCAAGAACCCGAACAATGTCGGCATCATCTACGGCGGGGTGATGACCATCACCGGCATCGTCGGCACCTATTCAAGCTTCATCCCCTCGATGCCTCAGGCCATCAAAACGGCGGCGCTGATTGTGCCTCAGGGCTGGGCCATGCGCATCTGGACACTGGCCATGGAGGGCGACAAGGTCAGCGGAGAGACGTTGCTCGTGCTTGGCGTGTCAATGGCCATCAGCCTGATCCTGTTCGCCATCGGCGTGACGCTGTTTCGCAGGCGCTTCGAGTAGGAGAGACCCCCATGCGTACCCTTGACATTGCGCTCAAAGACCTGTACCAACTGATCAAAGACTGGCGCACGCCGTTATTTCTGGTGATCATGCCGATTTTCTTCACCGTCTTCATGGGCATCGCCTTCCAAGCGACCTACTTGGAGAGCGACCCGCGTCTGCCGGTGGGGGTGATCGTCGAGGAGGCAGTTGATGATGAGCCTGCCCGCCTCGGCGCTAGTCTGATCGACCTGCTCGACATGTCAGACGCTATCCGCCCGGTGGCGCTCGAAGACGGCAACCTGGCGCAAGCCGATAAAAAGGTCGCCAGGGCAGACCTGGCCGGGGTGGTCGTGATCCCCGCCGGGTACACTGAGGACGTGTTAGCGGGCAGGGACACCGCGGTGCAGCTCCGCCTGGATCAGGGATCGCAGGTGGCCTATCTGGTGCAAAGCCAGGTCCAGACTGCCGTCACGCGGCTGCTGGGCGCAGCGCAGACGGCTCGGCTCAGCGTGGAAGCCTACGAAGCTCAGGCCCAGTTTGCCGGGGAGGCCGATCGGGCAGCCTACTTTGACGAGGCGCTATCTCTGGCCATCGAGGCCTGGCGCACCCCTCCTTTCTCGGTCGTCGAGACAGGCACTGGCCAACAGGTCTCCGCCGAGGAACCAGTGGTCATTGCCCAGAATCGGCTGTCCTTTGCGCAAAGCTCACCGGGCATGATCATCCAGTTTGGCATTAGCGGGCTGATAGGAGCAGCCGCGCTGCTGGTGAACGAGCGCAGGTCGCGCTCGCTGGCCCGCATGCTCACCACCCCTACCCGTCGGGCTGAGATCATCGGTGGGAAGCTGGTAGCTTACTTTGTCGTGATTGTCGCGCAGATTGCCATACTGGCCATCTTCGGCCAGATCGTGTATGGCCTGCCATACTTCAACCGGCCCGCCGCAATGATCCTGATTACTGTGGCGCTGGCCTTCACGCTGGCAAGCATGGGGTTGCTCATCGGGGCGTTTGCCAAGAATGACCAAGCGGTCATCATCCTGGTCTTGGTTCCGATGTTCCTGCTTTCGGCGCTAGGCGGCGCGTGGTTCCCACTAGACATTACCTCGAAAGGCATGCAAACGGCAGGGCACATCATCGCGCCTACCGCGTGGGCCATGGATGCGTTCAAAAACATCATCGTGCGTGGCCAGGGGATCGAGACGGTCTGGCTGCCAGCAGGGATTGTAGCGCTGTGGGGAATCGTGTTCTTTGGGTTGGCTGTGTGGCGTCTGCGTGCTGCGAACTGACCTACCCTCAGGGCGACCTCATCCGTAGGTCGCCCTGAAGATTTACGCTCTATGCATCTGTAGTCTGTGGACGTTCTTCTTGCTGATCGATCTGGTGGCGACGGCGAGCGGCATACCATGCTCCAGCCAGCAGCACTGCTCCCGCCGCCAACGCCCCCAGCGCCACGCGCGGATCGCGGCGAACCACGAAGTGCACAATGACCAGGCTGCCGATTGGCTCGATCTCGACGGTGTGCATGCCCTCCGGCCCTCGCCAGATCGTCTCGGTGACACAGCAATCGCGCAACGTGTGGGAAATTCCACCATCGACGCGGTAGGTCAGCCCGTAGTCGGTTGTTTCGTGCGCCCCCAGCACGATCTGGAGCGACGTGCCATAGAAGCGAAAGGTGACTGGCCCTGCCCCCTGGGCAGCGATGCGTGCGTGATCCTGCTCGTGCAGCCACGGCGACCAGCCCTCCCCATACGTCACCGCCCAGTGATCGGCCCAGTGATTGCCGGGATACATCGCCGGCGACTGATTGGCATACTCTTTCATCGCCTCGTAGACAGGCATCAGGTTGAAGTCGGGATCGGACATCTGAAAATAGGCTTCAGGACGGCGTTCGTTCAGCCACTCGAAGTCGGCCCGTTTGAAGTACCAGAAGCAGATCACACCCACAAAGGGCCACTCTTCCTGCGCCCGCTGATAGGCCAGCGGAGCATAGCGGGCCTGCTGATCGAGCGTCACACGTCCATAGCGCGGCTCCACATCCTCCGGCGCAGCGTTCCAGTTCATCTCGCTGATCCAGATCGCCTTGTGGGAATCGCCGTTGCGCACCATGATGTCCCGGATGATCTGAGGCCGCCCATAGTTAACCACCATGGGCTGCGTGCGGCGGTCGGTGGGACCTGACCACAGCCCATAGCCTTGCATCGAGAGGATGTCAAAGCAGTGGCCTGCCCCGGCATCGTACATGCGCTGTAGAAAGATGTAGTCGCTGAAGTTGCGGCCATCCAGCTCGATGGTAGGAGCCAGCGGGCCGCTCAGGACTACGGCATCCGGATCAACAGCTTTGATGGCCCGATAAGCGCGGCACAGCAGATCGGTGTAGGCTTCGGGGTTGACGAGCTGCTCCCCCCATTCGGGGTAGATATTCGGCTCGTTCCAGATCTGGTAGTAACGCACGCGCCCCCGATAACGTGCGGCGACCGTCGCCGCAAATCGGGCGAAGTCGTCAAAATCGTCGGGTGGGGCAAACGACCCCATAGCCTCCCCAGCCGCGCGGCTCCAATCAGGTGGGCTGCTCAGCCGGGCAATGATGTTAATGCCATACCTCTCAGCCAGGCCGACGATGTGATCGTACTTGGCCCAGGCGTCGATCCCATCAGGGTCGTTGCGCCGGTCGACGAAGTCGCCACGCGCGTGGACCTCGATGTCTTCCCAGGGGAATTCCTCACGAATCCAGCGAAAGCCAGCCTCGGCGATCAGGCGCACCTGCCTCTCGCGCTTGGCCTCTTCGACCTCGCTGTGCAGGAAGGTGTTGATCCCAAAGGGGTTCACCCCGCTGTGTTCAATAGCGGCATAAGGCTCCAGGTCCAGCGGGCGGTGAGTCAGGTTGAGCAGGAGTTCCGCCAGCCCACGGGCCTGCCCGGCCAGCGACTCCTCACCGGTCTGGTTGAAGGCCCACGAGCGCAGCCTCTCGCGCGACAGATAGGCCGCCGCGCCAGCCACAGCTACGGCGACGATCACAAGGCCGATCAGGGTTCGCTTGTGCATAGGATGCGATTATACCGAACCGTTTCGAGACATGCCCATATCTGATGGCCCTGGCTTCTTGTGGGTAAAGAGGGCTTTATGCTTCGAGTCATCAAGCTGCTCCAGTATTCTGTCCACAATCCGATCCACGTCTTCAGCAGCATCGATGGCGATTGCCTCCTGCGGGTCGGGGATTTCGAGCGCGTCGAACTGGCTTTGCAACATGTCCGCCTTCATGTAATGCCCTGATCGCTCCTGCATACGCGCCCAGATAAGTTCGTAGCTGCCATGCAGGTAGATGAACCGCACCCCCTGGTTGTCGGCGCTGAGCTGACGGCGGTAGCGCTTCTTGAGCGCAGAGCAGGCCAAGACAGCCACCTGGCCACGGGCGAGGTGGTCTTGGATCAGATCGTGGAGCCGGGCCAGCCAGGGTTCACGATCGCTGTCATCCAGGGGAGTGCCTGTGGCCATCTTGGCGACATTCTCTGGTGGGTGGAAATCGTCGCCATCGAAAAACGGGCAACCCAATCGCTCTGCCAGCGCCCGACCAACTGTCGATTTTCCACACCCAGAGACACCCATCAGCACAATGACCAACGCCATCCCTCTCCCTACTACACTTCCCAAAGGCAGGGAAACCGCCATCGACTGGGATAACCCGTCACCAAAGTCAAAAGAGGCGGGATTAAGCCAGGGCAGGCGCGACCTCAACTCCCTCGCTTCCCACAGCGCTGGGCAGAAGCGCGTCTCAGAATGGCCCGGCTGCGGGCAGGGTCAGCCTGCCGTGGGCCTTTCCTCAGCGACAGGCCGGATCACAACCAACGCCAGCCTACACGGGCAGACTCAGGTGCAGCGACACCAGTTTACTGCTGCCCCACCATTTTGTCACCACGAAGGGGTCCACAGGCCAGTGGGGGCATCCCCGGCGCTGGAGATTGGCGCGTTTTCCGCTTTATGCCTAAACTCCGGATCGGGCCAGCCTAAGTGTTTCTCTGAAGGTCTCTAAAAAAACTTTCAGAGGAACACTTAGCCGGCCCCCCTTTTCGACTCCTTGCATCTCAACGACTGGAAAGAGGTACGCCTTCCCATGACCACCACCGATTCCTCAGACACCATCGCGCTGCTAGGGCTGCGTCTGCCGTGGAAGCTCACCGTTGCGGCAGTGCTGAGCACCCTGCTGGTGATGGCCGACTTTTACTATCAGCCCAGTGCGCTCTTCCTGCCCAACGACACCTTTGCCGACCGGGTGCATGGCGGCGCTATCGAGGACGTGGCCTTCTACCTGGTTATCCCGCTGCTCGTGATCGTGCTGGCGTTCCGCGAGCGACCTGCTGACTACGGCTTCACCCTGGGCAACTGGCAAGCCGGGCTAAAGTGGATGCTGATCGCGTGGGCAGTCTCAGCGCCGATACTTCTTCTGGCCGCACACGCGCCAGGCATGGCCGGCTACTACCGCCGTTTCGACATGCCGCTCATGGACCTGGCAGCGACTGTAGCGCTGGAGATGTTGAGCTGGGAATTTCTGTTCCGGGGATTTCTGCTGTTCGCGCTCTATCGGGCGGTCGGGCCGAGCGCGGTCGTACTTCAGGCAGTGCCCTTTGCGCTGGCCCACCTGGGCAAGCCTCCACTTGAGTCACTCAGCACAATCTTCGGCGGCATGGCGTTTGGCTGGGTGGCATGGCGCACCCAGTCGTTCCTCTACCCGTTCCTGATCCACTGGTTTGTGATGATGTGTGTGGCGGTGGTCGCCTCGCGGCTGGCGGGCGGCTGAGATAGATGCTGGATAACTGCGTGCAACGATCCACCCTTGTTCGGTACAATCTGGGGCATGGGAAAATCAGGAAACGTATCACCCGCAGCATGTGACAGACATTTACGCCATCGCGCCGAATTATTGGTAAAATAAACGCGAATTATCTAAATACTCCACGCAGAAGGGGCACAGGCGTACTGTACAGCGTGTTGTGCCCCGCCGAGTCTAACGTCAAAGACATGCTATCAGGAGACGCACAATGGCTGAAGCGACCATCGAAACCTCCCACACCGCGCCCGCCCGCTCTGGAGGGCGTCTCAAGTTCATCATTGGCGGCGTGATCATGCTGGCTGCGGTGGTGTATCTGATCGTCAGCAACCTCAGCACCCAGCAGGAATACTTTATGACGGTCAACGAGCTGATGTCTCGCCAGTCTGAGTTGGTGGGGCGCAACATCCGCATCTCCGGCGTGGTGTTGGGCGACACGATTGAGTACGACGGCCAGACGCTGAGTTTCGTGATCGCCCACATTCCCGACTCAGCCGCAGAGATCGAGGACGAGGGGGGATTGGCTGAAGTGCTGCACACGGCGGCCAACGATGCGACTACGTCTCGCGTTCGGGTAGTGCTGTACAACGAGCCAAAGCCCGACCTGTTGAAGCACGAGGCGCAGGCGATTGTCACGGGCACGCTGGGAGAGGATGGAATTTTCTATGCCGACGAACTCTTGCTCAAGTGCCCCACCCGCTACGAAGAAGCCGTCCCTGAGCAAGTGCAGGGGTAAGGTCTGCACCGATCCGCATCGTCCCGTCCGTTCGCACGACCTGGCCCACAGGAGGCTGAACCCCCATGAACGCTGAACTGGGCATTGTCCTGTTGTTGCTGGCCTTCGTCAGCTCATTGTACGCGCTGATCGCCTCACTGGTGGGAGCACGCCAAGGCCATGACAGGCTGATCGAGAGCGCACGCAACGCAGCCATCATCACCTGGCCGCTGCTGACGCTGGCCTCGCTGATGCTGATCGGCCTGCTGGTGCGCGGCGACTTCAACGTGGCCTACGTGTGGGCTGTCACCAGCCGCTCGATGCCGGCCTATCTCAAAGTCACGGCGCTGTGGGGATCGCAGGCTGGATCGCTGCTCTTCTGGGCCTGGCTGATGAGCACCTTCACCGCCGGGGCCATGCTGCGCAATTGGCAACGAGAGCGCAACCTGATGCCCTACGTGATTGCCTCCAGCATGGGGACACTGGCCTTTTTCATTCTGCTAGTCGCTTTCTGGGAAAACCCCTTTGCCCGCTACTTCCAGACGCCGCGTGGCGATATCGCGCCCGCGCTGTTCGGCCCCTCGGCGGTGCTGAGCGGGCTGGCCGACTTCTTACATGCGCTGGGCGAGCGCACGCCAGGTCTGCTGGGGGTGATTTTCAAGGGTCTCGTCGCGCCTGCCCCACCGTTGGGGTCGACGCCCTTCTTCCCACCAGACGGTCAGGGCCTCAACCCGCTGCTCAGACACTTCGGCATGGTCATCCACCCGCCCTTGCTATACCTGGGTTTTGTGAGCTTCGTAGTGCCCTACTCGTTCGGCATGGCAGCCCTGGTGCGCGGCGAGATCAGCGATGCCTGGATTCGATCTACGCGCCGCTGGACGCTGGTGGCCTGGCTGTTCCTGAGCCTGGGGCTGATCATGGGAGGCCGTTGGGCCTACGACGTGCTGGGCTGGGGCGGCTACTGGGGCTGGGACCCGGTGGAGAATGCAGCGCTGATGCCGTGGTTCACTGGCACGGCTTTCCTGCACTCAGTCATGATCCAGGAGAAGCGCGGGATGTTGCGCCGCTGGAACATGCTGCTGATCACTTTCACCTACCTTCAGGTCATCATCGGCACCTTCCTGACACGCTCCGGCGTGCTCAGCTCGGTGCACTCGTTCGCGCAGAGCGCCATTGGGCCATTGTTCCTGCTGTTTGTGGCCGCCGCGCTGATCATCAGCGTGTCGCTGCTGGTAAAACGTTGGGATGACCTGGCCGCTGACCACCAGCTTGACAGCCTGCTCTCGCGCGAGACGCTGTTCCTGGTCAACAATCTGTTGTTCGTTGGGCTGAACGTCATTGTGGCCATTGGCACGTACTGGCCGCTGCTGACGGAACTGCTGTCTGACTTCATTCCGACCGTTGAAAAGGCCTCGGTGGGGCCGGGCTATTTCAACCGCACCACGGGGCCGCTGTGGCTGGCGCTGCTGTTGCTGATGGGCATCGCGCCACTGGTGGCCTGGCAGCGCTCAAGCTGGGCGCGGCTGGGCCGTGCGCTGCTGTGGCCGTTTGGCCTGACGCTGATCGGCGTGGCAGCCATGGCTGTGCTGGGAATCCGCAGCCCACTGGCGCTGCTGGGCTATGGCATTGCGCTGCTGACCGGTCTGGTGACGCTGCTTGAGTTTCACCGTGGGGCGCTGGCGCGTGTCAAGTCTCATGGCGAGAGCTATCTGGCAGCGCTGTGGACGTTGGCAGGGCGCAATCGGCGGCGTTACGGCGGCTACACCATTCACCTGGGCGTTGTTATCATGGGGATTGGCATCATCTCGTCCAATCCGCCTTTCCAGCTTGAGACCCAGCAGACAGTGGCTGCCGGGCAGACTATCACGCTGGGCGACTATGTGGTGCAATACGACACGCTGGAGCGGTTCATCGCCACAGATGGGCGCCAGGTGACCCGCGCCCGGCTGACGGTCTTCCACAACGGGCGCGAAGTGGCGCATCTGACGCCACGCCTGGACAACTACGCGAGCGGCGAACGCGCAACAATCCCGGCCACGCGGATGACCCTTACTGGCGACGATCTGTACGTGCTGCTGGTGGCCTGGGAGCAGGTGTCGATGTCCAGCGCGACGATCAAGGTTTACTACAACCCTCTGGTGAATTGGGTGTGGGGCGGTGGATTGGTGTTTATCGTGGGGACGTTCATTGCGGCCTGGCCCGACTTCCGCGAAGAGCGCCGCCCCGTGATAGCTGTCAGGCAGAGACCAGTCGCGGCAGCCGGAGATTGAGGGGGTCCTCCGGGCCACATGGGAGGCCCGTTCCAGAGCGCCTGGCTTGACAACGAAAGGTCGGCTCGACGTGCACACCATAGTCCATGTCTTCTGGAACGCCGCCGAGGGCCGCGTTCGCGCCTTCTGGCGGCTCATCATGCAGGGGTTGGCATGGTTCGCCCTTGTGTTGGCAGGGCAGATAGCGATCGGCGTGTTGGCTGCCGTGCTATGGCTCAGCACGGGCAGCCTGACGTTGGACGATCTTGCCAACCCCCAGACTCTCACTGCCGCGATCTACGGCTCGCCGTGGCTGCTGTTGGCGCTGCAAAGCGTATCGTCTGCCGCAACGCTCATCACGGTGTGGCTGGCAGGTCGCCTTCTTGACCGGCGACGCTTTGTGGACTTTGGCTTCCGTCTGAGCCGGGCGTGGTGGATCGACTTCGTCTTCGGGCTGGGCCTGGGGGCCTTCCTGATGCTGCTGGTGTTTGTGGTCGAGCTGGCCGCCGGCTGGGTGACCATCTCAGAGACATTGGCGACGACGACCACCACGCTGCCGTTTGCCATTGCCATCGCATGTCTGGCAGCGATGTTCGTGCTGGTGGGGTTCAGCGAGGAGCTGTTCAGCCGGGGCTACCAGCTCACCAATCTGGCCGAAGGGTTGAACTGGCCAAAAGTCGGGCCGCGTTGGGCTATCGCGGCGGCGACGGTGCTGTCCTCGGTGTTTTTTGGCCTGTTGCATATGGTCAACCCCCATGCCAACCTGGTCAGCACCTTCAACATCATGCTGGCGGGATTGCTTCTGGCTCTGGGCTACATTCTGACCGGCGAGCTGGCTATCTCGATCGGCCTGCACATCACCTGGAACTTTTTCCAGGGCAACGTGTTCGGTTTCCCAGTGAGTGGCACTGCGGCCAATATGGCGACGTTTATCGTCACTCGGCAGGGCGGCCCCGACCTGTGGACGGGGGGAGCTTTCGGGCCAGAGGCAGGGCTGATCGGCCTGGCAGCGATGGGGGTGGGTAGTCTGCTCATCGTACTGTGGACGCGGCTGAGCCGTGGAAAGATCGACCTGCACCTGCCCATCGCGGCGGCCCCGGAGCGCCCTGGCAGAGGCAGTGAGGAAACGGGCACGCTGTCCACGTGATTGCGTCCAAAAGCCGGCGGACTGACCTTGCCCCGGCCTTTCGTCTGGGGCCAGGAGAACCGGAGTGACCGCATCGTGGGCAGTTGAGATGCTGCTTCGAATGCACTGACTGAGGACAATCCCAAGTGACAATTTTTGGGTATCATGTGAGTCAGAACAACCCAAAGGGCGATGGGATGAATGCAATCAACGTATATGTGAAAAGGTCCCTCCTCGCCATCGGCCTGCTGGGAATCGTGGGGGTGGCGCTGAGCATTGCACCATCCGTGCAAGCGCAGGACGGCGTGCCGACCCCTATCCCGCCGGGCGACGTAACCGACGACCAAGTCAACGAGCTGGCCGAGCAGCTCTACTGCCCGGTGTGCGAGAACATCCCCCTCGACGTGTGCGGCACGCAAGCCTGCGCCGACTGGCGTGACGAGATCCGCACCATGCTCGAAGAAGGCCGCAGCGAGGATGAGATCAAACAGTACTTTGTCGACCGGTACGGTCGACGGGTGCTGGCCACGCCGGAGACCCGTGGCCTTGACCTGATGCTGTGGGTCCTGCCCGTGGTCGGAGTGGCGGCAGGCGCTGGGGTGCTGGTGGTAGCGCTACGGCGGATGGCGCCGGGAGCGCTGGCCGCACAGGCCGAGCCGCGAGCGGCCCCCCGCTATGACACGCTGGACCCCGAATACGTGGCGCGCTTGGAACAAGAGATGAAAGAGTTCACAAGCTAACACTGCCCGCGGGATGACATCCCCATGATCGGGCAGCATGAGGAAGCTAGTTGATGAACGAGAATGTTCTGACGCAGGAAAGAGAACCAACGGCTGCGCCCGGCGTGCGCTGGGGGCGCGTGGTGGTGTGGATCGTGGTCGGGCTGGTCTTGGTGTTCCTGGCGCTGGGCCTGATCCAGGCTTTCACCACGCAGCCCACCGCTGGCAAAGCCCCTGACTTCACATTGAACACCTACGAAGGCCAGCAGATCACCCTGTCCGACCTGCGAGGGCAGGTGGTGGTGATCAACTTTTGGGCAAGCTGGTGCGCGCCCTGCGCTGAGGAAGCCGACGACCTGGAGTTCGCATGGCAGACCTATAAGGACCAGGGGGTGATGTTCCTGGGGATCGACTATGTGGACAGCGAGGACAAGGCGTTAGAGTATCTGGCGCGATATGGCATCACCTACCCCAATGGACCGGACCTGCGAACGCAGATTTCGGACCTGTATAACATCAAGGGAGTGCCGGAGACGTTCATCGTTGACCGCGAGGGCAATATCGTCTTCTTTCAGCAGGCCCCTCTGACCTTCGAGCAGCTCAGCGCCGAGATCGACAAGGCCCTGGGGCAGTGAGGACTCTCCGCGTGTCTCGATGAAGCATGGCGCGAGGAAATCATGGTTCAATCACGCAACGTTGCCATTCTGATCTTCGATGACGTGGAAGTACTGGACTTCTGTGGCCCATTTGAGGTATTCTCGGCAGCAGGCCGGGCACGTGAAGAACAGCCTTTCACCGTCTACACCGTCGCTGAGACGCCAGGACCGATCACGACGCGGGGCGGAATGAGCGTCAACCCGCGCTACACCTGGGCCGACTGCCCGCCGCCTGACATCCTGGTGGTGCCAGGTGGGTATGGCACGCGCCGCCAGATGCTCAACGAGCCGCTGTTGAGCTGGCTCCGTCAGATCAGTGGGCAGGCTGAGATCACGCTCTCCGTATGCACGGGGGCGTTGGTGTTAGGCCGAGCCGGGCTGCTCGACGGCCTGACGGCAACCACCTACCACACCGCCTTTGACCTGCTGCGCGAGGCTGCGCCTCAGGCCACCGTGGTGGAGGGCCATCGCCTGGTGGACAACGGCGCAGTGATCACAGCAGCAGGCGTCAGCGCTGGGATCGACGCCGCGCTGCATGTCGTAGCGCGGCTGTTAGGCCAGGAGGCAGCTCACGAGACGGCTCGCTACATGGAATACGACTGGCATCCGGAGAGCCATCATGCCTGAAGTTGAGACCAGCCGCCTGCATCTGCGGATGTTCACGCCCGAAGACCTGAACGATCTCTACTTTCGCATCTACAGCGATCCGGGGGTGATGCGCTACCTGCCTGGCGGCCTGCCCCGCACGCTGGAACGGACCGCCGCAGTGCTGCGCGAGTTCGCCGCACACTGGGAACGGCACGGCTTCGGCGCATGGGCCATCGAGGATCGGGAGAACAACGAGTTCATCGGCCAGGTGGGTTTACAATACATTGAGGACACGGCAGATGTAGAGGTATTCTACGCATTGGGGCGCGACTTCTGGGGCCAGGGCCTGGCCACCGAGGCAGCTCGCGCGGCGCTGCGCTACGGCTTTGAGCATGAGCAGCTAAAGCGCATCTGGGCGCTGGCTGCCTACGAAAACATCGCCTCGCAGTGCGTGCTGATCAAAGTTGGCATGCGCTATGCTCGCGATGCCGAGATGTATGGGTTGAAGGTCAAGATGTTCACGCTGGAGACGTCCGAGTTCGATCCAGGCGGTGGTTTTTACCAGGTGCGGGTGTGAGATTCCAGCCTGCTTTCGCTGTTCGCACGTGAGGCAAGCCTATCTATGTCAGATTTCCCGACTATATTGCTGGCCCTGGCAGTGGTGATCGTTGTCGCAGCGTTCATTGCCCAGCCGTTCTTTAGCGCCCAGCAGGGCGCAGATGGCAACCCCAGTGGCCGCCGCACATCTGCGATCCTGCGCCAGCGAGCTGACCTGCTGGCCGAGCGCAACCGCATCTACGCCGCGATCCGCGACCTAGACTTTGATTACAAGACCAACAAGGTCTCCGACGACGATTACGCCGCCCAGCGATTTAGGTTAGTCGCCGCGGGAGTCGATGTGCTGCAAAGGCTGGATTCCCTGCTCGACCATGCCGAGGACGACCGTGTTGAGGCAGCGGTGCAGGCAATGCGTGCTGGTGGAAATAGCGACGCGGCGCTGCCCGGCACAGAGGGGCATGCGGCAGGCTACTGCCCTCAGTGCGGCGAGCCAGTCCAGGCGGGGGATCGTTATTGCGGGGCGTGTGGCACGCGGCTCTGATCCCGGTGGGGTCCGGGTGCAGAGGGTGAGAGTAGAGAGATGAAGATCTGTCCGCGCTGCAAACATGAGAACCGGGATCGGGCGCTATTCTGTGAGGTATGCGGCAGGCTGCTGGCCGAGCAGAAGCAGGAGGAGCGCGACGAAGAACCGACCCGCCAGCTCAATGGCCAGGAGCAACCGGGGGTGCTGCTGCCCGTCGCCAGGGGGACGCGCACCTTCGGCGATCACATGCGCCTGGTGCTCGAAGCAGGACCTGACCGGCGCGTGCTGCCGCTCAGCGATGGCCAGGAGGTGCGCATTGGGCGGGCTGACCGCATGGTTGCCGTTACCCCCTCTGGCATGATCGCGCTAGGTTCGTGGGAGCACGGCATTTCACGCCAGCACGCCGCCATCCGGCGCACAGGCAATGAGATCTTCGTGATCGATCTGGACAGCACAAACGGTACATTCCTGAATCTGTCGCGCGTGCCGCCAGGGGTACCCCAGTTGATCCGCGACGGGGATGTGATCCGCCTGGGCCTGCTGGATGTCAAAGTATCGTTTGTAGCAGCCAAGGAAACCGCTATCCAGAGCGCCGCCCAAAGCCAGCCCCAGCCCTCGTCGACTGCGCCAAAAGAAGACAAGGCGGGTGAGGAGCAGAACCCCGCTTTGGATCGAGGCTAGGCCAAGAGAGGCTGGCCTGAGGGCTAGACTGTGCCTGTTCTCCTCTGGCCATGCCGTCGGACTGAACAGGATGGAGCCGCAACATCGTGCGAGGCAGATATCGAAGGGATCAAGCTACGGGTGGAAAATCGACATGGTGTGACGTTCATTGCGATCTTGGTGCTTGCTGTGGCCGTCTCGGCTTGCACACTGGCTGGCGAGCCAGTTCCAGCAGGGCCAATCGAGACTGGGCCGCTGCCTAGCGAAGTCATAGCCCCAGAGAACGCGCCAGCCGACCGACCTCAAGCAGCCGTGGGCGCGGCAATCTACGCCGATAACTGCGCCTCCTGCCACGGAGCGGACGGGACTGGCGGGGGTGAGTTCGCCGAGCGTATTGAGGCCCAGGGCGGCTCGCTGCCTAACTTCTCCAGCCCAGCCCTGGCTCGCACGCGCAGCCCACAGGAGTGGTACCGCATGATCACCGAAGGCAACATGGCCCGGCTGATGCCTCCCTGGGCCGATGCACTCTCAGATCAGCAGCGGTGGGATGTGGCCTACTACCTGTATACGCTCGGCACGCCGCCGGAGGTGATCGACGAGGGGCGCACGCTCTATGAGACCTATCTGGCCAGCCTATATGGCTCCGATGGCTCTCAGATCGGATTTGATGATCTGTCTACCGTGGCCGAGTACTCGCCGCAGCAGATCTACGACCAGTTCGTCGCCGGCGCTGAGGTGGAGCTGACCGACGATCAGCGCTGGGCAGTAGTCGCCTACATGCAAACGTTTGGCTACGAGGCCTCGCTCGAAGCTGTGGCTCAGCGGCCCTCCGAGACCAGCGCCACCGTCGAGCCGCCTGCTGAAGATACAGAAGACCCATCGGAACCTCCCACGGCAGCCGAGCCAGCCCCTTCACCGGAAGCGGGGGTCGTCCAAGGCGCGCTGATCCCCGGCACCCCCGGCATGCAGGTTCCCGCTGGGCTAGAGGTGCGCCTGCGAGGTCTGATGGTTGACTCCACTAACCAGGTGGTCGAATTCCTGTCACAGGCCACCCCCACAGACTCCGAGGGGAGGTTTCGTTTTGAGGGCCTGCCCTTTGACCTTGAGCAGGCTGCCTATGTTGCTGAGGTGCTATACCAGGGGGCGCTGTTCAGCGCGGGGCAGGTGATCGATCCGGCCAATCCGTCGATGGACCTGCCGTTGACGATCTACCAGACGATCACCAACCCCTCAGTGGTACAGGTGGACGCCATGCACCTGGTGTTCAGCCAGCACCCCAATGCCCTGCTTGTCATCCAGGTGGTGGTGTTCAGCAATCTGAGCGACAGCGCCTTCGTGACCGAGAACCCCATCAGCGGCGGCCAGCGCGGCAGCGTGGCGATCAGCCTCCCGCCTGACGCTTACAACGTAACCTTCGAGGAGGGCCAGCTTGGCGGGCGCTTCGTGCCGCTGGCCGACAAAATTTACGACACCGATCCCCTGCTGCCTGGCCAGCGCTCACACTCCATTGTGGTGACATACTTCTTGCCCTTCGATGGTCCGCGCGATGTGGAAATCCCGATCTTGTACCAGACCAGGCAAGTCACCCTGCTGGCTGACGAGTCCGAGCGCATCCGGTCGGCCCAGCTCAACAGCGCCGGGACAGAGGTGATCCAGAACACGGCCTATAACAAGTACCTGAGTACAGCGCTGGCGGCGGGCGACATCCTGAAGCTGCGGGTCAGCGCGGGCGGGGCGTCGGGCCGGCTGGCGCCGATCTTGCTGGCCTCAGCAGCAGGCGTGCTGCTGGTCGGCGGCGGGGTGTACTGGATCGTCCAGCGGCGAACGAGCGGGCCTGCCCCGCGGGTTGTCGGCCTAACGCCTCGTCAGGAAGCGCTGGCACGCGAGATCGTCCAACTCGATGAGGCATTCGAAGCTGGCCGCATCAACCGGTTCGAGTACGAGGCTCGTCGCGCTGACCTCAAAGCCACGTTGGCCGAGGAGATGGAGAGCAGGGACGAGTAGCTTCACCCTCCCTGTGGGTTCCTGCTCATGGGTTGGCCAGTCGAGCTGATCGCCGCGCCCACCGGTGGATTCAAGTAAAGGATGCCTCGCAGTCCATGATCGAAGCCAAGAACGTTACCAAAGTGTTTGGCCTGCGCCCTGTGCTGCGCGGCATCGACCTCCGCGTTGCGCCAGGCGAGTTCCTGACCTTGTTTGGACCCAACGGGGCAGGCAAAACCACCTTTTTGCGCATCCTCTCCACGCTCAGCCGCCCGACGGGCGGCGAGGTGCGCGTGGGAGGCTATATGCTGCCTCGCCAGGCTGCCGAAGTGCGGAGGGTGCTGGGCGTCGTCTCGCACATGCCGCTGCTATACGGCGATCTCTCAGCGACTGAGAACCTGCGCTTTTATGCCCGCATGTACGGCCTTGACCCGGCCCAGCGGGAGGCGCGCATTGCCGAGGTGATCGGCATGGTGGGGCTGAGCAGACGCGCAGATGACCTGGTGCGCACCTTCAGCCGGGGGATGCAGCAGCGGCTGGCCATCGCGCGGGCCATCCTGCACGACCCGCCCGTGTTGTTGCTCGATGAGCCATACACCGGCCTCGATCAGGACGCAGCGGCAACCCTTGACGAGCTGCTGCGTGGCGAGGCCACACGCGGGCGCACCCTTCTGATGACTTCGCACGACATCGCCCGCGGGCTGGCGCTGGCCGACCGCGCGGCGATCCTCTCGAAGGGGAAGATCGCCTATGAGGGACCTGGTCGCTCCGCCGACGCGCTGACCTTTGCTGCCACCTATGCTGAGGTTACGGGTATGGCAGGCACCCGATGACATTGGATCGCGAGTCCCCCAGCCGCGAAAAGCACTTCTTCAGACTAGAGAGACGGCTGCCAGCACTGCTGAGATCGGTTGGGAAGGATCGGGAGCCGCTCAGCCGCCATGCGAACCAATGACGATAACCAGACGAGGAGCACATTATGAGCATCTCCAAACGAGTCGAAGACGCACGCAAAGCTTTTGAGAAAGGCGATCTGCAAGCCTCGGCCCAGGCCCACGACCTGGCCCGCATCCGGCACGAACACCGGGAGCGTCATGGCGGTGCAAGCCATCAATACATCGGAGATATGGTATACGGCGGCCTAGACGGCATCATCACCACGTTTGCCGTGGTGAGCGGCGTGGCAGGGGCCGATCTGGGCGCTCACATTGTGCTGATCCTGGGGCTGGCCAACCTGTTTGCCGACGGCTTCTCGATGGCTACCGGGGCATACCTTTCATCCAGGAGCGAGCAGGAGTACTACGACCGCGAGCGCCAGCGCGAAGCGTGGGAAGTGGAGCACTTTCCGGAGGCCGAGCGGGCCGAACTGAAGGAAATCTACTTGGCCCGGGGCTACTCAGAAGACAACGCCGAGCGTCTGGTGGAGGCTCACACCAGCAGCCCGGAGCGCTGGGTAGATGCGATGATGATCGATGAGCTGGGTCTGCTGCCCGACGAACGCAAGCCGATCTTGAGCGCAGCGGCAACCCTCGTGGCTTTTGTTCTGGCAGGCGCGATGCCGCTGGTGGTCTATCTGTTAGGGCTGATCTTCCCCATCTCGCCAGGCGTGGCCTTTCCCATCTCGCTGGCGCTGTCGGCGGCGGCGCTGTTCGGCCTGGGCGCAGCCAAGGTGCTGGTCACCGGCCTCAAGCCGCTGCGCAGCGGGATCGAGATGCTGCTGGTGGGCGGGCTGGCGGCAGGGGTGGCCTACGCCGTCGGGGCGCTGCTCAAGAACGTAGGTGGGTAGTCCTATGACCATAACCGTCAATGAGCACCCATCGGAGCGCGCCTTGCACATCGCCACCCGCCCTGTGGGTCTGTTCCGAGCGGCAGCAGCCATCGCCTGGAAGGACCTGCGCACCGAACTGCGCAGCAAAGAGACCATCAGCGCGATGTTTGTCTTTGCCCTGCTGGCGATCCTGATCTTCAGCTTTGCGCTGGAGTTCAGCCGCAGCGGGCGGCAGGCCAGCGCCGCAGGCGTGTTATGGGTCACGCTCATCTTTGCCGGGACACTGGGCCTGGGACACTCGCTGGGACGCGAGAAGGATCAGGGCTGCCTGGACGGGCTGCTACTGACGCCTGTAGATCGCAGCGCACTGTACTTCGGCAAACTCGCCAGCAACTTCGTATTCATGATCGTCGTGGCAGCGGTCCTGCTGCCGCCGCTGACAATCCTGTTTGACACGTCGTTCTTCAAACTGCCGATTGCGTTGGCGCTGGTGCTGGGCATCTTGGGGTACGCTGGGGTTGGCACGCTGATCTCGTCGATGTCGGCCTACACGCGGGGACGTGAGGTGCTGCTGCCGATCCTGCTATTGCCGATTGCGCTGTCGATCCTGATTCCGGCAGTGCGAGCCACGCGCGGGCTGCTGGAAGGCGTACCACTGGGCGAACTGGCCACGTGGTTCAACCTGCTACTGGCGACAAACGCGATCTACATCACCCTGGCATATATGCTGTTTGATTTTGTGGTGGAAGAGTAGCCCAGGCATCGCTCTGGGATACGCCGCTTGGCTCTCTGAGGAGGCTGCGTCACGGAGGTCTCGTGGCCCAAAGCTGGCAAATCCTGCCTGCCCTCACTAGAATCTGAGAGGCTCGCACCCAGCGATAGGTTGACTCGTCATCTTTTGAGAGGGGGAAACAGACTCAATGACCACTGCAACCTCGCCGTTTGCGGCAGCCGGGAGACGCACGTCACGCCCGGTGGGCCTGCTGATCCTGACCATCCTAACCGCTGTGATGCTGCTGGCGGCCAGCTACATGGCCTTCATCTACGCCCCCACCGAAGCGACCATGGGTGCGGTGCAGCGCATCTTTTACTTCCACGTCGGCGCGGCCTGGGCCGGCGCATTGGCCTTCCTGGTTACAGTCGTGGCGGGCGTGGCATATCTGATCAGCGGGCAGCGGCGCTGGGACATCGTGGGCAGCTCGTCGGTTGAGGTCGGGCTGGCGCTGATCACCATCACACTGACCAGTGGTCCGGTGTGGGCGCAGTTCGCATGGGGCAAACCCTGGACATGGGACCCCAAGCTAACTGCCTCAGCAGTGATGTGGCTGTCTTACGCAGCTTACCTGATGTTGCGCCAGGGCCTAGAAGACCCTGCACGGCGGGGCCGTTTCAGCGCTGTGTACGGCATCGTGGCCTTTGCCAGCGTGATCATGGTGTTCTTTGGCGTGCGCTTCATCGAGGCGACCATTCATCCTACGGTGGTGGGGCCAAGCGCCAGCACAACATCCACCGACATGGGCATGACGCCGCGTATGCTACACGCCATGATCTTCAGCTTTGTAACTTTTACTTTCGTCTATGCGACCCTGCTGTGGCACCGCATCCGGCTGGAGAAGCTCTCCGACCGGGTCAATGTGCTCAAGGCGCGTCTGCTATCGCGTTGAACGCCTGAGGAGAAACGCCCAATGTTCGTGCTGTTGCTCCAGAATGTGACGCCGGATACGGTGCCGTACCTGATCCTGGGATATGTCATCATCGGCGGGGTGGGACTGATTTATGTGGTGTCGCTGATGCTGCGCCAGCGCAATCTGAAACGTGACCTGGACGTGATCGAGCAGCTCCAAGAGGATGATGAGACGTAAGGACTGTCGGGACAAGCAGAGGCGATCTGCGTGAAGCAATCTGCCACACCTTCTCAGCCGTGGCTGGAGGGGAGCAGCCTACCTCAGCCGACCTGGATCATCTGAATGCGGCGCTCTCAGGGGCCAGGGAATGGAAAGAAAATAGATAGATCATCCCATTTTCTGCTCACCGTTGCGTAGTATGCTGGTAGATAGAATGTGGAAGTGGAAGGGAACGGTGTGACCAAAGGGGATCGTCTGGAACGGATGCGGGCCATCGTGGCCCAGGCCATCGCCGAGGCGGAATACAGCCGCCATGCGCCGCTGTCTGAGGTGCACCTGGTTGTGTACGGCGACATCAACGACGAGCAGGTGAGGGCGCTGTTTGCAGAAGCCTGCCAGGGCACAGCAGCCGAAGGGGTGCGCCTGGTGACAAAGCACGCCGGGTCACGCTATATCTGCTGGAGCTGCTGTGGACTGCGCTTCGAAAGCTCGGACGGCATGTGCCCCAACTGTGGGGAGTTGTCGCTTGAGGTGCCAGAGGAAATTGTATTCGGGCTGCGGCAGGTGAAAGTGGACGAGGCGACCTGATTCGCCTATCACAGGCATCCTACAAGCGGCTGTCGGAGTAGTTCCCAGCAGCCGTTTTGTTGTGGCTATCCAGACTGGCCCAATCCTGCGCTCATCTGTCAACGCTGCCTCGATTGCACATCTTACCCTCCCACTCGCACCATCACCGCCAGCCGGCGTCCCAATAACCGTCCTAGCAAGTTTCCCATCCCTGCCTTCAACCGGAGCGGCATAGGGGCATCCTGCCAGCGGATCTCCTGAAAGCCGAAACGCACATAGTAAGACGCCATGCGGCTGCTACACTCCAGGTATACATCGCCTGGCTCGCCTTCGAGCAGAGCACGGATCAACAACCCGCCGATGCCTTGGCCACGTCGGTCTTCCCTCACCACCAGGCTGCCCAATTCGCGGCACTTCGGGTAGGGCCTTATCTGCCCGATCCCAACCACTTCGTTGCCCTCCTCAGCGACGACAAAGTGCGACCAATGCAGGTCTGTCGGATCGAGGCGAGCCTCGTGCACCATCTGGCGGATCGCCGCCTGATCGGCAGCGGTGGCGCGTCGGATGAGGACAGGGGCAGCGGGACTCACTCGACACCCGGAATAGGGAGCAACGGCTTATTCAACTGATCTTGCAGCGCCTCCAACCGGAGCTGCAAGTCTTCGAGCGTATCGTAGAAGGGCGTCTCGGCCACCGAGAGGTTGATCGGCACCTCTAGATGCACCGGGATGGCAGTCTCAATGTGAAAGGTTTGGTCAATGACGACATCCTGCGTCAGGTTAATGGGGATGCGGGTGCGGATGGGAATCTCCAGAGGAATGACGCCCAGCACCCCGGCATCGACCGACACCGTGACGACAGTGTCCACAGGGAGCACCTGATCGATGGTCACCGGGATAGTCTCGTCCAGCGGCAGATCGGTCTCAATAGCAAGGCTCTGGTCGATCACGACGGTGTGAGCAAAGGTCTTGGACTGCAGATCGTCGATCACGGCGATGGCGTCGGCCACAGCTTGACGGGAAGCCTCGCGGCTGAGCAGCATTATCCGCAAGGTGACGACGTTCAGCAGCAGCGAGACGACGACCAACACCCACAGCAGCAGATAAGCGAATGGACTACGGCCTGTCGTCGGGCGGGCCTGCGAACCTGCTCGGCGGGGGCGACTTTCCTCCTCGCCAGAGACAGGCTTCATCGGCTGGGTGCGATCAAGGGGACGGGTAGCATCAGGATCGGGTTCCGGGATCACAGCGAGACCTCCTCTTCAGCGAGCACGAGTCACACACAAGGAGAATGAGAGAATCGCGCCACCGGCATGGCGGCCCCTTGACGCCAACCAGGGATGATCTGCAGGCTCGACAGGGCTACAGCATCCCTGCGACCTCCACACCGGAGCCAGGATGCGATACTCCCGGTCCAGTATAGTATACCAGCGCGGCGCGCGGCGCGTCATCCCAGGATCAGCGTGCATCTCAAGACAGAGACGCCCAGCCACATTCTGGAGGCCCCGCGTCCGCGCACTCCAGAGGCCAGCGCTGGCTATGGACAATGCCTTATCTAGCCTTCCGGCGCACTTTCTGCTACACTGGCATCCGCCATGCCGAACAACACTCGCACTGCCCATCACACCCCGCTGACGGCTTTCGCTCTGGTCGTGGCGCTGATCGCCTTGATGGCTTGCGCCCCCCGGCCCGAGACCGACGAGACGCCGTTCTACGTTGCCGACCTGTTTGCCACGCCGGGCAAGGCGCTGGCCACCATCGAGCTTTCGCCCACACCGGAGCCGACGGCCACCATTCCCAGCGTGCCCAGCCCTACCCTGGCCCCCACCCGCGCCCTGCCGACCGTCATTGTGCTGCGCCAGCCCACCCTGCCCATCGGCACGCCTGGGCCGACGCCCACACCAGTGACAACGCCCACCCCCACCCGGGAGGTGACGTGCCCAGAGCCACCCATGCCCTTTGCTCCTATCTGGCGCAACTTCGAGGAAGTGCACCGGGCGATGCGCTGCCCGTTGGGTACGCTGGAGACCGTCCAAGGCGTGATCCAGGGTTACGAGCACGGCATCATGTTTTGGCGACAAAGCGACCGCAGCATTTTTGTCATCTCCGACTTGGCTATCCAGCAGGGGCAGACGACCGACACGTGGTGGCGGTTTGACGATACGTACCAGGAGGGCGAGCCGGACAGCGATCCTGCCCTCCAACCGCCTGCCGGGCTGATCCAGCCCGTGCGGGGGTTCGGCAAGGTATGGCGCAACAACGCCTTTATCCGCGACGCGATGGGCTGGGCCACTACGCCTGAGATACCGCTCGACAGCCAGTGGATGTGGTTCGAGGGCGGTTGGATGATGGCTGGCATCGACGGCAACCCGATCTGGGCGTTGGTTCCTTTCGACAGCTCACCTTACTCCACCGGTCTGCACTATGGCCCGTTGCCGCGTTAGAAAGGGTGAGTCTGTGAATGAGCCTGACCTTGTCGCCTGGCTGCTCGACTGTCAGTTGGGGCCATAATAAAAAGCGGTGATCTGCCCGATCAGGTCACGCTGGCAGGCTTCGCAGAATGTCACGCCGAGTGATGCCTGCTGCTGGGCCAATTGCAGCGCCACCGCCGGGCTGGCAGCGAAGCGCATCGCGCATGTGTTGGTGCAATACAGATCGCCCTGGCGCTCCTCAGTTTGGGCGCGCGCTACGCTCGAGACGACCGGCACATCGAACAGACAGCCGAAGTAGTGGGCGAAAATGTGCTCCAACGCCAGACGGCGCAGAGACGGATTCGTGATGGTGGCAAAGGGCCATGTGGAGACAAGCGCGGCTAGCCCTCGACGGCTCACCCCCATAACCTCTCGCGGTGTGGATGACTTGCCCATGTTGTCCATCACCGGCATGTCTGTCAGGCACAGGTCAAAATGCGGATTCTGGAGCTGCCAGGGTTCCAGTTGGACTGTCTCAAAGTAGCGGGAGGCTAGAATGTGATCGTGAGTATCAGCCAGGATGCGGTCCACGTACCATTCGATGCTGCTGTAGGCCGAGTCGCGCGGCATGGCTGGGATCGACCAGGCGCCAAAGATACGCACCACGGGCAGCGAATCATACTGCCCTGGCCGCCCCATATGACGCCGCAGCAGACTGTAGATGTTCTCCAGTGTGCGGATCAGCGAACGGGCGTCTTCCAGGTCAACACTGGGGGTCCATGTGGTAGAAATGTATGTCCGGCGCAAGAGTCTCCTCACTGCTTCAGTACTCAGTCTACCACGCGGCGAGGGGCGTCACAACCCTGGGTGAGCCGCTAACGAATCTGCATCACGAAAGGCAGGAGAGGCGCGGCGGCTTTGCCAATGGCAGATTGGCCTATGCCGCGCCTCTCCGTGGAGGTTCTGATAGGTCGTTGCCTGGCGGCAGTTCAGTCGATCTGCTCTACCAGGTAGTTCTGGATGCCCATCTGCGCGATCTGATCGATCTGCGCCTCCAGCCAATCGAGGTGCTCTTCCTCGTCCTTCAGAATCGACTCGAGCAGTTCGCGTGTGCCATTGTCGCCCAACTCAGCAGCCAGACGGATGCCCTCATTGTAGGCCGCTACCGCACCCTCTTCGGCCAGGCGGTCGTTGGCGTGCTGCTCTTCCACCGTTGAGCCGATGACAATCTTGTTCAAGCGGCTGACGATGGGATACCCTTCCAGGAACAGAATGCGGGCGATGAGCTTTTCGGCGTGCTTCATCTCGATGATGGCACGCTTCTCGGCAGCTTCGTGCAGGCGCTCGTAGCCCCAATTGGCGCACATCTCTGAGTGCACCATGTATTGATTGATGGCCGTCAGCTCATCAGCGAGCAGCGCATTGAGCGTTTCGATGACTCTGTCGTTGCCTTTCATCACCTGACCCCTTTGCTATGCTTTGACTTGAAAAGAGACCCCACACAGGCACGTCTTGATAGGGGAGCAACTGCGAGGCTATGGCTCACCTGGGCTACCCCAGAGGCCCGATGAGTCTTGCCCGGCTTACATCTCCATGAACTGCTGAAATGCGCGGCTGAACTCGTCTGGCGTGTCCCACATCGGGAAATGTCCCGCCTTCTTGATGGGCACTGGCACTCCGTGCGGAATGTGTTTCCTGAACAAGTTGATCTGGTTGGGATGGACGATCACATCGCGCATCCCATAGATGCCCATGGCCGGAATCGTAAGCCTGTGCAAATCTGGCGTGAGGTTGGTTCGCCGCAGCGAGGCGATGCTCTTGAAAAACGACTCGACCGTAAAGCCTTCAGCATTGCGGATGGTCATGTCGTAGAACAGATTCGGGTTAGGGCGCGACACGAACGGCGACCACAGCCGGATGAAGGCTCGCAGCAGCGGAGTGTTTTCCCCGGCCAACATCAGGCTGGCCACCAGCCGCGTCCCAGCCAGCTTCAGAAAGAAGCTCAGCGAGTTGCCGTTGATCGGCGAGCCGACCACGGCTACCTTCTTGACGCGGTCCGGGTACTTCAGCGCCACGCCCAGCGCCGTCGTCCCTCCCATCGAGTGCCCCATGATCGGCACTTTGGACATGCCTAGCGCATCCATAAACTGCGGGATCAGCTCGATAAAGTCGGGCACCTCAAATGAGGTTCTCCGCTCCTTATCTGACTCGCCAAATCCCCACAGGTCGGGGGCATACATGCGATATTGCCCCTGGAATGCCTCGATGGTGGAGCGCCATGTGTTCCAGGCCTGGGTCCAGCCGTGGATCAGGATCACGGGCGGCCCGGAGCCAACCACTTCGTAATGAACGACACCCTGGTTGGTAACAATTGAAGGCACGTGTGCCTCCTGTGGTGCATAAGATTCCTGGTGAATCCCACCGAGCAGGTTTGCTCGATGGGTCGGGTTGCGATCCGCCGGCCCAGCTTGCTGTCGGCGAGGTGATCCGAGAGCAGGCTCCAGGCGCTGTAAGCCCACTAAGCCGTGTCTACACCGTTCAACATTTCACCGAGAGAGTTTCTGGAGGCTCTTTCGGATGGAACCTCAAATCTGCCCCAAAGCGCCTTCGATCAAACGCTTGGCCGCAAAACGCTTTGCAGCCAACTCCGAGGCCCGTCCTTTGTCTGTAGCCGGAATGCGAACCGGTCTGCGGGCAGACCTATTCCTCGCTGTCCATCTCCTCAAGGATGCTGTATAGCAGCTCGAGCAACACGGTCTTGACGCTCTCGCGGTCGGGCGCCACGCACTTGAGCAGCTTGACGTGATCGTCTAGACGCAGCGCCACCCGCAAGTCGTCCAGGTCCCAGGCGTCGGGCAGGTCTTGCTTGTTGGCAGCCACGACGTAGGGCGTCGGCGCGAAGGCGCGGAATGTCTCCAGGATCGACTTGGCCTCGCGGAACGTCTCCGGGCGCGACGAGTCGACCAGCACGACGAAGCCCAGCATCCCCTGTGACAAAATCTCCCACATGAAATCGAAGCGGCGCTGGCCCGGCGTGCCAAACAGGTACAACACTAGGTCGTCGTCCACCGTGATACGCCCAAAGTCCATGGCTACGGTGGTCTGGTCCTTCACACGCTCCTCTTCAGACGAGATCGACCGCTCCGTTGAAACTACGTCAATCTCGCTGATGGACTGCACGAACTGCGTTTTGCCTGAGTTAAAGGGCCCGGTGATGACCATTTTAACGGTTTGTGTTTGCATTGAACCTCACTCTCGCTGACTACTCGGCGCCCATGCCCTGTAAGTGATCTATCAGGCGACCAACGAGCTGGCGCTTCTTTTTCTTCTCTTCCGCCGACAGCACCTCACGCCGTTGAGTGTGGGCCAGTTCGACCAGCCCGGCCTCGCGCAAGCTGCCCACCACGCGCCGGATCTGACGGTCGTTCATGTTGAGCTTATTGGCAATCATGCGGATGGTGTTCTCTGGCTTGATGAAGTTCAGCACTCGCCACTCGTCTTTGCTGAGCTGCAGATCCGAGAGCTTGACGTTGGGCCGATTGGTGAACTTCAGCGCAATGTCCAGGCTGGGAATTTCTTCTTCGAGCTGCTCGTCGAGTTTTTGCAGGCGTGCGATCTGGATGATGACATTTTCCAGGTCAATCGGCACAGTGATGCGCCCGTCGTCGGGCTGCCGGGTCGGATCGAAGGCAAAGGCCCCTTCTTTCCACGAGGCGAACTGATTGAGGACGCCTAGCACGTGCCGTTTGATCGACTGCACAATGTCGTCTTGGGTAACGTACTTTTTCTGGATCAACAACAGCCCAAGTTGCTTGTCGCTGCTCCTCTGCGCAAACTTGGCCAGGTTGGCAGCCTGGTCGGCAGAGATGCGGCCTGCCCGCATCAGCACCGAGGCAAGCGATCCATCATCATTGCCAATCGCGGCGAAGACCAATTTGCCTTCGCGGAAGTACAACTGAGCCTGACCATCTCGCCGCTGCACGGCCAGCGAACCGGATTTCTTTGCCAGGCTGACCAGACTCAGTATTTGTGTTGGACTGAAGTCCTTCAGATTACCCTTCATCGCCAAGTCCTGACCAGTCCCACGGATATAGCCAAAAGCGCCTTGATCCAGACCTACAGCTTCATCAAAAGAGTCTCTGGCATCTGTGTTGGTAAGACACCCCAAAAGTAGTTTGGATTACTTTTCGCAAGACACCCAAGGCTCCAATAACAACACCTTGCTTCTCATGGCGTCACACACTCTCATCAAGCTGGGGGTAGTATACACGTGAGAGAAATGCGAGTCAACCTGCGTCATTATCGTAGTAGCCACACACCCACTATGCAAGTAGGAGAATCCCCTACCTAACCTTAGGGTCTGTTTCAGTTTGGTAGGGCAGCCTCCCCTCACGCCTGATACTGGCGCACCTGTCTCATGCTACGCCGGACCATGTCTTGAGCGCGGCGCTCGGCCTCGTAGAGGATCCGTTCCTCGTCCAGCGTCAGCAGTTCACGGCGGCGCATCAGCCAGCGCCCATTGACCATCACATCGGTCACGTCAGAACCTTTGGCCGAGTGCACCAGTTGGGCAACCAGACTGTGCAACGGGCGCATGTGGGGCGCATCTAGGTTAACGAGGATCACATCGGCAGGCGCACCAGGTTTCAGGACGCCGCTCTCGGCGAAACCGAGGGCCTGCGCACTGTTCTGAGTGGCCATACGCAGCGCCGTGTCGCCAGGGAGGCTCTCAGGGTTAAGCCCCTGGTATTTCTCGCTGAGCGCAGTCTGCCGAATGGTTGCAAACAGGTCCATATCAGAGTTAGAAGCAGGGCCATCGGTGCCGAGACAGACACGAACGCCGGCGGCCAGGCGCACCGCCAGCGGCGGAAAAGGCATGGCCAGCTTCATATAGGTGATCGGACAGTGGGCGACATGCACGCCTTTGGCAGCCAGGATGGCCGTGTCGGTTTCGTCAATGGCCAAACAGTGGGCGGCCACACACCCGCCTGGCACGTCAAACACACCCAGCCGGTCGACGTGCTGGACTGGGCGCAGGCCGTGCCGCGCCAGCGATTGTTCGACCTGCTGCTCGCTCTCAGACAGGTGGAGATGGATGCCCTGCCCTGTCTGGTGGGCCAACTCGACCACGCGGGCCAGGAATTCCGGCGGGCAGATGTAGGGCGAATGCGGTCCCAGGAAGGTGTGCAGGCGGCCATCGGCGGAGGCGTGAGTGTCTTTGATCCAGGCCAGTGTGCCCTCCAGCCCTGGCCCAACTTCCGCCTCTGGCCCGATGCCGAACACACACCACGTCAAAGCAGCCTTCATCCCACTCTGGCGCACGACTTCGGCCACGCGATCCATGTAGAAGTAGTGATCGTTAAAGCCAACTGTGCCAGAGCGGATCATCTCGCAGGCTGCCAGCGCCGCGCCCCAGTACACATCGTCGGGGGTGAGGACGCTCTCCATGACCCAGATTTTCTCGTTCAACCAACGGTCAAAGGGCAGGTCCTCTGCCCAGCCACGCTCAAAAGTCATGGGGCTGTGGCAATGCGCGTTGAACAGGCCAGGCAACGCAGCGCGCCCGCTGCCGTCGATCACTTCGTCGGCCTGCAGGTCGGGCGGCGCAGCGCCGACATGGGCGATCCGGCCCTCACGGATGACGAGAGCCGCGCGGTGATGGATGGTGCCTGCCTCGTCGAGCGTTACGATCTCAAGGTTACGGATCAGGGTTGTCGCCATAGGTGTGAGCCTCGCTTGTTGGCCTGTGTCAGTGTGTACCACCTGCATAGCAGATTTTGTGAGCGACGGCAAGTCAGCGAGATGTTGAGGACAGGGAAACGTCTCCTCCATAGTCAGAACGAACGCCAACGCGACAAAAACTTGAACAGCAATCCAACCCCAAAAGGGTGTATACTGGACATGTCCGTCTTGCAGATCGGCGAGTCCACCATCAACAATTCAACCAATCTACACAGGAGTGCAAGCAGTGTCTGAAGACACCTTCCTCAAGTTCCCCGCTGGATTCTTGTGGGGCGTAGGCGGCTCTGCGTACCAGATCGAGGGGGCTGTCCACGAAGATGGACGTGGCATGTCGATCTGGGACACTTTTTCACACACCCCCGGCAAAACCTACCAGGGGCACACCGGCGACGTGGCCTCCGATCACTACCATCGGTGGGCTGAAGATGTGGCGATCATGGCAAAGCTAGGCATTCGGGCCTACCGCTTCTCGATTGCCTGGCCACGCATCCTGCCCAGTGGCAGAGGCCAGGTCAATTCCAGGGGTCTCGACTTTTACGACCGCCTGGTCGACGCCCTGTTGGATCACGGCATCACGCCCGTTCCAACCTTGCACCACTGGGACTTGCCCCAGGCGCTCCAGGACGAAGGCGGCTGGGCCAGGCGTGAGATCGTCCACGACTTCGCCGAGTACGCTCGCATTGTCGGCGAAAGGCTGACCGACCGCGCCACAATGTGGCTGACGCACAACGAACCGTTCGTGCTGACTGTGCTGGGGCATTTCACCGGCGAACATGCGCCCGGCATCACCGATCCTTCCACGGCGTTCAAGGTTGGGCACCACGTGCTGATCTCGCATGGGCTGGCGGTTCAGGCATTGCGAGCTGCTGCCCGTCAGCCGCTCTCGATCGGCATTCCACTTGACTACAGCCCAACCTACCCCGCCAGCGACAGCGACGAGGATCGTGAGGCGGCCCGCCGTTTCGATAGCCTGCGCAACCGCATGTTCATAGAGCCGCTGCTGATCGGGCAGTATCCCTCGGATATGCTAGCGCTGCTTGGCCCGTTTCTGCCGAAGGTTGAGGATGGCGACATGGCGCTGATCGGCACGCCGTTGGACTTCATTGGCCTGAATTACTACTCGCGCAGCGTCATTCGACACGATCCGTCCGTGCCGATCATCGCTGCCTTGCAGGTGCAGCCGCCAGGCAACGAGTACTCCATGATGTGGGAGATATACCCGCCCGGCATCTACGAGATGATTACCCGTGTATGGAATGACTACAAACCGAAAGTCCTCTACATCACCGAAAACGGCATCTGTGTGCCAGATGACGTGGACGCCGACGGGCAGGTACGCGACTATCGCCGCATCCGCTATCTGCGCGATCACCTGGTGCAGGTCCACCGCGCCATCCAGGAGGGAATCCCGATCCAGGGATACCTGGTGTGGTCGCTGCTGGACAACTTCGAGTGGGCACTGGGCTATCGGATGCGCTTTGGGCTGGTGTATGTAGACTTCGAGACACAGAAACGCACGATCAAAGAAAGCGCACGCTGGTACAGCCAGGTGATCCACGACAATGGCCTCGATCCCACGCCTGGCGGTCCATTTTTGCCCTGCTGATAACCGATCAAGCCCCTCACGAATCATAAGGAGATCTATGGGAACGTCTGATCGCCTCACCTCTTATCCCCTCCCTTCTTCGTGCACAGATCGTGCAGCGACGCTGTCAGAGAGGGTGAGGAGTACGTCTCGTCTGGTTGGCGCAGGGGCGTCCACAAAAAGTGAGGCTCCAATACACTCGTTCTGGACACGAGCCGAAGGTGAGGCTACAGCATCGAACCCCTTTAGGTGTTGGGAGAACCTTTCTTAAATGAACCATGTGGATCGGGTTGCCCGGTCTTCGAGCAAGGATCATACATCCATGCGCAGAATCCTTCTTCTGGCCACAGTATTTCTGATCCTGTTGAGCACCTTCATCGCCGCGACTTCAGCCCTGGCAGCGCTCGACGACATGGGCAGCGTGCGCGTGTATTACGCCGGGCCGGCAGGTGGGGTCAGGACAGCGCTCGACCTGGCTGTGCGCTTCGAGGACTTTGCTCTGGTCGGCGATCTGGCCCAGGCCGATGCGATAGTTCTGAACAATGCCATCCCCAACCCTGAGGCGATACGGGCGCGGGTGAGCGAAGGAGCCGGGCTGGTGCTGATCCTCGGCCCCGACATAGACGAGGAAGCGCTGGGCGCGCTGCTCGGCCAGCCAGTTTCGCTTGCATCGCGTGACGAAGCGCTCAGCCTGATTGACGCCGATCCTGGCTTCGAGGAGCCGCTGCTCAAGGAGATCATGTGGGACAGCGCCCCTCAAGTACGCGGACGCGCTGCTCTGGAGGGTGTCAGTTCCATTCCTCTCGTGACCGGCTATGAGGATGGCTCGCTGGTGCTGGGCAAGACTGACATCGGGAAGGGGGCAGTGTACATTTTCACTGCTTACCTGAACGATCCTGAGGTCAACGCCCAGTTCCAGGTATGGGCCTACTTCAACTACCTGATTTACCACCTGGTGGTGCGTGCAGCGGGCGGCATGCCGATCCCCTTTGCTGACTATGGTGGATCGCCAGTGCCCCATGCCCAGGACCAGGGAGCGATCTTTGCCATCCTGGCAGGGATAGCCCTGATCGCGGCTGGCGCTTACGTGCTCGTGCGGCGCTACAGCAAGGCTCACCCGGAGCTGCTCGACGCACTGGTGGTGGATCGCCAGGAATTCGAGACACGCCAGGCCGGCACTGCCTGGGACGAGGTGGGCTTTCACCGACCCCTGGGGGGATTTCTGTTCTCGCTGATGCTGGGGCTGGTTTTCTTTGTGCCGCTGATCATCTACCAGAACCTGGTGCTGCCCAGCTTCATCTTACCCTCAGCGCAGGCGCTGGGCATCTGGGGGCGCGTATCGCAGTTCTTTGTCCTGATCTGGAACGTCTTTGACATGGGGACTAGCGCGGCCTTCATCAAGTTTTTCGCTGAGTACCGCGTGGACAACCCGCGCCGGGGCATCCAGTTTGGGCAGGTCTTCGTGTGGTGGCAGGCGCTCTCAGGCGCGTTCCAGGTAGCGCTGGTGGTGATCATTGCAGGGACTGGTCTGCCGCACACCACCTACGCGCTGTTCGCCTGGAGCGTGATCGTCCACGCGCTGATCCAGATGCCCGGCTTCTACGAAGTGATGCGCCACGCCCTGATGGGCTTGCAGCGCTTTGACTATGCCCAGATACTTGACATGGCGCTCAACCTGATCCTGCCCATGATCACCCAGCCGGTGTTGGTTACCCTGTTTGTGCTGTGGGGCAAAAGCAATCCAGTATTCGGGCTGGCGATGGGTGGCGTGCTGGGCATGGGCGTCGCCGCCTATGCTTCACAGTTGCTGTCCTTCTTGCTGGGGCTGTGGCTATACCGGCGGCTGGGCTACGGCGCACAGGTGCTTTTCCTGGCCCACTTCGACTGGCAAACGGTGAAGGAGTCGTTCCGTTTCGGCGTGTTCGAGATGCTGGGCGGCAGCCTGTGGGGCTTCGGTCAGTCGATGGAGATCCTGATCACTCAGACACGGCTGGTGAACTACGCCGAAGTGTGGGGAAACTGGACGCTGGCGCAGAACTTCATCTTTGCTTTCCAGGCGCTTCAGATTCTGTACAGCAACCTGCTGTCATCGATCTCCGAGGCCATCTCACACGCGCGTGTGAAGCTCAGCCAGTACTACAGCGTGATGGCCTACAAGTGGGGCGGGCTGATCAGCGCCTTCATCGCAGCGGTGCTGTTAGCCGTTGCTGACCGTTTCATCCTGGGCGCGACCGGGCCAGAGTTCTGGCGGGCCGCTGTGCTGTCGATCCCGCTCATCCTGTGGGGCGCGATCCAGTATCCCTCGTGGGTAGCCGACAACGTGCAGCTTGCAACCAACAAGCCCTACCTCAAAAGCATCCTGGTCGGCAGCGAGCAGGTGATACGGCTGGCGTTGGCCTGGCTGTTGCTGGAGCGTTTCCAGATCAATGCGCTGATTCTGGCTTACTTCATCGGGCTTGGCCTGAAGGGAATCGTGGCCTACCTTGTCAACCACCGGCTGTGCTTCCCACAGCGATTCTACTGGTGGCAGTCGTTGTTTGCGCCAGTGCTGGCAGGCGCAGTGCATTACGGCATCTTGCGTCTGGTGACCGGCTGGATCTGGCAGCCTGACCAAGTCTCCAGCATGGCGATCTTTCTGATCGGCATCCTGCTCTCCTACCCGCTGTTCATGTTCCTCTATGGCCTATTCGGCGGCTGGGACGATGACACACTGGCCGACCTGGAGCGCGCCGTGGACCTATCTTCGTTCATGAAGCCGCTGGCCTGGCTGTTCTGGAAGTCCACGGCGCTGGGGGCACGGATCAGCCCGTTGCATGGGCGTTTCCCAGTGGGCATCCGCGCCGAGGCGCTGGAAGAGGCCCGCCTGCTGACGGTGGAACGGGTGGAGCTGTAAAAGGCAAGGGGCAGGTATGCCGATCCGCCTCAAGCGTTACCGGAAGGACTTTGAGCACTCCTACGCCTTCGGCGTCTTCGCCACCCTGGAGTTGCTCCAACATCGTCCTGACCAAACGGTGAGCGTGCTGCTGCACTCCAAAGGCAATCGCAACGAAGGAGTCCTCAAGATCGAACGGCTATGCGCCCGTCACCACATCCGCGTCGAGCACAACGACACGGCTATCGAGCGCCTCACCAACCGAGAGGATGAATATGCCGTCGGGGTGTTCCGCAAGGTCGAGCACCGCCTGGACAGAAATACCAGCCATGTGGTGCTGGTCAACCCTGCCGACATGGGCAACTTGGGCGCGATTGTGCGCACGATGGCGGCCTTCGGTTTCGAAGACCTGGCGTTGATCCACCCTGCCGTGGATGCCTTCGATCCACGCGCGGTGCGTGCATCGATGGGGGCGCTGTTCCAGGTAAGGCTCTCCTACTTCGACACCTTCGAAGACTACCGCCGTCGGTTTGGGCACGCGCTGTACCCGTTCATCACGCAAGCTCCAACGCCCCTGGAGGCTGTCGGATTCGCACGGCCCTGTGCGCTGATCTTCGGCAACGAGAGCGCCGGTCTGCCAGACGAGTTTCGGCAGACCGGCACCCCGGTCAGCATTCCTATCACCCACCGCGTGGACTCGCTGAACCTGGCCGTAGCGGTCGGGATCGCGTTGCACTCCGCGCGCGCTCTAGCCCTGCCCGATGGGCAGTGATCCTTCCTTTTCCTTATCTACCCATGCCAGCACACTCGCTCTAGCCGTCAGGCTTTTCATGATACAATGGGAGCACCGTGGCAGCCCGCTGCTGAGCATTTTGCGAAAAGCGATAGGGGTCACGCAGTTGAAGCGTTGGAGCGAGCCTCACCGCGGTCGACTGCATAAGTCCTAAGCAATTCGAATGATCTATCGCAAAACCTTAATATCCCGAACCTGCACAAAATTTCAGGCGAGACACATCATGGCGACACACAACACATCCGAGCAGAGGCTTGCTCAGGCTTTCCGGCTCATGAACCAATATTTGATGATCCCCATGTGGCGGCTGGGCCTGGGCTGGGTCTTCAAACTCTGGCCGCAAGGCATCGGTCAGATCATGGTCATCGTCCACACGGGCCGCCGCACAGGACTGCGACGCGCCACGCCGGTCAACTACGCGCTGGTCAACGGAGATGTGTACTGTTTGTCAGGCTTTGGAACGACGTCGGACTGGTACCACAATCTCATGGCCAACCCCCAGGTCGAGGTATGGCTGCCCGATGGTTGGTGGGCGGGCACCGCTGAGGACGTGAGTGACGCCCCCAAACGGCTGCGCCTGCTGCGCAAGGTGCTGATTGCCAGCGGGTTTGCTGCGCCGCTATTCGGCGGCATCGATCCGGCCACGATCAGCGATGCTGAGCTTGCGGAGGCCACAGCCTCCTACCGCCTGATTCGCATCCGGCGCGAGGAGGCGCGCACTGGTCCCGGCGGACCGGGCGAGTATGCGTGGGTGTGGCCAGTGCTGGCCATGGCCTTAGGTCTGCTGCTCCTGCTGAGGCCCCGAAAGCAAAGATGATGCCCATGGCCTCCTTCTACAGGACGGCGTCCAACCACTCCTCAACGATCTGGCGTGTCTGGTCGGGCGCAGAGTGAGGGAACAGGTGCCCATGCCCTTCGAGGGTGACATAGGTCGCCTCAGGCAAATGATGACGCATCACCTGCTCAGAAGCCTCGACAAAGGTATTGGTGAGTCTGCCGCGTACCACCAGCACCGGCAACAGCCCACGCAGTTTAGGCACCTCACCCCAGGAATCGGTGAGGATGGTCTGGTAAAAGCGGGCCTCCCACGTTGGCGACCATGCCAGCTGCAGGCTGTGACCGTCTTCGGCGGGACACGTCATGCTCTCCGCATAGAGGCGTAACGTCTCATCAGGCCAACCGTGAAAGAGCGGCTTGGCGCGCCAGTACTCGAACGCTTCCTCCACACTAGAGAAGCGGTTGCGGCGACGCAGGGCTTTGTTTACCAGTGGAAACCGCCCGCTCAGCCCCAGCATCCCCATCAGCCGGATCAGCGCCAGCAGCGGCGGAGGCAGGAGGGTGGGATCGAGCAGCACCAACGCTCGGAAGCGCCCTGGCTCCCGAAGGACGGCCAGCATGGAGCACACTCCACCCATGGAGTGCCCCGCGGCAATCACATCGGTGAAGCCGTGTTCATGCAGTGCGGCGAGCAGATCGTCCGCCACCTGACGCCACGAGGTGAGATCGGCGGGCGGCGGCGGATCGGGCCACAGAGGACGCGGCAGCAAGCTGACCACTCGATAACGCGAAGTGAGAGGATCGAGCAGCGGGCGGTAAGTCTGGGGTGGGAATCCGTTGCCGCCAACGAAGTGAATCACCGGCCCGCCGCCGCCGTAGTCGTAGAGGGGATAAGACATGATCCTGAGCGTGTCCGCGCGTCCTGCATCCAATCAGGGGGTAAACCGGAAGCTGTCGACAATCTGCTGATATGTATTCATGTCCGCCTGGGCGTTGGCTGCTAGGCTGGTCAGGTTGAGAAGATAAACCTCCTGCCCACGTGGAATGAAGTGCATGAACGTGAACACCTCAATGGCCCTGCCATCCGACAATGACAGCGGCCAGACATACTGAATCCGTTCAGCTTCCCCGGCAGCCAGGGTGACACGTTCGTGCCCAATCGGCTGATCGCTTCTGGTGAGGCCCTGCATGACCGACAAGTTAAATTCAACGTACCGGTCGAAGGACATGGTCAGCCCGTTGGGGTCTTGCATGACGATCAGGTTCGTCATAAAGCCAGCCTGGACATCCTCGGCGGAGACCTTTATGCCGATGAAGCTGATGTTTTGTGCGGCCAATGCGGCAATCTGCTGGCTGAAAGCAGCGGCCATGTCCGGGTTCTGCTCAGCCATCTCAGCCATAGCCGCCGCCAGCGCCTCTGGGTCCAGGCTCGTCGAGAACCAGTCAGGTGGCAGAGCCACAGCGAATCCTTCCTGCGGCAACTCGTATAGAATCCAGCCACTGTCCAATGTGGTCTCGATCATGGCAGGCGCTTCAGCCGATGAGATGGCAGGAGTGGGCGATGGAGGTGGAGTGGGTGTCAAAGTGGGAGTAGCCGTGGGCGTAGGCGTGCTGGTCGGTGTAGGGGTGGAGGTGGCAAGCAGGGCAACAAGTGGGCCAGTACCGCATCCCAAGGCCACAGCCGCCGCGAGCACCACGCCGGCAGCGCGGAGCAACGAACGATTGCGGGCCATACTTTCTTCCTTTCGCAAGACAACCCTGACTGCTCATCGTGCGATGTGCTGCTTCAGCCCATTCCCCACCCTTGTTTCACTTGGCTGTGCTTCTCTCTTGGATGCGGCAGTGAACAGGGATGTCACTCTGGAATAGGCTCCATCGCTCTTTGGATTCTTCAACCAACACTCAGGGTCAGACAGTAGAGGCTGCGCCCAGTATATCTGCTTGCCGAACCAGCGCAAGCAGACCTATTACACCCCCAGAATGTGGGTCACAACGGTGGCGCCAGTGCCGCCGATGTTTTGCGCCATGCCGATCTGGGCGTTCTTCACCTGGTTCTTGCCGGCCTGCCCACGAAGCTGTGTCACCACATCGACGATCTGGTAGACGCCCGTCGCGCCGACAGGGTGCCCACGGGCCTTCAGGCCCCCCAGCGTGCTGATCGGAATGCGCCCCTCGATCCCGATCTCCCCGTCGGCTGCCAAGAAGGTCGCGCAGCCCGGTTCGGCGAAGCCCACCGCTTCTAAGCTCAGCGCCGACATGATCGTGAAGGCATCGTGCAGCTCAAACAGGTCAACGTCGCGTGGGGCAATGCCCGCCATCGCATAGGCCCGCTGCGCGCTCAGGCGCGACGCCTCCAGCGCCAGCAGGCCGTGGCGGTCGTCCAGATTGAGGGAGTCAGTGGCCGTGACGCTGGCCATCACCCGCACCGGCGTGCGCCCATTGAAGCTGCGGGCCATATCCAGCGGGCACACAATGGCCGCTGCCGCGCCGTCGGAAATGGGTGAAGCGTCAAGCAAATTGATCGGAGGCGCGATCATCTGCGCCCGGTTGAAGTCCTCGACCTGGATTGGCTTGCGGAACATGGCGTTTGGGTTATGGACAGCATTGCGATGCGCGTTGACGCTAAAAGGGGCAAACGCAGAGTGCGGGACATTGTAGTCGTACATGTAGCGCCGCATGAGCAGCGCGTTGAGCGCGACGAACGTCAGGCCGTGAATGGCCTCATAGTCGGCGTCGGCAGCCGTAGCCAGTGCGCTGGTGGTCGATTCTTTGCCGCCATCGGTCATCTTCTCAACGCCGCACACGGCAGCTACATCGACCATGCCGCTGGCCACAGCACGGACTGCCGCCTGAAAGGCCGCCCCCCCGGAGCCACAGGCCGCCTCGACTGTCACCGCCTCGATGCCTCGCCAGCCGCAGAAGTCGGCGATCAGTGCGCCCAACTGCTGCTGGCTATTGAGCCGGGCGGCTAGCATATTGCTGACGAACAGCGCGTCGGGCCGCTCCACGCCTGCATCCTCGACAGCAGCCCTGAGCGCCTGGTAGGCAAGCTGACGCAGGCTGCTATCCCACAGCTCTCCAATGGGGGTTTGGCCGATTCCGATGATACACACGTCACGCATGATGTGAAACCTCTAGAACAGGTTGGATGTTGATGAGAGTTACCGCCTAAGAGTGTACCTGATCAGGCAACCGGGGAACTCTCAGAAGCTCTCAGATTTGGGGAGAGCGCAGCCGGCTGCCAACCTGGAAAAAGCGACCGGGCATGGTATAATGAGGCCCACAAGGAGCGGTTGCATAGTCCGGTCTAATGCGCGCGCCTGGAGAGCGCGTGGGCGGGTTCCGCCCCGTGGGTTCAAATCCCACCCGCTCCGCCACACGCGAATCAGCAGGGGCGAGATACGTCTCGCCCCTGCACACTTTTTCTGCCAGACGAACTTCGCTCAGGGCGTCTGGGTGGGAGACATCAGCCGACGGAAAGTCACATCCGGGCAGGTCACGATCCCGCCCTCCTCCAGGTCAGCGCCCTGTGAGTAGATGTAGCCATCTTCGGTAAAGGCAAGCAGGGCGAAGGCCGCCCCTTGCACCTCACCAGCGTTGTCATAGATTGGGATGGTATACTCCCACTGATTGGGGCCAAGACGGTCCATCTCCCAGGTTGCCGCGTAGCCGTCGCCTTGAAAGCGGAAGAGCAGCTTGGCTTCCGGCGTAAAGGTAAACGATGCCTGCTGGATGAGGGGCAACTCACAGGCACAGCCTACCTCGGTCAGCAGGCAGCGATAACCGCTGTACGTGGCATCGCCGACATTGGCGGCGATGATCTCGTAGCCAGTCAACTCGTAGGGCACGTCAGGCATGCCCGGGCTGAGCGTAGCCTCTGGCCGAAGGGTGACCTCGCCGACGGGGGTGAAAGTCGGCTGGGGCGAGGGTGGCAGCGTGACCGTAGGAGCGACCTCAGACGCCTCCACCGCTGCGTCCTCACCAACAGGGGGGGTGGCAGCATCTTCCTGGGAAACATTCCCGCCACACCCGGCAGCCGCCAGGGCTGCGATGAGCAGACCTGCTCCTACGATCCACACCTGACAACGGCAAACCCGTTTCATTCTTACTGTCTCCCTCAGGGCAGCACACAGCTATGGGCGGCAGCTCACGCAAGCGCAATGCCCGCTAGAGAGTATCACGATCTACAGGCTTCGGCAAAAACGGCGCGGGGATTAACACTCTCCCCGCGCCGTGGAGGGCACACAGCCTGCGGTGCTTTGGCAAAGCCTCAGACCGAAAAGGCTTTCTTAAAAAGTTCGACGCTTGACCTAACTGCCACCACCGCCATACTTGAACAGCCCGATCCGGTTGCCAGTCGGATCGGAGAAAAAGGCAAACCAGCCGACGCCAGCGATCTCGGTCTTGGAGAGGACAGTCTTACCGCCCTTCTCCTCGATCAGCTTCAGATCGGCCTCAATGTCATCGCTATGGATGTAGAACAGCACATCGCCAGGCTTGGTCTGAGCGCTGAGGGGATAAAAGCCGCCTTCCAGGCTGCCGCTTTCGAACGTGGTGTAGTTCATGTGTGGCATGTCCTGCGTCTCCCAGCCGAACAGCTCAGAGTAGAACCTCGCTGCCAAGGCGCGGTCAGCGGCTGGGATTTCCAGGTGAACGACGGGACGCTTGTTCATGAATCACTCCTTTGGGCACTGCCCTGCGACAGGGTAAAGAACATATGTTCGCGCCATTTTAGCTCATATGTTCTACTCTGTCAAGATGCCCAAGGACCATCAGAAGGACCATCAGATGGAATCTAACCGCACTCACAACGTCTCAAGCAGCGCCACACAGTAATCCAGCGCCGCGCCAAGCAGCGCATCGGTGTAAAAGGTGCCCGACGAAAAGGCGATGATGCACTTCTGCTCCCCATGCCCATCGCTGGCAGTCACCACCACCACCTCGTTGACATGCCACCGCCTCAGCGACCAATCCTGGGGCGAGATGGTGCCATTCTTGCCGTACATCTGGAACTCAACACCAGGATGGGATTGACGCGCCGCTTCGAGTGCACGGTCCATCTGTGTCACATAATCCGGATCAGGGATGCTCATCAGCGCCTTAGCCCGATCGACGGCGGCGAGCACGGCCTCCTCATAATCGTCAGGGCGGGGATACAGGGCCAGGTCGGCATACCCTGTCAGACCAGCAGCCCGTACCGCCGCTTCCTCAATGGCGGCAGGGGTCTCCAGCAGCTCAAAGAAGTCCACCAGGGCATTCAGCGTGATCGGGTTGGGGATGCCTTCCGGGAACTGAGCGCTGACTGGCTCCGCCAATCGGTCTGTTTCGACGCCGCTGGTGGGCCAGTAGTTCCAGCGAGTCAGCCCCATCGACTCTGGCACGCCCAGCGCCATATGGATGAAGTCATTGAAAGCGTTGAGCGCCTGGTCGCGATGATCGCGTCCACCCACAGCACTCACCAGCACACGGGCCGTCGCGCCGTTGTGCGAACTGACGATCATCCGGTAGGCGTCAGCCGCTGGACGGTCGGTGGACCAGCCGCTCAAATCCAAGTCAGGATCTTTGAATAGCGCATAGATCAGGATCAGCGCCTTAATCGTGCTGGCCGAGCGCTGCACGTCATCGCCGCCGAAGTTGATCTCGAACTGCGGCGCATCGAGTGGCCGCACAACCAGCCGCAGATGACGGTCGGTGCTGGTGCGGATGATCTCGGCCACCCGGTCGCGGAATGCCTCCCATACGCCGAAGCGCGGATCGGATGTCGGCGTAGGGGTGACCGTCGGCGGCGAGGGCGAAGGAGTAAACGTGGCGGTCGGCGTGCGCGAGGGGAGAGGCGAAGGATCAGGGGCGTGTGTGACAGGGCAGGAAGATGGGGAAGGTTGGCTGGGGAGGGAAGCAGGCAGGCAGGCGGATAGAATCACATTGCAGGCCAGCGCCAGGGCCGCAAGCAGGGTAGAGGCAGAAGAGGCAGATCGTGAAACCATGGTCTGGCTGCGTCCATTCTCCTCACAGGGTTGGCGGGCGTATTATACCCCAGCCGAAGGCATGCCCCGCTACCGATTGACAACTCCTGCTCCGTTGGCTACCATTACCGCACACCACTTCCCGATCCCAGCCCGCAGGGTGCAGTGGAGAGGGTCGGGTCCTGCGCGGCAGATGCCGCCGAACCTGGTCAGATCCGAGAGGAAGCAGCCATAAGGCGAGTCGTCTGGGTGCCGCAGGGCTACCTGGCCCTCTCCACTGCACCTTACAACATCCACTGCGCTGCCAGACGAATGCAACCAGGACTGCGCCACGACACATTATGGGGGGCCACGTTTGAATGGCTGAGCAGCATCTCCCCCTTCCCGGAGAGAAACCTCCCGGCGTGTGGAGGCCGCGCCGCCGTAAGGCACCACACCCCTGGTTTCACACGCATAGCAGCCTGCCATGGCGGCTATTGCCGTGGGTGGCAGCCGCGCTGATCGTCTTGGCCGGAATCAAAGTGTGGCAGGCCACTGCCGTCCCGGTGACGGTGGTGGTCAACGGCGAACCAATCGCGCTGAACACCCATCGCACCACCGTAGCGGGGGTGGTCCGCGCCGCTGGGGTACGCCTGAATGACGCCGTATACTTGGTTCCTCCCGCCGACACTCCCATCACCGCCAACCTGGTTGTGACGGTAGCATCGCTGCGCCCGGCAATCGTGCATGTCGATGGACAGACAGTTATTGGACCGTCTCGCACCAACGATGCCCGCCGAATCGTCGAAGGGATGGGCATTGTCCTCGGTCCACACGATGCGGTGCGCGTTGAGCGGGCCATGCGGCCTTCCCCGGCGGAAATTGCCGCCAACCCGGCGCTGGCGAATGTCCCTGCGCTGCCGCGCGAGATCACGGTTGTCCGCCCGTCCACGGTGATCGTCAATGAGGGCGAGAGCCGCGTGGCATTTGAGACAACAGCGCCCTCGCTGGGCCAAGCGCTGAGCGCGGCGGGCTATGCCCTGTACGAGGCCGATAAGCTATCGCCGCCACCCGACACGCCGATCATCCCCGGCACAACCCTGGAAGCAGCCTTAGCGCGGGCCACGCCTGTCACCGTCTGCGCCGATGGCGTCACCTATGTCGTTCGCACCCATCAGCCAACAGTAGGTCAACTGCTCAACGAACTGGGGCTGGCATTGATCGGCGGCGACTATGTGCTACCGGGGATCGATGCCCCAGTAGGAGCAGCCGGCATCGTGCGGCTGGTGCGGGTGAGTGAGGAAGCTGTGACCGAGGAGGAGCCGATCCCGTTCGGGACGGTATACATGCCCGACCCCGACCTGGAGCTGGATCAACAGCGTGTGATCGAGGCGGGACGCGAGGGCGTGTTGGTGCGGCAGGTGCAAGTGCGCTACGAGGATGGCCTGGAGGTCAGCCGTGCGGTGAAAGCCGAGTGGGTAGCTCGCCAGCCGCAGGCGCAGGTAGTAGCCTACGGGACACGCATCGTGCTGCGGAGGCTGGAGACGCGCTATGGGACTTTCCAGTACTGGCGCAAACTGCGGGTGTTGGCAACTTCCTACAGCCCATCCACTGCCGGATGGGGCCAGCCCGGCGACCCAGGATTTGGGCTGACGGCCACCGGCGACCCGGTAGAGCGAGGAGTCATTGCGGTCGATCCTCGCCTGATCGGGCTGTACACCTGGCTGTACGTGCCAGGATACGGCCCAGGCCGCGCACTGGATGTGGGAGGCGCGATCCGTGGCCTCCGGATTGACCTGGGGTATTCTGATGACGATCTAGTGCTGTGGAATGAGTGGGTGGACGTGTATCTGCTGACTCCCGTACCACCCCCCGACCGGATGATCTGGGTGCTGCCACAAGCCGAGGCAGGACCGTCTTCGTAGAAGCGTCCCTCAGCAACAGTTAACCTGGCGGCTCCCTCGCGCCCCGTGCATTTTCCCCTTCCCTTTCCCTACGCATTCCCTACATAGCCTGAGAAGACGATTGACAACTGGTAAGACCAGTGATAAACTTATGTCAATTTTACTGGTATGACCAGTGAGGCTCCGGTGACCGCTGACACCAAGAAAAAATCTGAGAAAGCCCCCGATCGCGCCGTCCGGCTGCTGATCCAGGGCATCCTGGACGGCACCTACCCCCCCGGCAGCGACCTGCCAGGCGAGCGTGACCTGTGCAAGAGTCTGGGGGTGGCGCGCCCCGCCCTGCGCGAGGCGCTTCAGCGGCTCAGCCACGACGGGTGGCTCATCATCCAGCAGGGCAAGCCGACGCGCGTCAGCCTGTTCATGCGCGATGGCAGCCTGAATGTGTTGATCGGGCTGTTGCAAGCCGACATCACGCTGCTACCCGACTTCGTGACCAACCTGCTCGACATCTGGGCCTTGATGGCCCCCGCCTACGCCCACGATGCCATTGCCAAGTCGCCTCAAGAGGTTCACCAGCAGATCTACGGCTATCACGGTCTGGCCGACCGCTCCCGGCCCTACGCTCGCGCCCAGTGGCGGCTGCACCGCACGATGATCGCGCTGAGCGGCAACCCGGTCTTTGGCCTGATCCTGAACAGCTTCTACGACTTCTACATGCGATTCGCCACCTACTACCTGGCCGATCCCTCGGCGCGGGCAGAACTGCGCGCCTTCTGGGAATCGCTGGATAACGCGGTCCTGGCCGAAGATGCTGAGGCCGGGGCAGACATTACACGCCGTTACATGTACCACATCCGCGAGCGCTGGCCACAGTTCGACATTGAGGCATGGGTAAAGCAGGAACCGGAGGAGGACGACACGTTTGATCTGGGGCGAGGCGAGAAGAGAAACAGCGACAAGGAGGAAAGGGAACCGTGACATCCTCCACAGCTGCTCGGCGGCCCCCGGAGCGACCCACAGCTGGGTCGGGTATGTTTAGGAGAGAGAACAATGCGTATCAGACTGATTGAACCAAAATCGGGTAGCAACAATGTGTACGATCATGCCTTGTTGCCCCGGCTGGGACTGCCGTTGATCGGTGCGATTCTCTCCCAGCGTGGCCACGACGTGGTGATCTACGTCGAGTCGTTGGCCCCTGTGAGCTGGGATGATCTGCTGAGCGCCGACCTGATCGGCTTTTCGACCACCACCGGAACGACGCCGCCGGCCTATGCGATGGCCGATAAGCTGCGAGCGCAGGGCAAAACGGTGGTTTTTGGTGGGGCGCACGCCACCTTTCTGCCCGACGAAGCGCTGGAGCACGCCGACTACGTGGTGCGCGGCGAGGGTCACCAGACCATCGTTGAGCTGGTGGAGGCGCTACAGGCAGGCTGCGATGTGACAGGCATCGCCGGGCTGTCGTACCACGGGCCGGAGGGCCACGTCCACAACGAAGATCGCCCCTTTTGTGACAACGCCACCTTCGGGGCGTTGCCCTGGCCTGACACGACGCTGATCGTCGGGCACGAGAGGATGTCTACCGCGCCCATCATGACCCAGTGGGGCTGTCCCTATAACTGTAACTTCTGTTCGGTGATCAAGATGTTCGGGCGCAAGGTGCGCGCCCGCCCAATCGAGGACGTGCTGAGCGAGCTGGCGCAGGTCCCCGCAGGGAAGGACGTATTCTTCTACGACGACAACTTCGTGGTGGACAAGCGGCGCACCAAGGCGCTGCTGCGCGGGATGATCGAACGTGGGCTGAACATCCCTTGGTCGGCCCAGATGCGGGCTGAGGCCATCTACGCTGACCGGCGCACCGGCGAGTGGGACACCGAGTTGCTGGAACTGATGCGCGACACGCACTGCAACTGGGTATACATAGGCTTCGAGTCAGTGAACCCGAAGGCGCTGGAGGAGTACAACAAACAGCAGACGGTCGAGCAGATCGCTGACAGCATCCAGGCTTTCCATGCCTATGGCATCCCAGTGCACGGCATGTTCGTGCTGGGGTGTGACGCCGACACGCCGGAGACCATCGAGGCTACGGTCCGCTTTGCCATCGAGCGGGAGATCGACACCGTGCAGTTCCTGACGATCACGCCACTGCCCGGCACCGACTTCTACGCACAGATGGAAGCCGAAGGACGCATCCTATCCTACGACTGGTCGCTGTACGACGGGCACCACGTTGTCATCCAGCCGCTCCACATGACTCCCTATGAACTGCAGATGGCGTCATTCCAGGCCATGCTGCGCTTCTACGCACCGAAGCGCGCCCTGGGGTTGCTCTTCCACAACATCCGCCGTGAACTGCCGTTCCTGATGAGGCTGTTCTTCCTCGAACACCAGGTACGCATTGCGCTGCCTCGTGTGGCATGGATGTCGCTGCATCCCCAGAAGTGGCTGAAGATTCCCGACGTGTTGCAGCAAACGCTTGATCAAGCCAAGTGGCTGCGGCTGCGCAGCGTGTTCATCATCCCGATGTTCCGGCAGTACGCCTACCAGCACACCAAGCAGGGATACCATCAGCCGGGAAACCGCAACTACCTTGCATGGCTGCAAAAGCTGACACAGCCCAGGCCAAAGACCTGGGTAGGATCGAACGGGGCATGAATACTGCCGGAGATCATGCCGTGCAGGGGGCGTCTATAGCGCCCCCTGCCGTTCGCTCCGGGCGGCATATATTTCAGACAGTCTTTTGGTGCAACAGAGCGCGTCTTGCGTGGCGCAACCTGTCACCACACGCTATCATAACCTCATGAGCGAGGAGCAAAAGCCACCCCTTCGACGCCCTCTGGGTGAACGCGACGAGGAAGAACGCCAACAGCCATTCGGGTCACGTGCAGTCCCGCGGCCTCCCGCGACCCCGCCGCCCATGCCGCGAGTCCCACCGCAGGCCCTGCAAGCTCCCCTCGAAGAGGTCACCGGGGAGTCGTTGCCCCCTCGGCGGCTGATAGAGCCGGAGGACGAGGAAGGCCAGACTGCGTCCAGCGCCCGCTCGGCCAGCGCCGCTCAGGTTGACGAGGAGCCTGCCCAGCCTGCGCCGCCTGTTTACGACGAACCTGCCCACGCTCCACCCCTCATCCGCGTGCGTGACCGGCGCGGCAAGGTTCCGCCGCAAGAATCGATCCTCAAGCAGCGAGTCGAGCCGCAGCCGCAGCCTCCTCTCCAGCCTGAAGGCGCGCCACAGCCGGAGATGGCGGCCCACCATGGAGCGCCGATCCAGTTCAGCGTGATGTTGCGCTCGATGGGGGCCATCTTTCTGACCGCGGGAGTGGTAGCCACGTTGTTTACTTGGTGGACCCCCAATTCTTTCCTGCCCGTCGAATCGGTTGAGCAGCTCTCGGTGGCGTTGGCCACCCAGTCGATGCGCGAGATCGCCTCGCCGTCTACGGCAGCGCCCACCAGTGCAACCGCCTCCATCGAACCGACCCCTGCCGGGCCGCTGAACCGGGTCGGCGTGGTGAGCGGGCACAAAGGTCCCTACCCCTCAACTGGCCTGCCCGATCCCGGTGCGGTGTGCGCCGATGGGCTGACCGAGGCTGAGATCAACGAGGCGGTGGCCCGGCAGGTGGCTGAATGGATCGGGCAGCATGGCTACCAGGTGGACCTGCTCGACGAATTCGATGCACGCCTGAACGGCTACCGGGCCGACGTCATTATCTCGATTCATGCCGACTCGTGCGAGTACATCAACGACCAAGCGACGGGATTCAAGGTGGCCAGCTTTGCCGACTCGACGGCGCCGGAGGCCGATGCGCGACTGGTGGCCTGTATGATCGACCGCTATGGATCCACCACTGGCCTGACATTCCATCCCTCTGTCACCTTCGACATGACCCAGTACCACAACTTCCGTGAGGTTGCGCCAGGTACGCCGGGGGCAATCATTGAAATTGGTTTTATGTACCTAGATCGTGACCTGCTGACCAACCACCGCGATGTGGTCGCGTTGGGGGTGGCGCGTGGATTGCTATGCTTCCTGCACCACGAGCCGCTCAGCAGCGAGATGACACCGACCGCCGTAACTACTCCTTGAGGTTTCTCCGGCAAGTTGGAGGAAGGATGGCTGGCCCAACGTAGAGGTGAAGCTGTCTTGCCGGGCGAAGGCTGTGGAGAAGCGAAGGCGCTATTCACCCTGTTCTACAGGAGCCATCGTATGAGTGAGGACAAAGAACTTGTCGTCTACACCCGCTCTACCTACTGTCCCTACCAGGCTAAAGCCGACCGCGTGTTTGACAAATACAAGGTTCCTCACCGCACCATTCTGATCGATCAAGATCGCCAGGCGGAGCAGCGCGTGATTGCCTGGACCGGCTTCAAATCGATCCCGACTATTCTGGTGGCGCGTCGCGGCGAGGATGTGCCCTATGAGGAACCGACCCCTCTGGCCAAAGACGCCAGCCCGCGCGGGATCGATCGGGGCAGCATGATCACCGAGGCCACTGAGGAGCAGTTGACCGCCTGGCTGCAGAAGCACGGATTCATACCAAAACGGTAGGCGGCCATCCCTGCCAGGGACATGCAGGCAGGCAATGTCATCACCAGACGTGCTAGGGGACGCCCTGGGGTGTTATTTGATCAGGGGCGACTGAGCGCCTATAATCGCGCCCAAACTCCGATGGAGTGGTTGAAGGAGAAGCAACAACGTCATGCGACTGAAAGACAAGATCGCAATTGTGACCGGGGCCAGCAAGGGCATTGGAGCAGCTATTGCGCTTGGTTTTGCTCGTGAGGGGGCACATCTGGTGCTGGCTGCCCGCAGTGGCGACCTACTCGAACAGGTAGCGGAAAAGGTGCGTGCTCTGAATCGCCAGGCCCTACCTGTTGTCACCGACGTGACCGACGAGAGCACGGTCGAGAACATGGTCAACCGCACTATCGAAACTTTCGGCCACATCGATATCCTGGTCAACAACGCCGGGGGCGCTATGGTCAGGCCGGTGTGGGCGACTTCGCTCAAGACATGGGAGTGGCTGATCGGCGTGAACCTGCGTGGGCCGTTCCTGTGTACCAAACACGTGTGGCGTCACATGCAGGCTCAGGGCGGCGGGTCGATCATCAACATTGGCTCGACCTTTGGGTCGCGGGCCGCGCCGCTGTTCGCGGCATACAGCGCCAGCAAGTGGGGCCTGGTCGGGCTGACCAAGGCCACGGCGCAGGAAGGCCGCGTCGATAACATTCGGGTGAACATCATCAACCCCGGCAAGGTGCGCACCTCGCAACGGGCGCAGATCAACGACAAGGGACCTATTTTAGAGGCTGACGACATTGTGGGGGCAGCCATCTTCCTAGCCTCAGATGAGGCGGCGGCGATCCACGGGCAGGTGATCGAGATAGAGCATATGTTAGATGGAGCGATCCCGCCACGCCGCCACGAGCGAAGATCGCCATCGGGTGGCACTGCCCCAGCAGATGCCCGCTAAGTGTTTTGCGAAAAGCAATCCCAATTGCCTTTCACAAAACCTGAGGTTTCTCTGAAAGTGTTTTGCAAAGACTTTCAGAGAAACTCTCAGACGGCATCCCCAGCCGGGACAGGCGTAGACGGCCCGGCCTACCCCATGCGAAGCCGCCCCTGACATTTCTGAAGAAGAGGGCGCAGCTTGCGCCTCAGGCCCACGCCTCAAGCGCCTTCTTCACGTCCACCATAAACCAATCGGCGCTTGCACCGTCCAGCACACGGTGGTCAAAGGTAAGCGTCAGATACACCATGGGGCGGATGGCAATGGCGTCATCATCGGTGACGACCACGCGCTTCTGCACTGCGCCTATGCCCAAGATGCCTGTCTGCGGCTGGTTGATGATCGGCGTGGCAAACAGGCTGCCTGACACACCGTGATTGGTGATGGTGAAGGTGCCTCCTTGCACCTCATCGGGTGTGAGCTGGCCATTGCGGGCGCGGGCAGCCAGATCGTTCACCAGGCGGGCCAGCCCGGCCAGCGACAGTTCATCGGCATCCTTGATCACCGGGACAATCAGTCCCTCGTCAATGGCCACCGCCATGCCGACATTCACAGCGCGATGTAACAGGATGCCCTCGTCGGTCCACTGGCTATTGACCATCGGATGGGCGCGCAGCGCACGCGCTGCCGCCGCAACGAAGTAGGCCGTGAGCGTCAGATTGATGCCACGCCGGGCGAAGTCATCTTTGTGAGCAGCGCGGTGGGCCAGCACGCGGCCCAGGTCGGCCTCGAACACCGTGGTGACGTGCGGCGCAGTGTGCAGCTTGCTCAGCACCATGTGCTCGGCGATGCGCCGCCGCATCTTGCTCAGCGGCACCAGCTCGCCCGGCAAGGCGGGCGTGGGCGATGCGCTCTCGCCGCCCACGCCCCCTTCCCTGAAGGTGGAAGATACAGGAGCAGGTGCGGCCCTGTAGAGGTCATCGGTGGGCTTGAACAGATCGCCGCTGCCGGGGCGCTCCCACGGGGGCGGCTCTACAGCAACAGGCGCAGGCGCGCCCTTCCCCTGCCGTTCGATGTACGCCAAGATGTCCTTCTTGGTGACGCGCCCACCGCGCCCTGTGCCCGGAACTGCACTCACATCGATGCCATGTTGGGCAGCGATGTTGGCCACCACCGGCGAGACACGCGGTCCACCGTCGCCTCCGTGTACAGCCGGGATCGCAGAGGACATCGGAACAGGGAGCACCTCTTCATGGCCGGAAGGAGCATGGGCAGGCGCGAGGGCAGGTCCCTCCGGGATGGCCTCCCCTGGTTGGCCGATCATGGCCAGCAACGTCCCAGCTCTGACGGTCTGCCCTTCCGGCACGTAGATGGCCAGGAGGGTCCCCCCTGCTGGAGATGGAATCTCTGAGTCAACTTTGTCGCTCTCCACTTCCAGCAGCGGCTCAAACTGATCAACCGTATCGCCAACCTGCTTAAGCCACCGCCCGACGGTCCCCTCAACCACACTTTCTCCCAGCTGGGGCATGATCACTTGAGTTGGCATAAACGTCCTCTCCGCAAGCTGAAGGCCAAAAGGCCGTCTTTCCTCTTGTTGTGCATCACTTGCTCTGGCCGTTCAGTAGGCGGCCAAGTCGCGGATCGCCTGCGCGATTTTCTCCGGATTCGGCATGAAGTAATCCTGCATGGAGTGGCTGAACGGCACGCCCGGCACGTCCGGCCCGGCCAGACGACGGATAGGCCCATCCATGTATTCGAAGCCTTCGTCGCTCAGGATAGCGGCGATCTCCGCGCCATACCCCAGAAAGCGATTGTCCTCATAGACGATCAGCGCCTTGCCGGTCTTCTTGAACGATTCGAGGATTGTCTGCTTATCCAGAGGGGCCAACGTGCGAATGTCGATGACCTCAACATCGATGCCATCCTGCGCGGCCACCATCTCAGCCGCCTGGAGCGTGTAGTAGTGCATCATGCCGTAAGCGTAGGCTGTCAGGTCGCTGCCGCTGCGAGTCACTTTGGCTGCGCCGAGGGGCACAGTGTAATCGTAGTCAGGCACATCGCCCCGGATCAGGCGGTAGCCCTTCTTCGGCTCGAAGAACAGCACAGGGTTGGGATCGCGCACCGCCGACTTGAGCAGCCCTTTGGCGTCAAAGGGAGTGCTGGGCACCACCACTTTCAGCCCCGGCACATGGGCAAAGAACGCCTCAACGCTCTGTGAGTGGTATAGCCCACCGCCGATCCCGCCTCCATAGGGCGCTCGGATGACCATTGGCACGGCCCACTCGCCGTTGGAGCGATAGTAAAAGCGAGCAGCCTCGTTGACGATCTGGTTAAAGGCCGGGTGGATGAAGTCGGCAAACTGAATCTCACAGATGGGGCGCATTCCGGCCAGAGCCGCGCCGATCCCAATGGCAACGATGCTCAGCTCGGCCAGCGGCGAGTCGATAATGCGATCAGGACCGTACTTGTCGTACAGGCCCAGCGTGGCGCGAAACACCCCACCGCGCGGGCCGACATCCTCGCCAGTGATGAAGACACGCTCATCGCGAGCCAGCTCTTCGTCCATCGCGGCACGGATGGCATCGATGAGGGTCAGTTCGGGCATAGGTTGGCTATCTCCTCACAAGTGTATTTGGCGTCCGAGTTGATAGTGCCTGGCCGACCTGGGCAACCCCACGCCAGAGTCCGCCGGTCGAATGGACTGGGCAGGGGTGAGGCTCGGCGGCAGACGACAATCCGTGTCAGGAAGACGACGGACTGTACAGCCGGTCGGTCTTGGCCGCTGCAATGAAGTCATTGCGATGCAGGCCCCTGATCTTGTGCGTCCACCACGTCACCGTGACCTTCCCCCATTCGGTCAGGATGGCAGGATGATGGCCTTCCTCCTCGGCCAGCTCACCCACGCGGTTGGTGAACGCCAGCGCCTCGACGAAGTTGCGGAACTTGAACGTCCGCTCTAGCTGTCGGATGCCGTTGCGCTCCACCACCGACCAGCTCGGCACCTGCGGCAGATACTCGGCCATCTCAGCTTCAGTGACAGTCGGCTCATCGCCCCGGCAGGCCACACATTTCAGTTGATCGAGTGCTTCCAAGCGACCATCTCCTGCAAACCCCGTGCTAGCTTCCGTTAGCGTCCATCGCTCACAACATCAGCGCCAGGAAACGTTCCACGTCGTAAGTCGCAGACTGGTAGGCCGGGTTCCATTTTGGGAAGAACAGGTCGAAGCCGTGCTCTGTGTCTGGGAATCTGACGTAGATGGCAGGGACGCCCACCGCACGCAGCGCCCGATACAGCGCCTCGCCCTGCTCCGGCCCGTACACTAGTTGATCGTCCTCCCCCTGGATGATCAGGGTGGGCACGCAGTCCGGCCCCACGTGGCTGATCGGCGAGTACAGGCGATAAGCATCGGGCTTTTCGTCGGGTGCGCCACCCATGACGCTGCTGATCATGCACTGGACTGGGACGATCTCGCCCTCCGGGGCCAGCCACCCACGCCGCTTGAGGAATGTTTCCACGAGGTTTAAAATCCAGCGACTGATCGGCGTGCGTCCCATCATCGTGTCGCCCCTGGTGCGGTTGGCGCGGTTGTGTGCAGCGGTCAGGTCGGCTACGCCATAGTACGACACGACTGCCCTGACAGACGTTTCGACAGTCACATCCGGCGTCTTCAGATCGGGGTGGCAGGGCGTGTAGGCGGCCAGCAGCGCCAGGTGCCCGCCTGCCGATCCGCCGATCAGCGCCACCCGGTCGGGCCGGACTCCATAGCTTGGGCCGCTCACCTTCATCCAGGCGATGGCTCGCCGCACGTCGTTGAGCATGCCCTGCATGTCCGAACGAGGAGCCAGAGTGTAGGCCACATCCAGAATAATGTGACCCTGGCTCGCCAAATGGGCAAAGAAGCGCCGCGTTCCAACGTCTTTGTCCAGGTAGCGCCAGCCGCTGCCGTGCAAGTAGATGACACCCAGACCGGTCGGCTCGACGCCCTCCGGAGGCAGCCATAGATCAGCCAGCAGCGGGCTGCCGTTCTCAGCATGAGCGCCAATTACGACGTTGCGCTCCCAACGCGCCAACGGCGGATCGCGCTGGATGGGCGTCCAGCGGGCACGCAGCATCCGCGCCCGCTGGCTGGCTGGGATGCGCTGTTCCCACTCTGGCCCAAAGGCCTGCACAAAACCGGCGTGTGGCTGAGTGACACGGCCCGTATAGCGGAGAGCGGCGGCGGCGCCCAACATCCCGGCCAGCGCTGGGAGCACCTCACCGCTGAGCAGACTCGCCAGCGCACCAGCCCCGCCTGCCAGCGCGATCAGCGGCGAGAGCGCAGGCAGGATCAGGTTGGCGTCACTGACTGCGAATCGATGGACGGAACGATTTTTACGCCTGGTGAGCAGAACCACGCCACACAGGCCCGCCAAGATGCTTAAAAAACGTCCTGGTTTTTTCATCGTGTCGTCTTGCTCCTCGGTAGATAGAGAAGCATAGTTGTGGTCGGTTCACTGCTGCCTACGCTCCAACGTCAGGCGGAAGCTTCCGACCCCTGAGTAAGAGTGGCACAGGATGGTATACGTTCCATCCTCCGGCAACACAAACGAATCGATCAAGGGGTTCCAATCCCCACCGCTATCGTCGTAGATCAACTGCTCTCCGCTCGGCCCGAACAGCACCAGGGTGGGATCGAGGTCGCCCTCGGTCACGATCAACGCGATCCTCACCGTGTCGCCAGCTCGGCCCTCAAAAGACCACAGTCCGAACGGAGCGCTGCTGGAGATAGCTCCTGCGACCGTCCCGCCGTACTGAACTGGCGTAGGGGCGATCTGGTCGAATCTCAGGATGTAATCGCCGCTGCCGCTGCGGGCCGCCCCCAGGAGGATATAACGTCCATTTTCCGTCAGCATAGTATAGATGGCTGAGTTCAATCCGTTACCGCTATCGTCGTTGTAAGCGACTTCCTCACCCTGCGGGCCGAACAACGTCAGCTTGGGGTCGAGACCCGCGCCAACCGCCTCCATCGCAATCGACACAAAGTCACCGGCCTGTCCTTCGAAGGCCCACAGGCTGACAGGCACATTGCTGGAGAGGCTCGACTCGATCTGGTCGCCGTAGGCTATCAGAGCTGGTTCGGGAGCCAGGTCGAGGCGAAGCTCGTAGCTGCCGCTCCCGCTCAGCCGCCCCGCGACCACCGTGTAGTCGCCACCCTCTGGCACGGGGAAGAAGATCAGTGCGTTCAAGTCGCCGCCGCTGTCGTCATCGTAGGCAACTTCTCTGCCCTGTGAGTCGAGAAGCCGAAGGGTGGGATCGAGGTCCACGCTGGCAGCATTCATCGCGATGGTCACCAGGTCTCCCGTCTCAGCGCTGAAGGTGTAGCGCACCAAGACATCACTGCTCGCCAGATCGCCCGTCACGCGATCGCCGTAGCTCATCGGCGTGGGAGGGGGGGTCAGGTCCACGCTCAGGGTGTAGCTGCCGCTGCCGCTATAGGCGCTGATCAGAATGGTGTACAGGCCATCCTCTGGCAGTTCGACCAGCAGATAAGGGTTGTAGTTGCCGCCGCTGTCGTCGTCATAGGCAATCTCGTTGCCCCCCGCGTCGAGGAGCTGGAGCACAGGGTCCAGACCTGCGCTTCCTGCCTGGGCGTAGAGGGTCACTTCGTCTCCCGCCGCACCGAAGAAGTTCCACGACTGGCTGCTGCCCTCGCCGGCAATCGAGCCTTGCACAGCGCCTCCGTAGGCCACCAGGCCGTAACTGCGACCACCGGCATACATATCCTGGACTAAGATCGTGTACTGGCCAGCCACAAACCCATCGACACGCACCGTGTAGGTGCCTGTGACCGGCAGGCTGGCGGTGATCAGCGCACTGGTCCTCCCGCCGCCGTCGTCATCCTCGGCGATGACCACGCCCTGAGGATCGATCAGGCGGGCCCGTGGGTCGCAGTCATCCTTTCCGATCACCTGCACAGCAATGGCCTGCCCAGCGCGGCCCTCGATCAGCCAATTGTCAGCCTGCTGGAGACCTTCAATCTCTCCATGGGCTATCTGGCCCAGGTCGATAGGCTCCAGGCGGGCAGTCCTCAACCCATCGCCGCCATCATAGGAGGGGTTGACCTGAGGTGTAGGCGTCAGCTTGACGCGATCCACCCCCTGATCGGCAGTCTCCGCCGGCGTGAGAACAGGAGGCTGCACTCCCGACGGAGAGGGAGTGGGCCTGAAGGTTAGGCCAGATGGGCTGCACGCCAGGGCAGCCGCTACCAGCGCCACAGCCACGGCGGCCAGCAAGACCTCTGGGCGGCTCTGCTTGACCTGCCTATGGAGTGTATCCGGTCGTTTCATGGCCTATTCTCCCGTGTAGGCAAGGATCGTGGCTGTATTGTAACCGCACTCTGGCCGTGTCAGAAAGTAGGCAGCCTTTTTACTGAAGCACCGCCTGGAACTCAGCCACGATATCGGCGTACTTCCCGGCAATCTCCGCTGCCGAGACATTGCCTACGCCAAGCGCCACGTCCAACGCGCTCAGACGGCCTGCACAGGCGCGGGCTTCGGCCAGCGCCTGGGGAACGCGGAACTGCTGGATAATGCCCGCGGCGACCGTCCCCGCGAAAGTGATCACGGCGACCACAGCGCACACAAGCCGCCAGCCCGCCTCTCCCTCGCCGATTACCGCAGCGCCGATGGCAGCCGAAATCCCCGCCAGCAGTGTCGAAAGTGCGCCAGTGAGAATCGTGGTGGCGACCAGCAGCGCGTGGACCATCTGCAACCGGGCAACGCACCGGCGAGTCTGCAACAGGCTCGCCTGGATGCGCTGTTGTAAGTTTGCGACCGAGTCTCCTGCCATCTCCGAACTCTTCCCCACAGCGTGAATATGGAATCAACGTGCGCGACAAGGGCTGCCTTCTCTAAGCGCAACGAGGGCATCCCTTGTTGGTTCAAATCAATCCGCTTCTGGCGGGGCAAACAGGCTGCCAAGCGCCGCTTCTGGGGGTGGAAAGGGTGCAGCTTCGGCAGCAGCCTGGGCCTCGTCAATCTCCTGCCGGGCAAGGGCCTCATACTCGTCAACCTTTTCCGGCGTCAGAATGCCCCGTTCGAGCAAGTAGGTCTGAAAGCGAGCAATCGGATCACGCCGTTTCCACGCCTCGACCTCCTCGCGGGTGCGGTAGGTGCGGTCGTCGTCGTCGGACGAGTGGGGCACAGGGCGGTACGTCTTGGCCTCCAGCAGCGTTGCGCCGCCGCCGCTGCGGGCTAGGGCTACGGCCTCCTTAACGGCGCGGTATGAAGCCAGCACGTCGTTGCCATCGCAAATCGCTCCCGCCACACCAAACATGGGCGCACGGTCGGCGACGTTGGGAACCGCCATCTGTTTGTCTATGGGGACCGAGATGGCGTAAATGTTGTTCTGCACGATGCACACCAGCGGCAGCCGGTGAACCCCTGCCCAGTTCATCCCCTCGAAGAATTCGCCCTGGCTGGTCGAGCCCTCGCCCAGGCAGGTGATGACGACGCGGTCCTCGCCACGCAGCTTGGCGGCCAACGCCATCCCCGCCGCCTGGGGAACCTGGGTGGCAACCGGGCTAGACCCCGATACGATGCCCAATCGCCTGGCCCCCCAGTGGGAGGGCATCTGACGTGCGCCGCTGGTCGTCTCGCCCTGCTTGCCAAACACCGCCAGCATGAATTCGCGGGGAGTGTATCCCAATGCCAGGTTCAGCGCCAGGTCACGATAGTAGGGGTGGACGTAGTCGTAGCCCTGCCGCACGGCGAAGGCAGTCCCCACCTGGATCGCCTCGTGGCCCATGCCGGAGATATGAAAGGCGATCTTACCCTGGCGGTGCAGCACCCAGCAACGCTCGTCCAACCGCCGGGCGCGGAGCATCTGCCAGTACATTGCCTGAAGCGCCTCGGCGTCAAGGTCAACCCCGGCATCATCAATGTTGTGCTCGATCTGAACATCTGTCGCCATGTCGCCCCCTCTTGATAAAGAACCGCCTTGAGTTTTGAATTGCAGGCTGGAAGCAGCAGGGCATCAGCGCCTTGACATAGATATCCTCGACTTTCGGCCCCTACTCCTTGAACGGCCAGTCGGGCAGGCGCTCGCGCCGCTTGAGCCACACTGCCGGAATGCTCCCCGCTCCGGCGAACATGGTGGTCAGGCCACCGACCATGGCGCAGATGGAGTCGACATCGCCGCCGCCGCTGGCAGCCAGCCACAGCGCATCCTCATAGCTATTGAGGGACTCGCCCGCACACCAGAACACAAACGGCACCGTGTCCTGCGCCGAGCGATGGCTGCCGTTGCCCAGTGCGGCTACTGCACGGCCAACCGGCGTTTCCGGGGCCAGCCCCCACGCCCGGATGATGCCTCGATGCACAGCGCTGGCCGGGACGTAGGGCAGCACCCGGTCGATGAACTCGGCGCGGGCGATTGGCCTGTGGCCGCGCATCTGCCAGGCCACGGCGGTCGCTGCCGCCACGGCCACTGCCCCCGCGACCGCCTCTGGGTGAGCATGGGTGACCATCGCCGAGCGGTGGGCATTCTCGATCAGCTGATCCATGTCGTCGGCAAAGTAGGCCCCCACCATTACCGCCCGCACCGCTGCCCCGTTGCCATACGACCCCTGTCCTCCGAATCGCTGCTGAGCCAGTGAGCGCCAGCCTTGACCATCCTGCACCTGGGCCAGCAGCCTGCCAGTGCCCATGCCGTAGCCGCGCGCCGGGGTGAAGTGCCGCGCCAAGTTGCATGCCAGCAGGTCCTGGTCGATCTCGCTGCACTGGCGCAAAACCAGATAGACCGACAGCGCCATGCTGGTGCCATCGGTATAGTACCAGGGGGCGGCAGGCAGGGAGCGAGATTTCACGCGAACTGCAATGGCCTCCGGGTGCATGGTCCTAAAAAAGCTGCCAAACGCATCACCGACGGACAGGCCATCTAGTGCGACACGCGCACGCTCCAACCTTTCATGATGACGAGCGTTCATCTTGTGCACTATCCTAGCGTTTTGCGGCAGGGTCGGTTGAGCAATGGCCCACGGGGACCAGCCGCTCAGAAAAGGACAGACAGACCAACTGTCAGCCGTCGCCGGACTGGTCTGCTTCAGCCCACATCTCTTCCATTTTCATATAACTCTCAGGGTATTGTCCAGTGTAACGCAGAAAACTGGGGATCGGGTAACGCACGTGGCCCCGATGTGTGCCCTCCAGGCCACACACGATCCGGTCGATCTGTCCGGCGGGGATGGTGAAGCCCATCTCGGCGTCGTCGGTCTGAGCAAAGATGCGATCGCCGTAACAGGGCAAGATCACCTGGCACTCGCCGGTCTTCATGGTTGTGATCACCGCGTCAGCACAATCGATGCGCCCACTAAAGGAGGAGGTCACGCGCCCGCCAGTGCTCCACAGCCGGGCAGTGACCAGTCGCATCACCTGAGCAGAGTTGCCGTAAATCAGGATAAGGTGCGGTTCAAAATCGATGCGGCCCAGCGGCCCACTGATCACGCCCTGCCACTGGCCGTGTGTCCATTTATCGACGCCAGACTCGGTTACGACGCCCGCGGCGGGGGTTTCGGTGTACATCCCGGCGCACGTCATGCCATTCAGGAAGTAGTCGAGCAGCGGCTCGAAGCCCCACACGGCTTTGGCCAGCGGACACGAGATGTCTTCCTTCCCCATGCCGACTACCCAGCCGTAGCGGCGGCTCATCGCAAAGCCCTGGCAAATGGCGATCTGCTCGTTCAGATCAGCGCGAGGGCGCTTGGCGCGTTCTGGGAACGGCTCATCGGGAGCGATCATGCGGATGGCGATCGGGAAGTGGGCAGGGCGCACATACTGGTTGAGCGCCTCATCTAGGCGCTTGACATCGCTCAACGGCGCGGAGCTAAAGGTTGGGCGGCTTTCGATGCTCATCACAGCGCCATCCCTCACAAAAGTGCAGCAAAGGCAGTAAATTGTACACAGCGTATCGATTATATCATATTTACACGGGCGTCTCATCCAGGACTGGAGCGGCAGGGGCGTTTCAGGGGGTGAGACCCAGCGCCGCGCTCGCGATTCGCGACCCTGCTGGGGGAATAAGGTAGTCATGGGATTAACGAGCCAGGCAGCTTTAGCCCTCCATATCCACTCTGTGGGGCGCTCCCCCGACTAGGGAGAATTCTGTGGAGGTGAGGAATCCCGCCCGGCTGCGGGCAATGTGAACCAGAATGTGCTTCCCTGGCCCAAAACACTCTCGACACCCACAGTGCCGTTCAGGCGGGTGATGATGCGCTGCACAATGGACAGCCCCAGCCCGGCTCCGTGCGCCAAGTCGCGGTGAAAGCGCGAGAACGTCTCAAACAGCCGCGCCTGATCCTCCGGCTCAATGCCTACGCCGTTGTCCAGCACCTCATAGCGCACCATGCCCTCGTGTGGATTGCCGCGAATCGAGATGCAGGGATCGGGGTTATCCGGGCCGATATACTTGATGGCGTTGCTGATCAGGTTGGCGAACACTTCCTCCAACCAGGGCGCGAAGCCAAGCACAGGCGGTAGGCCGGGCAATATGCCGATTTTCACCCCACGCCTCTCGATCTCCGGCCTCAGGCGTTCAACGGCAGCCTGGACCACTGACGACATGTCAACGGAATCGAGGATCAGATCGGGCGCACGCAGGCTGGCCATCAGCAGCAGGCCCTCGATGATCTGGTTCATCTTCTGAGCGTACTCGATGGCCCGATCCAGCATCGCCTGCCCCTCAGCGGTCAGGCGGTCGCGTTCATCGTCAGATAGCAAACCCAGGTAGCCCGTGATGCCGTGCAGGGGCGATTTCAGGTCGTGGGCGACGGTATGGCTGTAGGCATCAAGCTCACGGTTGCGATCCTGGATCTCGGCGTAGGCCTGCGCCCTGGCCAGCGCCAGCGTGATCAGCTCGGCAGCCTGCTCAGCCCACACGATCTCCTCTTCGGTGAAGTGATGGGTCTGGTTAAAGGCCAGCAACAGCGCCCCCAGGTCACGCCCAGCGGTATGCAATGGGAGGGCCAACATCGATCGAGCCGGATAGCGTTCGGCAATGTGACGGCTCACATAAGGAGTGTTGAGCACGTCCTCAATGGCCAGCGGAGCGCCGGCCTGGAGCACAGACTGGGTGAGCGTCACCTCCCCCGGCTCGGCTCTGACGGCTTCTCGATAGGTGTCGCGCATTGGTCCGGAAGCCGCGCCTGGCGCAGCCTGCCGCTTCTCGCTGTCCCACAACGTGATGTAACACCCGTCCCCGCCAATGATCAAGGCCGCCGTGTCGGCCAGCGTTTGCAACAACTCATTCAGGTCGAGCGTGGCTGTGCCAATGCGGGTGATCAGGTTGAGCAGCATCAATTTCTGGGTGCGGTCCTCACTCTGCCCATACAACCGCGCGTTCTTGATCGCCATCGCCACTTGGTCAGCGAATGCCTTCAGCCGCTCAGCGTGGACCTCCGAAAAGAAGCCAGGCGTGGCGCTGTCCAGGCTCAGAAAGCCGATCATCTCACCGTCGAGCAAGATGGGCGCCCCGACGGAGGACTGGATCCAGGAGGAGATAGGCAGACGTATCCAGTCTGCATGCTGCGACACATCCGAGATCACAGCAGGCTGGCGCGTGCGGAGCATCTGAGAGAAGCCGGCCAGGCCCTCTATCACGAAATCGATCCTCACGAGCGAGGATGGACTGCCGTGCTCCTCGTAACCTCGGGCCCGCGCCACGCGAGCTGTCCGGCCATCCTCCACCAGCGTGATGTTGGCTGCGTCGTGGGCCACCACCCGCCCCACACTGTTCAGGATGAGGTCCAGCACTTCATCCAGATCGAGGGAGCTGTTCAAGGCAGCCGCAGTGTCGCGCAGGGCTTCAGCCAGCACACGTTGCTCACGAAGGGCTATATTGGCTCGTTGGCGCTCGGTGATGTCCCGTGCTGTGACGATACGCCCACGCAAGCCGCCCCGTCTATCGCGCAGCGGCACAACGTTGACCTCTAAACAGCGGGGTTCTGGCCCCCCGTCGATAGAAACTTCAATGTGAGCCTCAGCCACGTCCCGATACTGCTCGACTAACTCAGACCAGCGAGCAAAGACTTGGTCGGAGGGCAGCCCGATCAACTCAGCACGTGGGCGGCTCAGGAGACGCGCCCCCGCCGGGTTGATGTCCACCACCCGATGCTGGGCATCGAGCACTATGACAGCATCGGGCAGGTTCTCGATGACCACATCGCGGGCTGCCGAGACGATCTCGATCATCAGACGGAAGCCGAAGACAGCCCAGACGACCAGCAGGCCAGCCACAGCAAACCCGAACGGCGTCAGATCCAAGCCGGGGAACAAGTTAGGGACCCCCACGGCAAGAGCATTGGCCAGGGACGGCACAGACGACGCCACGATGAGCACGATCGCCTGCCAGCGATAGAAACCGGGGGTCCAGATCGCTCTCTGGATCAGGGGAAACAGGGCGATCAGCAGCAGGATGTAGGAATAGGCGGTATGCACCGCAAACCACGGGCCATAGGTTACGGTGAGAATTGGCACGGGCGCAAGGTCGGCGTCAAGGGCCAGGTCTTGCCAGAACAAATGGTGCCAACCGTTGGTCCACACCATGGCCAGCGTCGTCGCTGGGACGATCAGGAGGGCCATCACGCTGAAGCGCGTTACCCACCGTCCATGTCCAGTGTAACCCAGCACGAACAGCAGCCACATGACCGGCGTACTGACGATGCCCACATACTCGATCTGGGACCACAGTTGCTTGGTGGACAGCGTCTCGGCCAGGATCTCAAGCGAGTAACCCGCCGTCCACACCAAGACGCCCAGCAGATATGCAACAAAAGCCACCGTACCCGCAGTGGGTCGAAAACGCTGCCAGGCGTATAGGGCGACCAGCGCCACGATCAGCGCGGCAACAGCAGGCGGAAAGGCGTAGGCGACACGCTGCCAGTCAAACACCATTGGCGACATGACCTGACTCTCTCACCTGCCATCTGGAGGAGGTTCTCACGCTCACGGCCTGCCACCCGTCGTCTGTGCGCCAGCAGGCACGTATCCTGGCGCTACCTGATATACGGCCTGCCATGGCATATAGTGGCTGAAGAAGGGGTCCTGGTACAGGATCCTGCCGTCGCGGTATACCGTGCGATAGACCGTCACATCGAAGCCATTCACGGCGTAGTCCACCTGCTTGGTCTGCCCCGGAGCCAAGTCAGGGTTCTCTTCATAGAGCGGAGGGCCATGCGGCACGACATTGGTGATGTAGGGACCATCTTTCTGCACTGTGCGGCCATCGCTGGTGCTGTAAAAGCGAAATGTCACAGTGGCTCTTGAAAGATCGGTCTCAGTCTCGATCAGCAGGTGGTAGGGCGTGTCATTGGTAAAGCGCATATCGACCAGCGGGGCATAGACCGTGGCGTCCATGCCTTTGCCCTCGCCTGAGTCGTAGTAGCTGACCCAGTAACCGTGCGGCCAGCGCTCATTGATCGGGAAGCCGGCAAAAAACGCCGCCTGGAAGGCCGTGGTGCTTACCTGACACACGCCGCCGCCAACGCCCTGAATGGTGCGTCCGTTGTAGATGATCAACGCCTGCTCAAAACCCGTCTCAGTGCTGACGTCGCCCAGATAGCGATTAAACGAGAATTCCTGCTCCGGCTCGATCACCAGGCCATCGAAGCGGCTGGCTGCCGTGGCAACGTTGTTGCGCCGCTCCTGCGACGATCCGGCGAAGTATGTGGTGGCCGAGGCGATCAGCTCAGTGATGCCCAGCTCTTCAGCGGTGGCCGTGTCGGGAACCGCAGGGGCAAGCGTGTCGAACACCAAGGGGATACGGTGATTGCCCATCACAACCATCTGATCGATCAGTTGGATCGAGGCTGGGATATTCAACGCACGACCATTCTGGCTGGGGACGATGACGGTGAGCTGGCCGGTGTCTTCGTCGAAGTCGAAGCGCGCATCCGAAGGCTGGCGAGCCAGGCGTTCGACCAGCGGTTCCAGGAACGCGCTGAGCTGCGTGTTATCAAGGCGGACTAGGTACTGGGCAGTGCCATCGGGCTGGCTCACCCGGTCAATGACCAACATCCCGGCCAACGCCTCGCGCGGGGCAATCCACGGGCCAGGATCGTCGGCGTAGGGTTGCTCGATATAGATCTCAAGGTCTGAGGCCAGAATGGTGTTGAGGGTCTGAGCGACAGCATCTGCCGACATGATCTGGGGCGGAGTCTCGGCCACGATCAGCGGCACCTCACCACTTTGCAGCCGGGCGATCTGCGCAGCCAGCGCCTGAAGAGTAGCGCGGGTGTCGAGCTGCCGCCCGATCTGCCCCGGTGTGGTCACAGCCTGTAGGTTGTTGATGCTGACGGTAGCGTCCAGCGCAGGTCGATCGATGGATGCCGCGATCTGAGCCAGATACTGCTCGGCTGCCCGCTGGTCGTAGACGATGACTGGCGAGATCATGGTTCCATCGCGCCAGGCCGCCGCCTGCTGGCGCAGGCTAGCGACAAGCTGAGGGTGTCGCCCGATCTCATAGGCCGCCTGTACGGTGCGGGCCACATCGAACTGCACGCCCAGCTCCCCAGCAGAGATCGGCCAGATGTTGCTGCCGTCACGGAAGGTAATCTGAACAGTTTGCGGGTAGTCAAACCGCCCACTGAGCACCGTGGCCGCCTCGTCAGGGGTGAGGCCGCTCAGGTCCACCCCCCACACATTGACGCCGGGGTAGATCAGACCATCGTAGTAGATCTGGTATCCGGCGACCAGCAGAGCTGCAACCAGGTTGGAGAGGATGACGATCGAGACAACGATCAACGTGAGACGAGCAAGCCAGGGACGCACCCCAGGCGCACTCCCGGCCTGCGGCAGCGATCGTGGTCGGCGTTGAGTCTGCGTTGTCACACCACAAAGCCCCCGACTGCCAGACAGCGAAATTGAGAAACTCTATCGTGATCGTTGATTGTAGCATCATCGGAGACAGGGCGAAAGCCCCATCCCCCCGGCACAGTCGAACCGAACAGAAACAGCCGTTCCTCGATGAACCTCTCACGAGATGCCCCCCTCCCGCCGACCGACCGATATAATTGTGACCCATAGATTGATTGGAACGCTTACACTGAGGAGGCATAGAGGGATGAAGAGAAAGCAGTGGCTCATTCTGATCGTGGGCGGGCTGCTGGGGATCACGCTGGCGGCCTGCAGCAATCGAACCGCGCCTCCCGAAGAGGGGCTGCCCTCTGGAACGCCGCAGCGCCCCCTTGAGGCAGGCAACGAGGAAGCCGAACAGAGCGCAGGAGCAGACGCCACCCTCCCCGCTGCTCCCACGGTGGATTGGGACGCCGTGCTGCCCGTCTACTCCATCGTGGTGGGGGACAGGGAGATACAGGGGGTGCGAGGTGGTTTCTGCTGGCCAGTCGAGTCGAGCGGGCCGAACCGCGCCGTGTCCTGCACCAGCATCATCCCGCCTACCTTTGACACATACACCCTCCTGCCTGCCGGGGAGCCAATCCACGTGCGGTTGGCCGATCCGCTGCCGGCCAAGGTCACGATCAGTTTGCAGCAGGGCGAGCTTCAACAGGTGGTCAAGCAGCTCAACATCGTCGCGCCGGAGGCCGACATCCGCTGGGAACCGGTCATCGATCCGGGAGATTACGTGCTGGTCGTGTACGCCCAGTGGCCGGAGGATGCCGCCGACATCGCCTACTACTTCGGCGTGACGATTCCGCCCCCACCTGATTCCACCCCTACCCCTTAGCGGCGCTATCCATGCATCACTGCACAAGGACACGGGGGCGCAGCATGTTGCGCCTCCGTGTTTTTGTCGCACACCTTATCAGAGCAGATGTTTTGCGTCATCCTCATGGGCGAACTTGCCGCCGCGCGGCTCTCCACCTGAGACGCACCCGATCATCACGGCGGACTTTACAACCCGCCGCTTTGCGTCTATGATAATGGCGCCAGCCTTCCCTCATTTCATCTAAGGAGAACCCATGAGAACATGGCTGTTACTCTACGGGCAGTTCCTGTTGAGCGCCATCTACCTGCGCTTGGCCGAGTTTCAGAGCCAACCCGTTCAGCGAGAAGGTATTCCGGCATGGGCTATTGCCCTGCTGGCAATTGGCGCTGTGCTGCTGTGCTTGTTGCTACTGCCAGTATGCATCATCGTGATTCTGGCTCTGATGGGGCCAGTCATCGGCAACGTATTTTCGAATATCATCCTCGAAGTCTGAGCGATTAATTCTCGGGCCAGGTGTTGATCGCCGCCGTATAGACGCCGCTTGCACTGTAGCTCTTGACCATCGACGGCACGCACAAGCGCGAATTGCCTTTGTAGACGGCTTGCATCTCGTCGAAGGCGTGCTTGTCGGCCAGCGTCAGCGTGGCTATCCGATCTAGCAGCGCCAAGCTGTCCTCCGAATCCTGTTCGATCTCCATCTGGCCCCACACATCCCACGGCAGCAGCGCGACCTTGTTCAGGGCGGCCAGGTCGCGCAGCGCGTCCGGCCCCGCTGCCAGCGTTATGACATCAAGTCTGCTGGCGCGTATGGCCTTACCATCCAGCCAGGGAGTTTCAGCCCGCTGTGTCATATGTTAAACTCATCGCACTCTCATCCCAACAGGGGAGAACTTATGGAGCCGCAGTTTGCCCAGGTGATCACCACCCTCGGCAGCGCCGATGACGCCCACACTTTGGCCCGCGCCCTTGTCGAGCAGCGGCTGGCTGCATGCGTGCAGATCGTGGGACCGGTTACCAGTGTGTACCGCTGGCAGGATCGGATCGAGGAGGCTCAAGAATATCTGTGCCTGATCAAGACTCGTCTGGAGCTTTACCAGCGGCTTGAGCAAGCCATCCGCGCTGTGCACCCTTACCAGGTGCCCGAAATCCTAGCCTTCCCTGTGGCGGCAGGCAGCCGTGATTACCTAGCATGGCTGTCAGACCAGACCGTCTCTGGTTAGCCTCACCCTGCCTTCGGCGTCGCCCGCCGGCGGGCGAGCCGCACGATGCAAGACGCCTTCACTACATCAATAATTGCGATGCGGCAGGGTTAGACCCAGCGACAATGCCGCTCAAGACCTCGTGCAGGGGAGATGCCATGTCTATCAAACCATCCACCAGCCACCACAGCCGTCTGCTCGAAGTCATCGGGCTGATGCTGAAGTTGGGCTTCACGGCCTTTGGTGGACCGGCGGCTCATGTTGCCCTGCTACGCGACGAAGTGGTGACGCGGCGCAAGTGGGTGACAGACGAGCACTTCCTTGACCTGCTGGGGGCCACCAATCTGATTCCCGGACCCAACTCGACCGAGATGATGATCCATCTCGGCTATGTGCGGGCTGGTTGGATGGGACTGATCGCAGGAGGAGTGTGCTTTGTCACCCCAGCTACGTTGATCACCATCGTGCTGGCATGGGTCTATGTCAAGTACGGCACATTGCCTGAAGCAGGGGCGCTGCTGTACGGCATTAAGCCGGTGGTGATCGCCGTGATAGTGCAGGCCTTGTGGAACCTGGGTCAGAAAGCGGTCAAAGGCCCGCTGAATGCCGTGGTCGGGATTGGGGCGCTGGCGCTGTACTTTCTGGGAATCGACATAGTGCTCCTGTTGCTGAGCGGCGGCCTGGTCGTGATGCTGATCGCTAACGCCCGGCGGATCGCGGCACGGCGTGGCCCACCGATCCAGACCGGGTTGTTAGCCCCCCTGGCGTTCACGAGCCTGCCCGCCATCGCTGCCGCAGCCAGGCCGTTCAGCCTGGGGCTGTTATTTCTGACCTTTCTCAAGATCGGGGCAGTGTTGTACGGCAGCGGCTACACGCTGCTGGCCTTTGTGCAGGCCGACTTTGTGGACCGGCTGGGGTGGCTTTCAACCCAACAGGTGATCGATGCAGTAGCAGTGGGACAGGTGACCCCTGGGCCGCTGTTTACCACGGCCACGTTCATTGGGTACACGCTGGGCGGCGTGTCGGGGGCGCTCTTGGCCACGCTAGGCATCTTCCTGCCCTCGCTCGCGTTCGTCGCGATCAGCAACCCCTTCATCCCCAAACTGCGCGGGTCGCCGTGGACAGCCGGGTTCCTGGACGGTGTGAATGCGTGCTCTCTGGGGTTGATGGCTGCCATCACTGTGCAACTGACCCGCGCCGCCCTGGTGGACTGGATCACGCTGGCGGTGGCCGTGACCGCTGGAGTATTGTTGTTCCGATTCAAGATTAACGCCACTTGGCTGATCGTGGGTGGAGCGGCGATAGGTCTGGCGGTGATGCTGCTAGGCTGATTCCCGTCATCCCGGCGCGTCACGGAGCATGGCCCAGAAGGGAATATTGGTGCCAGGCAAGCTAGACCGTTCCACTGTCTTAAATCCATAGTGAGCATAGATCGCGGCAGCCCGTTCAGTCAACGTTTCCAGGTAACAGGGAATCTCCAAGCGATCCAGGCGAGCGAACATAGGCTTCAAGAGGGCTGCCGCGTGCCCCTGACCCTGATGTGGGGGGTCAACGGCGATGGTTGACAGATACTGGTGGGGAAAGGGGGCATGCTGCCGGTGAATCCGGTTGGTGAACTCCAGCATCATCTTCTGGAGGCGCAACCGGCGTACTCCCAGCACAGCCATCGCTGCCAGACCATCGCTGCGCAACAGGGGCCACAGCCTCATGCCAACCTGGTCGGAGGGCAGCCACAGGGCCACACCCTCTAAGGCCGGAGAGGTGGCATACGCCTCACCATACAGGATGGCATGTCGCACCAGGAAGCGATACACGATTGGCAGCTTCGCCTCCCGCTCCGGCATTGGGGGGATCAGAAAAACCAACAGGGGATCATCGCGAAAGGCCCGTGCAAACATCGCCGCAGCCTGCGGCGCGTCAGCAAGAGTCAGACGGGTGAGATGGTCCAGTGTGTCGGCCATGAGGCATTCTCCCGCGCGATTGTGAGACAGGGTAGTACAGGCCACAGAGACACACAAAGCTAATCCATCTCAGGTGAGGCGCTGAGACAACATGGATGGCTACTGTCGGGTTGGGTGAGCGGCAGGTATGCGTCTATGCTTAACGGCAAACGACGCTACCACTCGACCAGCGTCAGATCGGAGAGGGAGACCATCTCCAGCGACATCTCGCGGCACTTGGCGATGTAGCGTTCCAGCCAGTACATGTCAACGCCTCGGTCGTGGAACAGGGGAATGTCACCTGCGGTCACAGCCAGTGGCTCAGAGGCCGTGGGAGGTACGGTGGACCACAGAAGCCAGGTGATGCCCATCTCCTCGGCGATCTCCTGGAAGGCGACCCTGTCGCCATAGTTGCCGTAGGGCGCGCGACCGTAGCGTACCTCGTAGGTGTCATCACCGGTCAGCTCACGCACGATCTCGTTAAAGGTCTCCAGCTCGGTGCGGAGTTTCTCGGCAGTGGCCCGCACTAAACTGCGGTGGTAGAGCGAATGGTAACCGATCTCGTGCCCGGCGGCCAGCAGGGCCGCCCACACGCCAGGGATGGCGCTGTCCAACCGCGCCATGCGCAGCCCCACCGGAAAGGCCGTGATCTTCACGTCAGGATTGCCTTCGAGAAGCGGCAAAAGCTCGTTTTCAACGATCCAGGCGCTGTTCCAGTCATCGATAGTGATGGCTACCTTCAGCTCATCGCGGCTGCCGCACTGGGCAAAAGCGACGCGAGGTTCATCATCGTCATCTCCCTCGGTCTCCTGGGCGGCAGCGCGTCGCACGAGGGAGAGAGGGGGCAGGGATGAAGCAACCAACGCTGCTGAACTTGCGACGAGAGCCTTCAGGGCGGTCCGCCGGGCGATGGCGAGCGGGAGCGGGTGGGTAGGATCGGTAGACACGCAGCGCCTCCACAAGGAAGTGAGAGCAACAACTGTCCTTGCACCGATCATACACCATTTCGGTCAGAGGCGACAGGGAAAGCGAGAGCAGGGGCGCGTATCAGATGAGGGCAGCCTCACCCCTCCCAACCTGGCGATTTGCCTTTCCGAAGTACGCGGGTACGATAGAAGCACTCACATCCACCAGGGAGAAGAGAACTCATGCAATATGTCACGTTGGGCCGGACCGGCCTCAAGGTTTCACGCCTCTGTCTGGGCATGATGAGCTATGGCACGTCGAAGTGGCGCGACTGGGTCCTCGATGAGGAGGACAGCCGTCCCTTCATCCGGCGTGCGCTTGAGTTGGGCATCAACTTCTTTGACACAGCCGACATGTACTCGCGTGGTGTAAGCGAGGAGGTTACCGGGCGGGCCATCCGCGATTTCGCCCGCCGCGATGAGGTGGTAATCGCCACCAAGGTCTACTTTCCGATGGGCGATAAGCCCAACCAGGGAGGGCTGTCGCGAAAGCACATCTTGGAGGCAATCGACGCTTCTCTGCGGCGGCTGGGCACCGACTACGTGGACCTGTACCAGATTCACCGCTGGGACTATGAGACACCCATCGAAGAGACGATGGAGGCGCTGCACGATGTGGTCCGTGCAGGCAAGGCGCGGTACCTCGGCGCATCCAGCATGTTCGCGTGGCAGTTTGCCACAGCGCAATACACCGCCGAGCGGCATGGCTGGACCCGATTTGTATCGATGCAGAATCACTACAACCTGGTCTACCGTGAAGAAGAGCGCGAGATGATTCCCTTCTGCATCGCCCAGGGGGTGGGCCTCATCCCGTGGAGTCCGTTGGCGCGCGGCTTCCTGGCCGGGAACCGCACACGCGACAAAAGCGGTGAGACGACTCGCTCAAAGTCCGATGATTACGCCCACGCCATGTACTACAAAGACAGCGATTTTGCCATCGTGGATCGCGTAGCGGAACTGGCGAGCAGGCGCGGAGTGAAGCCGATGCAGATCGCGCTGGCATGGATCCTGCACAAGCCAGGCATCACCAGCCCCATCCTCGGCGCAACCAAAATGCACCACTTGGAAGAGGCAGTCGCCGCGCTGGACGTGACGCTGTCTGCTGAAGAGATGGCCTTCCTAGAAGAGCCATATCAGCCCCATCCGATCCTGGGGCATACCTAGGCCAACGCAGCAAGCAGATCAGGCGCTGCAAGAGACAGGATTGAGAGACCCATGGAGCGGATCGAGAGAGCGCTGCATCCCCTGGCACGCACCCTGTGGCCCGATTTCGACACCCTGAGCGAGCAAAGCCGCCCCTACATGCTGATGACGGCCTTTGTGCTGGCTTACGCCCTGCCATTGGCGATGGGCGGTCTGGTGTGGCTGGCACTCGTCACCGATCTAGAGCTGGTAGAAACACATGGGCTGTTGCTGATCGCCCTATTTGTGCTGATACTGGCCTTTAAGCGCCTGGTCTTCTTCGTCGTGGTCGAGATCGTGCCCGGCAGCTATGGCAGGGCCAATACCTATGTAGACATTGTGGCATGGTCCGCCATGCTGATCTTCGGCCCGACTGTGATGTGGCTAGACCTGATCAGCGACACTATCAATTCGGCTATTACGTCATGGTCGGCAAGGGTAGATGAGCGCTGGGATGCGATACGCGATCTGCTGCTGGGCGTGGCCATCTCGACTGGCCCCCGGCTGCTGGCTCTTGACCTGTATCGACGCTGGGGTGGCTTGATCCCGATCCCAGGATTCATGCTTGACGCGCTTGTGCCCGCGCTGGCGGCAACTATCTTGCAACTGTTGCTGGGGCTGTTGCTCAACGCGCCGATGCTGGCGCTGCTCGTTCGCACCACGCTAAAGGTCTTTCCCGGCGCCTCACTACTAGACATCCTGAGCAAAGGACTATGGCTGTGGTTTGGGGCTAACTTTCTGCTGGGGCCAGTGGCAGTGCTGGTAGCGGCGCTGTACACCCACAGCGGTGCAGGGATATATTTCTTCTTCCTCGTGACCATGCTGGCGGCTAGCCTGATAGGGTCGCGGCTCAGCCAGGCCGTCGAGCACAGCCGCCAGCGCTCACGCGAGCTGGAGCAACTTGAGCGCCTGGGGCGGGCTATCTTGAACGCTCCACCGGACGGCACGGCGCTACCCGATCTGTTGGTGGAGCATGTGCCGGGAATATTCTTTCAGAGCCGGGTGGAAGTGTGTGTCTTCCCTGACGAGACATTAGTGCATCAGCCTGCCGAGTGGCCGGGAATGGGGCCTGAAGCCTGGAGGTGGCTACAGGACAATCCTCAGACGCACATCATGTCTGCCAACAGCATTCCCCCCTGGGGCGGTCCGCCCCTCGACCGAACCGCACTGCTTGTGCCCATCGTCGAAGTACACGGCAACCGACCACTGGGCGGCGTGTGCGTGATGCGGCAAAGCAAGCTAGGTCCGATCGCCGAGCTGCTGCCTGCGACGCAGTCGCTGGCCGCTTTAGTATCGTCGGCGCTGCACAACGTTGAGACCTACCAGGAGACACTGGCCCACCAGCGCACAGTTCAGGAACTGACGGTCGCGGGGAGCATCCAGGCCAGTTTGCTTCCGAGCAGCGCACCGCAGATCGAGGGGTGGCAGGTGTCTGCCACGCTCGAGTCGGCCCGGGAGACTTCAGGCGACTTCTTCGATCTGATCGCGATGTGGGATGGGCGGCTGGGAATCGTGATCGCCGACGTGGCCGATAAAGGACTGGGAGCTGCGCTGTACATGGCCCTCAGCCGCACGCTGATCCGCACCTACGCCCACGAGTATTCGACGCGCTATACAGACAGCTACGCCTTCCATCCAGAGCGGGTGATAAACACCGTCAATCAGTGCATCATGCAGGACACACACAGCGATCTGTTCGTGACGGTGTTCTTCGGCATCCTGGACCCTACGCTCTCAACCCTGACCTACACCAACGCTGGGCACAATGCGCCTCTGCTCTTCCCCGCACAAGGCAAGCCAGGTGAACCACCAGTGCGGGCATTGGTGAGAACAGGGATACCCGTGGGAATTCTTCCCAATGCCACCTGGGAGCGAGGCAGCGTGCGTTTTGAGCCAGGTGATGTGCTGGTGCTGTACACCGACGGCGTGACAGAGGCTGAAAACAGGCAGCAGGAACACTTTGGCGAACAGCGGCTGATCGAAGTGGTTCAGGCCCACATCAACTACCCGGCGCAGGACATCCGTCAGGCGCTGATCGACGCAGTCCATGAGTTTGTGGGAGAAGCGCCCCCCTTGGACGATTTGGCGCTGCTGGTGCTGCGACGTGAAGAGATCGAACAGCCACTCTGAGCAAGCCAGAGCTGAGGCCATATGGGTTGTGAGATGAGACAGCTGTCCTCGTGGCGCTGGGCGAGAGTCGTCAGGTGGGCAGCCAGCCGCATCTCGGCATATGTTCTATTCTGTCAAACCTGCCCCCGTGCGGATACTCCCCCACCCCCGATCGTGTTACAATAGAAACCTACCGAGCATACACCTGCCTGCCCGCTACTAGATGGAGGAACGTACACTATGCCTGCCAAAGTCTTCTGGGGATCGCCTCGTCAGGCCCGGTTGGAGCCAGAGGAGACTCTCCCTCGCAAGCTTGACCTGATCCTGGAAAAGCTCAACCTGCGCGAGCGTGTCAAGGGACATCGCGTTGCCATCAAGCTGCATCTGGGCCTCGACGTAGGGTACTCGACGGTGCATCCGGTATTCGTGCGGCGGGTGGTGCAAGCTGTGCTAGAGGGCGGGGGCATGCCATTCGTCACCGACATCGGCTACTCGGTTGGCACAGCCCATACACGTGGCTACACCGCCGAGACGTTGGGTTGCCCGATCTACCCCGCCGCCGGGATTGACGATAAATGGATCAGCGTGCAGCCCTACGACTACTGTGGGCTGAAGGAGTTCCAGATTGGTGGGGCGATCAAGGAAGCCACTTTTCTGATCGACCTGTCACACGTAAAAGGACACCCATCCACCTCCTATGCAGGCGCAATTAAAAACCTGGCGCTGGGCTGCGTGAGTGGCCAGACACGCGGCATCATGCACGATGTGTCGCACTTCGAGCCATACTACTTTAAGGAGAAGTGCCCCGACGAGGCCACGCGGGTAGCCATCCGCGACTCGTGCCCGTTTGGCGCGATTGGCGACGACAAAGAGGACCCGGACGGGCTGCATCTGCATCACTTCAAGTGCAATCAGTGTATGCGCTGCCAGAAGGTAGCCAACGGCGCATTAGTGATTGCCCGCACCAACTTCATGGCCTTCCTCGAAGTCAACGTTATTGCGACCAAGCTGATCCTCGATACGTTCGAGCCGGGCAATGCGGTGTTCATCAATCTGGCGACACACCTGACGCCAGTGTGCGACTGCTTCGGCTTCACCGGGCTGCCCATCCTGCCCGATGCTGGGGTGTTCGGCTCGGATGACATCGTGGCTGTGGAGCAGGCGACGCTGGACATGCTGGCCCGCACTCCGATCCTTGAAGATAACCTGCCGCTGAGCATGGAGATCGTGACGCGCGAGGGACACCCATTGCAGTGGATTCACGGACCATTCAAGGATCCGCTCGAACAGATGGCGATTGCCGAGCGAATGGGGCTTGGATCGCGACAGTATGAGCTGATCGATGTGTTGCCGCTGGTGCAGCCGGAGCGAGCAGGCGTGCCCTACGTGCCAGCCAGGCCGGAATAGGGAAGATTGCCATCAGACCATGCCATCGACAGCAGCCATGTAGTCCTCTTATGGGAGTGAAATGAGGCCCCTATCACCGACAGGATAACTACTGACGAACATCCGCCCGAAGAAGAGTCGGGCCTGATCATCCCACCGCGCCAGAAGCCTGCTGACGACAACGGCTATTTTGAAGTGCTGGCCCAGGTGGTCTTTCTGGCCGGGTTTAGCTGGAAGGTTGTGCGCGATAAGTGGCCCAACTTCCGCCGCGCTTTCGATCACTTCGACATCGATGTCGTCGCCCGCTACGACCTGGATGACCTGGAACGCCTGCTTTCCGACCCAGGCATTGTCCGCAACGGGCGCAAGATCGAGGCAGTGATTGCCAACGCGCGGGTGATGCGCCGCCTCATTGCCGAGCACGGGTCGTTCCACGCCTACCTGCGCACGCTCGACGGCCTGACTTACGCCAAGCGCCGTCGAGCATTGGCCAGACAGTTCAAGTGGTTGGGGCGAACTGGCACGTTTGTCTTTCTATGGTGCGTGGATGAGGAAGTCCCTGACTGGGAGAATCGCTGAGATCAATGATGGACACATCGGCAACACACTCCAGCTCCACCCCCCCACATCCTGCGGGCGGCCTCAAAACCCTGCCCCGCAATGTATGGGCAGTGACCGTCACCAGCTTTCTGACCGACATCTCCAGCGAGATGATCGTGAATCTGCTGCCACTCTTCCTGGCCAACGTGCTTGGCGTGCGGACCGGCATCATTGGTCTGATCGAGGGCCTGGCGGAGACAACAGCCAGCCTGCTGAAAGTGTTCTCAGGCTGGCTGTCGGATCGCGTCGGCAAGCGCAAAGGGCTGGCCGTGCTCGGCTATGGCATCTCAACCGTGGCCAAGCCATTTCTGTACATCGTCACTTCGTGGTGGGGAGTGCTGGCCGTGCGTTTTGCCGACCGGGTGGGCAAGGGCGTGCGTACTGCCCCACGCGATGCGCTGGTCGCCGACAGCATCGATGAGCACCACCGAGGGTTGGCTTTCGGTCTGCATCGGGCCGGGGACACTGCCGGAGCGCTGGTCGGGCTGCTGGTGGCGCTGGGTGTGGTGTGGGCAGCCCAGGCCGGGTCAGTGATGCTGGCCCGATCCACCTTCCAAACCGTAGTGCTGATCAGCATTATCCCGGCGGCGCTGGCTGTGCTGGTGCTGGTCCTTGCCTCGCGCGATGTCCCTATCACCACACGACAGGCCGCGCCGCGCCTGTCGCTGCGAAGCTTCGATGTGTCTTTCAAGCGTTTCCTGTTTGTGGTCGTGCTGTTCACGCTGGGCAACTCAGCAGACGCCTTCCTGATCCTGCGGGCCCAAGAGCGCGGCCTGAGTGTGTTAGGCGTGCTGGGGATGTTGGCCACGTTCAACCTGGTCTACACGCTTGTCTCCGGTCCGGCAGGCGCCCTCTCCGACCGACTGGGGCGGCGACGCTTGATCATCAGCGGCTGGCTGATCTACGGGCTGTTGTATCTGGGCTTCGCGCTGTCGAACACAGCATGGCAGGTGTGGGCGCTCTATACGCTGTATGGCGTCTATTACGGCGCTGCCGAGGGGACAGCCAGGGCGCTGGTGGCCGATATCGTCACACCGGAGCAACGCGGCACAGCCTACGGAGTTTACAACGCCGCGGTGGGCATAGCCGCCCTGCCTGCCAGTCTGATCGCCGGGCTGCTGTGGCAGGGGATTGGCTCGTGGCAGGGATTCGGGCCGCGTGCGCCGTTCCTGTTCGGCGCAACACTGGCGCTGATCGCGGTAGTTCTGTTCGTGGGGTGGGTGCCGCGCCCCGCCGCCAGGGTACAGGGCGGGAGCGTGACATAAACTCGCGGCAGAGCGGACTTAGCTCCACTTGGGGATGAGTTTACTGGCCAGTCCGCGATGCGATCAAGGCGTGGGCCTCGTCCAGGCTGGCAACTTGAGCCACCCACTCCAGTTGCAACACGCGGTCTAGAATAGACACGAATGTCTGGGCGAGGGAGCTACCGCCGACGAGGATCAGCAACCGCAGATTCTTAGGCTTCTTCTCAATCAGCGCCTTCATTCGGGCCAGGGGATTAGGGACATGAGGCATCTGGTGAATCTGGGTGCTGTCGTAGATCACATAGACGCCGTGATCGGCCCTCTCAGTCAGGGCAATACTCTCAAGAAAGGCAGTTTCGACCTCACTCCAAACCAGCGGTGGCGTAGCTCTGAGCACCAGAACGGTGTGTGCCTCGTCATACCATTCCACAACACATCCCATGTTCTTGCCTCACAATCCGAACGATCTTGTTCAACGATCATAGCCCGCAATGCGGATAGGGCCTATGGGGATTCTTCCCCACTGCCAGGAGGAAAAACCAGGCTGTGGACACCGTCATTCGCCAGGCGACAATGCACGACTATGCCGGGATGTGCGACCTTTTCGCTGAGATCGATGCCTTGCATGCCGGGGCGCTGCCACACATCTTTCGAGTAGCCCGGGGTCGCTCCCGCTCGCGCGCCTATATCCAGTCGATCCTCGACAACCCTGAGGCTGGAGTGTTCGTTGCCGAACAAGAGGGTCGCATTGCAGGGTTGATCGACGTGCGCCTTCAGGAGACCGCCGACGCGCCGATCCTGGTCCCACGCCGCTATGCCATCGTCGACACCCTTGTGGTCCGCCATGACTGCCAGCGACAGGGGATTGGCCAGGCGCTTATGGCCCGCGCCGAGCAATGGGCGCGCGAGCGCGGCCTGAGCGAGATCGGCTTGCACGTGTGGGAGTTCAATGTGGGAGCCATAGCCTTCTACGAGCGGCTCGGTTATGTCACCCTCAGCCGCCGCATGTGGCGCAAAGTGGAGTAAGAGGGGGCGCCGCCCCCCCTTCTGAGACACAAGAGGGGCAAGATGTTACCTTGCCCCTCCAGACTTCACGCAGGACCCCCGCTCTCCGATCAATGGCAGCCGCAGCGACCTGAGCTGCTCTCGTTGCTGCCTTCCCTGGTACGGAAGGAATTTCCACAGCCGCAGGTCGAGACAGCATTGGGGTTCTCGATGCGGAAGCCACCTCCCATCAGCGTATCGACGTAGTCGATGCTAGCGCCGTGCAGATATGGCAGGCTGATCGGATCGATGATGACCCGCAGGCCATGCACCTCAATCACATTGTCCTCTTTCTGAGGGTTGTTCTCGAAAGCCATGCCATACTGGAAGCCAGAGCAACCGCCACCTGCTACAAAGACCCGCAGACCATAGCCGACCAGATTCTTGTCAGCCATCAACGACCTGACCTTATCAGCAGCCGGCGATGTCAGGCTAATGATCGGAGAATCGCCAATCCCAGGGTCACTCATTGCACCAAGCTCCTTATCGCTTTACCTGCTCGTGTACCACCGATTGTAGCGTTATATGATAATTGTCATCAACAAAATCCATATTTATGCTAAGCTCCTGCTCCACAGGAACTCCACGCCAGCGACAGATTAGCAGACAGAGGGTCGGGAGTGCGAAGCCGTGTCTGGACACCCCTTAGGAGGTCTCATGCAGCACCGGCACCAGGAAAGTACACGTGCTGCCACCTTCGAGCAGATGCTCGAGACGGCGAGGGGATGTGCCCAGCAAATGCTCCAGGTAGCGCAGGTCGAGCGTGCACAGCTCCTCATGCGACTTGACCACGCTGTGGTAGGGGCAGTTGCTGGTACACAGCAGGTAGCCCTCAGGGTGTAGCTCCCAGCGAGCTTCATACCCCTGGCGGCTCAGATGAGCCACCACCCGTTCGATCCGCTGCTCAAAGGTCTCGTCAGAAGGGGCAGGGTCGAAGTCTGCTGCCATACGCTCAGCGACCCTGTCAAAGATCAGGTTGAACTCCTGAGGATTGAGGGTGCTTTTCAGCTCGTCGAACATGTGCCGGGTAAGTGTTTCGACATTGCGAGGGTAGAAGGCCCCCGCCTTTTCCGTCAGGCGGTAGATGTACCGGGGACGGCCTGGGGAGTTGCGGTGCTCGATCTCTGGTGTGCCAACCAGCCCCTCGCTGCGCAGCACGTCTAGGTGGTGCCGCACCGTGACCGCTGTCAGATTGCCAAGTGCTGTGCTCAACTCCTCAACAGTGGCCTCGCCGTTGGCCATCAGGTATTCTAGAATTTGCTGCCGGGTTTTTTGCATAGAGAGCAATGTCTCGAATAGATAACGAGAATCCCTGAATGCATTCTAGCGAACGCAGGAATTAATGTCAAATTTAGCTTCTTTAATGGTCTTGTTTGAAGACGGGGGATAGCCGCTCGCTTCACCTTTCGCCATAGTCGCGCACGATAGCGCAGCCGTAAGCGGGCGTATTGGCCGGGTTGGGCGTACGACCCGCCAGCACGGCTTCGATTGCCGCATCCAGATAGTTGACAGTCGGCTCACGTTGCCGGAACGTTCGGTCATCGACCGCTCCCTGGTAAGCTATCCTGCCGTGCGGCGAGATCAGAAACACATGGGGGGTGGTCAGCGCACCGTAGGCGTCGGCAACGGCGTTGGCGGGGTCATGGAGCACTGGCATGTTGATCCCCAACTCGTAGGCCGCCTCCTCTATGTCAGGCGCTGTCTCGTTAGCATTGCTGCTGATGTGCAGCAGCCAGATTCCCTGCTCAGCCCACTCGACGCCACGCCTGGCAAAGTATTCATCATACAGCCGCGACCATGGGCACTCACCTGACCAGAAGTTAAGTACAACCATTTCGCCGCGCAGTGCGCCGAGAGTGTAAGTCTCCCCAGAGAGCACATCGGTGAGGGAGAAGTCTGGGGCAAGAGACCCTACCGACAAGGGAGTGATGTCTTCACCAGGCATGGGCAACCCTCCGATACCATCCAGCACAGGTCACAACTCCAGGGCAGCGATTCCTTGAGGTTCTGTACACTGCCCACAGAGAGGTCAATTGCGCTCACAGCCGGGCCAGAGCCTCCAGGGCGACGCGCAGCATGGCATCCTTGCCCTGGCTCACGATCTCGCGGTGCGGGTCGTAGGCAGCAGGATCGAGGGCAGGGGTGACGGCGCGAGCCAGGTTGCCGTCTGAAGTGAAGATGCCCCCTGCCCGCACGCCGCTCAGTCCGGCCATCACGAGCAGGGTAGCCAGCTCCATCTCAACACACACCGCCCCAGCCCGCATCCACAGATCGGTAGCAGGGGGGAGCAGGCCCGGATACAGCGTCGCCGTTGTCAACGCCACACCAACGTGCAGCGACAGATGTGGCTGGGTCGCTGCCGCGTCCTCCAGCGCGGCCACGACGTGCCGGTCAGCAAGAGCCGGGTAGGCGAGCGGGATCAGCTTCTCAGAGACGCCATCTTCGCGGATTGCCCCAGTGGCAACGATCAGGTCGCCATCGTCGATGCTGGCGACCAGTGCACCGCACGTTCCGGCCCGGATGACGGTCTTGACGCCGCCCACGAACAACTCGGCAAAACATACGTTGGCGCCGCTGGCCCCTACCCCGTGCGAGCAGATCGTGACGCGCTTGCCGCGATAGGTTCCAGCGAAGGTGCGATACTCACGGGCATAGGCCAATTCACGCGGGTCATCGAGCAGGCGGGCGGCGTCGGCAGCTCGCTGCGGGTCGCCAACGACCAGAGCGTGTGAGGACAGATCGCGGGGTCTGACCTGCAAGACGGCCAAAGGCTTATCGGGGTCCAAGAGAGATGCTCCTATTAATGGATGAGGATCACAAACGTAGGCTGTGGCCGAATGTCCTCTGTGAAACCCATACATCTCATTATATAATGCTCTCACAAGATCATCACATCACCCACATTCACAGGCGGAGCAATGATGACATCCAAACATGTTGTTGTGATCGGATCGGGCATTGCCGGGCTGACGGCGGCCTTCCGGCTCCAGCAGGCCGGGCACGAGGTGCACGTGCTGGAGGCCGGTCAACGTGTCGGCGGGCGCATGATCACCATTCAGTGGCAGGGGCTGTCCATCGACCCCGGCGCAGAGTTTGTCACCGGGGCCGATCGTTACCTGCTCGACACGGTGCAGCAGCTTGGCATTCAGGATAAGTTGATCGACTACAGCCAGGAACGCACCGGTTTCATCCTCAGCGTGATGCGTGACAACCGGGTCCACACTGTCAATTTCATGTCCATTGCGTCGTACATTGGCTGGACGGGGGTATCACTGGGGGCGCGGCTGAGCATGTTCAAACTGCTGCCGCACATCCTGCGTTACCGCTCAGTGGACGTGTTCCACCCTGAGAACGCCCCCGGCGACGACTCGGTCGGCGCCGAGGAGTTCTTCTACAAGAAGATCAGCGCCGAGATGTTTGAGTATTGGGTCGAACCCACATTCGACGTATTCAACAGTTTCACGCCCAATGACATCTCGGCCAAGATGCTGTTGGTGGCCTTCGGCGGCTACCTGGGGCAAAAGCTTCACACCTTCGAAGGCGGGATCGGCTTCCTGCCGGAGACGCTCGCCAGCCGTTTGAACGTCACTCTCAGTGCGCCAGTCCACCGCATCGAGATGCGACCTGACGGCAGCGGCGCGACGGTTCACTATCGCCTGGAAGGCCGGGAGAAATCGATGGATGCCGATCTCGTGGTGATGGCCGTGCCGGGCGACCAAGTGCTGCCCCTGTTTGAGGAACCACGCCCAGCGTGGCAGGCGTTCTTTCCCAGGGTCGCCTACTCGCGAGTGGGAATCGTCTATCACTTGATCGAGGGCGACGACCCAGTCCTGGACGAAGGGGGCATTATGTTCCCACGCAAAGAGGGGTGGAAGCTGGCAGCACTGGGGTGGAAGCGGCGGCCCGATGGGCGGGTGCTGGCGATGAGCGACCTGAAGTCTTCCCTCTATGACCCCGCGATCAGCGACGAGGAACTGAAGCAGACGATCACCACCGAGGCGATCCGCGCGGTGCCACAACTCAAGGGCGCAATCCGCGATCAGATGGTGTTCCGCTGGCCGCGCAAGGTGCCTACGTATCGTGTGGGGTACCTGAGCGCCCTCAAGGCGTTCAAGGCTGAGCCACAGGAAGGACCGGTGTACTTCTGCGGCGACTACCTGACTGGCTTTAGCGCAGGAGCAGCGCTGGCGTCGGGATGGCAGTGTGTAGACCGAATCCAGGAACAGGGATGAATCGAGGGAGGGCAGGAGCGAGACCTGCCCTCCCTGTTTTGATCCGCGTATTCCCCAGCACATTTCATCACAAGCCGCCAAGCGTTGAAAATCCTTCTCAAGAAGAGGTCTACTCCTCCGAGAAGCGCACGTCGGGCAGGGCACGCAGGCGTTCGGCGGCTTGCTCGGCGGTAATGTCGCGCTGGGGAGTGGCCAGCATCTCATAGCCGACCATGTGCTTTTTGACGGTGGCGCTGCGCAGCAGCGGCGGGTAGAAGTGCGCGTGCAAGTGCCAGTGCGGCTGGCTTCCGACGTTGACCGGGGCCTGGTGAAATCCCGCGCTGTATGGGAACTGGATGTGGAACAGGTTGTCGTAGCGGATGGTCAGCACCGAGAGCGCCTCGGCCAGCGCATCGCGCTCCGAATCGTCCAGGCTGGCAATGTAGGGTACAGGACGGTGAGCAATCAGCAAGACCTCGAAGGGCCAGATGGCCCAGAAGGGCACCAGAATTGTCCAGTGGACGTTGCTGTAAACTAGGCGTTCCATTCGGCGCCGCTCCTCAGCCAGAATGTCGGCCAACAGCGTCCTGCCATGCTGCTCAAAGTAGGCCCGCTGGGTGGCATCCTCCTTCTCGACCTCGCGCGGCAAATGTTCGGTGGCCCAGATCTGGCAGTGAGGGTGCGGGTTCGAGCAGCCCATCATCTCGCCTTTGTTCTCAAAGACCTGGACGTAGGTCAGCCACGGGAAGCGGGCAGCCAAAGCCGTCGTCTCCTCAGCCCACGTATCAACCACGCGACGAATGTCGGCGATGGGCATGTGAGCCAATGTCCAGTCGTGGCGCGGGGAGAAGCAGATCACCCGGCAGGCGCCGCGCTCCGGCTGTACGACAAAGAGGGAATCGGCGGGCACCTCAGCGGTGGGAAGATCGGGCAGAAGGGAGGGAAAGTCGTTGTCAAAGACGAACGTGCCGGTGTAGTCGGGATTGCGATTGCCGCCGGCGCGGGCGTTGCCGGGGCACAGATAACACGACGGGTCGTAAGCGGGGCGAGTCTCCAACGGCGGCGTCTCAACCTGGCCCAGCCACGGGCGCCTGGCCCGGTGTGGGCTGACGAGCAGCCATTCACCAGTCAGGGGGTTCAGGCGACGGTGGGGATAGTCGTAAGAAACCATGGCCTCCCTCTCTCAACTCACGGCAATCAGACGCGCCATCTGATCGGCGGTCAGCGTGATGTCGAGCGCCCCCAGGTTCTCGTCAAGCTGCGCAAGGGTGCTGGCAGCGATCAGCGGCAGCACGGGAGGGTCGCTGTGCAGCATCCAGGCCAGCACCACCTGATTGGGCGTCGCACCGATCTCACGCGCCACGGCCCGTAACGCTCCCAGGCGCTGATCGTTGCCACGGTGAAGATAAGGGTCGGGCAGAGGACGGTCGCTGCGGGTATAGGCCCCTTCCAGCAAGACGGTGTAGGCCAAGAACGTGATGTCCCGGTTGCGACAGTAATCGAACAGGTCTTCGTTGGCTACCACCTGTGGGTCGAAGCGGCTGCCGGGGCGCGGTTGTAGATAGGTATGCCGTTGCTGGATGCAGCAATAGGCAGGCAGGTTATATTTGCGGCTGATCCAGTGGGCCACCTCAAGCCGCCAGGCACGGAAGTTGCTGGCCCCGATGAAACGCACCTTCCCAGCCCGGACCAGCCGCTCAAAAGCCTCCAACGTCTCCTCGATGCGAGTGGCGCGGTCATCAACATGGGCATAATACAGATCGATGGCGTCGATGCCCATGCGTTTAAGGCTCTTGTCGCACTCGGCCTCGATCTGGTCGGCCCGCAGGCCGCGCTTCACGTCCTGGTACTCAAAGCCGACTTTGGTGGCAATGAACAGGCTATGACGGTTGCCCCGGTTGCGTATCCAACGGCCCAACAGCGACTCACTCTCACCGCCGGCGCAACCTGGCACCCAGTAGGCGTAGATATTGGCCGTGTCGAGAAACGTGCCTCCCGCTTCCAAGTAGCGATCCAGAAGCCGATAGGAGGTCGGCTCATCGATACGGCTGCCGAAGTACATGGTGCCCAGGCACATCGCGCTGACGTGGACACCAGTTTTGCCGAGGGGAACGGTCTTCATCCAGGCACCTCTCTCAAACAGATCGGCTCGACTTCGTAGAGCAATGGGGACTGGCTTTAGCCAACCTGACCATGATCTTAAAAAGCCCTGGCATGGATCACTGGGCGAAAATGGCCCTCCTGTTTTTCAAAGGATGCCCCAGTCTTTATGACAGCCATGCACCGGACGCCCTCAGTTTGAGCGTAACGATCTCAAACGGCTTCACACACAGGTCAACGCCGCCCTCAACCCACCTGAGCGGTTGTTCATCCTCCTCAAGAAGATTGCAGCGCACAGCGGCGCTCACCGGGAGAGTGCTGATGAGACGGACCGGACCGCGCCCGCCGTGCGATTCGTACAGCCGGACAATCAGGTCATCGGAGTCCTCAGCTTTCTTGACCGTGTCAATGATCACCGAGGGCCGATCGACGGAGAGGAAGGAGCGCTCGCGCGGCTGAGCGGGCAGCCAGGTCACCGGACGCACCAGCGGCGGCACGTTGAAGCGGTAGCCTTCGGCAATGACCCCTGCGTCCTGAAACGACACGGCATGCGGCAGCAGAGCGTAGCGGAAGACATGCCGACCCCGATCAGCGGACGGATCAGGGATGAAGGGCGCACGCAGCAGTGAGAGACGCATCACATGGCCATGCGTGCTGTAGCCATATTTGCAGTCGTTGAGAAGCGCCACGCCAAAGCCTGGCTCGGAAAGATCGGCCCAACGGTGGGCACACACTTCAAAGCGGGCCAGGTCCCAGGTGGTGTTGAAGTGCGTAGGTCGCTCGACATGCCCATACTGGATCTCATAGGTGGCATTCTGAGCGCGAATGGCCAACGGAAACTCGACCTTGAGAAAACGGTGCTGTTCGTTCCACTCAGCCTCAGTAGCGAAATCCAGGCGTGAGGAGAGACACGTCAGTGAGACGACCTGCCGCAGCCAGCTCGATGGGCTAAGGGTGTACTCAAAGACCACCGCAGCACGCAACGGGCCGGACTCGGCCACATGGGCCGAGTGCGCTCCCCCAACTTCGGCGCGTTTCTCCAGATGGAAGATGTCCACGTCCCAGGCATCGAAGTCATTGGGCACATCGTCAAACAGGACGAAGTGGTTGGCAAGAGCACCCTCGGCGATAACCTCACGGTGCAGGCGGAGATCAACCAAGCTGACCAGGCGCCCATCGCGGCGGAAAACGGCGCGCACGAAGGCATTCTCCAGGGTGATGGTAGCGTCCTCCTCGACCACCGTCACCGGGGTGAGGCCAGCAGGCATGACGCTGAATGAAGCTGCATCGAACACGGCATAGCCCAGCGGCGGTGCACTGACGACGCCCAGCGGCTTCCCATCGGCGGCATGCTGGAGAGCAGGAGTCCCCTCTGGCAGGTCGATCAGGTCGGTGCGTGAGCTGCCAAGCGTGTTGACGACCATTACCTGCGGCCCATCCAGCTCAACTGGGGCAAACAACGCATCGAGGGCTTGGTCGCGCAGGGCTGTACCCGACGCCTGAATCTCGGCATAGTGCTTGCTCGAGTCGACATACACCTCGAAAATCGATGAACCGGGCAGGATGTCGTGGAACTGGTTAAGCAGCGCCAGCTTCCACAGTCGCTCGACCTCATCGGAAGGATAGGGGTGGCCCGCTGCGTGGGCCAGCGCTGCCAGGAACTCCACATCGTGCAGCAGGAACTCGCTGCGGCGGTTGTTGAGCTTGTTTTTGGCCTGAGTGGTATAGGTCGCACGGTGCATCTCGAAGTACAACTCTCCTACCCACACCAGCGGATCTTTGAGGTCCGCCTCGCAGCGCTCGAAGAACTCTTGTGGTGAGCGCATGGCGACGCGCGGCAGGCCGTCGACATCGCCCATGCGTTGGAGCTGCTCGATCATGGGGGCAGACGGACCGCCGCCGCCATCGCCGTAACCAAAGAGGTATAGGCTATGTTTGCCGCGCTCATGGTCCTTGTAGCTGCGCATGCTACGTAGAATCTCCTCAACATTCCCCATACCGTTGTAGGTATCGGCAGGAGGAAAGTGAGCCAGTACCTGGCTGCCATCCAATCCTTCCCACAGAAAGGTGCTGCTCGACGGCTTGTTAAACTGGTTCCACGAAAGCTTCTGCGAGAGGAAGTAACGAACACCCGCGCCGCGCATGATCTGCGGCAGCGCCGCCGAATAGCCAAAGGTGTCCGGCAGCCAGAACTCGCGGCAGACAAGGCCAAATTCCTGTTGCAGGAAGCGCTGACCATACAGGAACTGCCGCACCAACGACTCGCCTGAAGGGATGTTGGTGTCTGGCTCAACCCAGCTCCCGCCGACCGGAATCCAGCGGCCTTCGGCGACACGCTGCTTGATCTGCGCATACAGGTCGGGATACAGGTCTTTCATCCAGACATACTGCTGGACCTGCGGGCAGCAGAAACGGTAATCAGGATAATCCTCCATGTTGCGCAGCACGGTCGAGAAGGTGCGAACACACTTGCGCTGCGTCTCAGCGAGCGGCCATAGCCAGGCGGTGTCGATGTGGGCATGGCCGATGGCCGAAATCTCATGCTGGCCATCGCCGTTGCGGGCGGCGAAAAAGTCAGCGGCAATGGCCCGCGCCGCAGGCCATGTATGGCGGTCATCCAGATTGCAGGCATTGATCATAGCATTGGCGGCGTACAGGGCCTGCCCGGCACGCGGCGAGTCGGGAGGCAGCAGACGGGCCATGTCGCCGATCACGACCAGGTCCCACAGCAAATCCCACGCCTGGCGGTCAAAAATGGCGATCTCGGCCTGGCGCAGGAAGCCAATCGGTCCCTGGCTGGGATCGGCGCCAAACAGACCATTGCAGGCAACCTCGACGTACAGAGTCAGGCGCTCGCCGCCCTGAGCTGAGCGGGTGACGCAGTAGCTAGGATGCGGGGCAGCCCACGGCCCAGCCATCGTTCCGGCCAGGCCCTGCCGGGGCAAGCCATCCTGCCACACACATGCCTCTGAGGAGGAGTCCCACAGCAGGTGAACCTCCCGTCCAGCCCAGTCCTGCGGGATCGCCATTTCGACTTTGAACCAATGCGTGGACCACAGGGGGCCATACTGCTTGTAGAGCTGGGCGGGCTGATAGACGCCCTGCATAGCCTCGGCATAGCGGATGCGCTTGCGGGTAGAGTAGACGCTGAGGGTGACAGGCAACCGATGAGGATAAACCTTGCCGCGCAGGCCCTGATCGGAGACAAAAACCTGGATGCGGCGGCGAGTAATGTCGGGGTGTTTGAGCATGGGGGGTGATCCTCCGGCAGCGGCGCACAGGGTCGGGCTTCATGATCATCATCGGCACAATGATACGCCACATGGACGCAGTTGTCACGCGATCTTAAGGGAATCCCTACCAGTCAGGAGCGGCAGTGGGCCTGAGCGCCGGTTTCATTCGCTGTCTTTCACGAAACGCACCGCAGCCTGCCCAAACGTCACGCCTCAGTCTCGGTATGCGCCGAGGCAATTGCAGAACGCCTCGGCAGTGTTCTTCGAGGGGCGCTTCCGCAGGCAATCGATCCGCACCAATCATTTCACCGGGTGTACTGCTCGAAGAGGTGACGCATATTCCACGAGAAAGCCTGCTCGCCCCACACCGGCAGACCGGGAGGCGCCGGCACCTGCTGAGCGTCTTCGGCGGTGCCGCCACGCGATACCACCTCGGCGACCCGCTGATTGAGCAGGTCGAAATAGGCGAGCAACACGTCCACGTCGGCCACAGCCCCCACCGGCCCATGACCCGGCACGATCTTGTCCACACCCAGCGCCTTGATCTCACCTAGCGCCAGCCGCCAGCGAGCCGGATCGCTGTCGATCATAAAGGGTTGGGTCTGGACAACCAGCAAATCGCCGACAAAGAGCACACGATCCTCCGGCAGGTAGAGGTAGGCATCGCCGGGAGTGTGACCGTGGCCACAGGCGGCGATCTCTGCCACACGCCACGCCCCGTGGAGAGTGAGGCGGCTCTCGAAGGTGACTTGTGGTGGGCGTACAACGATCTCGCCAATGGCCTCGGCTAGCGACTCCTGGAGCATCACCCGCGCGTTTACAACACGCTGGTGGTCTTCGTCCTGTGCCTCGTCTCGCTGCTGCTTCAGGCGGGCGATCTCGTCTGCCAGACTGGCCCTGCGGCTCTCCAGGAATGCCGCTGCGTTTTTCTGGATGGTCCGGCGAGTGGCAGGCGTCGAGATGATGGTTGTATGCTTCGGGAAGACATAGTTGCCGTGGATGTGGTCGCTGTGGAAGTGGGTGTTGAGCAACCAGCGAATGGGTTTGCCAATGACCTGATCGGCGGCGCGGATCAGATCGCGGGCGGCCTGAGGAAGCAGAAACGAGTCGACAGCCAGCACCTCGTCGCCCAGGTCAACCAGCCCAGCATTGACGAACTCGCCGCCAGTGTCGCGCCGGGCAATGGCCGCGTAGACACCGTCGGCCAGTGGTTCAAGGCGGAAATGCTTCGATTCAAATCTATCACTTGGTTCAGACATGGGAGCTGCCTTTCCAGACGGTCTGTGTGCGAAATCAGCCGCTCCAGAGTACTCCATCCGTGTAGTGCTGGCAAACCTGCAGAGAAGTTTTTCCCAATGAGGGCAAGATCATGTATAGTTGGCGTTCGTCTGCCGCGCATAGCCTGGCACAGGAGGGATGATGTACAGAGCCGCTGATTTCGCCATGAACCGCTTCCCCTTTATGCGACGGATGCTCAATCGCCATTTTTACCAGTTCCTCGCGCGGCTGGACGAACCCCACGGCGCTGTGACGTTGATGAATTACGGCTACGCCGACCTAAATCGTGACGCCAGCCCTCTCTTTCTGGAACCTCAGGACGAGGGCAACCGTTACTGCCTCCAGCTCTACCACCATGTCGCCAGCGCTGTGGACCTGCGTGGCAAAGATGTGTTGGAGATCGGATGTGGGCGCGGCGGCGGGGCATCCTACGTGCGGCGCTATCTCTCGCCACGTTCGGTGACAGGCGTTGACTACTCAGAGCGTGCGATCCAGTTCTGCCAGCGGCATCACGTAGTAGACGGCCTGCGGTATGTCCACGGTGATGCCGAGGACCTGCCCTTCGACGACGAGGGTTTTGACGCGGCGATCAACATCGAGTCCTCACATTGCTACGGCGCGATGGAGCACTTCCTACGTGAGGTACACCGTGTGCTGCGTCCGGGTGGCTACCTATTGTGGGCCGATCACCGCCCACCGGACCAAGTCCTGGCACTGCGCGATGACATTCGGCGGGCAGGGTTTGAGGTCATGCGGGAAGAGTTCATCACCCAGAACGTGCTGGCGGCCATGAGGCACCAGGGAGAACACAATATGGAGATGATCCGGCGCGGGGTGCCCAGATTCTTGCACAGGATATTCGCCCACTTTGCGGGCGTGGAAGGAACGCTCATTCACCGCCGATTCGCATCGGGAGAGCTGGTTTACCTGCACATGGTGATGCGCAAAGTGGAGAGTGAGGCGTCTTCTATGGGAAGTTAGCCGTCACGCACACAGCGGTAGCCCAGCGACCCCAGCCCGCTGAACTTGTGCACCGACTCCACCCGGCCATTGTAGACCACCTGGAACGCCGAACCAGCGTCACGCTCGTCAGCTGACCAGTAGTAGATCGTCATGGCAGTGGGATTCCAGAGGGGCGTTTCCTTGTCGGGCCGGACGATGCACGGCTGCGGGCCGACGTGGCCGGTCCAGGTGCAGCCTGCGTTCTGGCCGTGACGCCCCAGCGATCGCACCAGTTCATCGACAGTAGGCATGCGCCAATAGCCTTGTGGCTCAGCCATCAAGCGCGTCCCGTCCTCGTTCAGATAGCGGCAGACGCCGTACCGACGCATATCATCAGCTGTGGCACAGCTTGCAGTGTTTGCCACACTGCATAGGCCGTCCCGACCACGTTCCTTGCCCTCAAAGCCTACCGGAGGCAGGCCATACAGTGCGATCTCATTCCAGGTCAGCGAGCCTGGTGGATTGGGCCAGCCCGGCCCGGCGGGAGCCCACGAGAGTGCAACACCATTGCCCACGATCCAGCGCTCGCCGCGATCGCCATCATCGACCCGGCCCGCCACCCGGATAGCAGGCTCGATCGAGAGACCAATCCCCAGCAGCAGCGGCCCACCCACAGCCAGCAGATAGCCCAGGTTACGCCGCCACCAGCGTGGATCAGGCTCCGACGGGAAGCGTTGCCTGCGCTGCCCCTCAAGCCCAACCAGCCAGGGAATTGCCGCCTGCATGGTTGCGAACCCGGTTTATAATGGCTGCAGCGTGGCATGACACCCTGAAGCAGAAAGTCTCACCTATGAAAAAGGTTCTCAGCACCAGCACCCTGATCGCTCTGATGGCCGTCTGGCTGGCCTGCTCGACCGGCGTGGTCCTGATCATCGGACTTGTGGCTGCCGGACCGAATACCCGGGCGGTGATCCTGATGGGCAGCGGGCTGGTTGTAGTCTGGGTTGGCCTCGGCGGGACAGTGATGAGAGTTTTCCGCGAGCCTGTGAGCAACTTCGTGCGCAGCGTCCCCGTCGACTGGCGACTCAAATTCGTGCTGTTCGCCACCCTGTTGGCCCTGGCAGAGGAAGCAGTTACGACAACCATGACGAACCTAGCGCCGGTTTTCGGGGTTCCCCTCGGAGCAGCTTACATCACCGCCTCTGCAAACTACCTGGATGTGGTCTGCCTGCACAGCGTTGTTGTCTTCATCCCGATGTTTGTAGCCTGGGCGCGGGTCCTCAGCCGCTGCGATTTCAGTCCAAACACCGTATTTCTGCTATTTGGCCTGACAGGGACCCTGGCTGAGGCTATGTATGGGGGAGCACAGGCATTTGTCGAGTTTGGGATGTGGTTTTTCGTCTACGGCTTGATGATCTATCTCCCAGCTTACTCGGTGCCATCCGATCGAGGAGCCAGGTCGCCACGTTGGTGGCACTATCCACTTGCTGTGCTGCTTCCTTTTGTGCTGGCGATCCCGGTGGCCATAGTCGTCAGCACGCTCCACCCTGTAGATGTGCATTTTCCTCCTATCCCCCCGGATTCATGACGCTGAGACGAAAGAGCGTCTCACAGGAACTCAGTTTGAGCCAGACGATTTTGCGAGCGGGGGCAAGACAATCGAGTTTTCCACTTCCTGGGGGTGATGTTCTGATCGAAGGGCAGCCGTCGCAGCGAGGGGATCGAGAGCGCCCAATGGAGTTGAAAGTCCCCTCAGGCATAAATAAGGACCGGCGCTGTCCACCCAGGGGAGGAGGAGCCTGAGATTCACAGCGCCGGACCTTGAAGGAGAGAGAAGAAGGTACTTTTATACTACGCCAGAACTATCCAAGCGTCAGGTAGGGAATCTACTACTCCTTGCCCATAAACAAGGTCTGGCGTCGCCCGCCGTGCGACGCCAGACCTTGGCCTAAGGAGGAGAAAGAAGAAGCTACTTTGATGTTACAGTCACTTTGCTGCGCTGTCAGGTAGGACTTTTGCTACCGTGGCCCACCACGGCAAGAGTTGGAGTCCCTCTCAGGGAGACAAATCAAAAGCCCGGCTCTGCTAAGTTATCGAGAAAAGCCTAGCCGAGCCGGGCAACAGGAGGAGACGACGGTCCACGCTTACTTCATCATGTTACAGGGGAATGGCCGTGGCGTCAGGTAGGGATTCTGCTGATCTGACCGACTCGGGGCGTGGCACGGCTGCCTCCAGAGCACCCTCGCTGCCGCTGCGCGTGATCAGCCGCACCTTGCGCTCGAACAGAAAATAGTCGTAGGCCCAGCCCAGCAACACCACCAGCCGGTTGCGAAAATCGATCAGGTAGGCCAGGTGGAGAGCTAGCCAGGCAGCCCATGCCAGGAACCCCGACAGACGCAATCCGAAGACTTGAGCTACAGCGGCCCCACGCCCGATCACAGCCATCGTGCCCCGCTCGGCGTAGCGGAAAGGAGCCATCGTCCGGCCCTGTTCGCGTCGGACAATGTGGCGAGCCACGTAGGCCCCTTGCTGCATCGCCACAGGGGCCATCTGGGGCAGTGGCTTGCCATCCTGCTCCAGGTGAGCCATATCTCCAATGACATACACTTCCGGATGATCCAGCAGAGTGAGATCAGGCCCCACAACAAGACGCCCGCCGCGCGCCCTGGGCACGGGCAGGGCATGGGCCAGAGGGACGGCCTGCACCCCCGCCGCCCACAGCAAGGTATGGGCTGAGATGGAGGCGCCGTCGGAGAGCACCACGGTGCCCGGCATGGCGTCTTTCACCGTTACCCCCAGCCGCACTTCAACGCCCATACGCTCCAGACGTCGCAGCGCGTAGCGGTGCAGCGATTTGGGATAGGTGCCTAGCAGCCGATCGGTGGCCTCGATCAGCACGATGCGCATCTCACCGACCGGTAGCTCAGGGTAATCCTTGGCAAGTACGTGCCGCACAAGCTCAGAGAGCGCTCCAGCAAACTCGACGCCGGTAGCGCCGCCCCCAACCACGACAAAGGTCAGCAGAGCACGCCGCACAGCCTCATCGACGGTTACGGTAGCGCGCTCAAAGGCGCTCAGGAGGTGGTTGCGCAGCGCGACGGCATCGTCTAGGCTTTTCAACTCGAAGACGTAGCCAGCCGTCGCCTCTAGGCCAAAGAAATTGGTGGCTGCTCCAGCCGCGAGGACCAGAAAATCGTAGATGAGCGGGCCGTCGTGGGTGAGGACCTGCCGCGCGTCGAGGTCCACGCCCGTGACCTCTGTCATACGGAAGCGAACGCCATCCCAATGGCGGATGATGGCGCGCACCGGATAGGCAATGGACTCCTGTTCGATGCTTGCCGTGGCCACCTGGTAGAGCAGCGGCTGGAAGAGATGGTAGTTCTGGCGATCCAGCAGCCACACCTCAAAACCCTTGCCCGCCAGCCCACGAGCCGCTTGCAACCCGCCAAACCCTGCCCCGACAATCACCACACGTTTCATTGCCCGCCCCCTCGTGAAAACCATCACAAATATCTGGCCCTATTATATCCATTTTTGATTATATTTGTCAACATTATTCGGAGCGTTGTGGCCGTGCGCTGGGCGGGACACCCTGACGAGCCACCATCGGGAGCGCGGCGCAACGAATGGCGCCCCCTGAGTCTCTATTCTTCTTCTTCCTGCTTATCACGCCGCGCCTTGAAGGGGTCCAGCGGGCGAAATTCGACGACTGGGCCGCCGCTCTGCCCAGCACGCGCCTCATGGCCCGCCGTCGCCTCGCGGTCGGCCAGCAGGCCAGGCGGCGCCGGCGCGGAGGCCGGAGGAGTTGCCGATGCAGAGGGCTGAGGGGGTGAGGACGAGGCAGTCGGCGATGGCGGGCTTGGCGGAGCTGGGGACTGGGTCGGCTGGATGGTGGGAGGCTGAGGCACGGCAGCCTGACGCTTGCGGGCCGCGTCGATCTGACGATAGGCGATATACAACCCAGACGAGAGCGCCACAATGGCCCAACCTGCACCCGGCGGGAACCAGATCGAAGCTACAGCAGCTACAGCGAAACCAATCGCCAGCCACAGCGCCCAATCAAAACGGCGGACAGTGAGCCAGATGGCCAGCGATACCCCTGCCAGCGCTGCGTTGAAGACGATCGTCAGGCCGACGTTGCCAAGCTGCACAAATGAAGCCGAGACCAGCAAGATAACGGCGATCACACTCAGCGCTCCGGCAGGGATGATGGCCCACCAGCGCAGGCGATCCAGCATATAGATCAACCAAAACGGAAGCGCCAGCGCCAGCAGGGCAAACGCGCCAATGGTTGTCGGCGTGACAGCAAAGATGGTCAGGGCCGCCAGACCGGCCAGCATAACCAGCCCATAGGCCGGGATCAGCGCCCACCAGGACTGTCTGTTGACCAGGTAGACCACCCAGAATGGCGCGGCGACCTCGGCCAGGATCACTATCAGGACGATCTGGCTGGTGGGCAGGTCTAGCAAGATGACCAACAACAGGATAGCTATCGCCAGGAAGACCCAGCTCACGATCAACGCCCACCACTCGGCGCGGTTGGACAGCCAGCGGGCGAAGAAGGGGATCGCCAGCAGCGCGGTGCCGCCAGCGATCAGCAGGATCAGCGGGCCGTGGTAGGCAATGATGCCCGTGCTGAACAGCAGGTAGGCCAAGCCGCCCACGACAAGCAGGCCAGCCCACACCCAGGCCAGAAAGGGTCGGAGGTGCGGGCGAGATTGAGCAGGTGTTGGTGCCATAGCCATAACCTCTACCAGAACGCTGCCGTGATCTTAGATCAGATCGGGGCGGGGCGATAGCCGTCGGGCAGTGTGGGCAAGGTGAAGCCCTACCCACACTGCCGCTGGTTTATTCCCTGGCCTTGTCGGCCTCAGGACCAGTGAGCGGTTCGCTGACGAGGGCGCTGGCTGGCTTGGAGCCGCTAAACTGCCTCACAAGCAGCACCACGCCGATCAGGATCAGCACTGCCGGGACCAAGTAAGGCACGCTATCCATCAGCAGGCCCAAGCCAATGAAAGCCATAATGCCGCTGGGGATCAGCGCCCACCAATTCTGCCGATTGCGCAAATAGACATAGAAAAATGGCGCAGCGATGGCAAACATCACGTAAGCGCCGTCTATGTCGCCCGGCAGGGGCAACATATCGAGCAGGATCAGGCCGGCAATGGCAAAAAACACGTAGGCCGGAATCAGCGCCCACCACTGGCTTCGGTTACGTCCATAGACGGTCAGGAACACCAGGCCGACTGCGGCCATCCCGCCTGCCCACATCAGATCGCTGAACCAGGGCATCACCTGGCCCAGCAGGAAAATGACGCCGAGGACGATCAGTGCAATGCCCCAAGTTGATACAGAACTTCGCTGCGATTCCATTGGCAATTTCTCCTCAAAATAGCTCACTCATGCCCTGAGCTGTGCGTGTGTGACAACGCGCCACGCTCATGGGATCGAAGTCACTCATCAACCTATACGCACGAGGCAGGCTGGAGTTGCTGGTCAGCGGAACACAAGGAGGCATCAGGCAGCGTTCAGTCGCATCCAGGTTGTCCCCACCCCGGATAGCCATCAGGCCCAAGCGACATCAAGAGAGAGGGGCGCAAGGCGCGAAACACACCTCCCTGCGCCCCTAGGGGTAGGCAGACTCACCTCGGAATGGGCTATCAGCGGTCGTAGCGGATTTCTTCCGATCCGGCCCCTTGGCCGGGAATCTCGATCGGCGTGAAACCTGTGACTGGCTTGTCAGCAGCAGGGCCATACTTCGGCGTCTGTACGGGCTGGGCAGACGGCTGGACAGGCTGTCTGCCCCTGGTCTGGCGCACGATCAGATAGATGCCGACTACGATCATGGCCGCCGGGATCAAGTAGGCCATGCCCATGACCAGCAGGCTTACCCCGATAGAGCCTAAGATGCCTGCTGGAATGAGCGCCCACCAATGCTCCCGGTTGCGCACGTAGACATACAGGAACGGCAACGCAATGGCGAACATCACATAAGCCCCGACCAGCTCGCCACGGACCCAGGGAGACATCAGCACAATGCCAGTGATAGCCGTCAGGGTATAGGCAGGGATCAGCGCCCACCACTGACTGCGATTGCGCAGATAGACGTAGTAGAAGGGCGCAGCAATCGCCATCAGGACGTAAGAGGCAGCCAGCTCTCCCGGCAAGCCAATGACGCCCATCGCCACGGCAACCCCGATGGCAAAGAAAACATAGGCGGGGATCAAAGCCCACCAGTGCTGACGGTTATTCAAGTAAACGACCAGAAAGGGGACGCCAAAGGCGGCCACGATCAGGGCCGCGATAATATCCTCAAATCCGGGGATGATCTGACTGAGCAGAAAGATCACCCCCAGGCCGATCAAAGCCGCGCCCCAAATCAGATTGTTGGTTCCTTTGTTCTTGACGGGTTGGTTCTCCATATCCGGCCTACTCCTTCGAGCAGATATAAGCACCCCGTGACAGGCAGTGAGTGCCGGGCCGGAGCACTTCTTGTTGCGCTCCGGCAGCTCACGATTCCTGTATACCAATACGCACGAAGGGCGCTGGAGTTGTAAGCGTGATCACTCACGAGGCTTGTCAGCCTCTGGGCCAAACGTCGGTGTGGCAGGCGGCGGCGGTTCAGGACGCAGCGTAGACTGGCGCACAAGCAGGATCAGGCCCGCCAAGATCAGGACAGCAGGAACAACGTAGGTGACATACCTGGCTGTCGCGATGACGAAGGCCAAGCCGAGCAATGTCATGATGCCTGCCGGGATCAAGGCCCACCAACGGCGCAGGTTGCTGAGGAACACAACGTAGAACGGCAGGGCGATAGCAAACATCCAGTAGGCCGGGATCCACAAGTTGGGCAGCACCTGAGCGAGTGGGACGAAAGCCGCTACGACCAACCCAACGTACATGGGGATCAAGGCCCACCACGCCTTGCGATTCACTACGAACACTACCAGGAACGGCAGCGCGATAGCGCCCATCCAGTAAGCCGGAATCCACACACCGGGCAGGACAGCAGTGAAGGGGACAAACGCGCCCACCACCAGCATCACATAGGCCGGGATCAAGGCCCACCAGCGCTCGCGTGGCCTGGTCAGATAAACCACCAGGAAGGGCAGGCCCACAGCGCCCATCCAGTAGGCCGGAATCCACAGATCAGGAATTTCGTCGGCCAGGGGGATAAAGAGGCCAACCAGGACCAGCACGTAAGCCGGGATCAGCGCCCACCATTGAGTGCGGTTGATCACGAAGATCGATGCGAAGGCCAGGCCCGCGACGATCAGCACGCCGGACCAGATCCAGTCTTTCAACTCGTAAAGCTGGCCTACCAGGAAAACCACGCCAAGCAGGATCAAGACGACACCGGCAATCCAGGTCAGGTTGCCGCGTATCGTTGAGGGCTGCTTACCTTCGTTGGGTTGCATGAGAACCTCCAATGCTCACTCCAAGACAAGTATGAGATAGTAAGGTCCTACGGCAACTGGCTGTCTCAAGGCGTTCACCCCAAAAAGTTGCCTCAGGTGAGCGCGAAGCAGTCTGCTTACCGCTGAACCTCGACCTGGCCGCCGAGTGGCTCAAACTCGACTGTCGGTCAATTGGTCTCCGGGCCGTACAGAGGTGCAGGCTCAGTAACTGGCTGGCTTGGGCTTGCCGCGATCCGTCTCGCGGCATCGCACCTCCCGTCACCTCCCCAGAACAACCATCGTTCGATTCTGCCCACTACTACGCGCCCAGAGACAAAAAGTTGCTTCTTTGACTTCTTGGCATGAGATCGCCAACCGCCTGTCACATTTCCTTCAGTACTGTCGTTATGCATACGCATGGCATGAAGGGATATACTGAGGGCAAGACCTACCCTTCTCAGGAGTAGCCGATGGTTCGCTTTCTGATCAGGCGCATCTTACAAGGGCTGCTGACGCTGTTTCTGATGCAGACAGCGGTCTTCTTCTTCGTGCAAATCATCATGCCCGGCGACTTTGTGAGCCGGTTCGCCATGGATTTGACGTCGGAAGAGGAGGCTGCCTGGCGCACCGCCGTGGGGCTGGACCTGCCAATAGGGCAGCAGTACCTCAACTGGCTTGCACATCTGGCCACGTTCGATCTGGGCAACTCCTTCTACGGTCCCCCCGTGATCGACGGCATCTTGGGGGCACTTCCCTACACTGTGCTGGTATTTGCGACCGGCATCACGATAGCGTTCTGGCTGGGCCAGTGGTTGGGTCGCATGACGGCCTGGAAAGGCCCCGGCTTGCTCAGTGACAGCGTGACTTTCACCGCGATCACGTTCTATGCCTTCTTTCCCCCGGCGCTGGCTGAGCTGCTCAAATTGACCCTGGGTCGGATGTTGAACGTGGTACCCTACGATCTGGCTCTGTTCTGGCTTCTCTTTGAGAAGCAGTTCGGCCCCGTGGCAGGCTCGGTCATAACACAGATGAGCTACCTGCTGATCCTTATTTTTGCCGGCGTACTGGTCCTCAGCCTGATCGCGAGCCGGGTGTTCAGGGGGGCGCATGTGCCATCGATGGCATACGCCCTTGTGATGGTCGGGGCGTGGGTGGCAAGTTGGTACGCAGTTGGGATCGGCCCTGCAGCCACCCAGATCATGCAGTCAGCCATCATCCCTATCATCGCTTTTGTTCTGCTCTCGACAGGCGACATTCTGGTCATCACCCGCACCAGCATGGCCGACACCCTTAACGAGCAGTACATCATCACAGCCCGCGCCAAGGGGCTAAAGGAGAGCGCCATCCGTGACCGTCATGCTGCTCGCAACGCCATGTTGCCCATCCTGAGCAAGATGGTGATCAGCCTACCCTACCTGTTGGGCGGCCTGGCGATCATCGAGCGTTCAGTGCGCTGGGAGGGAATGGGGGGGAGTCTCTTCAGCGCTGTGGAAGGGCAGGACATACCGATGATCCTGGGCTACTTGCTTGTAATCGGATTGTCTGCCCTGCTGGCCCGCCTGCTGCTCGAGATCGCCTACGCCTACCTCGATCCGCGCATCCGCTTCGGTGAGGGAAAGACAAAGGTAAACTGATATGGCCGAAACAAGCCTTCCTCAAGCCATCCACACTGCGTCCTTGGCGTCCCGCTTCAATGCCCTGGGAGTCAACCTTTCCGCGTTGTGGCGGCAGATGGGCTACGATTGGGCCATCTTCCGGCAGAACCGCCTGGGGATGATAGGGCTGGTGTTGATTGTCATTTTTGGGCTGATAGCAATGGCCCACCCCATCCTGATGGGAACCGTATGGCCTCGTGGGGTCTACAACCCCGAAGTCGGCTACGACGTCGACGCAATGCCGTGGCCTGCGCCCCCCAGCTTTCCCCAGCACATTCTGGGCACCGACTCGGTGGGCCGCGACATCCTGAGCAGGCTGTTAGCCGCCACGCAGCCATCGTTTGTGCTGGCGATCACCTCGGCGCTGACGACGGCAGCGATCAGCCTCACGCTCAGCACGCTCTCAGCCTACTATCGCGGCGCGGTGGACGCCATCTTCTCGAACGTGTCCGACGCGCTCCTGTTGCTGCCTGTGCCCATCGTGATGGTCATCCTTGGCTCGCGCTTCTACGGGCAGATCGGCACGCTTCACTTTGGCCTGCTGTACGGCCTGCTGAGCGGGGCGAGCAGCGCCGCCATTGTGATGCGCTCGCATGCGCTGTCGCTGATGCAGCGCCCATTCATCGAGGCTGCTCGCGTGGCCGGCGCGGGGCCGTTCTACGTCATCACTCGCCACCTGATCCCCCATATGCTGCCCCTGGTGAGCGTCCACATGATGTTGACCGTCACGGGGGCAGTGGTCGCGGACGGATTTCTGGCTTTCTGGGGATTCCGCCCCGACCTGCGGTTGAACTGGGGCACCATGGTCTACGACGCTTTCTTCTTCGTATTCATCAACCCAACCATCCCGTGGAACATGGTGCTGGCGCCCACCATTGCCCTATCGCTGTTCGCAGCAGCGTTCTACTTCGTGGCGCGCGGTCTGTACGACGTATCAGACCCGCGCAAACGCCAGCACCTGCGATAAGCAGGCCGGGCCTCAGAACCCAAACACGAGAGCGGGCCGGATTGGGCAGATAGATCGCCAGTCTTCCGTTTGGAAACGGTAAGGTTGGCGTATGGTACGCCGCTGCGGTCCTACGATATGATTGGCCGCAATATTGGGGAAAAGTCTCTGACCCTGGCCTGTCTGCTTCTTGCTTGTGCTCATCTCCCACCCCCTGACGAAGGGCCAAACGCTCAGGTTCTCCAGGAGTAATCCGCATGTCTGAAGCCACATTGCTGCCGGAGCAACGGCCACGACGCTTCCACTTTGAATGGACACTGCCCACTTTCATCCGTCCGCGCCACACGTTTAAGCAGATCTCGCTGGAAACGCGAGGGGTGTGGCAGACTGCGATCCTGATCCTGACCCTGACGGCGATTTTGAATGTCGTAGGGGCCGGTCTGATTCGCCAGAGCGATCCTGCCGCCAGCCAGGTTGAGCTGCCACCTGACTTTGAATACTATACCTCTGAAATGCAGGCCCAATACATGCAGGCGGCGCAACTCACATCAGGGCCGGTATTCGTGTACGTCTTTCCGGCGATCACCGGCGTGCTAGGGGTGTGGATCGGGTGGCTGATCGTCGGCGGGTTGGTGCATCTGCTGCTGACGCTGCTGGGCGGGCGGGGTAGCACCACCCATACCATGAACATCGCGGCCTGGGCCATGCTGCCGCTCGCTCTGCGCGATCTGGTGCGCCTGGCCGCAACGGTGATCGGTGGGCACGCGATCACCAGCCCTGGCGTATCGGGCTTCATCGCCGCCGATGCCGCCGGGTTCAGCCTGTACTTGAAGCACCTGCTAGGATTGGTAGACCTATACGTCGTGTGGCGCATAGCGCTGTTGATCATCGGCGTGCAGGCAGGGGACTCGCTGCCCGCGGGGCGGGTCATAGTGAGCATCAGCATACTGATGATCCTGTTGTTGCTGGCCCAGGCAGCGTTGGGCTTCCTGGTGGGCAGCCTCGGCAGTCTGACGGTGGTGCGGCCCTTTTTCTTCTAGGCGATTGGCCGCCAGCGTTTTCGGCCAGGCTTGAGATACCATTTTTTTAAGGAACCCTGTCGACGAGGCAGCCTGTCGGGTGTTGTTGTATATCTCATAGTCACTACGACACTCTCTCATGAATGCCGAAACCTTTATCCAGATCGAGGGACTGCGCAAGGTCTACCAGATGGGCCGATCCACGGTGAACGCACTGGCCGGGATCGACCTGTCGATTGAGCCAAACACGTTCACCGTGGTGATGGGGCCATCGGGATCGGGCAAAAGCACCCTCCTGCACCTGATTGGCGGCCTGGATCGTCCCACCTCAGGGACGATCCGAGTGGGCGGGCAGGAGGTCAATCAGCTTAACGAGAATGAATTGGCCATCTACCGTCGTCGCACGGTCGGCTTTGTGTTCCAGTCGTTCAATCTAGTCGCCAGCATGACGGCGCTGGAGAACGTCACGTTTCCAATGCGTTTTGCCGGGATCCGGCGGCGCGAGCGGCGTGAGCGAGCCACGGCATTGCTGCAACGGGTAGGGCTGGCCGATCGCGCTTACCACCGTCCACAGGAACTTTCGGGCGGTGAGCAACAGCGCGTGGCGATTGCCCGCGCTCTAGTCAACACGCCAAAGCTGATCCTGGCCGATGAGCCAACCGGCAACCTGGACAGCGCCAGTGGGGCCAGCATCATGAAGTTGCTCGTGGAGCTGCACCGCAGCGGCAGCACCATCCTGGTAGTGACGCACGATCTACGCATGCGCGGGCTGGCGACCCACATGGTGTATCTGCTTGATGGGCAGATCGTTGACGAAGCGGCCTATCTGGCTGCGTCCACACTGACGATGGGCGAGGATATGAATTGATGGGGAAAAGACTCTTCCGAAATGCCATTGTGGCAGGCTTCATGGTGTTGACGACCTTGATCGTCTCGATGGCGGCCAAGCGGCAAGGCCCGCATGTGGCGCTCGCACAAGCCTGCAATGGGGCCATGACGGTGAACTCAGTGGACCCCTCGGCAATATCGAACGCAGCGGCCACCACTATCCTCGTCGATGGGACGGGCTTTGACACGGATGTGGTGGTCTCGCTGCTTGGCTACGGCAACCTGGCCACGACATATGTCGATGCCACCACGCTGACAGCGGTCGTCCCTCCAGGGGTTCCAGGCGATTATAATGGGCGTCGCTACACCGTGCGCGTCACCGATCCCAGTGACGGGGACTGCGGCGAGCGAGCCAATGCGCTGATCGTGTTGATTCCCGTCCCTACCGCCACTCCCCCCTCGACCGGCACGCCGACTCCGACCAACTTCGTTCGCCCGTTGATCACGGTGCAATCTTACGGGGCCAGCTCAACACAGCTGTCTGCCGGGCAGAACATCGATTTTGAGATGACACTGCAAAACAGCGGGCAGCTTACTGCCACCAATGTGGTCGTGACTTTTCTGGAGGGCGACCTGATCCCGCGCGCCACTGGCGGCGTTCGAGCGCTGGGCGACATTCCGGCTGGCGGAGCCAATCGCTTTTTCCAGCCCTTCACCGTCAGCAGCGACCTGTCAGGGCGAATTGCCACGATGAAGGTGGAGGTGAAGTATTACGATCAGTTCGGCACAAGCTACACCGACAACTTCTCTCTGACCTTCGACGCACGCCCGCGTGGCAGTGGAACGGCGCCGACTGCCACCCCCACGCCAACGCCCGGCCTGCGCCCACAGCTCGTCATCGAGACCTACGCCACCGATGTGCAGTACCTCCAGCCCGGTTCGTCCTTCACGCTGACGCTCAACGTGCGCAACCTGGGGGCTGCCGATGCAAAAGGGGTGACCATGATCGTGGGCGGAGGCAGCGTTTCGGACAGTAGTCAGGGCGGCACTCCCTCGTCGGGCGGGGTGAGCGGCGGCAGCGGCGAGTTCACCAACTTTGCGCCCCTAGGCTCGTCCAATGTGCAGTTTCTAGGAGACCTCGGCGTCGGGCTGGCGCTCACCGCCAATCACCAATTGGTGGTGAACGTCTCCACCAATCCAGGGGCTTACCCGTTCAAGGTGTCGTTTGCCTACACCGACCCGGCAGGCCGTCGCTTCACAGACGATCAGGTGATCACGTTGCTGGTCTATCGCCAGCCGCAGGTCGATGTGAACTTTTACCGCGACCCCAATCCGATCCTGGCTGGGCAACCGAGCGTGTTGCCACTTCAGATCATCAACCTGGGCAAGAGCGGTTTTGTGTTGGGCAACATGGAGGTCACGACCGAGGGGGGGCAGATCACGAACAACACCATTCTGATCGGGCTGCTGGACGCGGGCGGCTTCTTCACCATGGATGCCGTGCTGACCGCCGATCAGCCTGGCCCGTTGGAGCTGACGGTTAAGGTCAACTACACCGACGATTTCAACCAGCCGCAGGTGATCATCCGCACGCTGACAGTAGATGTGCAAGAAGCTCCCGTTTTTGAGCCTGGGCCTGGCGAGGGCGGAATGCCGTATGAGCCGATGCCCGCGCCGCCAGAGACGTTGCTTCAGAAGGTGTGGCGCTTCATCCGGGGCCTGCTGGGGCTGGACAGCGCACCGCCCACAGGCGCACCTAGGGATTTCGAGCAGATGCCGCCCGGCGAGGAGTTCATGCCGGGCGGAGGCGGCGGCGGGGTAGAGCCAACTGCGCCGCCTGTGATGATCGTGCCGGCTATACCCAAGGGGCCATAGACAAGGACGCGGGCGAGATCAGAGGCTTGCTCTGACCACCGGAGACGCGACGCTATGAGCGTGTTTGAACTGCTTTCACTGGTATTCGAGAACCTGGGGCGGCGCAAGGGCCGGGTGGGGTTGACGGCAATTGGCGTCATCATCGGCTCAGCGGCGGTTGTGGTGCTGGTATCGCTGGCTATTGGCCTGCAGAAGAATGCCACCCAGCAACTGTACGGCATTGGCGACCTGACGCAGGTTCAGGTATCGCCGGGCTATGTTGAAATGGAGGCCATGCCAGGAGGCGGGGGCCGCGTTGTCAGCGTTGAAATTGGCGGCTCCGGCCAGATGCCTGGCGTCGTACTGATCACCGACGAGTCGCTGGCTCAGTTCGCCGCCATCCCTGGTGTGGTCGCCGTCATCCCACGCGACTGGGTGCAGGGAGCGACCGTCTTCAACGTGGGCCGCATGGAAGGCTGGGTCAGCATGATCGGGGTCGGCGCCAATGACCTGAGCATCCTGGGGCTGACTGCCCAGCAGGGCACACTGACCCTGGAGCGCGGCACAGCCGTCGTGGGATCCCAGGTGGTCAACAGTTTTTATGACCCCAAGCTGCGGCCCGGCCAGGAGCTTCCCCCGCCCCCCGATCTGATGAACAGCCAAGTCAAGCTGACAGTGATCAAGTGGACGCAGGACGGCGAGGTGCGGCGCAGCTTTCAGATCCGGGTAGTGGGTGTGATCGCCGAAACACGCAGTGAGCCGGACTGGTCGGTATACATGCGCCTGGACGATGTGACGGCTTTCAATGAATGGATCATGGGGCGACGGGTCAACCGCGCCCGCGACGGCTACCAGATGGCGATCGTCAAGGCCGAAGACCCCAGCCAGGTATTGGACATAGCCGATACCATCAACGCCATGGGTTACCAGGCATGGGCAGCGCAGGAGACAGTACAGAGCATCAACAACTTCTTCCTGATCTTGCAGGTGATCTTCGGAGGCGTGGGGGCCATCGCGTTGCTGGTGGCAGCCATTGGCATTGCCAACACGATGGCGATGGCAGTGCTGGAGCGCACACGCGAGATCGGGCTGATGAAAGCGATCGGCGCGACCAACCGCGACGTATTGAGCATCTTCCTGGGCGAGGCAGCCGGCATTGGACTGATTGGCGGAATTGGTGGGGTTTTGCTGGGCTGGGGCGCAGGCCAGATCATCAACGTGCTGGCGCTGGCTTACATGGCCGGGCAGTCGGTTCAGACTGGGATGCCGCCGCCCTCGACGGCAGTGGTCACACCGCCCTGGCTGCCGGCGTTTGCGCTGGTATTTGCCACGCTGATCGGGCTGCTGTCTGGGCTGTATCCGGCCCTGCGCGCCGCCACGCTGATCCCGGTGGATGCACTCAAGTACGAGTAACCACAGGCAAAAGCAGGGACATGATCGCTCACTCCCTGCCAAAGACGCCACAACGTCCATCGATGAGGGGGAAGGCAAAGCCTTGCCCCTGTTTTATTGGGGATACCGCTAGGCCAACCGCTGCTTCCTCAGTCCGCGATCAGGAGCGCCGCCATCTCTTTGTACAGCCGCGTGATCTGGTGCTCAGGATAGCGCAGGACAAAGATGCCAGAGCTGGCCAACGTCATCATCTCATCAGAGTGCGGCAGGATAATCACATCCTGGATGTTGTAAGTCTGCTTGACGCGCTCGCGCACTTCGTTGAAGTCAAACACGGATGGCGTTTTGTTGACGATCAGCACCATGCGCGGCACTTCCAGTTTGCGAGCCACCTCGACCGTCACGCCGGTTCCCTGGTAGTCCTGCGAGTCGGGGCGCATGACGATGCCCAGCGCATCAGAGATGGCAATGGAGAGCAGCGTCTCTTCGTTCAGACCGGGATGGGTATCGATCATAAGCACATCCAGCCCCAACCCTTCGATGAGCTGATGAAAACCGTCATTGAGCAGGCCCACATCGTAGCCCTCGCGCAGCACCCGCGCGATCTCGCCAGCCTTGATGCTGGATGGAATCAGGAAGATCTGCCCCTGGGGAATGATAAGCACCTGCCCCTTGATGTCTTCATTCAGGTTGCCGGTCACATCATAGGCTGTCTGCTCGATGGCGCACTTGCCCCACAGGTAGTCGTTGAGCGAATACCTGATCTGGTCTTCCTGAAGGTTGAACAGGACGTGAATCCCAGGCGACTGGATATCGGTGTCGATCACGCCGACGCGCCTCCCATCGGCGGCCAGCAGCGTAGCCACATTCGCCGTCGTGTTGGACTTGCCGGTTCCTCCTCGGAAAGAGTGAACGGATATGATCTTGGACATGATATCTCCTCTTCAATAAGCTCCAGGCGCCGAGCCGTGCCTGATGGACAAGGGGTGCGTCGCCACCCCCTGATGGGATCGATCACTCCAGGATCGCCTCGCTGTGGAGCGCTTTGATCCGGTCAGTCAGCATACGCTGGAGTGCAACAGCCTCATTGCTGTTCGAAGCTACAATCATACAACCGAACTCGTGGACCTCCAGGGCCGAAGTTACGCTCACGATCACGCCACGCGGCGGGTCGCCCATTGGGTAGAGCAGATCACCCACGACATGCAGCAGCGTGTCCACATCGGAGATCGGCCCGCTGCTCATGGCATCATGGCTCAACAGCGACACACGGTCGAGGTAGTCCGGGCCGAAAAAGTGCCAGGCAAACTCGTGGACGTGCGTGCCGCCGGTGCGGCGGGGGTTGATCTCCAACAGGTACACCCTCTCATTGTCGTCCACAACGGCGTCCAGGTCAAAATGGCCGACGTACCCCATAGCCTGAAGCTGGCGGGCAATACGCTGCCCTGCTTCGGTGAGAGGGCGGCTCCAGGGGGCTTCGACCAGGTCTTTGCTGACCAACACGCCACAGAAATCGCCGAACTCCAAAAAGATCTGACGAGAGAGATACGTCACCGCCGGCTCACCCTGGCCAGGCGGTGGCACAAACAGCTCCAGCGAGGGGGACAACATGCGCGACGATGGGATGTACTCCTCCACTGTGATCAGGTTGCCGCGCAAGAAAGCATCGTGGTCGATGGTAGCGCGGATGGCATACAGGTCAGCGCGGCCTTCGGGGTTGATCAGGGTGCCAATGCCGTTCTCACCGTCGTCAGCCTTGATGACACACGGCTTGCCGTTTACCGAAAACCAATGGGCAACTTGAGCAGCCACGTGGGAGGTTTGGCAGACGAATCCCTGGGGCAACAGCACATCGGCGTCGGGTAGCCAGCGCGAAGCCAGCACACGGAAGCCGGTCTTAGTGTCAATGTAGTCGCGCAGCCACATCACAGACGGGTCGAAAGTTTCCGGCAGCAGCACTGTCAACCCATGTTCAGCCCGCAACACTTCAACCAGCCGCAGGAACTGCGGCGTGGTGGCATAGGGAACGATCTGTACAGCACGCTGCGGCCCAGCATACTCGATCAGGCGGTCGAGCAAGGGGCGCTCGCGCAGGATATCCAGGCTGAGCCAGGGCGAAGGCTCCGCTGGGGCAGTATGCTGTGTGCCTGAATAGCCAAAGCGCGAGCACAGGTACTCGGCATGGGGGATAGGAAATGAGGCAAACACCAGCTTAGGATCAGTCAGCCACATGAGCGCACGATCGCCACGGTACTGCTCGCCACGGATCAAACGGGCGCGCGTCTCCTCGACCTCAGCGCGGCTGAGAAAGTCATAGAACGTTTCGGAGATGTTGCAGACAGCCACTAGCGGAATGCCGTTATCCAGTTGCGGAACCATGACAACCTCACTGCAGCCAGTCTGGATCAAGTTGTTGTCTTGGTCGATGGGCCAGAGCCTCGTTCGTGGCTACCCCGGCTGCGCGCGCGCATCTCGATAGCCTTCTGTTGCAGGTCTTGGAAGAAGTCACTGGACACGATCTCGCTGACCTGTCGGTCGCGTTTGGATCGATCGACGACGATCTGCAGCTCCTCGACTTGCCGACGGAGGGTCTGCTCGCGCTGATAGACCTTTCCGATCATGCCCTGGAAGACCTGCACCAGGATGTCGATCTCATCTGGAAGATTCCCGCGGGCGATCTGCGTTAGGTCCTGGTCGTAATCGCCCTCGCCGATGCGCTCAGCAGCCCGGGTCAGACTGATGATGGGCCGCGTGAAGGTGATCGAGGCCAGGTAGACCATCAGAAACAGGATCAAGTAGGCCACGATTGAGACCAGGGTCACTGTCTTGCTCACGGCCTGCTGGACCTGATTGACATAGTCGGCCTCGAAATCGATGCCCAGCCCGGCCACGATCTCGCCTGCACTGTTTTTGACCGGGGCATAGGCCGAAAGCCAGCTTCCCCACTTGTCCGTGTAGATCTCTTTCTCCAGCACGACTTCGCCATTCAGGGCTTGGAGATTGACGCTCAGGTCGCCGCACCCAGGATCGTTGTAACAGCTCTCGCCAAACTTGACGGCGGACTCAGGGTCGTAGAGGGCAAACAGGTCGGTGAGGAAGATCACTTCACCCTCGCGGGGGCCTGCCACATAGGTGTAGGGCCACGCACGTGGTTCAACATGATGTACAACGTCGAGCCATTCGAGGTCCTGCCAGTAGCGTGGGTCGTCGGTGAAGCCATCCTCACGGGGCTGGGCCTCCTGGTAGAGCGCAATGAGTCGATCGCCATCCACGTTCTCGACAGCGGCCTGGAGGGTGGACAGCAGGTCCTCCTCAATGCGACGCTGCGCGGTGGTGGTGGCGAAGGTGTAGAACCAGAGTGACACAGCTACAAAGACGACAGTGAAGAGCAGTGTAAAACCGACCAGGAGCTTGACGCGCAAGCTGATGAACCTGGCCTGTCTGTGTGGTGACGATGTCATAAGCGATTCTTCCCATCATTCGGTGAGCGGCCAAGAGCAAGGGCGGTTCGAAAACGCATTTCCGAGCAGTGACAAGACATGATCCCATCGGCAGCAAGGCCGGCATAGTTAGTTCTGTGGGTTCAATCCGCCTGCCACGGTCTTCCTCAGCCGAGCCGACAGTGCGTCAGGATTCAGGACAAGAGACTCCTACGGAGACCAGAGGTGACACTAGCGCCAAGTCTAGCATTGTTCGCAGCGATGCACAACGCGACAAGCAGGCGACAGATAGCCAAGCAGTGTACAATTTGCTTCTCGCAGAACACTTAAATCCGCTACTCCTGGAGATGACATGCCAGCATGAGCACGTGGCAGGTTGAAGGCTATCTTGAGGAAACAGGGGGCGTCCTGCACATCGGCGGCGTGAGCGCCGTTCACCTGGCTGACCGGCACGGCACGCCATTGTTCGTCTTCTCCGAGGCGCGCATCCGGCACAATGCCCAGGCCATCCGTGCCGCCTTCGGACGTTCCCAGCGACACGTCCGCATCTTCTACGCCAGCAAGGCCAACTCCAACCTGGCAGTGCTCCAGATCGTCCGAGATGCAGGGCTTGATGTGGAGGTCAACAGTGGCGGCGAGTTGTACAAGGCCCTCAAAGCCGGCTTCAGGCCAGATCAGATCGTCTTCAACGGCGTGGCCAAAACCGAGCAGGAAATCACCGAGGCAGTGCAACGAGGCATCTTCTGTCTGAACGTCGACTCGGCGTGTGAGCTGGACCGCGTCTTGAGCGTCGCACGGCGCACCGGCCTGCGAGCCAATATCGCGCTGCGCATTGTTCCCGACGTAGGGGCAAAAACGCACCACGGGCTGGTCACCGGGACCCACCATACCAAGTTCGGCATTGCTAACCACCTGCTCACCGACACATACCGTGAGGCGCTCCGCCACCCGGCGCAGGTGGCGCTGATCGGTTTGAACACGCATGTGGGGTCGCAGGTGACCAACGCCGAAGATTATCGCGCTGCGTTCAGGGCGCTGCTTATCAGGGCCGCGCAGTTGTACGAAGAGACCGGGCACGCTGTCACGCACCTGAACATCGGCGGCGGGTTCCCAGTGTCGTTCATCAAGGAGGGCGATGAAGCGCTGCGCGATCAACTCACTGGCAGCGATGGCAGGGCCAGCACGACGTATGCACTGCTGCGAGGTCTCCTGTCGTTGAACAAGATCGCGGAGGCGACGGTCGGGCAAATGGAGGAGGACGGCCTTCAGGATGAGCTGAGGCTGATCAGCGCCGGGTTCACCGAGAAACTGCCAGGGATGATGCTGGCGCTGGAGCCGGGCACCCGCGTCGTGGCCGATGCCGCCGTGTTGTTGACGCGAATCCAATGCACCAAGCGACAGGCTCCCCAAGCCGGCGACTGCTGGCTGCTCGTTGATGCGGGCTTCAACACGCTGCTCGATGTCATGGCCTACACTTGGTACTTCCATGCCCTGGCGGCCAGCAAAGCCGACCAGCCTGCCGATCAGCCGTACCGACTGGCGGGGCCGCTATGCGACAGCGCCGACGTGTATCACGACAGCGCCGGGCTGGGCCGCCTGCCCGATCACCGGTGGCTTCCTGCTGCCATGCAGCCTGGCGACCTGATCGCTCTTCTGGACGTGGGAGGCTACACGCTGGAACAGATGAATCAATACAACGGCCAGCCCCGCGCCGCGGCAGTGCTGGTGAGACAGAACGGTGAGGTGCAGGTCATCCGCAGGCGAGAGACTTACGAGGACCTGGTGAGCCACGATGTGATGCTGGCAGAGTTGTGAAACATCCTTTACTCTGCCGACCCGTTGCCCTCGGCAAAGATGCTTTCGGCATACAGCTTAAGCGCTTCGATGCGAGATGGATCAGTGCCCTTGCTGACCAGATAGCGGTGGAGCAACTCAAGGGGCTGTAGCCCTTCAGGGCGCTCCACACCCAGCCGCGCCCTGACCGGATATTCAATGTCGCGCTGGATGGCGGCCACAAAGGCCGCATCTTTCAAGGCGACTTCGATGTCGCGGTCGCGGATCAGCGGCTCGCTCTCCTGAGATACAGCCACAATCACCCGCACGACAGCATCGGTCACATCATGCCGAGCGATGGCCTCGACCACCGCCTGGGTGGGGTCAGGGTGGCCGCGCGCCTCGACCCGGATCGTGACAAAGGGCCGCGCGTTCAGGGGGACAAACTCGTAGGTGGTCTGCCCCCGGCTCAGGTTCACCCAACAGAACCCCTTCGGGTCCCCCTCTTCGCCAAAATCAATGCGCTCGACGCTGCCGCTGTACACGATAGGGGGGTAGCTGCCCTGGTTAAGGTCCTGGTGGTAGTGGATGTGGCCCAGAGCCACGTAATCCCAGGCTGGGTCGTCCAGCGTGCTCTTAAGCACCGCCACGTCACGGCCCAGCATCACCATCCGCTCGGATCCCAGCTTGGCCCCTGACACACTGAAGTGGCCGGTGAGCACTGCCGGGACATTCCGGTCTACCTGCTCAGACAGGTTGCGGACGATCGCGCCCACCTGTTCAATGAGCAGGTGATCCAGGTCGGCCATCCCCAGGCCGCGCGTGTTCAGCTCGTCGAGCAGGCGCTGGCGCACAGGGTACGGCACCGTCGCCACCTGGAGCGGGCCGCGCTTGGTCTCGATCCAATGCAGCTTATCGCTGCGTCCGACGATCACGTTGTTGACTTCCAATGTGTGGAAGATCTCCACCGTCGAGGCTTTCTGCGCCATAGAGGGCAGATCGTGATTGCCGACGAGCAGAACGACCGGGCACTGTTGGGACAGCCGCTTGATGCGTCGCGCAAATTCGCGCTGAAAGGTTGGAGAGGGCTGGCGGGTCTTGAAGGCATCTCCAGCAAAGATGACCAGATCGGCGTCATGGGTCTCGGCGTACTCGACGACCTGGTTCATGGCATGCAAGAAGTCCATCACCCGGCTGCTGATGCCGGTGGAGGGGTCGATCTTGCCATAATTTTCCATGCCGATGTGCACGTCGGCAAAGTGCAGCAGTCGAATCGGTTCGCTCACAGTGTCCACCTCAGCCAGTTTACGGAGAACCCGGACTCCCGAACTGGGGAACCCCGTACAGGCGTGTCGAATTCGCTCTCAGGGGCGCATGGCCAGGCGCATCGGCGCTGCGCGGACGCCTACCCCGCACACTAGGGCAGTTCAGGCCACCACAGCCGCCGCACCCGTGACCAGCCCAGTCGCCAGACAAGCAGGAACAGCGTGCTGGTGCCGGTTGCCACAAGCACAAAGCTCCACAGCACAGGACGATGCAGCCACAGCGCACGCAACGCCACACCCAACGGCCCACCCACCGCCCCCACTAGCAGCGTTCGCCAGACTACACGGCCCAACGGGTACAGCGCCGTCCCCCGGTAGCCCCCCAGGGCCATGCCGGCCAGCATCCAGCCCACCATCATCGGTACGGCAGTATCCAAAACAACACGGACCGTATTCCGCGTCTCGGTGAAGCCGTGGCTGGAGCGGCCCACGACCACAAAGAGAATGATGGCGATCAGGTCGCCGAACGCCAATGCGGCCAGCTCCCAGGCTGGCAGCCAACTGGGATCGCGGGCTGGCGGGGGAACATCCGGCGGCAGTTCAACAGGCTGTACATCTGGCATGGATAGATCGGGCATACAACGTGAGTATACCATTGGCAGGGTGGTCTGGCACCCTTTCAGGAGATTCCACCCCCCAATGCGATCCTTGACACCCCCCCAGCCAGGGTGTTAAGATCGCAGCACAACCGCAAGAATCCGCGCCAGCCTTCGACGCCTCCCACCGGTGACAGCCTCGCCGGTTTGCTGTTCATCGGCTGGCGCTCGTGTGAGCATGGGGGACAATGTACATCAAGCGTGAGCCGCTGGGACGGGGCCGCCTGACCTTTCGGGCGCGGCGGCGTCGCTACCCGATTCTCCTGATCGCCCTGTATCTGGCCTTTCTGGCCGCGGCGCTGATTGTGCTGCTGCGCAAAGACCAGCTCCAGCCCCAGGTGATGGCGATGATCGGCCCAGAACCGACGCCTACTCCTTCTGCTGGGGAGCTGACCGCGCTGGGTGAGGAAGCCTACGCCAGGGGCGACCTGCAAGCAGCGGCGGACTACTACCGCCTGGCCTGGCAGCTCACGCCCAACGATGTGCAGATCATGTTTGACCTGGCTCGTTTCCTGACGCTGACCCAGGACCCCGCCAACCTGGAGGAGGCGCTAGCCGTCGCTAACCAGGCCATCCTGACTGCGCCAGAGGACCCGCGTGGGTTTGCAGCGAAAGCCCGCGTCCTCAACTGGATGGGGAACGCCCAAGACTCCGCCGTCGAGGCCCTGAGGGCCATTGAGCTTGATCAGGGCTACGCGCTAGGGCATGCTTACCTGGCCGAAGCCTACACAGATCTAGCCCGCCTGCGCCCAGCCCTCGACGAAGCCGAACTGGCCATCCAACTCGACCCCTACAGCATCGATGCACGGCGCAATTACGCTTATGTCCTGGAGCACTATGGCGACTACAACGGCGCAGTGCAGCAGTACCTACAGGCGCTTCAGTTGAATAACAACTTGCTTGACCTGTGGTACGGCCTAGCTCGCAACTATCGTGGCGCAGGCATGATCGACGAGGCGGTAGCGGCTTACCAGCAGATCATCGTGCGGACAGGCGGCAAAGACCCTCAACCTTACACTGAACTAGGCCGCACCTACTTTGAGATTCGCGATGACGATGCTGCCCAGCAGAACCTGGAGCGGGCCGTTGAGCTGGTATGCGCCGACTGCCCGCGCTACTCGTACCGGGACCTGGAACAGTCTGGTTTCCAGATCGACCCGGAGCGCCTGCCGGAGGAGATCAACATTTCTGCCTGGCGGCGGCTGGGCAACGTCTACCACACGCGCCGCAACTTCGAAGATGCCATTGCTATCTTTGAAGAGCTGATCGCCTGGTGCAAGGCTCACAACGTCGAAGTTCCCATCGATGCCTACTTTGTGTCGGCAGCAGGCTACTACTACCTGGACCACAGCGCCGACGGCGCGCCTCTGTGCAATCGCGCGATTCCCTACGCGGAGGAGGCGCTCGACATCTATGAGCGAAAGCGCATCGAAGACCCCGGCAACCTCCTCTCGATCCTGAGCGTGTTTGTGCTGTGCCGGGACTATGCGCTGACGCCACCCACGATCAGCTTCCAGTTTCCGGTGGGATACGAGGAGCCGAATGTACTCGTTCAGCGGCCCGGAACCGGCAGCAACGAGACTCCCACCCCGCAGCCGTAACCCTTTCCGAGGAGAGAGCAGCGTGGGCATCCCGCTGAGAGATCAGCGCCGCAAGCGGCGGCGAAGCTACGCGGACTACCGGCCTCCCAATCCCAATCGAGGGCCACGCGACGACCCGTTCCGCGTCGTCTTCTATGTGCTGGCGATTGCCGGGCTAGTGTGGACGTACTTTAACCAAGATGCGGTCAGAGCGCATCTGGCGGGCGCTCCTACAACGCCGGCTGTGGCCGCCGAGTCAGCGCTGACCGCTGGGCCAACACCCCTGCCGGAGCAAGCACAGGCCGGAGACACCTCTGCGGCTGCGTTGGCGGCGCTGGCTGATCAGGCCTACCGGGCAGGCAAACTGGCCGACGCCATCGACTATTATCAGCAGGCCGCCGAGGCCGATCCGACCGTGATCGATTACCAGGTACAGGCGGCGCGTCTGCTGCTATTTACTTCGGCCATGCAGTACGGTCAGCAGCGCGAGGAGACGCTGGCCGCAGCCGAGAAGGCTGCCAACGCAGCCATCCTGGTCGATCCATTCAACCCGGCAGGATATGCCATCCTGGGCAAGGTCTACGACTGGCAGGGTCATCCCGAACAGGCCCTTTCGACGATCCTTCAGGGCCTTGACTACGATCCAAACTACGTACTCGGCTTGTCGTACTATGCTGAGGCGCAGGTAGACCTGGACCGTTGGGATCAGGCCATCGAGACGATTGAGCAGGCGCTCGCCGTAGCGCCGGACAACGTCGATGTGCGGAGCGACTACGCTTACATTATGGAACGGTTGGGCGATTACGCCGCAGCGGCCACCCAATACGAGTCGGCGCTGGCGCTGCACCCCAACCTACCGCATTTGCGCATGGCGCTAGGGCGCAGCTATCGTGTGCTGGGCCGCTATGACGAGGCGCAGGATCAATTTTTCGAGGTGCAGCTCATGGAGCCAAGCAATGCGCTGGTCCCCTTTGAGCTGGGCTTGACCTATGAGACCTACATCGGCGACCCCAACACTGCGCTGGACTACTACGAACGCGCGGTGGAACTGGACGAGGCGTTTGGGAGCGCATGGTTGCGCGTTGGCACACTGCGCTTTGGCCAAGAACGCTACACGGATGCCATTGCAGCCTTTGAGCGGGCGCTGGCGCTCGATGCTACGAACAGTGACATCTACTTTCAGCTAGGATTGTCGTATGCCAACGAGGGTCGCTGTGACACAGCAGTCCGCTATTTGCAAGAAGCGCAGTCTCGCGCCGAAGGCGACGAGCGCATCCTGGACGCCGTGGAAGCCGGGTACGAGCTGTGTTCCCGGCCAACCCCCATCCCCGTGGACGTGATCGGGACGCCAACGCCCACCCTACGGCCATAGATCGTTTCAGATGCAAGGAAGTCTCTGTGACCCGCCAAACTATCCTGATCGTGGACGACGAGCAGAACATCATTGAACTGGCGCGCATGTACCTGGAACAGGACGGCTTTGCCGTCATTGCTGCACGCGACGGACAGACAGCCCTGGATCGCATCAGCAGCGACTCGCCCGATCTCGTCGTGCTGGACCTGATGCTGCCCGTGGTCGATGGGTGGGAGGTGTGCAAACGCACGCGGACTTGGTCCAACGTGCCGATCCTGATGCTGACCGCCCGCGACGACGACATCGACAAGATTGTCGGGTTGGAGCTGGGCGCGGACGATTACATGACCAAACCCTTTAACCCGCGTGAGCTTGTGGCGCGGGTGAAGGCCATCCTGCGCCGGGTGGGGGATGCTCCGCGCGAGGACTCTTCGGGAAAACCACTACGGGCTGGAGACGTGCTGATCGATCCCAGCCGCCGCGAGGTGACGGTCAACGGGCAGACGGTCGAATTGCGGGCTAAAGAATTTGAACTGTTGTGTGTGCTCGCCGAGCACGAAGGCAAGGTGCTCAGCCGTGAACAACTCCTGAATCTGGTGTGGGGCTTCGACTTCTACGGTCAGACCCGCACTGTGGACGTGCATGTGGCGCATGTGCGGGCCAAATTGGAAAAGGCTGGCAGCGCAACAGCCATCGAGACAGTGTGGGGGATCGGATACAAGCTGATAGCAGAGTAGGAAGCTGGGGCGCTGCGATGCGCCAAGATACGAACAGGGGGAATCAGAGATGCAATATCGACGGGTAGGCAGCGCTGGAATGAAGGTCAGTGTGATCTCGTTGGGGGGGTGGATCAACTTCGAGCACAAGATCCCAGAGGACGAAGCGCGACGCATTGTCATGGCTGCCTACGATGGCGGCGTCAACTTCTTTGACCTGGCCGATGTTTACGGCAATGGAGAGGCTGAGCAGTGGATGGGGGCAATGCTGCGCCAGTTCCCCCGGCACACGCTGGTCATCTCGACCAAGCTGTTCTGGCCGATGAGCGACGATATCAACGACCGCGGGCTATCGCGCAAACACATCATGGAAAGCATCAACAAGAGCTTGAAACGCCTGGGCACCGATTACGTCGATCTGTACTTCTGCCACCGCCCTGACCCCGATACGCCCATCTTGGAAACTGCCCGCGCCATGGACGATGTGATCCGCCAGGGCAAGGTGCTGTACTGGGGCGTCTCGAACTGGCAGCCAGAACAGATCATCCAGGCCTGTGATCTGTGCGAGCGACATGGTCTGTACCCACCCCAAGTGGGACAGCCGCAATACTCGATGCTATATCGCGACTTTGTAGAGAAGGAATACCTCCCGGCAGCGCACTCTCGTGGCATCGGTCTGGTGGTATGGTCGCCGCTGGCGATGGGGATGCTCACCGGCAAGTATGATGCTGGCATTCCCGATGACTCGCGTTTTGCCAGAGAGCCGTGGTCCCAGGAGCGTTACATGAGCGCCGAAAATGCCGAGCGTGTGCGGAAGCTCAAGCCCATCGCCGAGGCGCTGGGCGTCACCCGGGCACAACTCGCGCTGGCATGGTGCCTGAGGCTGGACGGCATAAGCAGCGTCATCACCGGCGCGACGAAGGTCTCGCAGATGCAGGAGAATCTCACCGCTGCGAGCCTTACCCTCTCAAGAGATGTGCTGGCCGAGATCGATGCGATTCTGGCAGGGCCAACAGGGTAGAGACAGAGCCGCCGCATCAAAATGAGGCGTACAGTCTCACCCCTGGCCTATTTGATGGAGAGCGGGAGTCCAAGCGCGGCAAGGCCGGGGGTGAGGCTGCCAGCGACATTTCAAGCGTACTCTCACTCTCGATGCAATACCCCTGAGCAGCCAGCCAGAGGCTTGTCATAGACCGTAGAAAAGCATATACTAAGTTCTGATCGCGCGATCACGACTCGACCAATGAGTTGAGAAAGGAGGTGATCCGTGGATTCAGATAGATCACCTCTTGGAGGCTGTTGGTAACGACACCCTCCAACAGAGGCAGTGATCACGACCGCCCGGCCACCCGCGCCGGGCGGTTCGCTTGGCCCGGCAGGATCAGGGCAGGAGCGCAGCACGCCGTGCGCCCTCTGCCGATCCATGCTCAGCCGTAGTGATCCTGGAAGCGGCAGGCGCCTTGCATCGAGCAAAAGTCACACGGCCTGCCATCGATGCGCACCTCAGGCCCAACGCCGATCGCCATGGAGGTCGACTTGCGCGGGATCATCTGAAAGCTGGGGGTAAGAGCGACATCGATCTCATCTGTGTCAAGCAGTGCAAACACCTGTCCCTGGCCCACGTCCACCGGCCAGCCAAGCATGCCAGGGCTGATAGGGATGGTCGTCTGTAGGCCATCACGGGCCGACAGCGCGTCGAAGTACTGGCATACTGCGGCTGCCAGCGTCTCTATGGCAGCAGTCCCAGCCCCGTCCAGTGCTAGCGCATAAACCGGATCGGTAGGCAGGAGAGCCGAGACGCGCCGGTCGAGGGCGTCGCCCAGCGTACACACGATCAGCGCCACCCACAGCGATCCGCCAAGCTGCCGAGCAACCAATGGCCCGCTCAGCACGCCGCCGCCTTCGAGCAGCAGCTTCTCATGGCGCAGAGCCTCAACCTTCACCTGGCGATAGGCCACCGCCGGACGGATCAGAATCGACGCCTCATGGCTGGCCTGCTGGGCCACATCGACTAGGTGTGGACGGCGTGCACGCAGCACTGCCGGGTTAGCGCCCTGGCCCCTCATCACATGGTCGAGATCGAGAGTCAGGTTCCAATCATACAGCGTAGGCACGGGACGAGTCCTTGTAAGACGCTGATAGCTCCTCACAGCGTGATGTTGATAGCCGGCGCAGAGCGGCGCGACTGCCCAGCCTGCGTCAGGCGGGACGGCATGGCCAGTCGCGGCTTGGGACCCCACTCAATGGCAGCGGCGCTCCACGTGCAGCCCACGCCAACACCAGCCAGCACCACCAGGTCGCCGGGCCTGATTCGCCCCTGGCGGAGGCCCTGCTCAAGCGCAATCACCTGATCGGCGGCATGGACGTGACCGAAGTCGCTGAGGTACACCGACTGCTCCGGCCTGAGGCCCAATTCGGCCAGCAAGCTGGCGTGGAATGAGGCTTTGGTGTGGTTGACGGCAAGGAAGGCGATGTCCGCCGAGCTGCGCCCGCCTCGCTCGACTGCCTGACGGATCACCTGGACGAAAGCCGACAGCGAGACCTGGTCTAGATGATGGCGCAAAGAGTCTGGGTCGGGCACGTCGAGCACGCGCTGGCCAGCCCGGACCGTCTCTGCAGAGGAAGGTTGCCGTGTGCCAGCCGCAAGCACAACGATCTCCTCGCTCAGGCTGCCATCGGTGAGGATTGCGGTGCCTATCAGACAGTTCTCGTCCTGGTCGCGGCGTAGCAGCAGCGCCCCTGCCCCGGCACTCAGGCCGATCAGAAAGTGAGTGTGCGGATCGGCATAGTCCGCTAGGTCCACATCATGGCTGGCAGCCACCAGCAGCACGTGCCGCAGCCGGGGGTCGTTGGCCATCATACTGCTTAGCGCAGCGAGCGCAATGCCAGTGCTCCCACCCGTCACCCCGATCTCGAAGGCTGCCGCCCGTTCGGCGCTGAGCAGGTGCTGGATGTGCGCTGCAATAGACCAGAAGGGATAGTCGGTGTAGGCGCTGCCGTGATAGACCACCATGTCCACTTCGGCGGGCCGGATGCCGGCCATGCCGAGGGCGTTGCGTGCGGCGGCAGCAGCCAACGCTGCTGGCGGCTCATCGGGGCCAGCCACATAGATTTGATGTACACCGAACTCCTCGCGGATCACGCCAGCCGGGAGACCAGTCAGACGAGCCAGGTCGTTGGAGGTGCGTATTGCCCTGGGGAAAGCCGTCCCCCAACCTGCAATTCCGATGTCAGTCATGGTCTCCTCAAAATCTACCTGCCAGTGCATCATGTGTCGGCTGCTGAGGAAGTCTGCGTGTAAGTGTAGCCGAACGGCAGACGACATACAAGGTGAGAAACGCGCTGAGTCTAGAACCGCGATCTGTGGTATAGTGCTTGATCATGGGGGATCCGAATGATCTGGAGGCATCCATGACGGAGTACACCATTGATGGCCAGCGCATCCACGTCCACGAAGAAGGTGAGCCAGGCCAGCAGATCGCTCTGCTGATCCATGGATGGTCAAGCTCATGGTACGCTGTGTCGCCGTTGCTGCCCCTGCTGCGCCAACGCTATCACTGTCTGGCTGTTGATCTGCCAGGCTATGGCGAGTCTCCGCCGCTGGCCGAGCGCGCCACGATTCCTGGCTATGTGACCCTGCTCATCCGGCTGATCGAGCAGGTGACGGACAAACCTCTAGTGCTGGTGGGTCACTCAATGGGCGGGATGATCAGCCTGACGCTCACCCTTCAGCGGAGCGACCTGGTAGAGCGGCTGGTGTTGCTGTGCCCGACCATCAGCGGGCTGCTGTCAACCCGCATCAACCTGACACTGACGCCCTTTGTGCTGATGGAGCGCTTTGCCCTGACCAACTGGTTGATCAGCGCGCTTGAGCCGCTGGTGCCGGTCACTGACGGCCTGTTGCGCCCTGCATTGTTCGCTGACCGGACTGGCATCCGCGAGGAGGACTACCAGCGCATCCGGTCCGATGCACGCCGCCCTGGCCAGGGCCGGGTGCGAGCTGAGTGCTTCCGCGCCATGCGCGACAACGACCTGCGCGGCAAGCTGAGCGCCATCACTGCGCCTGCGCTGGTGATCTGGGGCATGGAGGATAACACTGTGCCACTGCGCGATGCCAGCGTGGTAGCGCGTGAGATGCCAGAGGCCGACCTGCGCATCATCCCCAATGCAGGCCACTGGCCCCAGTTTGAAACACCGGAGCTGACCAAGCGCTACGTGCGGGCCTTTCTGAGCACACCGATTAAGCTGCTCAATCTGGAATTCTAGGGGGCCACCATGGGTGACCTCTACGAGGAGCTCAAGCGGAAGTTTGGCGACCGAGAATCGGCTGACACGCTGAGCACGGTTGACATGATGAGCCTTCCAACGCCAGTCCGGCGGGTGATTCGCATCCTGCTGCGCAAAAACGAGATGACCTACTCCGACCTACGGCGGACCCTCGACCAGCTCCCAGCGGAGCAGCGGATCAGGCAGGAGGAAATGGACGAGGCGCTTGATGCGCTGTGCAAACTGGGTTGGATCAGACAGATGGAGAGCGCAACCAACGTCACCTACTGCATCAGCCTGGGGCGGCGGTGGAGCGCGTTCGCACCACAGGCAACTAGCCCGGCGCGTCGAGAACGGCCCACAGGCCCCCTGTTGGACAAACTGATCGCATCGGAGCCTGAGACTCCACACCCACAAGCCACAAAACCTGAGGGGACTCGATCAGAAGCTCCACAGGCAGCCATCATTCCACCGGAAGCGCCCACCACAGAGGTTTCAAAGCCTATGGAGACTAGGCCAGAGCCAGCCCAAGTCAGCCAGACCAACGCCTGCAAACTCCAGGACACACAATCACAGCAAACCAAGCCGGAGACCGCGCCAGCGAAGGTTGCCGAGCCACAGGTTGCCCAACTCAAGACCCCACCGGATCAGCAAGAAGCCCTCAGCGAGCAGAGCCAGGAAGCCAGGCGTCGCGGGGCCTTCCGAACTTGGGCAGAACGCCTGCTTCGACGAGGAGCAAAGGATACGATGCAGGGGCAGACAGAGGAATAGGTCTGTTTGAGGAAGGAGGGAAGCCGCGCCGCCGATCCTGTGCCAGACCAATGCACAGCCCGAACTGCCCTATCGCCCCTGTTCCAGCGCGTAAATTTCCAGGCGTGTCGACTTGCCCTTGAGCGGAATCCGGCCCAGCGAACGGCAGCCAAAGCGATCGCAAACCTGGCCGTATACTGCCTCGGTCATCAGGATGCGGTTGCCAAGCGCCTTACCCATCAGTCGCGCAGCGGTATTGACCGCATCCCCCAGGACATTGAACTCGCGCCGGCCACGCGGCTCGCCGATCTCAGCGGCGAACACAGGCCCCTGCGATATGCCAATCTGGCAGGCCAGGCTGATCTCACGGCCACCAATAGCAGGAGCCTCAGCCTTCAGCACAATGTCACGGATGGCGAGAGCCGCTTCTACCGCACGAAGGGGGTCATCGGTGTGGGCCGTTGGCACACCAAACAGAATGATCATGTCCGAGCCGACCAGGTGGTAGGTGACCTTCTTCAGCACGCCGCCGCGCGCCTCGACCGCGGCGTTGACCAGCGCAAAGGTCCGGGAGAAGCTGCGCACCACCGTTCCGACCTCCTCCGGGGTGGCCGCATCCACCGATTCGGGCAAGCCGATCAGATTGACCGCCAGGATGGTCGGCTGAGGAAAATCAGGCGGGATCTCGCGGCGGGCTGCCGTCTCGACCAGCAGGTTCAGCACAGGGGCCGGGATGAAAGCCGCTAACGGCTCCACCCGGCCAAGCATCTCCCCAATGGAACTGATCAATCCCTCGATGCTGCGGTCGAACAGCACAGCGGTTGCCAGGCGGCTGCGGATGACGCCGATATCAAAGGTGCCTAGCTCCTGGTCGCTCAGATCGTCGATGACGTACACAAACCCTGGCTGGCCCGACTCAAAGCGAAAGAGGTCCTTTACCTGCTGATAGGCGGCGTGAGTCAGGCACACGCGGCCCACCTGCCCCGCACTCTCGGCGCGTTTGGCCTCATGCACATCCCTGCCAAGCAGGACGTGCTCCATGCGATGCGGCGTGCCGATGTCAGCGGTCAGAAAGCGCCCGGCGTGGATGCCAACCCGCATGCCCAGCGAGTAAGTGCCGTCGTCGGTCTGGAGGACGGCATAGCGGCCCATGGCGCGCTGCATACGCAGCCCGGCGCGGACAGCCTGGGCCGTCTCGTCGCCGCGCTGGTTGGCTGGGAACTGCACCAGCATCGCATCGCCGGTGAACTCCAGCAGCTCTCCGCCGGACTTGCTGATGATCTCCAACATCTCGGCAAAGTAAGCATTCAGCACATCCAACAGGCTGCGTGCGCCCTGGGTTCCATGAGCCGCATTGGCTTCCATCAGAGGAGTAAATCCAGAGAGATCGGTAAACATCAGCGCGCCCTGCTCCCAGCCCAGCCGCACCTGACCCGGCGCAGCAGGGGAACTGGCGAGCTGGCGGGGGAGGTAGTTGTGCAGAACGTGCAGCAGCGTGCGCAGATGCTCGAAGACGCGCTCCAGGTTCTCGGACGACTGATCGAGCCAGGCGGTGGCATACAGATCGGCGGGGAGCAGCGGGCGCAGCCTCGGCTCCAGGGGAGCAAGCGGCGCTTGCGTGTACGGCATAGGACCTACCTTATCGAACGGCTGCGTTGCAGAGGCATAACTGCATTATACTTGAAGGGCATTTGCCGCCACAACCGACATCACCTACAATGCCGTATGATGCCTTGATGGGCTTCACACGGAGTATTGAGTATGCCCAACTTCCTGAGTCGACTCCTGCGCGTGTATCCGGGCGAAGAACGCATTGTCCTGGTGCTCGGCTTCCTGCTGATGGGCAACGCACTGGCTTTGGAGCTTTCCGACGTTGTGGCTGTAAGCGGCTTCCTCGATCAGGTCGATGCGTCGCTCATTCTTGTGGTTTGGATCGTCGACATGGTCGTCATCCTGTTCACAGCCGGGCTGCAATCTCTGATCGTCGACCGCTTTGAGCGCGTACAGTTGGTGCGCGGAATGGCGCTTGTGGCTGCACTGGCTTACGCTTTCCTGCGGTTGTTGTTCATGATCCCAGGCCTAGACTGGCTGAACTACTCGCTGCTGTATGTCTTGAGCGACCAGCAGTGGCTCTTCGTGCCGCTGGTGATCTGGGTTTTGGCCAACGACATGTGCGACATGGCCCAGGCCAAGCGTCTCTTTCCGCTGATCGCTATCGGCAACTTCGTCGGCCAGGTCTTAGGGTTGGGCATTGCCGCCATCTCGCCAGCCATTTTGGGGCAATGGGGTATTCGGACAGTCGAAGTGCTGTTCCTGAACGCGACGCTGGGCGTGGTGATGTATCTGATCGCCTTGCGGGGCCTGCGCGACGTTCGGGTGCGGAAAACGGCAGGCAACTCTGCCTCGCCGCGCGAGACGCTGAGCGAGGGCATGGGCTTCATCCGCGAGGTGCCGTCTTTCCGCTACATGACGATAGCCATGCTGGCGCTGGCCATGGCGGTGGCCGTGATCGAGTTCCGCTTTCTGGTCGTGTCGGATCGGGAACTGGCCAACGCCGATGTCTTTCAGACCTTCTACAGCCTGTACCGGCTGGGAGTAACGGTAATTGCGATCCTGATCCAGTCGTTTGTCACCAGCCGGTTGATTGAGAAGTTGACGCTCAAAAATATCTTCTTGATCCTGCCGATCACAGCCCTCGTGTGTCTGGCCGGCATGATAGTCTCACCAGGGCTAGCCATCAGCACCGCCGGGATCGTGCTGGCGCGGCTGGCGCAGGAGACCATCGACGAGTCGGCACGCAAGGCATTCCAGGCGTTGGTGCCAGAGGAACGCCGGGGCCGAGTGAGCGTGTTCATGGAAAGTTATCTGTTGGCAGTGGGGACCATTGTGGGCTGCCTCATCGCTGGGGTGATGCTCTTGATAGGCGGGCGGCTGGTGGGCGCGGCGCACTTTTACTTCTACCTGGGCGCAGCGTTAGCAGCGACACTGGGCGCCCTCTGGGCCATCTTACAGATGCGACGGGTGTACGACAGCAGCCTGCTGAACTGGCGGCTCAAACGTCGCCAGCGCGGGGCAAGCGTGCTCGACAAGCTGGAATTCTGAACCCAAAGGGGCGCACGGTGCGCCCCTTTGGGTTCCAGACAGCCATCAGGCCAGCCCGTTGGATCAGCGGCCTTAGCGCCTACCTCCACAGGGCCAGCGCAAGCACCACAGCAGCTATCCCCAGGCGGTACCAGCCGAATGGCTTCAGCGTGTGCGATCCCAGCAACCGCACGAAAAACTCCACCGCCAGCCAAGCCGATCCAAAGGCGACAGCAAACCCAATCCCAAAGAATGGCACATCTGAGGCGCTCAGCAGCGGCAGGCTCTTCCACAAGTCGTACAGCGCTGCGCCACACAGGGCAGGCACGGCAGCCAGGAAAGAGTACTCCGCTGCCGTGCTGCGCCTCACCCCTATCAGCATCGCACCCAGGATGGTGGCCGCCGCACGCGACACCCCTGGCCATAGCGCCAGGCACTGAAACATCCCCACGATCAGCGCCTCGCGCCAGGACAGCTCATCGAGCGACTCGCAGCGTGTGGCGGGCAGACGAGCTTCAACAACCAGAATGGCTATCCCCCCCACAGCCAACCCGACAGCGACGGTGATAGGATTAAACAGGCGCGTCTTGATGGCCTGGTGAGCCGCAGCGCCCACCACAACGGCTGGCAGCGTTGTCAGCGCTAGCAACCCCCATCCCCGCAGACCTTTGAAGCCTTCGGGCTGCCGGAAACGGAACAGATCGTAGAACCGGCGGCGATAGATCGCCACTACAGCCAGGATCGCGCCGAGCTGAATAAAGATCTCGAAGGACGCAGCGCGGCTCCCGTTGAACCCCAACAGATAGCCCACCAGGATCAGGTGGCCTGTGGATGAAACGGGGATGAACTCAGTGAACCCTTCTACCAGACCCAGGATGAGAGGAACGAAGAGGTTAGCCATAAGATTGTGATAGACACTCCGAGGTAGGAATGAAGTTACAGAGCGATACCCAAGCGGCCCCGCCAGGGTGCTCGACTGGGCTGCTGACAATGGCCCATCACTGTATCACTTTGGGGCGTAGCAGGCGAATCGAGAGCCGCCTCACGGCGCTCGGTGGGCCAGCGCGAGCGCGGCCAATCGATCAGCAACGTCGCGCACGATGTCGTCAGGCACGCCATCAGCGGTCCGCGATTGCAGACGCAGGTCGATCTGGTCGTTGACATAATCGACCACCACAAACAGCCCCTCAGCGGTCAGGGCAATCTCGGTGGAAAACAGCTCCAAACGGCATACACGGGCAATAGAAGCCGTCTCGCGGCGCAGCGGCGCAAGGCCGAAACGCTCCTCCTCATCCGGCGTGAGAGGAGTGTAGCGGTGAGTAGTTGTGTCCCACCAACAGGGATAGATCTGCCCCAGGCAGTAGATCACACGAAACCAGGCTGGTCGCTCCCCTAACCTGGTGGGGACGACATGCGCCTGAAGCAGGTATTGATCTGTCGGGTGTTCCTGTCGGGCAGCACACACCTGGCTTGGAGAGGTTGCCTCGGTGACCACGCCCTCCCCACCGCCGCCATGGGCAGGCTTGATGGTGAAGGACATCCCCAGGGGGGAAAGGTCAGGTAGCGACAGCGTTGGATGCATCTGGTAAGGCGGCAGGACAATGGTGTAAGGCGTCTGCAGACCCGCTTCAATGAGGGCCAGATGCATGGCCGCCTTGTCCCAGGTCCACAGCGCCCGCTCACGCGCATTGATACAGTACACAGCACGCGCCGTAGCCCAGCAGACAAGCGACACAAAGCGCGCATCGTTGTCTGAGGCACGGTCAAACAGCACGCGAAACTTGAGGCGGGTATCGGCCAGGGCTTCCAACACTGCATCGAGGGTGTGGGGCGTGACCTGCAGCAGAGAAAGCCCATATGCCCGGCAAGCTGCCTCAAGCAGCGCTGCAAAATCGGCGTCGTATTCCCAGTTCCAGGCCAGACACAAGTCATACCGGCTCATGCTTCTATTGTACCTGTTGACTGAGGGGTTGGCCTGAAATAGTTCCGAGACCTTTTCAGGCCAGGTGGTCTGATCTGTTCTCAGCCAAACGCTTAACTTACTCTTAACAAAAGGCTAAACCATGCTTAATCTGCTGTGGATACGTTTAGTGGCGAAACTCAACAAAATGAGAGGAGAAGATTTTCAGTGACAAAGCTCAACAAGTTCTTGACACTCGCCACCCTGGCGGCCATCGCGGTCCTTGCGCTGGCAGCATGCGGTGGCGCCCCCGCTACCACCGAGGCCTCTTCCCAGAACCCAACGGCTGAACCACCCCAAGCTCCAGCTGAGGAGCCAACCCAGCCCTCAGCGGAAGAGCCTATGGTGATGCTCTCCGGTGATGTCGTAGTCGATGGATCGAGCACGGTATACCCGATCACGACGGCGGTGGCGGAGGAGTTCTCGGCGATCTATCCTGATGTACGAGTGTCGGTGGGCCTGTCAGGCACCGGCGGCGGCTTCGAGAAGTTCTGCGCCGGCGAGACCGACGTGAGTGACGCTTCTCGCCCCATCAAGGATGCCGAGAAGGAAGCATGTGCGGCGAGCGGCATCGAGTACGCCGAGTTTCTGGTGGCGCTGGACGGCTTGACGGTGATGGTCAATCCGGAAAACGACTGGCTACAGTGCCTCAGCGCCGAGCAGTTGGCTCAGATCTTTGGGGTCAACAGCACCATCACCCGCTGGTCCGACATCGACCCGACCTTCCCCGATGAGCCGATCCTGTTCTTCGTCCCTGACCCCGACTCCGGCACTCGCGACTACATGATCGAAGTGCTTGAGAAGGCCATTGAGACGGAAGACGACATCCGTCAGGATGACAACACCACCTTCTCCAGCGACGACAACGTCCTGCTGGACGGCATCGCCAATGAGACATACGCCCTCGGTTTCTTCGGCTATGCCTACTATATCAACAACCAGGACGCTGTGCGCGCCGTTGCCATCCAGAACAAAGATGGTCAGTGTGTCCTGCCCAGCAACGAGACTGTTCAGGACGGCTCTTACAACCCGCTCAGCCGACCGCTGTTCATCTATCCCAATCTGGCCAGCCTGCGCGAAAAGCCCCAAGTGGCTGAGTTCGTGCGCTTCTACTTCAGCCCTGAGGGCGCTCCTGCCATCATGTCTGATGTGGGCTACAGCCTGCCCCCTGATGGCACTTTTGAAGCCAATCTAGCCTTGCTAGATGAGCTGCTCGGCCAGTAATGAGCGGAGTAGCTGGCAACAACCGTCGCTGACGACTCAATCCCTCACCCCTCCACACAGGTTGTCGGAGGGGTGAGGGCAGCTTGTCGCCGAGCTTATGCCACACACCACACGAGGTAATCCTATGGCCGAAGTATCGCGCAGTATCTCATCGGGGCGGGTTGCCGTGCAGCGACCACGCCTCTTCGCGCTGGGTGAATGGCTGCGCAGGCCGCATGTCCGCAGCCTGCGCGAGAGACTGATCCGCATTTCCCTCTTCCTGTGCGGGGTCCTCTCAGTGCTGACAACCCTGGGGATCATTTTCTCGCTGTTCACCGAAGCCATCGGGTTTTTCGCACGTCCTGAGGTCAACCTGTTCCAGTACCTGACCGGCACGACCTGGAGACCTCTGGCTGAGCCATACGTGCCGGAGAACTTCGGCGTGCTGCCGCTGATCAACGGGACGTTGCTGGTGGCAGTCCTGTCCGGCCTGGTTGCCATTCCCCTGGGCCTGGGCAGCGCCGTGTTTCTGAGCGAGTATGCGGGCGAGAAACTGAGAGCTACACTCAAGCCCATCCTGGAAATCCTGGCTGGCATTCCCAGCGTCGTTTACGGCTACTTTGCCCTCAGCCTGATCACGCCAGCGCTGCGCAGCATAGCAGACCGATTGGGCGCCTTGTTGAACACTGAGATCCGTATAAGTTTCACCAACGCCGCCAGCGCCTCTATTGCGCTTGGCATCATGATCATCCCGCTTGTGGCCTCGATTAGCGAAGATGCCATGCGCAGCGTACCGCGCGCTTTGCGCGAGGGGGCTTATGCCCTGGGCGCAACCCGGTTCGAGGTCGCCTTCCGCGTCGTAGTTCCCGCCGCATTGAGCGGCATTCTGGCCGGGTTCATCCTGGCCTTCTCGCGGGCTATTGGAGAGACCATGATCGTCGCTATCGCCGCCGGATCGACCCCCCGCGTGACGCTGAACCCCTTCACCAGCATTCAGACCGTCACTGGCTTCATTGTGCAAGTCAGCTTTGGCGATAACCCCGTTGGTTCACTGAGCAGCCAGGCGATCTTTGCGGTGGGCGCTACGCTGTTCGTGCTGACCTTCATCATGAACATCGTCAGCGACTGGATCATGCGAACCTTCCGAGAGGTGTATGACTGATGGCCACAACAACTCGACGCCGGGAAGCGATCAAACCATCGGAACCTGCTGTGCTGGCTCGGCGCAAAAAAGCAGTGGGGCTTATCGCACACTATGTACTGCTAGCGTGCGTCCTGTTCGGGCTTCTGATGCTGGTCGCGCTGTTGGTGGATGTTGCGATTGAGGGCCTGCCGTGGGTCCGCCCGACGTTGTTCAATAGCTACCATTCACGGCACCCCGAAGAGGCCGGAATGAAATCGGCCATCGTCGGCAGTGTGATCATCTTGGCCCTGACAGCGCTGTTCAGCTTCCCTTTGGGCGTGGGGACTGCTGTCTACCTGGAAGAGTATGCGCCCAAACACTGGTTGACCAACCTGATCAACATCAACATCTCGAACCTGGCAGGAGTGCCATCGGTGATCTACGGTCTGCTAGGGCTGGCAGTGTTCGCCCGCTTCTTTGGGGCGTTCCAACCAGGCAGCCCGTTGACACTGTTGTTGACCGGCCAGCCTGCTCTACTGCTCGGCCAGCAGGTCCAGTTGCCGTTCAGCGTGGCCGATGCGCTGGGGTGGGAAGCCGGGGCGCGTGGCGGTTTCACCCTGCATCTTCTGGGTCTGGCCATCAAGCTGCCATTTGAGAAGAGCCTGCTGGCTGGCAGCTTGACGATGACGCTGCTGGTCCTGCCAACCGTCATCATCGCAGCACGCGAGGCGGTACGAGCCGTGCCATCCTCGATCCGCGAAGCAGCCTATGCGCTAGGCGCCACGCCCTGGCAGGTCACTTCACGCCAGGTGCTCCCAGCGGCTATTCCGGGCATCCTAACGGGCATGATCCTGGCCCTGGGTCGCGCCATGGGCGAGGCAGCGCCGCTGATCATCTTGGGCGCATACACCTACGTGCCTTTCCTGCCAGCTTCGATCTGGGACGTGTTCACCGTTATGCCGATTCAGATCTACCTGTGGATCAGCCTGCCCCAGCACGAGTTCCGCTTCAACCTGGCCGGAGCGGGCATCTTGGTGCTGCTGGTTGTGCTGCTGGCGATGAATGCCCTGGCAGTGTACCTGCGCAACAAGTTTGAGATTAAGTGGTAATGTTGTATGATGAAACACCTGAGACATACTATGGACATCGGCAAAATGGATGAATCTCTTCCAGAGACAGCACAGACGCAAGCACACGCTGTTGTCTCTCCAGCGACCGACGATGTTGTGATCGACACCCGCCATCTCAGTGTCTGGTATGGCGACAAACTGGCCGTGCACGACATCTCGATTCAGTTCTACCGTAACCAGATCACCGCCATCATCGGCCCTTCAGGCTGCGGCAAGAGCACCCTGCTGCGCTGCTATAATCGCCTGAACGACCTGATCCCCACCGCGCGAGTCGAGGGGGATGTGATATACAATGGGCACAACATCTACGGGCCAGGGGTGGACCCAGTGGACATCCGCCGCCGGATCGGGATGGTCTTCCAGAAGCCCAACCCTTTCCCCAAGAGCATCTACGACAACGTGGCCTTTGGCCCCCGCATCAACGGCTACCGGGGCAACCTAGACGACATCGTCGAGTGGTCACTGCAGCAGGCTGCACTGTGGGATGAGGTCAAGGACAAGCTGCACGAGAGCGGACTGGCCTTGTCGGGTGGTCAGCAGCAACGATTGTGCATCGCCCGCGCCATCGCGATTGAGCCTGAGGTGATTCTGATGGACGAGCCGGCCTCCGCGCTCGACCCAATCGCCACGCTCAAAATCGAGGAGCTGATGCAGCAGCTGAAACAGAACTACAGCATCCTGATCGTCACCCACAACATGCAGCAAGCTGCCCGCGTCTCAGACATGGCGGCCTTCATTTCTATCGACCGCGAACGGCCTGAGGAACGAATCGGGGTGTTGGTGGAATACGGTCCCACCACCCAGATCTTTACCAACCCGCAGCTTAAGGAGACCGAGGACTACATCACAGGGAGATTTGGATGAACCGCCGGCGAGTGCTGTTCCTGTGCACCGGCAACTCGGCCCGCAGCCAGATGGCCGAAGGGTTGGTCAACCACTTTCTGGGCCAGCAGTGGCAGGCCCTTTCGGCAGGAACACACCCTGCGGTCGAGGTACACCCCGTGGCTATCCAGGCTATGGCTGAGCTGGGCATTGACATCTCCCAGCAGAAGCCCAAGCCAGTGGCCGAGTTCCGCGACATGGCCTTCGACGTGGTCATCACGGTGTGCGACAGCGCTGCACAGGAGTGTCCGCTTTGGTTGGGATCAGGGCTGGTGAAGCATTTCAGTTTTCCTGACCCGGCCTCCGCGCAAGGCAGCGAGGCCGAGCGTTTGGCAGCCTTCCGCGAGGTGCGTGACGGCCTGCGCGAGCAGGTGTTGCCCTATCTGAGAACCATCGGGGTTCCTACGGCGGATTGAGCGCCTTCGAGGTGAGCTTCATCACCGCGCCAGAAGCCCAGCGCGCCGGAAACGGCGGCTGGCGGCCACTGGGGGCAGGTTGTGGGCGTGCTCAAAGGCAGCAGGGGACGGTATGACGTGCTTGCCGTGTCTAGGCATACCGTCATTCCCTGAGGTACACCGCTTTTCTCACCGCGACCTTCTCCAGCCCGTCGAGCCTCACAGCCACGCCCAGGCCCGGCCCCTGCGGCACCTCCAGCGTGCCGTCAGGGTTCAGCACAAAGGGCGGATCGACGATGTCCTCATGCCAGTAGCGGTCCGAAGCGGAGATGTCGCCGGGCAGGGTAAAGTTAGGCAGCGACGCCACGGCCAGATTAGCTGCCCGCCCAACGCCCGACTCCAGCAGGCCACCACACCACACCGGAATGCCGCGTTCCTGGCACAGATCATGGACAGCGCGGGCTGCTGTCATGCCACCCACACGCGGCGGCTTGATATTGATGATGCGACAGCTTCCCAGCGTCAGCGCCTCGCGTGCACGCCGCACCGACGTGATGCTTTCGTCTAGGCAGATCGGCGTCTTCATCTCGCGCTGAAGCGCAGCATGGTCGAGCAGATCGTCATAGGCGAGCGGCTGTTCGATCATCAGCAGATCGTACTCGTCGAGCGCATGCAGCAGAGGCGCGTCGGCCAGGGTGTAGGCCGAGTTGGCGTCGGCCATAAGGGCAAGGTCGGGGAAGCGCTCACGGATAGCCGCCACGATCGCTACATCCCAGCCCGGTTTGATTTTGACCTTGATGCGCTGGTAGCCCTGACCACGATACTCAGTGACGCGATCCAACAACTCAACAACCGACCCCTGAACGCCAATGCTGACTCCACACTCAACGCGGATGCGCGTTCCACCGAGCAGCTTCGAAATCGAGACGCCGGCCAGCTGCGCTTCCAGGTCCCATACCGCAGCCTCCAGCCCAGCTTTGGCCATGGGGTGGCCGCGTGCTCGCGCAAACAGCGTGGGGAGGTCGGAGGCATGTGCAACCGGCCCGCCCAGCAGCAGAGGGATGAGCAGGTCACGCTGGACGTGCCAGCACGTCTCGACTGTATCGGGGGAGTAGAGGGGCAGCCTCTCTACCGGTGATTCACCATACCCCACCAGCCCCTCGGCGTAGACAGCAACGATCACCTTCTCGACCACCTCCTCGCGTCCGAAGCTGGTCTCGAAGGGGCGCTTGAGGGGCATCTGAACATGGAACTGCTCAACACGGTCAATATTCATCGTAGGCTTCCTCAGGCTCAGCCAGAAACGACTGGCGGGCTATAGCAGCCACGTCAAACTCGCGCGTCAACACGTAGGTGCTACGCCGCGTCCCTCCTTCGATCTGCGAGGCAAACCAGGTGACGGAGTATCCCGCCTGGAAGGCGGCTTCCATCAGCTCACGAATGTGGAAGCGCCATGCCTGCGCCAAGCCCATGTCAGCCGACTTGATGGCGGCGAACTCGCCAGGGATCTCCACCAGGATGCGCGGCAGGTCCGGCAGGTCAAAGTTCGCAGCGGGCGCACGCAAACCGTCCGGGCGGACCACAGACGGGTTGACAATCGGGATCTCGCCGTGCAGCCAGGCCTGCGCGTCGGGCTGCGAGAGGCCCTGCATCCGGCGCAGGACGTGCTCGCTGGCAATCCACCACTCAACCTCGAAACGGTCGGTAGGCAGCCCGGCGTTGATGCCGGGTAGCTCATCATAGATATTGCGAATATAGGTGCGCGAAATGCCGCCCAGACGGGTCATGTTGAAGTGAGCATTGCGGCTGAGGAGAGGGTCGAAAGTCCAGGTGACGAGTCGGAATCCTTGCGACAGGGCGATGCGGCGCTGTTCTTTCTTCAGCTCGTAGCCAATGCCGCGATCCTGGTACTCCGGCAGGACGCCCAGCATCTGCGAGGCGTGGAAGAAGCGGGTACCCATCCACACCGAGCGCGGATCGGTTTCCGGCAACAGGCCCGGATAGCCAAACAGGAATCCCACCAGCGTCTTGCCCACAAAGGCGCCCAGCACAATGCCGCCATGCAGCACAAATGCAACGAGCAGATGCATGGGCACCACGTCACTGTCGATCATATTCCAGGTAAGGCGCTGGATGTTCTCACACTCACGCAATTCAGCGTGGGTAGAAAGCGGCTTGATGGTCAGGTCTTCGGCCATCGTCTTCGTTTCCTCGCTTTTCTCAGCCATAGGGTTCACAGATTTGCTGCTCCCGGCACGCTGATGCTACTATACGGCGTGCGCTCCGTTCCGTCAATTGGAGGAAGGCCTCGCATGGCACGGATCGTCTTTCTGGGCACACCGGAGTTCGCCGTTCCCAGCCTGCAAGCGCTGATGGATCACCCGGACTTCGAGATCGTAGGGGTGGTCACCCAGCCGGACCGCCCTGCCGGGCGTGGTCAGCGGGTGCAGCAGTCGGCAGTCAAGCAACGGGCAGTGGCGCTGGGCCTGCCCGTGTTCCAGCCGACAACTCTCCGCGACGAGTCTGCGGTGGCGCATCTACGCAGCTGGCAGCCCGACGTGATCGTCGTGGCGGCCTTTGGCCAGATTCTGCGTCAGCCTGTGCTAGAGTTGGCACCACATGGCTGTGTAAACGTCCACGCCTCGCTGCTGCCACGCTGGCGCGGCGCGGCGCCGATCCAGTACGCCATCCGCGCCGGGGACACCCAGACCGGCATAACGATCATGCAGATGGATGCCGGTCTGGACACCGGACCGATTCTGGCGCAGCGGGCCATCCCGATCGCGCCGGACGAGACTGCTGCCACGCTGCATGACAAGCTCTCAACCCTCGGCGCAGAGATGTTGCCCGGCACGCTGATCGGCATGTTGAGCGGGGAGATCAAGCCGCAGCCGCAGCCCGACGAGGGCGCCACACTCGCTCCGACGCTCAGCAAGGAGGCCGGGCGCATTGACTGGTCGCAGCCGGCAGTGGAGATCGACCGGCAGGTGCGGGCCTACGATCCGTGGCCGGGAGCGTTCACCTTTGTAGACGGAGAAATGCTGAAGGTTATCAGCGGCAGTCCGCGCCCGGATGAGGAACGCGGCGCGCCACCAGGGACGCTGATCACTGTAAGTGCAGTCGATCAGCCACCTCTGCCGGGTGTACAAACCGGGGCTGGGCTGTATGTGTTGGAGTCAGTCCAGCCCGCCGGGAAAAAGCGTATGACCGGCCAGGCGTATCTGGCCGGTCATCGGGATCGGATCGGGATGCGGGTGGGCAGCTAAGTGTTTTCCCGGCGGCAGCGTCTATTGTCCCTGACTATGGCTTGCCTGCGGCCAGGGTTCGGTCGATCTGCTCGAGGTGCCCTTCGCCGTGGTCGGCGTAGATGCGCAGCAGGTCCTCCAGGGTAACCTCGCCGATCTCCTGGTGCAGTCCGATCCGCTGCCATTCGGCCTCTTGTAGGCTCTCTAGCAACGTTGCCCAACGGCGGTGCAGCCCACGCAGCAGCAAGAGCGAGTCCTCAACCGAGGGGTTATCGGCGTCGGGTCTCTCGGCCCATAGCTCCTGGCGATAGGGCTTGAGGGTGGGCCTATCCTCAGTCAGGATCAGTTTGAAGCGGATGAAGCTGTTCATGTGCGAGTCAGCCAGGTGGTGAACATTCTGCGCCACAGTCCACTCGCCAGGAATGAAGTGAGTGGCGAGCTGCTCAGCGCTAAGCGGTCCGACCACCGCCTCAAGCTGATCCGGCAGGCGACGGATTTTGTCGATCATCTCACGACGCTGTTCGTTGGTCAGCATGGTTATCCCTCCTAGGCCATAGCTTCTGGAGCCGCACCGCTGTCGGCGCTTGGCTCCTGTCTTCGTTGTCCCTTCAAGGCCGGGTCATTCTACTCTCATTCGCGATGGAAAGGTAAACCAACGTGTTATAATTCATGCCAACAAAGCCATTTGAGGGGAAAAGATGCCCAACAGGCATATTCTGCTTGCCGCATCGCTTGTGTTTGCCGCTTGCCTCCTGGTCGGACCGGCTCTGGCCCAGCAGACCGAGACGATTGCCACACTGCGCATCAGCCTCTGGCCTGAGTTCGACCAGCCCTCGGTGTTGGTGTTCTACACAGGTGAAGTTCGGGCCGATGCTGTGTTGCCAGTCGATTTGCGCTTCCCGCTGCCAGAAGGCGCGTCGGTCAACGCCGTAGCCTATCGCAGCGAGAGCGGCCAGCTCGTCAACGCTCCCTTTACCGTCGAGGACGCCACGCTGCGCATGACATCGCCTAACGGCTCGTTTCACGTCGAGTTCTACGACACGACGCTCCAGATCGACGGGCAGACCAGACACTACACATTGACGTGGGCCTCGATGCACCCCGTAGAATCGCTGATCTGGGAGGTTCAGCAGCCAGCGGGAGCAGGCAACCTGACTCTGACACCCGGCATGAGCACACTGCACAAAGATGAGTTCGGGCTGAACCTGTACCGCCGTGAGGTAGGAGCAGTCGAGGCAGGAGAGATCGCCAGCATCATACTGAGCTACGACAAGCCAATCCCAGCCCTGACCGTGGAGCAGCTCCAGGGCACAGCCAGCGTCCCCCCACGGTCCAAAATGCCGTGGGGGTGGATCGCAGTGGCGGCAGTGGCGGCAGTGACAGCCGTGGCAGCAGCAGAGCTGGGTGCGATGCTGTATCGCCGCAGGAGACAGGGCAAGGCTGCGCCAGAGGGTCCAGCGACCGAGGAAGAGGACACCTCAAGTGCGGCGGGTGAAGGGGATGATCTAACCGAGCGTGAGATCGAGGTGCTGAAGCTGGTCGCTGAGGGGCTAGTAAACCGGCAGATCGGCGAGCGGCTGGGGATCAGCCCCAAGACAGCCGCCCGCCACCGCGAGAACATCATGCGCAAGCTCCACCTGCATAGCCGAACCGACCTGGTAAAGTACGCCATCCAGAAGGGGCTGATCGACATCGACTCGTGATCCAGCAGGCTGGCGTCAAATTCTCCAGGGAAAGGAAACCGGCGCGCCCATCGCGCCGGTAGATGCACATCCCAGAGGGATCAGGCCAGCCCAATACCTCGATTAAGGCAGGCTCTCTGGCCCCCCGATCCGCTCCACTTTGACCGCGCATACTTTGTATTCGGGTATCTTGGCCACGGGGTCGACGACATTGTTAGTGAGCACATTGCCCAGCGCCTCGGCAAAGTGGAAGGTCATGAAGATCAGCCCTGCGCGGGGCCGCCCCGTGACCCATGCCCGGGCCGTCACCGCGCCACGACGCGATGAGACACGGACCCAGTCGCCATCGGCAATGCCCAGCCGGGCAGCGTCTGCCGGGTTGATCTCCACCCGCTCCTCCGGAGCGAGGAAATCCAGGCCGCCCACGCGGCGTGTCATCGTGCCGGTGTGGTAGTGCTGGAGAATGCGCCCCGTGGTGAGCATCAGCGGGTACTCACTGTCGGGCAGCTCGGCGGCAGGTTGGTGGTGGACCGGCGTAAAGCTACCTCTGCCGCGTGGAAACTGCTCCGCATGCAGCACTGGTGTGCCGGGATGATCTGCGGATGGGCATGGCCATTGTAAGCCGTCGCCGTCCAGCCGGTCATAGGAGATGCCGCCATAGATGGGCGTCACCTCAGCGATCTCGTCCATGATGTCTGCCGGATCGGCGTAGTCCCAGCCAGTCGCCCCCATACGCTGAGCAATCTCACAGAAGATCTGCCAGTCGGCGCGGGCCTGGCCGGGCGGCTCCAGCGCTTTGCGCACACGTTGCACGCGCCGCTCAGTATTGGTGAAAGTGCCGTCCTTCTCAGCGTAAGCGGCTGCCGGAAACACCACATGCGCATGCTCGGTGGTCTGGTTGAGGAAGATGTCTTGACACACCAGGAATTCGGTGCGCTCCAGGCACTCCCGCACGTGCTGAGAGTCGGGATCGCTCATAGCGGGGTTCTCGCCCATAAAGTAGAGGGCGCGCACCCGTCCATCGTGGGCTGCCTGAAGCATCTCGGTGAGCGTCAAACCGGGTTGGGGCGGAGGCTGCGGTCGTCCATAGTAGGCAGCCATTTTCTCCCGCACCGCCTCGTCAGTGACGCGCTGGTAGCCGGTATAGACATTGGGCAGGCCGCCCATATCACAGGCCCCTTGCACATTGTTCTGGCCACGCAGCGGATTGACGCCGCCGCCCCGCACTCCCAGGTTGCCGGTCAGCATGGCCAGGTTGGCGACCGCCAGCACGTTTTGATGGCCAACGGTATGCTGGGTAATGCCCATGGCGTAGAAGATCGAGGCTGGGCGATTGCCGCCGTAGATGCGAGCCGCGCGGATCAGGTCCTCGTCCGGCACCCCGGTGATCTGGCTGACCCGCTCCGGCGGGTACTGTTCGACTGTGGCCAGCCACGCCTCGAAGTTCTCGGTGCGCTCGGCGATGAAGGCCGAGTCGTGCAGGTTCTCTTTGAGGATAATGTGCGCCAGCCCGTTGAGCAGGGCAATGTCCGTGCCTGGTTCGTGCTTGAGATGCAGCACAGCGAAATCGGCCAGTTCAATGCAACGCGGATCGGCAACAATAAGCTGCGCCCCATATCTGCGCACCGCCGTCTTGATCTGCAGACTCAGGACGGGATGTTGTTCGGTGGTGTTGGTGCCGATAGCCAGAATAGCCTTCGCTTCGGTGATGTCGGCCATGGAGTTGGTCATTGCGCCACTGCCGAAGGCCTGCACGAGGCCCGTCACAGTTGAGCTGTGGCAAAGACGGGCGCAGTGATCGATGTTATGTGTGCCGATCACCTGCCGAGCGAGCTTCTGCATCAGATAGTTCTCTTCATTGGTGCACTTGGCGCTGCACAGCAGCGCCATGGCATCCGGGCCGCTCTCGGCGATCACAGCGCGGAAACGATTGGCCGCCAGATCGAGCGCCTCATCCCAGGTGGCCGGTTCTAGATGGCCGTTGCGGCGAATCATCGGCGTGGTCAGCCTGTCAGGGTGCCACAAGAAGTCGTTACCAAAGCGCCCCTTGACGCACAGGGCGCCGTAGTTAGGCGCACTGTCGAAGGGGGCATCGACGCGGAAGACGACCCCTCCTTTGACGCTCAGATTAATCTGGCATCCCACGCCACAGTAGGGGCATGTGGTTTTGACGACGGTCTCTGCCTGGATCATGTGAATCACACCTTCCCAAAGTGTTGCCAGAGCGAACGAGCACAGCCCTGGGCGGGCTTCAGAGGCTGGATGAGCTTGCCAGCCAGGGGTGGCCTGCCTGAGTAAACGTGTTGACAAACTGCTGAAGCTGCCGCTCCAGTTCTTCTGCCGTCGAGAAGGACCAAATCTGGTCCTCGCCATCGTGATGCAACCTGCCGGGCAGACTCGACATCCGGGTGTGCAGTCGCCCCGACCAGGCTGGAACAGCAATCTGGGTTGTCGGGTCCTGCACTTTGAAGCGATCTAGGTTGATGAAGTAGCGGTGCACTTTGCTATTGGGCAGAAAGTGCGCCCACTCGTCGTGCTCAAAATGGACACGCAGCAGAACGTCTGGCAGCAGGTAGCTGATAAACCGCACATTGGCGTGATAGGTATCCATCGTGTTGTCCACGCGACCAGCCAACTTGACGACTATATCGCTGCTCTTCAACTCATAGCCCAGGCTGCCCAACGGACCCTGTAGCGCATCGACGATGGGCTGGTTGAATGCCTGCTGAAGCATGGCGACATCCGGCGGGTCATCGTCAAGGGGTGCGTGAGGTAAATGCCACAAATAATCGTTGATCTTGGTCATCGAGGAATCTCGCTTTGAGGCGCCCCACAGGGGTGCTTTCAATGAACTACCCTTCTACTCTCTGTTTGTGGCTTTTCTTGCCCTGGCGCGTGATCTGCCTGATCTTCTCTAGGTCGAAACCCTGCTCCAGGCCCCACTGCACCTTCGGCTTGAGCGCGCCCGTGGGGCACACCCCTACACACTGCCCACAGAACACGCAGGTAGTATCTGGCATAGGGGAATCGGCGAAGGTAGCAATATGGGTGTGAAAGCCGCGCTCGCCGAAGTTGAGGGCAAAGGCAAATTGCCCATCATCGGCACAGACCTGCACGCAGCGCCAGCACAACACACACTGCGAATAATCGCGCACGTAAAAGGGATTATCGTCTTTGAGCGGATGGGTGCGCTTCTCACCCTCGTCAAAACGCTGGGGGTCAGCACGATAGTCGGCCAGCATGGCCTGGAGGTCAGGCGCTTCGCTCAGGTCCACCGTCGAGTTGAGCAGCTCCAAGATGGTGCGGCGAGCCAGCACGACGCGCTCGCTGCGGGTGTGAACGACCATCCCTGGCGTGCACTCAGCCACACACGATGCCACAAGCACGCGCGACTTTTCGACCTCGACGACACACAGGCGACACACCGCAGGCGGCGTCAGCCGTTCGTGGTAGCAGACGTGCGGGATGTCAATGCCAATCTGGCGGGCCGCCTGGAGGATGGTCGTGCCACGCGGCACCGTCACTTGCTGTTGGTCGATAGTGAGGGTGATCATGTCATCAGCCATGCAGTATCATCTCCATAAAAGTACAAACTCAGGAGCGCCTGGTCACCAAGACAGCTTCACAACGCGGAGAGCCGGCAATACATGCCTACACCTGCGCAGCAGCCATCACTGGAGGGGACGCGCCTTCTGGGCACAGCACCCGCCTGGGATGGGTGTAGATATTCATGCTGTTGCGGCGCAGGTAGCCAATCAACGTCACATTCCACTCGCGGGCCAGACGGACCGACAGACTGGTTGGAGAGGTACGCGACGCGACCAGCGGCACTCCCATACTGCGCGCCTTGTTGATCATCTCCGAGCTGACACGTCCGGTGGTCAGGATGGCGCAGCCATGCGTGTCGACGCCAGCCTTGAGCGCCAGACCGCGCAGTTTGTCAAGCGTGTTGTGACGCCCCACATCCTCTGCGGTGAAAAGCACCTGCTCACCATCGCTAAGCACAGAGGTGTGCACCCCACGTGACCGGCTGTACAGGGTCGCTCTCTGGTAGAGAGCATCCATCAGCGCCCACAGTCGACCCGGCGTGACGCATATCTCGGCCTCGACCGGCGGGTGGGCGGCGCTCAGATCGTCGAACGTGACCCCCCCGCCACAGCCTGATGTGAGGATCAGGCGGCGGGGCGGCTCGAAGCGACCAATAGCCAGCCACACGTCCACACATGCTCTGCTAGGGCAGATGTGGACAGCCCGCACATCGCTCATTGAGCGGAGTGTGCCTTCGTTAGCCAGGAAACCTAGCGCCAGGGCGTCCTGATCGCGAGGCGTGCACATGACAGTCGCCAGCTCCTGACCGTTGACGAAGATCGAGACCAGCCGTTCGTCGATGATCTCGGCATCGACCTCCTCCCACGCACCGCCGCGCCTGACGGTGGTGTAAGTCACGGGCGTCGTTCCCTCACACTGGTATCGATCCTCCATGCCTTCATCCCCGCCAACCACTGTCCAACGACGACCTGCCAGGCTCTTCCATCACGTCCACTTGAGCTGCACGGTAAGGAGGTGCGATCTCAGGGACCGCAGCCGGGCCAGCTTCGAACGCCTCAGCAATGCCCGCGCGGATCGCGTCCCAATAGGCGCGCGCTGCCGACCATTTATCCGTGCGGAAGCGATCCACCCAGGCGTGCAGTTCTTCATCCTTCAAGCCGAGGCCGACCCAACTTTCTAGGTATTGCCAGATGATGTCAACAGTACGTTCACTGTCCCAGAAGACCACGCTGCCGCCTTCCCGTTCAAAAATCTGGCGGGCCAACTCGAACTGATGAGCTTTATAATCGACCGGGAAACGGTAGTGGGCCGCGATGATGTCGTCGACAATGGCCTCGGCCCACTTGCGGTGAAAGCGGCACACGCCGCTGTTCTCGCTGAACAACTCATACACCATGCGGTGCACGCATCGACGCCCCAGTTCGCGCGGCGGCAGGAACTCGACGCCGTAGTAGACAAAGTACTTGCCCATCATAGGCATAGGGCTGAACATACCCGGCACCCAATACTGATTGGGAGTCATACATCCCCGCTCGCCGTGGGCGGTGAAGACGGCCCGATCGAGGGTACGCCCACCCACTTCGGCCAGTCCATAACGCTCGTCAAGAGCTGCTGCCGCAGCTCGGATGCCCTGGCGGAACAGTTCGCCCTGCGGTTCGAACAGGATCATGGACACAATGGCGCGGGCATATTCAGCGTTGCGGCGCGACGCGGCCACCACATCAAAGTGGGCCGGGTCGCTTTGGAAGGTGAACTGCAGCGCGTCGGCTGGCGGCAGGCCGAAATCGTCCGGGGGCACGATCCCCTGATGGACTAACTCCATGATCCATGCCACCGTTCCTCCGGCCTGAATGGCATCCCAGCCTAGCGCATCGACGAAGTGATTGAGTTCTTCAGCCGCCCGCTGGTCGAAGATGCCGCACTGCGGGCCAAGGGCCTGGTAAGGCTCATAGTCCTTCTTATAGATGCGATCATACTTCTTGCAGGCCACAGAGCACGGTTCACCGCAGTGGGCAAAGTGCTTTGGCTCGATGATCTCCAGGTTGAATTGCTTCAAGTAGTGATCAAGGACAAAGCGATTGTGTTGCTCACGGCGGGCCTGCTGGCTGGCATAGACCGAACTATAGTTGAAGCTAAACAGCCTATCGTCGGCGGTGTACATATTGACGCCAAACGTGCCGCCAGTGCGGAAGCCGGGTACGTAGCGATACTTTTCAGTCGCGCCCAGGTCCACCTTGATCATCGACTCGCCATAGTAGCACCGGAAGTAGCCGTCGATCTCCTTCGAGTCGCGGAGGTCCGGGTCTTCCCATGCGCCGCCAAAGATGCAAGCCGCGATACGGTGGCGCTGAAGCAGACGGCTGCCTAACCCACCACGCCCTGCCCAGTCGTCAATGGGCAGGATGCGACCATCCTTGATCTGGTTGCTGCCGATGATGCCCTGGCTGGTATGGCGGGCTGCCGGGCCAACGGCCAGGACGCGCACCCAATCGGCGGGATATTCGCCGCCGTAACGGTCAAAGACGGCCTGCTGGAGCGCGTAGAAGCCGAGCAACCACTCGCCGTCGGGGCCAGCATAGCCGGTCCACAGCACATCGGGGTCGATAGGTTCCAGGCGCACCTGGATTTGCCCATCTTTGTGGTTGAGCAGCAGCACCGAGTCCTGAGGAGCAGCGCCCTTGAGACAGACAAAGTCAACCCCAACGCGGTGCATGACATAGGCTCCACCGCCCAGACTAGAAACGTAGAACCCCTCCCACTGAGGCGAATAGCCGCAGAACACCAGCCGCCGCGTGCCGGGGATACGTGAGCCGGCCAGCGGGCCGCCTCCCCAGGTCAGGATAGCGGGGTCGGTCTCACCCGTCGCCTGGGCCGCCTCACTGAAGCGAACCCAGCCGTAATCGACCGGACCGATGATGCGCTCGTCCGTGATGGGATACAGATGAGTGTTGCCGGTGGTCAGGTTGATGATCAGCTCGCGCTGCATCAATTCGTGGGTCATCGGGCCTACTCCGGGCAAGACACAAGGTCGCGGGGGCCGCCCGCCTCACCGGCTACCGTTGGGCCTGACCAGATCGGGCCACAGTTTAATCGCACTCATCACCGCTGTGGCCGCCGTCTGGCCCAGGCCACAGATCGAAGCGTCAGCCATCGTCCTGCCGAGGTCTATCAAGCGTTCAACGTCGCCGGGCTGTGAGCGGCCCTCAGCCACCCGATCGAGGATCTCCATCTGACGCTGCGTGCCTAGCTGACATGGGAAGCACTTGCCGCACGATTCGTGAGCAAAGAAGTGGGCCAACGTGCGCAGCATGTCGCGCAGATCGATGCTGTGGTTGAAGACCATGATCGCCCCGGAGCCAATCGAGGCGCCAAGCGGGCGCAGATGCTCGAACGTGAGCGGCGTATCGAGATGGTCAGGGGTAAGGAACGCGCCCGCTGCGCCCCCCATCAGAATGGCCTGAGGTGCTCCCCTAAAGCCGCCACACCAGCGCTCGATCAGGTCGCGCAGAGGGATACCCAGAGGGGCCTCGACGACACCCGGCTGGTTGACATGCCCGCTGACGCAGAACAGCTTGTAACCAGTTGATTCAGGAGTCCCCCACTGCCGATACCATTCACCGCCATGCCACACGATGTCAGGCACCTGGGCCAGCGTCTCCACATTGTTGATCACGGTCGGCTTGCCGAACACGCCATGTGTGGTGGGGAACGGCGGCTTGACACGGGGATAGCCGCGTTTGCCCTCGATGGCCTCGAACAACGCCGTCTCTTCGCCGCACACGTAGGCCCCAGCCCCACGCCTGATAGTGATGTCGAAGTCGAAGTCGCTGCCGAGAATCTTCTTGCCGAGCAGCCCTGCCGCGTATAGCGCCTCGATGGCTCGCTGGACAATGGCCGTCGCCTGGGGGTACTCGCCACGGATAAAGACGAAACCTTGAGATGAGCCAATGGCGTAGCCAGCGATGGCCATGCCGACCAGGATGGGGAACGGGTCGCCCTCCAGCAGCACACGATCTTTGAAGGTGCCTGGCTCGCTCTCATCGGCATTGCACACGACGTATTTCGGCGTGCCTGCCGCCCCGCGTGTAAACTGCCATTTCATCCCCACCGGGAAAGCTGCACCGCCGCGCCCCACCAGATTGGCAGCCTTGATGGTGTCGATGACCTGCTCCGGCGTCATCTCGGCGAGGACTTTCTTGAGCGGCTCAAAGGTGGCCGCCGCGCGGTGCGCTTCCAGGTCAGTCGGTGGGATCACGCCAATATGGCGGGTTAGGTTACGCGGCTCGCCAGTGACGCGCAGGACGGAGGTGGGCGCGGTGGCAGCGAACAGCTCATCCACCGTTTCAGAGGACAGGCCCACTAGCGCTAGGTCATCGACCAGCGCCGCCGGAGCCTGGTCGCACAAGCCCAGACAGGTGCAACGTTCAACTGTCACCTCACCATCAGCGGAGGTCTGGCCAGGGTGAATCCCCCCGGCCCGCTGGCAGGCCGCAACCAGCACATCCTCGGCCCCAGCAGCAGCACAGGCGGGGTCGGTGCAGATGCGGATAATGCGTTTGCCCACCGGTTCCCGGTAGAGCAGAGTGTAAAACTCCGTCACCCCATGGATGTCAGCCAGAGGCACGTGCAGCGCCTGGCCAATAGCAACCAGGACAGGCGTCGGCAGGTAGCCGTAGATGCGCTGCGCATCATACAGCGCAGGCAGCAGATCGGCGCGAGAGCCTCCCTGGTATTTATCGAGCACAGGCTGGAGCAACGAGAGGTCGATGTGGCCGTCTGTACTCATGTAGCGCTTCCTGACTAAGAAGTATGAGCTGTCGCGGAATTTTCAGACGCGGGTTCTGGGCGCAATGCCCGCCTACCCCGGCGTGCTGCGGGTGAGATCTCACTTGGCACGCGCTACCAGACAGGATACCCCAGTCACGTGGGGATGTAAAGCCAAACCGGAACGATTCGAGAAGTTCGTCACGCCAGATCGTGACAAGTCTACAACAGATGAAACCAGCGGCCCTGCGCAGGTATACACCCTCAAGTCCAGAAGAGTGAATGCATGTCGGCTGTGGGGCAGCTCAGCGCCGCCGCGATCCCACTGGGGTTCCTGCCCCAAACGAGGAACACGCCCCAAAAGAGACCGGGGCTTTACGACCGGGTGGATTGGTGTTAGGCTATGATCAAGCCACACCGATCATGAGGAACTATGGTTACACCATCGTTTGAAAGTCTGACGCTCGCCCAGATCTCGATGCGAATCCTGGCGGGGACACTATCTCCAGTAGACGTGGTCGAGGCGTGCTTAGCGCGCATCGAGCGGCTGAACCCGACGCTCAACGCCTTCCTGACCGTCCTGGCTGAGGATGCCCGACGTGAGGCTCGTCAGGCAGAAGAAGCCCTGGAACGCGGCGAGGATTGGGGGCCGCTGCATGGCATCCCGATCGGCGTCAAAGACCTGATCGATGTAGCAGGCGTACCCACCACCGCAGGCAGTGACTTCTTACGCCACAACGTAGCTACAGCCGACGCGACTGTCGTCCAGCAGCTCAGAGCGGCAGGCGCGATTGTCATCGGCAAGACACACCTGCACGAATTTGCCATTGGTGCGACCAACGTCAATCCGCACTATGGTCCAGCCCGCAACCCGTGGAATCCGGCGCTTAGCCCCGGCGGATCGAGCGGCGGATCGGCAGCGGCGGTGGCCGCCGGCATGTGCCCCGCCGCATTAGGCACCGACACTGGAGGGTCGGTGCGGGTGCCGGCAGCGCTGTGTGGGTTGACGGGGCTACGACCACCCACCGGCCAGGTCAGCACGTTAGGTGTGGTGCCGATGAGCTGGACGCTCGATACGGTGGGACCGATGGCCCATACTGCTCACGACGTAGCCCTGCTGATGGATGCGCTCGACCTGAGCGCACCCTCGCGTCACACCGACCAGCTGCGCGAGCCGGTGCGGGGCCTGCGCGTGGGGCAACCCGGCGACCGTTTCTTTTGGCAAGAGACAGACGTGGAGATCGTAGCGGCGGTGCATGCCGCTGTCGATGCGCTGGCTGACCAGGGGGCAGAAGCCGTCGAGGTGAGCCTGCCGGAGGTTGAGGATGCCCTGCGAGCTGCTGCGGTGATCGGGCTGGGCGATGCGGCAGCCTATCACCGGGAACGGCTGGCGGCAGAACCGGAGCGGTTCGGCGCGGACGTGCGGACGCGCTTAGAGTGGGGATTGTCGAACAGCGCCGCCGACTATGCTCAGGCAGTCCGGACTGGGAATGCATGGCGGGCGGGGTTGCTGCGCCTGTTTCGCGACGAGATAGATGTGCTGATCACGCCCACCACACCGGTGGCAGCCCACGAGATCGCCGGAAGCGAGGGACTGAAGGCCGCGCGGGAACTGCTGCGCTTCACGTATCCCTTCAGCCTGAGCGGGCTGGCGGCCCTGTCGATGCCGTGCGGAGTCACACGGGATGGGCTGCCCGTGGGAGCGCAGGTGATCGCGCCAGAGACAGGCACCGTGCTCAGGGTCGCCTATGCATACCAGCAGGCCACTGACTGGCACATGCGGCGGCCTGACATATAGTTCCTATCTGCTGATTCGACGGCCACATCCAGCTCTCACGGAGAGAGCTTCCACGCCATCGAGGCCAAACCGAGCATTCAGCCCAAAGCCCCCTCTTTGAGAATACGGTCACTCTCCACTGGCGCGAGACAGAGCCGGCTCAAAGGCAGTGATACGCTCGCGCCAGACATCGGGAATTGGGATTGAGGTGTTGCGAGAGTAGTCATACGCAACCTGTACAGTCATCCCCAAGGCAGCGATCTCCGGCGGTTGGTCGCGCCGCTGACGGGTGAGGACATACTCAAAGTCAAAGCTCTTGTGCCCCAGGCGTGCCGTGCGCAGATAGAGACGCACCTCATCTCCCCATACCAAGGGCAGCAGATAGTCGCAGGTAGCGCGGGCGACGATCACACCAAAGTCATGCCAGCCACCGCTCCAGCCCACCACCTGGGCGAAGTAGTGAACGCGGGCTGTCTCCATGTAGGTGAAGTAGGTGACGTTGTTGACATGCTGCAAAGCGTCGATGTCAGCGTAGCGCAGCTCAACAGGACAGGAGAAGCGAAAAAGCGACAAATCGGGCATGAAATTTCCTCGGAATGCCTGTATAGTCAGTGAAAGGCTGGTGCAGGAGATTGTAACACACCTTGCCAACGCGGTGAGTGGAAAGAGCGGCTTGCGGATGGATGGCCGCCTGATGCAGACGGGGGAACAGATGATGAGCCAAGATGTGCAGGCATGGCTGAGGGATGTAGAGGATCGCGACTGGACAGTGCGTAGCGAGGCAATCCGGCGGCTGGAGGTGATGGGGGACCCGGCAGCAGCGCCGGGGCTGATCCGGATGCTAAGGGACGAGAGCCAGTATGTGCGAGCTGCCGCCGCGCGGGCGCTGGGGAAGCTGAAGAGCGCCGAGTCAGTGCCAGCTCTGATCGCCGCGATGGACGACAAGGCGTTCATCGTTCAGCAGAGCGCCATGTGGGCCTTGGGGGATATCGGCCCGGCGGCGAAAGATGCGCTCCCCGTGTTGCGCGGCAGAGCCGAGGACCCGACGTGCTACAAAGAGCGCATTGAGCTGACGGTGGGACAGGTAGCTCGCCTGGCCATCTCGCGCATTGAGGCCGAACCAGAGCCAGTGGCCGAGGCTCTACCTGCCAGCGGGGTCCCTGCCTCTGCTGCTGAGGCGCAGACACAGCGCGTGCTGACTCCAGAGGAGCGCAAGGCCAAGCGCGAAGCAGCCCTGGCCCGCAAACGCGCCCAGGAAGGGGGAGCATCGGTCTGACGCCATGCCCAGGGCACATTGTTAAGAGATTGTAATCGCAATGCGGGTGAACAGGTGGTATGATCGGGCTGGTTCGTGAGCGCTTTCACGATCTTCACCTTCACAACCCAACCCGTGACGTCACATCGATCTTCGACCTGAACGCCTGAACATCCACATCATCGACATCGACAACGCCCTCAGCGCCTATCCTCACCTAAGACGCCGACCGACAGAAGCGCTCAACACCACCCTGGACCGCGACACCCGTCGCGGTCCTGTTTTTTACCCGGCAAGGAGACTCTCTGGTACACTGTGGACAGCAGTGAAGGTCTTTTTGGGAGATCCAAAACGCTGACAGGGCTGCGGTCAGCCTGGGCACAGCATATTTGAGGCCGCTTGTGAGGTTGTTATTCGATCCAGACTTTGACGACTGCCAGTGGACCGACGCCTGGCTCCACATGCCGGTGATCCAGGTGGTGCCAGGTCTCTACGGGCCGTTCAGCGTCAAAAGCTGGCAGATGGCTGAAGCGGACATCTGCGGGCAGCGAGTGGCGCTGGAGCCACCCCTGGAAGTGCGTGGGCTGATGACAGCCGAGGGCCGGCTGTGGATGTCAGACGTGCCGCAAGAACGGCTGATGATGTTCAACAACGCCCAAGCCACGCGGGGCCGGGTGCTGGTGGGTGGGCTGGGGTTAGGACTGTATCCACAGTACGCGCTGCCACGCGCCAGCCGGATAACCATCGTGGAACGCGAGGCCATGCTGACAGAAGTAGTCGAGCCAGTGGTGCGGATCGCAGCAGAGGCAATTGGGGTGCCAGTTGAAATCCGGTTAGGAGACATTGAAGATACATTGCAGGCTGAACCTACCGACCGCTTCGACACGATCTTCCTGGACACATGGGACACACTCGACGCGGCGCACCTGCCACACATCAACCGGATGCGCGACCTGGCGCTGCGCCATCTGTCGCCGGAGGGGCGCGTGCTGTTGTGGGGCTACCGCTGGATGGTGCGGCTGTTCGAGAGCGCGTGCGAACACCTGCTCCGGATCGAGCCGGGAGAACGGCACAACTGGCTGCGGATCATGACGCGACAGCGACCTGCGGTGTGGCATTTGCTGCTGCCAGTGGTGGAGCACTTCGCTGGGCTGGCGGTGGAGGACATGGGGCCGGCGCTGGCGTGGTGCCGGGAATATGTGACGAGGGTATCCTAGGAAGCGCGAGAGACGCCGCTGGGGCAGGGAGACAGGGGCGTCAGACACACGACATTCCCCCAAAGCAGACTGTGCAGCAATCGCAACCCGCGCGTTGCGCCCCCTACGCCTTCGGGCAAAGCCTTAACGCTCTTGCAGGACAGGCAGAGTGAACCAGAACAGCGTTCCGGCACCCAGCTCACTCTGGACGCCGATCTCTCCGCCATGACCCTCGACGATGCGCTTGGCAATCGCCAGGCCCAGGCCGGTACCCTGAGTGTAGCCTTCTGTGTCGGACACGCGGTAGAACTTCTCAAACATGTGCTCCAGATTCTCCTGTGAGATGCCGTGGCCGGTATCTTCGACCTCCACCCGGATGAATCTGTCCTGCTGGATGGCGCGCACCCAGACGTTGCCGCCCTCCTTATTGTACTTGACGGCATTGGTCAACAGGTTAAGCACCACCTGCGTGAGCTTCTCTTCATCACCGACAATGCTCGACATTCCCTGCGGCGGATCGACGATTAGTTGCAACGTGAGATGGCGATCGTGCGCCTGGTGACTAACGGTCTGGATGGCTGCGCCAAGCATGGCGGGGATATTGACCGGTTTGCGCTGGAGGCGTGTCCGGCCCGACTCCAGCCGCGCCAGGTCCAGAAACTCGGTAGTCATGCGCGTCAGGCGAGTCGTCTCCTGGGCGATAGTGTCCACAAGCTGTTTGCGCTTCTCATCGCTTAACTCAGGCCGCAGGATAATATGGGTGGTGGCTTTAATGGCTGCCAGGGGTGTGCGCAGCTCATGCACCATCTCGGCGATCAGGTCACTCTGCTCAAACAGGCGAGCATTCTCGATTGCCACCGCCGCCTGAGCTGCGAGGGTGGTCAGCATGTTCACATCCTCGTCGGTGAAAATCTGATCGCCACGTTTGTTGAGCGCCTCCAGACAGCCAATGGTCTTGTTGTGAGTGCGCATGGGGACAGCCAGCATGTTGCGCGTCTGGAACTCGGTCTCCTCATCGACATTGCTGGACCAGCGAGGCTCCTGGCGCACATCAGCGATAACAAGCGGTTCCGAGTGGGTCACGACCCAGCCAGCGATGCTGCCTTCGAGCGGCACCTCAATCGAGTCGAGGGACAGCCCACGGGGGTCAATGGCAGCCTCAAAGCGTAGGGTGCCAGCCCGGCTCATGAGCAGGATCGAGGCGGCCTCAGTGTCGGTCAGGTCAACGGCAGAGGCCACGATATGCTCCAGCAGGGAATCGAGGTCGAGGGTAGAGCTAAGGGTGCGACTGATCTCGATCAGGCGCTCGTAGCGGGCCAACGTGCGCGCATACCGATGCGCGATCTCAAGATCTCCCTCTGGGTGAGAAGCATCTACCTGTGTCATGTACCTTGCTTACCCTCCATCAGATCTACCAGATAGGGAAGCACTCGGGCCACATCCTCGTGGAGGACAACAGCAGCCCGGTCGTCTACGTAGGTCGCTTCGTAGTTGATAATAATCAATTGTGCATCGTGCGCCAGTGCGATCAGCGGCAGATCGGCAATGGGAGACACGGCCAACGAAGACCCGACAACAAGCATCAGGTCACAGTCGCGGGCAGCACGACGAGCTTCCTGGAGCGGTTTGAGTGGAAGCTGTTCACCGAAGAGGACGGTATTGGGCTTCAGCAATCCACGGCAATAGGGACAGCGAGGAATCTCACCTGATTCGATGAAGCCCGCGAGAAACAGGTCAGTCGGGTAGACGCGGAAGCACTCGACACAGGTGGCCTCGCGCATATGGCCGTGAACCTCAATCACCGCACGCGATCCGGCGCGGCGGTGCAGAGTATCGATGTTCTGGGTGATGAGCATCCGAATCAGCCCCATGGCCTCGAGGCTGGCCAACGCCATGTGAGCAGGGTTAGGTTTGGCCTCCAGCATGAGGTGCGCCAATGGCCTGATCCAGGCGTAAAACTTGGCAGGGTTCTGGCGGAAGCCATAGATGGAGGCCACTTCCATCGGGTTGGCGTGGGTCCACAGGCCAGAATGAGGGCTGCGGAAGTCAGGGATGCCGGAAGGGGTGCTGACTCCTGCGCCGGTCAGGGCGACGGTGTAGCGCGCCCGTCGCAGGAGTTCGGCGGACCGTTCGAGTGCGGGGTAGAAAGCCGCGCTATTCTTATCCACAGCAGGGACCGAAGGCTCGCTATAGCCCATTAAACTTCAACTTCCCGTTTGCACTGCTGCCCACAGGTCGCGGGCCAGAGTGCGGAAGCTACGCGCAGGCCGGCTGCCCGGCGCGAACACGAGCAGTGGCATCGCGGCAGCCTCGGCATGGGCAAACAGGTCAGGTGCGGCCTCGATCACCGCCAGGTGATCGACCCCCAGACCATCTTGAATAGCGCGATAGTTCACCAGCCCAGGCGGCGGCTGCCGGTGGATCAGCACAACGCTTAGCCTAGCGCCGTTGCCGTCACACTGGCGCAGGTCGTTAAGCAGACGGGTCGAGGCCAGCAACGAGGAACGCGAGGCTTCAGCGACTACGACCAAGCGGTGGGCGAGGACCATCAAATGACAGTCCAAAGGGAGAGCGCCGCTACCTAGGTCGAACAGCGCAACATGCCCCAGCGAGGCTGCTGCCCGGACGCATCGTTCACACCACGCCCTGCAACGAGCCTCGTCCTCAGGCAAGCAATCCAGCGAAGGAAACACATGAAGCAGCCTGCCGACCGGAATGAGCGCACCGCCTATTTCCTCCGCAGACAGGTTGCGGAGAGGCACAGACGCGGCAGGGAGGTTCAGGCGGTAGCGCAGCATGTCTGCCCCCGGTCCAATCCCAGCCAGCAGCGTGAACAGGCCGGCCCTGGCCAGCGCCAGAGCTGTGTTCACGGTGACGGTAGTTGTGCCTGAGCCGGCTGTCGCGCCCATGAAAATCACAACACGCCCAGCGGCTGCCACAGGCTCCAATGCCCTGGACGAGGCATGGGCCAGGGCCGACTTGACGCGCGAGACCAGCTCTGCGGGTTGGATCGGCTTGGTCAGATAATCGTCAACCCCTGCCTCAAAACCGGCAACCTTGTCGTCAATCGAACTTTTGGCCGTCAGTATGATGATCGGAACACTGGCAGTCGGGCCATAGGCGCGCAGGCTGCGGGCAACAGCGTAGCCATCCATGCCGGGCATCATCACATCCAGGATGACGAGATCAGGAGGCTTTGCAGCGACCAGGTCGAGAGCCTCCTGCCCGCCGCTGGCCCGGCTCACACGATATCCCTGTCGGGTGAGCAGCAGGTCGATCAGGGTCAGCGTTTGGAGATCATCGTCCACAGCCAGGATGTGCATAGGGGTAGTGTAGCAGAAAAGAATCGGGGATACAAGGAACCCCCCAGCGGATGTTGCCCAACCCTCGATAGATGCCGAGTCTAAGCTGCCCACCCTCACGGCTCTCTTGGGCGACCCCCTTCACTTGCGCGGCCCTTTTTAACAGTGTATAGTGACAACACGACAATGATTGGAAACCAGTTGATTGCGCGTGTTTGCGCCGAGGCTGCGGAGTTCCTATGGGTGAGAAGATACTGGTCGTTGATGATGAAGAAACCACCGTCCACCTGCTCACCATCCTGCTCGAGCACAAAGGCTTCGAGGTGATCAAGGCTCTCCGCGCCGAGGAAGGACTGCGCAAAGCATACCGCACCCAGCCAGACCTGATCCTGCTTGACATCATGATGCCGGACATGGACGGGCTGGAGGTCTGTCGTCGTCTGCGCGAACTCTCGGACGTGCCCATCATCTTTCTGACCGCCCGTACCGACACGAAGGACATCGTGAAGGGGTTGGAGATGGGGGCCGATGATTACATTGTGAAGCCCTACGACAACGACGAACTGATCGCGCGCATTAAGGCTCACCTGCGGCGTGCCCCCAAGAACGCGATGGTGGAAGAGCTGGTTTTCGATGGGGGCAAATTCCGCATCAATCTGATGAACCGTGAGGTAGTCGTTGACGGCGTGCAGCGCCATCTGACCCCCAAAGAGTTTTCGTTGCTGAGTGTGCTGGCTCGCAACGCGGGGCGCGTGGTCACGCGCAGAGAGTTGGTGATGGAGGCTTGGGGGTCAGAGTATGACGACGCCATCGACAGCCTGAAACTGTACATCCACTATCTGCGGAAGAAGGTAGAAAAGGACCCCAACCGCCCAGAGTACATTCTGACCTCGCGTGGAGTGGGATACCGATTCGCCAACCGGTGAAATCTGATGGCAGAGAAGACCGCAGAGGCATCAAAAGGGAATTTGAGCTGAGGCCATCCTCAATGCGACTGCCATACGCGGAGATGGTCAAACTGCATTGCCGCCCCGCCAGCGGTCAGGGCTTCGACGACAAAGCCAATTTGCAAGGCTAAGGTGGACTGCGTTCTCCCTGTGGCATCGGTCAGAACGGCAGCCAGTTCGTCGTTGATGCGCACAACCACCTGATCGCCAGTCAAGTCGGCGCGGATGCGATTGGGTTCACCATGCGATCTGAGGTGGGGAAAGGTCTGCCAGTCTACAATGAAGTCAATCTCACTGCCCTCCACCTTGTAGACGGCGTAGTAGCCATTGCCGTTGACGACTACCACGAACGCATTGTCCGGCCCTGACCCCCACCATAAGCCATACCCAGCGTCGGATGGCCCGTCTACCTGCCGCGCCGTGACCTCGACTGTGGCGGGGGGGTGGATGGTGTAGGATGTCATCACAAAGGTTCGGGCGCGTGGATTGGCCACCTCGACAAGGTATGTGTCACCCAGGCTGGCATCGACGGTCAGATCGCCTAGAGGACGCGGGTCGCTGATGCCCCCAAGCGCCAACGCCAGCAGCGCCGCGATGAACACCAGCACGCCGACCAGCACGCCGATAGAGGCTTTCCACAGCCAGAGAGGAACCTCGTCGGGGCTGGTCAGGACGTCGCTTCCACGGCTCACGGCGACCCATACCCCTCAGCAGATCCTCGGCAGCTGCTCCCCAACCAGGGTATCGATCACCCGGCTGCCGCCAATGGCCGTGCGAGCCGTCACCATACCAGGATGCGCCTCGACCACCCTGCCAATGAGAGCGGCATGGCGGCCTTTGGGGTGCGCCCTCATAGCATCAAGAAGCAGATCGGCAGCAGATTCCGGCGCCACGACAACTAGCTTGCCTTCATTCGCCACGTAGAAGGGATCGAGGCCCAGCATTTCGCAGGCCGCACCGACGGCAGGCGGCACTGGCACCGCCGCTTCATCCACCTCGATGCCCACGTGCGAAGCTCGCGCGAATTCGTTGAGTGTGGCAGCCAAGCCACCGCGTGTCGGGTCACGCATACAGTGGATGTCCTGCGTCACGGCTAGCATTGCTGCCACCAGGTCATGCAGCGGCTGGGAGTCGCTGCGCAGCTCCGTCTCGAACTGGAGACCTTCTCGCACGGAAAGAATGGCTATGCCGTGCTCGCCGATAGGACCACTCACCAGCACCACGTCACCGCGGCAGGCATGGTGCGGCGCAATGTGTACGCCGGATGGCACGAGGCCGATCCCCGTGGTGTTGATGTACACACCGTCGCCGTGTCCCTTTTCAACCACCTTAGTATCGCCGGTGACGATCTGCACACCGGCAGCACGAGCTGCCTCTGCCATTGACGTAGCAATCTGGCCCAACGTGTCAATCGGCAGGCCTTCTTCCAGGATATACCCGGCGCTCATGAACAGTGGCATGGCCCCGCTCATGGCCAAATCGTTGACCGTGCCGTGCACCGCCAGGCTGCCAATGTCGCCGCCAGGGAAAAACAGCGGGCTGACCGTGAACGAGTCAGTGGTGAAGGCTAGCTGCACACCAGCGATGTCAACAATAGCCTGATCGCCAAGTACGTTCAGGGCAGGGTTGTCAAACAGCGGTCTGAAGATGTGCTCGATCAGGTCGGCGGAGAGCTTGCCTCCGCCACCGTGGCCCATCACAATGGTAGGGTAAGCACGCAAAGGGACAGGGCACACCCAGCCTTCGGCTTGAATTGAGTTGAGTGGAGGAAGATCGGTCACAGGCACCTCTGCGCTGTACAACAGCCATACATGGACAACCGAGAGGCGACAACCCGGCGTCTATATCAACCGCAGCAAGCACAATGATAAGGGCAAAGAGCGATTCTGCACAGATCTGCCCAAGGGGCCTCAGGGTATGTATTCTGGCTGTGCTCACTGGGTATCACTACCCCTGGCTCGACCCCAACTCGGAGGGGGAGCAGCTCCGAATGGGGGATTGACAGTTTGGCAATAGTCTATCACAATGAGGGCAGTCGCTTCTTCCCGGTCGCCGTGTAGGGAAACACCGAACGGGGAAGAACAAGGGATCGGTTGAGTGAGGACAGGTGCGACTTGTACTTGAGCCTTTCTTTATCACAGAGGAGCACATCATGGGCCTTTTTGGCGGTATGAACTTTCCGAGGACTGTTCAGAAGTACTGCAATGAACAAGGGTGGAAGATCGACGATCTCAATGACAGGCGCGCCATCCTCAAATTCAACATGCCCTCGGGCCGTGCGCAGACGCTGTTTATCATCCTGTTTGAGTCAACGTTGGAGTTCTCGGTGCCTAGCATCGCGATCTTTGACTCCGAAAAGGACATTCCGCACTTCCTGTCTACGATCCTGCTCAAGCGCAGTGCGGAACGAAAGATCGGCTTCTGGGTGATTGAGGAGATCAACGGCAAGCACGTCTACTCGTGCATGCACAACGCTGAGCTTCAGTTGATGAACGGCGACTACTTTGCCAAAGTGGTTCGAGCGCTTGTGACGGAGTGCGATACTTTTGAGGGATTGCTGCTGGATATTTTGCGGCAGAGTTAAGCGTTTCGTAGGGCAGGGTTTCAATCCCTTTGGTGAAGCCTCAGGTTCGATTGAGAGCTGTTCGGTCAAACGCTTAAGACCCTCTCAGTATGCTCAACTAAGTGTGGATTCTGGGGAACCATCTTAGTTGCCTGCCTGTTGGGGTTCCATTGCCAGGCGAATGTATGAGGGGTAGCGTGGCTTTTCTGCCATGCTACCCCTCTTCGATTCCGACTGCACAAAGCGGATAAAAGGTCTCCAATTGTTGTAAAACCCTTGGTGTTGTGATACCATCCTCTTAACCTGACTTTGTGACGTTTGCCACAACGGGAAACGCGGCCCCATGGGCTTTTCGCCGGCCTGCTGCGGGTTGTCGCTGTCTGCGACCCACCTCGATACCAGAGAGGACACGCCTCCAACGTCTTGGTCTTGTTGAGGGAAGGCCACATGTTATTTCAACAGTACCTGCCCATCATGATCCTGGTGATTCTCTCAACACTGCTCAGCCTAATTGTGGTATTTATTTCTACGATCATGGGGCCACGCCGTCCCACGGCCAAGAAGCTGACTCCTTACGAGTCAGGAATGACACCCATCGGTCCTGCTGTGCGTCGTCTGCCGGTCAAGTTCTATCTAGTGGCAGTGCTGTTCATCCTATTTGACGTTGAGATCATCTTCCTGATGCCCTATGCCGTGGTTCTGCGCAAACTGGGGGTGTACGGCCTGGTTGTCACGGGCATTTTCACGTTTGTGTTGACGGTAGGGTTGGTGTATGAGTGGCTGAGAGGGGGACTGAAGTGGGAATAGACAGCCCTGAGGGCAAATCCGGAACGCTAGGCATTGTCACGACCACGCTTGAACAAGCGGTCAACTGGAGCCGCACTCGCGCGATGTGGCCCATGCTGTTTGGCCTGGCCTGCTGCGCCATCGAAATGATGAGCACCCAGGCGTCGCGCTATGACATGTCGCGCTTTGGGATGGAGTTGATGCGGGCCTCACCTCGGCAGAGCGATCTGATGATCGTTGCTGGTCGGGTGAGCCGCAAAATGGCCCCTGTGGTTCGCCGCCTGTACGATCAGATGCCCTCGCCGAAGTGGGTCATCGCCATGGGCGACTGTGCAAGCTGTGGAGGCGTGTTCAACAACTATGCCATCCTGCAAGGCGTGGATGAAGTGGTGCCCGTGGACGTGTACATCGCAGGGTGTCCACCCCGCCCAGAGCAGTTGATGCATGGCATCCTGACACTCCATCAAAAGGTGATGGACCAGAAGTTCTCAGACTGGGCCACGTGGGGCAAGAAGAAGGAAACGGCTACCGCAAGATAGCCACCATTATTGCGCCGAGTTCATCAGTGCCTGCGATAGCGCAGGCATCCTGCTGCTAAATGGACAACTGAAATGAGCGTCTATTCACGCAAGATAGCCAACCGAATTCAGGCCAGGTTTCCAGAAGCAGTCCAGGAGATTGTGGAATTTCGAGGCGAGATCACAGTCGTGATTGGCCGCCAATCCCTGGTCGAGGTGGCCGCCTTTTGCCGCGATGCTGAAGGTCTGGAGTTTAACATGCTTGCTGACCTGGCAGCAGTGGACTACTGGCCACAGGAGCCGCGACTGGCAGTGAATTACGTCTTGTACTCACTAGCCCTCGGCCACATGATCCGGCTGAAGGTCTATGCGCCCGGCGATGATCCCGTGATCCCGTCAGTCACCGGGGTGTGGGCGGGGGCCAACTGGCCAGAGCGCGAGGCCTGGGATATGTTTGGCATTAAGTTTGAGGGGCACCCTGACCTGCGCCGTATCTTGATGCCCTACGACTGGACTGGCCATCCGCAGCGCAAAGACTATCCGTTGGGATACGAGGAAGTTCAGTTCAGCTTCAACTTCGGTCGTGTGCAGGCCCACAAGCCACAGCCGAAGGAGTGACGCCATGACGTTTTACGGCTATGACCCTACCAGCGCCACGCAGATCGAGACGGATCGGCAGACAATCACTATCGCGCTGGAGCAGATCAAGGGCCTGGTGTCCGAAGAGGCCTTCACCGGTGACACGTTGCTGCTCAACATGGGGCCGCAGCATCCCAGCACCCACGGCGTGCTGCGCCTGATGCTGGAGCTAGACGGCGAGACAGTAGTGAGCTGCTTGCCCGATATTGGCTACCTGCACACCGGCATTGAGAAGAACATGGAGGCCAAGACTTACGAAAAGGCCCTGGTCATGACCGACCGGATCGACTATCTGAACAACCTGGGCAACAATTTGGCCTATTGCCTGGCCATTGAAAAGCTGGCCGATCTGGACGTGCCCATCCGCGCCCAATATGTTCGTGTGATCCTGGCCGAGCTTCAGCGTATCGCCAGCCATCTGGTGTGGCTGGGCACGCACGTGCTCGACTTGGGCGCCACCAGCCTGTTCTTGTATACCTTCCGTGAGCGCGAGTACATCCTCGACATATTCGAATCGATCTCTGGCCAGCGAATGATGGGCAGCTACATCCGCCCTGGCGGGCTATGGCGTGACCTGACAGATGACTTCGAACCGATGCTCAGGCGATTTCTGTGGTATATGCCACGCAAGATCGACGACTATGAGCGCATCCTGAGCCAGAATCCGCTGTTCATTGAGCGTACCAGAGGCATCGGGGTGATCCCTCCGGACAAAGCGGTCAATTGGAGTCTGACTGGTCCGGCGTTGCGGGGGTCTGGCGTCAACTTTGACATCCGCAAGGCGTTGCCCTACTCCAGTTATGATCACTTTGAGTTTGACGTGCCGCTGGGTACGCATGGGGATGTGTACGATCGCTATTTGATCCGCATCGAGGAGATGCGCCAGTCATTGCGGATCGTCGAACAGGCGTTAAATAGGCTGCCCGGCGGACCGTTTCGCAGCAGCAATCGCAAGTACGTACCGCCGCCGCGCTCCGAGTTGGGGATCAGCATGGAGGCCGTGATCCATCACTTCAAACTGTGGACCGAAGGGTTTACACCCCCTCAAGGCGAGGTTTACATCCGCACCGAGTCGCCTAAGGGCGAGCTAGGCGTATACTTGGTCAGTGATGGTGGACCCAAGCCATACCGGGTGCACTTCCGCACGCCGTCGTTTGTGAACCTCCAGTCGTTGAGTTGGATCTCGAAAGGCTACATGGTGTCTGATCTGGTAGGCATCATCGGCAGCATTGATATTGTGCTCGGCGACTGTGACCGCTAAGGAGGCGATCGGATGCTGGTCTTAGTCCTGATCCTGTTGTTAGCGTTGTTGGTGGCGATTGTGGCTATCGTCTTTGCCCTGGGGAATCCAGGCATTATCACTGTGCATGTCCTCACCTGGAGCTTCGAGAGTTCCTTGACCCTGCTGTTGTTGGCAGCCTTTGGCCTGGGTGTGCTGTTGGGGTGGTTGATCACGGTGCCATCCTCCATCAAGCGCGGCTTGACGCTGGCCGGCCAGAAGAAGAAAATCGCAGAACTGGAGAAGGCGCAGGCCAGGGCTGAGGCGGCAGTGGCTGCGGCCAAGCCTCAGGAGCCTCCTAAACCGCCAGAGCCTCCCAAGCCGCCTCAGGGGCCGGAACAGCCCCCTGCACAGTCCACATCGCAATAGTGAAGGCTCACAGAATGGCTCTCATTGACACGCGCAGAGAAGACATTGAGCATCACCTGGCCAAGTACCCAGACAAGAGATCGGCCATCATGCCGCTGCTGTACATCGCCCAGGAAGAATACGGCTACATTACCGACGAAGCCATGCAAGAAATTGCCGATCTGGTGGGTGTCGAGGTGACACATGTGAAAGGCATCGTCGGTTTCTACACGTTGTACTACGATCAGCCCAAGGGCAAGTACCTGATCCAGGTGTGCACCGACCTGCCCTGTGCGTTGCGGGGCGCTGAGAAGTTTAGCAAGCACGTCTGTCAGCACTTGGGCATCCAGCCTGGTCAGACGACGGAAGACGGTCTGTTCACAGTGGAGAACGTGATGTGCATCGGCGCCTGCGACCGCGCGCCCGTCATGCAGGTGAATCTCAAGTTTCATGAGAATATGACCGAGAAGAAAGCCGAGCAGCTTATTGAGGCGTTGCGCCGTGAACACCAGGCCACCCAGCCCTATCGGAAAGAGTGACTACGAGCGTGTAATGGCGCTGTGGCAAGCTGCCGGGCTGCACATCAAACCAACTGGGCGCGACTCGCGTGCAGCCTTCGAACGGCAGATAGACGGCGGACGCCAGACCGTGATCGGCGTTGAGACTGAGGCAGGCGACCTGGTGGGGGTGGTGATTGCCACTCACGATGGACGCAAGGGCTGGATCAATCGGTTGGCCGTCCACCCCGACTACCGCCGTCAGGGAATTGCCACGGCACTGATCAAGGCTGCCGAGGATGCACTGCGTGCACAAGGCATTGAGATTTTCGCTGCGCTGATCGAGGCAGATAACCACGCTTCGCTGTCGGTGTTCCTGGAGGCCGGATACTTGGAGTGGACCGGCCTGCATTATGTCAGCAAACGTGACCGCGAAGATGTATAGCTGCTGGCTGTCGATCCCGGCAGCGGGCAGCCGCGAAGAGGATTGAGGGCTATACCTGTGGCACACATCTTGCTGCGTGAACTCGACATTCCCGACATTGCCCAGATGGACGTGTACCTGGCGCACGGCGGCTACGAGGGCCTGCGTAAAGCTGTCACCGCGCACGAACCCGACCAGGTGATCGAGATTGTGAAGGCGTCGGGGCTGCGCGGGCGCGGCGGCGCGGGCTTCCCGACCGGCGTCAAGTGGAGCTTCGTGCCCAGGGACGTGTTCCCCAGGTACGTATGCGTCAACGCGGATGAGTCCGAGCCAGGCACGTTCAAAGACCGCCAGCTGATGGAATACAACCCCCATCAGGTGATCGAGGGCGCGTTGATCGCCGCCTATGCCATCCGCTCTGAAGCCATCTACATTTACATTCGTGGTGAGTACTGGGACATTGCCGATTGGCTCGACCAGAAGATCGAAGAAGCCCGCGCTCATGGCTTTGTCGGACGGAATATCCTCGGCTCTGGCTGGAGCTGCGAGGTTTACACTCATCGAGGGGCAGGGGCATACATCTGCGGTGAGGAGACCGCGCTTTTGGAGTCGCTTGAGGGCAAGCGGGGGCAGCCGCGCATCCGGCCTCCGTTTCCGGCCAGTGTGGGTCTCTATGGCAAGCCGACGGTGATCAACAACGTGGAAACGCTGGCGAACGTGCCCTACATCCTGGTCAACGGCGCGGAGGGCTATCGGCAGTTTGGCACCTCGGACAGCCCGGGGGTTAAGATTTTTTGCCTGAGCGGGCACGTCAATCGACCCGGCAACTATGAGATGCCCTTTGGCGGCGAGACGACCTTCCGCAAGCTGATCTACGAGCTGGGAGGTGGTGTGCCGGGTGGCAGGCAGGTCAAGGGTATTCTGCCTGCTGGAGCCAGCGGAGCGATCCTGCCCGCCACTGACGAGGTGCTCGACACGCCCATCGCCTATGGCAGCTTTAAGAAGTGGAACACCGATATTGGTTCGGCCTCCGTGATTGTGTTGGACGAGACAGTTGACATGGCATGGGCCGCCAGCAAGATGATCCACTTCTTCTCACACGAGTCGTGTGGGCAGTGTACGCCTTGCCGTGAAGGGACATACTGGCTGAGACGACTGTATGAGCGCCTGGAATCGGGGCTGGCCGACGAAGGCGATGTAGAGACGATGAACAGTGTGGCTTCTCAGATGAAGGGCAAGTGCATCTGCGCCCTGGGCGAGTTCGCCGTTAATCCAGTCGTGGCGACCATTCAGCACTTTCGCAGCGACTACTCGCTGGCGGTCCGCAGCGAGAAGGCCGAAGAGACCGCCCGCGCTGAGGAAATGGCTGCATCTGATTGACAGGCTCCGCCTGTCCAGGGATCGCCAGCGGTGAACGAGGGGCATCTAACCTGCGCTGAACGTATACATCGGTGAATGGGACACGACTCCATGACGGACATCGTAAAGATCACAATCGATGACATCGAATACGAAGTCCCGGCAGGCATGAACTTGGTCGACGCGGCCAAGCGATGCGGTGTTGACATCCCGGTCTTCTGCTATCACCCCAAGCTAGGACACGATGGCAATTGCCGGATGTGTCTGGTCGAACTGGCCACCCCGCGCCAGAACCGCGACACGGGCCAGATGGAACTGGCCTGGCTTCCCACGCTCCAGACGGCCTGCACCCAGCGCACCAGCGAGGGCCTGGCCATCCGCACCCGGTCGCCCAAGGTGATCGATGGTCGGCGTGAGATTCTGGAGTTCCTGCTCTCCAGCCATCCGCTCGACTGCCCAATTTGTGACAAGGGCGGCGAATGCCCACTCCAGAATCTCACCATGCGCCATGGTCCAGGCACCAGCCGGATGTACTGGGAAGAGAAGATGCACCTGGGCAAGCACATCCCGCTGGGCGAACTCATCTTCCTGGATCAGGAGCGGTGCATCCACTGTGCACGCTGTATCCGCTTCCAGGACTTGATTGCTGACGATCCGGTGTTGGGATTTGACCAACGCGGGCGCAGGCAGCAAATCATCACTCACAGCCATCCGCCCTTTGACAGCATTTTCTCCGGCAACACCACCGACATCTGCCCCGTGGGTGCGCTCACTACCGCCGACTTCCGTTTCAATGCCCGGCCTTGGGAGATGGTGCAGGTGGCGACGATCTGCTCGCACTGCCCGGTGGGTTGCAACATGAGCTTCGACACACGTCCTGACCGCCTGGCCGGCGGACGCACGACGATCAAGCGCGTGATGCCCCGCCAGAATGAGCGTGTCAACGAAATCTGGATCTGCGACAAGGGCCGCTTTGCTTACCCCTACATGGACCATTCCGATCGCCTCCGGCATCCCATGGCCCGTAGAGGCGGTCAACTGGTCGAGGCAACGTGGGACGAGGCCATCAACGAGGCGGTGGCCCAGCTCAAGGCTGCCGGGCCAAGTGTAGCGGCTATAGCAGGGGGCCGGCTGAGCAATGAAGACCTGTACGTGCTGCAGAAGCTGATCCGCACCCAGGGCAGCCATTGTCTGGCTCCCTACCCAGATACAGCGCCAGGCGGCCAATTCGCTGCGTGGTACGGCGTAGGGGTCGGCACCAATCTGCTGGATATGGGCGCAGGGGATGCGATCCTGGTGATCGCCTGCGACCTGCACCAGGAAGCACCCGTGTGGTGGCTGCGCGTTATCGCTGCCGCCAAACGCGGCGCGCAGGTGATCGTCATCAACGGGCGCGAGACACGCCTGGACAAGTTCGCTACCCATGCAGTCCGCTATGCCTATGGGGACGAGATCGCCACGCTCAATGCCCTGCTGGGCAGCCTACCCAAGAGCGCCATCCAGCCAGGGCGAGTTGTCGAGGGGTTGGAAGAAGCTCTGGCCTATGCCAGGGAATGCAAAGCCAGCGCCGACGTGAGAGCTGCGGCCAAGTCTCTGACCGAAGCACGCCACGCGATTGCCTTCGTGGGCAGCGAAGGGCTGGGGCCACTTGACAGCGATCAGCTAGCTCAGGCAGCGGCCAATCTGCTTGTTGCCACCGGGCACACAGGCCGCCCGAACAACGGTCTGGTGATCGTGTGGCCAACGGCGAATGGCCAGGGAGCATCGGATATGGGCTTTCGCCCCGATTGCCTGCCCGGCTACTGGCCGCTTGAAACACCGGGCATGGGGTATGCCGACATTCTCTCGGCATTGGAGAGCAATCAGATCAAGGCTCTCTACATCGCAGGAGCCGACCCGGCTTTTGACGATCCAGCGGCAGAGCGGGCTTTGCGGCAGACCAAGGGCTTCATCATCGTGCAGGACATGTTCCTGACTAACACAGCCAAGTTGGCCGACATCGTGCTTCCGGCGTGCAGCATCGGAGAGCGTGAGGGTACCTACACCACCGGTGAGCGGCGCGTGCAGCGCTTCTATCCAGCTATCGAACCAATCGGCCAGAGCCGCCCGGACTGGCAGATCGTGCAGACGATTGCCGCCGGCCTCGGCCACGGCCAGCCTGCCCCTTCGGCGGCAGCGCTCTTAACGGAGATCGGGCAGGCAATACCGCAATATGCAGGCATCACCTACCAGGCGCTGGCTCAGATCGAACCGCAGTTCCCGGATGTGGGCGGTGAGGACCTGTACTACGGCGGCACAGCCTTCACCAATGTGCGTGGGTTAGGCGTGCAGTGGGCCACCCTGGCCGAAGACTCGAATGCAGCGCTGACCGTCCGGCCTGCCAGAGTGGGCACATCGCTGTCGGCTGCGTCTGAAAACGACACGTGGGTCGTCGTGCCAATCACCCTGATCTACGATGCCGAGCCGGTGTTCGGCAAGACCTCGTTGTTGCATCGCCGCGTCCCAGCGCCATACGTGGGCCTCAATCCGGCAGATGCTGCTCGTCTGAATGTGTCGAACGGCGAGATGTTGGCTGTGATGTTGGGCGATCACCGCGTGGCGGTGGCTGCCTATGTCGATGCCCAGACGCCCGCCGGTGTGCTCACTATGCCGCGTCGTCTACAACCTCAGGGTGCGCCACGCATGGCCACGCTTGCTCACGTTGCCAAACTGGAGAAGATGGAGGCATGAGCGATTTTGCCATCTTCCTGATCGACGTCATCGTCAAGTCGGTGCTGATCATCATCGCCTTGCTGACAGGCTTCGCCTACACCACTGTGCTAGAGCGACGCTTTATTGCCCGCCTGCAGTCGCGCATCGGCCCCAACCGCGCAGGCCCCTGGGGGTTATTGCAACCGGTAGCCGATGGATTGAAGCTGTTCTTTAAAGAGGATATTGTGCCCCAGCAGGCCAGCAAGTTTCTGTTCTCGATTGCCCCTGCTGTGGCTGCCGTTCCAGCGTTTATCGTGCTGGCGGTCGTGCCGATTGGCGAAGAGGTGAACCTCTTTGGCCATAAGACGGCGCTGGGACTGACGGATATCAACGTCGGCGTGTTGTACATTCTAGCCATTACCTCGATTGCCGTGTATGGCATCGTGCTGGCCGGATGGGCTTCGGCCAACAAGTATGCCATGCTGGGTGGGCTGCGGGCCACGGCACAGATGATCAGCTACGAACTGGCCATGAGCCTGACAGTCATGACGCCAGTTATGCTGGCCGGGTCGATGAGCCTGGGAGACATCATCGATGCCCAAAAGAACGTGTGGTTTATCTTCCTCCAGCCCATCGCAGGCGTGATCTTTTACATTACTGCGCTGGCCGAGACCAACCGTGCGCCTTTTGACCTGCCCGAAGCCGAGCAGGAGCTGGTGGCCGGGTATCACAGTGAGTACAGCGGCATGAAGTTTGCCGCCTTTTTCATGGCCGAATACATGAAGATGATCGCTGAAAGTGCGATCTTCGCTGCATTATTCCTAGGTGGCTTTCGCATGTTCGGCTGGGAGAGCCTGCTGGGCGGTTGGATGGGTCCTGTGATCCTGTTCGGCAAAGTCGTTGTGTCGTTGATGGTGATGATATGGATCCGCGCCACCGTGCCGCGCTTCCGCTACGACCAGCTCATGTCGTTTGGCTGGAAGATCATGCTGCCAGTTTCGCTGGCGAACGCTGTAGTGACCGCCGTGCTGATCGTCCTGGACATGTTTCCGGGTTTAGCATGAGTTGAGCTGAGGAATCTCGTACAGGGTTTCGGGATGAGAGGGAATCTGGAACCATGAACAGACTAAAACAAGGGCTTGGGCTGATCGAAGGGTTAGCAACGGTGTTGAAGTATGCCTTCGAGAAGCCTGTCACGATCGAGTATCCGGAGGAGATGAAGCCTTTCGCCGAGCGCTTCAAGGGCCGCCACGAGCTGAAGCGGTATGACAATGGCCTGGAGAAATGCATCGGGTGCGCCCTGTGTGCGGCAGCCTGCCCTGCCGATGCCATCTGGGTGGAAGCTGCTGAGAACACCGACGAGGAGCGCTACTCGCCAGGCGAACGCTACGCCAAGACCTACGAGATCAACATGCTGCGCTGTATTTACTGTGGCTACTGTGAAGACGCCTGTCCCACCGAGGCGATTGTGCTTGAGCATCACTATCAGCTCTCCTTTTTCGACCGACAGAGCGCCATCTACACCAAGGAGATGCTGCTCGTTCCACCACCGCCGGGCGCCCAGGACACGCCCCAGCGGGTGGAACCGGGCAGTTTCGACCGCTCTATTCCGGTGATGGAGGACCCGAAGTGACGAAGAGGCTGGATGAGGTCGCCCGTGAGTCGTCCTGCCACACCTCTTTCTGGTTGCCAGGGCTTGAGGTTTTCACGACAAAGGCAGTTGCATCATGATCGGAACAATCCTGTTTGGACTTGTGGCTCTGGTGGCTGTGGCGGCAGCCATTGGCATGCTGATCAGCACTAATGCTGTACACGCTGCGCTCTACCTGGTCATTAACCTGTTGTGCGTGGCGATGTTTTACCTGGGCTTGCACGCTCCTTTCCTGGCTATGGTGCAGATCAGCGTATATGCTGGGGCTATCATGGTGCTGTTCCTGTTCGTCATCATGCTGCTGGGCGCAGAGCGTGTATACCTGCAATCACGGCTGCGCTGGCAGGCCCCGCTGGCGATTGTGCTGGTTGCAGTGCTGTTGAGTGTCTCGGTGTTCATTCTGATCAGCCCCCAGGTTGGCCTGGAATTGACCAATCCCCAGCCGCTGGGCGAGGCGGGAGTGTCGATGGAGGGATACGGCAGCCCGCAGGCCGTCGGCGAGTTGCTGTTCACGCAGTACATGTTGCCTTTCCAGATGACCGGGGTGCTGTTGTTGGTGGCCATGATCGGAGCGATTGTGCTGGCTAAAGAAGAGAAGAAGCCCAAACCACAGACGCCGGTCGGGGCCGCCCAGGACTCCACAGCGATGGACCGCTGAGCCTATCTCCAAGAGGGCAATGATGTTCGACGAAACGACTTTTCTGGTGCCAACGAACTATTACATCCTGCTGAGCGCAGTGTTGTTTGCCATTGGCGTGACCGGCGTCCTGATCCGGCGTAACGCGATCCTGATCTTTATGTCGGTCGAGCTGATGCTCAACTCAGCCAACCTGGCCTTTGTGGCCTTCGCACGCGCCTTCCAGGACCTGGGAGGGCAGGTGTTTGTCTTTTTTGTGATGACGGTTGCTGCCGCAGAGGTCGCCGTGGGTCTGGCGCTGATTGTCACCATTTTCCGCACCAAGCAAAGCATCGACATCGACGAGCTGCACGAGATGAAAGAGTAGCCCTATGGATGGCCTGTTCTCGTTGATCCCGCTGATCGTCCTCTTTCCCTTCGCGGGCGTGTTGATCAACGCCTTCCTGGGACGGCGGCTGATGCAAGCTCGTCACGCGGTCGCGCCGGGGGTGATAGCCTCGCTGCTATCCGGCTCGTCGTTTGTGATTGCCGTGCTGATGTTCATCGCGCTGCTGGCCCACCCCGAAGGGGCTGAGGTGCCCTTCCTGACGTGGATGAATATCCCCGCCGGCGAGCGTGTGCTCGATGTGTCGTGGACGTTCAAGGTCGATACACTCTCGTCGGTGATGATGCTGGTGGTCACAGGGGTCGGCACCCTGATCCATATCTATGCCATTGGTTACATGCACGGGGATATCGAGGAACAGATCGCCAGACGGGGGCTGAGCGAGGAGGAAGCTTTTGACTTCAAGCGTCGGCGCTACTCCAAGTTCTTCACATTCTTTAACCTGTTCCTGGGATCGATGCTGATCCTGGTCACCGGCAACAATTACTTGATGATGTTCGTTGGGTGGGAGTTGGTAGGGCTGTGCTCGTACTTGTTGATTGGTTTCTGGTTCGATGACCCGCTGGTCGGCGTGTACAACTCCGGTGCAGGCAAAAAGGCGTTCGTCGTCAACCGTGTGGGCGACTTTGGCATGGTGATGGCCATCATGCTGATCTTCTGGACCTTCGGGACGCTGCGGTTTGACGATGTATTCGCCCGCGCCAGGTGCATGGCCGAAGAGCCGCAGGCTGCATGTCTGACGATTCGGGCCACACAGGCAGCCCACGTGGGCGACGAGCACGCCGCCGAAGGTACCGAGACCGTTGGAGAGGCTGCCCTGACCACCCCCATTGCTCTTGGCGGGTTGGCGGCGCCCCTGGGCGTGATCGTGACGATCATCACGTTGCTGCTGCTGCTGGGGGCGACCGGCAAGAGCGCCCAGATTCCACTGTTCGTCTGGTTGCCCGATGCGATGGCCGGGCCAACGCCGGTCAGTGCGTTGATCCATGCGGCCACCATGGTGACCGCTGGGATTTACATGATCGCGCGCAGCAATGTGTTGTTTGCAATGGCCCCTGTAAGTGGTACGGTGGTGGCGGTGGTGGGCGGGGCGACGGCCTTCGTGGCCGCGACCATCGCTGTGGCCCAGTTCGACATCAAACGTGTGCTAGCCTATTCGACGATCAGCCAGCTTGGCTTTATGGTAGCCGCGGTGGGGCTGGGCGGCTACGTGGCCGGAATCTTTCATCTCGCGACGCATGCCTTCTTTAAGGCATTGTTGTTCCTGAGCGCCGGGTCGGTGATCCACGGCCTTGAGCACGGGCATCACCATGCCCGGCATCATAGCCATGATAAACATGCCCACGAGGACCAGCCCTTCGACCCCCAGGATATGCGCAGCATGGGTGGACTGGCCCGCCAGATGCCTCTCACCACCGCCGTGTACATCGTTGGGGCTTTGGCGTTGGCAGGCATTCCACCGCTGGCAGGCTTCTGGAGCAAAGATGAGATCCTGCTGGATGCCAGCAAGAACAACCTGCTGGTCTACATCCTGCTGACGGCTGCGGCGTTCTTCACTGCCTTCTACATGGGAAGACAAGTGTTCATGGTATTCTTCGGTCCGCCGCGCTCCCCAGCGGCCACGCATGCCGCCGAGAGTGCGCCTGTCATGACCGTGCCGCTGGTCATCCTGGCGGTGTTGGCAGTGCTGGGTGGAGCCATGAACCTGCCCTTTGAGGGTTTCCACCACCTGGGCAGGTGGCTTGAGGAGAGTGTTGCTCACGCCCATGCTGCCGGATCGCTCAACCTGACCGTGGCCGGCGTCTCAACAGGGCTGGCGCTGGTGGCAATCGGCCTGAGCTACTTGATCTACGGCCTGAAGCCGCTCCAGGAAACCCAGGCCGATCCGCTGCGCGCCACGGGGCCGGTGTTCACCTTCCTCAATCGTAAGTGGTATTGGGATGAGCTGTATGCAGCGATCTTTGTCCGGCCTTATAACCGCATTGGCGAGTTCCTGGCTGTGACGATTGACTGGAAATTCTGGCACGATTATGTGCACGATACAGTGATCCGCGATGGGGTCTTCCGCAGTTGGGCGGCCATCCTGAGCCAGCCTGTCGATATGGGGATAGTGGACGGCGCAGTGAACGGCATCGCCCGTCTGATCAGCGGGTCATCGCAAGAGCTGCGCAGAGTCCAAACTGGCTATGTGCGTAACTATGCGCTGGCCGTGGCGCTGGGTGTGGTGATCATCCTGGGATACATCGCGATTCGCCTTTTGATCTAGACCTGCCATCGGGCTGCCACGAGGAGCTGGTATGACCGCAGACGTGTTTCCAACCTTTCTCACGCTGATCCTGGCCCTGCCGCTAGCCGGTTTTGTCATTGTGATCTTCACACCGCGAGAGAACAAGGATTTCATCCGCTGGACGGCCTTGGTTTTCTCAACTCTGACCTTCATTGTGTCGCTATTTTTGCTCAGTGAGCCGTTTGGCCAGACAGGTCAGATGTTGTGGGCGGGCCGGGTGGATTGGATTCCCACGGCAGGGATCAGTTACGCGCTGGGCGTGGATGGCGTGAGCATCCTGTTGGTGCTGCTGACCACGCTGCTCTCACCCATCGCGATCTTGTCTTCCTGGTCGGCTATTGAGGATCGTGCGAAGGAGTACTATGCCTTCATGCTGCTCCTTGAGACCGGCATGGTGGGCGTGTTCGTGGCGCTGGACCTGTTCCTGTTCTATATCTTCTGGGAGTTCACGCTCGTCCCGATGTACTTCCTGATCGGCATCTGGGGCGGCCCACGTCGTCAGTACGCTGCTATCAAATTCTTCCTGTACACGATGGCCGGCTCGCTGCTGATGCTGCTGGCCATTCTATACCTGGGCATCACGGGGGGATCGTTCTATCTGCCGGACCTGGTCGGGCTGAACATTCCCCTCGGCACCGAGCGATGGCTGTTCCTGGCGTTTGCGCTGGCATTTGCCATCAAGGTCCCGGTGTGGCCGCTGCATTCCTGGCTGCCTGACGCCCATGTCGAGGCTCCCACCGCAGGCTCGGTGATCCTGGCGGGCGTGCTGCTCAAGATGGGAACCTATGGCTTTGTGCGCTTCAACCTGCCCCTTTTTCCCAACGCCTCGACGGAATTTGCCCCCTGGATTGCGGTACTGGCAGTGATCGGCATCATCTATGGCGCATGGGTCAGCTATGCCCAGACAGACGTCAAGAAGCTGGTGGCTTACTCGTCTGTCAGCCACCTGGGATTCGTGATGCTGGGCATTTTCTCGCTAAACCAGATCGGCATCCAGGGCGCGATTCTACAGATGATCAACCATGGCCTGAGCACAGGTGCATTGTTCCTGCTTGTCGGTATGCTGTACGAGCGGCGTCATACCCGTGACCTGGATGCCTTTGGCGGCGTCTGGAAGGTAATGCCGATATTCAGCGCGCTGACGCTGGTCGTTACCCTCTCATCGATGGGCCTGCCAGGGCTGAACGGCTTCGTGGGCGAATTCACCATCCTGATGGGGTCATTTAACGCAGCAGCCCTGGGCGCACGCCCCTGGATCTTCACCGCGTTCGCCACGACGGGCGTGATTCTGGCTGCCATCTACTTGCTGTGGATGTTCCAGAAGGTGTTTCTGGGGCCGCTGGACAAGGACGAGAACAAGAAACTCGCTGACCTGAACTTCCGCGAGGTGTTGACGCTGGTGCCAATCTTGCTCTTCATCTTCTGGATTGGCCTGTACGCACAGCCGTTCTTCAACCTGATGCAGCCCTCGGTGCAGGTGCTGCTCGACACACTTCCGGCAGTGGCCGGACTGTAAGCGCCTGAAGGGGTCTGGCATGGACCTTCCAACCTTCGAATCGATCGCTGTGTTGGCAGCACTCCCTCTGCTGATCGTTGTCGGCTGGGGCTGCGTGCTGCTGCTGGCCGACCTATTCATCGGATCAGAGCACAAGCATTGGACCGCCTGGCTGGCGATGTTGGGATTGTTGGGAGCGGGCGCGGCACTGATCTGGCAGGGAACGCGCCTCATGAGCACGAGTGGGCCAGTAGCAGAGTCCGCTTTCGGCGGGATGTTAAGGGTGGATGGATTTGCAGTATTCCTACAGATGCTGTTCGTGCTCTCAGCGATACTGGGCATCCTGCTGGCCCTGGACTATCTGCCTCGACATGGCATTTATCGCGGCGAGTTTTATGTGCTAATGCTGTTTACTACCGGCGGTATGATGATCATGTCAATGGCCGATGAGCTGATCGTGATCGTCATCGCGCTGGAGCTGCTGACTATCCCGCTCTACATCCTGTCAGGGCTGGCTCGTCCCAACCTTCAATCAGAAGAGTCGGCCATGAAGTACTTCCTGCTTGGGGCGTTCTCAAGCAGTTTCCTGTTATACGGCGTAGCCCTCATCTATGGCGGCACGGCCACCACTTCGCTTCCCGGCGTGCTGACCGCCGTCCGGGCCGGGACATACAGCCAGCCGTTGGTGCTGATCGGCCTGGCGATGATCCTGGCTGGATTGTGCTTCAAGGTTGCTGTAGTGCCTTTCCACATGTGGACCCCCGATGTATACCAGGGCGCGCCCACACCGGTCACTGCCTTTATGTCCGTCGGGGCTAAGGCTGGCGGTTTCGCTGCCATGATCCGCGTCCTCCTGACAGCAGCGCCGGATGTGGCGACTGAGTGGGGGCCGATTCTGGCCATGATTGCCATCCTGACCATGACGCTGGGCAATGTGGTGGCGATTGCCCAGAGCAACATCAAGCGCATGTTAGCCTACTCAAGCATTGCCCACGCCGGCTATGTGCTGGTCGCAGTCGCGGCGGCCCAGCGCCCTGCGGATGCGCCCTTGGCGGTGAGTGCAGCCCTCTTCTACCTGCTGACCTACACTTTTACCAATTTGGGCGCCTTTGCCGTGGTCATTGCCGTAGAGCGGCACGACAGCACCGGCAACGAGATCGGCGACTTCTCAGGGCTGGGCAAGACCCACCCTTGGGCGGGAATTGCTATGGCGATCTTTATGCTCTCGCTCACTGGGATGCCGATCAGCGCAGGGTTGGTGGGCAAGTTTTTTGTCTTCAAAGCTGCGATCCAGGCTTCGCTAGGCAACCCATGGATGTTGGCCGCGGCGGTGGTAGGCGTGGTCACGAGCGTCGTCAGCGCATTCTACTACCTGCGGGTGGTGTGGGTGATGTTTATGGGCGATGGCGAAGGCAGGGCCAACCTTCCGCCTGCACTGGCCGCTGCTCTGGCCACGACGGCGGTCGTCACGTTGGCCATAGGAGTGATCCCCACGCCCCTGTTCCGCCTGGCGCAGGAGGCGCTGCTCGTGGTTGGGGGATGAAAAGTTCTGAACTCCCCTTCTCGTAAAACATAGCCTGCCAGGGATGCCTTGAGACCAGCGCGTGGGCGCTTCACATGGCCGGAGTTGCCTCGATCATGTCGCGCGTGAACTGGCGTAGTTTCGGGTAGCGCCATGCGATCAGCGCCGTTAACAACACAGTGGCCACACCACCGCTCACGATCGAAAATGGCACGCCCAGCGCCGATGCGACCAGCCCAGCTTCCAGCTCGCCGAGCTGTGGGCCGCCCATAAAGAAGATCATGTTCACGCTGGTCATTCGCCCGCGCAGCTGATCGGGAGTCATTAACTGCCGGATGGTGCCCCGGATCACCATCGACACTGTGTCGGCAGCCCCGGTCAGCGCAAACAGGACGTAGGACAACGGGAACACAGTGGAGAGACCAAACAGCGCCGTGGCCATGCCATAGATGGCCACGCTGACCAACAGCACCACACCCTGGCGATGAATGTCTCTGCGCAGTGACACCAGGGCCCCGGCCACCAGTGCGCCAACCGAGTCGGCGGTGGCCAGCAGGCCGTAGCCCCCTGGCCCCACTTTCAGAATGTCTCCAGCAACGATGGGCAGCATAGTCCGCGCCGACGAGAAGAATGTGGCGAGGAAGTCGAGCAGCATGGTGCCCATAATAATACGGGTCTGGAACACAAAGCGTAACCCCTCCATCAACGCCGACCAGCCTAACCCGCTGCCGTTGTCCATGACCTGCCCCCGGTATTCCATCACAGCCAGTGTGGCGATCACCACCACGAACGACAGGGCATTGACGGCATACACCACACCCAGACTGAACTGCCCGACCATCAGGCCCGCCAGCGCTGGGCCGGCGATGGCTGCTACCTGGAAGTTCAGCGTGTTCAGGCTGATGGCGTTTGTCAGATGCTGGCGGGGGACCAGGTTGGGGATGAGCGCCTGGCGTGCCGGGTTGGCAAAGGCGGCGATGGCTGCCGTCGCTGCTGTAATCAGGTAGATCATCACAATGGTTGCCCAGCCACCGAGCGTGAGCATGGCCAGAATCAGGGCTAGCACAGCGGACAACATCTGGGTGGCGATCAGAATGCGGCGGCGGTCCACCGTGTCGGCGACCATGCCGCCCAGCAGTGCAAAGACGATGATCGGCACGACGCGCACCAGCCCCAACGTGCCCAGCCCCAGCGCTTCGGCGTTGAGCGGGATGGCCTGTCCGAACAGGTGCAGAGTGTACGACTGTCCGCGCAACAGAGCATAGATGTGCCAATTGATGGCCACCGTCTGCATTTGTGAGCCGATCATCGAGAAGAATTGCCCCACCCAGATCAATCGGTAGTCGCGATGCTGGAGGGCGGCCAGACGGTTCAGCGAGAGAGAGTTGTGAGCCATACAAGTCCTCGATAACGATGGGTGTAGTGCAGGTGCTAATGCTGAATATATCCACAGATGATACACACCGCACAGACCAATGCCAGGGATTCTGTGCTACTCCACAACTGGGGGTGTATTTCGGGGCAACTCTGAACCGCCCTAAACATGCAACGCACCCCATACCTGGAATCGGTTTGACACATGGAACACATGTTCGTATAATCGGATTATGAATGTGCGAATGGCCCCAGACCCCATTGAAAAGCTGGCGCTGATCGGCGATGTCAACTGCTATGAATCCGCTGGCGACCGCCCTCACGCCGAGCGTGGCCTGCCCATCCAATTATGCCCCCCGGAGCAGAGCCGGCGCCGTGAAACCCCCGCCAGGGTAGCCGGTGTTATGTCGTGCATCACTGAGGTGACAACGCCCACAGGCAAAAAACCGGTCCTCAAAGGCATGGTTACAACGGCCTGTGAGAAGGATTGTCACTACTGTCCCTTCCGCGCCGGGCGGTCGGCCATGGATCGGGTGACCTTCAGGCCAGACGAGTTGGCGCTGGCCTTCGATCACCTCCAGCAGGCCAGGCTAGTTGACGGCCTCTTTTTGTCGTCCGGGGTGATCAGGGGTGGAGCATCGACGCAGGATAAGATCATCGATACTGCCGAGATTATCCGCTGTAAGTACCACTACCAGGGCTACATCCACCTCAAGATTATGCCAGGGGCGGAGCGCGATCAGGTAGTGCGGGCCATGCAGCTTGCCGACCGTGTCTCGATCAACCTGGAAGGTCCGACGCCAGAGCGGTTGAGTGCGCTTGCACCTCACAAGGACTTCACAGGCGACTTGCTGGAGCGGATTCAGTGGGCGCGCGACATCCGGCAACAGGCCGAAGCTAGCGCACCGCGGTCGATCCGAGCCGGAGTAGTGACACAGTTCGTTGTCGGCGCAGTCGGCGATACCGACCTGGAGCTGCTGGGGCTGACGGCTAACCTCCATCGACAGATGGGCTTGCGCCGTGTCTACTATTCCGCCTTTAACCCGGTCGCTGAGACGCCGTTCGAGAATCTGCCTGCCACGCCGCCGCTGCGCGAGTTCCGGCTGTACCAGGCCAGCTTCCTGATCCGGGATTACGGTTGGGAGGTGGAGGACCTGCCGTTCGAGGGTGTGGGCAATCTGCGGCTCGATGTGGACCCCAAACGCGCCTGGGCCGAGGAGCACCTGAGAAGCCAGCCAGTCGAGGTCATGCAGGCCACTCGCCAGGAGCTGATGCGCGTGCCTGGCATCGGCCCCAAAGGCGCCGATGCCATCCTGCGGGCGCGGCGCAAGGGCCGCCTGACCGACCTCGCTCACCTGCGGGCCGTCGGTGTGCGGAACGTCGTGTGGGCTGCGCCCTACATCCTCCTTGATGGACACAGACCAGTTGAGCAGCTGACCCTTTTTGATGAAAACGTCCTGATTCAGAAGACATAGGGACGGCTGCGCCTCTTACACGTTGCCCTTCTCGCCGGACAGAGTGGGGAGCTTGCCTTCCGTGAGAGGCATCAGTGTGTGGAACCCCACAGTTTGGGGTTCCGTACATAATGGCAAATGTGATACTATTAGCCCCTGACCATGTAATGTTGAGGCAGTGACCTGACTGCACCCGTAGAGGTAGCAGGTTAAGTGAGAGGGTTAACGATATGGCTCGCGATCCCGCCATTGCCATGCAGAGTGTTGTGCGCCGCTTTGGGGAGGTCGTTGCTGTCAGCGGAGTGACGCTGGAGGTCGAGCGTGGTGAGGTTTTCGGCTTCCTGGGTCACAATGGTGCAGGCAAGACAACCACCGTCCGTCTGCTCAATGGTGTGCTGATACCCACCGCAGGCACACTTCGGGTGTTGGGCCTCGATCCCGTCACTGAGGGGCCAGCACTGCGTCGCAGGACCGGTATTCTGACCGAGTCGCCATCGCTGGACGAGCGGCTGACAGCCCGTGAGAACCTCACCATTTATGCTGTCCTGTACGACGTACCACAGGAGAAGGTTGCCAGCCGCGTTGAGGCCCTGCTGGAGCAATTCGAGCTGGCTGACCGCGCCGATGAAAAAGTGAGCGGCTACAGCAAAGGCATGAAACAGCGCATGGCGTTGGCTCGTGCGCTGATCCACCAGCCAGAGTTGCTGTTTCTCGATGAGCCTACTTCTGGCCTGGACCCCGTAGCGGCGCTGCACGTCCACCAGCTGATCACCCACCTGAGCGGAGAGGGCCGCACCGTGTTTCTGTGCACACATAACCTGATCGAAGCACAGAAGCTGTGCGATCGAGTTGCTGTGCTGGAACATGGCCAAGTCCTGGTGATGGGCACGCCTGCTGAGTTAAGCCGCCGTTATGCCCATCGGCAGCGCCTCGAAGTTGAGGTGTCACCACAGACCATGCCCACCGCGCTGGGAGCGCTGCAAGCCATGCCGGGCATCACCGACATCACAAGCGAGAATCACCGCACCCTTGTCTTCTCTGGGGCTGACCACGAGCGGATTCCCGAAGTGGTGACGTTGTTGGTCGGGGCGGGGGTGCGCATCTATCGCATCACCCCTCAAGAGCCATCGTTGGAGGATGTCTACTTCGCGCTGCACGGCGAGGGGAAAGCGACTGAGGAGGGGAGAGCATGAACTGGCGTGGGATCAGGGCTGTGATAGCCAAAGACTTGAAGGTGGTGATGCGCAGCAAGATGATCATGCTGCCCATGATCATCTTGCCCGTCATTTTGCAAGTGCTCGTGCCCGCTGGATTTGGCCTAACTGCCTACTTTGCTGCTGACACAATGGCTGCCGACACCGAGGACGACATGCAGGCTATGCTGGAGATGATGCCGCCGGCGGTACGAGAGCAGATCGCTGATATGCAGCCCAACCAGGCGTTTCTCACGCTGATGACAGTGTATGTCTTTGCGCCCATGTATCTGATCGTCCCGATGATGGTCGCCAGTGTGATCGCTGCCGACAGTTTTGTGGGCGAGCGCGAGCGCAAAACGCTGGAAGCCTTGCTGCACACGCCGCTCACCAACCGAGAGCTTCTGACAGCCAAGATGCTCTCGGCCTGGTTAGCTGCGATTGGGGTGGCGATGGGCAGCTTCGTGCTGTATGCGCTGGTTGTCAACGGTGTCGGTTGGCTGGTAATGGGCCGCCTGTTTTTCCCTAACTGGATGTGGATTGTGCTGGTGCTATGGGTCGCACCAGCAGTGGCGGGAATAGGTCTGGGTTTGACGGTCCTGCTCTCGACCCGCGTCAACACCTTCCAGGAGGCGTATCAGATGGGGGGTGTGGTTGTGCTGCCGTTGATCGCACTGATGATCGGCCAGCTCGCAGGGGTGATCACCCTGAGCACAGGATCTACATTAGCTATTGGCGCAGTGTTCTGGATCATTGACGCAGTGATTATCTGGTTGGGGGCCAAGACCTTCGACCGCGATGCCCTGCTCGCGCGGCTGTAGGTGAACGCCCTGACCACGTGAAGCAGGGGTGGCGGGACGTCCACCCCTGCTGATTCTGGCATCAATCTATGGAAACAGGCCGTCTCTTTGCTCTTGGCATTATCTGGATTACCGGGGCGGACAGCGAATCCCCTCGCCGTCGAAGACAACAAACTCATGGATTGCCTCCCACCGCCCTGCTTCGACCAGCGGCGCTGGCGCCCCATCGTCGATCACGGCAACAACCTCGTAGCCTGCAATCGTGTCACTGTCTGGCACACACACCGGCAGCAACCCCCAGCCCTGGATGCGGTCGTCGGCCCAGTCTAATACCCATATCTGCCGGTCGTTCTCCATCATTGCCGTGGGGACAAGCTCTGGCGCAGCCTCTGACCAACGGAGGTAGGCAGGAGACGGCCCCGGCGGCGGGTCTACGTCGGGATGCGAGACCATCGTGATGTCTCTCCCCTCTGCCAGAGCCATGTAACGAACCGCCCAGCTATAGTAGAACGCGGGCGAGTTACGGCCCGGCATCAACACCCACGCGCCTGGCTCGGTTTTATCCAATAGCGCCTGGCTGCTCTCAGCAAAAGTGGTATTGTCGCTCTGGTCGACTGCTGGCAGGTAAGCATACAGGTTGATGGCCAACGCCAGCACCCCTGACCCGGCCAGCGCTGCAAGGTAAGTGTATCCGGACAGGACCCCGCCCTGAATCAGCAGCAGCCTGTATTGCGGCTGGAGCAATTCCCACACCTGGAGTGCTCCGTATCCGACAAGCGGCGTAGCGATGATATACACCGGGATGAGAAAGTCATGCCAGTCGGGAATGGCGTAGGCAATGACGAACAGGTACTCAGCCGCCAGGCCCAACACGAACGTCCAGGCCAACTCGGCGCGGCGTTGAAATAGCTCCCATGCGCCGATGATTCCCAGCGCCAACCCCCACGGCATGAACTGCTGGGCAACCTGACCCAGCGACTCCGGAAGGCGTGCCAGCAGCTCGCGGCGAGGCAGCGCCAAGATTTGCGCCCTGAAGGGACCGCCCGTCAGATAGTCGATCAGCCCTGCGGGATCAGTCGCCAGGGACTGCGATGGAATGGGGCAGTAGTTGCAGAAAGGCGGGTTGGCCGCTGCACGGAGCGGGATGTAGAGGTATTGAAGGGCTGCGACGATCACAATGACGGCAGTGACAGCCAGATGACGTGGGCGCAGCAGCATTGAGCGGTCCGTGATCTGGACGATGTACAGGAATACCGGCAGCAGCAGGATCATCGACAGGTGATTGCCAAAGCTGAGAGCGTATACAACGACCGCTGACCAGTACGCGGCAGGGTTGCGCGTTTGGTGCCATGTCACTAACAGGTAGAGCACCAGCGCGACATACAACCCGTTCAACGAATACAGTTCCGCAATGCTGGCCTGGTACCACACGCGCGGCGCGACAGCCAAGAGCAACGCCGCAAAGCTGCTCGTGACCAGATTTTGTGTCAGGCGATAAGTCAACAGGAAAGTCACCCCGATCATCGCCGAGGCGCACAGCGCTGACATCAGGTTGAGAAGGTAGGCCGGGCTGGGGCCAGGGATGGCCGTCATGATCAAGCGCCCCAGCATGAGATACTGAGGACTGCCCGGTGGGTGGATCACGCCGCCGACCAGTGCTGCAATCTGGAGTTCCATGCTGTCCAACGACGGCCCAACGCCGGGGTGCAATGTCTGCAGATAGAGACCCAGCGACAGTAGTCCTACCGCGAATGCTGCCAGTAGCACGATGCGCGACACAGAGGATTGATCAGACTCTGGCACAGCACTTCTCTCCCGGCCTGCAGAATAAGGGGTCACCGACGGGGGCAATTGTGCCCCCTGAGCGACAGATCGGCAACTACGCGATCCCGCTTGTCACCTCTTATGGCGTGCTCCTCGCCGCAACCGCCTTGCTTGCTGTCCGCTTTTTGTCCCATTCTGGACCGATTCGCCCTCTGAAGGCGCGAGCATTTCCTTCAGACTGAGAACAGCCGCCCTGGGAAGGCAGGCGGCGAGTCTCAGGAGAAAGGAGCGCCAGCCTATGTCAAGCCCCGGTTCCCCCGGCTCTGGAGGGGGAGGCGACCCCGTCTAGGGGTCATCCTGTCCGACCTTCCAGAGAACACAAGGAGAGCAGTCCGGTGGGCTGCTCTCCTTGTGTGATGGAATGCTGATCAGACTGGAGATGGACGTATGCCAGACCTGGCGCTTTTTCTGTACACCTCGTTACGGCCTGCCAAACAGGCTAAAGGGCGCCCAGTAATAGGCTTCCAGACCACTCCGAGCGGCGGTCCGCTGCGCTTGGGCCAGCGCGGCCAGCGGACTTTCCCCCTGATTGAGTGCAGCGTAAAACTCAGCCATCAGATCGGCGGTCTGTGCGTCGGCAGCCAGCCACAGGCTTGCTACAACAGCCTGGGCGCCAGTGCTCAGAAAAGCCTGAGCCAGCCCTGAAATCTCGTCTCCATAATGCCAGCGCCCCATCCCACTCTGGCATGCCGATAGCGTCACCAGCCGTGCTGCCAGCCGCCATTGTGCAATGTCTCCAATTGTCAGGATGCCGGAGCCAATCAGCAGCCCGGTAAAAGCGCCGGTGGCCGGATCGACATAGGCGTGGGTAGCCAGGTGCAGCCAGTCATAGCCGAAGAGCCTGCCTTGCGCTCCATCCTCGGCCAGCTTGTTGCAGTCTATTTCAGCAGACAGCAACATCCGGATGCGGTTACTCTGCTGTACCACAGCCTCGACTTCCTGCGTGATGTGCGGCAGGTCGGAGTAGCCGGGCATGTCGAAGTGCGTCTGCGCCACCAACAGCCCCTGTCCTTCCACCGGCGGCGGTGGAGCAGACCGCTCCATCAAGCTGGCCAGCAGACTCAGCGACGGCGTGTACAGCAACCTACTCCGTTCGATCAGCGGCGCTTCGTCATCTAGCAGGGCCTGAAATGCCAGTCCATGAAGCTGGTGGGAGGGGACGATGATCAGGGTGTGGTCCGGATGCAGACGAGCGCGCACGGCGGCGGGTATGAGCAGTCCAAACAGGTCGCGGCGACTGGCCAGGCTGAGGGGGAGGGCATTGCTCTGCACCGAAGAACGGCCCAGGTAGGCGAACCGGCGAAATGTATCATCGGGGTTGGTGCACAGACGTAGCGCCGGCTGTGTCCGTCCTTCCAGCGGGATGTGATGCCAATCCAGGCCAGTGGGAGTCAGAGTGAACAGGAGGAGGCTCCGGCGATGCCAGGCGTAGCGCAGCACAGTCCATGCGCGACCCAGGCAGCGGTTCAGTTGCTCAGTCAGGCGAGCCGCCAGCGTCTCAAGATCGTGTCCCTCCGGCGGCAAGTAACCCAGCCGAGCGCTGAGCAGTTGAGCGCCTTGTAGCTCAGCGATGATGAATGCCCGCGCCGAGTCCCCCAACTCGCTGGCGATGTCCAGTGCGCTGTCGTAGGTTGGCTGCCAGGTCCGGGCGAGCTGCCCCGCTTCTTCCTCGCGGTGCAGAGTGCGACGGGCTGCCCGGACCTGGCTCAGGGCATCTAGGTAGGATTGCAGGGCTTCCTGAGGACGATGCTGTGCATGGGCAACCTTGCCTGACAGAGCGCAATGCCGCCAACGCAGAATGGGCGGCAGCGAGCCAACCTCCAGGTGGTCCAGCTCCCGGCTGGCCTCATCGCTGCGGCCCAGGTCAGTGTATGCCTCAGCGATGCCGAGCTGGGCTTCCCAGGCTGCCTCGCGCTGACTCAGAGCTTTGAACTCGCTCAGGCTGGCCTGATACAACTCAAGGGCTGTTGAGGGGTTGCCCTGGCTCATGAACACATCGGCGCGGGTTCGCCTGCACAGCGCCACATCGAAGTCAACTCCGGCAGCTTGAGCCTGTTCAGCAGCCCGGTCCAGCAGAGCATGGGCGCGATCAGGCTGCCCGCGCTGGGCCAGAAGCTGCGCCAACAAGGTCACTGGCTGGGCAGCCAAAGCGCCGGGGCCGAGCTGATCGGCAATTCGAATAGCACTCTCCAGATGTTCGATGGCTGGCTCCAGGTAGCCGAATGTGGCGTAAGTCTTGCCCAGGTTGTTGTGCGCCGTGGCAAGCAATTCCAGATAACGCTCGCGCTCGAAGACCGTCCGAGCCTCGTTGATCAAGCGCAGCGATTCGGAGAAGTTCCCTTCACGGCGGGCGACCACGCCCAGATTCAGGGTGCAGGTTGCGCTGAAGATCGGGTCACCGACCTGGTTATACAACTCAGCTGCCCGGCGATAACCGGCAGCGGCTGCCTGATAATCGCCCTGCTGCAAGCGGTGGTTGGCAATTGTCAGTTCACTGTGAGCCAGAGTGGCTTTGAGGTCGAGACGGATCGCCAACAAGCTGATGTGAACCCAGGTCTGGAGATGGCGATCCAGGTTCCCCTGCTGAAACTGGATGGCTGCGATGTCTGTCAGGCTAAGGAGCTGATAGTATTCGTGCCGGAGCGCCTTTGCCCGGTTGTGAGCGGCCCACGACCAGTGTAGCGCCTGATCTACTTGATGGCGCTGAGAGTAGTAGACGCTTCGCACCATCCAGGCAAAACACAGCATAGCCGTCATATCTCTCTGGCTGAAGGTCTCCTCCGCCTGATCTAGCAGCCCCAGCCCAGCCTCAAGCTCCCCTCGGTACAGCAGGTCACGCGCTTCAATCGACAGCGCGATGGCCCTGTCAGCTGGGAGGTCATGGCTGGCGAAGAACTGCTTGGCGTCTCGGAGGACGACTTGCGCCTCTGTGCGGCGGGTGTCTGCAAGCAACGAATACACAGCATTCAGCCGACAGCGTTGCGCATTGATTGCGTCACCGGAGGCGTCCAACCGGTCGGCGATGCTCATCAGGCGGCTATCGGTGCCACGCAGTCCCATCAGGCGACGTTCGCACAAGACAGCGTGCCATTCGGCCACCAGAAGCGACTGTTGGGTATCTAGCTCTGGCAACGCCTCATCGAGACAGTCCCTGGCATCGCGATAGTATCCCCACCAGCACAACGCAATCCCCAGACCTGCGACAGCCTGAGCCACCAGAGATGGCTCCTGGCAGCTCCAGGCTGCTTTGAGCGCACCCAGCCCCTGGGCAACGCTCAGCACCGGGTTCTCACGGGCCAGTTCCAGGGCAGCCGCAGGGAGCATGTGTGGGTTTTGAGATAGGAGCCGGGCGCCATCGGCCTCGGCTGCATCCATGCGATAGGGCAGTACAAGGGTCGAGTCAACGGCGTGCAGGCGTTCGTATAGCAGAGAGAGGTCAGCGGGCATGGATGTGAGGCTTCTACGTTTGGGCGTTATCTGTCTCAAGTGTCAGGTGGATACGCTCCACACGGTCGTCCTGGTCGAACCGCACATTCTCGAAGCTCATGCGCCCATCCTGCACCTGAGCATGATACATGTGGCTGCCGATGAAAAGACGCGCGTGGACAGTTGGAGGCAGCGAATCGGCGTAGAGATCGCCGGTGATAGTGTATTGGCCGGCTTCATCCTCCCCGTGCAGTGTCAGCATCACCAGCACCGGGTCTTCACCGAGCAGAATTGTGTCGTAGAGCAGCAGACGGCCTCCGGGCTGGATCGGGCCAAAGCCACGCGCGGCCCTGACCTGGATCGGCTCTGCTACCCTGCTGATGGGCAGCACGATGTGAGCCTGGAACATCTGACCGTTGCTGCCTGGCGCTACTATGTACTGGACTTGGTCAGGGTGTCGAAGGAACTGCAACGTGTCAGCGGGAATGAGTTTGCTCTCGCCGAGGTCGTCTGCGCGCAGAAGGTCGGCGAGCAACGCCTGGCAGACCAGACACTGTCCCAGATGAAACGCCACCTGAGGATACATGGTCGCAGCGTCGCGGTGGGCCTGAAGCAAGTCGGCATAACGAGGCAGAAGCTCGACGTACAGCCAGTGATCTTCAAAACCAGTGGGGTCGGTGGGCTGATTCACCACTGCTCCTATTCCGAGAGCGCGAAGTGTCGCAGGTTCCGCAGCGCTTTGCGTCGTAGCTGGTGCACAGCGTTGCGGGTGCGCCCCGTGGCAGACGCGATCTCTTCCGTGGTTTGCCCCTCAAGCAATCGCTGAATCACCTCTTTCTGGCCTGGCCTGGGCTGAGCCGGCGGAGACCAGCATCAAGAGTAAGTCCATGGTCGGCTTGGTCAAAGACCTGCGCAGCCTGCCCGTCAGGCAGAGTCTCGGCCAACGTTAGGGCGCCTGGGTCTGGGGTGAGGGGTCGGTCGAGCGAGCGAGCCATATTATTCCACCGGAAGTCTGCCGACTTGCGGATGGTCTTCACCTCGTAGATGACAAACAACGCCGTCCACTGCCTCAGGCTAGTGTCGAACGGGAAGCGGTCAAGGCTAAGCCACAGGACGGCAGCGCAGTGCGCCACCAGATCATCGACCAGCGCATCGAGACGATCTCCCAGGCAAGGCACGAAAGGACGCAGCACCATCAGCACCCGCTGGTGAATCAGGCGGAGAATGTCTTCCCAAGCCTTGTAATCGCCGGCTCGCAGCGCATTCACCCGCGGCCCCTCTTCGATCAGGCTGGCAATCACCTCATCGACGTAAGCATCAGGCACCCCTGTCGCAGGATTGGGCAGTGGGGAGGCCGGGATGCGACCCACATTGCGCCGAATGACGCCTGCAGCCTGCCTGGCCAGCGCATCAGGATCGGGAGCCATGCCGCGACTGGCGCTGTTGTGATGGACAACAGCCCGCCGCAGGCACTGGATGAGGAGGGGGTCATCCATGCGGCAATCCACAGCCTGTGACCGGTCTCCTTTCTGACTATGGTTACATTGTATCATTAATTTGGTCGGCTAAGACGTCAGCCAGGGGGCTGCTCTCACCGCAGACGACACCTGTCTTGACAACCCTCTACGCAGGATGTATCATCAGCCCCACGATCCATGCGCCGTGGCTTACCTACGACGTTCTCTCAGGAGCAACTGGCGGAAGTAAACGCGGCGTTTTTGTTGCGTGATGCACATACCTTGAACATCTCCTCAGGGTATCTCCAGGAGCGACCGCATGATCCAGGTTGAAGGACTGACCAAGTACTACGGAGACTTCAAGGCCATTGATAGTCTCTCCTTTCACACCGAAGCGGGCGAAATCGTAGGTTTTCTCGGCCCTAATGGAGCAGGCAAGACAACGACCATGCGAATCCTGACTGGCTATATGCCGCCTAACGAGGGAACGGCTATTGTAGCTGGTTTGGATGTTGTGGCCCAGCCGCTGGAGGCCCGACGACATGTAGGCTACATGCCTGAGACGGTTCCGCTTTACAAGGAAATGACGGTCTGGCAGTACGTGGATTACATGGCGAGTCTGCATGGCGTGCCCCGGCGGGGACGAGCCGAACGGGTCGACGAGGTGCTTGACATGGTCGATATGCTCGACCGCGCCGACAGCATGATCGCTCATCTGTCTAAGGGTATGCGCCAGCGCGTCGGATTGGCTCAGGCCCTCGTCCATGAGCCAGAGGTGCTCATTTTGGACGAACCAACCATTGGCCTAGACCCAGCACAGGTGCGCGAGGTCCGCGAGTTGATCCGGCACATTGGACAGCACCGGACCGTGCTGCTCAGCACACATATCCTATCTGAGGCCGAGCAGCTGTGCTCGCGGGTACTGATCATCAACAAAGGGCGCATCGTGGCCGAGGATACACCGGAGCGTCTTTCGACCCGGCTGCAAAGCTCACAGCGCTTCATGGTGCGCGTGGGCAACACAGATTTGCAGACTGTGGCCGAGGCAGTGCGGAATCTGCCGGGTGTGGCCAGCGTGCAGATCGGTAGGCAAGGCCTTGAGGTGTTGTCCAGCGTCGAGATCGATGCTCGCCCTGCTGTGGCGGCAGCTATCGTCGGGCAGTCGTGGGACTTGCTTGAGCTGCGCTCGCTTGACTTGTCGCTGGAGGACATCTTCTTGCAGCTCACCACCGACGAGTACGAGCTTCAGGCAGAGGAGAACCAGGCATGAGAGAGGTCAAGCGCTCACTTCAAATCCTGTGGATTATCTTCAAGAATGAGATAAAGTTGTTTTTCGTCTCCCCGCTGGTCTACTTGATCGGCGCGGTGTGGCTCTTCCTGGCCGGGGGATTCTTCTCACTATCTCTCAGCGCCATCAACCAGGGGATGTCCGAGCCCAGCATGGTATTCATGCTTCAGTGGATGCTCTTCCTGCTGATCTTCATCGCCCCGGCGCTGACCATGCGGCTGGTGTCAGAGGAAGTTCGCACCGGCACGCATGAGTTGCTGTTCACCGCGCCTGTGCGCGACTGGGAGATCATCTTTGCCAAGTGGCTGGCTGTGTGGGCTGTGTTCACGCTCTATGTGCTCATCACTGCTACGTTTCCCCTCATTCTGATCCTGCGCGGCAATCCGGAGATAGGGCTGATCATCACCGGTTACCTGGCCATGTGGTTGCTCGGCGGCACCATGTTGGCCATTGGGATATTTGCCTCTTCGCTCACCCAGTATCAGCTGGTGGCCTTCATGATCACGCTGGGCATCCTGCTCGGCCTATCGCTGGCTCAGGCGGCGACTAACATCATCACCAACCCCGCGATCAACAGTGTCCTGGGTGAACTATCGATGATCGGCCATTACCGGAGCATGATCGACCGGGCGTTGATCGACCCGGTGGACGTGGCCTATTTTGTCGGGCTGATCGCTACTTCGCTGTTCCTGGCGACCCAGGCTCTCAGCACGAGGAGGTGGAGCGCGTGAACGAGAATCAAAGCTCCAGCGCAATTTTCGTCAGCCGTAGCCTGCTGCGTTGGCTCTCGCTGGGTATTGGCCTGGTGGCACTGCTCGTGATGGCTGTCGCTCTGATCGTCACACCAGCAAGCCGATTCACCACGGTCAGCTACGTTTCGCTGGGGGTGGGGCTGGCAGGACTGGCAGGTTTTGTCTTGGCCGATCCAGAGGCACTCAGCCGCGCCTTGACCGGACGGCCAGGCCAGTATGGGCTGACGACCGCGTTGATGACTCTGTTCTTCATAGCCTTCATCGTAGCGCTGTACGTCGTCATCCTCAAGGCCAACATTGCCCCAATTGACTTGACCGAGGGCCAGGAGTATCAGCTCTCTGAAGACTCAATCGAGTTGCTGGAGAACCTGGACGCCGACGTGACCGTCACAGGTTTCTTTACCAGCGAGGAGAAGTCGCTACAGGATGAAGCTGAGATCTGGCTGAAGGAATATCAACGCTACAGCAACGGCAAGCTAACTTTCCGCTTTATTGACCCTGATTTGGAACCGACTGAAGCCCAGCGGCTTGAGATCAGCCGCACCGGCGTGTTAGTCCTTGAACAGGGCGACCGCACGGCGGAGGCCGCGGCTATTTCGGAGCGCGAGATCACCGGCGCCCTAGTGCGGGTGCTGATCGGCGAGGAGCGTGTATTGTACGCTACCACCGGCCATGGCGAGCGCGACGTGGACGGCTTCCTGGGCACCGATCTGTCCCAGATCAAGCGCGAGCTGACACGTCTGAACTTCGTTGTGAGGCCCTTGAACATCCTTGAAGAAGGCGGCATTCCTGAAGATGCTGCCGTGGTGCTGATCGCTGGGCCGACAGCGAGCTTCACGCCTGCTGAAGTCGAGGCGCTCAAAGCTTATCTGGACGGCGGCGGCGCGGTCATGTTGCTGAGTGAGCCGGGCCGGGGCGGCAGCGCCCTGAGCTTTGGCGTGCTTGATGTGGGCTTCAGCCGTGATGGCACTCGCATTGCGTCAGCGGGGGCAGACGGCACCGCTCGCATCTGGGATACGCAGACTGGCGAGGAACTGTTGGTGATGCGCGGTCACAACAGCGATGTGCTGGCTGTGGCCTTCTCGCCAGATGGCAGTCGCCTAGTCACCGCTGGGTTGGACAACACCATCCGTGTATGGGACACAGCCACCGGTGAGGAGATCACACAGTTGAGCGGTCTCACGGAGACCGTGCGGCGGATTGTGTTCTCCCCCGATGGACGGCTGCTGGCCAGCGCTAGCGAGATCGGGGCGGTCAATGTGTGGGATGCGGCTACCCTTGAGCCGCTGCCCTATTCCCCCATCGTCGCCAATGAGCCGCTGTTGACCCTGGCTTTCTCGCCCGACAGCCGGCTGATTGCCTCCGCCGGCGAAAGCCCTGTATACATTTGGGACGCTGCCACGGGCGAAGTGAAAGTCAATGAACGACTGCATTCCAGCGCCGTGCTGGGGCTGGCCTTCTCGCCAGATGGCAGCACGCTGTACACAGTGGACGTGGCCGGCTATGAGGGGACCCTCGTGGTGGAGACAGGCGAAGGCAGTACGGTTCCTCGCTTTCCCGATCTGGGCATCAGTGGATTAGCCGTAGCTGCCAACGGCAGCCTTGCCTACGCCGTGGGCGATGGCACCATCCACATCCGCCCACTCGGCAGCACTGACGCCAGCACAGACGTTGTGCTGAAGGGTATCAACGACTTCGTATGGCAAATTGCTTTCTCCCCCGATGGACAGCGTCTGGTCTCCGCCAGCCGTGATGGCAATGTGGTTGTGTGGGACACGGCAGAGGGCACACAGTTGCTTGAGTTAGCAGGCCACACCACTGCCGACGAGCTGCTCACCTATCTCAAAGAAAACTGGGCTATCAATCTCCAGGACGATTTGGTGATCGACCTGCTGAGCCAGGAGGGCGAGATGAGCGCCCTGGGCCTGTCTGTCGATGCTCAGTCGCCAATCACCGCGCCGCTGCTGGAGAGCAGACAGCCGCCCTTCTTCCCATCGGCCCGCAGCATCGATTACGCCGATGTGCAGGGATCGCCTGTCACACACGTCGACCTGTTGCGGACGGCCAACATGGGCAACCAGATGACTTCGTGGGGCGAGACCAATCCAGCCAGCTCGATGCAGTTTGACGCTGACGATGTGCCTGGACCGCTCACGCTGGCGGTGAGCGCTGAGAACTCACTGACTGGTGCACGTCTGGTCGTTGTCGGCGACGCTGATTTCGCTTCGAATGATGCACTGCAGAAGGCGACCTATGGCAACGCTGAGTTCTTCTTGAACGCCGCCAACTGGCTGGCTGGAGAGGGGGAGGAGCTTGACCTGCCTGCGCCGGATTTTGACACCCGTATGCTGGATCGCCCGTATGGGACAGTCGAGTTGTCTCTGGTGATCATCAGCATCACCTGCCTGTTGCCGCTGGTCCTGGCGGCGGGTGGCATTGGCGTATGGATTGTGCGTCGTCGCCGCCACTAATGGGCATCGAAGGAGCTGCTCGGTATGAACACACGCAATCGCCTAATTGCAGGGCTTGTCTTTGCGCTGCTGGCTGTTTCGCTGATTGTCGTGGCCCTGAAGGTGCTTGGGGATGAGGGAACTGAGTCCGAAGCTGAGCTGGTCCCCACCTCCGAAGCAGCTGAGCCGCTCTTCCCGGATGCTGAGGGCAAGGTGGTAAACTTTGTCCAGGTTGTTGATAACCAGACAGGGCAAACGTTTGCCGCTGGTACCGAGGACGGGTTCAACTGGACGGTCGAACAGGCGCCGGAGGGTTTCGATACAGCATGGCCTGTCGATAGCACCACCATCACCAGTGCGGTGGTCTATCTGGCTGACCTAACCCCGCAACGCATCCTGGATGGGGTTGAGGCGCTGGCTCCTTACGGGCTGGACAACGTGCGTTACACCGTTAACTTCAGGGTCATGGATGGGGGCGAGTTCACCTTGTATGTGGGTTCACCTAACCCGACCAACACTGCCTACTACGTCCGGCTGACCGAGACCGACAACCCGGCCAGCGACATCTATCTGGTGGCCGCCTACTACATGGATCAGGTGATCGAATTTCTCACCTCTCCGCCGTTGATCCAACCCTCCCCTACCCCGGAGGTTGTGCAAGACTGAAAGCAGTCATAGGCAGGGGCGCACAATTGCACCCCTGCCTAACCGTCTGGGCGCTGATGGATCGTCGGGGGATGTTCCTCGTTTGGGGCAGGAACCTCAGCGGGACACGATGGCGACACCAGACCTCGCCCTCCAGTTGAAATACGCCCGAGCGCTAGGCGCTCTGGACTGACTAGCCCGGATGGCCTATACTGAAGACATGTGGATCGGGCGAGGCCATCTTGAGGCCATCATGACAAGGGCCTGACAGAGTAATGGAACATATGAAGGCCAACCCTCTCCGTCGGAGGCTGAGCCAGGGACTATGGTGGATCGGCTTGGCGTTGATCGCCGCCGGCCTGCTAGGACTGTTCGCGTCTGTGCATATGCCCGTGCCAATCCCGGTGTTGATCGGCGCTGGCGTCACTGCGTTAGGGTTGAACATTTTGCTCAGCGGCGACTTGGTTGTTGGGTCAGAGCCGCGTGTGTTCACGGCGCGCGGACAGGTAGTGCGTGGTGAGCTGTTGGCCCGCGCCGCTCTGTCCGATCTAGTGGTCAGCAGTGGGCCCAACGACCGTGTTGCGTCGGTCCGCTATGGCCCCATCGGCAGACCGGACTTCCACGCCGAGAGCGGTGTGGCGCATCTGCGCTTGCGTGGCGGCCTGCTGCGTCCCAACATTGCCCGCTGGCAGGCTGACTTGGCCAGCAACGTGCTGTGGGACATCGATGCCCGCAGTTCACTAGGCGACTTGGTGCTCAACCTGCGCGATCTACGCCTTGAACGTGTGACGGCCCGCACCCTGGCAGGCCGTCTAGCCGTCAACTGTCCGACACGCGGCTATGTCCAGATGCGGCTGAAAACCGGAATCGGGATCGTAGAAGTCCGCATTCCGCCGGAAGTTGGGGTCCAAGTGGCCATCCGGCGAGGCGAGCTGGCGACAGTGACCATCAAAAATGAGCGGCTGCTGGCCCTCAGCCAGCGCCGCTACACCACACACGATTTCGAGACGGCGGCCACTCAGATCGAGATCGTCATCGAGTCTGCCGCTGGGGACATTCTACTCGTCTAAATCATCTACCTCGCTCAGCGACATAGCACGCCGCCGGCGCGGTCCTGTGCTCTGCAGGATGGGGATCTCGGCACGCAGGATGCTGCTGCGATCCTCATTGGTCAGCACCACCTCGACCGTGTCTGGGTCAAAGTCCACGTAGCGGGCGATAACCATGAGAATCTCGTCCTTAATTGACTGCACCTGCTCCGGCGTCAGATTGCTGCGGTCATGAATCAGCACGAGTTGCAGCCGTTCTTTGGCCACCTTGCTGCTTGCTGGCTCCCTTCCACCAAAGATGCGACTCATAATTCCAGCCATTGACGTTTTCCTCCCATCCGGCCTGTTCAACTGCTACGGTACGGTCTTCGTCTCGCTGCCTGGTGTGCTGGTGGCGCTGCTTGTGCTTGGACTGGCAGGTTTTTCGATCTGCGGGGTGCCAGTAGCGGTTGAGGGCTTCTCGCCCGCGCCCGGTGCAGCAGCGGGAGCCTGTCTCCCGGCGGGCGGCGCTGCCTGTTTTTTCTCCGGTTCCTGAGTCTGAGCGGGTGCAGGGCCTCTCCCAGGCTCAGCCGCCGGCGATGAAGTCGGCTGCGGAGCTGGCGATGGCCTCACATCCTGTGCCGGAGAAGGCGGCGCAGCCTGGGGCAACGCGGAACGCGAAGATGGCGCTGCCGGCGGCGTGGCTGCTGGAGCCACCGTCTGCGCAGGAGAGGCTAGGGGCGGTGGGGCCTTCGCTGGAGGCGTTGCCGTGGCAGGCTCCTGAACCCTGGCCGACAGCGGTCGCTGGACTGGGGCTGAGGGCTTCTCTTCGGCTTTCTTCGGCTCTTCCTCGGAGGGTTTGACCTCCGGCTTTTTCTGCGGCTCTCCGGTTCTCGTCTCGGCCTCTGCTGTTTCGGCCTTGCGCTCAGCCTTAGGAGCGGGCGCAGAGGCAGCGCGGTGATCGCTGCGGGCAGCAGAAGCCTCCGGCTGGGCTGGCCCGCCGATCTTCAGCTTGCGGAAGAAGCGCTGGAGGAAGCCGCCCTCTTCCTCGATGGTCAGGAAGGGCACGTCTTCTCCCAGGATGCGGCGGGCAATGTTGTGAAATGCCTTGCCTGCCAATGTCTCCTCGATGCTCAGCGCGACTGGCATGCCCCGGTTGGTCGAGACCAGGATGGCTTCATCTTCTGGAATCAGGCCGATCAGCTTGATCGCCAGGATGTCAATGATGTCCTCAGGGCTGAGCATGTCCCCCCGCTTGACCATGTCAGGTTTCACACGGTTGACAATTAAGCGACCCGGGCCTTTCCCTTCGGCCTCGATCAGGCCGATGATGCGGTCGGCGTCACGCACTGACGACACCTCAGGATTGGTGATAATGATCACTTCGTCTGCCGGCGCGACGGCATTGCGGAACCCACGCTCGATCCCGGCAGGCGAGTCGATCAAGATGAAGTCCACCAGCGGTCTGAGTTCATCGCACAGGCGCACCATGTCGCTAGGGCTGACCGCCGTCTTATCGCGGGTTTGTGCAGCGGGGATCAGGTACAGGTCCTCTTTGAGGCGCTTGTCCCGGATCATTGCCTGGCGTAGGCGTGCACGCCCTTCGACCACGTCTACGATGTCATAGACAATGCGGTTCTCCAGACCCATCACCACGTCCAGGTTGCGCAGCCCGATGTCAGCATCAAGGCAGGCGACCTTGTGGCCCAGCGTGGCGAGCGCCACACCGAGGTTGGCCGTTGCCGTTGTTTTACCAACCCCACCCTTGCCAGAAGTGATCGTGATCACACGAGCCGTCATGATATACCCTTCCTGCCATCAATACAGCGGGCTGCCCCAAGTTCAATGTCCCGCTGCAAAGTCTTGTCCACCTCTCCCCATGTCAAGTCAGGTTGGGATGAGCGGTGATGTTGTATCAAAGGCCCCATTCCTCAGCCACAATCTGGCCGTTGCGCACCGAAGCAACCTCTGGGTGCGGGCGAGGGCGGTTGTCATCGGTGGCGATGGCCACATGGTTGGCAATCCTCAATTGCATGGGACGCAGGTCAAGCGCACACACCAGCGCACTATCGTCACCATTGGCCCCTGCCTGCACCGTACCACGCAGCCGCCCCCACACCAGCACATCGCCACCGGCAATGATCTGCGCCCCCGGATTCACGTCTCCGATCACGACCACATGGCCCACATGCCGGACGACACGCCCTGAACGCAGTGTAGTCTTAACCAGCACGCCGCTGCTGCCATACTCGTTCGTATCGATCGGCGGCAGCTCGCCATCCTCGGTCATGCCCACCGTAGACGTGTCAGGGGCTTCGGTCTCGACATCCTCGCGTCGCGCGGCGCGAATTGTCTCAGGCGATGTGCCCAGGATGGTCGAGAGCCGCACATCGTGCGCGGCCAGCTTCTCACGCAGCCTGCGTATGTCGTCGCGATCCAAAGCCCGATCTCCTACCCGAAGCGCAACCCGTGCACCTCGAAAGAACTCACCTTGGTTCTGAATGGTGCCAAACAGCGCCGCCTCAACCTCAGCCCACGGAGCTGTGTCGTCAAGGATAATCAGCAACCCATCCCGGACGCCTTTGATCGAGACTGTTGACACGCCCTAGCACCCCTTCTTCACATTGAGGCGATTCTAGTATAACGGGGCACAAGGTGCAACCACTTGTCCTCTGGAAAGTGTCTAGAGCAGTGAGCGGACGGCGTTCAGGGTGGTCTCTAATGGAGACGAATCGGAACACTGTTGTCTGGTCCCAGCAGTCCTCATGCAAGTTCAAGCCGATTTCTCCATTAGAGCAGAGTCGCCTTTCTCCCAGGACGTGGATCGTAGTTGCTGGCGAACTGCTCCAGTGTGGTTTTCTCGATCAGCCAGGTATTGGCAAACTTACGCGCCGGTAGCTTGCCAGTCCGAATCAGCCTGCGCACCGACTCCGCGTGGATATTCAGGCGCTTGGCTGCCTCTGCGACGGTTACATAGTCGTCAAAACGGTCGGCCACTGTCAGTCCTCTGGGAGACAAAATTGTTGTGGAGTGCAACACAAGCACCAGAAGTATAGGGGTTTTACACGGCCTGTCAAACTGCGGCCTGAGATGGGGCGTAGTATAGCTATGGTTGGGGCGTCCTGGCAAGCGAGCGGACCGATCCAGCCTCCCGGCTAAGCAAGAAACGTAGCCGGCAGCTCTCAGAGGTCGTTCCATCTAGGATAGAACGACCTCTTCGGATCATCCATTGGCATCCCCCGACCAGATGTCTTCCAGATGCCACGTCTGAAGAGATCCCATGAAATCACGGGCGGTCATGTCGAGGCGAATGGGCGTGATCGACGCATAGCCATTAGCCACAGCCCATACGTCAGTGCCGACTTCATCCGTGTCGCCTGTGGGCCGTTCTCCGCCAATCCAGTAGTAGGGGCGGCCCATGGGGTCGATGCGCTCGACCAAGGTGTCGTGATAGCGCCGCCGTCCCTGGCGGGTGATGCATACGCCCTTGATTGCGCCCAGCGGCACATTGACATTGAGCAGGGTCAGTTCGGGCAACCCCTTTTCCAGCACCAGGGGTGTCAGATGGGCAGCAAAAGCCGCTGCTTGCTCGAAGGCTGGCTCGGTAAATGAATCGAGCGAAATGGCAATGGCTGGCACACCATACAGCACTGCTTCCATTGCTGCTGTGACCGTCCCGCTGTAGGTAATGTCCTGGGCCAGGTTTGCCCCTTGATTGATGCCGCTCACCACGATGTCAACCGGGTCTTTGATGAAACCCATCAGCGCCAGCGCAATCGCATCGGCGGGCGAACCAGAACAGGCAAAGCCCTCAATCCCCCCCATGAGTGTCACAGGCTTCATGCGCATAGGGTCGTTCAGCGTTTTGCGGTGGCCAACCGCGCTTTGGTTCTCGGCAGGGGCCACGATAGATACCTTGGCCTCTGGGATACGGCGCAACGCAGCCTGAAGGGCATAAATCCCTGGGGCATAGACGCCGTCGTCGTTAGTTACTAGAATGTGCATTGTGCTTCTGTATATCTGTCTGCATTACTGAGGAGTCTACAAACATTGCTTTAACGGGCCGTTAGCCCATCATTAAGGTGACCTTAAGATTTGCCTCCAAGCCACCCTCGCCGTTGGGACAGACTGGGGAGAGCGAACTCGGCGAGTTGGCCTCAGCGCCGTTGGCCAGTTCCTCAGGCAGGTATCACCGTCAGCTTGCCATCGTCGCCTCTGGGTGCAAGCCGACCTACTGCGATCAGCGGATCATGCTCGAAAAGCACCAGTGCATCTCGCTCCAGCACCCACCGCTGCCAGAAGCGCTTGGTCTCCAATGTCACCAGCGGCTCGATGTCGTAGGCCGTCATCCAAGCCAGGTTGGCGAAGTGCACTGCCAACGAGGCCATGTCGCCCACATACAACGCCGCTGCGCCGTCCCGTTCGAATACAACGCTGGCGTGTGCACGGGTGTGACCGGGAGTCACTACGACGCGCATCCCAGGGACAACCTCTACCTCACCGTCGATCAGGCGCATCTGCCCTGACTGGAGAAGCGGCGCGTAGTTCTCCTGGAAGTATGTTCCCCGCGTTCGCTCGTTGGGAAAGGCTGCATCGGCATATTCCAGACGCTGTACCCAGTATTCAGCATTGGGGAAAGTAGGCACCAGCGCCCCCGACTGGTCGAAGCGGGTGTTGCCACCACAGTGGTCGGAGTGCAGGTGGGTGTTGATCACCAGGTCTACATCTTCCGACCTGACGCCGCACCGCGCCAGCCCCTCCACCAGCCCGCCTGCGGGGCGTTCCAGACTCAGAATGCTTGCCATCTTATCGGGCACCTTGGTGCCGATCCCCGTATCCACGACGATGATCTTGCCATCTGCTCGCACTAGCAGGCAGTTATGGAGCATAGGCACGCGGCTCTGGGCGTCAGGTGTGTAGTGGCGCGTCCACAATGCGCGGGGCACCAATCCAAACACGCCGCCGGAATCGGACATGATGCGCGCGTCATTGATGATGTCAATCTCGATATCGCCGATGGTGATCATGCTCTGGTTTCCCCCTCCTGAGTCAACTTAGGCAGTCAGAGATTAACACGGGAGCGGCGACTATTCAAAGCCAGTGCGAACTGCGTTATACTGGAACCAGAGCGACAGGCTTCCGTGGTAGGAGAAGATGAAGTCATGCGTGCAGAGATGGTCGCCTTCGGCAAGCTCAAGATCGACGGCAAGTTATTCGAGTACGATGTGATAGTCGAAGCTGGAGAGGTGCGCAAGCGCAAAAAGAAAGCGTCGAAAGTCTACAGCGATCGGTATGGGCATACCCCCTTATCTGCCGACGAGCCGATCCCGTGGGGTGGAAAACGGTTGATCGTGGGAACGGGGATGTACGGCAGCCTGCCGATCATGGACGAGGTTTACTCCGAAGCGCAGCGGCGCGGGGTGGAAGTGATCGCCCAGACGACCCCCGAAGTCTGTACACTGATACAAAACCTCGACGACAGCGAAATCTATGCTGTTCTACACATCACCTGCTGAGCGGCTTTCTGCCGACCCAGGGTGGCTGTGAAAGTCTGTCTGGCCTTGTGAATGGGCATTTGTCTCTATAGATGTTTGAGAACGGTTAAGGTAGAATCGGGGCCAGTGATGGATGTGGACGCCAATCAGGGAGAATGAGCCGTGAGCATGACAGACAAGAACTGGCATATCTACATTGGGAACTCCTACATCGGCACACTGACACCCACCGGGGCAGACGATCAGTGGTATCAGGCAACTTTTACCGCAGGGGATGCCTGGGGTAACTTTGCCCCCTGGTTCAATCAGGCTTTTGCTGCTCACCAGTCTGGCGACCAGGCAGGCTGGCAGAATGTCTACCAGCAGTTGACACTAATGGGCCTGACCATCACCGCCGACGACGGCGAGAGCTACAGCAATCCCACCATCCTGATCGACGGCGGCAGCGCGTGGTTTGTTGTCTAAGGGTGTTGCCGAAAGAGTCTCTTAGGACTCTTTCGGC